>WGNG01000019.1 GCA_016124675.1 Alphaproteobacteria bacterium
GAGCGAACCCGTCACCCCCGGCCCGGCTCGCTTGAGCTACGCGCAAGCTCCGCTCACCGGGCCTTGACCAAACACATCAACCCAGAAAGAAAGGCGAACAGACTCTACTAACTCACGGCCCGGATCAGGGGGCTGGGTCATCCCGATCAGGACATTGCGTTTCCTGCAAGCTGGCATGACCTGCCCGGATGGTGTGATGAACAATTGGCAGGGCGACTGGTCCTGACACCGAACGCGCATCGCGGGGCACGAAATCCGGTATTTAAAGATGTCGAGACAGCATCGCGCTGCCTGCTCTGGCTGGCGTCGGAATGTAGGGACCAACGCATGAATGGCGGGGGTGGATCGATCAACAACGTGACGATCATGGATGGCATCCAGAACGCTTCCTGTGGCGCGGACACCTACGAGTTCGACTGGAATGGCCGCAGGTTTTCAGCCGACTGGCACATCAAGAACGGTGGAAACACACGCGATCCGATCCGTTGCCTGCGCATTTACTACTGCTTCGACCCGCAGACGCAGCAGATAATCGTGTCTGACATGCCGGCGCACCGCCGCACAGGTGCAACTTAAGCTCACCAATCTAAAGGAATATTCGCGCGAAGGCAGTGCTACGACAAATTTCAGCGTAAGTCTGCGATGCACGAAGAACGGTCGCGAACTTCTGCGAAATGGCGGAGGAGGAGGGATTCGAACCCCCGGAAGGCGTTAACCTTCAACGGTTTTCAAGACCGCCGCATTCGACCGCTCTGCCACTCCTCCGGCGGGATCGGTTTAGCGGCGGGGCTTCAGGTGTGCAAGACGGATGGGCTTGCGCCGGTGCGCGCAGCGGCTAGGGTGTTGCGCCTGTCCGTCAGCGGGAGCGGCTCGCCCTTGCCTTTGCGATCCAGACACGCCGTGATCCCTGCGCTTGTGGCCGCCCTTGCCGGCCTGCAGGCCTGCGCGACGCCGCACGCCGGTGACGCCGCGACCGCAGCGGCGGCCCCGCCCGCGCCCGCTTCATTGAACACCCTATCAACGCCAACGACAGAGGTTGCGTCCGTCGACATCGCCGGCGAACGCCTGCCGGTGCGCGAGGCGGAAGAGGGGGTGGCGTCCTGGTATGGCGAGCCCTTCCATGGCCGGCGCACCGCCAGCGGCGAGACATTTGACCAGCATGCGCTGACCGCGGCCCATCCCAGCATGACGCTGCCATCGCTGGCGCGCGTGACGCGGCTCGATACTGGCGCCAGCGTCATCGTGCGTATCAATGATCGCGGACCGTTCACCGGCGGGCGCATCATCGATCTCAGCCGGGCAGCGGCCGAGGCCCTCGACATGGTGGATCTGGGGGTGGCGCAGGTGCGCGTGGAGGCGCTCGGCCCGGCGAACCCTGAAGATCGCGCGGCCGTGCCGCGCATCGTGCGCGGCCCTGGCATCACCCGGCACGCCAGCCGGCAGTAGGACAAGCTGGCGCACAGCCTTTCGGCGCGGGGCGGGCGGGGTTAGTCTGGATGATGCTTCGTTCCAGCCGCCGGAGACGCGCCGCGCCATGCCAGCAACAATCGTGAAATTCGCATCCGTCCTCGCCATGTTCGCGTCCGTCGCAGCCGCGCCCGCCTTGGCCCAGGACAGCGCCTTCGACACCCGCGCCAGCCATGCGGTGATCCTCGATTACGATACCGGGGCGGTGATGTTCTCCAGGAATGGCGACATCCCCATGCCGCCGGCCTCGATGTCGAAGCTGATGACGGCGCTGATGGTGTTCGAGGCGCTCGAGGACGGGCGGCTGTCGATGGACGACATGCTCCCGGTCAGTGAAACCGCCTGGCGGCGCGGCGGCGCGGCGTCGGGCTCGTCCACCATGTTTCTCGACCTCAACTCTCGCGCCAGCGTGCGCGATCTGCTGCAGGGGATCATCGTCCAGTCGGGCAATGACGCCTGCATCGTGGTGGCCGAGGCGCTGGGGGGCACGGAAGAGAATTTTGCCCTGATGATGACGCAGCGGGCGCGCGAGCTTGGACTTGAGAGCGCGAATTTCGCCAACGCCACCGGCTGGCCGCATCCCGAGCACCGGATCTCGGCGCATGACCTGGCGCGCCTGGCGCAGATCATCATTCGCGACTTTCCGCAATACTATGAATTCTACGCCCAGCCGGTGTTCACCTATAACGGCATCCGCCAGTTCAACCGCAATCCGCTGATCGGCTCCATGCAGGGCGCGGACGGGCTGAAGACCGGCCGCACCGACGAGGCCGGGTTCGGCCTGACCGCGTCGGCCGTGCGCGAGGGCGAGCGGCGGATCGTGGTGTTCAACGGGATGGAGACCGAGCGCGCCCGCGCCGACGAGGCCGAGCGCCTGATGCGCGCCGCCTTTACCGAGTTCGAGCTCGTGCGGCTGGTGGAGGCCGGTCAGGAAGCCGGAGCCGCGCAGGTGTATATGGGCCGCGCCCAGGAGGTCCCCTTGCGCGCGGTGGAGGCGCTGAGCTTTGGCGTGCACCGGCGCGACCGCGCGGATGTGCGCGCCGAGATCGTCTATGAGGGTCCGCTGCGCGCGCCGATCGCTCAAGGCGATGTGGTGGCCCAGTTGCAGGTCTCGACGCCGGACGGGCGCGCGTTCTCAGTCCCGCTGGAGGCTGCGGCGGATGTGCCGCGCAAGGGTCTGCTGGGGCGCGCAGGGCAGGGCCTCGTAACCCTCATCCGGGGCGGATAGCGGCGTGGAGCGCGGACGGTTCATCACGCTGGAAGGCGGGGAAGGGGCTGGCAAGACCACGCTGGCGCGCGCTCTGGGCGAGGCGCTGACCGCGCGCGGGCTGGAGATCGTGCTGACCCGCGAGCCCGGCGGCACGCCCAATGCCGAGGCCCTGCGCACCCTGCTGGTGGACGGCGAGGCCGGGCGCTGGTCAGCTCTGGGTGAAACCCTGCTTCTGTACGCCGCGCGCGAGGACCATGTGCGCCGCGTGATCGCGCCGGCGCTGGAGCGCGGCGCCTGGGTGATCTGCGACCGGTTTTCCGATTCCACCCGGGCTTATCAGGGCGCAGCCGGCGGGCTGGCGCCCGGGCGCCTCAACGCGATCGCGAGCGCAGCGCTGGGGACGTTTACGCCGGACCTCACCTTGATCACGGATCTCGAACCCGAAGCCGGGCTGGCGCGCGC
Source organism: Alphaproteobacteria bacterium (assembly GCA_016124675.1). Taxonomy (GTDB): domain Bacteria; phylum Pseudomonadota; class Alphaproteobacteria; order Caulobacterales; family Maricaulaceae; genus Oceanicaulis. The sequence goes on from WGNG01000019.1 coordinate 3,140, forward strand.
CGCCGCGCGCGGCGAGGCGATGACCCGCTTTGAAGCCCGCCCGGCCGACTTCCACGCCCGCCTGCGCCAGGCCTTCCTGGCGATCGCCGCCGCCGAGCCGGGGCGCTGCGCGGTGCTGGACGCAAGCCTGCCGCCCAAAGCCCTGGCGGCGGCCGCCCTTGAGGTGATCGCGCAGCGGCTCGCCATGCCATGAGCGATATCGCGGAAGCCGATCGCGAGGGTGAGCTTGCCCATCCGCGCACGGTCTATGACCTGTTCGGTCAGGACAGGGCGGCCGGCGCCATGGAGGACGCGCTGGCGCGCGGACGCATGCATCACGCCTGGATGATCACCGGCCCCAAGGGCGTGGGCAAGGCGACGCTCGCCTGGCGCCTCGCCCGGCGCATGCTGGGCGCCCCGGCGGCGGGACCGCAGCCCTTGTCAGCCGACCCGGCCCATCCCGCCTGCCGCCGCATCGAGGCCTTGTCGAGCTCGGACCTGTTGCTGATCCGGCGCCCGTTCAACGACAAGACCGGCAAGCTGAAATCGGAAATACCGGTGGAGGAGACCCGGCGCGCGCCGGAATTCTTCTCCAAGAGCGCGGGCGAGGGGGGCTGGCGGGTCTGCATCATCGACAGCGCCGACGAGCTCAACACCAATTCAGCCAATGCTCTGCTGAAGACGCTGGAGGAGCCGCCGCGGCGCGGGTTGCTGCTCCTGATCGTCAATGCGCCGGGACGGGTATTGCCGACCATACGCTCGCGCTGCCGGACCCTGGCGCTGCGGCCGCCGCCGGTGGACGACACGGCCCGCTGGCTGGCGGAGCGTCACGGCGTCGCCCCTGACGAGGCGGCGCGCGCCGCTGCACTGGCCGATGGCGCGCCGGGACGGGCGCTGGTGCTGGCGGCGTCCGGCGCCGCTGAGCTGAAAGATGTGATCGACGCCGCGCTGGATCGCCTGCCGGACCTTGATCCGCACGCGGCCCGCAAGCTGGCTGACGGCGCGGCGCGCAAGGACGGGGAGACCATGCGGCGCACGCTCATGGACTTCCTCATCAGCTATACGCGCCGCCGCGCCCGCGCCGCCGCGCTGGAGGGTCCCGGCGGCGCAGCCGCCTGGCTCGACGCCGGCGATCAACTGACACGGCTGGCGACGGACACCGAAAACCTCTATCTCGACCCGCGCCAATCCATCCACTACGCGCTGAGCCTCGTACGCACAGCCGCCAGCTGACAAACCCATCATGCTCATCGACACCCACGTCAATCTGCACGGGCCGGACTTCGCCGATGATCTGGAGGCAGTGCTGGAGCGTGCGCGCGAGGCGGGCGTGTCGCCGATGATTGCAATCTGCTGCAGGCTCAGTGATTTCGGTGCTGTATCAGCGATTGCTGATGTGAATGATGATGTCTGGTGCACGATCGGCGCCCATCCCCACCACGCCAAGGACCGGCCGGATATCACGGCGGCCGAGCTGGTTGAGATCGCCCGCCACCCCAAAGTCGTCGCCATCGGCGAGACAGGGCTGGATTTCCATTACAATCATTCGGGCGCGCACGATCAGTACGCCAGCCTGCGCGCCCATATCGCGGCGGCGCGCCTCACCGGCCTGCCCATCGTCCTGCATTGCCGCGAGGCCGACGCGCAGATGGCCGACCTTCTGGAGGAGGAGATGGAGCAGGGGGCGTTTCGCGCGCTGCTCCATTGCTATACCGGCGGCGCAGAGCTGGCGCGGCGCGCCGCGGCGCTGGGCGTGTATTTCTCTGCCTCGGGCATACTCAGCTTCAAGAAGGCGGAGGACGTGCGCGCCGTGTTTCGCGACATCATCCCGCGAGACCGCGTGATCATCGAGACCGATTGTCCCTATCTGGCGCCGGCGCCCAAGCGCGGCCAGCGCAATGAGCCGGCCTTCCTGCCGCATGTCGCCGACGCACTGGGCGCGCTATATGGCTGGAGTGCCCAGGAGACTGCAGACCGCACCACCCGCGCCGCGCTGACCCTGTTTGACCGGATCCGGATATCCTGATGGCGCCGGTTCTGCGCGCGCGCATTCTGGGCTGCGGCTCGTCGGGCGGCGTGCCGCGCCTGGATGGCGACTGGGGCGCGTGCGATCCCGATGAGCCAAAAAACTACAGGCTTCGCTGCAGTTTGCTTCTGGAAGCCGCTCAAACCATTGAGGATCTGGTGTCGGGCAAGGTGACGCGCGTGCTGATCGACACCGCGCCAGACCTGAGAACCCAGCTGCTCGCGGCGCGGGTCAGCGATCTGGATGCGGTCGTGTTCACCCATGCCCATGCCGACCAGGCCCACGGCATTGATGATGTCCGCGCGATCGTCTACCGGCGCGGCGCACGCCTGCCAGCGCATATGAGCCCGGCGACGCGCCGCGAGATCACCCAGCGCTTTGACTATATCTTCGAAACACCCGCAGGATCGTCCTATCCGCCGCTGTTGACCGCCCATGACGCAGCGCCGGGCGAGGTGATCGCCATCACAGGCGAGGGCGGAACGGCTGAGCTGAGCCTGTTTGATGTCGAGCACGGATCCGCGCCGTGCAGCGGCGTGCGCGCCGGCGGGTTTGCCTATACGCCCGATGTCAGCGGCCTGGACACTGCGGCTTTCGCGGCGCTGGCCAGATGCACGGTCTGGATCGTCGACGCCTTGCGCGACAAGCCGCATCCGAGCCATGCCCATCTCGCCCTGACGCTGGACTGGCTGGAGACTATCCGGCCGGAGCTGGGCGTCCTGACCAATCTGCACATCGATCTCGATTACCAGACGCTGCGCGCGCGGCTGCCAGCTGATGTGAGGCCAGCCTATGACGGAATGGAGCTCATCCTGGTGGATGGCCAGTTGCACAGCGTGAGCCCGGCCTGAGGCCCGGCAGGCGCTGGCAGGCCAGCGGAACGGGAATCACGTCATACAGGCGCAAATCTGCTTCGTGGCGTCACGTGCTTCTCATAATATATCTTATGCGCAAATTGGACCGATGTGTCAGATGACTTCTTCCGATCACCCCTCTGCAGCAACGCCCACCGGCCATGACGCTGCACCGGACTGCGACCGCACTGTGATGGCCGAAGCGCCCGCCGGCGCAATGGCGCGCCTCCTGTCCATCATGGCCGCCCTTCGCGATCCGCAGAGCGGCTGTCCGTGGGATCTCGAGCAGGATTTCAGCTCCATCGCGCCCTACACGCTGGAAGAAGCCTACGAAGTTTGCGATGCGATCGAGCGCGGCGACATGGCCGATCTGCGGGACGAGCTGGGCGATCTCCTGCTCCAGGTCGTGTTTCACAGCCAGATGGCGCGCGAAGCCGGTCATTTCGGTTTTGAGGATGTCGCAGCGGCGATCAGCGACAAGATGGTCCGGCGCCATCCTCATGTGTTCGCGGGCGCAGAGGAGCGCGACGCGGCCAGCCAGACCCGCGCCTGGGAAGCGCAAAAGGCTCAGGAGCGGGCCGAGAAAGGCGCAAGCGACACCTCAGTGCTCGCCAACATCCCCCTCGCCCTGCCCGCCCTGGTGCGGGCCGAAAAGCTGACCAGGCGCGCGGCGCGCGTGGGCTATGACTGGCCGTCGGCTGAGGAGGTGTTTGACAAGCTGGATGAAGAGCTTGGCGAGGTCCGCGGCGCCATCGCATCAGGCGATCAGGCGCATGTCGCCGAGGAGCTGGGCGACCTCCTGTTTGTCATATCCAACCTGGCGCGCAAGCTGTCGGTCGACCCCGAGGCCGCGCTGCGCAGCGCCAATGCAAAGTTCGAGCGGCGCTTCCGTTGGATTGAGCAACGCCTTGCAACGGAAGGCAAAACCTGCAGCGATGTTAGCCTTGAGGTGATGGAGTCGCATTGGCGTTCGGCCAAGCTTCAAGAGCGCGAAGCCTGATCAGGCCTGCGCGTCCCCGGCCGGCGGCGCGCCGCCCCGTCAGGAGCGGTCGCGCACCGACTGGCCCAGGCCCGGAAAGCGCGTGCTGAAACGTCCGGCGTCGGCCTGGCTCAGGCGCACGACGGCATGGACCTGACCGGTCTCGGGCTCGGAGCGCTCATCGAGAATCTCGCCGTGCTCATGGACCCATGCGATGGCAGCCGCGTCGCCCGGGCCCGCCTTCACCCGCAGGATGAAATCGTCGCGCGACAATGCCGCATCGACCAGGTTCATCAGCGCCTCAACCCCCTCGCCGGTCACTGCCGAAGTCGGGACGGCGTGCGGTTCTTCCGGCCGATTGCTCGTGGCGCGGGCGCGCCAGAGCAGATCCTCGCGCGCTTCGGCGTCCAGGCGGTCCGCCTTGTTCCACGCTTCGATGATGACCTGTCCCGATTGCGGACCGGCGCCGATGGCTTTCAGAACGTCGATCACGTCGCGCTTGCGCCCCTCATTGTCGGGATCGGCCATGTCGCGCACATGGATGAGCACGTCGGCCTCCCTCACCTCCTCCAGCGTGGCGCGGAAGGCGGCGATGAGCTCGGTCGGCAGATCGGTGATGAACCCCACCGTGTCGGAGATCAGAAGCTTGCGGCCAGAGCCGGTGCGAATGGCGCGCACGGTCGGGTCCAGCGTGGCGAAGGGCATGTCCTTGGCGAGCACTTCAGCGCGCGACAGCAGATTGAACAGCGTGGACTTGCCCGCGTTCGTGTAGCCGACCAGCGCCGCCATCGGCCAGGGCGCAGACTGGCGGCGTTTGCGGTGAAGCGTGCGGGTGCGCACCACCTCATCCAGTTCGCGGCGCAGCTTGGCCATCTTGTCAGAGATCAGGCGGCGGTCGGTTTCGATCTGGCTTTCGCCCGGCCCCGCCAGAAAGCCGCGGCCGCCGCGCTGGCGTTCGAGGTGCGTCCAGGTGCGCACCAGCCGCGAGCGCTCATAGGACAGGCGCGCCAGCTCGACCTGCAGCCGGCCCTCGCTGGTCTGGGCGCGGCGGCCGAAAATCTCAAGGATCAGCCCTGTCCGGTCAACGACCTTGGCTTTGAGCTTCTTTTCCAGATTGCGCTGCTGGATCGGGCTCAGCGCGGTGTCGACGATGACGACGCCCACGCCCAGCTCGCTGACGCGCGCGGCCAGCGCCTCCAGCTTGCCCGACCCGAAATAGGCGCCGGCATAGAGTTTTCTGACCGGTTCAATGCGCGCTTCAACGGCGACGAGATCAAGCGCCTCGGCGAGCCCGCAAGCCTCTTCCAGGCGCGCCTGCGCCCGCGCGCTGTCCATTCTGGAGACCAGCGGCAGCAAAACCAGCGCCTGGTCGGCCTGTGCCTGACGGTCGATCAATCCGCGTTCTCTTCGTCCGCCTCATCTTTGTCAAACAGCTGGACAGGCTGGCTCGGCATGATGGTCGAGATCGCATGCTTGTAGACCAGCTGTATCTGTCCTTCACGGCGCAACAGGACACAAAAGTTGTCAAACCAGGTAACAACACCCTGAAGCTTGACGCCATTGACCAGAAAAATGGTCAAAGAGGTTTTGTTCTTGCGCACTGTATTCAGGAATACATCCTGAAGATTCTGCTTCTTATCGTTAGACATCAGCCCTGCAAAGCCCAGCTCGTCCGGCCCGGCGGCCGACCCACGACGCAACAGGTAACCACGGTTTCGCTGCACTGCAACCATGTTCACCTGCATCGCGCAGGCTCAATCGCCTGCAAAAATCACACCGAGCGCCGCGAACGCGGCCAGAATCTCGAGCCGGCCGAACACCATGAGCGCGATGGAGATGGAGAGACCGGCCGGGTTGAGATCGTCGAACGCCGGTCCTGCCAGGGGGCCTGCATTGGCGATCGCTGCGCCGGCCGCACGCCAGGCGTCTTCAAATCCGGCCCCGGCGACGGCCAGCAGGATGGCGCCGGCGCCCAGCGCCACCGGATAGGCCAGGGCATAGACAGCGACGCCGGCGAATGCGTCGTCGGTCAGGGTGCGCCCGCCATAGCGGCTGCGCACGGCCGCCGAGGGGTGGGCCAGCAAGGTGACCTCGCCCCAGGCGCGGCGCATCAGGATCAGCACCCGTGTCATCTTCAGCCCGCCGCTGGTCGAGACTGCCGAGCCGCCGATCATGGCGAGAAAGATCAGCACCGGGACCGGAAGGGTCAGGTGCTGCACGGTCTGATAGCCACTGGTGGTGATGGCGAAAATCGTATCAAGCCCGGCCGGCAGCAACGCGCCGGCCCCGTTGGCGAAACCGGCAGCCAGGACGAGCGCCAGGGTGATCATCGCCATGGCGCGCAGCTCTCCCGACGCCGCGCGGGCGCGATGGCGCACCAGCATCTCGTAGAAGGCGGCGAAGTTCCAGGCTCCCAGAATGCACAACAGGGCGAGGACAAAGATCGCCCCCGGCGCCAGCCAACCGGCCAGCGGTCCGCTCTGCGGCGCCAGCCCCGCCGTCGACAGGCCCGCCAGCGACAGGCACAGCGCGTCAAAGGCGCTGGCGCCGGACGCCGAAAGCAACAGGAATCCGGCGCCCGTCACCACCAGGTACGCTGCCCCGAGCCGCCGCAAGGCGGGTCCGAAATTGGTGAACAGATCGGCGCGCTCGATGGTTAGAAGACTGGTGCGGCGAAGCCCCGTGCCGGTGTCTTCCAGCGCCGCGAAGACGGTCACGGCCAGGACCAGGCTTCCCAGCCCGCCGAGCCAGGCCAGCAGGCAGCGCCACAACACGCCCGCCCGCGATACGTCCTCAGGCGCCAGCAGAACCGCGCCCGTGGTCGTCAGCGCCGAATAGGCTTCAAACACGCCGGTCATGATGTCACCGGCCGCAGCGATGAGCGGCGGCGCCGCCAGAAGCGGCGCGGCGAGCCAGACCAGAAGCGCCAGTCGCAGCGACGCCGAGGCCGTGGCCGGGCGTGCGGTCCCGGCTGTGCCCGCAAGCGTCACGCCGCCCGCGAACACGCCGCAAAGCGCGGTCGCCAGAAAGCCCTGCGCCTCGCTCGCCGCGCCCTCAAGCCAGGCGAACAGGATGAAGGGCGCGGCGGCGGCGCCGAGAAACAGGGCGCACCAGCCAAGCGCTCGGACCAGGCGCGGGGACTGGGTCATGACGCGTTCCCCGACAGGGCTAGAAGTACTGCAGGCTGACCCGGAACAGCTGCTCGACCTTTGATACCGAGCCCTTCAGGGCGAAGAACACGACGCGGTCGTTCTCCTCAATCTGCACCGGTTCGCGCGCAAAATGAACCGCGTCGCCGCGCACCAGCGCGCAGACCGACACGTCCTCGGGAAGATCGAGCGCATTGAGGGCCTTGCCCACCAGGGGCGAGGTCGCCAGCGCCACGCCTTCGAGCGCTTCGGCCGCGCCGCCGGCGAGAGACTGAAGCCCGGTGATGCGCCCGCGGCGGATATGCTGGAGGATCGTGGAAACCGTCACCTCGCGCGGGTCGATCATCACATTGACGCCCAGCGCGCCGCGCACGGACTTGAACGCTTCTTCATTGACGAGGCACACCGACCGCTCCGCCCCCTCGCCTTTCGCCATGACGGCGCTCAGGAGATTGACCTTGTCGTCATTGGTCAGGCACAGCGCAAGCTCGGCATCCTCCACGCCCGCCTCACGCAGGATGTTGCGGTCCATCCCGTCGCCGTGCAGCACGACGGTCTTGCGCAGCACGTCGGCTGCACGCTCGGCCTGCGCCTTGTCGCGCTCGATGATGCGCACCCGCACGCCGCTCACGCGCTCCAGCGCGCGGGCGACATACAGGCCGATATTGCCGGCGCCGACAATGACCACGCGCCGGGCGCGCTGAGCCGACCGGCCGAACACGTCCAGCGCCCGTTTGACGTGAGCCGCCTGGACGCTGACATAGGCGTCATCACCCGGCATAAGCTGATCGGTGGGGCCGGGAATGAAGAGCGTCTTGTCGCGCTGAATGCCGACAAGATCAAAGCCGAGATCGGGAAACAGCTCCAGAAGCTGATCGCGCGAGCTGCCCGCGACGGGCGATTGCTCGTCCACGCGCAAGCCGAGAATCTGGACGCGGGAATTGGCGAAGGGCGCGGTGGCGAAGGCGCCAGGCGTTTCAAGGCGCTGCAGGATGGACCGGCTCACCTCCAGCTCGGGCGATATGGTGACGTCGATGGGCAGGCCGTCAGACGAAAACAGGTCGCCCCAGCGCCGGTCGAGATAGGTTTGCGCGCGCACCCGCGCGATGCGCGTGGGCGTGTCGAACAGGGTCTTGGCGACCTGGCAGGCCACCATGTTGGTTTCATCCGAATAGGTCACCGCCACAAGGAGATCAGCATTGGCGATCCCGGCGCGCTCGAGCACGTCCGGGTGGGCGCCGTGGCCGACCACGCCGCGCACATCCAGATCAGTGGTCACCTTGTCGATCAGCTCGCGCGACCAGTCGACAACGGTGACGGCATTGCCCTCCGAGGCGAGCTCGCGCGCAATACCGTGGCCGACCCGCCCGGCGCCGCAAACGACCGCTTTCATGACAAAGTGTCCGCGTCGGGATCGTCGTCGCGGCGGCCGGGCCCGGCGACGCCGAGCGTCTTGAGCTTGCGGTGAAGGGCCGAGCGCTCCATGCCGATGAAGGACGCCGTGCGGGAGATATTGCCGCCAAACCGGCTGATCTGGGCGCGCAGATACTCGCGCTCGAAGCTCTCGCGCGCATCGCGCAGCGGGAGGGCGATCATGCGTTCGGCGTCCAGGCCCGATGCACCGCTGGTCGACCGGCCCGCCACCTCGCCCGGCAGATGATCCAGCGTCACCGGCTCGTCGGGCTCGCCCGAAGCCAGGATGAGGAGCCGCTCCACATTATTGCGCAACTGGCGCACATTGCCCGGCCAGTCATGGGCCTGCAGCGCCGCCATGGCGTCGTCGCCAATCCGCCGCCGCGGCAGACCGGTCATGGCGGTCAAACGCTCGATGAAATGCTCCACCAGATGCGGGATGTCATCACGCCGCTCGGCGAGTGTCGGGATCTCGATCGGCACCACGGCGAGACGGTGATACAGATCCTCGCGGAACCGCCCCTGGCTGATCAGGGCGCGCAGATCGCGCGCAGAGGACGACAAGACGCGCACATTCACCTCGACATCCGCCGCGCCGCCGACCCGGCGGAAGCGCTGCTCCACCAGCATGCGCAACAGCTTACCCTGGGTCGCCAACGGCATGTCGCCGACCTCGTCGAGGAAGAGCGTCCCGCCATGGGCCGCTTCCAGATGGCCGGTGCGCTCAACCACCCCGTCGCGCTCGGACCCGAACAGCTCCATCTCGACGCGGTCCGGGTCCATCAGCGCGGCGCTGACCGGCACGAAATCACCTTTGGAGCGGTTCGATGCGGCGTGGATCATGCGCGCGATCAGCTCCTTGCCCGTGCCGGGCAGACCGGAAATCAGCACGCGCGAATTGGTGGGCGCCACCCGGTCGATGGTCTGGCGCAGCGCGATGATCGCGGCGGAGCGGCCCACAAGATCGGTCTGGATTTCCGAGCGCGCGCGCAGCTCGGCATTCTCCCGGCGCAGCTGGCTGGCTTCAAGCGCCCGCTCCACCGTGATCAGAAGCTTGTCCGACTTGAAGGGCTTCTCGATGAAATCATACGCGCCCTTGCGGATGGCGGCGACCGCCGTCTCGATCGTGCCGTGACCGGAGATGACCACCACCGGCAACAAGGGATCGGTGCGCTTGATCTCGTCCAGGAGTTCGATGCCGTCGAGGCGCGAGCCCTGCAGCCAGACATCGAGAATGGCCAGGGACGGGCGGCGCTGGCGCACGGCGGCAAGCGCACTGTCGGCGTCGCCGGCATAGCGCGCTTCATAGCCCTCATCCTCCAGCAGCCCGCCGATGAGCTCGCGGATGTCGGCTTCGTCATCAACGATCAGAATATCCCGGGACATCAGTGAGACACCTCCGCACGCGCCGCAGGGCTGTCGAGCGCCGCAGGCGTGTCAAGCAAGGGAAAGGCCAGACGCACCACGGCGCCGGCCAGGCCGGGCGCCGGATCGTCGAGATCGAGGCGGCCGCCATGATCCTCCATCACGCGCCGGACAATCGCCAGCCCGAGGCCGGTGCCCTTTTCGCGTGTGGTCATATAGGGTTCGGTCAGGCGCGACTTGTCGGCGACGGGCCAGCCCAGCCCGTCATCACGCACCTCGATCACGCCAAATCCGTCATGGGCGAACACGCGCACCGCAATCTCTCCCGGCGTCTTGGCGCTGTCACGGTCCATGCGGGCCGAGACGCTTTCAGCGGCGTTCTTCAGGATATTGGCCAGCGCCTGTCCGGCGAGGCGGGCGTCGCACTCCACCTGCGGGCCAGGCTCCGGCCCATCCAGGGTGAGGCGGATGGAGGGCGACGCCACGCGCTGGGCGAACACCGCCGAGCGGGCGATCTCATTGAGGTCCGCTGCCTCCATTTTCGGCGCGGGCATGCGTGCGAACGAGGAAAACTCGTCCACCATGCGCCCGATATCGCTGACCTGGCGCACGATGGTGTCGATGCAGCGGTCAAACGTCTCGAGATCCCTTTCATTGACCGAGCTGCGGTATTTGCGGCGCAGGCGCTCGGCGGAGAGCTGGATCGGGGTGAGCGGGTTCTTGATCTCATGGGCGATACGGCGCGCCACGTCCCGCCAGGCGGCATTTCGCTGGGCGCTCACCAGGCGCGTGACATCGTCAAAAGTGAGCACCACCCCGCCCTCCTCATCAGCGCCGGCGCGGACATTCAGGTGCACCACCGCCCCGTCTGCGTTGGGGATATCGAGTTGGCGCTCGGCGATCTCCTGGGGACGCCGGGCGACTTCATCGACGACATCAAGAAACATCGCCGCGCCGTCATCAAGGGGCCGGCCGATCAGCTCGTCCGGTTCATGGCCGAGCATTTGCGCGCCGGCGCGATTGATCAGCGTGATGCGCTGGCGCGCATCCAGACCGATCACGCCGGCGCTGACGCCGGTCAGCACCGCCTCGATGAAGGCGCGGCGGCGTTCGTTCTCGGTGTTGGTTTCGAGCAAAGCCTTGCGCTGGCTCGACAATTGGCGGGTCATGCGATTGAAGGCGCGCCCCAGCGCAGCAATCTCGTCATCCTCGCGCGCCACATGCACGCGGACATCCAGATCACCGCGGCGAACGCGTTCTGCCGCCGACACCAGCCGGCTGACCGGCGCCGTGACACGCTGGGAGGCGCTGAGCGCCAGCCAGACCGCGCCGATGACAATGAGCAGCGCCGCCAGCGCATACACGATGAAGAAGCTTGATCGCATCTGCTGCTCGCGCTGCACCGCCTCGCGAAACGAGGCGATCGCGGCCTGCGGCGCGGACAAGAGCGAGAAATCCTCATACCAGACGACATAGAGATAGGCGTCGCCATACTCGGGCATGGCGATCAGCAGCCGCACGAAATCGGGCGCATCCTCACGCGTCACCGGGTCAGAGGCGCCGATATCGCCCTCAGCGGCCACTTCGAACATGAAGCGCGTCGGGGCGACGAAAGCCGGCGCATCGGGCGCCTCGTCGCTGCGCGCCAGCACGGTGGCCTGACCGTCAATCACATAGACGGCCGGAAAATTGCGCAGCATCGCCTGCTGGGTGAGGTAATTGCGGTAAAGGATGCGGCTCTCCTGAAGACCCTGCACGGCCGCCGGATCGGACAAATCGTCGGCCAGCGAGCTCAGCTGCAGGCGAACGAAGCTGAGCGCCACGTTGGGCCATTCGCGGCCCATTTCAGCGGAGGCGTCGACAAGGGTGGTCACCCGCTCTCCAAACCAGAACTCGATGCCGCGATTGAGCACCAGGGCGTGAAAGCCCGCCATCAGGACCGCCGGCGCGATCGCCGCCACGGCGAACAGCGTGATGAAGCGCATCTGCAGGCGCGGAGCGGGCTCGGCGAACTTGCGGCCCCGCAGCCGGCGCCCGACACGCAAGGCGACCGATATGGCAAGGCCCGCGGCGACCAGGATGGTCACCGCCAGCAGGGAACGGAATAACAGGCCTGTCGGTTCCCAGACGGTGCCTGCGCTGACCGACATCAGCGCCAGGGCGATCACGCCGCCCCCCGCCATGCAGAACACGACGGCGAAGACCGAAATCCGCCTGATGGCAGCGGGTGCGGACTGCGCGGGTGTCAAAGGGGCGCTCCCATATCAATAAGACGCTGGATCATGACCGAGCTGTGGCCGCGTTTCAACACCTGTGACGCTCAGGACGCAGTATCGGTGTCGAGCCCAAGCGCCGCAAGACGCCGCGTGAAGGTGTTGCGGTTCATGCCCAGACGCTGGGCTGCGTCCTGGCGCACCCCGCCCGCCGCTTCAAGCGCAGCCGTCAGGGCTGCGCGCTCGACCGTTTCCAGCACATCGCGCAGCGGCTCGCCTGACCCGGCTGCCCAGGCCTGCGCCAGGCGGCGCACGGCGGCATCCTCAAGCGCCTCGCGCGCATCGGGCGGCGCCGGAGCGCGCATGGCCCGCGCGATGTCATCGGGACCCACCTCGCCGCGCACGCCCTGGGCGCGGATGCGCGCAGCGGTGCGCTCGATCTGCAGCACCTCGCCGTCCCAGGCCTGCGCATTGACAAAAGTGGCCCCGGCAGGCGTGAGGGTCCAGGCGCCCTGCCCGCCCTGCTCCAGAAACCAGGCAAACAGGCGGGCGCGATCGTCGCCTCGGGCGCGGACGGATGGCAGAGTTACGAACCCCACCGCGAGACGATCAATCAGCGCCGCCGACAAATGGTCGCGCACGTCCGGGGCCGCTGTGGCGATCAGGCGCGGCGCTGACGGGCCAGGCGATTCCAGCGCCTCAAGCACCCAGTCCTGCACCTCTCGCGCCCAGCGCTCGGCCCGGCGCAGCAGCAGAACCCCGCCGGTCGCCTGCTGGAGAAGATCGGATCCGTCACGCCGCGCCCGCTCTGGCCCCGCCTCCACCAGCGGCGTCGATGGTCCGCTCTGGCGATGCAGCCAGCGGCCAGCGGCTGCGCGCCCCGCTCCTTCAGGACCCGTGATCAGCACCGGCGCAGACACACGCGCAAGCCGGGCGAGCGCCTGAAACGCCTCCTGCATCGCCGGCGCGCGCCCGACCAGGCCGCCCATTTCCTCCTCACGCGCAGTCGTGCGCGGCTCTGAAGGTTTGAGCGCCTTATCAAGAATGCTGACCAAGTCCTCGAGATTGAAGGGCTTTGGGAGATACTCATACGCGCCGCGACGTGCCGCGCCCAGCGCTGTGGCGGCGGTTGTCTGCGCGCTCATCACGACGACCGGCGCATCGGGCCGCAGCCGGGCCAGCTCGTCCAGCCGGTCGAGAAAATTCTCGCGGCCCAGGATCACGTCCGCCACCAGCGCATCGGCTTCGCGCCGGACCATCCGGTCCACCGCCGTATCCGGCGAGGCGGTGGCGCGCACATCGAAACCGGCGCGCGACAGGGCTTTGGAGATCACAAAGCGCAGCGAATCGTCGTCTTCGAGCACCAGCACGCGTCGTGTCATGGCGTTTCGCTCCCGGCGTCACGCAGATAGAGGTGAAACACCGTCCGCCCCGGGCGGCTGTCAAACTCCACCCCGCCGCCATGAATGTCCGCGATGCGCGCCACCAGGGCAAGGCCGAGGCCCTCGCCGGCCGGCTTGCCGGTCACGAAGGGGTTGAACACCGCCTCGCGCAGAGACTCGGGCACGCCCGGCCCGTCATCGTGCACCGATATCTCGAGGCGGGCATCGGGCGCGGGCGCGCCGGGGCGCGGCTGGCGGTAACGTGTGGACACGACGACGTCGCCGCCGCTATCTGCCAGCGCTTCGGCCGCATTGACCAGAAGATTGAGGACCGCCTGCAGCACCAGATCACGGTCCGCCAGCGCGTCAGGGATCGACGGGTCGAAGCGCTCGTGCCAGTGCACGCCGGGGCTGGAGCTGGCCATGGCCGAGCGCACCGCTTCGCGCACCAGACCGTGCAGGTTCACCGCAGCGAAGGCCTGCGGGGCGATGTCGCCGATATGGCACCAGCGCTCGGCGATGCGGCGGGCGCGGTCGGTCTCGGTCATGATGAGTTCGGCCAGCTCGCGCGTTTCCTCGTCGGCGCCGTCGGCGATCAGCTGCGCCGCACCGCGCGCGCCTGCCAGCGGGTTCTTCAGCTCATGCGCCAGCATGCGGCCAAAGCCCGCGGCCGCGCTGGCGGCGGTGGCGCCGCGCGGACTGGCTGAGCTTTCCGGCCAGGGCCGCAGGCTGAGGCAAGCCCCGCCGCCATCGGGCGCAGCATCGACGGCCAGGCGCATGGGGCCGTCCCGGGTGAAGACCGCCAGGTCATGTGCGAACACTTCACGCTCTTCGGCGATGGCGCGCAGCGCCAGCTCCGCTGCGGCCGCGCCAACGGGGCCGCATTGAGCCAGCGGCTGGCCCATCAGGCGGCGCCTTGAGCGCCCGAACAGGATTTCGGCGCGGGCGTTGAGTTGAACCAGCGTCACATCCCGGTCCACCAGGACCAGCCCAACCGGAGCCGCTTCGCCCAGCCGGTCTGCGGGCGCCTCAGTCATGCCGCCTCGCGCCCGCAGCTCCGGGCGGCGAAAGCGTCCATCGCTTCCAGCACGCCGCGCGCCGTGCGCGGCTGGCAGACAGACGCGCGCCAGGCCCGGGCGGCGCCCACATCCGCGACCGCCCAGTCAATGAAGCTCGCCAGATGCTTGCGCATCATGCGCACGCCCAGCTCCTCGCCATAGAGGGCCACGCTATCGCCCAGCGCATCGCACAGGGCGCGTGCGCCGGCCTCCAGGGGGGGCTCGATCAGATCTCCGCCTCGAGACAGCGCATCAGCCATGGCCCCGGGCAGCCAGGGGCGACCCTGCGCGGCGCGCCCGATCATGACGCCGTCTGCGCCAGATTGCGCCAGAGCCGAGCGCGCATCCTCCGGCGTGGCGATGTCGCCATTGACGATGACCGGGATCGAGACGGCGTCCTTCACCGCCCGCACGGCGGACCAGTCGGCCTGGCCGGTATAGAATTGCTGGCGCGTGCGGCCGTGAACGGTCACCATCGCGGCGCCGGCCCGCTGCGCCCGCGCAGCGAGATCGGCCGCATTCAGCGTGTCATGGTCCCAGCCGAGACGCATCTTCACCGTCACCGGTTTCGAGGTCGCCGCGATCGTCGCCTCGATCAGGCCTTGCGCATGATCAAGGTCGCGCATCAGCGCCGAGCCGGACAGGCCGCGCGTCACCTGACGCGCCGGACAGCCCATATTGATATCGATGATGTCAGCGCCGGCCTCTTCGGCGAGGCGCGCGCCAACCGCCATCCATCTGGCCTCGCGCCCGGCGAGCTGGATCACATGGGGGCCGCAGCCGCCATCGGCCTTCATCCGCCTCACCACGTCAGCGCGCCCCTGGGCCAGGGTTTCGCAGGCCACCATCTCGGTGACCACCAGCCCGGCGCCGAACCCCCAGGCCTGACGGCGGAAGGGCCAATCCGTCACGCCCGACATCGGGGCAAGCAGGACCGGCCGGTCCACCCGGACCGGACCGATGCTGAAACCGTTCAGTATGCTGGCCGTCACTGTCATGAGATGAGCAGATAGCCTGTCTGGACGCGCGCGGCCAGACGCCTTAACGGAAAGCGCAAAGTCGAGGGAGACCGGTGTGATGGTGCGATTTACCGCCTGCATCATGGCCGCCGGGCGCGGCGAGCGCGCGGGCGGCGGCCAGCCCAAGCAATTGCGCCTGCTGGCAGGACGGCCCGTTCTGGCCTGGAGCGCGCAGATTCTCGCAGACCATCCCGCCTGCGGCGAGCTGATTGTCGTCCACGCGCCGGGACAGCGCGAAGCCGTCATGGATGCGCTGGGCGATCTGTCTGCGCGCGTGCGCTTTGCCTCCGGCGGGGCGACACGGTCGGCCTCGGTGCGCGCGGGCCTTGCGGCGGTCACAGGCGAGCATGTGCTGATCCATGACGCAGCGCGGCCGTTCCTGAGCGCTGAGACCATCGATGCGCTCCTCGACGCGCTCGGCCACGCGCCTTGCGCCGCGCCGGCCCTGCCGGTAGCGGACGCTCTGGCGCGCGAGCAGGATGGCGAGGTGACGCCAGTTGATCGCAGCCGCCTCGTGCGCCTGCAGACGCCGCAGGCCTTCCGCACACAGGCGCTTCGTGATGCGTTCGAGGCGGCGGACGGCGCTGATTTTCCGGACGAGACCGCACTGGCGCGCGCCGCTGGTCTGGAGGTGCGCCTCGTTGCGGGCGACGAGATGAATTTCAAGCTCACCTGGCCGGCCGATTTCGACCGCGCCGAGCGGCTGATGGCGGGACGCGGCGGAGCGTTTGTCACGGGCTCCGGATTTGACGTTCACCGCCTCGCCCCCGGCGACGGGCTGCATCTGTGCGGCGTGTTCATCGCGGGCGATCTTTGCCTTGTCGGCCATTCGGATGCAGATGCGGGCCTACACGCGCTCACCGACGCCGTGCTGGGCGCAGCCGGCCTTGGCGATATCGGCGATCACTTCCCGCCCAGCGACATGCAGTGGAAGGGCGCGGACTCCTCCCGCTTCCTCACCCACGCGCTGGAACTGGCGGCGCAGACGGGGCTGGCGCCGGTGCATTGCGACGTCACCCTGATCTGCGAACGCCCGAAGATTGGGCCTCACAAGGCGGCGATGAAGGCGCGGCTTGCCGCGCTGACGGGGCTCAGACCCGAGCGCGTCAACATCAAGGCGACGACCACCGAGGGTCTCGGGTTCACAGGCCGCGGCGAAGGGCTGGCGGCGCAGGCGGTGATCACGATGAGGTCCGCATGAGGGCGAAGCTGGCGGCGCAAGTAATTGATCGGGCGCGTGAAGCGCAAATCATGATCACGGCGGCCGAAAGCTGTACCGGCGGGCTGGTGATGGCGGCGCTCACGGATATCGCCGGTGCCTCGGACGCCGTGGACCGGGGCTTCGTCACCTATTCCAACGCCGCCAAGAGCGAGCTTCTGGGCGTGCCGGCCGAGCTGATCGACGCCCATGGCGCTGTGTCGCAAGCGGTGGCGCAGGCGATGGCCGAGGGCGCGCTCGCCCGCTCGCAAGCCGGGATCGCCGTGTCGGTGACCGGCATTGCCGGACCTGGCGGCGGGTCGCCGGGCAAGCCGGTGGGTCTGGTCTGGTTTGGCGTGGCCCGGGCTGGCGCAGCGACGCAAACGGTCGAAAAGCGCTTTGCCGGGACGACCCGCGCCGACATCCGCGCCGCCAGCGTTGAGACAGCGCTGCAGCTCCTGACAGACGCCCTCGCCTAATCGGGACGCCGGGTATTTCGCGCCCAGACCCGGCGCATGAGCGCCATGGCGTCGCGATTGTGCGGCAGCGTCATGGAGTCCTCGCGCGCCTCATAGGGCCGCCAGCCATGGGTCCAGCGAAACGCCGCCCAGTTCGCGCCGGCCGCCTCGAACTGCGCAATCCGGTCCTCGAGATAGCCCGTCAGACCGGGCGCGTGGCGCACCGCGCCAAACTCCAGCATCGCCCAGGGACCGAGCGCCGGGTCCGGCAGCAGCAGCGCATCCTGGCGGGCATCGAACGCGACAGCTTCACCCGGCGCCTGATGCGTGTACGTCCAGGGTTCGTAATCGTGCAGCGCAAGGATCGGTCCCGGCCCCACGGCCGCGCGCAGATCGGCTGCGTGGGTGGTACGCGCCCAGCGGTCAGGGCTCAGGAGAAGCGGCGTCACCCGGTCGGCCTGCGCCGCCGCGACCGCGCCCGCGATGCGCGCGGCGAACGGCTCCCAGACGCCCGGGCGTCCGTCGTCAATGGCGTTGGGCTCGTCCATCGCCACGACGCCCGCCAGCGCCCGGTGATCGCCAAACCGGCTCAGCGTCCAGACCACCATCTCCGCCCACGCGGCCTGCGCGTCGTCACGCGACCACACCGAGACATCCCGCAAATGCGCCGGATACCAGGTCTCTTCGGGATGGAAGGCGAAGGCGCTGCGCCCCGGTCCCGAGCGCAGGCACAGCGTAGTGAAGAGCCCGCGGGCCAGGCAGCGGTCGAGCCAGCGGCCGATATGATCGATAATGGCCTGATCGGGCGCGAAAGGCGTGGTTTCGGCGAACGGCCCCGGGCCTGACCAGCTGATCAGATTGGCGCCCGCCTCGGCCAGAGAATCCAGCGCTGCGTCGGTCACGGGCGCGCCGACAACGCCGTCACCCAGGAACTGCCCGCCGTCGAGCGACGGGTAAACCCGGCGCTGAACGATCACCGCCCCCCGCAAATGCGGGCCATTCGCCATGCGCCACAGATCATGCCGGGACAGGCCGAGCCGCAGCCCTGCGGGCGCGGCATGGCCTGCCCCGGCCAGAGCGAGTCCGGCGCAGGCCCCGGTCAGCAGCGTACGCCGCGTGATCATGCGGCGTGAAATCCCGCCAGCAAGTCGATGCGGCGGAACGCCTTTCCCGGAAGCCGCGCCATCGGCCCGATCGGCAGGCGCTCTGCGCCTTGCTCCAGCGCGCGGGCGGCCCGTTGCACCGCCAGCGGCGCGCCCTGCCCGGCGAACCCGCTGACCAGACCGATCTGCCAGCTGGCGAGCTGGGCTTTGAATTCATAATCGCCGGGCCCCAGATGCACTTCGGCAACGCCCTCCGCCGCCATCACCTGACATATATCCATCAGCAGGGCGAGACCCGGACCGAAGCCGGAGAACTCAGGGTCATAGACCGGGAACCAGTAGTGCAGCACGCGGTCGGTGCGCATGCCCACATGCACGGCGGCGAGCCGGCCGCCAATCTCCAGGCTCGACACCTGAAGGCGGCAATCGTCTGCCTTGATTCTATTGAGAAGGTCCACCGTCCATCGCACTGAAAAGGCATCGAAAACGCCTGTGCGTCTATACTGAGCCGACTTCCACGCCAGCGCTGTTTGCAGCACGTCGGGCCGGTCATCCTGAATGCGGAATTCAAACCCGCCATCAGCGCTTTCCAGCTTGCGCCGCCGGGCGCGCAGATTGCGGAACGCCTTGGCGTCCACCGCTGCGCGCGCTTCGACGAAGGCGTCATAGCCGCCGGACAGATCAATCACCCAGCTGCCGTCACGCGTCAGGGCATGGCGGCGCAAGGGCGCCTGACTTGCCAGAGCGCCGTAAAAGCCGAACACGCCCACACCGCCCGCCTTGAGCATCTCGCCCAGATCGAGATCAATCCCGGGCGCCGCGATCAGGCCATGATGATCGCCCAGTGGTCCGGCCAGCGGGCGCGCATGGCCCATCAGCCCGGCATGCAGCGGCAGAAACGCCCTGATTGTCCCGCTCTGGCGCGCCACCAGCACGCGGGTGTCGCGGCGCGCGGCCCCCACCGCATCGAGAAATCCGAGAGAAAAATAGGGGCTGGCCAGGGACGGACAGGCGTCCACAAACGCCTGCCAGGCTCCGCGCTCTGCGCGCGAGAGGTCGATGGGCTTAACCGCGGTCACGTTCAGCATGGCAGCATCCGTTCCTGCACGGACCTGTTCTGATCCGGCTCGGGTTAAGGGCGTCTTCAGCCTGACCATGCATGCTTCATTCCACCCTGCGCGGGCGGCAGATCGCTTGCATGGTCGCGGTCACATCATTTGCGGACGTCTCATGCTGAACCGCCATCTCCTTGCGTATCTGCCGGTATACGCCGCCCAGGCCATTGTGGGCTTCGGCGCCGTGATCGTGTTCACGCGCGTGTTGAGCCCGGACGAGTACGGCCGCTACATGCTGTTGCTGGCCGGCGCGTCCCTGATCGGCACGGCGGTGTTCACCTGGCTCGACGCCGCCGTGGCGCGCCATCACGCCCGCAGCGACGCGCGGGGACGCCTGCCCGGCCACACCTTTACCGCCTGGCGCATGTATGGAGCCCTAGCCGTCATCGCAGCGATCATCGCGGGCGCTGTGATCGCCTTCATCCCCATGGACGGGGCGCTGCGCACGGCCTGCGCTTTCGCCCTGGCCCATGCCATCATCCGCTCCGGCGTCACGCTGGCCCTGGAAACCCGCCGCGCCGCGCGTCAGGCCGGGCGTTACAGCGCCATCGAAAGCTTCACCCTGACCGCCGGCTTTGGGCTCGGCGTGGTGTTCGCCCATGCAGGCCTCGGCGCAGCCGGGCCGTTTGCCGGCATGGCGCTGGCGGGGCTTGTTATCCTGCTGATTGATGCGCCGGTCCTGTTGTCACGCGCCAGACGTGACCGCGCTGACGGGCCGCGCGCCATGGCTTATTTCGCCTATGGCGGGCCGGTGGCCTTCTCGCTGATTTTCGAGCATTTACTGTCGGTGGGTGACCGGTTCCTGATCGCAGGCTTCATGGGCGAGGCGGAGGTGGGCGCCTATGCCGCCGGCTACGCGGTGGCCGACCGGTCCCTCGCCATCATCTTCCTGTGGCTGGGCGCCACGACCGGACCCTTGCTGGTCGCCGCGCTGGAGCATCAGGGCCGCGCCGCCGCCCAGGCCGTCGCGCGGCGGACGGGGGCGCTCATGGGACTGCTCGGTTTTCCCGCCGCTGTCGGACTGGCGCTGGTCGCTGAACCCGTGGCGCGCTGGCTGATCGGGGCGGAGATCGCGGGCGAGGCTGCGCGCATCATCCCCTTCATCGCCCTGTCCGGCCTGATGAACGGGATCATGACCTTCTATTTCCACGAGGCCTATGTGCTCGGCCGCAAGCCGCGCGCCATGGCCGCGATCATGACCGGCGCCGCGGCGTTGAATCTGGTTCTGAACCTCGTTCTGATACCCGTGCTCGGCCTCACGGGCGCCGCGCTGGCGACCGTGGTCGCTTACGGCGCTGCGCTGAGCGTGTGCATCGTGCATGGCCGCACGGTGTTTGCCCTGCCGATCCCGGTCTCGGACTGGCTGCGCTCAGGGGCGGCGGCTCTCGGCATGGGCGCAGCGATTCTGGCCTTGCCCTCCCTCGACAGCGCGCCGGCAGAGCTGGCCATGAAGATTACACTGGGCGCCGGCGTCTACGCCCTGCTGGCGTTGGCGCTGGATGCCGCCAGCTGCCGGACCGCCATGGCGGGACCGATTCTGGCGCGCCTTGCAGGAGCGCGGGCATGAGCGCTGGCGTGAAGGAAACCCTCAACGACGCGGCGCGCCAGGCGCCCGCGCCAATCCTGTCGGTGCTGGTTCCCACCTATCGCGACGATCCGCGCCCTCTCCTGGCGGCGCTGGCGTCTGACGGGTCAGACGAGGCGGAGCTCATCCTCTACGAAGATGGCGCGCCGGACCGGGAGCTGTCGGACGCGCTGCGGGCTGCGGTGCTTTATGCGCACATGCCGGCGCGCCTGATCACCGCTGAAATCAATCTGGGACGCTCTGCGGCCCGCAATCGCCTCGGTGCGATGGCGCGCGGGCAATGGCTGCTGTTTCTTGACGCCGACATGCGCCCGCCCCCGCGCTTCCTGACGCGCTGGATCGACATTCTCGCACACACGGACGCAGACGCCGTGTTTGGCGGCTATGAGCCCTGCGAGCCCGCTGGCCCGCACGAGAAGGTGCATGCTGCGCTGGCGCGCACATCGGACGTGCGCAGCGCCGTGGAGCGCAACGAGATCGGCGCGGTCGCGGTGTGTTCCTCGAACCTCGCCGTGCGCCGCAGGTTTTTCGCCCAAGTTCCTTTCGACGAATGCTATTCAGGCTGGGGCTGGGAGGATGTGGACTGGGCGCTGCGCGCCGCTGAAGCTGGCCGCGTCGCCCATGCCGACAACCCGGCCGGTCATGGCGGGCTGGAAAGCGTGGAGCGCCTGCTGGCGAAATTTGGCGCGGCGGGACCGAATTTCGCGCGTTTGCTGACACGCCATCCCGATTACGCGGCGCGTCCGGGCGCGCGCCTGGCGTTGACGCTGCGCCGCTGGCGGGCGGCAGGCCCGGCGCGGGCGGCTGGCGCGATGATTGCACGGATGAGCGTCCTGCCCGTGCGGGTGCGCGCGCTCGGGCTGAAACTGTTTCGCGCCGCCGCTGCCGCCGGAGATCTGCCATGACGATGACGGACCATGCGCCTTACCGTCCCGCAGGCGGGCTCGAGGGCAAGCTGCGCCGCATGGCCGCGCGCCTTCTGGACGTCACGCCCCTGGACGTGGCGCTGGACCAGCCCCTGATCAGTTTCAGCTTTGACGATTTTCCGCGCTCGGCCGGCGAGGCGGGCGCGGATTTGCTTGAGGCGTCGGGCTGGAGGGCCACCTATTATGCGGCGGGCGGATTTGAGTCGCGCGTCACGCATCTGGGCGAGATGCATGATTTTGACATGATCTGCGATCTGATGGCGCGAGGCCACGAAATCGCCTGCCACACCTATGCCCATTCTGACCTGAGCCGGCTCAGCGCGGCGGGCGCGCTGGCCGACTGCGCCCGCAACCGCGATGCGCACCGCCGCCTGAAGACCGCCAAGCCTTTTGAAACCTTTGCCTTTCCGTACGGAGAGGCGACGCCATCAGGCAAGCGGGCGCTGCTGGGCGTGTACCGCGCGCTGCGCGGCGTGCGTCCCGGGATCAATCGGGGCCGTGTGGATCGCGGTCTCCTGAAAGCCGTGCCGCTCGATGGCGGCGAGCTCGGGCTGGCGCAGGCGCTGCGGGCGATCGCCGATGTGCGCGCGAAGCCGGGCTGGCTGATTTTCTACGGCCATGACGTGCGCAACGGTCCGAGCCAGTGGGGCTGCTCGCCGCGCTTTCTGGAGACGGTGTGTCAGGCCTGCGAGGGGCTTGACGTGCGCCCCGTAGCACGGGCGCTGGATCATGTGGAGGCGCGTGCATGACCCGGCTCGCGGTCCTCATCCCGACATTCCGGCGCCCCGACAGCCTGGAGCGGGCCCTGCGCAGCGTTTTTGCGCAAACGCGCAAGGCCGACGAAATCATCGTCGCCGACAATGATCCGGGCGGATCGGCGCGAGAACGGGTCGCGGCCCTGCAGGCCGATTCGCCCTGCCCGCTGATCTATGTCCACGCGCCCTCGCCGGGTGTCTCCAACGCCCGCAATGCCGGCTTCGCCGCAGCCAACGCGCCGCGAATCGTCCAGCTCGATGATGATGAAAGCGCCCCGCCGCACTGGCTGGGCGCACTTGAAGCCCTGCATGAGGCGTCCGGCGCCGGGGTGACGTTCGGGCCGGTGCAGGCGTTGGCCGCCCATGCAGGTCCGGTGCTCGCCGCCTGGCTGACCCGGCTGTATTCGCGCGATCCGGGGCATGCGGGCGGCCTCATCGCCAAGCCGTATGGCTGCGGCAACAGCCTGATCGACCGGGACCGCTGCGCCTTGCCGTCGCCGGTGTTCGACCCGGCCGCAAACGAGATGGGCGGCGAGGACGATATCCTGTTCGCCGCGCTTGGCGCGCAGGGCGTGCGCTTCGCCTGGGCGCCCGGGGCTGAGGTGATCGAGCATGTGGAGGCGTCGCGGGCGACACTGGCGCATGCCGCCCGGCGCAGCTTCGCCTACGGTCAGGGTCCGAGCCAGACGGCGTTGAAATCGCGCCGGTATGGGCAGCTGGCGGCGTGGGTCGCCATCGGCGCCGTGCAGGCTGTTGGATTTGCCCTCGCCCTGCCCGCCGCGGCGATCGCAGGACCAGCGATGGCGGCGGCCTGTCTGAACCGGCTGGTTCAAGGGGTGGGCAAGATGGTGTTCATCGACGCCGCCGCGCCGCGCTTCTACGGCGTCGCGGCGCGTCAGGCCTGATCGCGGCCCGCCGCGAGCTTGGCCAGTGTCGCCGACAAGAGCAGCCAGACAAAGCCGTTCTGCTGCAGAAGATTGCTTTCGGACAGGCTGATCACGCCCCAGGCCGCAAGAAACGGCAACGCCCAGTACGTCTCGACACCGCGCATGAGCCGGGCGGTGCTGCGCCCAAGCCCCGCCAGATACACCCAGCCCGCCAGCGCCGTCCCGGGCAGGCCGAGCGCCAGCGCGGTCTCCAGCCAGGCATTGTGTGCCGTGGGTACGGGCCAGGCTGTGGTCTGGCGCACCCAGTGCACCGGGCCGTCATCCACCTCCCAGAACGCGCCATAGCCATAGCCCGTCCAGGGGCGCTGGCCGATGGCGTCGCCCAGCGCGATCCAGATATCGGTGCGTCCGGTCAGGGTGGCGTCCCGGCCCAGCAGCTCCAGCACGGCCCCCGGCCCAATGACGAGGACGCCAAAGATCGCGATGATCACGATGATCAGACCGAGACCGGCAAGCGCGGCAAATCCAAAGCCGCGCCGCACCAGGGCGATGGCGACTGGCCCGGCCATGGCGATGGCCGCCGCAATGAAGGCTGTGCGCGAGGTTGCGAGGA
Source organism: Alphaproteobacteria bacterium (assembly GCA_016124675.1). Classification (GTDB taxonomy): domain Bacteria; phylum Pseudomonadota; class Alphaproteobacteria; order Caulobacterales; family Maricaulaceae; genus Oceanicaulis. The sequence continues at coordinate 27,217 of WGNG01000019.1, forward strand.
TAACCAGAATCAAGGCAACGGGCATCAGCGCCAGCCACATCCATCGCTCGGCCTGCCTGACCGCGCAGAACACCGCCGCCAGGAAGGCCACTGCGCCCCAGGCCATCATGGCGCCCAGGGTGTTCTTTTCCCACCACAAGCCCCGCCAGGCGCCGGGATGCACCTCCTGCATCACGCCGAAGCCGGGCGCGAGCGCGCCGGCCATCAGGCTGCCGATGGCGAGGATGGCGAAGCTCAGCGCCATGAGGCGAACGAGATCGCGCCAGTCATAGCGCGCCGCCAGCCAGAGGCCGAACACCAGCGTCATCACCACGCCCAGCCCGCGCCGCAGGGAGATTTCCGGGTCGATGGACCAGAGCGCCGACACCAGGGTCAAGACGCTGAGAAGAGCCAAAGGCCAGGCGCGCACGGTGACCCGCCAGACTGCGCCGGGCGTCAGGGCGACAAGGCCGAGGGTCAAGGCGTAGACGGGCGGCCAGATGAGCCGCAAAGCTTCGGAATCGTCCGGGCGGGCCGGGTCCGCCAGCAAGGGCGCCAGCAGGGCGTTCGAGTAGAGGAGCAAGGCGATCAGGGCGAGTCCGGCTTCGATCGCGGGCCAGAATGTGAGGCGCGGCGCGGCGCCGCGCCAGCGCGCCGCCTGCGCCAGAGCGCTCATGAGGCGGCCTTCAGGTCCACACGGTTGACAACAACGCCGAGGACGCGCCCGCCTGCAGCCTCAATCCGGCTGGCAGCCGCATCGGCTTGCGAGCGGCGCGTGCTGCCGGCATCGCCCACCAGGACAACGCCGTCGAGATCACGCGCCAGCGCCATGATCGCCGGGCTGGCGCCAGGGGCGTCGAGCAGCGCCAGCCGGCAGGCGCGGCGCGCCTTGCCCCAATAGTCCGGCATGGAGCGAAACACGACGCGCTGCACCGAGCCGGGTTCGCGCTCAAAGCGGGAGATGAAGATGTGTTCGCCTTCGGGCCGGCGCATCGCCAACCGTCCGGCCTCCTGAGGTTCGCTGCGCCAGAAGCGCGAGCCCTGCAAAGCGGCGTCATACCCTTCAGCGCTGAACACGACGCCCGCCGATTGGGGATTACGCGCAAAATCAAGATCATAGAGCCAGACCGGCCCGTCTGCGAGCCGGGCGCAGCGCTGGGCCAGAGCGCGCGAGACAAAGGACGCCCCGGCGCCGGGCGCTATGGGCGCAAGCATGACCGCAGCCCCGCGCACGCCGCGCGAGACAAGCGTCCGGGCCAGTCCGTCCAGTTCAAGCTCGAGTGTCATGCACACCCCACAAAGGAGGGTTAACCCTAGGGGCGAACTGGTTAACGAGCCGCTGATGCCGGCTGGCGGGAGACCCGCGCCAGCACGGGCAGGCGTGCAGGGGCGGCCGGGGCTGGCGGCTCGGCCGTCCGGCGGGCGGCGGGCGCAGCGGCGGCGGGCGGCGGATTGCGGCGCGGCGGCGGCGGGGTGCGCGGCGCTTCGCGATTCCCGCGCACCTCCACCCAGTATCCGCGCACCAGACCGGCGAAGGCGCCGACCGCGAGGGCCAGCATCAGGCCGGCGGCCAGAATGATACTGCGCAGCGAACTGGCTTCAGACGGCGGCTCGGCCCGTTCGACGATGCGGACAGAATCGGCGGCGCCCGGCGGCAGGGCGCGGCGGGCGCTGGCGTCTGCCGCCTGGGCGGAGAGCCGCCCTGCGGCTTCGGCGCGCGCCTGCGCGGCGCGCACGAGGCGGTCATGCTCAGGCCCCAGCGCGCGCAGCCGGTCCGCCTCGGTGCGCGCCTGTTCAATCTGGCGTGCGAGGGAGGCCGCGAGCTGGCTTTGTCCGGCGCTGAAGGCTTCCTGTTGCAGACGGCTTGATTCAAGGTCCTGCCAGACCGGGTTCACGCCAGTGCGGCGCTGGCCCTGCCCGTTGGCGCCGCCGGCCGCGATAAAGCGCTCCAGCGCCTCGATCTCGCGCTCGACCGCCTGAACGGGCGGGGCGTCATCCTGATAGCGCTGGCGCAGATCGATGCGGCGCACCTGAAGGTCCAGGAGCTGACCGGTCACCGAGTTTTCCACATATAATTCAATCGTGTCAGGGATGGCCGTCATGCGGGAGGCGAGCGCGCCGGCCAGCGCCCGCGCCTGCGCGGCTTCGGCTTCTGCGCTCATGCGCCGGGCTTCGAGATCAGACAGGCGCGCCAGCACCGCGGCGCGCTCGGTGGCGTAGTCGGAGATGCCATGCGTCTCGAGGAAGCGGCGCAAATCGGCTTCGGCCATGGCCGACACGCGTTCGGCCCGGGCCAGCCGCTCCTCCACCCCGCCTTCGACCCCGCCGATCAGCACCTCGATGCGGTAGGCGAGATAGGCGTCGATGATGGCGTTCAGGGTGTTGGCGGCGACCACCGGGTCTGAGTGTTCAAAGGTGGCGGTCAGAAGGCTGGCGCTGGGCGAACGGGTTACGGCGAAACCATCGCGCAGCATTTTAAGTTCCGCAGGCCCCGCTGCGCCGCGGCGCTGTTCGATGGCCAGGCGGCGCACCGCGTCGGAGTTGAGGATTTCCGCCTCTGACTGCATCACCTGATCCAGGGTGAAGGCGCCGCCCGATCCGGCCGCTCCGGGCGCCAGGTCATTGTCATCCTGGATGACGAGGAGGCGCGACACGGCCTCGTAGCTGGGGGTCACCTGAGTGACAGCCAGCAGCGCGATGGGCACAAAAACGATGAGGGCGGTGACAATCGCCAGGACTTTTTGCGCCCACAGGAGGGCGATCAGGTCAAACAGGTCGAGATCGCGCCGGGAACCGCCTGTCCCGCCGCCGCGTCCATCCAGATCGCCTGCGCTCATGCCCATGTCCGCATGTGGCTGCAACGCGCTTAATTTTTCCTTAGCCGGAGCGCGCCAGCTTGAGACTTGTGACACGATTGAGGCATGAGGCGACGCCATGACTGACCTATCGCGCCGCGCGGCCCTGTCGGGCGCCCTCGCGCTTGCCGCGCTGGCCGCCTGCGCCGGTCCGCGCCGCCCCGCCGGGGCGGCCGGGTTCGAGCCGTCACAGTTCGAGCCTTGGGATTCAGCCGCAACCGCCTATCGCGTGTTTCCGGGCGATACGGTGACGGTGACCATGCATACCGCGCAGGAGCTGTCGGGCGATTACCTGATCGGGCCCGACGGACGGGCCAACCTGCCGCTGGCGGGCGCGGTCATGGTGGCCGGGTCCACGGCGCCGGAAGCGGCCAGCCTGATCGCGCAGCGCTATGTGCGCACCTTGCGCGACCCGATCGTCGAGGTGCGCCCGGCCGCCTTTGGCTCGCAGCGCATTCTGGTGGGCGGCGAAGTGGCCAATCCGGGCCTGTTTGAACTGCCCTCGCAGCGGATTGGCGTTCTGGAAGCGACGGTTCTGGCCGGCGGCCTCACCATCCGTGCGCGCCGCAGCGAGATTGTCGTCCTGCGCCGCGCCGCCAATGGCGGGCTGATGATGCGCACGGTCGACCTGACGCGCGCGCAGCGCGGCGAGCCGGCGGATGCGATTCCGCTGTCGCGCTTCGACATCGTGTTTGCGCCCCGCCGCGGCATCGCCGAAGTCAATGACTTCATTGAGCTTTACGTGCGCAACATCCTGCCGATCGACAGCGCGTTCGCCTTTGCGCTGACCAACGCGGTGTTCAACGAATAGCGCAGAGGCGAAAGGCCTTGCCTGAACCCGGGCGTTGGAGCGTCGTCCGGCCTGACTGCGTCGGGCCGCAAGCGCCACCCATTTCAGTCAGAGCGCAATCTGCTGGAAACCGGCACCCGGTTTTGCTGATTGCACCCTAGTGGCGCGTGGCGAGCCACTCGCGCGCCGCGGTGAGGGCGCTGGCGATCTGGCTGGTGTCCATCTCCATCGCCAGTTCGGCGCGGTAATGCTTGGCCGATGACGAGCCCATCAGGGCCGCCAGATTGAACCATTTGTGGGCTTCGACATAGTCAACCACGCCGCACTGGCCGGTCGAGTACATCAGGCCCAGCTTGCACAGATCCTCGCCCGTCGGATCCATGGTGATCGCGTCGTGCGCCTGAGCGGTTTCCATATCGGTGAACGCCATTGTCGTCTTTCCCTGCATCTGGACGGGCGACCCGGCTGTGTCTCCGGTGTGCGTCCGTCATCCCACCATGCACGCCAAGCCTCTTCGGAGCCGGTCGTACGAGCAGGATGATGCGCGCGGACGGTAAGCGCACGGTTAAGGCAAATCAGGAATAATACGAATTAACGCTTTAAATCCGTTAGGAATTCCTGCCGAGGATTAACACGCTCACCGCCGCGTCCATGCGAGCCAGCGGCCCGGGGCGCCCTCTGCGCCGGCTTCTGGAGGCGCCGCTCAGGGCCGCCGCCACCATCGCCAGGGCCAGCGCTGCAGGCAAGAACGCCAGCGCCAGCAGGATCGCCCGCCGGGGCGTCTGCGGCGGGCTGCGAACGGGCGCGGGCGGCCGGGCTGCGTCCAGCACCTGCGCTCCTGCCAGGGCGTCAAACGCAAGGAGCTGGCCCGGATGCGCAGCGGCGAGGCGCGCCAGCGCTGGTGCGTCCTGCGGCGCGTTGAGCCAGGCGGCGATGCGCAGCGCGGCAAGGGCGCCGTCGGACCGGCGCACGGCGTTCAGGGCGCCGGCAACCACCTGATATATTTCAGGATCAAGCCGAGCGGCGCGGGCGTGTTCACGGGCGGCGGCCTGAACGTGGCCGTCAAACCGCCAGGGTTCGCGCGCGGCCATCCCCGCCTCGAGCAAGAGCGGCGTCAGCGCCGCCAGCAAGGACTCGCGGCCCAGGTCCGGATCGGGTCCAAGGGCGAGCTGTTGCGCCAGACCGGCGTCCAGATGCCCCGACGCATAGGCGGCCGCGATAAGACGCCCGCCCGCTCCGCCCTCGCCCGGCATGGCGGCGGCGGCTAGCAGAAGGCCTGTCAGGACAGGGTCTTGCGAGCCCTCGGGCGCACCGGCGCAGGCGGAAATGCGCCGCCCGGACGCGGCGGCCAGCGCGCAGCCATGATGCGCCAGATCGCGCGCATCGCCGAACAGGGTGATCGGGAGACCGCCCCGCCAACCGGCCACGGATGGCAGGTGAAACGCGGCGCCGCGGGGCGACGCGAACCAGGCTTCGGCGGCGTCGCGGGCGGGGCCGTAGAGGCTGCGGGCGCGATCAAAACGGGCGGTCAGATAAGGGTTTGCGAAGACGAGAAAGGGCGGATCGAGCCCGGCGCCTTCAGCCAGACGTTCCTCCAGGGCGGCGCGCAGGCGCTGCTGGCGGTCCCAGACCGGCCGGGCGCGCAGGTCGGCATTGACGTGCGCGGCGCTGCGATCTTCGGCCAATATCGAGAATGCCAGAGCGTCTTCCCCCTCAATCACGGGCAGGGACCGGGCGAGGCTTTCAGCCAGGGCGAGGTCGGGCGTGCGCCAGGGACCGGCGTCGAGGGCCTGGGCGATGCGCGCCTCCCATAGCGCGCGCGGGGTGACAGAGGCAGGGATAGCGGCCCGGATGATGGGTTCAATCCCCGTGCCTGTGGAGACATCATGGCCAGAAAAAGGATCGTGACGGGCTGCTGTGGAGACATGAACCGGTCCAGGCGCGGTCACAGCGGCAAAAACCAGCGCGAGGCTCGCCGCTGCGAGCGCCAGGAACAGCGCCGGGCGCACGCTGGCGACCAGGGCGCGCCAGATCAGGTAGAGCGCGGCGCGCGGCCACGGCGCAAGCCATGGGTCGCGCGCGCCATAGCGCCAGCTGTAGCCCTCCCCGGTCATTGCGTGCTGCGCCCCGCTTCAGTCCATCCCCCGCCCGCGACCTTACCCGCAGCAGGCGGGCGCCGGCAATCAGGGGCGGGCGCGCTGGCCGAACAGGATGTCACGGGCCTTCTTCATGTCCTCGCTGTCATCGGCGAGCGCGACGCGCATCTGCTTGCCCGCCGCCCGGCCGGCCTGGACCGCCGGACGCTCGCCCACACGCGCGTGCCAGGCCTTGAGGTTCGCAAAATCGTCGAGGGACTGGCCCTGGCCCTCCGGCAGGATCCAGGGCCAGGCCGCCATGTCGGCGATGGAATAGGGTCCGGCGAGATAATCGCGGCCGGCCAGGCGCCGGTCCATGACGCCGTAAAGGCGGTTCACCTCGTTGGTATAGCGGGTCTTGCCGTATTCCAGCTTGGTCAGGTCCGGCTCGATCTTCGGCGCGTAGCTGCGGAAATGATGGGCCTGACCGGCCATGGGGCCGAGCCCGCCCATCTGCCAGAACAGCCACTGCTCGACCTCGATCTGCTCGCGCGGGGTGTCTCCATAGAAGCGGCCGGTCTTGCGGGCGAGATATTGAAGGATGGCGCCGCTTTCAAACACGCTCACCGGCTCGCCGTCCGGCCCGCCGGGGTCGATGATGGCCGGCATGCGGTTGTTCGGGCTGATGGCGAGAAACTCGGGCCGGAACTGCTCGCCCGTTCCGATATTCACCGGCTTGAGTTCATAGGGCAGGCCCATTTCCTCCAGGGCGATGGAAATCTTCCAGCCATTGGGCGTGGGCCAGTAATAGAGCTCGATCGGGGCGGTCATGGGCGTCAGCCTTTTCATGTTTCAAGGGATCCAGATGTCGGGGCCTGCGGCATCACGGTCAAGCGCGCGCCGCTTCACGCCCGCGTGAGAGCGCGATAAAAGCGCATGCATGAGCAACATCATCCTTGACGACACCATCCGCCCGGTCTCCTTCGCCAGCGCCAGGCGCGATCCTGACGGCTTCGCCGCCGCGCTGGGGCGCAGCTTTCGCGACACCGGCTTCGCCGTGGTCAGCGACCATCCGGTGGATCCGGGCGTGATCGGTCGCGCGGTCGATGACACGCGCGCCTTCTTCGCCCTGCCCGAAGCGACAAAGCGCCAGTATTTTCAGGACGGCGGCGGCGGCCAGCGCGGCTATACGCCGTTCGCCACCGAGAACGCCAAGGGCGAGGCGCGCAAGGATTTGAAGGAATTCTGGCATCGCGGGCGCGATCTGCCCGCCGGCCACGCCTTTGAGCGCTACATGCCCGCCAATGTGCCAGTCGCCGAGATCGCCCGTTTCGACGCCAGCACGAAGGCCCTGTTCGAGGCGCTCGACGCCATGGGCGGGGTGCTGCTGGCAGCGATCGCGCGCGATCTGGGCCTGCCGGACGACTGGTTCGAGCCCACGGTGAATGAAGGCAATTCCATTCTGCGCCTGTTGCACTATCCGCCCATCGAGGGCGAGCCGGACGGGGTGCGCGCCGGCGCCCACGAAGACATCAATGTGATCACGCTGCTTTTGGGCGCAGAAGAGGCCGGGCTGCAGGTGAAGACCCGCTCAGGCGACTGGCTGCCGATCCAGCCGCCCGAAGGCGCGCTGGTGGTCAATATCGGCGACATGCTCCAGCGCCTGACCAATCATGTCCTGCCCTCGACCACCCACCGCGTGGTCAATCCGAGCCGCGAGCGGATGAAATTCCCGCGCTATTCGACGCCCTTCTTCCTGCACTTCAATCCCGACTTCCAGATCCGCACCCTGCCCGGCTGCGTGGCGCCGCAGAACCCGGACCGGTATCCTGAGCCCATCTCGGCGCATGACTATCTGATGGAGCGGCTGCGCGAGATCGGGCTGACATGAGCGCCCTTGCCCGCCATCTGCGGGCGCGGGTGCGTCTGTTTGCGCTGATCAATGCCGGGGCGGTGGTGAGCTGGCGTGGCGGCGAGGTGCTGGCGGCGCACACGCAAGGCCTCATTGCCGGCGCAGGCTTCGTCCTGTCCGGGATCGGGCTGGCGCTGTGGATCGTCAGCGCGATCATCCTGACGGGCCAGGTGCTGCACGCGCGCAAGGCGGGCGCGTTCGATCTGTTCAGGGAGTCCTGGGCGCGCCAGCTCCACCGCGATGCGCTCGTGGGCTCCGCGGCGGGCGCGGTTGCAGGCTATGCCCTGGCGCTGGCGCTGCCGGGCACGGGCGCGGAGCGCCTGACCCTGCCGGTAGCCGGCGCAATTGCGGGGTTTCTCGCCGCGTGGGTGGCTCTGGACGTGCGCAGGGATGGCAGGGGGTGAAACGAAAAGGGCCGGCGCCTGACGCGCCAGCCCTCCCCGCATTCGGTCAATGCACACCCGTTACGCGCTGGCGCGGCTGGCCTTCTTGCGTTCGTGCTCGAGCAGGAGCTTCTTGCGCACGCGGATGGACTGGGGCGTCACCTCGACAAGCTCGTCATCATTGATGAATTCCAGCGCATATTCCAGCGTCAGCCGGATCGGTGTCACCAGCACCACCGCCTCGTCTGCGCCTGCGGCGCGGATATTGGTGAGCTTCTTGCCCTTGAGCGGGTTGACGATCATGTCCTCGTCGCGGGCATTGATGCCGATGATCATGCCTTCATAGACCTCGGTCCCGTGGCCGATGAAGAGCTTGCCCCGCTCCTGGATGTTCCACAGGGCGAAGGCGAGCGCCTTGCCCGATTCCATGGAGATGATCGCGCCCTTGGGACGCTGGCCGACCTCGCCCACGGCGCGCGGGGCGTAGTGGTCGAAGGTGTGGAACATGAGCCCCGAGCCCTGGGTCAGGGTCAGGAATTCGGAGCGGAAGCCGATGAGGCCGCGCGTGGGCGCCATGTATTCCAGGCGCACCCGGCCCTGCCCGTCCGGAACCATGTTCTTCAGGTCCGCCTTGCGCGATCCCAGGCGCTCCATCACCCCGCCCTGGTGGATTTCCTCCACATCGACGGTGAGGTTCTCGTACGGCTCGCAGATCTGGCCGTCGATTTCCTTCGTGATCACCTGCGGGCGGCCCACGGCCAGCTCGAAGCCCTCGCGGCGCATGGTCTCGATCAGCACGGACAGGTGCAGTTCGCCGCGTCCCGATACCGTGAACTTGTCGGCATTGTCCTGCTGCTTCACGCGCAGGGCGACGTTGTGGATGAGCTCGCGGTCAAGCCGGTCCTTGATCTGGCGGGTGGTGACGAACTTGCCCTCGCGCCCGGCGAAGGGCGAATCATTGACCTGGAAGGTCATGGATATGGTCGGCTCGTCCACAGTCAGGGGCGGCAGCGCCTCGACATGCTCAAGATCGCACAGCGTGTCGGAGATGCCCAGCGGATCGACGCCATTGAAGGTGATGATGTCGCCGGCGCTCGCGCGCTCGCGCTCGACGCGCTCCAGCCCGTGGAAACCGAATACCTGCAGCACCTTGGCCTTGCGCGTCTTGCCGTCGGGCGCAGCCACGATGACATTCTGGTTGCGGTTGAGCGTGCCGCGGCTGATGCGGCCAATGCCGATGACGCCGGTATAGGAGGAATAGTCCAGCGCCGAGACCTGCAGCTGGAGCGGGCCGTTCGGGTCCACGTCCGGCGCGGCCACGCGGTCCACGATGGTCTGGAACAGGGCGGTCAGATCGGGCTCGGGCTTGTCGGCGTCCAGCGTCGCCCAGCCCTGCAGCGCCGAGGCGTAGACCACCGGGAAATCCATCTGCTCGTCATTGGCGCCCAGCCGGTCGAACAGATCAAAGGTCTGGTCCACCACCCAGTCAGGACGCGCGCCGGGGCGGTCCACCTTGTTGACGACGACGATGGGGTTCAGGCCAAGGGCCAGCGCCTTGCGGGTGACGAAGGCCGTCTGGGGCATGGGGCCGTCGACCGCGTCGACCAGCAGGAGCACCGAATCGACCATGGAGAGCACGCGCTCCACCTCGCCGCCGAAATCGGCGTGGCCGGGCGTATCCACGATGTTGATATTGTAGCCGCGCCAGGTCACGGCGGTGTTCTTGGCCAGGATGGTGATCCCGCGCTCTTTTTCCAGATCATTGGAATCCATGACCCGTTCGACCTCGGCGGCGCGGTCGGAGAAAGTGCCCGACTGGCGCAGGAGCTTGTCGACGAGGGTGGTCTTGCCATGGTCGACGTGGGCGACGATGGCGATATTGCGAATGCGCTCGACCGGAGCGGTCATGGGGAGTTCCTTCTGGCGGGGAGGCCTTTTGCCGCGCTTCATACAGGCGCACGCGCCGCAGCGCCAGCATTGGCGGCGGCGCACTGCATCCGCTAAGCTCAAGCATTCATGCAAGAGCGCCGGCCGGGCGCCCGCACCTGTCACGCCATCCGGGGAAGTCACCATGTTCAAGACGCTGCGCGCCGCCAGCCTGGCGCTGTTCCTGCCTGTCATCGCTGCGCCGGCGGCCCTGGCCGAGCCCGCCAGCTTCTTCCAGGTGGAGGGCGTCGAGTACGATCCGTCGATCACCGTGTTCGAGGATCATGCCGGCTACGAGATCGGCGAGCGTGTGGTGCGCTATCACGACATGGTGGACTATGTGACCTATCTTGCGGGCGCATCGGACCGGCTGAGCGTGCAGGAGATCGGGCGCTCCCATCAGGGCCGGGCCATCCTGCAATTCGTGATCACCAGCCCGCAGAACCACGCGCGGCTGGACGAGATTCGCCAGGCGCATCTGGCCCGGCTGCGCGGCGATGCCGAACCGGATTCCGCGCCCATCGTGGTGTGGATCAATTATGGCGTCCATGGCGCGGAAACCTCATCCATGGATGCGGCCATTCCCTTCCTGCACCACTTCGCCGCCGCGCGCGGCGAGGCGATCGAGGAAATTCTGGCCAGCACCGTCATCATTGCCGCCGTCACCCATAACCCGGACGGCCACGCCCGGCGGATCGACCATGTGGAGCGGTTTTCAAGCCGCGCGCCGGTGACCGACGAGGCCCATGAGGTGCATAATCTGTGGAACACGGCGCGGGTGAACCATTACGGGTTCGACCTCAATCGCCAGTGGCTCTTGCTGACCCAGCCGGAATCGGTGGCGATCACCACGGCCTGGCACGCCTGGAAGCCCATGGTGACGGCCGATTATCACGAGATGGGGCATAACTCGCCCTACTACTTCCATCCTGGCACAGAGACCCGGCGCAATCCGCTCATTGAGGTGCGCGCGCGCGAGCTGACCTTCGAGATCGCCCGGCGTCATGCAGCCTTCATGGACAGCGAAGCGCGCCTCTACGCCACCCAGGAAGTGTTCGACAATTTCTATATCGGCAAGGGATCGACCTATCCCCAGCTTTCAGGATCGCTGGGCATATTGTTCGAGGCGGGCGCGGCCCGCGGCGGGCAGATCCAGTCCGAGCACGGGCTGGTGACCAATGCCGACAATGTGCGCACGCAGTTCCGCACCGCGCTGACGACGGTCCAGGGCGCGCTCGACATTCGCGAGGAGCTGATCGCCTTCCAGCGTGATTTCTTCGCCGAGAATGCGCGCCAGGCCGCCAGCGCGAATGCGCAGGCCTGGGTGTTCACGGCGCCCGGCGATCCCGAGCGCGCGCGCCGGTTCGTGCGCCTGTTGCGCACCCATGACATCGAGGTCTACCGCACCGCGCGCGATGTGCGCGCCAGCAGCGGAACCTATGTGGCCGGAGAGTCCTACATCGTTCCGGCGCGCCAGCTGCAGCACCGGCTGATCCGGGGGATATTCGAGCGCTTCACCGAGTTTGAGGAGAATGTTTTCTACGACGTCTCCGGCTGGACGCTGCCGCTGGCCTATAATCTCCAGTATGACGCCCTGCCCGGCGGCATGTTCTCGCCCCTGCCGCTGGGCGAGCCGGCGGACGGCGCCTTCCAGGGCGCGCCGGCGCCGGACCGCGCGCCCTACGGCTATGTGTTCGACTGGTCGCACAGCTTTGCGCCGCGGGCGCTGAACCGGGTGCTGGAGGCCGGGCTGATGGCGCGCGCCGCGAGCGAGCCCTTCACCCTGGTCACTACGCAGGGCGAGCAGACCTTCGGGCGCGGGTCGATCTTCGTGCCGCTGGCGCGCCAGGACATGACGCCGGCGCAGATCCACGCCCTGATGTCGACCATTGCGCGCGAGGACGGGGTGCCGGTGGCGGCCGCCGCCACGGGCCTGACCCCTGAGCTGGGCCGGGATCTGGGCGCCTGGAATGTGTTTCGCACGCTCGACGCGCCGCGCGTGGTGGTCGCGTTTGACGGCGGGATTTCGTGGAATGATGCGGGCGAGATGTGGTGGACGCTCGATCACCAGCACGAGATGGCGGTGCTGCTCGTGCCCAAGAGCCGCCTGTCGGCGCTCGACTGGAGCACATACACCCACCTCATCCTGCCGGGCGGGAATGCGGCGCTGGACGACGCGACACGCGACGCGGTCGACCGCTGGGTGCGCGGCGGCGGCACGCTGATCGCGGCGCGCCAGGCGGCGCAATGGACCGAGAGCACTCTGCTCAACATCCAGGCGGAGGACGCCCCGGGCGAGGCCGCCGGGAGCACGCCGCCGCTGCGGCTGGATTTCGCCACGCGGGAGGTGCGCGACGCCGAGCATGTGCTGGCCGGGGCGATTTTCGAGACCGATCTCGATGTGTCCCACCCGCTGGGCTGGGGGTATCAGGCCCGCCGCCTGCCGGTGAACCGCAACACCACATTCACCCTGACGCGTCCGTCCGATCCGTTCGCCGTGCCGGTGCAGTATGCCGAGCGTCCGCTGATGAGCGGCTATGCCTCGCAGCGCCGCCTGGCCGAGATCGGCGGGACGCCGGCGGTGAGCGTGCACCGGCCAGGACGCGGCACGGTGATCCTGTTCGCCGACAATCCGGTGTTCCGGGGGACCTATCCGGGTACGGAGCGTCTCCTGATGAACGCCATCTTCTTTTCCACCCTGATGGATGCGAGCCGCGGCGTGTATGAGGACGGCGCGGACCTCAACTAGTCCAGCTTGCCGATGGCGGGGATGCTCCAGCCAAAGCGGATGGCGCATCCCCGGATCGTGAAGGCGCCCAGCGCCCCGGCGATGGCGGACATGCCCTCGCCCAGCCCGGCGGCGACGCACAGCACGTAGAGCCCGGCGCCGAACAGGGCGGCCAGCGCGTAGATCTCGGCGCGCAGGATGAGCGGCACGTCGTTGAGGATCACATCGCGTATGAGCCCCCCGAAGGCAGCGCTCATTACGCCTGTGAGCAGGGCGATGGACCAGTGCGCCCCGGCGTCGAGCCCAGCCTGCGCACCGATGACGCAGAACACCGACAGGCCGATGGCGTCGGCCCAGATCATCGCTACGCGCCGCGCGCCCACCTCGCCGCGCACCAGCTCCGAGCCGTAATAGCCAATCAGCCCGCCCGCCGCGGCGATGGCGAGATATTCGGGCGCCTGCACCCAGTAGACCGGCAGGCTGCCCAGCACGATGTCGCGCAGCGTGCCCCCGCCCATGCCCGTGACCGCGCCGATGACCGCCGCCCCGAACGGGTCGAGCTGCTTGCGCGCCGACAGAATGCCGCCCGTGGCGGCGAAGAAGAAAATCCCGGCATAATCGAGGACCGAAAAGACAAGGGCGACGCTCATGGCCGGTCTCCGCTGGCGCGACGCTCCAGGCGTACGCGGATATGGAGGGCCAGATGTATCGGCGCAGCGGGGTGCGCGCCAGTGCGCGGGGCCTGAGTCGGCGCCGCGCCCTGCGGCGCGGCCTCACCTCCTGAAAGCAACCGCATCTCGCCGTCGCTCCTTGCAGGGCCAGTCTGACGGATATTCCCGCATGGAAGGATGGGGAGGAATGAGCACCGGGTCGGATCGGGGGCATAAAACAGATGTGGGTCCGGGGAGGGGCAACGCCGGCTTCACCTTGCGTTTGTCCGGCGTAAGCCGGGGGCCAGATTGACCGGCGCCACTGGGCCCCGGCTTTCGCCGGGGAAATGCATGGGGTGTGTGTCCCCGGTTTCTCCCCGATTTCTACTAGCCGCCGTAGAACAGGGCGAGCGCGGCGGCGGCGGGCAGCCTGGGAAGGAGGCTGCGAGCGCTGCGGGCGCTGGCCAGGCGGACCGCGCGGGCGGCGGTGGCGAGGCTGGCCGTCATGCGGGCGAACGGGGTCACGACGCGCACACGGCCGGCCAGATCATCGCCCAGATGAGATCGGTGCGTTGTTCCACCAGCCGCTCGCGCTGGGCCGGGGCGATGGCGCCGCCGGACCGCGCCCAGCGCGCCAGCGCGCCATCGGCGAGCGCGCAGACCAGCGCCGCCAGATCGGCCGGATCAAGATCGGTGCGGACCGATCCGTCGCGGACGCCGCGCGCGAGTATCTCCTCGACCACGCCGGCGGCGCAGCAGCCCCGGGCCGCCGCGTCGATCAGGCGCGGCGGCGTGTTGAGCCGGACGATCTGGACAAAGTCAGGGCGGTCGAGGTCGAAGCGGACCATCTCCGCCATGCAGGCGCGCAGGCGCTGGCGCGTGCCCACGGCGCGGCGCGAGGCGGATTTGAGCTGTTCGGCGCGCGCCTCGAAGTCGGCGGCCAGGCACGCGGCCACCAGCTGGTCCTTGGTCGGTGCGATCTGATAGAGCGCGGCCATGCCGCAACCGGCCGCGCGGGCCACCTCGCGCATGCCGACCTTGTGGAAGGCGTGCCGGGAGAACTGGTCGAGAACCGCCTGGCGCACGCGCTCGAACGGGACGCCCTTGCCGCCCGCCTCTGCCGGGGCCGTTTCGCGCGGCCCGGCGGTACGCTCGCGCGACCGGCGCAGCGGCCATGCGCCGCCGTCTGATTGCATCATGAGTTGCATGTGACCCCCACCGGGCTTTCCCCTGTATGAGGTATGCCCGAGGGTTCCAGGCGTTGAAATACGACGCATGGCGTAGAGGCGCGGATTTTGCGAGGTGTGGGCCACAAATGGCCGGGCCCGCCGAGCGTTCAGACCTCGGGCGCGCCGCTGCGCGCACAGGTGATGGCGGCGAGCACGCCTGATCCCGGCCTTGAGGTGATGGTCAGGCGCAGACCGCCCCGGTCGCACAGGCCGAACATGATCTCCATGCCCAGCCCGGCGTGCAGGCGGGTTGCGCGCTCTTCGTCGCGCAGATCGGCAATGGAGCGGATTTGCGCCGGGCGCGGGCTCAGGCCCTTGCCGTTGTCGGCGACGATCACCTCCACTGCCGCGCCGCGCCGCTTCACGCCGACCACGACGCGCGTTGCGCCGGAGTGATTGATCGCGTTGGCCAGCAGGTTGGAGATGACATGCACCAGAATGCCCGGATCGATATCGGCGCACAGGCGGGTGGCGAGGCGGCGCACGCCGATCCCCTTCTCCTCGGCGAGATCAAGCAACGGGTCGGCGGCGTCGCCGATCAGCGCGTTTAGAGCCACAGGGCGCGCCCGGGCGCTGCGGCGGCCAAGGTCCAGCGTGGACAGCTCGATCATCGCCGCGAGCAGGCCGGACATGTTGCGCGCCATCATCTTCTGGCGCCGGGCAAGGCGGCGCACCTGTTCGAGATCGCCGCGCGCGGCCATGGTTTCGAGCGCGCTGGCGTTGAGGTCGAGGGCATAGAGGGGCTGGCGGATGTCATGGCCGCTGGCGGCGCGCAGGAAGGTCTGGAACGCCTCGCTCCTCTCGGCCGCCAGACGCGCCTTTTCGTACAGGCGGGTGACGTGAAAGCGCCGCCGCGTGCTGATATTGTTCACGATCGCCATGATCCAGCCGAAGGCGCAGCCGGCCAGGACCAGCACGCTCTGGGACACTTTGGGATAGCTGGCGGTGTTCCAGTAGAGGCCGGCAAGCACGAGATAGCTGAGCGCCAGCCCGGTGCAGAACACCGCCACCGCCACGGGATAGGGAAAGACGCCAAACCCGGCCACGATGGCGAAGATGCACATGCAGAATGCGGTGAAGACCATCACGTCGCTGATGCCCCGGGGCGTGGTCTCCACGGCAGGAAAGGCGAAGGCCACCACGATGAAGGCGATCATCATCAGCCCGATCACGCCCTGGATCAGGACCGGCGCGGCGGGCGGCCTCCACCCGGGACGGGCCAGCAGCAGGAACGCGCACGCGCCAAGCCCGCCGACGCCGGCCGCGCCGCGCAGTCCGGCGGTGGGCGCAAACCACGGCGTGCCCCACAGGTAGAGGAAATCGGAGCTCAGGGTGATGACCAGACCGGTCCCGAGTCCCGCCAGGGTCAGGGCGATCTGGGTGCGCTGCACCGGCCAGGTCTGGTTGCGATAGGCCGCTTCCAGCTCATCATCGGCGAACCGGCCGGTCAACCGGCTGATCCGCGGCGTGTCATCCCCCGTCATCATGCCTCCCGCCAAGTCTCACATTGATCTTGTCAGCCCCGCCCCTAGCTCACAATACTGGGAAGCGGGGGACGGCATGACCACAAGCGAACGGATGATCCGCGTCGTCGTCATCGACGATCACAGCCTTGTGCGCGAGGCGCTGGTGCAGTCGCTCGCGCTGGAGCCGGATATCGCCGTGTGCGGCGAAGCGGGCGACGGGGCGGAAGGCCTTGCCCTTTGCGAGGCGCAAAAGCCCGATCTGGTCGTGCTCGACTTCTCGCTGCCAGGCATGACCGGGATCGATGTGGTCGAGGCCCTGGACGATGCGGGAGCCCGCCCGCGCGTCCTGTTGCTGACCGGCGCGCCCCTCGACGAGGACGAGCGGGCCGGGATCGCGTCGCGGGTGGAGGGCTTCCTGCACAAGGAGGAGGGACGCGACGCGCTGGTGGCGGCGATCCGCGCAACGGCAGGCGCGCCGCTGCGCCCAAGGCCGCGCAGTGTGGATCATGCGCGCACCGGCGTGCTCAACGCCAGCGCCCTCACCCCGCGCGAGCGCGCCGTGCTGCGCGAGATCGCCAAGGGCCGCTCGGTAGACGCCATCGCCGAAACGCTCGGCATGAGCCCGGGCACCGTGCGCAAGCACCGCGAGAACATCATGGGCAAGCTCGGCCTCAACTCCACCGCCGCCCTTGTCCGCGCCGCCCTGCAGATCGGGAGCTATTGAGGCGGCGCCCTGCCGGGCAGGGGCGGGACAAGGGTGTGTGCGCGCGGAAGGGCAACGCCGCCTCCATCTTGCGTTTGCCCGGCGAAAGCCGGGGGCCAGATTGACCGGCGCCCGTGGACCCCGGCTTGCGCCGGGGAAACGCATGGAGTGTGTGTCCCCGGTTTCCCCAGCATCACGCCCTGTATGGGGCCGCACCGCCCCGTCTTTCCTTGCCGGCCCATTTTCGCAAGCGTCGCAGCCTGTCAAGGACAGCCCTGCGGGCCGCCGCCATGCGGCGACCGAGCTTTGGCCCGGTCGTCCTTGACAGGCTGCGATCGCCTTGCGTGATCCTCCGGCATGGAATGATGGGGAGGATTGAGCACCGGGTCGTCCGGGCCGGAGGCGGAAAACAGGCGTGTGTCCCCGGTTTCTGTCCGGCTTCGCTGCGCTCAGCCGTTCGGCCCGTCGAACGATCCCCCGGATCGCTCTTGGGGGCCTTACCCCCCCTCAAGGGGAGGGAAAGCAAGGACGGACCCCTACCCCTCCCCCGCCCTGTTCAGCCGCGCGATCAGGCTCGACGTGTCCCAGCGGGCGCCGCCCATGGACTGGATTTCGGCGTAGAACTGGTCGACCAGGGCGGTGACGGGCAGCTGCGCGCCATTGGCGCGGGCTTCGTCGAGCGCGATGCGCAAATCCTTGCGCATCCAGTCCACCGCGAAGCCGAACCCGAACTCGCCTTGCGTCATGGTGCGCCAGCGGTTTTCCATCTGCCAGCTCTGCGCCGCGCCCTTGGAGATGGCTTGGATGACGGTTTCCGGATCAAGCCCGGCGGCGCGGGCGAAGCTGAGCCCTTCGGCGAGGCCCTGGACGAGCCCGGCGATGCAGATCTGGTTGACCATCTTTGTGAGCTGGCCGGCGCCCGCCGGACCGGCGTGGGTGATGGCTTTGGCATAGGCCTGCATCACCGGCCGGGCGGCGGTGAAGGCGGCGTGCGAGCCGCCGCACATGATGGAGAGCTGGCCGTTCTGCGCGCCCGCCTGACCGCCCGACACCGGCGCGTCCAGCCACAGGACGCCGCGCTGCGCGCACGCCGCGTCGAGATCGCGCGCCAGGGCGGCTGAAGCCGTGGTGTGATCGGCGAGCACGGCGCCCGACCCCATCGCGGGCAGGACCTGACCGGCGACCGCGCGCACGTCCGGATCGTCGCCCAGGCACATGAAGACGATGTCAGCGCCGCGCGCTGCGTCCGCGGGGCTGTCAGCGGCTGTCCCGGCATGATGCTCGAGCCAGGCTTGCGCCCTGGCGGGCGTGCGGTTCCAGACCGTCACATCATGGCCGGCGCGGACCAGATGGCCCGCCATGGGCGCGCCCATCACGCCCAGACCCAGAAACGCCGTGCGCGCCATCGCCTTACCCCGCCTGACCATAGCTCGATTTGTGGAACACCAGCGCGGGCGCCTCGCGCGGCCGGTCGAAGGCCGTCACCTCGCCGACGATGATCACATGGTCGCCGCCGGGATGAATGGCCACGCGCGTGCACTCGAACCGGGCAATGGCGCCGTCGAGCAGAGGGGCGCCGTTTGCGCCGGAGGTCCAGCGTGCGCCAGCCGCTTCAAGCCTGTCGGTCATGGCGCAGGCCGACGACAATGCGCCCTGATCGGCGGCAAGCACGTTGATGGCGTAGTGCTCGGCGGCGGCGTAGGGCTCGAAGCGCTCGCTGGAGCGCCCGAGCGACCACAGCACGAGCCGGGGCGACAGGGAGACGCTTGCAAAGGAGTTGACGGTCATGCCGCGCGCCTGCCCCTCACGCATGTGCGTGACGATCGCCACGCCGGTGGGATAGCAGGCCAGCGCGTCACGATAGGCTCGGTGTTCGGTCACGTCATGCTCCTTGGTGTTCCGGGGAAACCCGCCCTTAACCCTGACGGGTCAGGATGCGCTCCAAACATAATGCCTCCGGGGTGGGTTGGAATGGCGACGAACAGGCCGATCATCATCAAGAAGATCAAAAAGGTCGCGGGCGGCCATCACGGCGGCGCGTGGAAGGTGGCGTATGCCGACTTCGTGACGGCGATGATGGCCTTCTTCCTGATGCTGTGGCTGATCAACAATACCGAGCCGGAACAGCGCCAGGGCATTGCAGACTATTTCGCGCCCGCCAGCGTCAGCCAGTCCATGTCGGGCTCGGGCGGGGTGCTGGGCGGCACGAATTTCGGCCAGGAAGGTTCGCGCTCCTCCGGCACGGCCTCCATCGTCGACCGGCTGGCCCCCAGCCCCGCCGAGGAGCAGCGCGACCAGCAGGAAACCTCCTCAAGCGCGTCCCAGGGCGAGGAGCCTGAAGTGAGCCTCGGCGCGCTGGCCAGCGCCATGTCCCGGCGCGAGACGGCTGAATTCGCCAGCGCCGAACAATCCCTGCGCCAGGCGCTGCAGGACATGCCGGAGCTGGCCGAGCTGTCCAACCACGTGCTGATCGAGATGACCGAGGAAGGCCTGCGCATCCAGCTGATCGACCAGGAAGGCCGGCCGATGTTCAATCCCGGCTCCACCGAGCCCAATGAGCGCGCGCAGATCCTGTTGCGCGCCGTGGGCGAGATCGCCCAGCGCCTGCCCAACCGGGTCACGATTTCAGGTCACACCGATTCCAGCCCGACGCCGCCGGGCGCGCCGACGAACTGGAAGCTGTCCTCGGACCGGGCGAATGCGGCGCTGCGGGTGCTGGCCGGAACGGGTCTGCCCGACCATCGCATCGCCGAGGTGCGCGGGCGCGCGGGCGCCGAGCCGCTCTATCCCGATGATCCGTATCTGGCCGGCAATCGCCGCCTGTCGATCACGCTGCTGCGCGAAGCGCCGGTGGTGCCGCCAGAGCATTTACGCTGATCACGATCAGGCGCCCTGCCCCGATGCGGCGGTGCGCCTGACGATAGCGCCGACGGAGACGATCTCCACGCCATGGGCGGCGGAGCGGTCGGCCAGCGTGTCGAGCACGGCGAGCGTTTCCGGATAGGGATGGCCGATGGCGATGGCATGGCCGCGCGACGCCGCCAGCGCCAGAGCCTCTTCAAGGCGCGCCGCGATGGCGGCCTGGTCGCGATCATTATCCAGAAACACGTCGCGGCGCAGGGCCGCAAAGCCGGCGTCACGGGCCGCCTCCGCTGCGACCGAGCGGGGGCCGGTGAGCGAATCCACGAAGACCAGCGCCTCTGATCCGGCGAGCGCGGCGAAGACGCGGGCCATGGCGTCCGCGTCAGAGGTGAAGCCGCTGCCCATGTGATTGTTGAACCCGGCCGCGCCCGGCATGCGCCCAAAGGCCCAGCGCACGCGCGCCGCAATGGCGCGTGCGTCATGGGCGCGGCTGAGCGCCCAGGGTCCGGGATCGTCCAGCCCGCCCGGCTCCATGGGCAGGTGCACGAAGACCTCGCGGCGCGCGTCCTGCGCCTCGCGCGCCAGTTGCGGCGCCAGGGCGGCGTAGGGCAGTATGGCGAGCGTCACGGGCGGGTCGAGCCCGATCAGCCGGCGCGCCACCGCCACGTCCGGCCCGACATCATCGATGATGATGGCGAGCATGGGTCGGTGGGGCGGCGTGGCGGCGATAGCGGGCGCAGCAGGCGCAGCCGTACCGGCTGCGATGACGGATGCCGGCGCGGGCGGGACGGCCTCGCCGGTGAAGGCGGGGTTATCGGTCAGGAACCGGTTGGCTGGCGGCTCAGCCGGTGCGACGGACGCGTCCGGGGAAACGGGCGCAGGCCCGGCGCCCAGGCTGAACGCCAGCGCGGCGGCCGCCATCAGGGCTGCGCCAATGGCGGCGCCCAGATGCGGCGCAAAGGCGGAACATCGGATCATGGCAGAGGTCTACAGCGAGTCGCGGTTGGCGCACGGCGCGCGCTTGCCTAGATTGCCGCTCCTGCCGGGAAGGATCGCGCGCCGCCATGCTGCTCATCATCGACAACTACGACAGCTTCACCTTCAACCTCGTGCACTATTTCGAGGAGCTGGGCGCGCGCACCCATGTGATCCGCAATGATGTGATGAGCGCGCAGGAGGCCCTCGCGCTGGGGCCGCGCGCGGTGGTGCTGAGCCCCGGCCCGTGCGATCCGGACAAGGCGGGCATCTGTCTGGAGCTGATCGGCGCCGCGCCCGCGGACCTGCCGATCCTGGGCGTGTGTCTGGGCCATCAGGCCATCGGCCAGGTGTTTGGCGGCGCGGTAGTTTCTGCACGCTCCATCATGCACGGCAAGACCAGCGCGATCAGCCATGACGCGACGGGCGTATTCGCCGGCCTGCCCTCGCCCTTCACCGCGACGCGCTATCATTCGCTGGCGGTCGCCTTGCCCGGGAACAGCCCGCTGCGCGTGACCGCGCGCACGGCTGACGGCGAGATCATGGGCCTCGCCCATGAGAGCCGGCCCGTGCACGGAGTGCAGTTTCATCCTGAAAGCATCGCGTCCGAGCATGGCCATGACCTCCTCGCCAATTTCCTGGCGCTGGCGGGGTATCGGGCGGAGGCGGCGCAGTGAGCGGCATGCGCGCCGCCATCGTGGCGCTGGCCGCCGGGCGGCAGCCGGATGCCGGCGCCCTGCGCGCCGCGTTCGATGCGCTGATGGAGGGCGAGGCCGATCCGGTGCAGACGGGCGGCTTCCTGCTGGCGCTGGCGGCGCTGGGCGAAAGCCCGCAGACGCTGTGCGTGGGGGCGCAGGCGATGCGCGCGCGCATGACGCCGGTCAGCGCGCCCGACGGCGCCATCGACACGTGTGGCACGGGCGGGGATGCGCGCGGCACCTGGAACATCTCCACCGCAGCGGCGATCGTGGCGGCGGGCGCGGGCGCAGTCGTCGCAAAGCATGGCAACAAGGCGGCGTCCTCGAAATCGGGGTCGGCCGAAGTGCTCGAAGCGCTGGGCGTCAATCTCGCCGCCGGACCGGACCGGATCGAACGCGCGCTGAGAGCGGCGCGGGTGGGATTTCTGTTCGCGCCCGCCCATCACGGCGCCGTGCGTCACGTGGGTCCGGCGCGCAAGATCCTGGGCGTACGCACGGTGTTCAACCTGCTGGGGCCGTTATCGAACCCGGCCGGGGCGCGCCGCCAGCTGCTGGGCGTGTTCGACCGCGCCTGGCTCCTGCCCATGGCGCAGGCGCTGCGCGAGCTGGGGGCAGAAGAGGCGCTGGTGGTCCATGGGGCGGACGGGCTGGATGAAATCACCACCACGGGCGTGACCCATGTTGCGCAGCTGCATGCGGACGGGACGATCACCCAGGGCGTGATCGCGCCGGAAGACGCCGGCCTGAAGCGCGCCAGCCTTGATGATCTCAAAGGCGGCGACCCGGCGCAGAATGCTGCGGCGATCCGGGCTCTGCTCGATGGCGCGCCGGGCGCCTATCGCGACATCGTGGTGCTGAATGCCGCCGCGGCGCTGCGCCTGGCGGGGCTCGCGGGGGACCTGAAGGACGGCGCTGCCCTCGCGGCAGCCGCCATTGATGACGGGCGGGCCAAGGCGGCGCTGGAGCAGCTGGCCGCCATCAGCCAGGGCAAGACATCATGAGCGACGCGCTCAAACGCATCGAGGCCTACAAGCGCGACGAGATCGCCGCGCGCAGGGCGGCCATGTCCCTGCGCGCGCTGGAGGCCAGGGCGGAAGCGGCCCCGGCGCCGCGCGGGTTTCTCAAGGCGCTGGAGGCGCGCCACGCCACGCACGGCCTCGCCCTGATCGCAGAGGTGAAGAAGGCGAGCCCGTCCAAGGGGCTGATCCGCGCCGACTTCGACCCGCCGGCCCTGGCGCGCGCCTATGAGGCGGGGGGCGCGGCGTGCCTGTCCATCCTCACCGATGCGCCCAGCTTTCAGGGGCATGAAGACTATCTCGTCGCCGCGCACGCCGCCGTGGGCCTGCCCGTCCTGCGCAAGGATTTTCTCTACGACCCCTGGCAGGTGATCGAATCACGCGCGCTGGGCGCCGACTGCATCCTGGTGATTCTCGCCGCGGTGGACGATGAGCTGGCGCGCGCGCTGATCGAGGCGGCCTTCGCGATGGGCATGGACGCGCTGGTGGAGGTGCACGATGCGCACGAGATGACGCGCGCCCTCGCCCTGCCCTCGCCGCTCATCGGGGTAAATAATCGCGACCTGCGCCGGTTCGAAACATCGCTGGAAACCTTTGAAATCCTTGCGCCGATGGCGGGTCCAGAGATTTGCCTTGTGGCCGAAAGCGGGATTTTTACCCGCGCCGACGCGCTGCGCATGCAGGCGGCGGGCGCGCGCGCCCTGCTGGTGGGCGAAAGCCTGATGCGTCGCGACGATGTGGAGGCGGCGACGCGCGCGCTCCTTGGAACTTGACGCCGTTAGCTTGACGTTAATCCGGAACAGGCATAGAACATCCTCAGGTCTTCCGGTTTTGTTCTGGGCCAGCGAGGAGCGCCATGCTCACCAAGAAACAGCACGAGCTCCTGCTCTTCATTCACAGGCGTCTGAGCGAGGACGGCGTGTCGCCGTCATTTGACGAGATGAAGGATGCGCTGCAGCTCGCCTCCAAATCGGGCGTTCACCGCTTGGTGAGCGCGCTGGAGGAGCGCGGCTTCATCCGGCGCCTCGCCCACCGGGCGCGCGCGCTCGAAGTGCTCAAAATGCCCGACAGCGCGGCGCCGAAAGCCGGCGGCAATGTCGTGGAGGCCGATTTCCGCCGCAGCCGGACCAGCGAGCACGAGGCGGGCATCGAGGTGCCCGTGCTGGGCCGTATCGCCGCCGGCGTGCCCATCGAAGCGATCCAGCATGAGGTGGACCGGCTGTCCGTGCCCGCCGCGATGGTGTCGGGCGGCGAGCATTTCGCCCTCGAAGTGCGAGGCGACTCGATGATCGACGCCGGCATTCTGGAAGGCGATCTGGTGATCATCCGGCGCGCCGACACCGCCAATACCGGCGATATCGTGGTGGCGCTGGTCCATGATCAGGAAGCCACCTTGAAAAAGCTGCGCAAGAAGGGCGGCTCGATCGCGCTGGAGGCCGCCAACCCGGCCTATGAGACACGCATTTTCGGCCCCGGCGAGGTGAAGGTCCAGGGCCGTCTGGTGGGCCTGATCCGCCGCTACCACTAGGACCCTCTGCGGGATTGATCCAGCGGACGTCTGCGCCGGGCGCCGTGCCGTTACGGGGACCAGCGCGGACGCGCCCTTGTTGAGCAGGTGACGCCGCGCGCCGCGCCGATTGGGGCGCCGGTTGAGGCGCCGGCGATGGAACGACGCCGCGGCTGACGCGTTCCTCCGGCGCCTGAATGGCCGCCGGTGCGTTCTCGCGCCTTGCTCCGGTGCAGGCGTTTCGCCCCGATGACAGGACGCCGGGGCTGACGCGTCCCTCCGCCGCCAGAGCGGCGGCCGGTGCGTTCTCGCGCCTTGCTCCGGTGCAGGCGTTTCGCCCCGATGACATGACGCCGGGGCTGACGCGTTCCTCCGGCGCCAGAGCGGCGCCCGGTGCGTGCCTGGGCGGTTGGGACGAGGTGGCCCTGGATTGCTGAACGCCCCCGCTTCCGGCGCCCTGCCCGGTCCTGGATGGCCGCCCGCACGGACCCGCTCCGGTCCGCAGCGCCCTGACCGGTCCCGGTCGCCCTGCACAACCGGCTCACCGCCCTGCCCTGATGGAACGCGGTTTGCATCGTCCCGGCCTGAACCACGCAGAACGCGTCAAGCTGGAGCAAATGGGCATGCACGGGATCGAAGCGCACGCCGACACCGCCGCTGGGGCCCGGCCGCAGGGCCGGCTGAGATCAGCGAGCCTGCAGTCCATCAAGGCTGGCGCCCTATTGTGGGCGGACGCGGGAGCCTTCGCGATCGCGGCAGCCGGCGCCTTCCTCCTCACCGATCTCCTTCGCGCCGTGGCAGGGCACCCTGCGCTCGCTGAAAACCCGTCGGGCCTCAGCCTGCATCTGGGACTTACCGGCGCGTTCAGCCTGGCGATGCTGATCTGGTTCCGCTCCAAGGGGCATTACCGCCGCCGCGAGGCTCTGGCCGACCAGCTGCCCGCCATGCTGATCGGGTGCATGGCGGCGATGCTCGCCGCCGGCGCCATCCAGTTCGCCACCATTGAGGTCGGGTCGCGCCTGCTGACCGCGCTGCACTGGATCATTCTGGCCCCCGCGCTGGCCGGCGCCCGCCTGGCGGCGCGCCAGGCGCTCAAATCCGCCAGTCTGTGGACCAGCCCCGCCCAGGTCTTCGCCCCCGCTGCCCGCTCGGGCGCCGTGCGCGAGGTGATCGCCAAGCACGGGGCGCTGGGCGTGCATGTCCACAGCGTGGCCGCCACCGATGAGCTGGACAAGGCCCGGCTGATCGACGCCATGCGGCGCGCAGCCGGCTCCGGGCTCTGCGTGGTGTACGCGCCGGCTCCGGGCGACCGCGACCAGCATGATGTGATCCGCGCTCTGGTGCTTGATGGCGTGCCCTTCCTTCTGGCGCCGCAGATCGGGCCGCTGCCCGCCCATGCCGAAGTGCTCAATTATCCGCTGGAGGACGTCTCCTTCATTGATGTGCGCGATCCGCTGGCCCGCCCGGCCGCGCAGCTCGCCAAACGCGTGTTCGACGTGACGGCGTCGGCCGTGCTGCTGGTCCTTCTGTCGCCCGTCCTTGCCGCCATCACGCTGGCTGCGCGCGCCGATGGCGGTCCGGCCCTGTTCCGTCAGAAGCGGGTGGGTCTGGGCGGGCGCAGTTTTGACTGCCTTAAATTCCGCTCCATGCAGCTCGACGCCGAGGCGCGCCTGTTCGATCTGATCGCCAGCGATCCCGCGATCGCCGCCGAGTGGAATGCGTTCCAGAAGCTGCGCCATGACCCGCGCATCACGCCGGTGGGCCGCCTCATCCGCAAGACCAATCTGGATGAGCTGCCCCAGCTGATCAACGTGCTGCGCGGCGATATGAGCCTGGTGGGTCCGCGCCCGATGACGCTGTCCCAGGTCAGTGATTACGGCGACTATGTCACCGCCTATGTGCGCATGCGCCCCGGCCTGACGGGCCTGTGGCAGACCAATGGCCGCAACCAGACCACCTTTGCCGAGCGCGCGCGGCTGGACGCCTGGTATGTGCGCAACTGGTCGCTCTGGCGCGATATGGTGATCCTGGTGCGCACCGTGCGCGAGGTGGTCTGCGCCCGCGGCGGCTGATGTACTGCGCACGCGAGATTACAGGGGTTCCCTTGTAAGGTTTTGGCGCTAGAACAACGCCGGGCGATCCAGGCGCCGGGGACAATCAGGCGCGGGCAGGTCAAAGCGGTCCGGGGGACAATCCATGGCAAAAACAGCACTCATCACCGGCGTCACCGGCCAGGACGGCGCCTATCTCGCCCGGCTTTTGCTGGACAAGGGCTATCAGGTGCACGGCATGAAGCGGCGCGCCTCGTCCTTCAACAGCACGCGCATCGACGATATCTATCAGGACCCGCACGAGGCGGACACGAACTTCTTCCTGCACTACGGGGACATGACCGATTCCACCAACCTCATCCGGCTGGTGCAGGAAACCCGGCCTGACGAGATCTATAACCTCGCGGCCCAGTCCCACGTCCAGGTGAGCTTCGAGACGCCCGAATACACCGCCAATGCCGACGCAATCGGCGCGCTGCGCCTGCTGGAAGCGGTGCGCATCCTGAAGCTCTCAGACACGTGCCGCTTCTATCAGGCGTCCACCTCGGAGCTGTACGGCCTGGTCCAGGCGGTGCCCCAGAGCGAGACGACGCCCTTCTATCCGCGCAGCCCCTATGCGGCGGCCAAGCTTTACGCCTACTGGATCACGGTCAATTACCGCGAAGCCTATGGCATGCATGCGTCGAACGGCATCCTGTTCAATCATGAAAGCCCGATGCGCGGCGAGACCTTCGTGACGCGCAAGATCACCCGCGCCGTGGCCGCCATTCATCTGGGCTTCCAGAAAAACCTCTATCTCGGCAATCTCGACGCCAAGCGCGACTGGGGCCATGCGCGCGATTATGTCGAGGGCATGTGGCGCGTGGTTCAGCACGAGGTCGGCGATGACTGGGTGCTGGCGACCGGCGAGACGCACACCGTGCGCGAGTTCGTCGAGCGCGCCTTTGCCGAGGTCGGGCGCACCATCGAATGGTCGGGCGAAGGCGTGGACGAAAAGGGGCGCGACGCCGCCACGGGCGACGTGCTGGTGCAGATTGATCCGCGCTATTTCCGTCCCACCGAGGTTGATCTGCTGATCGGCGATCCCACCAAGGCCAAGGAGAAGCTCGGCTGGAGCCACACCACGAGCTTCCCCGATCTTGTCAAGGAAATGATGGCCGCAGACCTCAAGACGGTCGCCGCCGAAGCCGGGCGCAATAATCGCGATGGCTGAGCGCATCTACTCCCTCAAGGGCAAGCGGGTTTATGTCGCGGGCCATCGCGGGATGGTCGGCTCGGCGCTGGTGCGCCGGCTGGCGCGCGAGGATTGCGAGATCGTCACCGCCACGCGCCAGGACGCCGATCTGGTGCGCCAGAGCGAGGCCGAAGCGCTGATGGCGCGCCTGAAGCCCGACGCGGTGTTCATTCCGGCGGCCAAGGTGGGCGGCATTCTGGCCAACGACACCTACCCGGCCGACTTCCTGTATGAAAACCTTATGATCGCGGCCAACCTCATCCACGCCGCCCACCAGGTGGATGTAGAGAAGCTGCTCTTCCTGGGCTCGTCGTGCATCTATCCCAAGCTGGCGGCCCAGCCGATCACCGAGGACGCCCTGCTGACCGGCCCGCTGGAGCCGACAAACGAGTGGTACGCCATCGCCAAGATCGCCGGCATCAAGCTGTGCCAGGCCTATCGCAAGCAGCATGGCCGCGACTTCATTTCGGCCATGCCGACCAATCTCTATGGGCCGGGCGACAATTATAACCTTCAGACCTCGCATGTGATCCCGGCGCTGATCCGCAAGGCGCACGAGGCCAAGGCGGCGCGCGCGGCGTCGATGACGATCTGGGGCACCGGCTCGCCCATGCGCGAGTTCCTGCATGCAGACGATTGCGCTGATGCGCTGGTGCACCTCATGCACGTCCATTCCGAACCCGAGCATGTGAATGTCGGCTCGGGCGAGGACCTGACCATCGAGGCGCTTGCGCGCTTGGTGATGGAGGTGGTCGGCTTTGAGGGCGCGCTGGAAAAGGACCTGACGAAGCCGGACGGCACGCCGCGCAAGCTGATGAGCGCTGACCGGCTGCGCGCGCTGGGCTGGTCGCCGAAGATCGGGCTTCGCGAAGGGCTGCAAGACGCTTACAGCTGGTTCCTTCAGCATCAGGCGGCCTGAGGACACAGCCCGGGCACGCGATCAGGCGGGGAGCGAGCGTTGCGGCTACTGGTCACCGGCGCAGCCGGCTTTATCGGCGCCTATGTCTGCCATGCCCTGCTCGACCATGGCTGCGAGGTCGTGGGCCTCGACAATCTCAACAGCTATTATGATCCCGCACTCAAGCGCGCCCGGCTCGGCTTTCTCGAGGCGCGCAGCGGCTTCCGCTTCGTGGAGCGTGATCTGGCGGACCCGCAGGCGCTCGACGGGCTGGGCGGGTTTGACGTGATCGTGCATCTGGCCGCCCAGGCCGGCGTGCGCTACTCGCTCGAGGCGCCGTTCGCCTATCTTGATTCCAATCTCAAGGGTCATCTGACGGTGCTCGAGCATGTGCGCCACGCGGCGTCCCGGCCCTTCCTGGTCTACGCCTCGTCCAGCTCGGTCTATGGCGACACCACCCCGGCGCCCTTCCGCGAGGATGCCCGCTGCGATGCGCCGGTCTCGCTCTATGCCGCCACCAAGCGCGGCTGCGAAATGCTCAGCGAAAGCTATGGCGCGCTCTATGGCCTGGCGCAGGTGGGCCTGCGCTTCTTCACCGTCTACGGCCCCTGGGGCCGGCCGGACATGGCGTATTTCGCCTTCGCCGAGGCGATGGCGGCAGGCCGCGCGATCACCGTGTTCAACAATGGCGATCTGATGCGCGATTTCACCTGGATTGATGATATCGTCGAGGGCGTGACACGCATCGCGCTGGGGGGAAAAGGCGGCGGACAGGCGGCCGGGCGCCTGCACCGGATCTATAATATCGGCAATAACCGGCCTGAGCGCCTGATGGACTTCATCACCGCGCTGGAGCAGGCGACCGGGCTGACGGCGCGCCTCGAGATGGCCGGGATGCAGCCGGGCGATGTGCACAGGACGAGCGCCAATATCGACGCGATCAGCCGCGATTACGGCTTTGCGCCCACCACCTCCATCGCCGAGGGCCTGCCGCGCTTCGCCGCCTGGCTCAAGGACTGGCGGGCGGGCGCGGCGTCAAACTGGCGTTACTGAACGCGCCGCGCCCTCGCCTCGCGCCCGCCAATCTGGCATTGAGGGGGCGAAGAGAAGGATTCTGCCATGACCCAGGCCCCGGCCCGCTCCGTCCTTGATCTCATCGGCGACACGCCGCTGGTGCGGCTCAACCGCGTGTCGGACGCCACGGGCTGCGAGATCCTGGGCAAGGCGGAGTTCCTCAATCCGGGCGGATCGGTGAAGGACCGCGCGGCGCTGGGGATCATCCGGGATGCGGAGCGTTCGGGCGCGCTGAAACCCGGCGGCACGATCGTCGAGGGCACGGCGGGCAATACCGGGATTGGCCTGGCCATGGTGGGGCGCGCGCTCGGCTACCGCGTGGTGATCGTGTTTCCACGCACCCAGTCGCGCGAGAAGGCGGCGGCGATCCGGCTGATGGGGGCTGAACTCATCGAGGTGGACGCCGTCCCCTACGCCAACCCGAACCATTATGCGCGCTATTCAGGCCAGCTGGCCCAGGAGATGAACGCCACCGAGCCGCATGGTGCGATCTGGGCCAACCAGTTTGACAACACCGCCAACCGGCGCGTCCACGCGCAGACCACGGGCCCGGAAATCTGGGTCCAGACCGGCGGCAAGGTCGACGCTTTCGTCGCCGCCGTGGGCTCGGGCGGCACGATTGCGGGGGTGTCCGATTATCTCAAGAGCCGCAACGCCCGCGTGCGCATTGCGCTGGCCGATCCCGGCGGCGCGGCGCTGTACGGCTATTACGCCCATGGCGAACTGAAAGCCGAGGGCAATTCCATCACCGAAGGCATCGGCCAGAGCCGGATCACGAAAAATCTCGAAGGCGCGGTCATCGACGACGCCTTCCGCATCCCCGACGAGGAGGCGCTGGAGATCCTCTACGATCTGGTGCTTCACGAGGGTCTGTGCCTGGGCGGCTCAGCCGGGATCAATATCGCCGGCGCGGTGCGCATGGCGCGCAAGCTGGGCCCCGGCCACACCATCGTCACCATATTGTGCGACCACGGATCGCGCTATCAGTCCAAGCTCTACAATCCCGAATTCCTGCGCGAGAAAGGCCTGCCCACGCCGCCCTGGCTGGAGGGTTAGAGGGCGCGCCCTACCTGAACGGCGGCGCGTACAGCAGCCCACCTTCGCTCCATTGCGCGTTCAGGCCGCGCTCGAGGCGCAGGGGCGACTGTGCGCCCAGATGCCGGGCGAACAGCTCGCCGTAATGACCGCGCGCGCTGATGGCGTTGAGAGCGAAGTCAGCCTCCAGGCCCAGTCCCTCGCCCATGGCCCCTTCCGTCCCCAGAAGGCGGCGCACCACCGGGCTGCGGGCGGTGTCGCGAAGCCCGGCGGCGTTGGCGGCGGTGACGCCGTATTCCTCCGCCGTGATCAGCGCATGCAGCACCCAGCGCGCTGCTTCGGCAAAGCGCGGATCGCGGGCGGCCACCACCGGGCCCAGCGGCTCCTTGGAGATGATGTCGGGCAGGATGACATGGGCGTCGGGCTCCGGCAGGCTCAGGCGCAGACCCGCGAGCGCGGAGACGTCTGCCGTGATCACGTCGCAGCGCCCGGCCTCGAACGCCTCGCGCGCCTCGCGCGGCGTTTCGGCAAGCACAGGGGTGAGGGTCAGCGCAAAACTCCCGGCAAAGTCGTTGAGGTTCAGCAGGCTCGTGGTGGAGGCCTGAACGCAGATACGCGCCCCGTCGAGCTCGCGCGCGCTGGCCACGCCCAGATCCGCCGGCGCCAGGAAGCCCTGCCCGTCATAATAATATGTGCCCGCAAACGTCACCGGCATCTGCGCGGCGCGCGTGAACGTCCAGCTGGTCGAGCGCAGGAGGATATCGACGCGCCCGTCCGCCAGCGCGGTCAGGCGCTCGGCGGATGTCAGCGGCACAAAGCGCACCCGCTCGCTATCGCCCAGGAAGGCGGCGGCATAGGCATGGCACAGATCGATCTCGAAGCCTTGCCAGCGCCCGTCCGCGTCCTGCTGGGCGAAGCCCGGGAGGCCGGTATCGACCCCGCACACCAGCACGCCGCGCGCGCGGATATCCGCCAGACCCGAGCCCAGCGCCTCGAACTGGCTTTGCGACACGGTGAAGCCCATGGCGAAGGCAGCGGCCGCCCGGGCCAGCCGGCGCGGCGCAAACAGGTCGAACAAAGACGCTGGCGTCATCGCTTCAACCGCCCTAAACGCTGACAAGTCCTTGTGGTGTAACCAAAGCGAAGGCCCGCGTCGACATGAAACGCGATACCCGCCTCATTCATTCAGGCCGCTGCGCCAGCGATCCGCACCTGGTGAACCCGCCGGTGCGCCGCGCCTCCACCGTGCTGGGCGAGCGCGCGCAGGCGCTGTATGAGCCCGCCGACGGGACCCATCATTACGGGCGCGGCGGCCTCAGCCCCAATGACGAGCTGCGATCGGCGATAAGCGATCTCTATGGCGCCGATCATGTGGCGCTGGCGCCGTCGGGCCTGGCCAGCGTGGTGCTGGCGATGCGCGCCGCGGTTCAGGGGCCCGGCGAGGCGCTGATCACCGATTCGGTCTACCGGCCCGTGCGCCGCTTCTGCGACGAGGAGCTGCCGCGCCTCGGCGTCACGCCGCGCTATTATGATCCGCGCATCGGGGCCGATATCGCCGGCCTGATCACGCCGTCCACCCGCATGATCGCGCTGGAAAGCCCCGGCTCGCTCACCTTCGAGGTACAGGACATCCCCGCCATCACCGCTGCGGCGCGCACCGCCGGCGTGCCCACCGTGATCGACGATACCTGGAGTGCGGGCTGGCTGATGAACCCGCTGGCACTCGGCGTGGACTACGCCGCCCAGGCGCTGACCAAATATGCCGGAGGGCATTCCGATCTCCTGATGGGCTCGGTCGCCGCGAGGGGCGAAGCGGCCAAGCGCCTCAGATCACAGGAGACCGTCAACGGCCTGCATGTCTCGCCCGATGACGCGTTCTTGTGCCTGCGGGGGTTGCGCACCCTGCCCCTGCGCATCGAGCGCTCCGGCGAGACGGGGCTCGAACTCGCCCGGCGCCTCGAAACCCATCCGCGCGTGGGCCGCGTGCTGCACCCGGCCCTGCCCTCCAGCCCCGATCGCGCCGCCTATGCGCGCCAGTTCACCGGCCCCTCGGGCTGCTTCGCCTTCACGGTGAAGGACGCGAGCCCCGCCCAAGGCGACGCCATCGCCGAAGCCTGCCAGCTCTTCGCCATGGGCTTTTCCTGGGGCGGATTTGAAAGCCTGATCCTGCCCTGCGACCGCCAGATCATCCGCAAGGCGGCTCCGTGGAAGCCTGCCGGCGCGCTCCTGCGCCTGTCCGTGGGGCTGGAGGATGTGGAGGATTTGTGGGCGGATCTGGAGGGGGCGCTGGGGGGGTAGTAGCCGCATTCCTACCACCTTGTAGGCTTGACAAGCGATCTAGTTCGCGAGAGCCTGAATTCACTATTTGTTCCCGGGGAGTCTTCAGGTGCAACTAACCTGTATCGATCTGTTCTGCGGTGCCGGAGGCCTAAGCATCGGCCTTGAGCGCGCTGGCTTCCAGTCGGTCCTTGGTATGGATACCCACCGCGATGCGATAGCGACCTACCAGCGAGCGGTCCCTCACTCCCAGGCGCTTGAGCGTTCCGTGGTGGGCTACGACTTCCGCCAGTGGCAGGGGGTCGACCTAGTGGCTGGCGGGCCGCCCTGCCAACCTTTCTCCAATGGAGGCAAACGCCTCGCCGAGCAGGACAGCCGGGATATGATCCCAGAGTTTGCTCGCGCGGTGAATGAAATCATGCCTCGTGCATTCATCATGGAGAACGTGGCCGGGCTCCTTGCCCATCGCAACAGCCAGTACATGTCTGAGGTTCTGGCGCGGTTTGATAGCCGATACACAATCCTTCCCCCGCGCATCATCAACGCCGCTGACTATGGGGTGCCGCAAAAGCGCATCCGCGTGGTGCTAATAGGGCTTCTTAAGGGCAGCATCGGCTTCCCCGCTCCAACGCACCACCCTGGGCGTTATGTGACTGCCAGGTCGGTCCTTCGCCGGGGTGAGGTCTTGGGCAATGCCAACCCTTCCAAAGTAGTGTACGCCAAAACACCTGACCTACGACCGAGCCCTTACGCCGGGCAATTGTTCAATGGCGGCGGGCGGGCGATCAACTTAGACCACCCTGCACCTACAATCCTCGCATCGGCCGGCGGAAACAAGACTCATTTCGTGGATGAACTGGAAGCTGTACCGCCCTACCATAAACACCTTTGGAATGGCGGTAAGCCGAGGTCCGGAACGCTTGAGGGCGCGCGGCGACTGACCATTCTTGAGTCCGCCCTTCTACAAACTTTCCCACGAGGCATGTTATTTGAAGGTTCACCTAGCTCGCAGTACACACAGATCGGAAACGCAGTCCCGCCGCGCCTTGCCGAAGTTGTTGGAGCGTCAGTTGCCCGCGCCCTCCACTAGGCCTGCTGCTTGGACACGACGCACGAGCTCGTTCACTCGCTCTGTATCGGGTTGGTAACGGTCTAGATACTCGTATAAGCGCACAAGCGCGTCCGCCCGCTGAGGTCTCGTCAGTACAGCGGTGAGGACCTCCACCGCCTGCCGCACGTCAAGTACCGCCACATCATCAGCAAGCCCTGCCAGCCTCTCGGCAACTTCACCCCGCTCCCCCTCGGGCCGGGATGCGACTATATGGAGCCGGGACAGGTCATTGTCGCGGATGACTTTGGACGCACCGTCCAACTTGGTCCGCCAACTGTTGGCTGTAATCTCAATCGCCTCAATAACGCGAACCCCCGTCGCCACTTGAACGTCGCCTGCCGCGAAGGAACTACGGTCTGAAGCGTTCAGGCTCTTGGTGTCAACGCGCACTTGGCCTGCCACATGGGTTTCAATCAGTGTGTGGAGGAGCGCCGCGAAGGCGAACTGCTCATACGCCCCACCCGAGGGGACACGCAGCAGGTCCAGAATCAGGCCAGTTGTCCGGGTGAACGTTAGCGCGCTTCGGTTCAACTCGGGCATCGAGAGAACCGGCCTGGCGGTGGCGGCGACCACTGCACAAGCGAGCCGAAGCGCCGCCTCCCGCTCCAAGAGGCCGACCCCGGTTGCCCATCCGAGCAGCCGGTCAAACTCAAGGACATTGCCGCGGGTAAGCCTGTGCGTGTTCTTAGCGATGTTCTGGTAGGCATCCTTCACCGCCGCGATATGGCGCTCTGCTAGGAACACCCCAAGTTGTTGGGCCATCCCGCGCCCACCTTCAGGCCGGAGGGTCAGGTCAAGGGTTGGATCTACAACGCCGTACCCAAGTTGGATCAACACGCCGTCCCGGTAGCTGATGCGCCGGTCTGCAAGGACACTGTAGAGGTCGGTTAGCACATCGGGAGCAATTAACTCATGGGCAGCGGCAATCGCCGACTTACCGGAATCGGCGTCCGATATGTACCCCTCAATCAATTCAAATACCCTGTCCCGCGCCTCAGTCCCCGTGCTCAATATCCCATCCCCTTCGCCACTCCGCGGGAGATTATGCATGGATCACAGTGAGATGCGAGGGCAGATGGCGACCCTGGCAGGACTCGAACCTGCAACCGTCGGATTAGAAGTCCGGTGCTCTATCCAGTTGAGCTACAGGGCCGTTGCGGGCTGACCGGCGCGCGCCGGGGAAGGCTTTACCCCGTTTGCGGGCCGGATCGCAATCGAAAGCGGGCGCCGCGTGAGCCTGATGGCGCAGAATTCAGCTGGCGCCTTTGCGAACCGCAAGACCGGTTCCCGCTTTGGCTGAAACGGCGTCAGTGCGACCAGGGCTCCTTGCGGTCGTGGGCGAAGTTGGAGGCGTAAGTCTTGATGCGGCGGGGCGTTTCGCGCGCTTCGATGACCTGGAAGGGGATGGCGTGGCGCTGGGCGTAGGCCACGGCCTCGTCGCGGGTTTCAAAGCTGAGGCGCACCTGGCGGCGGGTGTCGCCGGACGAGGCCCAGCCCATCAGCGGATCGGGGCGCCTGGCCATTTCCGGGATGAATTCCAGGAGCCAGTCGTGCGACTTGGCGCGGCCGGACTGCATCGCGGTTTTCGCCGGACGATAGATTTTGGCGAACATCGCTGTGATCTCCAAAACGGTGTGCCGGGCGGGCCGGACAAATGGTCGGGGCGGCCGGATTCGAACCAGCGACCCTCTGGTCCCAAACCAGATGCGCTACCAGGCTGCGCTACGCCCCGAGGGCTCGGGGTTTACGCGCGCGCGCGCGCCGGCGCAAGCGCCGCGAACGCCGGGCGTCAGCGGTTGCCGCCGCCCTCGCCTTCCGGCCCGGCGGGCTCTTGCGACGGCGCGCCGCCCGGCTCGTCCGAAGGCTCGTCAGACGGCTCATCACCGGCAGGCTCTTCGCCGGGCTGATCCTCGCCAGGCTCGCCCGTCCCGGCCGGCGCATCCCGTCCGGCGTCCGGCGCAGGCTCATCAGCCACGTCATTGCCGAACAGGGCGTGGCGCACAATGTCGCCCGGCGCGATCCCCAGCTCAGCCGAGCGGCCGGCATTGATCTCCAAGACGCTCAGCACCGGGAAGTCCGACAGGAGCTGGCGGCGCGACATGGGCTGGGCGTGGGCGATGATCTTGGCGATTCGCCCGTCGGCGCGGATGTAGAGAATGTCGAGCGGGATCAGCGTGTTCTCCATCCAGATGGAGACGATCTGCTCGCGCTGGAAATCAAACAGCATGCCGGCGTCGGGATCGAGCGCCTCGCGGTGCATGAGGCCGCGCTGGCGGGCCTCGTCGCTGATGGCGAGCTCCACGGTGAATTCCACCGGCCCGTTGGCGGTGTCGATGACGACAAGGTCGGGGCCGCCATATTCCACCACCGTTCCCGGCGCCGTGGGATCGGCGTGGGCGCAGGCGGCCATGGCGAGAAACAGCGCGGCGAACGCGCCGGCGAGGCGGGACAGGGCGGGGGCGATCATGTTCATGGGGAGAAGCTAGCCTCGCTGCGCGCGCGGCGCAATCTGTGTTGCGCTGGCGGACCTGCGGGAGGCGGCGCGTGTGCATTGCACAAAAGCGCTTGCCTGCGCGGGCCTGACAGGCTTGTTAGCCCGCGACCTGCGACACGCCAGCCAGAGGACGCAAACCATGCGCATTGAAGCCATCTCCACCGGGGTGAATCCCCCCGACGACATCAATGTGATCATCGAGGTGCCGTTTGGCGGCCAGCCGGTGAAGTACGAGCTGGACAAAATGTCCGGCACGCTGTGGGTGGACCGCTATCTGCACACGCCCATGCGCTATCCGTGCAATTACGGCTTCACGCCGCACACCCTGTCCGAGGACGGCGATCCGATCGACGTGATGGTGCTGGGCCAGACCGAGCTGGTGCCGGGCTGCGTGATGCGCGCGCGGCCCATCGGCGTGCTGGTGATGCAGGATGAAGGCGGCCAGGACGAGAAAATCCTCGCCGTGCCGCACTCCAAGCTCACCCCGCTCTACGAGGAAATGCTGAACTATACCGACGTGCACAAGGCGCAGCTGGCGCGCATCACCCATTTCTTCGAGCACTACAAGGATCTCGAGCCGCGCAAATGGGTGAAGGTCGAGGGCTGGTATGGCGTGGAGCGCGCACGCGAGATGATCCTGGCGTCCATCGAGCGCGCCCGCACGGCGGGCTGAGCCCGGAGCAAAGCCCTGCGCGCCCCGATCCCGCTGACGCCCGCCCTCGCCTCGCCGGCGTCTGCATGGTGTGATGGGGCCATGAAGGCGATGCGAGGAGACGGCGGATGAAGCGCGTGATCACCACTCCAGTGGATACCCTGCCGGGCGATCCGATGGAGGCCTACTTCAATGCCGATTTCTTGAACTCGCCGACGGCGCGGCCGTTGCGCATCCTGGCTGAATATCTTCAGCCCAAGGAACGATTCGAGCAGCGCCAGATCAACGACACCATCCTGTTCTTCGGCTCGGCGCGCATCCTGCCTGCCGATGTGGCGCAGGACCGGCTGAAAGCCGCGCAGGCGGCGGGCGGCGCCGACGCTGTGACGCTGGCCGAGCGGGCGGTGAAAATGTCGCGCTATTACGAGGATGCGCGCGAGCTCGCCAAGCGTCTGACCCACTGGTCGGTCAATCTCGATCCGTGTGACGGACGCCGCTTCGTGGTGTGCACCGGCGCCGGGCCGGGCATCATGGAGGCGGCCAATCGCGGCGCGATGGAGGCAGGCGGCGAGACGGTGGGCCTGGGCATCACCCTGCCCATGGAGGAGAAGAACAATCCGTACGTGACGCCGGACCTCAATTTCGAGTTCCACTACTTTTTCACGCGCAAATTCTGGTTCCTCTACCCGGCCAAGGCGCTGGTGCTGATGCCGGGCGGGTTCGGCACGCTGGACGAATTGTTCGAGACCCTGACGCTTCTGCAGACCAGGAAGATGAAGAAGCGCCTGCCCGTGGTGCTGTTCGGGACCGAATACTGGGACAAGGTGCTCAATCTCGAAGCGCTGGTGGAGTTCGGCGCCATCAACGCCGCCGATCTCGACCTCATCCACCGCACCGACAGCGTGGACGAGGCGTACGAGTACATCACCGGCGAGCTGTGCGCATATGCGCTGCGCAATCCGGGACCGGGGATGTGAGGCGCTCACCCTTGGTGGACGAGATCAATCAGCAAGTCTTCCTGGCGCCCTGAGCGGGCTGACAGGCACGCCTCGACCGGCCTCGCGTCGACTGGCAGCGGCCCCGCTATGGCCTGCGTCAACCGGCGCCGGGGCATTCTGCCCCTGGCGGGCCTCTCCCGGCCGCCGCGATAGCCGCTCACAGGCCGGACCAACCCCGCTGGAGACCCGCAGGCGGGGTGCGGATCCCACCATCCACGCCGGTCATGGGCGCCAGGCGATCGTGCCGAAACGGCACACGGCAGGCCGGCATGTGCCAGATCGCAGCTTGAAAGTCTGACGGCGCAGTAAGACTAATCACCAATTTACGCTCGGTTCGCCTTTGTGATCGCATTCATGTTTCTTTAACAATTAATCCGGCCGCGCCAATAAATGGCTTCAACATTGCGGTGTCTCCTCTGCCCGCCATCTCCGGCGGCGTGACGAACAAGAGGAGACAACCATGTATCGTCAGATGATGACCGCGGGCCTTCTGGCTTCGGTGTCCATGCTGGGTCTCGCCGCCACTGCGGAAGCCCAGACCAACAATGTGCGCAACAACCAGAACAACTGGGCCCAGACGCGCGCCCAGC
>WGNG01000005.1 GCA_016124675.1 Alphaproteobacteria bacterium
AGCTTCACCGCTCGAAGGCGAAGATCCTCGCTCAACGTTCTCATGGCCGCCCTCCCTGTACAGGCGACACCCCATGAATCACGCTTCGCCCCTAAACGGAATCCCCAACCGAGTCAGACCCAGGCGAAAATGCTCTAGCCTGGGTCATGGGATCAGCCTCCTTGCAAACGCGAACGATGACGGCGAGGCTAGAGTCTCAAGTTCACTTGAGATCAAGGCAAAAACCATGCGCTCGACCGATTTGCTGTCCATCGGGGAGGTGTCTGAAAGAACCGGGCTTTCGGTCCCGACGATCCGCTATTACGAGCAGTGCGGCTTTGTGCGGGCCAGCAGAACGCCGGGCGGCAGCCGGCGGTTTGCGCGATCTGACATTCGCCGGCTGAGCTTCGTCATGCTGCTGCAGTCTTTTGGGCTGTCGCTGGAGGAGATCCGCGCCGCCATGGCGGACCTGCCCCTTGAGCGCGCCCCGCGCGCGGCTGACTGGCGCCGGGTGTCGGCCGGCATGCGCGACCGCCTCGATCAGCGCATCGCGGAGCTGGCGCGCACGCGCGACATGCTCGACCAGTGCATCGGATGCGGATGCCTGTCGCTGAGCGAATGCGCATTGCACAATCGCGGCGACCGCGCCTGGCGCCACGGTTCGGGCGCACAATATGTGCTCAGGGGACGGTTCTGACGCGCCGCCTTCGGCAAGCGCTTGCGCGCGTGCTGGTCTTCCGGTCTGCGGCCTCCAGGCCGGGGCCGCGCCGGTTTGCAGGCGGTTCACGCGTGCAGGCCAGGCGGGTCACAGCTCCGCATTACGGGAATTTATAGTAAAGCTCACTTTACAAGCCGGCGGTGCGTCTATAGCTGTCATAGACGATGGTTATATGCCCCGTGCGGGGCGGCCGGGAGTTTCGAGACAGCCAGGGGGTGAGGGCGGGCGATGAGTGATGACAGGCGCGACCAGTTGCGCTCGCTGAGCATTGACCGCAGCGAGGGGCCGGCCCGTCAGGGCGTATCCTGGCCGGTCCTGGCGGGCGCGATTGTGCTGTCCGCCGCGCTGGCGGGCGGGGCGGCCTGGTTTTTGACCCGGTCAGACAACGCCGGCGCCCCCGCTCCCGTCCCGGTGGCCGAGGCGCCGGGCGCCGGTTCCGCCCTCCCTGAGGCATCGTCCGCCGGCGCTCCAGCGCCATCGCCGGCGGCGCCGGCGCGTGCGCCGCGCGCGTCCGGGCTCGTCGCGTCGGGTTATGTGGTGGCGCGCCGCCAGGCGACCGTGTCAGCCGAGATCACCGGGCGGATCGCCGATGTGCTCGTCGAGGAGGGCGCGCGCGTCGAGGCGGGCGATGTACTGGCCTTGCTCGACGATGCGCGCGCGCAGCTCGAGCTTGACCTCATCGAATCCCAGATCGCTGCCGCCAGCGCGCGGGTGCAGTCGCTGGACGTGCAGGTGCGCGAGGCGCGCCGGGTCAGCGACCGCGCCGTGCAGCTGTTCGAGCGCGAGATTGCGACAGATGCGGCGCGCACCGCCGCCGAGGCGCAGCTGGCCAGCTTACAGGCCCAGCTGCGCGCCGCCCAGGCCGACCTCGAAAGCGCCCGGGTGCGCCAGACCAGTCAGCTCGATCTCATCGCGCGCCACACCGTGCGCGCCCCCTTCGCCGGCGTGGTGATCGCCAAGAATGCGCAGGTTGGCGAGATTCTGTTTCCTGGCTCCGCCGGGGGCGGCTTCACCCGCACGGGCGTGGCCACGCTGGTGGACATGGACTCGCTCGAGATCGAGGTGGACGTGAACGAGGGCCAGATCCAGCGGGTCTCGCCGGGCCAGCGCGTGGAGACGATCCTCGACGCCTATCCCGACTGGCGCATCGCCTCGCGCGTGGAAGCCATCATCCCGACCGCCGACCGCAGCCGGGCGACCATCAAGGTGCGCGTGGCGCTGGAGGAGCGGGATGCGCGCATCCTGCCCGACATGGCCGCACGCGTGACATTCATCGAATAGGGGCCGGGCGCGCAACCCCGGCGAGGCACAAGGACACGATCATGACCGCCACCTCCCCGCTCTACACCCTCAAAAGCCTCTCCAAGCGCTATACGCGCGGCAAGGAGACAGTAACGATCTTCGATGCGCTCGACATGACCATCCCGGCGGGCGACTTCATCGCCATCATGGGGCCGTCTGGGTCGGGCAAGACGACGCTGCTCAATCTCCTGGGCGGGATCGACCGGCCATCCTCGGGCGAGGTGCATTTTGAAGGCGCACGCATCGACACGCTCAGCCAGGGCCGGCTCGCCAGGTGGCGCGCCGCCCATGCCGGCTTCATCTTCCAGTTCTACAATCTGATGCCGACGCTGACCGCCGCGCAGAATGTCGAGCTTCCGCTCCTGCTCACCCGGCTGTCAGGCAGCGCGCGTAAGCAGCGGGTAAAGACTGCGCTGGAGATCGTGGGCATGGGTGATCGCGCCCGCCACCGCCCCGGCCAGCTGTCCGGCGGCCAGCAACAGCGCGTGGCCATCGCCCGCGCCATTGTCGCCGACCCCAAAGTGCTGCTCGCTGACGAACCCACGGGCGATCTGGACCGCACCACGGCGGATGAAATCCTGCAGACGCTTCAGCTGCTTAATGCCGAGATGGGCAAGACCATCATCATGGTCACCCACGACCCGGCCGCCGCCAGCTTCGCCGAGCGCGAACTTCATCTCAACAAAGGCCGCTTCGAGGAGAGGGGGAAAGCCTGATGAACGACGCAACGCTCATCCGCAAGAACCTGTTCCGCAAGCGTTTGCGGGCCATCCTCCTGGTGGTGTCCATCCTCATTGCCTTCCTGATCTATGGCGTGCTCGCCGCCATGCAGAACGCGTTTTCCATGGGCACGGTCGGCGCCGCGCAGGAGCGCCTCGTCACGGTCAACCGGATCAATTTCACGGTCGCTCTGCCCTACGCCTACTGGGACCGCGTCCGGCAGGTGGACGGCGTCGACATCGTTGCGCCCGCCAGCTGGTTCGGCGGGTATTTTCAGGAGCCGCAGAATTTCGTCCAAAGCTTCGCGGTCGATCCCGAAAGCTACATCGCTGCCTACCCTGAGCTGGTGTTCGAAGCTGACGAACGCGCGAACTTCCTTGAGGGACGCACCTGCGCGGCGGTGGGCCGGGCGCTGGCCAATCAGTATGAGTGGACGGTGGGCGAGCGCATCCCGCTCATGTCGAACATCTGGCAGAGGCAGGACGGGACGCAGGCCTGGGAGCTGGACATCTGCGCCATCTTTGATGACGCCGACGGGACCTACCCGACAAACTACCTCATGCTGCACTATGAATATTTCAACGAAGGCCTCAGCTTCGGACGCGACAGCTTTCACTGGATGACGGTGGTCACCGAGGACGCCTCGCGCAATGACCAGGTCAGCCAGGCGATTGACGCGCTGTTCGCCAACTCGCCGGCCGAAACGTCCACCACGACCGAAGCTGCGTTCAACGAGGCCTTCATGGAGCAGTTCGGCAATATCGGTCTGATCCTGACCTGGGTGATCGGGGCGGCGTTCGCGACCATCCTGATGATTGTCGGCACCACCATGGTGATGGCCGTCAATGAGCGCACGCGTGAGATCGCGGTGCTCAAGACGCTCGGGTTCACTGCGCCGCGCATCTTCCGCATGGTGCTGGGCGAAGCCCTGCTGCTGAGCTTCATCGGCGGGCTGATCGGGCTCGGGCTGGCGGCAGGCGCAGCCACGCTGGCGTCGGGCGCGATGGCCGGCGTGCTGCCGCCCTTCGGCCTGTCGCTGACCAATACGCTG
The DNA here is from genome assembly GCA_016124675.1 of Alphaproteobacteria bacterium. Classification (GTDB taxonomy): domain Bacteria; phylum Pseudomonadota; class Alphaproteobacteria; order Caulobacterales; family Maricaulaceae; genus Oceanicaulis. The sequence continues at coordinate 3,771 of WGNG01000005.1, forward strand.
ACTGCAGTGGCGTTCATGCTCGCCCTGGGCCTGCTCACCGGCGTTCTGCCGGCGTGGAAGGCCATGCAGGTGCGCATCGCCGACGCCCTGGGCAAAATCTGAGGAGACAGGTCATGTTCAAGCAGACAACGGCCGTTACGCTTCTCAATCTGCGCTCCATCCCGCAGCGCTGGGGCATGTCGCTGGCCACGGTGCTGTCGATCGCGCTGGTGGTCGGGGTGCTGCTCGGCTTCATGGCGATGGCCAGCGGGTTTCGCGCCACGCTCGACGGGGCGGGCTCCGACGATGTGGTGATCATGCTGCGCGGCGGCGCGATGACGGAGATGAACTCCACGGTCAGCCGCGATGAAGTGCGCCTTCTGGAGGCCGCGCCCGGCATCGCCGCCAGCGCCGGGGGCGACCCGCTGATCTCCTCGGAGCTTTATGTCGTTGCTGACGGCTTGCGGCGCGCCAGCCAGACCCGGGCCAATATCGCCCTGCGCGGGATCAGCCCGTCGGGGCCGCAGCTGCGGGCGCAATTTGCCCTCGTCGACGGACGCATGTTCGAGCCGGGCGCGGGCGAGCTAGTGGTGGGCCAGAGCGTCCAGCGCGAGTTCGACGGCTTCGGTCTGGGCGAAACGGTTCGCCTGGGCAATAATAACTGGACGGTGGTGGGTGTGTTCTCCACCGGCGGATCGGTTTTCGATTCAGAAGTCTGGACCGATCTCGGCGTGGTGCAGAACCTTTATCAGCGCGGCTCGGGCGTGCAGACCGTGCGCGCCCGCCTCACCTCGCCCGAAGCGATCACGCCGCTGCGCGACTACGTGGCGAACGAGCCAAGGCTCAATCTCGAAGTGCTGTCGGAGCGCGATTATTTCGCCCGCTCTGCAGGCGGCACCACCAATCTGATCATGGTGCTGGGCTGGCCCTTGGCGATCGCCATGGCGATCGGCGCCCTGGCCGGGGCCTGGAACGCCATGTACGCGTCTGTGGATGCGCGCACGCGCGAACTGGCGACCCTGAGAGCGATCGGGTTTGGCGGCTTTCCGGCGTTCATCGCCGCTTTGGCGGAATCCTTCGTGCTGGCCCTGGTCGGCGGGCTCGCCGGCGTGGCCGCCACCTGGCTCCTGTTCGACGGGATCACCGCCTCCACCCTCGGCTCGGGCTTCACCCAGATCGTGTTCTCCTTCGCCGTCACGCCAGACGCGGCGCTGCAGGGGGTTGTCCTGGCAGTGATCGTGGGCCTTCTGGGCGGCTTCGTTCCGGCGCTTCGTGCGGCGCGCATCCCGCTTCTGGCCGTGCACGCGAGCTAAAGCCCGTTCTGAAGGCCGGCTCGCCTTTGCTTGCCCCCTAGCGCCCGAGCGCTCTGGCCAGGCGGCGCATCAGTCGGGCGATGGGGTTGTGCGGGTCCGGTTCGGCATGCGACAGGGCGGGGATCCGGGCGGCCGCCCGCCTTGGCGCCGGCGCGCCGGCGCCGTTCATCAGGTCGGGCGCAGCCAGGGCGCGCTCGGCATCGGTGAGCCCGTCAATCCCTTCTGGCACAGGCGCGGCGTCCGTATCCGCCGTGTAGCCGTCCGCAACCTCTTGCGGCGCAGCCGCGTCCTCCGGCCCCCGCCGCCCGGACCGGGGTAACGCTTTCAACCGGCTGGCTTCGCGCGCCTCGGCCGCCGCTTCGATCTGGAGGCGGGCGCGCTCGTCGCGGCCCACCTGGCGCCGGTCCATCTCCTCGCCATAGACTTGGAGTATCTCCTTGACGTCGCCCTCGGCACGCACGCGCCCGGCGTCCAGCCAGAGCGCGCGCTTGCAGGTGTCGATCAGCAAAGACGGGCTGTGCGAGGCGAGCACCAGAATGCCCGCCTTGTCGACGAAATTGCGCATCCTTTCGGTGGCTTTCTTGCGGAAGGCGGCGTCGCCGGCCGACAGCCATTCGTCCAGAATCAGCACGTCCGGTTCAAACGCGGTGGCGATGGCGAAACTCAGGCGCATGCGCATGCCGGCCGAATAGGTCTCCACCGGCAGGGAGAGAAACTCGCCCAGCTCGGAGAACGCCGCGATCTCGGCGCGCCGCTCCTCGATTTCAGCACGGGTGCGGCCGGCGGCGAGGCCCCGCAGGGTGATGTTGCGGTGGCCGCTGGCTTCGGCATTCATGCCCAGATTGATGTTGACCAGGGCGGTGGTGCGCCCCTCGATCTCCACCATGCCGGAATCGGGGGCGTAGACCCCCGCCAGCACCTGCAGAAGCGTGGTCTTGCCGGACCCGTTTTCCCCCACCAGGGCGATGCGGTCTCCGGCGTTGGCTTCGAAGGTGACGCCCTGCAGGGCGCGCACGCCGGTCACATGGCCCTTGCGGTCGCGCACCATGCGGTCAAAGTCTGAATCCACCTCGTGCACGCCCGCTGCGGCGCGGCTGCGCCCGTACAGCGGATAGTGGACGCACAGGTTTTCAACCCGGATGCGGGACATGGCTTTCTCGCGCTCCTTACAGCCAGTAGGCCAGACGGCGGCGCATGCTTGAGGCCGCCCATGCCGCGGCGATCCATACGACAAGGGTAAGCCCCCCAACCACGATCCAGCTCAGGGGCCGCGGCTCCAGTCCCATCAGGGGCGCCCGGAAAATCTCGATGTAATGGGCGACGGGGTTGAAATCGACAAACTGGCTGCGTGCATTGCCCAGATCGCTGCGCACCCACAGGATCGGCGTCACGAAAAGCAAGAGCCGGGTGATCGAGCTCACCAGATGGGTCACGTCGCGATAGCGCGCGCTGATCAGCCCCATCAGATACTGGATCGCGACCGCGTTGAGCAGCAGGACGGCGATCGCCGGCAGGACCATCAGGTTGATCAGGCTCGGCCGCCAGCCTGCCGCCACGATGATGACGGCCGCGACGATGAACTGCAGGGCGAAGGTGAAGATGGAGCGGCAGATGCTGCGATAGATGTGGATCGAATGGGGCAGGGCGATGGACTGGATCCAGACCCGGGCGCCGGTGAACACCGTGCATCCGTCGGTGATGTTCCCGACAATGAATGTGAACGCCGCATAGCCGATCGCCACATGCATGAGGAAGAAGGACCCGTCCTCGCGGCTGAAGGCGGAGAAGATGATGGAGATCCCGCCCACGAACATGGCGTAGGCGATCACGATCCACGCCACGCCCAGAAGACTGCGCCGGTATCGCTGCTGTATCTCGTCCCAGGCAAAAGTCTGCCAGAGATCAGCCATGCGCAGGCCCGCGACAAGGTCGGCGAAAAAGCCGGACACTTCATTGTCCCGGGATGTGCGGCGGACGGTCACGCTCGAATTCATGAATGGTCCCAGCCTGAAGTTTGCGGCGCGCGGCCAGTCGCACCCGCAGTCAGATAATCAGCGCGCGCAGGCCATGGCGGCCTTGCTTCGCCGGTGTTCGCAGCCGCTGCAGCCGCGCCCTGGCCTGACGCTGGCTATGTGAGACGACCTTGTAGGGCGCAATGGCAGGAGGAGGCAACTCGCCCGGATGCCGGACGGCGCCGTGCGGGACCATATTGAAGTTGAAACTCCGCTCGTTAATATGCCTTCAGGGTAAAATGTTTAAATAAAAACGTGCAAAAAGGTGTCATTGTCGGCGATACATGGGGAACGCTTTGGCGGTGGCCAGGTTGAACCTGACGCGTTGTCTGGCCGCGCAGCCGGCTCCCGCACACAAGACAGCATCAGCGAAAGCGATACTCCGCATGGGCGAATCTGCGCCGAAGGAGCCCTTCCCGTGACGGCGAGCGCGCCGACATCGTGCATCGAAGCCATTTTCTCTGGCAGGCCCGGCCTGATCGTCCATGTTGGCGCGGGGTCCGGTAGCCTCGGCGCGAGGGTGCTGGCGGCCCGCCGCGCCGTGCTCGTCGAGCCCTGCCCGCAGCGGGCAAGTGAGCTCCGGTCACGCTTTCAGGCATCGCAGACGGTTCGCGTGGTGGAGGCGGCCGCCGCCGCGGTGGATGGCGTCCCGGCGAACCAGATCGTGACGCAGGACGACTTTGAAGGCGAGGGTGACAACCTTCTTCTGATCGATGCCGCCGATGATGGTCCTGGCGTGCTGGACGCGCTGGAGGCCGCCGGATGGCTCGACCGGTTTGATCATGTGATCTGCCAGGTCAGCGAAACCGGGGCGCACGCCCTCGTGCCTTCGCGCGATGCTGTGGAGACATGGGTGAAGGCGCGCGGGCGGTTCATGCTGGCGCTGGCGGGCCAGGGCGGCGAGCTGTGGCGCGCCTGGATCAGCCCGGCGCGCGGGCCGGTTGCCGGATCGGCCACGGGTCCTGTCACGGGGCGCGCGCGCCAGCTTGAAACAGCCCTGGAGACCTACCGCGCCGCAAGCCGCGAGGCCGAAGCGCGCTGGCTCGAACAGCGCGGCGCGCTGATGCAGGAGCTGCACGCGAGCAAGGCCCGTTGCGCGCAGCTGGAAGCGGCGGCCGTCCCTCCTGAGGCGGCGCCGGAGGCCGGCGCGCGCGAGCGCACGCTGCGCGACGATCTGATGCGCGAACTGGACGCGGCGCGCGCCCGCGCCCGGGAGCTGGCCGCCTCGCTGCACGAGGCCGAAGCCGCGCGGGCAAGGGCGCAAGCTGATTTGCAGGCGGCCAGGGGGCGCGCTGACGGCCCTGATCGCGATCAGGCGGCGCGACACGAGCGCGATTGGGTCAGGCTCCAGGAGGCGGCGCGCGAAGCGGCCGAGCGCGAGCGTGAGTTGACGCGCCAGCTCACCGCTGCGCGCGAGGATGTGCGGCTCGCGATTACGGGCCAGCGTCTCACACAGGCGAGCCTGAGTGAGTTGCAGGCCCGCTACGGCGCGTTGCTGGACGAACGTAACGCGCTGGACGGATTGCTGCGCCAGCTGACGGACCGCTTGTCGAGTGCTGTGAACGCCCGGCTTGAAGGCAGCGTCCCCGGCGTGCGACAGGACTGGGGCGAATGAGCCAGCCCGAAACACTGGGGTCCGTAGTCCCAGCGCTTGTCGGCGACGCGCTTGACCTGCTTTACCGCCGTTACCCCGCTACAGGACAGGGCGGGGCGGCAGGCGCGCCGCTCGGCCAGCTGCTCGAGGCGTTCTGGCTGCAAAGCGAGGCGCGCCTTGAGGCGGGACCGGAGCCGGCGCGGGTGGTGCGCCAGCTGGCCTGCGTCGGCGGGACGATCTTCGCGCGCGCGTTGCAGGCCCAGCCCAATGTCGTAGTTCTGAGCGAGGTGGATCCGTTCGCCGCGCGCGCCGGCCGCCGGCGGCCCGAGTTCGCGCCCACCGATCTTTTGTATCTGGCGGAACTGGCGACGGGCTCTGTGGATGATGTCGTGCGCGAAGAAGTGTTCTGCGCGGGGGTTCGGGCGGCGCGCGCCGCCTATGAGCGCCAGGGCGTCCGGCTGATCGTGCGCGCGCACAGCCACACCCGTTATTGCTCCGCGCGCGAATGGTCCTCGCGTCCCGGGGTGACCGAGCTTCTGGCGCGCGACATGCCAGTGCGCGTGCTCACCCTGGTGCGCCATCCGCTGGATTCCTGGTTGGCGCTCAACGCCAATGGATGGGTGCATTTTCAGCCCGCGACGCTGGAGGAGTACGCCCGGCGCTATCTGGTCTTCCTCGATCAACCGCGCGCCGGACAATCGGTGCGGTATGAGGACTTCATCGGTGATCCGGACGGGGTGCTGCGCCGGGTGTGCGATGGGCTGGACCTGGCGTTCAATCCCGCCTGGCGCGATCTGATCGGCGCCATCCGCCTGACCGGCGCCAGCGGCCGCGGCGGCGATGTCATCGCGCCGCGTCCGCGCCAGCCTGTGCCTGACGCGATCGCGGCGCAGGCTGGCGCCAGTCCGTCATACGATCAGATATGCGCCCGGCTGGGATATGATCCTGACCCGGCGCGCGCGCCGCTGCCCGCGAGCGGCCTGACGCACTCTGGCGCCTAGAAGCGCGCGATCGCGGCTTCCATCAGCGCAATCGCTTCGGGGCTCGCCCAGTCGGCGTCACCGTCCAGTCGGCCGATCTCCCGGCCCTGGCTATCGTAAAGCACGCTCAACGGCAGGCCGCGCGCCCCGGCGGCGAAGCCCATATTCATGTTGGGATCGAAATAAAGGGCGAGATGTTCGAGGCCGCGCTCGGCGTAGAAGGCCTCAGCGTCCTCGATCCGGCGGTCCATCGAGATCGCGACCACTTCAAACCGGTCAGAGCCCAGGCGCGCCTGCAGCGCGTCGAGCGCGGGCATCTCCACCACGCAGGGCGGGCACCAGGTAGCCCAGAAATTGACCAGGATCACCTTGCCGCGCTTGTCAGCGAGGGTGATCTCGCGGTTATCGGCGGTCAGGACCGGCCCGCGCGGCTGGGCGGGCGCGCCCGCAGCGGTGCGGAAGGCGCGCATCTCGCCAACGGCGAAACTGGACAGGGCGGCGGGTCCCGGACCGCTGAAAAAGGCGCCGCCGATCGTCCACGCCACAGCGCCGGCGCCAATGACAATCATCGCGATGACGGCGTGAGCCAGCTTCAGCTGCGGCTTGCGCATGACGCACTTCCTCTTCCTAATGCCGGCTCACAGCCCATAGCCCGTTCAACACAGGACGCTGCCCCGCCCATGACCTCTGACGCCCAAGCCACCCCCCCGTCCGCCAGCGGCATCTGGGGCGGCCGCTTTGATGCCGGACCTTCCGCCGTCATGCAGGCGATCAACGCCTCGGTGGATGTCGACAAGCGCCTGTTCGAGCAGGACATCGCCGGATCGCTGGCGCATGCGGCGATGTTGACCGCCTGCGGCGTGATTTCAAGGGAGGATGGTGAGGCGATTGCGCGCGGTCTGGTGGCGATCCGGGACGATATCCGCGCCGGCCGGTTCGAATGGAAGGCCGCGCTGGAAGACGTGCACATGAATATCGAGGCGGCCCTGCGCGAGCGCATCGGCGCCCCGGCGGGGCGGCTTCATACCGCGCGCTCGCGCAATGATCAGGTCGCCACGGATTTCCGTCTCTGGCTGCGCGAGGCGCTGGAAAGTGCTGCTGACGCGCTGCGCGCCTATCAGCGGGCGCTGGTGATGCGCGCTGAAGACCACGCTGACTGGGTCATGCCGGGCTTCACCCATTTGCAGACCGCCCAGCCGGTGAGCCTCGGCCATCATCTCCTGTGCTGGGTGGAGGCGGCCGAGCGCGACCGGGGCCGGCTTCTTGATGCACGCGCGCGATTGAACGAATCACCTCTGGGCGCAGCGGCGCTGGCGGGTACAGCGTTCGCCATTGACCGGGCCATGACGGCGCAGGCGCTGGGTTTTGAGCGGCCCATGGCCAATTCGCTCGACGCCGTTTCCTCGCGCGATTTTGCGCTGGAGGCGCTGTCGGCGGCGGCGATCACGGCGATCAATCTGTCGCGTTTCGCTGAGGAAATCGTGCTGTGGACCTCGCGCCGCTTTGGCTTCGCCAGCCTGTCGGATGCGTTCTCCACCGGCTCGTCCATCATGCCGCAAAAGCGCAATCCCGACGCCGCAGAACTGGTGCGCGCCAAGCCGGGCCGCATCGCCGGGGCGCTGCAGGGTCTGATCCTGGTGATGAAGGGACTGCCGCTGGCCTATTCAAAGGACATGCAGGAAGACAAGGCCCTGGTCTTCACCGCCTTTGACGACCTCATGCTCGCCATTACGGCAATGACCGGTATGGCCGGCGATCTCACCTTCCACCGCGCCGCCCTTGAAGCGGCGGCGGGCGAAGCGTATTCGGACGCCACGGATCTCGCCGACTGGCTGGTGCGCGAGCTCAACCTGCCCTTCCGGGACGCCCACCACGTGGCCGGGTCGGCGGTGAAAGCTGCAGAGGCGGCAGGCGCGGCGTTGAAGGACCTGCCGCTGGCGCGCTATCAGGAGATCGAGCCGCGCATCGATGCGCGCCTGTTTGATGTGTTGTCGGCGCGCGCCTCGATGGAAAGCCGCACCAGCTTTGGCGGCACGGCGCCGGTGCGCGTGCGTGAGCAGATCGCCGTCTGGAAACAACGCCTGGAAGCCTGAGGAGGCCGCGATGAACGCCGACATGACCTTGCAGCGCCTGATCGTGATCGCCGCCTGCGCCCTGGCCGCGCTGGCGCTGGCCGGATGTGGCGTGCGCGGCGGTCTGGAGCGGCCCGCGCCGCTCTGGGGCGAACCGCGCGAGGACGGACCGGAAGCGACCCCCGACGACGAAGAAGACGAGGATGAAGACGACGACGACGACTTCCTCGATCCCGACGACTGGCGCTCGCCGGGCTAGAGGCTCGGGGTCAAAATGCGGCCGCGAAAGATAAACCCCGCCGGATGGCTCCGGCGGGGCTGTAACGGTGGCGACGGCGTAAAGCCTAGTAGCGGTAATGCTCGGCCTTGAACGGGCCGGCCTGGCTCACGCTGATATAGTCGGCCTGCTCTTCGCTGAGCACGGTCAGATTGGCGCCGAGCTTGGGCAGGTGCAGCGCCGCCACCTTCTCATCGAGGTGCTTGGGCAGGATGTAGACATCGTTCTTGTACTGGTCGCCGCGCGTCCACAGCTCGATCTGGGCCAGCACCTGGTTGGTGAAGCTGGCGCTCATCACGAAGCTCGGGTGGCCGTTGGCGTTGCCGAGGTTCACCAGGCGCCCTTCGGACAGCATGATGATCTTGTGGCCTTCGGGGAACTCGATGAGGTCGACCTGCGGCTTCACATTGGTCCAGCGGAAATTGCGCAGGGCCTCGACCTGGATCTCGTTGTCGAAGTGGCCGATATTGCACACGATCGCCATGTGCTTCATGGCGCGCATATGGTCGACCGTGACCACATCCTTGTTGCCGGTGGCGGTCACGACGATGTCGACGTCCTTGATCACGTCTTCCAGACGCACCACGCCGAACCCGTCCATGCAGGCCTGAAGCGCGCAGATCGGGTCGATTTCGGTCACCGACACCCGGCAGCCGGCCTTGGCCAGCGATTCCGCCGAGCCCTTGCCCACATCGCCATAGCCGCACACCACCGCAGTCTTGCCGGCCATCATCACGTCAGTGCCGCGGCGGATCGCGTCCACCAGGCTCTCACGGCAGCCATACCGGTTGTCAAACTTCGACTTGGTCACGGAATCGTTGACGTTGATCGCCGGGAAGGCCAGCTCGCCGCGCTTGGCCATCTGATACAGGCGCATCACGCCGGTGGTGGTTTCTTCTGACACACCCCTGATCGCGGCCTTGGCCTTTTTGAACCAGCCCGGCGACATCCGGATGCGCTCGCGGATGGTGGCGAACAGGAATTTCTCCTCTTCCGATTTCGGCTCGCCCAGCACCGACGGATCGGCTTCGGCCTTCTCGCCGAGCTGCAGATACATCGTCGCGTCGCCGCCATCGTCCAGGATCATGTTGGCGGTCTCGCCATTGGGCCAATGGAAGATCGCGTCGGAGAACTCCCAGTATTCCTTCAGGGTTTCGCCCTTGTAGGCGAATACCGGGATGCCGGCCTCGGCGATCGCCGCAGCGGCATGGTCCTGGGTCGAGAAGATGTTGCACGACGCCCAGCGCACGTCGGCGCCGAGAGCCACCAGGGTCTCGATCAGCACCGCCGTCTGGATGGTCATGTGCAGCGAGCCCGCAATGCGCGCGCCTTTCAGCGGCTGGGCCGCGCCGAATTCCTCGCGCAGCGCCATCAGTCCGGGCATTTCGATCTCGGCCATTTCGATCTCGATCCGGCCCCAGCGCGCCAGGCTCATGTCTTTCACATACCGGTCTTCACCAGTGTTCGCAGCATTGATCAGAGTCATGTTTTACAAGGGCCTTTTCGCCAGTCGTGGGGAGAGTGTCTCATACGTCCCGGATCGGGACGCCGATCATATAAAGGAAAGTGCATATCGGCGCAAACACACATCACGCCGCAGGGTAAAATCCTCGCCGCGCAGGAAAATTCTTAAAACGGTCCTAAACTTGTATATACTCTTTGGTAACGGATGGCGCGCCGTTCGAGGGGATGGGCGCGTGACCGCGAGAGGGATGGCCTGGCCTTGCGGGACGGTGACGCATCGCAGGGCCGGCGCATGAGGGGAGTATTGATATGGCCAATCTGCCGGCGGGCTATGCCAGTTTGCGTTTCGGGCGCAAGACAATTGATTTCTACGCCGTGGCCGGCGAGGTGGTGGGGTCCGACCCGCGCGCCCGCGCCGAGGAGCGGCGCATCCAGGATCTCGACGGCGCGCGCCACACGCTGCGCCTGATGGACAAGGGCTACCGGCTGGAGCCGGGCGACACCGCCAGCGTGCTGCGCCTGCAGCCGGGGCCGGAGCGGCGTTCCCGCCCGGTGGCTGTGGCCAGCCCGTCCGCGCGCAGCTGGACGCGCACCCATCCCGGCGCGCCGGCCCTGCTGTCGCGTGCAGGCGTGTCACGCAATCTCAACTGGGCGCTGACCATGGCGCTGTTTGCGCTGGCGGCGCTGGCGATCGTCTGGCCCTACCTGCACGCCTTCCTCATCGAGATCGCGCCCGGACGCCTTTCAGATCTGCCTGCGCCCAACGTGTTCGCGCTCGCCGCCGCGTACGCGCCGGGTCTGGAGGCGTTCCGCTGGTCGCAGGCTGCAGCCCCGCTGGCGGTGCTGCTCGACGCTGCGGGACCGGGCCTCGCCGGCCAGGCGGGCCTCCTCGCCTTCGCCGCCATCGTGGCGGCTGGCGCGGTGGTGGTTTACGCCGCCCGCTCCTGGCGGCTGCTCTGGGCGCCGGTCTTTGTGGCGATCGTGGCCGCTGGCGCCATCGGGATTGACGGTTCGGCGGGCGCAGAAGGTCCGGCGCTAGCGGCTCTGGGCGCGTGCGCGCTCCTGTTTGTCATCGGTGGAGTCATCAACCGGTTGCGCGACGAGGTCCGTCTCGACCGCCGTATCGCGCTTCTGGCCGAGCATCTGGTGTCCCAGACCCCGTCCGAGCATGTGCGCGCGTCGCGCCTGCCGGATGCCATGGCAGACCGTATCGGCGCGGGGGCCATCGCGGCGTCCGCCCTGCGCGAGCCTGCCCAGACTGCCGACGCAGCGCCGGCCGCAGCCGACATGGCCCCGGCCGACGCGGACGCGCTGGATCAGCGCGCCGAACCCGTTCACGCTTCCGATCCGGTCGAGCCCACCGATGCCGTTGAGGCAACCGTGCCGGCCGAGGCGGCCCAAGCCAGTGATCCTGCCCCTTCCGGGTCGGACAAGGCGGACCTCGGTTCGGACGGACCGGATGAGGTGATCGAGGCGGACGGCTTTGTGGACCGCGATCTCAAAGCCCAGGACGCGCCGGAAGCGCCCGCGGATGCGGAGAGCGTGGAGGAAGCACGCCTGCGCGATGATCCGCGCTATGCGGCGCGTGCGATCGTGCTCCCGGCGCCGCCGCCCATGGCGCCGCCGCAAGCTGCCGCAGAGACGCCGGCCGCCGCGCTGGCGAGCGCCCCGTCCGCGCCTGCGGGCGCGGGGACGGCCCTGCAGGCGGACGCCGGCGAACCGGCAGTCGCTGAAGAAGGCCAAGCGGCCCCCACGCCGCCTGCGGCGTCCTGACAGGATACAGATCGAAGCGGGCGGGAGGGAGCCGGGCGGCGCGCCTAAACCCGCTGTATCAGGCCCTGGCAGCCTTTCTCGATCAGGTCGAGGGCGCGCTCGAAATCGGCGGCCTCGCCATAATACGGGTCAGGCACGTCCTGACTGGCGAGGCCGACCGACCAGTCCAGCAGCAGCGAGATTTTCGCCCGCTCGGGCAGGCGCCGGTAATCGCGCGCCGACAGGAGCCAGCGCTTGTGGCCCTTGTCGAGCGCGATCAGGTGATCAAACCGGTCAAAATCGTCATCGCTCAGCGCGCGCGCCCTCATCCCCGACAGATCATACCCGCGCTTGCGGCCTGCTGCTGCCGCGCGCGGATCAGGGCTTTCACCGGCATGCCAGTCGCCGGTGCCGGCGGAGTCGAATATCATCGCCTTGCCCGCCTGCCGGGCCAGCGCCCCGGCCACGGCTTCAGCCATGGGCGAGCGGCAGATGTTTCCGGTGCATACAAACAGCACAGATATCGACCGGCGCACCATGTCGCGCTCACCTCTGAGGAAAAGAAAACGGCGGCCCGATGGAGCCGCCATTCCCTTTAAGGCCCGCTTAAGGCGCGCGGTTAACCGAGGGTGAGCCGGGGCTGCGCGGCGAACTGGGGCGCAATGCGCAGATCGCGCGCCCAGCGCAGCTTTTCGAAGATCAGGAGCGCCGTGCCGTTATAGTCGAAAATCCGGTTGAACACCCCGCGCCGGGGCAGGTGCAGGGCGCTGGACGGTTCGGCGTGGTGATGGTCGTGGAACGCCTCGCCGCCGGTGAGCAGCGCCAGCAGATAGTCAGCCCAGGCCGGCGTCTTGAGGTGACCGAACACGTTCACGCCCAGAATGGTGGCGTGAAACTGCACCCCGCGCGCCACCACGGCGCTGGCGTGCAGGATCAGCGTCAGGATCAGCGAGCCGCCCAGCGCCCAGACCAGCGCATAGATCAGGGCGGGCAGCACCAGATGCACCGCCACCGAGATCAGCGAGTAATGCCGGTCGAAGATGACCACGCCGCGCGTATCGCGCAGCCACATGGCCAGCGGGCGTTTGAGATCATTGGGATCGCGCCAGAGCAGCCAGCCGAGCCATGCCCACAGCTTGCCTTCGGCCGGGTTGTGCGGATCGCCGGGGCGGTCCGAAAGGCTGTGGTGCTGGCTGTGATAGTTCACCCAGTCACGCAAACGCCCCTGCATCGCGACGACACAGTTGAATGTGGTGAGAAGCTGCGCGGGCCAGTGCAGCTCGCCCGCCTTGTGCTGCCAGACACGGTGCAACACCCCGATGCCGACATTGCACATCACCAGCGTCACGGCGCCGGACAGGAAGGCGAGGGGGATATACCACCATTCCAGGGTCACCCCGGAGAAGGACCACCCGATGATGGCGGCGGCGATGAGGCCGATCACGCCCAGGGCGGGATAGATGATGGCGGCGAAGACGCTGGCCCAGTCGAGATTGGACCAGCTTTTGCGGATGGCGACCGACCGCGGCGTCGGCAAGGCTTTCATTCACTACCTCTGATGGCTTTGCTTGCCAGCGATGACATGAGCGCCAGCGGGCAAGACCCCCCTTGTCGACGCGAGACTGCCACGGCTTCGCGGCGAAAAACAGACCTTCTTGCGCCCCTCCCCGCCACACCGCAGTCAGGCCGGTCACGGGCGGCGCTCGACGCGGGGCCGCGTGTGCGCTATTGGCGAAGGCGCGAAGGCAGGCCGGGCGGCGAAGACCGCTGGAGCCTTGAAATAACAGGCAGGGAGCAGGCAATGGCTGAAGGCGAATTTCCGGCGGGCGCACTGATGAAGGGCAAGCGCGGGCTTGTCATGGGCGTGGCGAACAAGAACTCGATCGCCTGGGGGATCGCCCGCCAGCTACATGCGCAGGGCGCCGAGCTCGCCTTCTCCTACCAGGACGAGGCGCTGGAAAAGCGCGTCCGCCCGCTGGTCGAATCACTGGGTGGCGAGCCCTTCATGGTGACCGCCGACGTGTCGAACGACGCCTCCATGGATACATGTTTCGAGACTTTGAAGACAAAATGGGGACGGCTCGACTTCCTGGTTCACGCCATCGCGTTCGCCGGCAAGGACGAGCTGCAGGGCTCCTTCACCCACAACACCACCCGCGAGGGCTTCAAGCGGGCGATGGACATCTCCGCCTTCTCCTTCGTTGACGCCGCCCGGCGCGCCAGCGCGCTCATGCCGTCCCGCGAAGAGGGCGGCGGCGCCATGGTGACGCTCACCTATCTGGGCGCCGAGCGTGTGGTGCCCAATTACAATGTGATGGGCGTGGCCAAGGCCGCGCTGGAGGCCTCCACCCGCTATATCGCGCGCGATCTGGGCCCGGCCGGCATCCGCGTCAACGCCATCTCCGCCGGACCCATGCGCACCCTCGCCATGGCCGGCATCAGCGGCGGACGCCAGCTGATGAAGACCGGCAAGGACTGGTCGCTCCTGAAAGAAGACACCACGATGGAAGGCGTCGCGGGCGCGGCGCTCTACCTCCTGTCCGATCTTGGCAAATCATGCACGGGCGAGGTTCTGCACGTGGACGCGGGCTTCCATGTCGTCGGCGTGCCCGACGCGGGGGACGGGGAGGAGTAAGCCTCCCTCACCCCACCGGCTGGCGCGGCTGGAAGGTGGCCAGGCAGGCATCGGCCAGGCGCCACTGGCCGTTTTCCATCACGAAGCGGCAGGCGGCGTGGTCGCGGCCCGGCTCGCCGGTCTGCAGGCCCGTCATGCCCGGGTTCTGCAGCGCGTCGAAACGCCCGGCGGGGAACACATAGGTCAGGCGCGACGTCTCGGTCGCCGGCTCATCAATCAGGCACAAGGGCGGGCGCATCAGCACGGTGCGCACCGAGCGGTCATTCATGCGCGCGCCAAAGACCTGGGCGAACACCGCCGGGTCGTCCTCGCGCAGGCGGCGGGCGGTTTCGGCGCCGTCAGCGGCCAGCATTCCCGCCAGCCGGTTCTGGTCATGGGTCACGATGGCCGCAAAGGCGGCCCGCTCGGACGCGTCCGCGTCCCGGCAGGAGAGAGACGGCGTCGTCGTGGCGCAGGCGCTCGCCAGCGCGGCGGCGGCGAGGGCGGGTGCAAGGCGGCTCAGTCGGGCGGTCATGACAACGTCTCCGGCACAGTGTCAGCCGCGCGGTGCGGCAGGCTTTTCGCCGGGGAGAATGCACGCCCGCGCCCGCTTCGCCAAGCCGTCAGACGCGCAATTCACCCGCATCCGCCGCTCATTTCGCTGATCCAGGCGGTGATCAGCGCCGCGCTCTCGTGATGGGTCACCGAGCGGCCAAGCTCGGGCATCATGTCGCTCAGGCGTTCGGTCTCCAGGCGATGGACAAAGATCGATTGCTCCGGCGCGCCCGGCACGATGGAAAAGGGCCGCCCGCCCGTGCCCGTCCCTGCTGCGATGGGCGGCTTGCACCGGCCCAGATGCGGCCCGTCCGGCTCCCAGGGCTCCAGATACAGGCCCGATGTGCGCGCCGGTCCGGTGCGCGAGTGGCAGTGGGCGCAGTTGATGTCTAGCCAGGCGCGTGACGCCGCGTCCAGCGCGGCGCCCGAAAGGGTGACATCGCCCTCCCAGACCGCCGCGCGCGGCGCCAGCTCCGGCTCCGGCGCGCCGGCCAGCAGCCCGGCCTGCACCCAGCGGGCCAGCTGGTTCCCGGGCCCGTCCGCATAGGCGAATGGCCCGTTGAGATGGCGCGCGCGCGGACCGATCGGGCTCAGCGCCCCGTCGCGTGCGTCCAGAACATGGCAGGCCGCGCACTGGTTCACGTCCGGCACGGCGTAGGTGAAGTCCTGAGCCGCTCTCGCCGCGCTGATCAGGGTGAGCTCCACAAACGCGCCCGTGCGCTGGAGCGAGGCAGCGCGCTGCGCGTCGTCCCACACATAGGGCAGGGCTTCCCAACCGGCTTCGCGGCGCACCAGGACACGGGTCTCGATCAGCCGGACGCCGGCGAGATCGAGCTGCGTGCCGTCGAAATGATCCTGCAGCCGTCCTGCCGCCGAGACCTGATCAAAACCGCCGTCCGCCAGCGGATAGAAGAAGGTCTTGGTGATCACCGTGCCGACGGGAAAGTCGAAGACGCCGGTCTCGTGATACACGGCCGGTCCGGCCCCGTCCGGAATCCAGACCGTGCGCAGTTTCAGCGCATAGTCGGAGAACAGCGCCGTGTTGAGGTCATAGGCGGTGACGCCCTCGCCCAGCACCAGCGCATCGCCGCGCACGGCCACCTGACCCCAGGCCTCCAGCGCCGCAGGGCGGCCTTCGGCGATGAAGGCCGGCTGCGGTGCGGGCGCAACGGCCTCAGGCGCGTCCGCACAGGCAGCGGCGGCGAGGGCCAGGCCTGCGGCGAGGATCAGCCTCAAGGCTAGCCCTCCAGCGTGACGGCGGGCAGGGGCTCATGGGCGCAGTCGAACGCCTGGCGATCCACCTGCGGGTTGGCGTAGCCATTGGGTCCGTCGGCGTTCAGCACCTCGGCGTCGGTGACGCAGATGCGCAGGGCGTCCGGCAGCGCGCCGTCCACCAGCCGGCCGCCGCTGCGGACATATCCGTCCCACAGGACCGGCGGGATGCGTCCGGTGGGGCCGAACTTCATGATGCGCAGGGCCTGGAGCTCCATGGAATCGGGGTTGTTGCCGCCGCCTTCATAGCTGTTGGAGTGGACATGGATGCCTTCGGGATAGGGATCGAACTGCGCGTTCACGCCCAGATCGGAAAAGCCCGAGGAGTGACCGGACGAGATAATGACGTGGGCGGTGCGGTTGTCGCGCAGCCGGTTGCTGAAAATCTCAACATCGTCATTGGCGTTGATCAGGATGCCGGTGCCTGCAGGGACCTTGGCCACCGGCGTGCCGGCCTGGCCGAAATTGGCGGTGTTGTTGTCGTTCACGTCATTGTCGAACACGCGTGTGCCCGCGCCCGGGCGCGGCAGGTTGGGCATGTTGAACACCAGAATGCCGCCTGTATTGTTCACCGCCACATTGCCGTAAACGTCGGCATTGTTGGAGTTCTCGATCTCGATGCCCGCCACATTGTACTCGGCGCGGTTATTGCGCACGATGATATTGTCGGACTGGCCGACATAGATGCCGGCGTCCGACGCGGCGATGGCCACCGAATCCTCGATCAGCACATTGCGCGACAGCACCGGGTAGAGCCCGTAAGCGCCGTTCTGGGTGGACGGTCCGCGCGTCCATTCCACCCGCACGCCGCGTATGGTCACGCCATCGCCGCCCGTGATCTTGATCGCGTCGCCGGCTGTATCCTCCACAGCCAGATTCTCGATGGTGAAGTTGTCAGAGTTGGAGACCAGCAGACCTTCCGCGCCCTGGCGCTGGCCGGCGAAGGACAGGATGGTCTCATCCATACCGGCGCCGCGGATCGTCACGCCGCTGACACCGCTCAGGGACAGGCCCCGGTCGAAGGCGAAGCGGCCGGCGGGAATCTCGATCACGTCGCCGGGCTGGGCGTCCAGCAGCGCCTCGTGCAAGACGCTTTGATAGGCGGTGTCGAAATCGCTGGTGTCGCGTGCCTCCGGCTCGCCGCCGCAGGCCGTCAGGATCAAGGCGCCGCCGAGCGCGCCGATCAGTCGTGACAGGTTCATCATGGTCTCTCCCCTGACCGGCGGCGCGTCTCGTGGCGCGCGTCTCGTGCCGGAACAAGAGGGAAGGTAGCCGGGCGCGGCGGGGTCTGTCGAGCAAGATGAACGCTGTTCACGCCCACGAAAAACGCCGCGCTCCCGCGGACCAGGGAGCACGGCGTTCATTGTCGTGCAGCAGCGTCGTGCGGGCGAACGGCGCGCTAGCGCCGGGCGACCACTTTCGGCTTGGGCAGCAAGCCTTCGCGCTGGGCGCGCTTGCGGGCCAGCTTGCGGGCCCGGCGGATCGCCTCGGCCTTCTGGCGCGCTTTTTTCTCGGAGGGCTTTTCGTAATGGTTACGGCGCTTCATTTCACGGAAGGTACCCTCCCGCTGCATTTTCTTTTTCAACGCCTTGAGCGCTTGCTCGACGTTGTTATCGCGCACAACAATCTGAACGATGGTCCGCTCTCCCTGGTGTGTTCCGTGCAGGACGCCGGGCGCCTGCGATCTGTTGACGTTAGCTGGCAACGCAAAACGCGCCGGGCCGAAGGGATTGGCCCCCCGGCGGCGCGGCGGCGCTTCCAGCAGAGGCGGGCGGTATACCGGAGGCGCATGCGTCTGTCCAGCGGCGCGGCGCGGCGAAACGCCCCGTGACGCAGGCGCGTGTGCGGCTTATGTTGGGTGCATGACCGAGACCGCAACGCCCCGCGCCGACGCCGCCCGCCACGCCCTCCTGGAGGCGGCGCTCATGCATGCCGCCTTTGACGGCTGGACGGCGGCCACCCTCAAAGCCGCCGCCGCTGATGCGGGCCTCAGCGCGGGCGAGGCTGCGCTGTATTGCCCGGGCGGGGTGCTGGATCTGATCGAAACCTGGTCGCGGCGCAGCGATTCCATCGCCGCCGAGGCCATCGCCGCAGACCCCGCAAAGCGCGTGCGTGAGCGGGTGACCAATGGTGTGATGTTCCGCCTCGACGCGATGGCCGGTCACGAAGACGCCGCGCGGCGCGCCCGCGCGCGGCTGTTCCTGCCGGACGGGCTTGATCGCGGCGCGCGCCTGGTCTGGGCGAGTGCGGACGCCATCTGGCGCGCGCTGGGCGATCCCAGCACGGACATCAATTTCTACACCAAGCGGGCGACGCTGTCAGGCGTGCTCGCCACCACGCAGGCCATCTGGCTTGAAGACAACGATGCGGACAAGGCGCGCACCCGGGCCTTCCTCGACCGGCGCATTGACGGCGTGATGCAGTTTGAAAAGGTCAAGGCGCGCTGGCGCGAGGCGCAGGCGAACCTGCCCGATCTCGCCGCACTGGCCGGACGCATGCGCTATGGCGGGGGCGGGGGCCGGTAGAGCCGCGGATCGCGGCGGCAGACGGGCCGGGCGGAGCCGTCGTCGAATTCTCCTGCCGCCTGCGCCCGCCTCCGGTCCGGCGCGGGCGCGACCCTGCCGATCGCTGCAACGCCCAACATCACCGCCGCCCGAACAGGCGCTCGATATCGGCCAGCTTCAGCTCCACATAGGTGGGCCGGCCATGATTGCACTGGCCCGAATGGGGGGTGGCCTCCATCTCCCGCAGGAGCGCGTTCATCTCCTCCACCCCCAGCTTGCGCCCCGCGCGCACCGAGCCGTGGCAGGCCATGGTTGAGACCACCTCCTCCAGCTTTTCCTTCAGCGCCAGCGCCTCGTCATATTCGGCCAGCTCATCGGCCAGATCGCGGATCAGGCCCTGCACATTGAGGCGTTTGAGAAGCGCGGGCGTCTCGCGCACGGCGATGGCGCCCGCGCCGAAGGGCTCCACCACCAGCCCCAGCTCGGCGAGCTCGTCTGCCCGCTCCAGCACGCGGCGCGCCTCGGCCTCGTCCAGCTCGACGATTTCTGGGACCAGCAGGCTCTGGCGCGCCACGCCGGTCTCGGCCAGCTGGCGCTTCATGCGCTCATAGACCAGGCGCTCATGGGCGGCGTGCTGATCCACGATCACCAGCCCGTCAGATGTCTCGGCGATCACATAGGTGGTGTGAACCTGCGCGCGCGCCGCGCCCAGCGGCCAGCCGGTCTCGTCCGGCGCTGCCGATGCGCCGTCGAAGGCGGGACGCGCGCTTTCGCCCATGCCAGGTCCGGCAGGATGAGGGCCGGGGTCAAACGGCGCTTGGGCATTGTCCGCCAGCGACGCCTCCCAGGCCGGCGAGGGGCGGTTGGCCCAGCCTGAGCGTCCCAGCGGCAGGGACGGCGCAGGCGCGCCTTCGGGCCGGGCGCGGCCCAGCGCGAAGCCGGCCACGGTGGTGGAGGCGCGATGGCCAGCACCGGCCAGCGCGTGGCGCAGCGCGCCCACGATCAGGCCGCGCACCAGTCCGGCATCGCGAAACCGCACCTCGGCCTTGGCCGGGTGCACGTTCACGTCCACCTGGTCTGCCGGAACCTCCACATACAGCGCCACCACCGGGTGGCGGTCGCGGGCCAGGAAGTCCTGATAGGCGCCGCGCACCGCGCCGACGATCAGCCGGTCCTTCACCGGCCGGCCATTGACGAACAAGTGCTGGTGCTGGTTCGTGCCGCGATTATAGGTGGGCAGGGACGCAAAGCCGGTCAGCCGTACGCCCTCGCGGGTCTGATCGAGCGCCAGCGCATTCTCTCCAAAGTCATCGCCCAGTACCGCTGACAGGCGCGCCCGGCGGGCCTGCGCCGGATCGTCATGGGTCTCGGCCGGGACGGACAGGCGCGCGCGCCCGTCGGCATGGACGGAAAACGCCACGTCGGGCCGCGCCAGCGCCAGACGCTTGATCATGTCGATGACCGCGCTGGTTTCGGCGCGCTCGCTCTTGAGGAATTTCAGCCGGGCCGGCGTGGCGTAGAACAGGTCGCGCACGCTGACGCGCGTGCCGCTCCCGCCCAGCGGCGCTGCGGGCCTGACCGCGCCGACCCGCCCGCCTTCCACGTGAAGCTCGTACGCCTCGCCCGCGCCGCGCGCCTGGCTGACGATCGAAAGGCGCGCCACCGAACCGATGGAGGGCAGGGCCTCGCCGCGAAAGCCCATGGAATGGATGTTCAGAAGATCGTCCGCCCCGTCCGCGCCCACGGGCAGCTTGGACGTGGCGTGCCGCTCGATGGCGACGGCCAGCATGTCCGCGCCCATGCCCTCGCCGTCATCCTCGACCAGGATGAGGCTCAGGCCCCCCGCCTCGATGCGCACGCCGATGCGCCGCGCGCCGGCGTCCAGCGCGTTCTCCGCCAGCTCCTTGACGGCCGACGCCGGGCGCTCGACGACCTCGCCTGCAGCGATCCGGTTGACGGTTTCAGGCGACAGGCGGCGGATGCGGGTCATGGCGCAAAGCCTCGCGGGGGCGGGTGAGTCGGTCAAGGCGCCTGCACCGGCCCTTTCTCAGCGCGCGGCGCCCATGGTATGCACGCCCCCATGACCGGAGCGCGCATGAACCAGTTTGAACAGGACTTTGCCGGCGAAGCCCATCTTGAATATGGCGACGCCGATTTTCTCATCATGAAGCCCGGCGCGTATGTGATGTGCGCGGTGACGGGCGCGCGCATCGCGCTCAATGATCTGCGCTACTGGAGCGCGGAGCATCAGGAAGCCTATGCTGACGCCAACGCGGCCACTGCGCGCTGGCTGCAACTCAATGGCGGCCCCGCCGGGGCGCCTGAACCGGAGGCTGGATCATGATCGCTCTGCTCGCCCTGACGCTCGCGGCCGCCACCTTGCAGGCCGATGCGCCGATCACGTGCGCCGGCGAGCACCGCCAGGGCGCAATCCTGGTCTGCCGCACCGCGCCGGGCGCGCAGGTGACGCTGGGCGATCTGACCGAGCGCGCCGACGGCGAAGGCTGGATCGTCATGGGCCATCACCGCGACGCGCCCTCGCAAGCGGCTTTTCGCGTGCGCCATGAGGGCGGGGTGTGGGAAAGCCGCGTCGACGTGGCGGCGCGCGAGTACGAGATCCAGCGCATTGACGGCCTGCCGCCCGCCATGGTGACGCCGCCGCCCGATCCGGAATTTCAGGCGCGTCTGGCGCGCGAGAACCAGGCCAAGGGCGCTGCCTATGCCTCGCGCTGGGAGGGCCGCGGCTTCCTCGATGGCTTCGAGTGGCCGGTGACCGGGCGCATCACCGGCGTTTACGGCTCACAGCGCGTCCTCAATGGCGAACCGCGCCGGCCCCATTTCGGGCTGGACATCGCCGCGCCCGCCGGCACGCCCGTGCTGGCCCCGGCAGGCGGCGTGGTGACGCTGGCCGACCCCGACATGTACTGGGAAGGCGGGCTGGTCTTCATCGATCACGGCCAGGGCTTCACCGGCGTGTTCATGCATCTCGACAGCATTGATGTGGAAGTCGGCGACGTCGTGGAGCGCGGCCAGGTCATCGGCACGGTGGGCGCCACAGGCCGCGTCACCGGTCCGCATCTCGACTGGCGTGTGCGCTGGCGTGACCGTCAGATCGACCCCGAAGCGCTGCTGGCGCTGGATGTGTCGGATTTGCGGTAGAGCGCCTTTTCAAACCGGCGGTGCACCCAGAACCATTGTGACGGGGTGGCGCGGATCCAGCCTTCAAACAGGGCGTTGATGCGCGTCACCGTCTCCAGTATCGCCGCGGCGTCTGATCCGCCCGGCCTTTCCAGGGGCTCGTAGACCGTGACCTTGAAGCGGGCGCGGTCCGTTCTGACCACGTTCATGGGAACGAGCGGGCAATCATAGCGCAGCGCCATGCGCGCGGGTCCGGCTGCGGTCATCGCCTCGCGTCCGAAGAAGGGCGCCGCGATGCCGTCATTCATTTTCTGATCGTTCATCAGGGCGACCGAAGCGCCGCTCTTGAGCGCGGCCATCAGCTCTTTCGCGCCCGAGCCGCCCTTGGGCGCGAATATATTGACCCCGTAGGCTCTTCGTTGCTGCACGATCGCTGTGTCTATGGCGGGGTTGTTTGCATGGCGATAGGTGATGCGGCAGTCTTTCAGGTAACGCACGATCGTCGCGGGCAGGACTTCCCAGTTGGCGAAATGCCCGCCGATCAGGACGGCCGAGCGACCCTGGCGTTCCAGCTCGCGCAGGATGTCCACGCCTTCAACCTTGACCTGGTCGCTGTGCGCTGACAGGTCGAACCGGTGCATGTTGGGAAACTCGGCGAACGTGCGGCCCAGATTGTCCCACATGGCGTTCAGCAGCTGGTCCAGCTCCCGCTCATGAGCGTCGGGAAAGGCGATGCGCATATTCACCCGCGCCACATGCTGGACGGACGACAGCGGCCCCGCCTTGCGCAACAGGGAGGCCCCGAAATCGCTGGCGCGCTCGAGGCCCATGGCGCGGAACAGGCCCTGATAGGCATTCCAGCCGGCGGTTTCGGCCGCAAAGGCGATTTGTCTGGCAAAGGCGCTCATTGGCCCTAGCTACCGTCGCGCGGTGAACGCGTCCACTGCATCTTGAACCAGGGCCGACAGCCGTGCGGGCTGCGCGAAGCGCGCCCGCACGGGCCAGGCGTGAATTCCCCCCGCCACATCGCCGGGCAAGCGCACCCAGTCCTTCTGCGTGGTGACAAGCTTGGCCTCGAAAGCCGCGGCGAGGTCGGCCAGGCGCTGCAGATCGGCGCGGGTGTAGAGGTGATGGTCGGGAAAGCTTGCCGTTTCGCGCAGGTCGCCGCCCCAGCGCACCAGCGCATCATAGAATTTCTGCGGCCGCCCGATGCCGGCGAAGGCCACCAGCGGCCCGTCCGGCGGCGCTGCTGCCGGTTCAAGCCAGGCGCGCAGCACCGGCCGCTCGAACTCGGCCAGCTCCAGGCGCTCCAGATCGGGCTCGAAGTCCTCGCCCGGACCCATCACCACCACGGCGTCGGCGCGCGCCAGCCCGGCGCTGACCGGCTCGCGCAAGGGACCGGCGGGGAAGATCTGACCCGGCCCCCAGCCGCTGACGGCGTCGACCACGACCAGGGACAGGGATTTCTCAAGCGAGGGGTTCTGGTGGCCGTCATCCATCACGATGATCTGCGCGCCGAGCTGCGCGGCGAGACCCGCCCCGGCCACGCGCGAGCGGTCGATGATGGTCAGGCCGTCACGGGCCAGCAAAAGCGGCTCGTCGCCCACCTCGCGCACGCCATGGATCGCCGGATCGACGGCGACCGGTCCGGCGAGGCGCCCGCCCCAGCCGCGCGTCAGCGCCGCCGGCGTCAGCCCCAGCGCGCGCGCCGCCTCCATCACCGCCATGGTCACCGGCGTCTTGCCCGTGCCGCCGAGCGTCAGATTGCCCACGCAGATCACCGGAACCGGCGCGGGGGCGGGCTCGGTGCGCGCAATCCGCCACGCGCCGGCAGCGGCGTAAATCAGGCCCAGCGGCGACAGCAGCGCGCGGGTGATGGCGCCCGAACTGCGCGCGCCGCCAGCATCCCAGAAGGCGGGCGGTCTCATCAGCGGACCTCCGCAGGCAGAAGATCGAGGATCGCCGCGCTCGTCTGCGCCAGCGCGCCGCCGGGCAGGGAGGCGAGGGCGCGCCGTCCCGCCTGCGCGTCCGGCCCAAAGCCGTCCCAGATGCACAGCACCGCATCGGCGATGTCGTCGGAATTCGAAGCGGTCAGCACGGCGTCATGGGCGCGATAGGCGGCATAGACATCGGCGAAGCTCGCGGCATAAGGCCCGGTGATCACGGCGGCGCCGGCGCGGGTCGCCTCCACCGGGTTATGGCCGCCGATCGCGTCGATGAAGCTGCCGCCGATCACGGCCGCCGGGCTCACCGCGTACCACAGCCCCATCTCGCCCAGCGTGTCGGCAAGCCAGACCGGAACGCCGGCATGCGGCGTCTCGCCCAGCGAGCGCCGCACGAAGGCCAGGCCCTGGGCGCGCACCGCCTCGCCCGCCTCGTCGGCGCGCGCCGGGTGGCGCGGCGCCAGGATCATCACCGCGCCGGGCCGGGTTTTCAGGATGCGGGCGTGCGCCCTGGCCAGGATCGCCTCTTCCCCGGCATGGGTGCTGGCGGCGGTGAAGACGGGCCGTCCGCCCAGCGCCGCGCGCACCTCAGCCAGCGCCTGCGGGTCCGGATCGGGCTGGGCGGCTTCGAGCTTGAGATTGGCCACCAGCGCGGGCGCCCGGCCGGTCAGGCGCTGCAGACCTTCAGCCGTGCGCGCGTCCGCCGCGCCGATCCAGGAAAAGGCGCCCGCCAGCGCGCGGAAGGCGCCGGAAAACCGGCCCCAGCTGCGGATCGAGGCGTCATTCATGCGTGCATTGGCGAGCGCCAGCGGCACCCCGGCCCGGGACGCCGCGGCGATCAGGTTGGGCCAGAGCTCGCTTTCCAGAAACACGCCTGCATCGGGCCGCCAGTGCGCGATGAAGCGCGCCGCCCAGGCCGGGCGGTCGACAGGCGCGAACTGGTGCAGCACGCCATCGCCTGCGCGCTGGGCGATCAGCCGGGCCGATGTCGCCGTGCCCGAGGTGATCAGGATTGACAGGCCCGGGCGCGCCTGCGTCAGGGTCTCGGCCAGGCTCAGCGCCACAAGGCTCTCTCCGACGCTGGCGGCGTGCAGCCAGACCAGCGCGCCCCCGGGCCGCGGCAGGCTGGCGATCCCGCGCCGCTCGCCGAGGCGGTCAGGGTCTTCCTTGCCGCCGGCCGCCCGGCGCTTCAGCCAGAACCCGGCCAGCGGCCCCAGCATCTGCGCCGCGTGCGCATAAGCCTGCAGCGCCGGCGTGGGTCGCAGGCTCGTCACGCCGCAGGTTCCGGAAACAGCGGGGCCTGGCCGCAGGCGATGTCGGCGGCGGCCATGCCGTCATTCAGGCGCGCCTCGATCAGCGCGCGGGCGGCTTCGATATCGTCCGGCGTGGGGTTATCGGGCAGGCGTACCGGCTCGCCCCAGATGATCACGCCACGCCCGAAGGGCAGGGGCACATGAAACCGGTCCCACGAGTTCAGCCGGAAGCCCCAGCGCGTCGACCAGCTGACCGGGACCAGCGGCGCGCCGGTGATTTGCGCCAGCTTGATGGCCCCGGGCGATACGCGCTGGCGCGGTCCGCGCGGCCCGTCCGGCGTGATCGCCATGCAGCCGCCGGCGCGCACCCAGCGCACCATGTCGCGGAACGCCGCAGCGCCGCCCTTGTCCTTGTGCCGTTTGGCGTCGTTCCGGGTGGAGCCGCGGATCAGCGCCACGCCATTCAGGCTGGCCGCGCGCGCCACGACATCACCTTCGCGTGATTTGGAGATCAGGATCGCCGGGGGCTGGCGGCCCGAAGGCCAGGCGGATTCCATGAACAGATTACGCCCATGCCAGCCGCACAGCACCAGGCCCTCGCCCCCGTCCCAGATCGGCGTGATGTGCTCGCGCCCGCGCACATCCCAGCGTGTAAAGCGCTTGATAAGGGCCATGTGGGCGCCTATCAGGCCGCCCACCACCCACACCACCGGGCCGGAGAAGAGGATCGATTTCACCATCGCGCACGCTGGATCGCCGTCTGCGGCGACTTCGTCAAGCGTTCTGGCGCATTGCCGCGCGCGGGTTCAGGCGCTAGGGGAGCGGCCATGGAGCATGAACTCGACAATCCGGCGGCCTACCGCCGCGCCATGCGCGCCCTGATGTGGGGCGATCACGGCGTGTTGCGACAGGGCTGGCACAACATGCACCGGGTTGGCGGCGAGATGTGGCGTGGCAACCAGCCCAGCCCGCAGCGCCTGGCCGAGCTGAAAGCGCTGGGCTTTCGCACCATCCTCAATCTGCGCGGGACCCAGCCGGGGCGGCCCTATTATGATCTGGAGCATCACGCCGCGCGCCGGCTTGGCCTGACGGTCATTGACCTGCCCTGGGGATCGCGCGAGGCGCCCTTCGTGGAGCGCATCGAGCGTCTGATCGAGGTGTTCGATACGATCGAGTATCCCGCCTTCATGCATTGCAAGTCCGGTGCGGACCGCGCCGGCATGGTGGCGGTGCTCTACAAGCTGCTCCACGAAAAGGCGCCGTTTGAAGAGGCGGTGGAGCAATTGTCGTTGAAGTACGGCCATGTCCGCCAGGGCAAGACCGGCATGCTGGACCATTTCTTTGACCTGTACCGCCAGCGCAATGCGCGCGAGCCCATCGATTTCCTGACCTGGGTGCGCACCGAATACGATCGCCAGGCCTGCCATGACGGCTTCATGGCCAGCTGGTGGGGCTCGCTGTTGACGGAAAAACTGCTGCGGCGCGAGTAGCCTGATTTTTCAGGACTTTGTTTACCCAATACAGGCAGTGTATGCGCTCAGTGAGCAGATCAGAGCCTGCCATTCATGCCGCGCCGCCATGATATCTCCCGCCCTCGCGACGGTCTGATTCGCATCGAGGTGTATGGCGAACGCGATCCCGGGCAGGCGCAGGTGACCATTGCGGCGTTCCTGGATATCCAGAACGCCAACCCCTCAAGCCAGATCCTGTTTGACGTGACCCAGGCGACCTATTCCGGCGCACCTGAAGCGCTGTACGGGCGCGCCCGCCAGTGCGCACAGGGCATGACGCCGTGCAAGGTCGCCATTCTCGCCGAACGGCTGGACAGCGAGTTTGCGCGTTTCTGGAGGCGCGGATTGATCGAGAGCGGTCACGAGACGGCGGTTTTCGTCTGCGAACAGGAAGCCGACGCCTGGCTCGCCAGCGGGTCCGACACCGACATCCTCTTCCTCGCCTGACGGCCCTGCGCCGCACACTGGCCCCGGCCTTGCAGCGCCGCCTCCACCAGGGAGGCCCCGCCATGCATGTATCGGCTCATATCCGCGCGCTTCAGAGCCGGTTTCCGGCGCTGCTGGAGGCCAAGGCGAACGCCCAGCGCCTGGTGCGCCGCGCCCTGCGCCAGCCTTTCGAGGCGGATTTCGCGCTTCTGAGCCGCTGGGCGCCCGAGCCGGGCGAGGTGTTCATCGATGTGGGCGCCAATCGCGGCCAGTCCATCGACGCCATCCGCCTGTATCATCCTGACGCGCTGATTCACGCCTTTGAGCCCAACGCCCATCTCGCCGCCAATCTGAGCCGGCTGTTTGCGCGCGACGGGGCGCTGGCGGTCTATGCCTGCGGGCTGGGCGAGCGGGACGAGACCCACACCCTGCACATCCCGGTCTATCGCGGTTTTGTCTATGACGGGCTCGCCTCGTTCGATGCCACTGAATGCGCCAGCTGGCTCAACGCCGGCACGGTCGCCGGGTTTGACCCAGACCAGCTGAAAATCATCGCCTTCGAGGCGCGCGCCTTTCCTCTCGACGATCTCGATCTCAATCCCGGCTTCATCAAGCTCGATGTGCAGGGGTTTGAGCGCTCGGTGCTGGCCGGCGCCCGCAACACGCTGGAGCGCTGCGCGCCGCTGGTGATGCTGGAGAACAACGCGGCAGCCGATGATTTCCTGACCGGTGAGCTGGGCTGGACGCGCGCGGCCTGGACCGGCGAGGGGCTTGATCTGGGCCTTAATGGCGATCTCAACACCCTGTATGTCGCGCCCGCACGCCGGGCGTCGCTGAAGCGGGCGGGGCTTCTGGGCTGACAGGACAGCCCGGGCGCTTTCGCCGCACTGAAATTTCTGGACGCGCGCGCACGCCGCGCCACCTATTGTGCCGCAAACGGCACACGGCGGAGGCGGCATGGCCTATAAATCCCTACGCGAGTTCATGGCGCTGCTCGAAGCCGAGGGCGATCTCAAGCGCGTCTCGCGTCCCGTCTCCACCCATCTGGAGATGACCGAGATCCAGACCCGCCTCCTGGCCAGGGGTGGCCCCGCGGTCTTGTTTGAAAACCCCGTCCATGAAGATGGCCGGCCCAGCGAAATGCCGGCGCTCGTCAATCTGTTCGGCACGGTGGGCCGGGTGGCGCGCGCCGTCACCATGGGCGGCGAGCCGCGCAGGACCGCGGCTGATCTGCGCGAGGTGGGCGAGCTTCTGGCCTTCCTGCGTCAGCCCGAACCCCCGCGCGGCTTCAAGGATGCCATGGAGCTTTTGCCCCTGGCCAGGACAGTGATGGCAATGCGCCCGGGCACCGTGAAAAAGGCGCCGTGTCAGGAAGTGGTCCTCACCGGCAAGGATATCGATCTCGACCGCCTGCCCATTCAGGGCTGCTGGCCGGGCGAGCCTGCGCCGCTGATCACCTGGCCGCTGGTGGTCACGAAGGGCCCGTCCGACGACAAGCAGGACGATTTCAATCTCGGCATCTACCGCATGCAGAAGCTTTCCAGGGACCGCACGCTGATGCGCTGGCTCAAGCATCGCGGCGGGGCGCAGCATTATCAGCGCTGGAAGGGCGCGCGGCCCGATCCGCTGCCTGCGGCCGCCGTGCTGGGCGCTGATCCGGGCACGATCCTGGCCGCCGTCACGCCCGTGCCCGACACGCTGTCGGAATACCAGTTCGCCGGCCTCCTCAGGGGGCGCAAGGCCGAGCTCGTCCCCTGCAAGACCGTGCCGCTGAAAGTGCCCGCCGAGGCAGAGATCGTCATCGAGGGCCATGTGCTGCTGGATGAGGACGGGCCGGAAGGGCCGTATGGCGACCATACCGGCTATTACAACTCGGTGGAGCGCTTCCCGGTGTTCCAGATCAGCGCCATCACCATGCGCCGCGACCCCATTTACCTCACCACCTTCACCGGACGCCCGCCCGACGAGCCGAGCGTGCTGGGCGAGGCGCTCAACGAGGTGTTCATTCCCCTCATCCGCCAGCAATTTCCCGAGATCATCGATTTCTGGCTGCCGCCCGAAGGGTGCAGCTACCGCATCGCCGTGATCTCCATGAAGAAGGCCTATCCCGGCCACGCCAAGCGCGTGATGCTGGGCGCGTGGTCGTATCTGCGCCAGTTCATGTACACCAAATGGGTGATCGTGGTGGACGACGACATCAATGCGCGCGACTGGAAGGACGTGATGTGGGCCCTGTCCACCCGCATGGACCCGGCCCGCGACTGCACCATCATCGAACACACCCCCATCGACTATCTCGACTTCGCCTCGCCGGTCTCGGGCCTCGGCTCCAAGATCGGCCTCGACGCCACCAACAAGTGGGACGGCGAAACCAACCGCGAATGGGGCGAGAAGCTGTTCATGGAACAGGAGATTATCGATCGCGTCGACGCGATGTGGGGGGAGTTGGGGCTTTAGGTGCTCTGGGGAGGCCAACTAAATATTGTCTGGGGATCTGAAGGTTCTCGGTACCAATCTAAAGTCCATCGAGAGTAGCGCGCGGCCACCTCCGGTCGCGTTTTTATTTCTTTTCCGTCAAATGACCAAAATGAGACGGAGGCTCCGGTTCTAAAGCTGTATAACATAAATCCACTACCGCCCTCGAACTCGTAAACTGAGCCCCGGGTCGAATTCTTTTCATAAGAAATACCGTCTGATTCCACGGTTGCGCTTCTATGATCGCATATTATTTTCACATTATTCAGCGCAATAATTTCTTGGCGGCCCCAAGCTTGCTGATCTGCGCTTATTGCGAATGCACCAAGTGCTCCTTCCCTTTCACGATGGCGAGCGAACAGCGCAGCAGAGCTATTGTCATCGAGTCGGAGAATTAGTGATGGGCCATCAAACATCTCATGCTGCATCAAACCAAATTGCCCTGCTTGAAGCTTCGCAAGTGTGGTGCCGCTACCCAACGAGACTACCGAAACCATTTTAAACTCCGATTGCGAATCAGGCTGACGCTCAATAAATTATAACTCATGAAAGAGTGGTCGCAGAACTATTTAAGCAAAGGAAATTTGCCCCAGGATGACGAAGAATCGTCCTTCTGGTTCCGTCGGTTTACTACCAGCCTGGCAATTGGAAATGGGGCTGCCGCCTTGGCAATCGGAAGCTATGCTAGCAGTGCTGGCGATGGTTTCGACAGCGCCTTGTCCTTTTCATTCGGCGTTTTTTCATTGGGCATTCTACTTTCTGGATTATTGCCTCTCGCTCTAAGTATCCGGCACTCAATGAAAGTGCCGCGCAAAAGATTTAAAATACGTCTGAGTGAAGAGGAGAGGCCTGAGGGTGTGTATCGTCACCCGATATTCTGGGCGCTTTTTTACTGGATTTTCATGAAAGCTCATTTCGCGCTGGCAATTGTCGCTGCCGCACTGTTTTCATGGGGGCTTTTTCTAGTTTATGAGCAATTCAGCAAAATGGGCTAATTTCACCTAAGCGCATCGGAATTTAAGCTCCCCCCTTACGCCCGCACCGACTCCCACAGCTCCAGCTTCACCCCGTCCGGGTCCATGATCCAGGCGAAGCGGCCATAGGGATAGGTTTCGGGCTCGCCCACCATCTCCACGCCGCGCTCGCTGAGGCGCGCCAGGATGGCGTCGAGATCGTCGACCATGAGATTGATCATGAGGCGGTGGGGCGAGGGGTCGAAATAGGGGCTGGCCTCGTCAAAGCGGGCGAAGATCGTGCGGGCGCCGTCCTCGAATGTGTCGGCGCTGCGCCGGTGGCGGAAGTCGAACTCGCCATACTCGTTGAGGCTCATGCCCAGCACGTCCTGATACCAGGCGCGCGTGGCCGCCGGATCGGCGCTTTTGACAAACACCCCGCCCACGCCGATCACCGCCATGACGCGCTTCCCCTGTCCAGGACCTGTCCGGAGGAGAGTTTGCCACGCGGACGGCGACCGCGCGAGCGCTTGCGGGACCGGCCCCCTGATGGCAATTTGTGGCAAAGCCTGTCATCTGAAGGAGACCCGCCATGGCCACGATGAATGTCTCTTTGCCTGATCTGCTCAAGGCGGCGGTGGACGAGCAGGTCGCCTCGGGCCGCTACGCCAGCGCCAGCGACTATATCCGCGACCTGATCCGCCGCGATGCCGAGTCGCGCGCCAAGTGGGCCGAGTTCAATCGCCTGATCCAGGAAGGTCTGGATAGTCCCATCGTGGATCAGAGCCTGTCCGAGATCATCAGCGAGGTGCGTGAAGAGGTGCGCCAGCGTGGCTATGCAGATTAGGCTCAGCAGCCGGGCCAGAAGCGATTTCCGCCAGATCTATCTGGCCGGCGCTGAAGCCTTTGGACTGCGCCAGGCGGATATCTATGCTGAAAAACTTGAAGCGGCCATCGCACGGTTGGCGCATTTCCCCGAGCTTGGGCGAGAGTGGGCCGGCGCAAAGCCGTCTCTGCGATGCCTGTCCCATCCCCCGCACCTGATCGTGTACCGCATCGGTGAGGCGGCGATTGATATCCTGCGCATCCTCCACGCCCGCCAGGCGCCGCCCGGGCTTGGCCAGGCCTGAACCGCGCCTGCCCACGCGCCCTTAACCACCGCTTAACCTCCAGCCCCAAATCCGCGTGCAATATCCGCGCGATGCAGGCAGGTTGAGGTCATGGACACGCACCGGGCGCGAGCCTGCGTCCCCCTGCCCAGCTGACGATCCGGGGTGTGTTCCCATCGCCTGCACCATCCCTGCCTGCGCTCTCCTGCGGGGCGCACCCGCCTCGTGTAGCCGCCTGAGCCCCTCGTCCCCCCCCCCACCACCGCGACGGCTCGGGCGGCTACACTTTCCTTTCCCTGACAGCGTCAGCCCAAACGCAAAACGCCCGGCCTTGAGGGGCCGGGCGCTGCGTCTGTCAGGCGTAAGCCTGAAAGCGGGTTACGAAACGCGGTGCGGCGCGATGCGGATCTCCACGCGGCGATTGGCGGCGCGGCCCTCATCGGTGGAGTTGTCCGCGATCGGCTGGGTCAGGCCCATGCCGGCCACGAACAGGCGCTCGCGGATGACGCCGCGGCTGATCAGCTCGGCGGCCACCGAGCTGGCGCGCCGCTCGGAGAGCTGCTGGTTGAACTGGGCCGAGCCCACATTGTCGGTGTGTCCGATCACGTCCACATAGGTGGCCGGATAGGTCTGCAGCACGTCGCCCACATCATGCAGCACGCCGCTGAAGCGCGGGCTCACCGTGGCCGAGCCGGTGGCGAAGGTGATATTGCCCGGCATGACCAGGACCAGATCGTCGCCGACGCGGCGCACGGTCACGCCCGATTCGCGCAGGCGCTCGCGCATCTCGCGCTCCTGGCGGTCCATGTAATTGCCGACCGTGCCGCCCGCCAGCGCGCCGACGCCCGCGCCGATCAGCGCATTGCGGCGATCATCGCCGCCGGCCAGCATGCCCAGCAGGGCGCCCGCCGCCGCGCCCGCCAGGACGCCCTGTCCGGTGCGGTTCGGGGTCACGTTCCCGTACTGGTCGGTGGTGGTGCAGGCGGCGGCCAGGCAAAGCGCCATGGAGCCGGCTGCGAGTGAACGGATCATCATTGGGCTACTCCCTCAAAAACTCGTGTGTCGCGCGCCAGAGCCGCTCCGGCGGGAAGGCGTCGGGCGAGCCGAACCTGTGCCGACTCTACCATGAACGCGCACTGAACACATGCGTTCCAGATTGGCGCCGATTTATGGCGCCGGCGCGCCGCCGCGCCCTTGACGCCCGCTGGCGTCACCCTTACTTGCACCAGCGTTGGCAGCCGGGCCGTGAGAGTGCTAACGCCCTCTTTCCCCGGACGCCAGACATCATACCGGAACGATGAGCGCTGACGCTCGATAACGGAGAAACGGCCATGAAATTTCGTCCGCTGCACGATCGCGTGCTGGTGAAGCGCGTTGAGGAAGAATCCAAGACCAAGGGCGGGATCATCATTCCCGACACGGCCAAGGAAAAGCCCCAGGAAGGCGAAGTCGTCGCCGTGGGCGGCGGGGCCATCAAGGAAGACGGCTCGATCCGCCAGCTGGACGTGAAAGCCGGCGACCGCATCCTGTTCGGCAAATGGTCGGGCACCGAGGTGACGATTGAAGGTCAGGAGCTCCTGATCATGAAGGAATCCGACATCCTGGGCGTTCTGGCCTGAGGCGCCTTGCGATTTCCTCCACCCATCGTCTGAACATCTGAAGAGAGAGAGAGCACACTATGTCCGCGAAAGACGTGAAATTCGGCGCATCCGCCCGCGAGCGCATGCTGCGTGGCGTCGATATCCTGGCCGACGCCGTGAAAGTCACCCTCGGCCCCAAAGGCCGCAATGTGGTGATCGAGAAATCCTTCGGCGCGCCGCGCACCACCAAGGACGGCGTCACCGTCGCCAAGGAAATCGAACTGGAAGACAAGTTCGAGAACATGGGCGCCCAGATGGTCCGCGAAGTCGCTTCGCGCACCAATGACGAGGCCGGCGACGGCACCACCACCGCCACGGTGCTGGCCCAGGCGATCATCCGCGAAGGCATGAAGTCGGTGGCCGCCGGCATGAACCCGATGGACCTCAAGCGCGGCATCGACAAGGCCGTCCTGAAAGTCATCGAGACCATCAAGGGCATGTCCACCCCGATCAAGGGCTCCTCGGAAATCGCCCAGGTCGGCACCATCTCGGCCAATGGCGAATCCTCCATCGGCGACATGATCGCCCGCGCCATGGAAAAAGTCGGCAATGAAGGCGTGATCACGGTCGAGGAAGCCAAATCCCTCGAAACCGAGCTGGAAGTCGTCGAGGGCATGCAGTTCGACCGCGGCTACCTGTCGCCCTACTTCATCACCGACGCCGAGAAGATGCGCGCCGAGCTGGAAGATCCCTACATCCTCCTGTTCGAAAAGAAGCTGTCCTCGCTGCAGTCCATGCTGCCCGTGCTCGAGGCGGTGGTTCAGTCCAACCGTCCGCTGCTGATCATCTCCGAAGACGTCGAAGGCGAAGCGCTGGCCACCCTGGTGGTCAACAAGCTGCGCGGCGGCCTGAAAATCGCCGCCGTCAAGGCGCCGGGCTTCGGCGATCGCCGCAAGGCCATGCTGGAGGACATCGCGGTCCTCACCGGCGGCCAGGTCATCTCCGAAGACCTCGGCATCAAGCTGGAGAACGTCACGCTCGACATGCTGGGCACCGCCAAGAAAGTGTCCATCACCAAGGATGACACCACCATTGTGGACGGCTCGGGCGAGAAGTCCGCGATCGAGGGCCGGGTCAGCCAGATCCGCCGCCAGATCGAGGACACCACCTCCGACTACGACAAGGAAAAGCTTCAGGAGCGTCTGGCCAAACTCGCCGGCGGCGTTGCGGTGATCAAGGTCGGCGGCGCGTCGGAAATCGAAGTGAAAGAGCGCAAGGACCGTGTCGACGATGCCCTGAACGCCACCCGCGCTGCGGTCGAAGAAGGCATCGTGCCGGGCGGCGGCGTGGCGCTGCTGAAAGCCTCGCGCGTGCTGGTTGGCATGACCGGCGACAATGAGGACCAGAACCAGGGCATCCAGATCATCGCCCGCGCCCTGCAGGCCCCGATCCGTCAGATCGCCGAGAACGCCGGCGTTGAAGGCTCCATCGTGGTCGGCAAGGTGATGGAGTCCAAGGACCCCAACTTCGGCTACAACGCCCAGACCGAGAAGTACGAAGACCTCGTCGCCTCGGGCGTCATCGACCCGGCCAAAGTGGTGCGCACCGCGCTGCAGGACGCCGCGTCCGTGGCCGCGCTGATGATCACCACCGAAGCGGCCGTGGCCGACAAGCCGAAGAAAGAGTCTGCGCCGGCGATGGGCGGCGGCGGCATGGGTGGCATGGGCGGCATGGACTTCTAGGGAAGTCTGTACCTCCACAACCGCACACATACGCGAAAGGGCGGCTGGCGACAGCCGCCCTTTTTTCTGTTGGCCTTGGCGGCTGCGCTCACCCCGCCGCCGCCAGCGCCTCGCCGACCGTTCGCGCGACCGCCTCCGGCTCCAGCAGATCGGATTTCGACACCGGCCCGATCAGGGTCAGGGCATCCGACGACGCGGTCACGCCCTCGGGCGCGGCGGTGATCAGCAGGACCGGACCGCGCCAGCCGCTGGCCTCGATCAGGGGCAGGGTTTCGGAAAAGCGCCCCCAGGGCGGCACGCGGCGGTCAAGGATGATGAGATCGGCCTGCGGCCCTCCGGGCGCTGCGGTGAAGGCTTCCACGCTCGCATAATGCTCCAGCGTGTGGTCCGCTCCCGAATGCTCCAGCAGGCTGCGCAGGATCAGCGCCTCCACCGGATCGTCATCAATGAGGGCGATGCGCGCCATCACGCGGCCGGCCCGGTCAGCCGGGCGCGAAGCGCGTTGACCAGGGCCGCGCCGTCCACCGGCTTGGCGAAGAAGCGGTCGGCGCCCAGCTGGTTCAGACGCTCGCGGGCGTCGCGGGTGACGTCGGCGGACACAATAAACACTGGCAGATCGGCAGGCCCGGCCTCGCCGGCGCGGATGCGGTGCAGCGCCTCGTCCCCGCCCATGCCCGGCATGTGCAGGTCCAGAAGCAGGGCGTCCACGCCGCCCTCACGCAGCTGCGCCAGGGCGTCTGCGGCGCTCTCGGCCTCGCACACCAGAAATCCGGCCTCGTGGAGCATGCCTGTTGCGACCGCGCGATTGACCGGATTGTCCTCGACCACCAGCACGCGCCGGGCCGGGCCGGGCGGCGGCGGGGTGCGGACCTCATCGCGCGCCGGTTCGACGGGGCCGGCGGGCGGCGCAGGCTGCTCCACCCAGAACAGCGCGCCCTGGCCCGGCTCGGACACCACCCCGATGCGTCCGCCGGCAAGCTCGGTCAGCTCGCGCGCAATGGCCAGGCCCAGCCCGGCGCCGCCATGGGCCCGGCTCGGGCTCATGTCGGCCTGGCTGAAGCGCTCGAACACCCGCACCTGCAGCGCGCGGTCAAGGCCCGGGCCGGTGTCCTGCACCTCAAGCCGTAGCCAGCCGCCGGGCAGGGCGCGCGCACGCACCGTGACCTGGCCGTGCCGGGTGAACTTGACCGCATTCGAAGTCAGATTGGTCAGCACCTGGGCGAGGCGCTGGGGATCAACCTCGACAGGGCTTTCCAGCGCCGGATCAATCTCTGTGATGATCTCCAGCCCCTTGCGGGCGGCCTGGCCGCCCACAGCGGCGAGGGCCTGCCCGATGATGGCCCCGGCGAGCGCCGGCTCGGGCGCGAGGGTCAGCTTGCCCGCCTCGATGCGCGAAATGTCCAGAATGTCCTCGATCACCGCCTGCAGCGCGCGGCCCGACGTGCGGATTGTCTCCACATAGCTGCGCTGGCGCGGGTCCAGAGCCGTCAGCTCCATGAGCTGGGCCATGCCCAGAACCCCGTTCAGCGGCGTGCGTATCTCGTGGCTCATATTGGCCAGGAATTGCGATTTGGCCGCGCTCGCCGCTTCTGCCGCGTCCACCAGTTGCTGCAGGCGCAATTCGGCGGCCTTGCGCTCGGTCAGGTCCTGGGTGATCCCCACGATGCGCACAGGCTTGCCCGAGGCGTCGCGCCCCACCACGCCGACATGAGCGTGAATCCAGACCGGGGCGCCATCGGGCCTCATGATCCGGTGTTCAGAGTGCACCTCGTCCATCTCGCCTGCGATCAGGCGGCGCAGCAAGCCCGCCGCCAGCTCCAGATCTTCGGGATGGGTGAAGGTGTATGCCTGCGCCGGGGTCAGGGGTTTATCGGCGAGCTCAGGGCGCCCCACCAGCTCGGCAAGCGTTGCGTCCATGCTGACGAGGCCTGTGGCGCCATCCTGCTCCCAGACGCCCAGCTTGCCGGCCTTGAGCGCGATCTGGGCGCGCACGCCCTCGCGGCGGGCCTGCGCCTCGGCCTCACGCTCGGCGGTGATGTCGACCAGCGAGCCGGCCATGCGCACCGCCTTGCCCGCTGCATCCCGGATCGCCTTGCCGCGCGCGCGCACGTGGACGTACGCGCCGCGCGCATCGCGCACCCGCAGGTCCTGGTTATAGGGCTCGTCCGTTTCGAGATGACGCAGGGTGGCCGCCGATATCCTGGCGCGGTCTTCCGGGTGCACCCGGTCCAGGAATTCATCCGTCGACCCGGTCCAGTCGCCCGGCGCGCCGCCGATGATTTCATTGAAGCGCGCCGAAAAATAGGTCTTCCGCGTCACCAGATCATTGTCCCAGATCGCCATCAGCGAGCCGGTGACCGCCAG
Organism: Alphaproteobacteria bacterium; assembly: GCA_016124675.1. GTDB lineage: Bacteria > Pseudomonadota > Alphaproteobacteria > Caulobacterales > Maricaulaceae > Oceanicaulis. The sequence continues at coordinate 40,653 of WGNG01000005.1, forward strand.
ATCATATCTTGTGTTCGCCTCGCGCAGCGCCGCCTCGGCCTCATGCAGGCCGGATATGTCGCGCACCACCACGACATAACCGGAATCGCCGCCCGGGGTCTCGGGCGGGCGCGCCGCTGCCGACAGTTCAAACCAGCGCATGCCGGTTTCCGTTTCAAAATGATAGCGGTGGCCGCGCACCGCGCCTGTCGCATCGACCTCGGCCATGATGGCGCGGCCCAGCGCCGCGACGTCCGGGCGCACCATGGCCTCCAGCGGCTGGCCAACCAGCGTGGAAGGCGGCACGGTGGCCAGGTCGGAATCGTTGTCGTGCAGGGCGATGAACCGGCCCTCGCCATCAAGCTCGGCGACGATGTCCGGCATGGCGTTCAGCGTCGCCTCCAGACGGTTGCGTGCGGCGATGGCGGCCTGTTCCTGAACCTTGCGTTCGGTGATGTCGGTGTGAACCGCGACAAAGCCGTCCAGCGCGCCATCCGGGCCATACGTGGGCTGGACGTCGATATCCAGCCAGTAGCGCTCGCCCGAGCGGCTTTCGCACAGCATGTCCACGCGCACCCGGCGGCCCGCCTCCATGCCTGAGCGCAAGGCCGGGCCCACGTGCCGGCAGGTGTCGGCGCAGCGCAGGAATTTCCCCGGATTATGGCCGCGCACCGTGTCGAGGTCATAGCCGGTGCGCGCTTCCCAGGCCTGATTGACCCAGAGGATCGTCCGGTCGGGCCCCATGACCACCAGCATGTGGCTGGCGCTCTGAACCAGGGTTCTCAATCTGCGCAGAAGGTCGTCGGTGGCAGGCGCCTGGGCCATGAATCACTCGTACGGACGGTCCTGGACGGACATATAACCAAAGGTCGCCCGGCTGTGATAGCCCGCGCGTGCACCCCTTCCACCCGCAGGCGTGACAGTCTATATGCGCTACGCGTCGTTCCTCCATCTGTCAGAAAGGCTGGCTCATGTACGCCCTCATCGCCCTGGGTCTGTGCTTTGGCGTGTTCGCGCTGCTGAACCTCATCGACAACAAGCGCCTCGACTAGCGTCTGAAGCCGCCGCCGGGGCCGCACCATGACCGAGACCCTCCTGCTGATCCCGATGATCGTCGTCGGGATCGTGCTTCTGCTCGTGGGCGGCGACGTGCTGGTGCGTGGCGCCACGGCGATGGCGCGCAAGATCGGCGTGCCGCCGCTGGTGGTCGGCCTGACCATCGTCGCCTTCGGCACCAGCGCGCCGGAAATGGTGGTCTCGGTGGCCGCCGCGATCCAGGGCGCGCCGGGGCTCGCCTACGGCAATATCGTCGGCTCGAACATCGCCAACATCCTGCTGGTCCTTGGCGTGGCGGCCCTGTTCGCCCCGCTGGTGACGCGCGCGCCGGGCGTGCGCACCAACACGGTCATCGCCGCCGTGCTGACCGCAGTTTTCATCGCCCTGGGCCTGAACGGCGAGTTCGGCCTGCGCGAAGGCTGGGTGCTGATCGGCGCCATCATTCTTTACGTCATGTGGCTGGCCTGGTCGGCCACCCGCCCCAGGGCGGCGGGCGATCCGCTTCTGTCTGAAATGACCGACGTGGACAATATGGACGGCCTGCCGCGGACCGCCCTGAAGATCACCGCCTTCCTGATCGCCGGGCTGCTCCTGTTGCCGCTGGGCGCGCATTTCGTGGTCTCGAACGGGTCCGAGCTGGCGCGCCAGCTTGGGGTCAGCGAGGCGGTGATCGGCCTGACCCTGCTGGCCGTCGGCACCAGCCTGCCCGAGCTCGCCACGTCCATCGTCGCCGCCCTGCGCAAGCAGGCCGCCATGGCGTTCGGCAATATCATCGGGTCCAACATCTTCAACATCGCCGCGGTGGGCGGTCTGACGGCGGTGTCGGCGCATCTGGCGGGCGCCTCGGTCACGGTGGACGCGATCTTCCTGCGGTTTGATTTCTGGGTGATGGCGGCGGCCATGCTGGCCTGCGCAGTCTTTGTGTTCACACGGCGGCCCATCGGACGGGTCGCGGGCATCGTGCTGTCGGGCGGCTATGCCGCCTATCTCGCCGCGCTGGTCTACATCCATCTCGGCTGACGCCGCGTCTCACCCCTCCTCGCGGAACGCCTCCAGCGGAGCGGGCGCGCCGGTATTGGCGATCAGCGCCTGGCGCCGGTAAAAGCGCGTCAGCCCCGCTGCCCCCATGCGTGACGGCCCCAGTCCCGACTGCCGGAAGCTCTGCTTTTCCGCCTCATAGAACAGCGCCGTCAGCGCCGCGTCATTGAGCGACACCGCGCCCGCCTCCAGCCGCCGCGCGATCGCTTCGGCCTCATCAAGATCACCGGCGAACACCGCCGCCGACAGGCCGAACACCGTGTCATTGGCCAGCGCGACCGCCTCATCCAAATCCTCAAACGCCATCACCGGCAGCACCGGCCCGAACGTCTCTTCCGTCATCACCGCCATGGCGTGATCCACGTTCGAAAGAACGGTGGGCCTTAACCACAAGCCCCCGCCATGACGCTCCACCTTGCCGCCGGTATGCACGCGCGCGCCTTTGGATTTCGCGTCCCTGATCTGTCCGGCGATCAGATCGGCCTGCTTTTCAAAGATGATCGGACCGATCTCGCCCTGGGTAATATCCGGCCAGTTCAGGCGCACCTTGCCCGCCGCCTCCACCAGCCGCTCCAGGAAGGCGTCATGGATCGCCCGGTCCACATAGATGCGCTCGATGGACTGGCACGCCTGACCGGTGGACAGCACCGAGCCGCGCAGGGCCGCCCTCACAGCCAGCTCCAGATCGGCGCTGGCGGTGATGATCAGCGGGTCCTTGCCGCCCAGCTCCAGAAACGCCGGGATCAGGCGCTGCGCGCAGGCCGCCGCCACCTTGCGCCCCGTGGGGACCGAGCCGGTGAAGCACACAAGATCACTCAGAGCGATCACCTGCTGGCCGGTCTCCCCGGCGCCGGGCGCAAACGCGATGATATCGCTCAGCCCCGCCTGCGCGATGCTTGCCATGACCGGCGCCACAAAGCGCGGCGTCACCTCGGACGGCTTGACCAGCACCGCGCAGCCCGCCGCGAGCGCCGGAATCGCGTCGATCAGCGACAGGGTGAGGGGGAAATTCCACGGGCTGATCACGCCGACCAGCGGGTAGGGGATGTACTGGCCGGTATGCTTGAGCGCCGGATTGCTGCGTCCTGGGGTCCAGTCGGCCTTGGGGGCCAGCGCCGGCGCGCCCTGCGCCCAGCCGCGGATCGAGGCGCAGACGCCCTGTACCTCCATGCGCGCCACCCGGCGCCGCCCGGTATCAGCCTCCAGCGCCGCCGCGATGGCGTCGATATCGCGGGCCATGATGTCGGCCCAGCCCACAAGCCGCGCCAGGCGATCCTCGACGGCCAGCGCCGCCCAGCCAGGTTGCGCCGCCCGCAGGCGCGCCGCAATGGCGCCAAGTTCGGCCTCGCCGGGCGGGGTGAAGCGGTAATCAGTCTTGCCGGTGCGCGGATTGCGCACGGGGATTGCGCGGGTCATGGCTCGCCATCCAGTCTCAGGGCGCCGGGATTGATGATGTCGTGCGGGTCCAGCGCCGCCTTGACCGCCCGCAAGAGCGCCAGCGCCGGGGCCGAGCGCGTGCGCGCCAGCGGATAGGTGCGCCCGATCTGGAAATGCGCCGCGCCATAGCGGGTGAAGATATCCACCACCGCCGTGCGCGCCTCGGCGACCAGCGCAGTCGCCGCCGGATCGGCAGGCCGGGGCTTCAGGCCCTTGAGATAACCCGCCTCCACATGGACGCGGTGCAGGTCAAACAATTCGTCGGGCCACAGGAAGACCGGCTCCACCAGGAAGCCCGTGGTTCCCAGCGTCGTCACGAGGAAGCCCGTGGTCACGCCATGGGCGTCAAACCGGGGTTTCAGGCTGGCGAACAGCGCCTCGATCTCAGCCCAGCAGGCCGCGCCGTCATCCATCGCGACAATGCCATGAACCGGCGCCCAGCGCTCGGCGGCGGGTCCGATCATGTTGTTGAGCGGCGTGAAGGGATTGGCGCGGATCACCTTGGGGATGGTCGGCTCGACGCTGCGCCCGCCCGCCCGCGTGGCGATGTCCGTGAGATCACGCATCGCATCGTCCGCCCCGGCCTTGGAATGGCTCTCGGTGACCACATGCAGGTTGAAGTCCGCCTCGCCCAGGAAAGACCGGCCCGCCAGCGCCATTTTCGCGCCCTCGGCCAGGCCCTTCACCAAGGTCTTCTGCCCCGTCACCACCTTGCCCAGCGTCCTGGCGTCGCTCATCAGCGAGGCGCGCTTCATGCGCACGGCGGTGAGGCCGGGATCAAAGGCGAACAGCTCGCACGCGAGGCCCGTGCGGCCCATGGAGGCCATGGCGGCGGCGCAGGAATCACGGCCGGGATAAGAGAAGCTCGCCCAGCGCTCATGGGCGGGGGCGGGGATCAGGCGCAGCGTGATCTCGGTCTTCACCCCCAGCGCCCCGGCATCGCCGCAGAACAGGCCGGTCAGGTCCGGCCCGTAATGGCGCAAGAAGGGGCGGGCGGGCCCTGCGCCGGTCTCGCCCGATGCGGTTCCGGTGCGCAAGATCGCGCCATCGGGCAGGGCGACGGAGACGGACAAGACGCTGTCAGCCGTCGGGCCATGCACGCCGGCGCCGAAGAAGGCGTTGTTCTGCGACACGCCCCCGCCAATGGTGGAGGAGATGCCCGATAGCGGCCCCCAGAACGGCGTGCGCAGACCCGTGGGCGCCAGCGCGTCCTTCAGCGCCTTCCAGGTGCACCCGGCCTCCACGCGCACATACATGCCCGCTTCGCTGATCTCGATAACCCGGTTCATGCGCGTGGTGTCAAGGCACACGCCCCCCGGCCGGTCGGCCAGATAACCGCCCGTGTAGGACATGCCGCCGCCGCGCGGATAGACCGGCGCTTGCGCATCCGCGCAGGCGCGCACGATGGCGGCGCACTCGGCCTCGCTGGCCGGGCTCGCCACCAGATCCACCCGCGCGCCCTCGCGCCAGACATCCTGGGAAAACAGCGTCCGGGCGGCGTCACCGGTATGGACGTGACCGGCGCCGATGATCCGCGACAGGGTGGCGGCGAGGGTTTCCGCTGTGGCCGCTTCGGCGGGTCGGGTCATGGCGATACTCCCTCAGACCGGCTGCAGCACGCCGAGCGCGGCGGCGCCCAGCACGGCGGCCCAGATCACGAAGACCCAGAAGCGGGCTTTCGACAGGCTCGTGGCGACGATCGCTTCGGCTTCTGAATCGCCCTGTCCCGCCGCAATGCGCCCGAAGGCCGCACCGAAGGGCGCCAGTACACGGCGCACCATCAGCCCGGCGAACACCGCCAGCGCCAGCACCAGGAGCTTGCCTGCGATGAAAAGTGGCAGGGCGATCAGTCCGGCAAGCCCCGCCGCGCCCGCACCGGCAAAGCCGGTCAGCGCGGCGATCCGGATCGCCATGTCGATGCGCTTGGCGAGGCCATCCGGCCCGGCCTTGAGATGCACCATCCACGCGGCGGCGGCCCAGACCCCCGCCAATACAAACGCCGGCGCGATCCATGCTGGATCAGCCGGCAGCCAGCCCTGCTGCACCCCCAGCGCAAAACCGGTGGGGAAGGCGAAGATCAGCGCCATGCGCGGCGCCATGTCGACATGCATGAGGATCGTGGCTGCGGCGACGCGGCCTGCCGGCGCGCGCGCGCTGTCGGCGACCAGCCGGCTGGCGACAAACGCGCCCAGATCACCGCCCAGCCAATAGACCAGCACCAGTATATGCAGGAGTTCCAGGAGCGCCATTGTCCGCCTTCTGACCGCTTTCCCCTTGATAAGCCGGCAGGACCGGCTTCAAATGGTATAGTTATATATCTTTTGGGCGGAGGGAAAGACGATGCGGCGGGCGGCGCCTCTAGCTCATTTCAGCTTCGCTCCAGTCGTCATCGGCGGCCCCCTTGCGCACGAGACGCATGTGGTAGCGGAAGCGCTCGGGCCGGTAATAGGCGATGATGTGCTGCACCGCGCGCCCGTCCGCGCCGCGCATGATGCGCTTGATCTTCAACAGCGGCGAGCCCGGCGAGATGCGCAGTGCCGACGCGATCAGCGGCTCGGCGGCCACCGCCGTGATGGTCTGGTCCGCCTCAACCGTTTCGGCGCCCGCCCGGCGCAACAATTCCTGCATGGGCTGGGTTTTGAGGTCTTCCTCGCTGTAGCGCGCCGCAATCTCCCAGGGCACATGGGTGACGAGATAGGAAAACGTGTCGCCCTCCAGCGAGCGCAGGCGCACCGCGCGCTGCAGCTTGCAGCCCGGGTCCAGCGTCATCTCCAGCGCCAGCTCCTCGCTGGCGCGCACGTGTTCGGCTTCCAGAAGCTGGACCTGGGTCTCCAGCCCCATGCGCTTGAGCGCATCGAACAGCGTGTCGAACCGGCCTTCCACCACCGGCGCCGAGGCATTGTGGGTCACCACCGTGCCGCGCCCGCGATGACGCGTGACGAAGCCGTGGGCGGCCAGCTCGTTCATGGCGCGCTTGACGGTGATGCGCGAGACACTGAACAGGCGCGTCAGCTCCTGCTCGCCCGGCAGGATCGTCCCGGCGGGAAATCCGCCCTCGCGAATCCGGTCGCGCAGCACCAGAAAGATCTGATGATACAGCGGCGTGGGCAGGGTCTCGTCGATCAGGTCGGGCGCCAGCCGCGGCGCGGCCTCGCCCCCCGGCCGGGAAATCGGGGTCATGTCTGGCCTGCTGAGGTCAGTGACGGAGCGTTCATGTCCGGACTATGTCTTGGGTTCGCCGCCGACTGCAAGGAGACAGTGTGATGACCCAGCCCGCCCCCGCCTATACGGCGCTCGCCTTGCAGTCCCTGTGCGAGACAGTCAATGCCTGCCCGGACGCCCGGAGCGCCCGCGCGCGCATGATGGACTCCATCGCGCGCATCCGCGCCGAGATCGCCGGCTCCATCGCCTTCATCGGACCCGATGTGCGCCTGGTAGTGCTGCCCGAATACGCGCTCACCGGCTTTCCGATGCGCGAAGCCGCCGCTCAGTGGCGTGAGAAGGCCGCCATCAGCGCCGACGGGCCGGAGTTCGAGGCCATGGCCGCCATCGCGGCGGATTTCAATATCTTCCTCGCCTGGAACGGCTATGAGACCGACGCGCATTTCCCCGATCTGTATTTCCAGGCCTGTGTGGTGATCGATCCGTCCGGCGCCCAGGTGCTGCGCTACCGGCGCCTCATCTCCATGTATGCGCCCAGCCCCTATGACGTGCTCGACGCCTATCTCGACGCCTATGGAGACGCGGCGCTGTTCCCGGTGGCCGATACCGCCATCGGCCGGCTGGCGGCGATCGCGTCCGAGGAGATTCTCCACCCGGAGATCGCCCGCCTGCATGCGGTGCGCGGGGCGGAGGTGTTCGTGCATTCCTCGTCTGAAGTGTCGAGCCCCCAGGCCACGCCCAAGAATATCGCCAAGCAGGCCCGCGCCATCGAGAACCTCGCCTATGTGGTCTCGGCCAACACCGGGGGCATGACCGGCACGCCCATCCCCCAGGCCAGCGCCGACCGGGGCTCCAAGATCGTCGATCCGCGCGGACTGATCATCGCCGAAGCCGCGTCCGGCCCGTCCATGTGCGCCTATGGCGAGGTGGATGTGGGGCTGGTGCGCCGCCTGCGCCGCAAGGTGTCCATGGGCAATCTCCTGGCCCGTCAGCCCATGGAGCTGTGGGCGCGCGCCTATGCCGGCGCGTCCATCCATCCGCCCGAGACTCTGATGTCCGATGGTCAGGTCATGACGCCCGCCAAGGATTTCTACCGCGAGCGCCAGGCCGGCGTCATCGAGGCTCTGGCCCGGCGCGGGGTGATCTGAAGGCGCGCGGTGGGCGCCCGTCCGGTTATTCGGCAAACGGCGGGGCCTGGCGCGGCTTGGGCGCCTGGAAGGCGCGCTCCTCGCGGGTCTTGGGATAGATCAGCGAGAGCGTGGACCCCAGCGTGTAGTAGGAGCGCAGGAAGCGGAAGCCCATATAGAGCGGCAGGACCAGAATGAGGTCGAACCGCCGCCACAGGATCAGCACGGTCAGCGCCAGCACGAACGGCATGCCGAGCACCACCGCCACCACGGTGACGAAGTGCGGGTGTCCGTACACGCCGCCAAACAGTACGAACACGATGACGCCATAGATCAAAAGCGGCGTCATCATGGCGCGCCGCGCCCCGTTCAGAAGGGTGAAGGGCAGCACCACGCAGCCGATGATCGAGCCGTTGGCGAACAGCGCGCGGCGGTTATGGGCGGTGACGTGATAGAGCGAGCGGAACCAGCGCGTGCGCTGCTCGCGCAGGAAGGCCAGCGTGTCGGGCGTCTCGGTGTAGAATTTCGCCCTCGGGTCCGACACCATCCTCCAGCCGAGGCTCGTCATGGCCAGGGTGATGTCGGTGTCCTCGCCATTCATCCCCTCGGTGAAGCCGCCCGCCTCGGTCAGCGCGGCGCTGCGATAGATCACGAACATGCCCGGCAGGCCGAAAATCCCGCCAAACGCGCCAAAGCTCACCTGTACAAAGCCGTGGCGCAGCAGCACCTCGATGGCGCGCACCTTGGACAGAAGGCCTTCGCCTTCATGGGGCAGGGGCAGTCCGCCGACGGCCCCGACCCTGGCGTTGGCGAAATGGCGCATGGCGATGCGGATGGCGTCGGGCCCGATCGTGGTGTCGGCGTCGATGCGCACGACAAACTCGTCCTCGATCATGTCGAGCCCGCGATTGAGCGCCTTGGCCTTGCCGGGAATCTGGCTGGCGTCCACAGTCCAGCTGGCGATATAGGTGCATTCGGCGAGGGTCGTTTCGGCCAGCCGCGCCGTGGCGTCGCTGGAGCAATTCTCCATCACCACAACCCGCACCGGCCCGTCATAGCGCGCCGCCGCAGCGTCCACCGCGCGCAGCGTGTCGCGGATCTGGTGGGCTTCGTTGTGGGCGGGCACCAGCACCGTGACCGGCGGGGAGAAGGCGCGCCGGCGCGAGATCACATTGCGCGCCCAGCCCAGGGCGGCCAGCTGCCCGGTCATCAGCTGCTGGGCCAGGAACACGCCCGGCCCCATGCCGCCCAGAATCGCGATGGAGCGCAGATATCCCGCCTCGTCGCCATAGACCGTGGCCACGATGATGGAGATCAAGCCGGCGATGGCCGCCGTGGTCAGGACGATGGTGTATTCATGCACCTTGCCGGTGCGCAGATTGGCCACGCCGGAATCTACCGGCAGGCGGGCGTTGGACAGGATCGTGTGCGGGAAGATGGCCAGCCCCGCCATGCCGGCCAGGAATTGCTGGAAATGGATCGGCCAGACCGCGTCGGCGAAACGCCAGCTTAGCCAGGCGCCGCCATCGATGATCGCGCACGCCAGCGCGAACTTCCCCAGGAAGAGGAAGGCCAGCTTTGACCGCGTCAGCACCGAGCCATAGGCGAACAGGGCATAGGTGAGGAAAAACGACACGATGAAGCTGCGCACCGGCAGCATGGAATTGACCCGGTCGGCGCTGAACAGGACAAAATCGCGCGGGACCGGCACATTCAGAACGCCGGTCTGGGCCAGCTCGGGCAGGGCCAGTACGATCACGCAGATGAAGGCGAAGGCGAACAGGGCGGTGTCCTGCACGGCGCGCGGCCGGGCCACCGACACCGCCTTGGGCGCCGAATCCACCGAGCGGAAGAAATCGGCGGACCGTCCCGTGCTGTCCAGACGCGCCGCGCCGGGCGCCGGCTTTGCGCCCGGACGGACCTTCGGGTCCGCCGTTTTCGGGCGGGTCTGCGTCCTGATTCCCTCGTCCATAACCGTCCCCTCGCCCTGAAATCGCCCGATCCGCGCCGTTCAACCCCCAAATTTGGGCGCGACACCCTATCTTAACGCAACATTAACCGGCAAAATAAAGGCCAAAACCGGCATCGGCCAAATCGGGGCTGATGGAGACCTGAGGGGGATTGCATGCGCATCACAATCGCCGCCGCCGGGCTGGCGCTGGCCGCCGGGGCGGCGGCCGAGGCCCAGGAGGGCCGGTTCGAGCTTACATCCGACAATATGATCGCGCGCGATGACCCGTTCTCGCCCGATGAGGCAATGCTCGCCGGAGCCGGCGGGCTGCCCTTTGGCCTGGAGACGGGATTTGATTCCAATAATTGGGCCCGGTGGGTCCAGCCCCTGTCGGGCCGTCAGGTGCTGCGCTTTGAGCAGCAGGTGCGCGCCCGCACCTATGTCGACCGTGACGGGCTGGATTCCCTTCTGCTCACCCCGCGTATCCAGTACTGGAACACCACCCGGGACAACACGATCCAGTTCCGGCTTTCGGCCGCCTACAGCCATCTCACCCGCGACAGCGCCACCCAGTGGACCCGGCCCGAGGCCGAGGCGCAGCTGCGCTGGCGTCCGCGCGGAGATGCGACGCTGGAAACCGTCGGCCGGCTCCGGCTCAACGCCTATGATTTCCGCGGCGCGGCGCTGCAGGGACTGAGTTCAACGCGGGTGCGCGCCGGGATCGAGCAGTATGTGCGCGCCCCGGACAACGCCTGGGAAGTGCGCCTGGCTGCGTTTCGCGAAACTGCGGACGCCGATGAGGAGGCCTTCTCCTTCGACGAGACCCGCCTGAGCGCCGGCCTGACCTGGCGGGCAGGCGCGCGCACCACGCTGGGCCTCAATGCCGATTACCGCGACCGCGATTACAAGGACGCGTTCTCTCCGGCGTTGCCCGTCACCCGTGCAGACCAGCGCCTGCTCGCCGAAGCTCAGGTCGAGCACCGTTTGAACGACCGGGCGAGCCTGTTCGCCGCCGCTGGTTATCTCGACAACCGGTCCAATATCGCCTCACGCGACTATGGCGGCGCGGTCTGGCGGGCGGGGGTCAGGTTCAGGTTCTAGGCGGCGCCGGCGCGCGGGTGGAGATTATGGCCTCATTCGCGCCTCAAATAAGTCCGCCCGGAGCCGGATTGCCGACCTTTCCAAGCCGTAATGGGGCGGCAAGACTGGCAGGGTGAAGAGATTGCTAACGCCCGGGGGCTGGGCGACGGAGCAGATGCTCAAAAGGGGGCAGACCATGAAATCGACCAAAGAAGACAAGCGCCGTTTCCCGTGGTTCTCGGCGTCTCTCGGCGTCATTGCGCTGGCGAGCGTCGCGACCCTCTTTGTGTCCGGCCAGCTCAACGCCGGCCAGGGCGATTTCGGCCTGTTCGTGACCCGCACCGCCGAGCGCCTCACCAACGCCCAGGCGGTGATCGGCGTCGAGGGACGCCACCGCATCCGTTTTGAAGACGCCGGCGCCGACACCGGCGTGGTAGTGGCTGGATTTCCCGCCTTCGCCGCAGTGACCCTGCCTCTCGTGCGCGACCAGGCGCCGCGCGCCGTGCGCCTGGTGCTGACCGGCGAACAGGATGTCGGCCCCGAGACGGTGACCGCCCTGCAGGTGACGGTGAACGGCCGGCGCGTGATGGAGCGCCGCCTCACCCCGGGCCGGCGCACCTTCAACTGGGTGTTTGACCTGACCCCGGAACTGGCGGGCGAATCCAATGCGCGCATCGCGTTCCAGCTGAGCGGCGATCTGCCTGAAGAGCTGTGTCACAACGAGCGCTCCATGGGCGCCATGGTCGCCTTTACCGCAGAATCCGGCGTGGAAGTGGACCTGGATGGTCCGCTGACCTCCGTGCGCGACGTGATGGCGCTGACGCCGCGCCGCGTGATCATCGCCATGGAAGAGGGCGATGCCTGGTTCGAGCTGGCGGTGCGCCTGGGCGCGCGCCTGGCGCGCAATGGTTACGAGATCGAGATGATCGACCTGTCGTCCGCCGCCGAGCTCGTGCAGCCCGGTACGCGCGGCCTGATCCTCGCCGCCTCGCCGGACGCGCTGCGCCGCGCGGGCTTCACCCCGGTGCGTGAACGCGCGCCCGCCGGCGCCGGCCTATACCGGCGCGCTGGCGCGACGCTGGTGGCGGTGATGGATGCGGGCCGTTTCGAGACGGTGGACTTCCTCACCAGCGAGATGGCCTCCATCGCGCGGTCGGACGTCATTGACGCCGTGCTGTTCGAGGATATGCCGTCCGACGCGTCGATGGCCCCCCTGTCGGCCTTTGGCGCAGACACCTCGGTGCAGAACATCTCCAACACCCGCACCTGGCGCATGGAATACGCCCTGTCGGACCTGCCGGGCGGCCGGCTGCCCGAAGCGGCGGCGTTCGATCTGCGCCTGCCGCAGGGTCCGGACGGATTCACCAATCTGGCCCACACCTTCCTCAATGGCGAGATGATCGATTCGCGCCGGCTCGAGGGCGGGACCGAAAACCGCTTCACGGTCGGTCTGCCCCCGCACCTGCAGCTGATGAGCAATGAGCTGGCCGTGACCTTGCAGCGCGACCGCAATCTCGGCGGCTGCACGATCAGCCAGCAGCGCTATCCGGTGCAGCTGAGCGCGGAAAGCGGCCTGATCCTGGCGCGTGGCGACGGCGCGGCGGGCTTCACCGCCCTGCCGCCCCTGTTCGGCGACGGTCTGGTCGTGCGCCTGCCCGCCGGCATGGACGCGCCCGAGCGCCTGATCAGCGCGCGCGTCGCCGCCGAAGCCATTGCGCGCTTTGTGCCGCGCCGGGCGGATTTCGACCTTGAGTTCGCCCTTGTCGATAACGGCGCGTCCGATCGCATCACCCGGCCCTTCCTGGCGATCAACAACATGCCGGGCAATGCCGAGGCGCCGCTGCGCGTCTATGCCGACCGGCTGGTGATGGATTCGCGCGCCGGCGCGGGCGACACCGATGTGCGCGCCCTGTCAGATCTCGCCTTGTTGCAGGCGGCGCGGGCGCGGCTGAACCCTGACGCCCCGGCCGGCGAGCCTGCCGTCTATGCGCAGGGCCTGCTGGTGCACGCCATCGACAACGCGCCGTCCATGCTGGGCGCGGCGCTGGGCCGGGAGTTCGTGTCCATCGTTCATGCCGACGGCGAATCTGTCGCGCCGCGCAGCCCGTCCGTGGCGGGCGTCACCGCCGCGCTGCCACGGGGCTAGTCGATCGGTTCGGCGCCGGTCCCATGGCAGGCTGGCCTTACGCCAGCGCCTTGAGCTGGTCGCGGGTCAGCCCCGCGGGCACCACGGTGACCGGAATGGAGCGGGCGTCGAACAGGCCCTTGCTGCGTCCCAGCGCGCTGACCAGCTGTCCGGGGCCTTCGCCGTCTGACGCGGCGCCCAGCACCAGAATGGCGATGGCGTCGTCGCTTTCGATGAGCTTGCGCAATTGGTCCAGCAGCGCGCCCTCGCGCAAGATCACTTCCGGGCGCACGCCGGTGACCTCCTCCACGTCCTCGGCCAGGCTTTCCAGCGCCGTCTCGGCATTGTGCAACGCCTCGGCGCGCATCGCCGTCCCCACGCCCAGCCAGAGCTCGCCGGAGCTTTCCACCTGGGCCACGGCGAGAATCGCCACCGCGCCCCCGGTATTGCGCGCACGGCGCGCCGCGAAGTATGCAGCCAGACGGCTCTCATCGGAGCCGTCTGCGATCACGAGGAATTTGCGCGCCATGGTCATGATGCTGACGCTGCCCTGTTCGCCCGTTGAGGGCAAGTGTGGCTGCACGTCATGAGCGCGTCCCACCCGGTCATGATGCTGGAAGACCGCCGCTCGGCGCTGGCGGCCGCGCGCACGGTGAGCCTGTTCGCCGACCGGCTGGAGGTGGCTGACAAGGGCGCGCTGGCCCGGCGCATTGATCTGTCCGCCGTCACCGAGGTGCGCCTGACCGTCGAGCCCGCGCCGGGCGCGGGCGGCGGCGCGCTGGTGGTGTGCCGCGTGCGCGCGGGCGCGCGCGAGATCGCCTTCGGCTCGCGCCGCCTGAAGCCTGGTGGCGGCTGGAGCGATGAGGGCTACGCCTTCCGCAAGGCGATCACCGCCCTGCACGCCGCCTTGCGCCCGCGCGCCGGCGAGATCGCGTTTCGCGAAGGTCCCTCGTTTCGCACCCGCCTCATCCTGTGCGCCGCCGGGCTCGCCATGGCCGTCGCCGCCATCACCTTCGCCGGATACATGCTGCTGGAGCGCCAGGCCGGCCTGCTGGCGGTGATGGGTGCGCCCTTTGCCGTGATCGGCGGCGCGATCGCCTGGATGTACCGGCCGCGCCCCGACCAGGCCTACGATCCCGACGCGCTGATCCAGCGGTTTTCCGGATAGACCGCCGACAGCGCCTGATCGCGCGCCGCGCGCAGGGCCGGGTCGCTGACATTTTCAAGCACAAACCGGTCCACCGGCAGATCGAGGCCCAGCGCCGCGATCGCCGTCGCCTGCGCCTCCCACTGCCCGCCCTCGGGCCAGCCGCACCCGGTTGAGGGAAAGGCGGCGACGCGCAGCGGCAGGCAGCCGCTGAGGCACGCATACGCCTCGAACGGCGCGGTCACGGCGGCGGGCGCATCGCGCGCCGTCACCGGCACGCCGTCATACACCGCGCCGCGATCTTCGGTGGCGTTCATGATGGCGTAGTCGCGCGCGCCCAGCAGCGTCGCCCACACCCGCGCCGTGCCGCCCGGACGCGCCACCAGGGTCGCGGGGACGGAGCCGTATTCGGCCAGCCGGTTGGCGTAGGCGACGATATGGTCCGGCACGGTGATGGGAATGACCAGGATCGCCACATCATCCAGGTGCGCCGCGAATTTGCGCCGCAACTGCCCCGGCGCGGCGTTGGAGCCGACAGCCGCCACCGCGTGATAGGCGCCGGCTTGATAATCGCCAAGCTGACCCGGCGTCAGCAGCTCGGCCAGCCCCGCTGTCGCGGACCCGGCGCGCACCTGCCAGCGCGCGAACCCGCCCTCGGTCGAGGTGATCGGCCAGCTCGCCCCGTTGAGAAACACGAACGCGTCGCGCGGACGGGCGAAGGGATAGCTCAGCGCCCATTGCAGGCGCAATGTGGCCTCATCGATCATGCCCGGCGCGCTTCGATCCAGTCGGCGATCAGGGCCGATCCGTCGATGCCGGAAAACCGGCGCAGCTCCTGCAGGCCGGTGGGCGAGGTGACGTTGATTTCCGTCAGATAGCGCCCGATCACGTCGATCCCCACAAATACGAGGCCCCGCCGCTTCAGCTCCGGGCCGATGATGGCGCAGATTTCCAGATCGCGTTCCGACAGCGTGGATTCCACCGCCTTGCCGCCGACATGCATGTTGGCGCGCACCTCGCCCTCGGCCGGGATGCGGTTGATGGCGCCGATGGGCTCGCCATCGATCAGGATCACCCGCTTGTCGCCATTGCGCACGTCCGGCACGAAGGCCTGCGCCATCAGCGGATCGCGGCTGACCTGCTGGAACAACTCCACCAGGGAGGCGAGATTCTCCGCCGTCTCGCGGATGCGGAATACGCCCGCCCCGCCATTGCCGAACAGCGGCTTGACCACGATGTCACGGTTATGGCGCTCGAAGAAGGCGCGGATTTCCTTTTCGTCCGACGTGATCAGCGTCGGCGGCATCAGCCCCTCGAACATGGTCACGAACAGCTTTTCCGGCGCATCGCGCACATGGCGCGGATCATTGACCACCAGCACCTGCGGCTGGAGATGCTCGAGAATATGCGTCGAGGTGATGTAGCTCATGTCAAAGGGCGGGTCCTGGCGCAGGAAGACCACGTCCACGCCATGCAGATCGAGCACCGCCGGCGCCGCCAGGCGCACATGATCGCCCTGCACCCGCTGCACATGCTCCACCGCGCGCGCCCGGGCGCGCACCCGCCCGTCCTCAAAGCTCAGATCACGCGGCTCATACACCCACAGCCGGTGCCCGCGCTTGAAGCATTCCAGCGCAATATCAAACGTGGAATCCCCGTTCACATTCACATGGGTGATCGGGTCCATCTGGAAGGCGATCTTGAGCATGGGTGCACTCCGGCCAAAGAGAGGGGGGCTAGAGGTAGGCGATGGCGCGGCGAGAGGGAAGCGCTGGACTCGCTGCGCCGCGCCCCGCAAGCTGTCGCCGGTCACCTCAAGGGGGAGGGGAGGACGTGGACGGGTCTGGCTGGATCGAGGCTGCGTACGCCCTGTGGGCCGGGCTTCCGGGCTGGGTTCAGGGCGCGGCGCTGACGTTGCTGGGCGTGTATGCGCTGTGGGCCGTGCTGTTCCTGGCACAGCGGCGGCTCATTTACTTCACCGATCCCACCCGCATCGCCCCGGCCGAGGCCGGGCTGACGCGCGCACGGGAGATCGAGCTGAAAACCCGCGACGGCCAGACCCTGGTGCTCTGGCGCGCTGATCCGGCCTATGAGGGCGCGCCGCATATCCTCTATCTGCACGGCAACCGGCGCGCGCTGTGGCGCCGGGCGCGCTTCTTCCGCATGTTTCTGGCCGCCGGATGGGGCTTCACGGCGCTCGCGCACCGGGGCTTCAACGGCTCCACAGGGCGTCCCGGAGAGCGGGTGAATGTCGCTGACGCGATTTTCACGCTGGATCAGATCGCGGACGAGGGCGTCGATCCCCTGCGCGTGGTGGTTTATGGCGAATCCATGGGGTCGGGCACGGCCATCCAGGTCGCCGCGGCGCGTCCCGTGGGAGGGGTGATCCTGCATGCGCCCTATGACAGCTTCCGCGATATCGTGCGCGCGCGCACCGGCTGGCTGCTGCCGCGGGCCTTGTTCCGTGAACGCTATGATTCCATCCGCCAGATCGGGCGGGTCACCGCGCCCATCCTCTGGCTGCATGGCGATGATGACCGGGTGATCCCGCTCTCGCGCGGGCGCAGGCTCTACGACGCCGCGCGCGGGCCGAAATACGCAGCCCTGGTGAAGGGCGCGAACCATTTCGGCATCTACACCCAGCAGGTGTTCAACCAGCATATCCGGTTTTTCTGCGACAGCGTGGCGCGCGCCAGCGCCGATCCGCGCCTGGAGGGCGAGATGAGCGTCATCGATCCCATCCTGCCCAGCGAGGATGCAAGGCCGGAGTTGTAGCAGGTTGCAGATGCGTGTCTGAACAGGCTCGATTCCGGATGCATGATGCAACCCTTAATTCAGTCTGAGATATGCCCCGATTTCCAGCAAGGCGTTTGGCTGATCTCCCCGCCGATGTTATCAACAGGGCGCTTGGGCTGGAGCTTGACGCCGCGCCTGTCTGGATGAGTAAAGCCGCACACAGGCACATCGCGCTGGACCATCCGGACGACTACCCTCGGATCATTGACAGACTGGGAGAGGTCATTTCTCGGCCAGCCTATGTGGGACAGAAGCCGGGGATCTCAGACAATTTCTATGTGGTCCGCAATCTGCGCGATGTTTCGTCTCCAATCCTCGTGGCGGTAGGGATCGAACTGAGCACGTTCGGCAGTTACAATCTGCGCAGCGCGTACTGCATTTCCAAGGAGGATGTTGACCGCTACCGGCAGAGCGGCCACTTGTTCATCGTGAAATGAAAAAGGGACCGCCACGCGATCCCTTTTGGAACTTGAGCGCGACGCCAGACGCGATCTCTCGGCTCGAAGCCTCTACCCTTTCGGGTGTGTGGGGTGGCTGTTCCCACCTCTCAAGTCACTTTCAACACTAGAACAGAGAGGCGGCAATTTCAATGAAATTCAGCACGCCTGCTGCCTCGGGTGGCCCGCCCTCACAGGTGCGGTCAGCTTGCAAGCGTCAGGCTCACCTAGGCCCCTGCGCCCAGGCCACGAACGGCCCGTTGAGATAGTCCGTCTCGGTCTTGCCGTAGAGGAAGGGACCGCCATCGGGGCGCGTCACGGCACCGCCCGCGGCGATCAGCACGGCATGGCCCGCGCCCGTATCCCATTCCTTCGTCGGACCAAAGCGCGGATAGACATCGGCCTGGCCTTCCGCCACCCGGCAGAATTTCAGCGAGGAGCCGGCGCTGACCGTGTCGGTCACGCCCAGGTTTTCGGCAAAGCGCCGCGTCTCTTCATCGGCGTGGGAGCGGCTCATCACCGCCGTCAGACCGCCCGCAGGCGCCGGGCGTGTACGGATGGTCTGCGCGGCGTCCGGATCAAATGCTGCGCCCGGCGCCAGGGACGCTGATGCCGCGCCCGCGCCGCCCAGCCAGATGCGCGACAGGGCCGGGGCGTAGACGCACCCCGCCACCGGAACGCGGTCACGGATCAGCGCGATATTGATGGTGAACTCGTCATTCTTGTTGATGAATTCCTTGGTGCCGTCCACCGGATCAACCAGCACGAATTCATGCTTGATGTCGGGCCGCAGCCCGGCCTCAAAGCTCTCCTCGGCCAGCACCGGCACGCCCGGCAGAGCGCCCGCCAGCTCATGCAGGATGATCGCTTCGGCGCGCCGGTCCGCTTCGGTCACCGGCGAGCGGTCGGCCTTCTGGTCGGGCGTGAAGTCGGCGGCATAGACCTCCATCACCGGAACCGCGGCGCGCGCGCAGATCGCCGCGAAGACCCGGGCCAGCCGGTCAGCGTCAGTCATCATGTCCGTCCCCCCAAGAACCCGGTTTGTCCGTATACGGCGCGAAGGGCGCCTGGCGCGCGTCAGGCGCGCGCGGCGGCGGTCACCGCAGCGCAGATATCGTCCACGACGTTGACCACCAGCTTGCGGTCGCCCTCGGCCATCACGCGGATCAGCGGCTCGGTGCCCGATTTGCGCACCAGAAGCCGGCCCTTGCCGTTCAGGCGCGCCTCGCCGGCCTCGATCGCCGCCTGCACCGCCTGCGAGCCCAGCGGATCGGCGCCCGGCGCATAGCGCACGTTTTTGAGGATTTGCGGCGCGGGCGTGAACACGCGCAAGAGCTGGCTCGCCTTCTTGCCCGAGCTGACCAGCAGCGACAGCACCTGCAGCGCCGCGATCAGCGCATCGCCCGTGGTGGCGAAATCGCTCAGCACCAGATGGCCCGACTGCTCGCCGCCCAGATTATACCCGCCCGCGCGCATCGCCTCGACCACATAGCGGTCGCCCACGCTGGCGCGCTCCATCTTGATCCCGGCCTCGGCAAGATGGCGTTCCAGCGCGATATTGCTCATCACCGTGGTGACGACGGTGTCGCGCGACAGCTGGCCCGACGCCTTGAAGGCCAGCGCGATCAGCCCGATCAGCTGATCGCCGTCAATGATCCGTCCGGTCTCGTCACACACGATCAGCCGGTCTGCGTCGCCGTCAAACGCAATGCCGATATCGGCGCGGTATTTCAGCACGTGCTCGGCCATGCCCGCAGGGGTCACCGCGCCGCAATCTTCATTGATGTTGAAGCCGTTGGGATCGGTGTTGATCGGCACCACGTCCGCGCCCAGCTCCCACAGCACGCGCGGGCCCACCTTGTAGGCCGCGCCATGGGCGCAATCGACCACGATGCGAAGGCTCGACAGGCGCATGGCGCGCGGGAAGGTCGCCTTGACGATCTCCATGTAGCGCGCGGCCGCATCGTCCACCCGCTTGGCCCGGCCGAGATCAGCGGGCGCGGCCAGCGCCTCGGCCGGATCGGCGTCCATCAGCGCCTCGATCTCCAGCTCGGCCGCATCGCCGAGCTTGTATCCGTCGGGACCGAACAGCTTGATGCCATTGTCCTTGTAGGGGTTGTGCGAGGCGGTGATCATCACGCCGAGATCCGCGCGCAGCGAGCGTGTCAGCGTGGCCACCGCCGGGGTCGGCACCGGACCGAACAGGGACACGTCCATCCCTGAGCTGGTGAAGCCGGCGGTCAGCGCGTTCTCCAGCATGTATCCCGACAGGCGGGTATCCTTGCCGATCACCACCGAATGGCGCCCGCCATTGGACCGGCGGAAATAGCGCGACGCCGCCATCCCCAGGCGCAGCGCCGTCTCGGCCGTCATGGGAAAGCTGTTGGTCTCGCCGCGCACGCCGTCCGTGCCGAAATAGCGCTTGGTCATGCCGCACTCCGCCCGTGATCGTCCAAGGCCCTATCGCCGTTCTGGCCGGCCCGCAAGAGCGGCGCCAGAACCCGCCCTGCGCGCGGGCTTGCCGCATCGCTTGAACTTTCGCGCGCAAAAGCGGATTTTGTCACACATGAGCCAGCCTGTCCCCGCCGAAGACGATGATGTGCTGACCGCCGCGTCCGCGCGGCTGGAGCGTGCGGCCGCCGCCGTGTCGGCGCGCATGGATGATCTTGTGCGCCGCGCCCTCGCCGCGCAGGAGGCCGCGCATGCGGCGCGCCATTCCGATGATGACCGCGCCCGCCTGGCGCAGGCGCTGGACGAGGCGCGCGGGCGCGAGGCCGAGCTGGTCGACGCCGCGCGCGACGCCGGCCAGGCGCTGGATGAGGCGATGATCGAGCTGACGGCCTTGCTGGCGGGCGCGGTGGACAGCGAAAACGGCGAAGACGATGGCGCGGAGGACCAGGCGTGAGCAAGGTCACCATCTCCCTCAATGGCCGCGCCTTCACCATTGGCTGCGAGGAGGGCCAGCAGGCATACTTGCGCGAGCTCGCCTCCCATCTTGACGGGCATGTGCGCGAATTGTCCGAGCGCGTCGGTCAGATCGGCGATGTGCGCCTTCTGCTCATGGCTGCCCTGATCGTCGGGGATGAGCTGCGCGAGGCGCAGGGCCGCGTCGAGGCGCTGGAAGACTCGCTCACCGAGGCGCGCGGGCGCCTGTCCCAGGCCGAGGCGCGCCGCCGCAAGGACCGCGCCCAGGCCGCCGAAGCCCTCAACGCCGCCGCCGCCCGGCTGGAAGCGCTGGCCTCGCCCGAACCCGATGATGAGGAAGGCTCTTGAGCCCGGCGCGGTTCAGGCCCATCTTCCGCCATGGCGGTTGCTCGTTCGTGCGCCAGGCCTCAACATCCCGAGGACCATACCTCTCTGTGCGGGAGCTGCCTCTGGCTCGGACCGTGGTCCGTGTCACGCGGCGCCCACCTGATTTATCAGGTCATCAGGGACGGACAACGGTCAGCGGCGAAACCGGCGCCGCCACCTTGCCTGCCCTCCTCTCGCCTGGCCCTGCCGTGCATGAACGCGTCGGGCCTGCACGGAGCCGGCCATGCTGACGCAATGGCGAAAGCAGCGCGCCCGCGCCGCCGCGCTCAGGCGCCGGGCTGCCGCCCACGCCGGCGATCCGGACGCAGGCCGCCGCCTGGCGCAGCACTTCCCCGATTGCCTCTGGCCGCCCTTGCACAGCGTCGTGGCCGGCTATCATGCCGTGCGCAGCGAGATCGATCCCGCCCCTTTGATGGAAACCTTCTGGTGCGAGCAGGTGCGCC
The DNA here is from genome assembly GCA_016124675.1 of Alphaproteobacteria bacterium. Taxonomy (GTDB): domain Bacteria; phylum Pseudomonadota; class Alphaproteobacteria; order Caulobacterales; family Maricaulaceae; genus Oceanicaulis. The sequence continues at coordinate 61,743 of WGNG01000005.1, forward strand.
TGGCGCTGCCCTGCGTCACCGGCCCCGGCGAGCCCTTGCAGTTCCGCGCCTGGGCGCCGGGCGATGTGCTGGAGCCGGGCGCCCACGCCATTCCTGCGCCGGGCCCGCGCGCCCCGGTCCTCACCCCCGCCCTCGTGCTCGTCCCCTTGCTGGCCTTTGATCATCTGGGCCGGCGCCTGGGCTATGGCGGCGGGTATTACGACCGCACCCTCGCCGCCTTGCGCGCCGCCGGCGCGGTGCAGGTCGTGGGCCTCGCCTATGCCGCCCAGCGCCTCACCCGCGTACCCAGCGCCGCCCACGACATGCGCCTGGACTGGATCGTGACCGAGCATGGGGCGCTGAAAGCGGGGGCGTGAGATGAAATTTGAGGGATGAAATGAACACGAACCTGCCACAGGGCAAGCTTGGCCAAGTTGAGATTGGCGAACTCCGCCTGCAATTCCTGGCGGAAGATGGCGGCGGCACGCACTATTACGGGCGCACGCATTTCGAGGAATATCTCAGCGCCTTCTACCCGATCCTGCGCCAGACCATCGATCCGCGCACCTGTATCGATGTCGGGGCAAATTACGGCTATACGGGCATGCTGATGCGCCGGGCCTTTGCAAAGGCGAAACTGGTTCTGGTGGAGCCGATCCCCTGGCTAGAGCCCTTCATACGGCACAATTTCGAGCGCAACGGCCTCAGCTTCGATGCGCTGCATTCAGCCATCGTGTCGATGCCGGCGCCCGGCGGGCGCTCCCAATTCGGGGTGAATCTGCGCTCAAGCCAGGACAGCCGTGTCATCGCTCAGCCGGGCTGGGAGACAGTGGAAACCGGCGTCGTGACGCTGGACGCGCTTATGGAAAGGGCGGACCCCGAAGCGGGCATCTATATCAAGGTCGACACGCAAGGTTGGGAGCGTTCGGTCTTCGCTAGCGGTGAAACCAGCCTTCACCGCTGCAAGCGATGGCTGGCGAAATCCGAGTTTGCGCCCGCCTGGATGGAAAGCCAGGGCAGCGATCCCGCCGAGTTCCTCGAATATCTTCTTGCGCATTATCAGGTCCATGAGCAGGCCGGCCGTGAGCGGTGGAACGCCGTGTCACTTAAAGACTTGCTGGGCGCGCCGCTCATGCAGGGCGATGGGCGTGCGTTTACCGATTATGTGCGCCGTCTGGGGCGGAACGATACGGGCTGGGTTGACCTGCTGATCTTGCCGCGCGGATTGGCCGCTCTCCGGTGACCCCCCGCGACACAGTGATACGGTTGGCAAGCGCGCGCCGCGCGCCGTAAAACCGCTGGCAAACGCGGTAATCCACACGACGGCTTGAAACGGGGACGATCCATGGCGGCGGTGACGGAACAGACGGTGTTGTCGGTGCGCCATTATACCGACCGCCTCTTCGCCTTCCGCGTCACCCGGCCTGCGAGCTTCCGCTTCCGCTCGGGCGAGTTTGTGATGCTGGGCCTCATGATCAACGGCAAGCCGCTCCTGCGCGCCTATTCCATCGCCAGCCCGTCCTGGGACGAGGCGCTGGAGTTCTTCTCCATCAAGGTGCCCGGCGGCCCGCTCACCGAGCACCTCCAGCACATCCAGCCCGGCGACAGAATCCTTCTGGGGACCAAGTCGGTGGGCACGCTGGTGCATGACGCGCTTTTGCCCGGCGAGCATCTCTATCTCCTCTCCACCGGCACCGGCATTGCGCCCTTCGCCGCGATCGTGCGCGATCCGGAAACCTATGAGCGCTTTTCCAGGGTGATCCTCACCCATACCTGCCGCGAGGCCGCCGAGCTCACCTATGGCGTGGAGCTGGTGGCGGCGGCCAAGGCCGACCCGCTGGTGGGCGACATGGCCAGCGCCCAGCTCATCCACTACCCCACCACCACCCGCGAGCCCAGCGCCCGCATGGGCCGCATCACCACGCTGATCGAGACCGGCAAACTGTTCGAGGATCTGGGATTTGCCCCCTTCGACCCCGCCCGCGACCGGGTGATGATCTGCGGCTCCATGGACATGCTCGCCGACCTCAAGACCCTGTGCGAAGCGGCGGACCTTGAAGAAGGCGCCAATTCACGCCCTGCCCACTACGTGGTGGAAAAGGCATTTGTGGGGTAGGGGGCGCTTGCTCTGATCGTTCCGGATGTTGGGCCGCCGGTTCCCCGATCACCAGCCATGCTTGGCTTCGATCCGGGCGAACACCTCTTCAGCGGGAATGACCTTGCCTTCGCGAGCAGCGGCGATGCCCGCTGCGATCCGCGCCATTTGCCAGGAACGCGATGGGGGAGGCGGCGCGCTGCTTTCCGGGGCTGGCCGTTTGGGCATAACTGTCTCCGCCGTGTTGGCCTGAAGTCTTATCATGGCAGGCTGCCGCAGTCAGGGGCTACCCCCCGTTTGCCAAATCGTCATGCTCTCCCGATAAGACGGGCTCGGAACGCCGCCCTCGCGATGGAGCCCGCCATGCAGATTTTTCTCGATACCGCCGATATCGACGCCATCCGGGAGCGCGCCCATTCGGGCCTGGTGGACGGGGTGACGACCAATCCGTCCCTGATCGCGGCCTCGGGCGCGGAGATTTTCGGGCGCATCGCCGAGATCTGCGACGCCGTGGATGGCCCGGTCAGCGCCGAAGTGGTGGCCACCGACTTTGAGGGCATGCTGGCCGAGGGGCGCAAGCTCGCCGCCATCGCGCCCAATGTGGTGGTCAAGCTGCCGCTCACCATGGACGGCCTCAGGGCCTGTCACATCTTCGCGGGCGAGGGCGTGCAGACCAATGTCACCTTGTGCTTCTCCATCAACCAGGCCCTGCTCGCGGCCAAGGCGGGCGCCAGCTATATCTCGCCCTTCGTGGGCCGGGTGGAGGATATGGGCGGGGACGGGCTCGACCTCCTCATGGGCATTCGCGAGGTCTATGACCAGTTCGGCTATGAGACCGAGCTGCTGGCGGCATCCTTGCGCTCGCCCGCCCATGTGGAATCGGCCGCGCGGGTGGGGTGCGATGTGGTGACCATTCCGCCCAAGGTGTTCGACGCCCTGATCCGCCACCCGCTCACCGATGCGGGGCTGGAGGCGTTTCTGGCCGACTGGAAAAAGACCGGGCGCGGCGGGCTGGCGTAAACCCGGTCAGGACCGCCCCTACGCCTCGCCCAGCGTGCGGCCGATGGCCAGGAAGCGCTCGCGGCGGCGCTTGCGAATCTCCGCCGGGTCGAGCCCTTCAAGGTTGGACAGCGCCGATTCCACCGCGTCACCCACCCGCGCAATGGTCGCCGCCCGGTCGCGATGGGCGCCGCCCAGCGGCTCGGGAATGATGGAATCGATGATTTTCAGCTCGATCAGGTCCTGGGCCGTGATCTTCATCGCCATGGCCGCATCGCGCGCCTTGGCGCCGTCGCGCCACAGGATCGAGGCGCAGCCCTCGGGCGAGATCACCGAATAGATCGAATGCTCCAGCATGATCACCGTATTGGCCGAGGCCAGCGCCACCGCGCCGCCCGATCCGCCTTCGCCGGTGATGACCGAGACCAGCGGCGTGCCCAGCGTCAGGCAGCGCTCGGTGGAGCGGGCGATGGCTTCGGACTGGCCGCGCTCCTCCGCGCCGACGCCGGGATAGGCGCCGGCCGTGTCCACCAGCGTGATCACCGGCAGGCCATAGCGCTCGGCCAGATCCATCAGGCGGATCGCCTTGCGGTAGCCTTCGGGCCGGGCCATGCCGAAATTGTGCTTGATGCGGCTCTGGGTGTCATGACCCTTCTCATGACCCATGATGACCGCCGGACGACCCCTGAAGCGGCCCGTACCACCCACAATGGCGCAGTCCTCGCCGAAGCGCCGGTCGCCGCTGAGCTCTTCAAAATCACTCACCAGCCCGTCGAGATAATCGCGCAGATGCGGGCGCTCGGGGTGGCGCGCGACCTGGGTCTTGCGCCACGCATCCAGCTTTGAATACAACAGCTTGAGCTGATCGGCCGACTTCTGGCGCAGCTTGGCGACGTCCTCGGCGGCGTCGGGTGCATCGGCGCCGTTGCGCGCCAGAACGCCCTGCAATTCCTCGATCTTGGCGTCGAGCTCGGCGATCGGGCGTTCAAAGTCGAGATAGGTGCGGGTCGGGTCAGACATGAGCCGTCCTGGACAGGCGCTGATACAGATAAGTGCGTGCAAACTATAGCCCGCCTGCGCACGGCGCAATCGCTGCGCGCGGCGGGGCCGGGCGCGCCTTACTCCGTCTTGCGCGCCAGCGGGTGGGCGTCATGGACAAGACGCGTCAGCCGCTCTTCCAGCACATGGGTATAGATCTGCGTCGTGGACACATCGGCATGGCCCAGGAGGAGCTGCACGCTGCGCAGATCCGCCCCATGGGCCAGAAGATGCGTGGCGAAGGCGTGGCGCAGCACGTGCGGGCTGACGCGCTCGGGGTCAATCCCGGCGGCGAGGGCTATCTCCTTCAAAACCTGCGCAAAACGCTCGCGGGTCAGATGCCCGGCGGCGCCGGTTTGTGACGGGAAGAGATGGCGCTCGGCCTTGGCGCGCGCCGGCGACGCCTTGCCCGGCAGATGCTCGGCGCGCACCGCCTTGTAGGCGGCCACCGCCTCCAAGGCGGCGTCGGTGAGGGGGACAAGCCGCTCGCGCCCGCCCTTGCCGGTGACGATCACGCAGCGCTCGGCGCGCGCAAACGCCGCCAGCGGCAGCCCCACCAGCTCGGTGACCCGCAAACCCCCGGCATAGAGCAGCTCCAGCAGCGCCCGCGCGCGCACGCCATGGGCGCCGGGCAGCGCATCCGCCGCCTCGAACAGCGCCTCGACATCAGCCTCGCTGAGAATTTTGGGCAAGGGACGCGGCAGTTTGGGACCGGACAGTCCCGCGGCCGGATCATCGGCGCGCAGCCCCTCCTTCAGGAGGAAGCGGTAATAACGCTTGAGCGCCGACAGGCGCCGCGCCCCGGTCGCCGGGGCCAGCCCGTCAGCGGCGATCCCCGCCAGCACGCGTTCCAGATCCGGCGTCGACGCCCTCTCCAGCGCCGCGCCGCGCGCGCCGAGGCGGGCGGCGCAGTCGTTCAGATCGCGGCGATAGGCGTCGAGCGTGTTGCGCGCCGCGCCGCGCTCCGCGGCCATCATGTCGAGGAACAGGGCGATGGAGCGCCCGCTCACGCGGCCTCTTCCAGAACCAGCTCCAGCACGAAGCGCAGCGCCTCCAGGCGCAGCCCCGCCCGGTCAAGCACGAACGCCGCCGCGGCGCAGGCCTCGGGATCGCGCCCGCCCTGCTCGATCAGGCGCGCCGCGTGCAGCTGGGTCTCGCCCCTGGCGCCCGCCACTGCGGCCAGCAGCGCCGGCACGATCAGCGGCGCCGGCGCGTCGGGGTCACGTATAAGCCCCGTCATCGCAGTACGGATCGCCGCGCCATCATCGGCGCCCAGCGCGTTCAGCGCGGCGCCCTGGCACAGGCGCGCCGGATTGGGCGTCTCCATGCGCGCAGCCAGCAGGGCCTCGAACCCGGGTCCGGTGATGGCGCCCGTCGCGACGGCGCGCGCGAAATCCACGGCGACCAGAATGCCGGGGGGCGGCGGGACCCAGTCAATTTCCGGCTCGGCTTCGGCTGCCGGCGGCGCGCCGCCGGCGATCTCTGCGGCCAGCGGGCCGGCCGGCGCGTCCTCAAACGACAACCAGTCTGTCTCGGCGGGCGCCGGTTCGGGGCGGGGCGGTCCGCTCATCAGCGCCTCGCGCCAGGTCTCTGCGGCCACGACATCGTCTGCGGCCAGCGCGGCGAGCACGAAGCGCGCGCCATGCGCCAGCGTGTCGCCCGTGATCGGCAGATCGGCGACTTCCACGCCATAGGCGCTGGCGGTCTCGACAAATCCGCCCGAGCGGGCCGCATCGTCGAGCGCGATGGCCAGCGCCTCGGCGGCGATCTCGCGGTCTAGGTCCTGCTGGATCAGCGCGCCCAGCGCCGCGGCGCGCAACGCGCCCTCCAGCGCCACGGCCGCTTCCAGCGCCTCGCCCAGATCCTGGGGCAAAGCGACCGTCTCGCCGGTCCGCTCGGCGGCGCGTTTGAGCCAGGCCGGCGCGGTCTCGCCCGGCATGATCCGCACGCCCGGCGCCAGATGCTCGGCCATCGCCAGTTGCAGGCCGCTCATGGGCGCGGCGCCCGCAGGCAGGTCCTGCCCCAGGACCAGCGCATCAAACAAGACTTCAAACGACGGGTTGGCCGCCTGCGCGCGCGCCAGCTCCGCCGTCAGCTCGGCGGCGGCGACCTGGCCGGCGAAGGCCTGGCACGCCGCGCGCACGCGCAGCCAGTAGGCGGTCTCCCGCCCGTTCAGCAGCGTCTCGGCGATGCGGCAGCCCTCGTCGCGCCGGCCCAGCGCAAACGCGGTTTCGGCGTAATGGCGCGACAGCGAGGGTGATTCGTTGGTGCGCGGGGTGCGCGACAATAGGGCGTAGACGGGCTCGGCGCGCCCCGCTGACAAGGCGCGGCCGGCGCGCCGCGCGGCCAGCTCGCTGTCACCGCGCGCGCCATCGGGCGGCGCGCCTGCGCTCAACAGCGCACGCAAGGCCAGGCGCGCCGCCGCGGGCGAGCGCCAGCCTGCTGCGGTGCTCTCGGGCAGAACGTCCAGAATGGCGCGCAGCGCGCGCGCATCGCCTGATGACCAGACATCGTTTTCGAGGGCGCCGCCCGGCGCGCCGACCTCGAACGGGTCAACGGCTGACAATTCGCGCATCTCGATCGGGGCGCGCGGCGGCTGGGCCAGCGCGGCGGGCGCGGCCAGCGTCAGAATGAGCCCGCAGGCCACGGCAGGCGTGAAAACCGGCAAGGTCATGCTAGAGCCCCAGCGCTTCGCTGACATCGGTGCGAATCTCGGCTGGCTCGGGCGCGCCAGCCTCGGCGATCACCAGAAGGGCGGTGAACCCGCCCCCGGCGATCAGCGCCAGCACCACCAGACCCACCAGAAAACCCCTCATGGAACGCCGCCTCCGTCGCGAAACTTCACGAACGCACTATAAAGCAGGAGATTGGGGCGTTTTCCAGACAGGTGCGCTGATTGCGGCGCCCGCCTTCGGTGTCGTATAGACACGTCATGACCCAGGCCGATCCCCTGCGCGATCTCGCGCGCCCCGTCGTGCTGGTCGGACTGATGGGCGTGGGCAAGACCACGGTCGGACGCCGGCTGGCGGCGCGGCTCAACCGCCCGTTTATGGACGCCGATGAAGAGATCGAACGATCTGCGGGCCGGTCCATCCCTGAAATCTTCGCCGATTTCGGTGAGCAGGGCTTTCGCGACGGCGAACGCCGCGTGATCGCGCGCATTCTCGAATCACCCCGGCCCATGGTGCTGGCGCTGGGCGGCGGCGCGTTCGTTCAGGCGCCGGTGCGCGCCCTGGTCAAATCCTGCGCCGTGTCGATCTGGCTGCGCGCGGATCTCGATACGCTGATGGAGCGGGTGGGCCGGCGCCCCGGCGCGCGTCCCCTGCTGGAGACCGAGGACCCGCGCGAGGTGATGGCCCGGCTGATCGAGGCGCGCGCGCCCGCCTATGGCCAAGCGGACATCATCGTGGACAGCGCGGCCGGATCCCACGATTCCACCACCCAGCGCGTCGTGGAGGCCCTGTCGGCGTGGATGGAGACGGCCGGCTGATGTCCTGCCTCACCGTCACCGTCGCACTGGGGGCGCGCAGCTATGACGTGCTCATCGGGGAGGGCGCGCTGGAGGCCGGCGCCGCCCGCCTCGCAGCGCTCTGCCCGCGCCGCCGCGCCCTGATCGTGGCTGACGGTACGGCGCTGGGCCTGCATCGCGCGCGGCTTGAAAGCGCCCTCAGGAAGGCCGGGCTTGATGCGTTGATCCATGCCGTCGAGGGCGGTGAGGGGGCCAAGAGCTGGGCGGGGCTGGAATCGCTGGTCGACTGGATGCTCGATCAGGGCATGGAGCGCGGCGAGGCGCTTATCGCCTTTGGCGGCGGCACGGTGGGTGATCTGGCGGGTTTTGCGGCGGCGGTGATGAAGCGCGGCTGCGCCTTTGTGCAAATCCCCACCACCTTGCTGGCGCAGGTGGACAGCTCGGTGGGCGGCAAGACCGGGATCAACACGCGCCAGGGCAAGAACCTCGCGGGCGCGTTCCACCAGCCCTCTCTGGTGATTGCCGACACCGGGTTTCTGGCGACTCTTCCGGCGCGCGAAATGCGCGCGGGCTATGCCGAAATCGTCAAGGCCGGGATGATCGCCGACCGCCCCCTGTTCGAGCGGCTCGAGGCGCTGGGCGCCAACGCGCTTGAAGGGGAGGCGCTGACGCAGGCCATCGCCGGCGCGGTCGCCTTCAAGGCGCGCATCGTGGCGGGCGACGAGCATGAGCGCGGCGCGCGCGCCTTGCTCAATCTCGGTCACACCTTCGCCCACGCCTTCGAGGCCGAGGCCGCCAAGGGCGCCCTCATCCATGGCGAGGCGGTGGCGGCTGGTCTCGTACTGGCGATGCGTTATTCTGTGCGCCTGGGCGTGTGCCCGCCAGCGGATGCCGCTCGCGCCGAAAATCATATCGCCGCTTGCGGCCTGCCTGCCCGCATCGCGCAGCTTCCCGGCGGGCCGTATGACGCGGCGCGCCTGGTGGCGCGCATGGGATCGGACAAGAAAAATACCGGCGGCGCGATCACCCTGGTGCTCGCGCGCGCGCTGGGCGGGGCCTATATCAGCCCCGGCGCCGACCCGGCGGATCTGGAATGCTTTCTGAACGAGGAAATGGAACGGTGACCATCATACTGGAGCCCTGGATGATCTGGGCGGGCCTCGTCATCCTTTTCCTTTTGTGCTGCTCGGCCTTCTTCTCGGGCTCGGAAACGGCGCTGACGGCTACCTCGCGGGCGCGCATGCTCACCCTGGAGAAGGACAAGGATCACCGCGCCGCGCGGGTCAACAGGCTCATCGCTGACCGCGAAAGCCTGATCGGCGCGATCCTTCTGGGCAATAACATGGTCAATATCCTGGCCTCGTCCATCGCCGCGGCCGTGTTTCTTGACATGTTCGGCGATGCCGGCGTGCCGGTCGCAACGCTGGTGATGACGCTGCTGGTGCTGATCTTCGCCGAGGTGCTGCCCAAGACCTATGCCCTGTCCAATCCGGACCGGCTGGCCCTGATCGTGTCCCTGCCTCTGCGCTTCTTCGTGCTGGTGTTCGCCCCCGTCGTGGCGGCGGTGCAGGCGGTGGTGCGCACCACGCTGCGCCTGCTGGGCGCGCGGGTGGAGGGGCCTGTGCTGTCGGCGCGCGAGGAGATTCGCGGCCAGATCGACCTGCACCACCAGGAAGCCTCGCTGGTCAAGTCGGACCGCGACATGCTCGGCGGCGTGCTCGATCTGGGCGACCTCAGCGTCGTGGACATCATGGTCCACCGCAAGAACCTCATCATGCTTGATTTCGATGCGCCCAATAATGTCATCGTGGAGATGGCGCTGCACAGCCCCCACACCCGCCTGCCGCTTTTCCAGGGCGACGCGGAGAATATCGTGGGCGTGCTGCATGTGCGCGATCTCGCCCGCGCCCTGCGCCAGGCCGGCGGCGATCCTGAAGCTGTCGACATCCAGGCGATCATGCGCGAGGCCTGGTTCGTGCCCGAGACCACCCGCGTGCATGACCAGCTGTCTGCCTTCCGCAACAAGCGCGAGCACTTCGCCCTGGTGGTGGACGAATACGGCGCGCTGATGGGCGTGGTGACCCTGGAAGACATTCTCGAGGAAATCGTCGGCGAAATTCAGGACGAGCACGATGTGACACCGGCGGGCGTCTCGCGCACGGCGGACGGGTTCGTGATTGTCGATGGCGCCACTCCGATCCGCGACGTCAACCGGGCGCTGGACTGGGATCTGCCCAATGAGGAAGCGGTGACCATCGCCGGCCTCGTCATTCACGAGGCCCAGACCATTCCCGAAACCGGCCAGGTCTTCCGCTTTCACGGCGTGCAGTTTGAAATTCTCGAGCGCAAGCGCAACCAGATCACCCGCCTGCGCCTGAAAGCCGATCCGGGCCAGAGCGATGCGGCGCTCTAGAACGCGATCATTGAGCTTTGCTAAATCATCGGTGAGGCTGGCTAGCCTTGCTTCGGTGCGGCGCACGGTTAGGTGACACGGGATGACCCGGCCGCATTGCGGCTGTTTCCCGGAGACCGCGCCATGCGCCTTGCCGTGCCCGCCTTGCTCGCCCTGACCCTCACCCTGGCCGCCTGCGGCCGTGACACCGGAGACCGCGTCATCGAAACGCCCGCCATCCCCGACGAGATCGCCTTCGAGATCCCGGACAATGCCTATGCCGCCACGCCGCCTGCCATGGCGGCGCTCGACGCCGCCTTCGCCGAGGCCGCGCGCGGGAACAAGCGCGTGCTGGCGGTCTTCGGCGGGGACTGGTGCCCCGATTGCCGCATCTTCGCAGGCATGCTGACCATTCCGGCGATGGCCGGGTTCGTCGACGCCCATTTCGTGACGGTCCGGATCGAGGCCGAGCGCACCGGTGAGATCAATGCCGATGCCATCGCCCGCTTCGGATTTGACGAGGGGCTGGCCGGCTATCCCACCGTGGTCGTGGTCACCGCCGGCGGCGAGGTGGTCAACAGCGCCAGCGCCGCCGAGTGGCGCACCGCCCGCAGCCGGCGCCCGCAGGAGGTCGCCGACTGGCTCTCCGCCCTCATCACCGCGCCGGCGCCCGCTGACGCCGGTCAGGTCGCGACCTCTTCGGGCGGCGCATGATCAGCCTGCCTTATGCCGAACTGCACGCCTTCCCCGATGGCGACGCGCCCCATACCGGCAATCCGGCGGGCGTGATCGTGCTGAGCGCGCCCATGGGCGATGCGGACCGGCTGGGCGTCGCGCGCTCGAACAATCTGTCCGAGACCGCGTTTCTCGAAGCCTCGGGCGAGGCGGATCTTTGGCGCCTGCGCTGGTTCACGCCGGGCGTGGAGGTCGATCTGTGCGGTCACGCCACCATGGCCAGCGCCGTCTGGCTGTTTGAAGAGGGCCATGTGGCGGGCGACATCGCGCGCTTTGACACCCGCTCGGGCATCTTGAGCGTCAGCCGCGCCGGTCCGGGCCGCTACGCCATGGATTTGCCGGTCATTGGCTACACGCAAGCAGACCCGGCCTCTGAAGCCGTCGCCGCCCTGGGCGCCGGCGCGCCGGAGGCCGCCTTCGACATCGAGCGCGTCCATGGCGCGCGCTACCAGATGCTGGTGTACGCGGACGAAGCCACTGTGGCGGGCCTGCGCCCCGACATCAGCGCGCTCAAAACCGCCGGGATCAATGTCATCGCCACTGCGCCGGGCCGCACCGCCGATGTCGTCTCGCGCTTCTTCGCCCCTGCCAGCGGCGTGGACGAGGACCCCGTCACCGGCTCGGCCCACGCCACGCTCGCGCCCTACTGGGCTCAGCGCCTGCGCCGCACCACTCTCGCCGCCCGCCAGATCGGCCCCCGCCCCGGCGCGCTGGAAATGACGCTGGGCGAAAACGGCCGCGTCACGCTGACCGGAACCGCGAGGCGGTATCTGGACGGGGTGGTGCGGGTTTAGGTCCCTTTCCCTCCCCTTGATGGGGAGGGTGGGCCGGCGCGCAAGCGCCGGGCCGGGTGGGGTGAGGCCACGGGACCCGTCCGTCACCCCTTGTGCTCGCGCTCGCGAATGCGCTCGTGCAACACGTCCCAGACCCAGTCGAGCGTGGCGTCGAGCGCCTGATCGAGCTGGATGTTCCAGATGCGCAGGGTAAGATAGCCTTCGGTCTCGAACCAGGCGTCCCGGGCGCGGTCTCTGTCGGGCTGCGCGCCGTCATTATGGCCCGAGCCATCCAGCTCGATCACCACCCGCGCCTTGTGACAGATGAAATCGGCGATGAAGGGGCCCATGGGAACCTGACGGCGCAGGTGCAGACCCGCCTCCCGCCACGTGCGCACACGCGACCAGAACAAGACCTCGTGCGGCGTGGCGCGGCGTCTGAGCGCCCGGGCGCGCTGGATCGACATGGCGGTCAACAGCCTAATCAATGACGATCAACAGACTAAGTCATGCAATCAAAGGCCGCCACATTTTTCCCTCCCCTTGATGGGGAGGGTGGGCCGGCGCGCAGCGCCGGGCCGGGTGGGGTGATGGCGCCGTGCGGTTCAGGACTTTAGCAGCCGCCTGCCGGCGGCGCCCCCACCCGGCTTCGCTGACGCTCAGCCACCCTCCCCACTTCGGGGGAGGGAAGGAAGCGATCGCTACACTTTCCCTCCCCTTGATGGGGAGGGTGGGCCGGCGCGCAGCGCCGGGCCGGGTGGGGTGATGGCGCCGTGCGGTTCAGGATTGTGAGCAGCCGCCTTTCGGCGGCGCCCCCACCCAGCTTCGGTGACGCTCAGCGGTTCGGCCGGTCGTCTGGTCCCCCGGACCAGACCTGGCGGCCTCACCCCCACTTCGGGGGAGGGGAAAAGTGCGCAGCCACCAACGCTCAGCCCGGCGGCGGCACCACGCTCAGATCAAAGCTCTGCACCAGCGAGCCGACAACCAGCCGCCAGCCATCCACCAGCACGAAGAAGATCAGCTTGAACGGCAGCGAGATGACGATGGGCGGCAGCATCATCATGCCCATGGACATGAGGATGGACGCCACGACCAGGTCGATGATCAGGAAGGGGATGAACAAAAGGAAGCCGATCTCGAACGCCCGGCGCAGCTCGGAAATCATGAAGGCGGGGGCGACCACCTGGAAGGGGACGGCCTCGGCGCTCTCCGGCTCGATCCCGGCGATGGAGATGAACAGCGCCAGATCATCCTCGCGCGTCTGGGCGAGCATGAAGGTTTTCACCGGCGCGGTGGTGGCGGTGAAAGCCGCTTCGGTCTCCAGCTGGCCGTCGATATAGGGCGCCAGGCCCTGCTCCCAGGACTGGGTGAAGACCGGCGCCATGATGAAGGCGGTCAGGAACAGCGCCAGCGAGACCAGCACAGCGTTGGGCGGGCTCTGCTGCAGGCCGATCGCCGTGCGCAGCAGGCTCAGCACCACCACGATGCGCACGAAGCTCGTCGTCATGATGATGATCGACGGCGCCAGGCTCAGCACCGTCAACAGGACGATGAGCTGGATCACCCGCTCGGTCAGGCCGCCGCCTTCCTCGCCCAGATCGATGCTGATCGCCTGCGCCTCGGCGGCGCCGGCGGCGAGGGTCATGAAAACCAGGCCCAATGACACATGGAGCGCCATTTTGAACACATGGACCCACGCGGATGACCCCGAAAACACCAATCTCATGGCTGGCTATCCCCGGTTTTCGGGGCGGCTCTGTCCGCCCCCGCGCCCGTGTCCGCAACCGTTTGGCTATCCACGCTCTCAGTCGCCTCAAACACGGGCATAAAAAGGGGTTCAGCCGGGGCCGGGCGGGTGTCGAGCACGGTCTCGCCCGCGGCGCCCAGCAGCACCACATGCTCGATCCCGTCAGCGCGCACGATGACCACGCGCCGGCGCGGATCGAGAAGCAGGCTTTCGCGCACGCTCAGGCGCCGCGCGCCGCGCGCCGGCTGCAGATTGACCAGGCCGGAAAACCCCGACGGCAGCCAGCCCTTGCGCAGAATCACCCAGAACCCGCCCAGCAGGCCCAGCACCAGGATCAGTGCTGCAAAAAAGCGTATGAAATCAACCTGGTCCACCCTGCCGCCTTGCCGATTGAGGCCATCGCGCCACGGGCGCGCCGCCGGTGCGCGCATCGTGCTCACGTTTAGGCCTAGCGGGAGTCGGGCGTCCGGTTAAGCCTGTCTTAACCGGCGCGCGGGAAGGTTAACGCCACAGTCAAACTCCAGAACGGAGCGTGGCGCTGATGCGCTCAGACTACATTCCGCTTCTGTCCATGCTGCGCGATGCGATGGGCTTTCACGCCGCGCGCCAGCGCACGCTGGCCCAGAACGTCGCCAACGCCGACACGCCGGGCTTCACCCCGTCTGACCTCTCGCGCGCCTCGTTCGAGCAGGCGCTGGCGGGACGCGCGCGCCCGAGCCCCGGCCTGCAGCTCACCGACGCGCGCCATATCGCCGGCCAGGCGGGCGCCGGCGTGCGCTTTCGCGCCGAGCGCACGCCGGACAGCGCGACCACCGCCAACGGCAATTCGGTCGTGCTGGAAGAGCAGATGGCGCGCGCCAGCGAGACCCGGATGAATTACGAAACAGCCGTCAGCCTGTATCAGAAAAGCCTGACGCTGCTGCGCATGGCCGCGCGCGGCCCCGGCGCCTAGGTCACTGACAAGGAGGTCTGATCCATGGACCGCTCCCACGACGTCCTGCACATCTCCGCCTCGGGTCTGCGCGCGCAATCGGCGCGCATGCGCATCATCGCGGAAAACCTCGCCAACGCCGATTCCGCCGCCCAGACGCCCGATGCCGACCCATATCAGCGCCAGATCCCGGTGTTCAGCGCCGAGCTCGACCGCGCCACCGGCGCGCAGATGGCGCGCATGACCGATGTGCGCCTCGATAATCGCGAGTTCCGCTCGGTCTACCAGCCCGGGCACCCGGGCGCTGACGACCAGGGCTATGTGCGCTACCCCAATGTGTCCTCGCTCATCGAGCTGATGGACATGCGCGAGGCCCAGCGCAGCTATGAAGCCAACCTCACCATGATCGAAGGCTCGCGCCGCATGCTGGAACGCACCCTCGATCTGTTGCGCCGCTAGGAGCTAGCCCATGGATCTCGCCGCACTCCGCGCCTATGCCCAGGCGGCCCAGGCCGCCAGCGGCGCCGCCGCGCCCCCGCCTGCGCCCACAGGCGAGGCGGGCGGCTTTGCAAGCCTTGTCACCGACGCGGTCAACGCGCTGCAGTCGAGCGTCTCGGCTGCTGAAACCCAGTCAAGCCAGGCGGTTCTGGGCCGCGCGGAACTCACCGATGTCGTCACCGCCATGGCGGCCGCCGAAGTGCAGCTGGAAACCGCCATCGCCGTGCGCGACCAGGTGATCCGTGCCTATCAGGAAATCATGCGCATGCCGATCTAGGCATGGCGCGGTCGTCTGATACCGTCCGCCTGAGTGCTGTCGTCCGGAAATTATATGGAAAGAAACGCAGGCCGGGTGATCTTGACGCGCGGCGCTGGCAGGCGATCGCCCAGGCTGTGAACTATCGGCCCGCCGATGTTCTCCAGCGGGTCCAAGAGCTTGTCGACTCCATGCTGGCGGAACGGGTCGCAGTGGCCGAGGCCGTGGCCAGTCTGCAAGGCAGTGTGCGCGGGTATGTCGAGCAAGCAGCTGAACTTATTGAGGCGAACGCCTTGCGCATCGCCGGCCGCCTTCGAAAGGCGCCATGAACCTTCAGCCCGGCGCACGCCCAGACACTGGCTAGCCCCCGCCCGAACCGCGCCGCACTGCAACATTTTGGTTGCCGTGACGCCTGTGTGACGCCCACACTCTCCCTCTGGCAGAGGCAGGGCGTCATGATTTTTGATGAGATGACGGGTCACGGGGGCGTGGAGGAGGTCCGCGACAGCTATCGCGCCCTGGCGCAGTGGCTGGCGGATTCCCCGCCCGATCTCCTGGAGGCGCGTTCGCGCCAGGCGGAGTTCTTCTTCCGGCGCATGGGCGTCACCTTCGCCGTCTATGGCGAGGCCAACGCCAGCGAGCGCCTGATCCCGTTCGACATCGTGCCGCGCATCTTGTCGGCATCCGAATGGCGGCTGCTGGAAGCGGCGAGCTCAAGTATGGCAAGCCCATTCTGGACCGGGCCCTGCGCACGGACACCCCGCTCATGGAGGCGGTCAAGCTGGGCCTGATCTTGTTTGATTCAACCTTGCGGTCGAATCTCGGCGTCGGCCTGCCCTTCGACATGATCACGCTACGCCCCGGCACGTTCAAGGGCGCGCAGCGGCGCATTGAGACCGACGACCCGTATTTTCGTGAGCTGGGCGTGCAATGGTCCGACGCGATCACCAAGGCCCATCGCGCCATGCCCGCGCCGCCCTGGGACATCGGCTAAAGCCTGCCGGGCGAGCCAATTGCGTCCCAAACAGCTTTTTTGAGCCCGCCGGGAACCAATCAGCTGGCGTCCGGTTACACCTGCACAGCTTCAGCAGATGCTGCGCCATGATCCCGGCGCCCGTCTGCAACGAGGGCCGGCGCTGCGATGGATTTTCAGCGCCCAACAGGAGACTGGACAGTCAGGCAGCCGCCGATGCGATATGGATCACCCCTCCCCGGTCACCAGAGGCGTCGCGGCGTTCCACCAACCTGGCTGTCCAGTCGGCCCTATCACAAGACGCGGCCGGTAATCCGATGGCGCCGCTGCACGACGCGTCCGTGCAGGCTGCGTGACGGCTGCACGGCGGGGAACCGCTCGGGTGCTGGCGCGTTTGACCCTTACCAACAAGGAGAGCGGACCCATGAAATTCCTTCTGACAGCCGCTATCGCTTCGCTGACGATTTTTGTCGCCAGCTGCAACACCATCGCCGGCGCCGGCCGCGATACCCAGCGCGCAGGCGAGGCCGTGGAAGAAGCGGCTGAAAACAACAGCTAGACCCTGGAAGCAGATTATATCTCTGTCGCGGGCGGCCCTTCGTGGCCGCCCGCTTCTTTTGCCTCACAGCCCGGGGGATGGGAGGCCGGGGTGAAAGCCGATATGGGACGGCTCCTCGGCCACGCGCCGGGGACGGTGCGGCGAGTCCTCGCGGCAGGCGAGCGACGGCGCGCCGGGATCAATGCGGATCGTGCGCGCCGGTCCGTCAATGGTGATCACTGCGTGCTGCAACAGATCAAGGCCGAGCACCATGGCCGGGCGGTCGCGCCAGCCCAGCGCCCGGAACATGTCCACATCGGCCGTCGGCGCTGTCATGGCCGGCACGCACACATCGCCAAAGCGCACCCGTTCAAGCCGGGCGCGCTCTTCCACCGCGGCGCTGGGCGCGGCGCGCGTGATCGCCCCGATCCGCATGCGCGTCACGGGTTCACGCGCCAGCTGGCGCGCCAGAACCGAGTTGATCAGGGTGAAGCCCGACCCGGTATCGATCAGCACCATGACCGGTTCGCGCACGCCGCGCACACTGGCCTCCATCATGGCCACGCCGTGCACTGGATCGATGCGCCCGTGGGCGCCATCCGGGGCGGACACATCGAACGCGATGTCGCCTGCGGGAAAGTCGAGGCGCACGCGCTCGCCCGCCAGCGCATCAAGGCCGATCAGCCCCTGAATCTCGCCGCCCGCCACATCGGCCACGACCGAGTAGAGGCCGTCCGCACGCGCCGGTCCGAAGCGCATGTCGGCGATGGCGAGCCGCTCCTCCAGCGTTTCCGCCGTCAGGGTCTGGACCGGGTGCAGATGCTCGCGCGTCGCGATGAAGCCCAGCGCCTCGGCCACGGGCAGGGCCAGCGTGGTGTGGCTGGCGCCGGTATCGATCATGAACGGCCAGGGGCCCTCGCCGGCGATCGTCACATCCATCAGGAACTGACCGGTGGAGGCGCGCGCCAGCGGCAGGCGCACGCCGCTCTCTGCGCCCACGGCGTCATCAGCGGCGTAAAGGCTCAGGGCGCTCAGCAGGATGGCCAGCATGATGCTCATGCCCTCGGTTCCGGATCCGCCCCCGCATCCCGGCCTTGAGCCTATACCTGTTTACCCCGCCCCGCCAAGCGTCAGGCCTTCCACGCGCAGGGTCGGCTGACCGACGCCCACGGGCACGCCCTGTCCGCCCTTGCCGCACATGCCCACGCCGGAATCCAGCGCCATGTCATGGCCGATCATGGTGATCTGTTTGAGCGCCGCCGGGCCGTCGCCGATCAGGGTCGCGCCCTTGATGGGCTCCATGATCTTGCCGCCGCGCACGCGGTAAGCCTCGGTGCAGCGGAACACGAACTTGCCCGAGGTGATGTCCACCTGGCCGCCGCCGAAATTCTTGGCGTAGATGCCGTCCCTCAGGCTTTCCAGAATCTCGCCCGGATCGTGGGACCCGTTTTCCATGAGAGTGTTGGTCATGCGCGGCATGACGGGATGGGCGTAGCTCTCGCGCCGGCCGTTACCCGTGGGGGCCATGCCCATCAGCCGGGCGTTCTGCCGGTCCTGCATGTAGCCGCGCAGGATGCCATCCTCGATCAGCACGGTGCGCGAGGTCGGCGTGCCTTCATCATCAAACGACAGCGAGCCGCGCCGGTCAGGGATCGTGCCGTCATCCACGATGGTCACGCCTTTGGCCGCCACCTGCTGGCCCAGTCTGCCGGCGAACGCGCTGGTGCCCTTGCGGTTGAAATCGCCTTCCAGACCGTGCCCCACCGCCTCGTGCAGCAGCACTGCGGGCCAGCCCGGCCCCAGCACCACAGGCCATTCGCCCGCCGGCGCGTCCACGGCGTCCAGATTGACATGGGCCACGCGCAGCGCCTCGGCGGCGAGGCCTTTCCAGCTCTCGGGGGCCAGCCAGTGGCCGAACGCCGCGCGCCCGCCCGCGCCGGCCGATCCGGTCTCGCGCCGGCCGTCACGCTCGCACGTCACCGACACATTCAGGCGCACCAGCGGGCGCACCTCGGCGCGCACATCGCCGCCGGAGCGCACAATGGCGATCACCCGGCGCGACCCGGTCAGCGAGGCTGAGACCTGCACCACGCTGGAATCCTGTGCCCGCACCCAGGCGTCGATCTCGGCCAGCAGGGCCGATTTGGCCTCGAAACCCGGCTCGGCGATCACGTCAACATCGTCGTAGAGGCGCTGATTGGCGCGCGCGGGCGGCGGCGCCATCACCGCGTCGCGCCCCTTGCGGGCGGCGGACGCCGTCTCGGCGGCGCGTGTCAGCGCGGTGAGGGACGGATCGCTGGAGTGGGCAAATCCTGTGGTCTCGCCAAACACGGCGCGCAGGCCGAAACCGCGCTCGGACGAGAAATTGGCGATCTTCAGCCGGCCATCATCAAAGGCCAGCGATTCCGAGGCCGAGGTCTCCAGAAACAATTCCCCGTCATCGGCGCCCGCCAGCGCCCGGTCCAGCACCTTGCCTGCATCGGCGGCGTCAAACTCGAAGGCGGCGAACGCATCTGTGGTCATGTCGGCTCCCGGGGGCACGGCGTGGCCTTCAAGACATAGAGGCTCCGGCGCGCGCTTGCGAGGGGGCGGGGCGCCACGGGCCTTTCAGCCGCGCTCCAAGGCGATCAGGCGTTCCACTGCCGCAATCTTGTCGATCGCGGCGGCGACATAGACATCCAGGGCGGAGCCTTCAGTGTAATCGGCTTCTGCTGTGAAATGCACCCGGTGATCGGCTTTCAGCTGGGCGGTCTTGGCCGCCAGCGCGCCGTCTTCAGGCGGATGCACGGCGATGGACACCCCGCCCTGTTCCTTGACCGTGCGCATGCACGGCACGTCGGTATCGCCATCGCCCACATAGATCATGTTGCGGAATGGCACCGGGCGCTCGTCTTCGGGCACATAGCGGTTGACCGCAGCATGGTCGCCGGGGTCGAGAACGCCCTTGTTGATGCGGAACAGGAACTGGGTCTTGTTGGTGTAATTGACCGCCGCAGCCGCCCATTCGGGCACGTCATTGGCGTCGTATTTGAATTGCGAGGCGAAGATGGCGGCAAACTCCGGCCCGATGGCGCTGGCCTCGATCATCTCTTTCAGCCCGGATGAAATGATGTAGTGCTGCACCTCCAGCCCCGCCGCCGCGCCGCGCGCGCGCTGGCGCGCGAACCAGCCGTCGGCGACGCCGGGAAAGAAGCCCACGCGCGCGCCATGGCGCTGGATGTCTTCCTTGCGGAAACGAACCCCCTGCTTGCGCGCGGCCTTCACCATCTCGTGCATGTAGACGAGGATATTGTCGGCTTTCAGCCGCGCCGCATCCCCATTCACCCGCGCCCAGAACGCGGCCTTGTCCTCCCCGATCTCAGGGATGAAGGAATGCTCCTGCATGGAGCCCGGCGACAGCGTGCCGTCAAAATCATAGGCGATGGCCAGGATGGGGCGCTGGGTCATAAGGGCGATCTCTACGGCGCTTGCCCGCCGTCGCCAAGCGCCTCGTGGCGCCGCCGCTAGCCAAGGACGGTTTCGCGGTCCAAAATCGTCCCTCAGTGGAGGGGGCCTGATGAAGCTGTGTCGACTGGCGTTCGTGCTTGCCTGCGCCGCCGGCGCCGCGGCCTGCAATGAGCCTGGCGCTTCGGCTGGCTCCGAAGCGGAGGTTTTTCAAACCGAGCCGGCCCGGGCCGTGGCGGTTGCGGCTTGCAACGGCGACGTCGAAACGCTTCATGACCTGATCGCCGCGGGCGCCGACGTGAATGCGCCTGGCCGCCACGGCGTCACGCCCCTGATCTGGGCGCTGACCTGCCACGGGCTGCAATTCAACGACATGATCGCCAATGAAGCGGTCAGGCTGGGTCCCGGAGCCGTCAGACCCATGCCCGCTCTGCGCCAGCTTGCGGCGCTGGAGGTGCTGCTGGACGCCGGGGCCGATCCCAATGCCGTGATCGATGGCGATTTTGGTCCGGTCTATCCCGGCGCCGACGCTTATTGGATTGACCGTTACACCCCCATGCTCATCGCGGCGGAGTTTCACGAGCCTGACGTGCTGGCCCTGCTGCTCGCCCATGGCGGCGACCCGAATGCAGTGCATGGCGATGGCGACACTTCCGCCTTGAGGCTGGCGTATGAGCGCGGGTCATGGCTCGACCTCGGCCCGCAACTGGCGCCCTTCGATGACCGGCAGTGGCGCAGCATGTTCACGCTGCTCGATGCCGGCGCCCGGCTTGAGCGCGCGGCAGGCGATCAATCGAATATCGTCGAGCAGGCGTCAGCGCACCGGGTCGCCATCGCGTCAATATTGCTCCGGGAGTATGAATACCACGGCGATTTCGACGCCATCGTCTACAATCTTTACAATGGCCTGGACACAGGCTTTCCCGGCGAACAGGAACGCCTTGATCTCCTGGCCTGGCTGCGCGATGAGCGCGGGATCGATATCGAGGCGGTCCGGGCGCGGTACGGGCGCGCGCAGGACGCGGAGCCCGGCCCCTGACCCTTGCGCGCCCCGCCCGGCGCGTGCGAAACTGCTATTTCAACGTTCCAAGGGGCGTCCCGTGCTTGCCACGGGGCTGAGAGTGCACCCTCAGGACCGGATCCGGGTCATGCCGGCGTCGGGATGGAGCCTATGACGCTAGACGATTACAACACCCATTGCGCGCGCCTGCCCGCCGCCTCCCATGTGATCCAGTGGGGCGGGGCGCATGTGTGGAAGGTGGGCGCAGGCCCCGGCCAGACCGGCAAGGTGTTCGCCGTCGCCGGCTGGGGCGAGGACGATGCGCTCGCCGTCACTTTCAAATGCTCCGACATCGTGTTCGAGGTGCTGCGTGATGCGCCCGGCTGCCGGCCGGCGCCCTATCTGGCCTCGCGCGGCATGTTGTGGATCCAGCGCACGTCGGACGCCAGCGTCAGTGATGACGAGCTCAAATCCCATCTGGTCGAGAGCTGGCGCCTCGGCGCCCTTGCCCTCACCAAAAAGCGCCGCGCCGAGCTGGGTCTGGCCGATCCCGCCCCCGGGCCAGACGCCGCCGCGCGGCGCCCGCGCCGATCCGCATCCTGAACCCTTTGACCTCTGGAGACCGAGCCATGATCCGTATTCACATTCCGGCCGCCGCCGCGCTCGCCGTGCTCATCGCCGCCTGCAGCCCCGCGCCCGACACCGCGCCTCAGGCGGCTTCGCCCGGGGAGAGTGCAGCGCCCGAAACCGCCGCCCCTGAGCCGGCCATGGCCGAAACGCCCGCGCCCGAAACCGCTGCGCCCGAAACCTCAGGCCCCGACGCCGCCGCCCTGCACGCCCTGCTGGTGGAGAACGCCGATGACCTGGTTCCGTCCGACTGGAATACCGGCGAGCCGGTGTCGGAAACCTCCCTGGTCTACTGGATGCTGCCCGCCCTTGATGTCGAGGCCGAGCGCTCGGCCTCCTGCACGCCCCTGTCCGAGCCGGCAGGCGCCCAGGACTGCACGCTGAGCTTTGTCGCGCCGTCGCAGGAGGCAGGCCGCCCAGCGGTGGAGGCCCGCTTCCGCGTCAGCGTGGCTGAAGGTCCCGATGGGCAGCTCATCCTCCTCAGCCCGAATGTCCGCTGGGCCGTGATCGGCTGACCCCTGTCAGCGCCTGCGCCCGCACCCGCCACACGCCCCAACCGCCCCCGCTTCCCGCGACCTTGAAAGACACACCTCTCATGAACAAGCCGCTCAACCCGTCCGCCTTTCCCACGCCCACCGTCACCACCGGGCCGCTGGCGGGGTCGCGCCGCGTGTACACCCGACCTGAGGCCGCGCCGCACCTGGCCGTGCCGCACCGGGAGGTGGATTTGCACCCCACGGCCAATGAGCCGCCGGTGCGCGTCTATGACTGTTCGGGGCCCTATACCGATCCGGGCGCGTCCATCGATGTGGAGCATGGCCTGCCCCGCGCCCGCACAGACTGGGTCCTCAAGCGCGGCGGGGTGGAGGCGTATGACGGCCGCCCGCTGAGCCCGCTGGATAATGGCGGGGCCCAGGGCAAGTATCTCGCCCGCGCCTTCCCGATGCAGCACCGGCCCCTGCGGGCGGTCAAGCGCGCGCCGGTCACCCAGCTGGAGTTTGCCCGCGCCGGCATCATCACCGACGAGATGATCTACGCTGCCGAGCGCGAAAACCTGGGCCGCGCCGCCGCGCTGGCCGGCGCCGCAGAGCGCCGCGCCGATGGCGAGGATTTCGGGGCGGAGCTGCCCGAATTCGTCACGCCTGAATTTGTGCGCAGCGAGATTGCCCGCGGCCGCGCCGTCCTGCCCGCCAACATCAATCACGGCGAGCTCGAACCCATGCTGATCGGGCGCAATTTCCTGGTGAAGATCAACGCCAATATCGGCAATTCCGCCGTCGCCTCCTCGGTGGAGGAAGAGGTGGAGAAAATGGTCTGGGCCATCCGCTGGGGCGCCGACACGGTGATGGACCTCTCCACCGGCAAGAACATCCACAACACCCGCGAATGGATTTTGCGCAATTCCCCCGTGCCCATCGGCACCGTGCCGATCTACCAGGCGCTGGAGAAGGTGGGCGGCGTGGCCGAAGACCTGACCTTTGACATTTTCGCCGACACCCTCATCGAGCAGGCCGAACAGGGCGTGGACTATTTCACCATCCATGCCGGGGTGCGCCTGGCCTATGTGCCGCTGACCGCAAACCGCGTCACCGGCATCGTGTCGCGCGGCGGGTCCATCATGGCCAAATGGTGCCTGGCCCACCACACGGAGAGCTTCCTCTACACGCGCTTTGACGAGATCTGCGAGATCATGCGCGCCTATGACGTGACGTTCAGCCTGGGCGACGGCCTGCGCCCCGGCTCCATCGCCGACGCCAATGACCGCGCCCAGTTCGCCGAGCTCGAAACCCTGGGCGAGCTCACCAAAATCGCCTGGGCGCGCGGCTGTCAGGTGATGATCGAGGGGCCGGGCCATGTGGCCATGCACAAGATCAAGGCCAATATGGACAAGCAGCTGGAGGTTTGCGGCGAGGCGCCCTTCTACACGCTGGGGCCGCTCACCACCGATATCGCGCCGGGCTATGACCACATCACCAGCGGCATCGGCGCGGCCATGATCGGCTGGTTCGGCACCGCCATGCTCTGCTATGTCACGCCCAAGGAGCATCTGGGCCTGCCCGACCGCGATGATGTGAAGACCGGCGTCATCACCTACAAGATCGCCGCCCACGCCGCGGACCTCGCCAAGGGCCACCCCGCCGCCCGACTGCGCGACGACGCCCTGTCCCGCGCCCGGTTCGAGTTCCGCTGGGAAGACCAGTTCAACCTCTCCCTCGACCCCGACACGGCGAGAGACTTCCACGACCAGACCCTGCCCAAGGAAGCCCACAAGGTGGCGCATTTCTGCTCCATGTGCGGCCCCAAATTCTGCTCGATGAAAATCACCCAGGACGTGCGCGACTACGCGGCGGGGCTGTCGGAGAACGAGAAAGCCGATCTGGAGCGCCAGGCCGACGAGGCGTCGAAGGGGATGGCGGAGAAGGCGGAGGAGTTTAAGCGCAAGGGCGGGGAGATTTATCTCTCCGAGGACAGCTCGACTCGCGAAGCAGTTGACTAAATCCAATGGAGTACCCTGCCAGACTAGGCGAACTCCGTCAGAGATTTCAGAATTTGCGCCAACGCGAAATTAGCTGGTCGGGGTCAAACCCCAGCTTGAGCCCGAAGTCCATGACGCCAGAAAATTCGGCGCGCCTCTTTGGCGCGATAGATTCGCTATTGGATATGGAGAATGCCCTCCGGGGACTTTGGGGGAAAATTGGGAGAGGCGAAACACCAACGCAGCTCGAATGCCTTGGCTTTTTGTCAGCACTTTATATCCAGCAGGACTGCGTGAAGGAAGTTTATCGCGCGCTCAACCGAACAGGGTTCGTCTTCACTTCAGAATTGTAGTCTATTCGCAATATACGGAACAGAGTCTCCGGACATGCTGCATTTGCTGAAAAGGCGAAGCCGCCCGGCAGCGCGATTTGGAAAACCGACACAATATCGTCTGATGGTTTTGAGATGGTTATATATTATGTCCGTGGATATGAAACCGAATTCATAGATTTAATAAAGCTTATTCGAGCCAACAATGACGGGTTAGCAGATCTGCTTCAGGTAATCATTGATCAGCTCAACCAAGCGATTGATTAGTTTTGCCACACACCCGCAGGCAGGGCTTTCGGAGAATGAGAAGGCCGACCTGGAAAGCCCGGCTGACGAAGCCTCCAATGAAAACAATACTGGGGACACATACCCATTTCCGCTACACGGTTCCTCTCAACACCTCCCTCTCCATCCCATCCCGCAGCCTCCCCCAACCCGCCCAACCCACGCCAACCTTCGCCAGCTTGGCTTCCGCCCGCTGCGCGGCGTCCCGGGTCAGGGGGCGCGCCTCTGTTTTCCCTCCCCTTGATGGGGAGGGTGGGCCGGCGCGCAAGCGCCGGGCCGGGTGGGGTGAGGCGCCGCCGGGTGGAGGTTCTGAGCAGCCGCCTGACGGCGGCGCCCCCACCCGGCTTCGCTGCGCTCAGCCACCCTCCCCACGAGGGGGAGGGGAAAAATTCAACCACGCTAACCACCCCCTTATCCCCGCCCATTCCGACTACGTCGAGAAACCGGGGACAAACACCTATTTCCCATCCCGCAGCCTCCCCCAACCCGCCCAGCCCGCGCCAACCTCCGCCAGCCTCCCCCGCAGCCGCCGCGCCACGTCCCACGCCAAGCCCGTGTCAGCCTCGACCCGCCCTGACGCTTGCGAACAGGGTTTGCAGGGTTTGCGGGGGCGGCGCCACATGCCGAGTAGGGTGGAGAGACGGCGCCAAGGCCTGAACATGGCCCGCATCATGTCCCCCCAGATGCCTTCCCGGGCGAGCGTAGGGAGACCCGGGATCCATCCACCGGTCCTGTCAGCCGCTGAGGCGGTTGGTCTGTATGGAGGATGGGTCCCGGATATGGGCTTCGCCCATTCCGGGAAAACAGGGGGATGAGCGGGCCGTCAGGCGCCTATTTCTTCTTGTTGCCCAGATGCTCCAGCCCGCCGGCGGCGCCGGTCTTCTGGGAGGGCTGGGAGGCGTTGGTCTTCTTCTTCTGGTTCTTTTCGGCTTTGGGCTTTTTCGCCTCGCGGCCGGATTTCTGTTGGCCTTTGGCCATGGCGCGTGATCCTTTGCTGGAGGGCAAGGCCCTCAGCCGCAATGATATGCCGGATCGCGCCGTCCGGTCACGCGATTTTGCTAGGGTGTTTCAGCGCCATTGAGGGTGTTCCACGCCGCATCATCGGCCAGCGTGGGAATGGCCTGACAGTCGGGCGCGCAGACATAGCTGGCGCGGGTATTGTTGCGGAACACCTGCACCACGCCCCGGTCATTGCCGGTGACGGCGAGGTCGGCCGTGTAGAGCACGCGGCCTTGCGCGTTGAGGGCGATGAGATTGGTGCGCCCGAACTGCTTGCCCGTGATGAAGATGGTGCGGGCGTCATAGAGATTGGCGTCGGCAATGGCCGGATTGCCCACCACAATGGCCGCCGCCTCGCCGGGCAGGCGGATCAGCGCGGCATGGTCGGCGGGCACGCGAAACACCTGGGCGAGGGCCGGCGCAGCCGTGAGGCAGGCGGCGGCGAGTGCGAGGGCGGCGATACGGGCGCACAGGCGCATGGCGGCATCCTTGCTGGAATGATCGCCTCTGTTGTCGCGCGCGCGGATGAAGGAAGTCTAAACGCGCCAACGGGCAGGCGCGCGGCGTTTACTCAATATAAAGCATAATCCACGCAATTGCAATTAACTGAAAATAAAGCATGGATTTTTACGCGGCTTAAATGGTCATCGTGTTTACTCATATCACGTTCAGAGCGGGTCGGGACGGACTTGAGCCTCTGGGCTGGGAAAAAAGAGCAAACGGAGTGGATGGACATGAAAAACCTGGTTTCGAAATTCTTCAACGACGAGTCCGGCGCCACGGCCATTGAATATGGCCTGATCGCCGCCCTGATCGCCGTGGCGATCATCACCGTGGTCGGCCTGGTGGGCACGAACCTCACCGCGACCTTCCAGACGGTCGCTGACAGCATCTAATCAGGGCCGCCCCGACGGGCGACTCGCTGGCGAACAGAGCCGTCCCGTCACCGGGGCGGCTCTTTTGCGTTCGGGCAGCCCCCCTGTTGGGGAAGGGGCATCACAATTCAGGCCTGCACCTCTTCTCCCTCCCCTTGAGGGGAGGGTTGGGGTGGGGTGTTCGGCGATGACCGGTGACGTGCAGGTGGCTGAAGCTGCATACCCCCCACCCCGGCCCTCCCCCGGTGGGGGAGGGAGAGCAGACGGTCCGGCAGTCACAGCAATCCGACATGCCCGGTCAATTTGCGCGCCCCCATGTTGGGGAAGCCTTAAGCCCTTGCGGGGCAGGCTGGCGGCGATAGGCACGCTCATCCAGGACGCCCGCCGATGATTGCTCAAATCCTCCTTCTTGCCTTCGCCGCTCTGATGCTCGTGGCGGCGTGGCAGGACGCATCGCGCTTCATCATTCCCAACTGGATATCGGGCGTCATGGTGCTGGCCTGGATCCCGGCGGCGTTTGCTCTGGGCTATGGCTGGCCCGGCGCGGGACTGGCCCTGCTGACGGGGGTGGCGGTGCTGGCTGCGGGCTTGGCGCTGTGGGCGCCGGGCTGGCTGGGCGGGGGCGATGTGAAGCTCATCGCCGCCGGGGCGCTGTGGTTTGGCTGGCCGGACGTTGTGGCGTTTCTGGTGTGGTCGATGCTGGCGGGCGGCGTGCTGGCCCTGGTGCTGGTTCTGGCGCGCAAGATTGCACCGGCGATCCCGATGATGGCCGGGCGCCTGGACGGCACGGCGCTGGCGGCGGGTGCGCCGGCGCCCTATGGCATCGCGATCGCCGCGGGCGCGCTGATCACCCTGCCGCGCAGCCAGATATTCGCGGCGCTGGGGCTGTAGGGCTTAGCCGCGAAACCTGTCCTTGGCCGCACGAACCGCGCCATAGACCTGCCAGTCCTGCGCGGTTTCCAGACCCAGACCTGCGCGCAAGGCCGAATCGTCCCAGCGCAGGAACGGGTTGGCCGCGCGCTCGCGGGCGATGGTCGTGGGCACGGTCGGCTCGCCGCGCGCGCGCAACGCCTCGACCTCGCGGGCATAGGCCTGCAGCGCCGCATTCTGCGGATCGACGCTCAGCGCAAACTTCGCATTCGCCTGCGTGTATTCATGGGCGCAATAGATTACGGTCTCCGGCGGCAAGTCGCGCAGCCGCGCCAGCCCCGCCTGCGCCTGTTGCGGCGTGCCTTCGAACAGGCGCCCGCAGCCCAGCGCGAACAGGGCGTCGCCCACAAACGCCACGCCTTCGGTCTCGAACCAGTAGGCGATATGGCCCAGCGTATGCCCGCCGACATCCAGGATTTGTGCCTCCAGCCTGCCGAGCCTGACCCGGTCGCCGGGATGCATGCGGGCGTCCACATGGCCGATCTTGTCGGCCTCTGCCGCCGGGGCCGTGATGCGCGCGCCACTGGCCGCGCGGATCGTGTCATTGCCCCCGGCATGGTCCCAGTGATGATGCGTGTTCCAGATCTCGCTCACCCGCCACCCCGCGGCGCGGGCCTCCTCAAGGATGCGGGCCGGTTCAGGGGTGTCGATGGCGGCGCAGGCGCCGGTCTCGCTGCAATGGATCAGGAAGCCGTAATTGTCCTCAAGACAGGCAAACTGACGGATCTCCAGAGCCATGGCGCCGGTCCTCGTGCTGCAGACCCTGTCGCGGGCCGGGGGCTCAGCCTATCATTCACCGTGCAAGCAATGCGAGGGCGCCATGCGCACGGATGCGCTGGAGATTGACCGCTTTTACCGCTCGGTGCGCGGCCGCGCCGCGCGCGACATGGCGCTGCGCCGCCTGACCGCGCTGTGGCCGCAGGCCCGGGGGCTCGACATGCTTGGCTATGGGTTTGCGGGCGCCTATCTCGAACCTTACCGGGGCGAGGCACGGCGCACCGTGGCCTATATGCCGGCAGCGCAAGGCGCGGTGGGCTGGCCCAAGGGCGCAGCCTCGCTGACGGCGCTGGGCGAAGAGGCGCGCCTGCCGTTCAAGGAGGCCATGTTTGACCGGATCGTGCTGGCGCACGCGCTGGAGGAGGCGGAGGATCTGCGCCGCCTGCTGCGCGAGCTGTGGCGCGTCGCCGCGCCGGAAGGGCGCATTGTCGTGATCGCGGCGCACCGGGCCGGGTTGTGGGCGCGCTCCGAAGCCACACCGTTTGGCCACGGACGCCCGTTCTCGAAGCGCCAATTGACCGACCTCCTCACCGGCGCGCTGTTTGAGCCCGTGGCCTGGTCGCGTGCCCTGTATGCGCCGCCCTGGCGCTGGGCGTGCGGGCCGAAAACGGCCTCTGCGTTCGAAAGCGCGGGCGAGCGGGTGGCGCCGGCCTTTGGCGGGCTGATCCTGGCTGAAGCCATCAAGCATGTCGGCGCGGTGCGTCCGGGCGGCGATGCTGTGCGCGTCCGGCGCAGCGCGCTTGAAGGCGCCGCGCGCCCCGCGCTATCTCCCCACTCCCGCCCGTCCGATCCAGCCGCGAAAGACAGAGCTTCATGACGCTTCAACCCCGCCCCGGCCTCATGGACATCAAGCCCTACGTGCCCGGCGCCGCTGCGCCCGCGGGCGCGGTGAAGCTGTCGTCCAATGAAAATGCGCTGGGCGCGAGCCCGAAAGCGGCCGAGGCTTTCAAGGCGGCCGCTGGCCGGCTGCAGCTTTATCCTGATGGGGGCGCCACCAAGTTGCGCGAGGCCATCGGCAAGGCTGAAGGGATTGATCCGGCGCGCATTGTCTGCGGCGCAGGGTCGGACGAGCTGTTGCAATTGATCGGGCGGGCCTATCTGGCGCCGGGCGATACGGTGGTGCAGAGCCAGTACGGATTTCTGGTCTATCGGCTGGTGGCGCTGCAATCGGGCGCCCACTGCGTCAGCGCGCCCGAGCGCGATTTCACCGCCGATGTGGATGCGCTGATCGAGGCGGCGGCGCCTGGCGCGCGCATCGTGTTTCTGGCCAATCCCAACAATCCCACCGGCACCTGGATTTCCGGCGCCGAGGTGCGCCGCCTGCGCGAGGGCCTGCCCGAGGATACCCTGCTGGTGCTGGACGGGGCCTATGCCGAGTTTGTCGACGCGCCCGGCTGGGAAGACCCGATCAAGCTGGCGGATGAGTATTCCAACGTCGTGGTGACGCGCACCTTCTCCAAGATTCACGGCCTCGCCGCCCTGAGGCTCGGCTGGATGTATGGCCCGCAAGAGGTGGTGGACGTGATCCACCGCGTGCGCGGCCCCTTCAATGTCAACCTGCCGGCGATCGAGGCGGGCGTCGCCGCCATCTCCGATCCCGATTTCGTGCGCCGCTCCAAGGACCATAACGATCAGTGGCTGGCCTATCTGACCCAGCAGCTGGGCGGGCTCGGCTTTGAGGTCACCCCATCAGTGTGCAATTTCGTGCTGGTGCATTTCGAGGATGCGCCGGGCCGCACCGCGGCGGAGGCAGACCGCTTTCTCACCGCGCGCGGCCTCGTCGTGCGGGCGCTGGCCCCCTATGGCCTGCCCAACGCCCTGCGCATCACCGTGGGGCTGGAGGCGCATAATCGCGCCGTGGTCGAGGCGCTGACCGCCTTCCGCGACAGCTGGAATTAAGCGATCCCCAGCTCTTCCATCGCCGTTTCATAGGCCCAGTCGAGCCAGGGTCCGAGGGCGGCGACATCGTCGGTGTCCACCGTGGGGCCGCACCAGATGCGCAGGCCCGCCGGGGCTTTCGGGTGGGGGATGACGTCAAAGGCCGCGCCTTCGCGGTCCAGCAAGAGCCCCATGCGCCGCGACACCGCCCAGCGCTCGGCGTCAGACTTGGCGGCGAGTGCCGGGCTGGTGAATGTCAGCGTGACCGAGGTTGTCGACCGCGTCGCCGGATCCTCGGCCAGGAAATCGATCCAGGAGGCCCCCTCGACCCACGACGCCAGCGCCGCGAAATTGGCGTTGGTGCGCGCGATCAGCGCCGTGACGCCGCCTTCGCGCGCGGCCCATTTCAGGGCGTCGAGATAATCCTCCACGCACATCAAAGAGGGCGTGTTGATGGTGGAGCCGGCATAGATGGCGGCGTCTTCGGCGCCCGCTTCAAACAATTGCAGCAGCCGCGGCACGCCCCAGGACGGGCGATAGTCGCGCAGGCGCGCCCGGGCGCGCGGCGACAGGACCGCAACGCCGTGCTGGGCCTCGCCGCCGAGGCATTTCTGCCAGCTGAAGGTGGTGACGTCGAATTTCTCCCACGGCATGTCCATGGCGAAAGCCGCCGACGTGGCGTCGCAGATCGTCACGCCCTCGCGGTCGTCGCGGATCCAGTCCGCGTGCGGGATGCGCACGCCGGCGGCGGTGGCGTTCCAGGTGAAGACCTGGTCATGGGCGCTGTTGGCGCGCGAGTAGTCAGGCGCCCGGCCATAGGGGGCTTCATAGATGTGCAGCCCGGCAGGTTTGAGCTCGTCGCGCAGATCAAAGAGCCAGCGCCGTCCGAACTCGTCGCAGGAAAACACGTCCACGGGCCGCGCGCCGGTCATCGACCACAGCGCGCCCTCCATGGCGCCCGTGTCGGACGCAGGCAGGATCACCACCTTGTAATCGGAAGGAATCTCAAGCACCGCCGCGGTGCGCTCCAGCGCTTCGGCGAGGCGCGCCTTGGGCGTTCCAGCCCGGTGATTGCGCCCCAGCGGGGCTGCCGCCAGCGCGCTCCATTCCCAGCCCGGGCGCTTTTTCGTGGGACCGCAGGAAAAGCGTGCGTCGGACGGGCGCAGGCTGGGTTTGGAGCGGGCCATGACGATTCCCCCGGGCTGTCTGGTTTGCAGTCTATTGCGGTAGGCCTTCGCGCGCGCAGCGTCAAATCCTGTCTGGGGCGGCGGCTTGACGCGGATGCAGCGCGCGCCTACCGGCACGGCCATGATCACGCGCACACGTCCCCCGACCATTTGCGCCGCCCATGGCCGGGAGCGGTCTTCGTGACGCCGGACAAGCCAGGTCTCAAGGGCTGGGGCGGGCTTATCCTGCTGGCGCTCTTGTGGGGCGGGGCGTTCGCCTTCATCACGGCCGGGGTGGAGACCCTGGCGCCGTCCGTGGTGGCGTTCGGGCGCCTGGCGCTGGCGGCGATCATCCTGACAGTCTGGGCCGTGGCGCAGCGCCGTCACCTGCCCCCGCTGAATGACCGGCGCTGGCTGTGGTTCGCGGCCCTGGGCCTGTTCGGCAATACGCTGCCCTTCACCCTCATCGCCATCGGCCAGCAGACCGTGCCGTCGGGGGTGGCGGGCATCCTGATGGGCATGACGCCGCTGGCCATCATCATGGCGGCCCATTTCGTCCTGCCTGGGGAGCGGCTCAACGCCTGGAAGGGCGCAGGCTTCCTGATCGGGTTTTCCGGCATCGTGCTGCTCACCGGACCGGCGGCGCTTGCGGGCATGCTGGAGACGGACTTTCTGGCCCAGATGCTGATCTTCGCCGCCACGCTCGCCTACGCCACCAACGCGATCCTGTACCAGCGCATGCCTGAAACGGCGCCGATCGTCGTTGCGGCGGGCTCGCTGACCTGCGCCTCGGTGCTGGCCTTGCCGCTGGTGGCCTGGGACATCATCGCGGGCGCGCCGATGCAGCCGAGCCTCAATTCCATCCTCGCCGTCATCGCTCTGGGCGTGCTGCCGACGGCGCTGGCGACGATCATCTACATGGGCATCGCCCGCAAAGTGGGCGCAGCCTTCATCGCACTGATCAATTACGCCGTCCCGGTGGTGGCCGCGATGATCGGACTGATGCTGGGCGAGGCGCTGGGGCTGACGGCCTGGCTGGCGCTCGGCGTTATCCTTCTGGGCATTTTCATCGCCCGGCGCGGCGCGCAGCGTAGGAAAACCGGCTAGACCGCCTTGAACGCTGCGGGGCGCAGCATGGGCCGGCTCAGGCCCAGAAGCGCCTGCAGGCCGGGGATGTCGAGCTGCTCTGGATTATTGTCCGACGAATAGGACCAGCCATCGCGCACGACGCTGGCGCCCGCCTCCTCCCAGGCCCGGCGCAGCGCCTCAAGGCCCGGCGCGATCACGACATAGCGGTCGCCGGCGTCCAGCGTCGAGCGCGAATCATCGGGCGTGATCATCACCTCGTGCAGCTTCTCGCCCGGACGCGCCCCGACGATGCGGTGAGGCAGGTTCGGCGCGATGGCGCGCGCCAGATCAATGGTGCGCATGGAGGGCAGCTTGGGCACGAAAATCTCCCCGCCCTGCATGTCGGACAGGACCGACAGAACAAAGTTCACGCCCTGGTCCAGCGTGATCCAGAACCGTGTCATGCGCGGATCGGTGATCGGCAGATCGCGCGCGCCTTCGGCGGCCAGGCGCTGGAAGAAAGGCGCCACCGAGCCGCGCGAGCCCACCACATTGCCGTAGCGCACCACCGAAAAGCGCGGGCCCTTGGCGCCGGCGAGATTATTGGCGGCGATGATGATCTTGTCGGACGCCAGCTTCGTCGCGCCATAGAGATTGACCGGCGCCGCGGCCTTGTCTGACGACAGCGCCACCACCCGCTCCACGCCATTGGCGATGGCGGCGCGCACGATGTGTTCGGCGCCGTGAATGTTGGTCTGCACGCATTCGAACGGGTTGGCCTCGGCGATGGGCACATGCTTCATCGCGGCGGCGTGGATGACGATGTCCGCCCCGCGCATCGCTTCTGACACCCGCGCCGCATCGCGCACATCCCCGATGACAAAGCGCAGATAGGGATAGGCCTCGGGGCTGAAACGCTGGGACGTTTCGTATTGCTTGAGCTCGTCGCGCGAGAAGATCGTGAGCTGGCGCGGGCGGAAGCGGCGCGTCACCGTGTCGAGAAACTGGTGGCCGAACGAGCCGGTGCCGCCGGTGAGGAAGATCGACCGCCCGGTGAGATCGCAGGCCGTGCCGGAGAAGTCACGCAAGGTCGACCCTTGCGCATCCGGCGTTGCCCCTCCTGATCCGGCCATGAAACCCGCCCCGCAAGTGATTCTCTGACGCTTCAGCCTAAAGCTGGACTCCGCCGGGTTAACGCTCCGTTTGTGCTACGGCGCGACGGGCGCTGCACGGGGGGCATCCTAACGAATTGTCAGCGCTTTGAGCGCCATGATGCGCGGTGGCGGCATGCGTGCGCCGTCGGGATGCAGCAGTCAGGACATGGCGTTTTCGGTTGATCTGCTCGGCGCCTGGTATGGCGCGCAGTCGGCCCGGCAACTGGCCGGTCAGCCGAGTGCTGTGCGATCGCCGAACGCCGGCCAGGGCGCCCAGAGCCAGAACCGCGCCGAGACCTTGCCGCCCTGGGACCCGCGCGGGTCCATCACCGCGCTGGAGACCCTGCGCCGGCAGGTGCTGGCCAGTGGCCGCTTCTTCGACGCGTCGCTGACCAGCGCCTCCAGTCCCGGCGTCGCCCGCGACGAGCAGCAGCTGTTTGCGATGTATCAGGGCCTGCGCGGGCTGCAGGCGCTCGCCGATGCGGCCCTGCAGCGCAACGTCAATGATTTCGACCGGTCCTTCATGCAGCGCCGGTTCAATGAGGGGCTGGAGCAGCTGGGCGGGTTCTTTCAGGACCTGGACCTGCAGGGCGTATCGGTGCTGCGCGGCGAGGAGCTCAGCAAGGCTGAAAGCACGCTCACGATTTCGCGCGGCCAGTCGCAATACACCACCGCCGCCATCCATACCGGCGCCTTCGACGCCGAAGTCGCAGCGTTTCAGGGCGATACCGCCTTCACCATCACCGTGCGCAAAAACGGCGGCGACACGGATATAGCGATTGATCTGGCCGAGCTCGGCGCGGCGCCGCGCACGCTCGACAATGTTGTCGGGCTCATCAATCAGAAACTCGAAGACGCCGGCATGCTGACCCGCTTCGAGCGTCAGCGGGTAGGTACACCCAATGAGAACGGCCTCGTCACGGGCGATGACTGGGGCTTTAAAATCGAGGGCATACTGACCGAGCGCATCAGCTTTTCCGCGCCGGCGTCTGAGCCCGCCGTCTGGCTCGCCGGCGTGAGCGGCGCGAAGGACGCGGCGTCCGGCCAGCTGACCCGGATCAGCGGGCTCAGTGCGGGCAGCCAGACCGATTTCACCCGCCGGATCGAGGCTGATCCGGATGTGGCCGAAACCAAAAACGACAAGGGCGAGACCAAGACCAGCGAGACCTCCAATCCGCTGCGCATCCTCGATACGGCGCAAGCGGCCGATGGCGGCATCTATGTGGTCGGTCATGGCGCCTCCAGCGTGGCGGGACAGGCGCTCAAGGGCGAGCAGGACCTGATCCTTCAGCGCTTTGACACCACCGGCAAGCTGGTCTGGACCCGCGCGCTTGGCGCCGCGCAGAGCGCCTCGGGCGCGTCGATGGCGGTGGACGGGCAGGGCAATGTCATCGTGGCCGGATCGGTGACCGGCGCGCTGAGCGGAACCAATGCGGTGGGCGGCGAGGATTCGCTGGTGGTCAAATTCAACGCCGACGGCGTGGAGCAATGGGCCCGGCGCTTTGGCGGGCAGGGTGATGACCGGGCGCTCGCCGTCACGGTGGATGATGCGGGCAATGTGTTTGTGGCGGGCGAAACCCGCTCCGGCTTTGGCGGGATGGCTCATCAGGGCATGGTGGACGGCTATGTGCGCGCCCTCGATGCGTCGGGCGCCACGCTCTACACCCGCGCGCTGGAAGCCGGCGCCGGGGTGGAGCGGGTGCGCGCCGTGGCCATGGCCGCCGATGGCGGGCTGCTGACCGCCACCGAAGTCGACGGCCGCGCGGTGCTGGTCAAGTTCGCCCCCGGCGATGACGGGACCGGCGCGCCGGTCTGGCGCCTCGACATGGGCGATCTGGATGGCGGGCGCATTGCGGGCCTGGCCGTGGACGAAGATGGCGCAATCTATCTGGCGGGCTCCGCCGGAGCGGGCTTTGCGCCGGGCGCGGTGCTCAACGCCAATGCCGGCGGGCGCGACGCGGTGCTGGTGCGCATCGAGGACGGTGGTTCGCCGACGGTGAGCTACACGACATTCCTCGGGACCGAAGGCGACAATACGGCCGCATCGGTAGAGGCGGCGGGGGGCAAGGTCTATCTGGCCGGAACCACATCCGGCGCGCTGCCGGGTTCGGAGCAGTCGGGTGAGCGCAACAGCTTCGCCGCCGGGTTCGACGCCGCCACGGGCGCGCTGGAGTGGACCCGGCAAGTCGCCGGGCGCAGCGGGGTCTCCGAAGCCACGGGGCTGGTGGTGGATCAGGGCGGCGATTCAGTGCTGAACCGGCTGGGCCTGCCCAATGGCGCCGTCGCCTATGCCGACAGCCGCGCGATCAATCAGCGCTCGTCCGTGCGCGAGGGCGACCATTTCTTCATCTCGGTCAATGGCGGGCGTCAGCGCAAGATCGAGATCGGCGCGAACGAGACCATGCGCTCGCTGACCTTCAAGCTGAACGCGGTCATGCTGTTCAACGGCTCGGCTGATGTGCGCCGGTCCGCTGCGGGCGACATGCTGCGCCTGACGCCGAAAACGGGCGTGACCATTGAGCTGACCGCTGGCGCCGAGGGCCGCGACGCCCTGTCCGGGTTGGGCATGCCGTCAGGCGCGATCACCGGCAAGGCTTCGCTGCTGGACAGGTCCGATGACGCTACGTCCGATGCGCCCGCCGTGTTCGCGCTGGAGCTGCCCGACCGTCTGTCGATCACGGACCGCGGCACGGCGCAGGCCGCCTATGAGGCGCTGTCCGCCGCCCAGGCCAAGATCCAGCGCGCCTGGCGCGACCTGACCATGGACCCGGCGCTCAAGAACCTCCTGAAGGGCCCCGCCAACGGCAGGCGCGGCGGAACCGTGCCGGGTTATCTCACCGCGCAGATATCCAATTACCAGGCCGGCCTCGACCGGCTGGTGAACGGCGGCGGCAATACACTGGGGTTTTTCTAGGGTCTCAAGCCGTCTGATTGCACGCCAGCGCGCCCACGGCGCCGTAGCGGGCCGCCGACGGGCCGTATCCGGCCTGGGCCTGCTTCTGGCGCGAGGCTTCCTCGGCAATGGCGCGCACCAGGCCTTCGGTGAGCACTTTGAGCGCTTCGACAGAGGCATAGTTGCGCGACAAAGCTGTATTGAAGTGTTCAGTCGCCGTGCGCAGGCGGTCCTTGAGGGCTGGCGCAAGCCCGGACAGGCGCTCCGGTTCCCGTGCCGCGCGCTGGGTTTCGGCGCGGTAGAGCGTGGCCAGGCGCATTTTCTCGGTCTGCAGATGGACCGCCTCATGCGGGCGGCGCGCCTCGAACAGGCCGGTTTCCTGTTCCAGCAGAACGGTGAGCCGCTGGGTCAGGCGGATCATCGCCTCGGCGCGTTCGGCCGGGGTCTGGGCGGCGAGCTCGGTGGTCACGATCCGGCCTCCTGATATCTGAGCATTTCACGCGCCAGGGAATCGGCCAGGCCAATGCCGCCGGCGCGGGTGATGACCTTGGCGTATTCCTCGTTAAGCATGGAGCTGAACGCCGCTTCGCCGGGTCCGCCGCCGAAGCTGGACTGGGTGGTCTCACCCATCATCGCTTCCAGCACCTGGGCGAGGAACACGGCCTCGAAGTCCTCCGCCGTGGCGCGCAGCTGGTCGGGCGTGCGCGACTGGCGCGCCGCAGCGCCCGGCGGGGCCGCGCGCGCTGACAGCATGGCCGCCTGCATCTGGGCGTCGAGAAGACCGTCCATCACAGCACCTCGATATCGGCTTGCAGCGCGCCGGCGGCCTTGATGGTCTGCAGGATCGTGATCAGGTCGCGCGGGCTGACGCCCAGGGCGTTGAGGCCATCGACCAGCTCGCGCAGCGTCACCGAGCCTTGCAGCACGCCCATTTCGCGCATCTCCTGCTCCACCGTCACATCGGTGCGCGGCAGGACGACCGCATCGGCCTCGGTAAACGGCGCCGGCTGAATGGCGATGGGGCTTTCAGACACCGTGACCGTCAGCCCGCCCTGGGCGATCGCGACGGTGGATACGCGCACATTATCGCCCATCACGATGGTGCCGGTGCTTTCGTCGATCACCACGCGCGCGCGCATGTCGGTCTGGACCCGCAGCTGCTCCACATCGGCGATCAGGGACACCATGTCGCCGCCAAAGCTGGCGGGACGGGTGAGGGCCACGGTGGACGGGTTCTGCGCCGACGCCACGCCGGAGCCCAGATAGGCGTTGATCGTGTCGGCCATGCGCCGGGCGGTGGTGAAATCGGGATTGCGCAGCGACAGGCGGATCTCGTCGCGGCCGGCGAGGTCAAACTCCATCTCGCGCTCGATCACGGCCCCGTTCGGGATGCGCGCCGTCGTGGGCACGCCGCGCGTGACGCTGGCCGCCTGACCGCCGGCTGCGAAGCCGCCAGCGGCGACCGAGCCTTGCGCCACCGCAAACACTTCGCCATTGGCGCCGACCAGCGGGGTGGCGATCAGCACGCCGCCCTGCAGGCTGCTGGCGTCGCCCAGCGCCGAGACGGTGACGTCGATGCGCGTGCCCTGCATGGAGAAGGGGGGCAGCTCGGCGGTGACCATGACGGCGGCGACATTGCCGGTGCGCAGATCGGCGTCGCGCACATTGATGTTGAAGCGCTCGAGCATGGAATTCATGGCCTGGCGCGTGAAGGCGGCGTTGCGCAGCGTGTCGCCCGACCCGTCCAGACCCACCACCAGGCCATAGCCGACCAGCTGGTTGGAGCGCACGCCCTCGACATCGGCGATGTCCTTGATGCGCGGATTGGCGTGCGCGCCCGGCGCCGCGGCGGCCCACAGGGCCAGGGCGGACAGGATGAGGATGGTTCTGATCATGGCGCACGCAACTCCGTCCGGGTCATATGCGCGCACCTGCGAAAACCGTGCCAAGGTTAACGCGGGAATGTGGCATATAAATCAGCATGTTGGATTTGAGCGTGCCGGCGCAATCTGCCGGTCAGCCGCCATGCAGGCAAAAACTGCCCGGCCAGCGCGGCCCGCTTAATCGCCCGTTAACCCAGGTTAAGCCAGCTTCGTCGCGACGATTTGCCTTCGGGGTCAGCCATGAAAATCAATGCGCCGCGCAGCACCCAGCCGGTTTCGCCATCCCGCCGCACACCGGGCGCCGGTCCGGCGCAGGGCTTTGCGCCTGAAACCGCCCCTGCGCCATCGGGGCCGGGCGCGGCCGCCGGCGTCAGCGCCGCCAGTGCGGTCAATTCCATCGAAGCGCTGATGGCGCTGCAGGGGGCTGACGATTACGGCGGCGCCCGCAAGCGCGCCACTGATCGCGCCTTTTCGCTTCTGGACGTGCTGGGCGATCTCAAGCTGGAGATCCTCGACGGGACACTGCCGCGTGACACGCTGGTGCGGCTCATGGAGACGGTGAAGACCCAGCGCGACCAGACCCGCGATCCGCGGCTCGAAGCGGTGCTTGACGAGGTCGAGATTCGCGCCGCCGTGGAGCTCGCCAAGCATGGCTGGCGTGGCTGAACGCTGTTCAAGCACCTCTTCTGCCTCATGATTTTCACAATGGCGCCAAACTTGCGCTCCAGCGGCTGCGCCTGATTGACTTGAGAGGCTTGCTGGATATGCTCCGGCGCGCTTGCGGCAGGGCATGCATGGAGTCGCGAATATGGCTGTGACCGAGTCCTCGATCGAACTGCCCAAAGGCTACGCCCCCAGCGAAGCCGAGCCGTTCATGAACCCCCGCCAGAAAGAATACTTCCGCCGCAAGCTGACGGCCTGGAAGGACGAGATCATCCGCGAGAGCCGGTCGACCCTGTCCGCGCTCCAGGAAGACATCGGCGCGCTGCCTGATCTGGCGGACCGCGCCTCCACCGAAACCGACCGCGCGCTTGAGCTGCGCGCCCGCGACCGCCAGCGCAAGCTGGTGGCCAAGATCGACGCGGCCTTGCGCCGGATCGAGGAAGACACCTACGGCTATTGCGAGGAGACCGGAGAGCCGATTTCGCTCGCCCGCCTGGACGCCCGCCCGGTGGCGACGCTCAGCCTGGAAGCCCAGGAGCGCCATGAACGCTCCGAACGGGTTCACCGCGACGACTGAGCCCGGACTCAGCCGAGCCGTTCGCGCATCCACGCTTCGGCTTCGGCCCAGCTGGCGAAGCACCGCGAGGCGAACCCGGCCTTGTGGAGCATTTTCGTCATCATCAGCGCATGCATCATGTTGGCGGGGCTGTAGACGTAGGCGATCACCAGATGCCGGGGCAGGGCCTTGGCGAATATCTCAGCAATCGCCGCAAACTGCGGCACGGTATGCTCCAGCGCGCAGTCGCTGTAATCAAGCATCAGCCCGTCGCGCGCTTCCTCGATCAGGCGCTGGCACAGGCGCGGCGCATTGGCCCGGCTTTCGGCCACGGAGTTGCGGCCCCGCGTGCGGATGCACAGCACGTTGGCGCCGTCGAGGGCGAAGCGTTCAATCTGCAGAGGTTTTTCGGGCATCAGCGTCAGAATGGCCACAGAAGGTTATAGACTTCCTGCCCGATGGGCGGGCGCTGCATCTCCGATATATGGCCGCGGCCGCCATAGGACACCCGCGCCTCTGCGATCTTGCGGTGCTCGATCGTATTGTCCGCCGCGATGTCCTGCGGACGTACGATTCCCGATATGAGAAGCTCGCGCACCTCATTGTTGATGCGCACTTCCTGACGGCCATGGATCACCAGATTGCCGTTCCATAGCACGTCCACCACGATGGCTGCGGCGGTCATGGAAATGGTCTCGGACCGGTTGACGCTGCCGGAGCCCTGCGTGGATGAGTTGGAGCCGAAGCGGGTCAGATTGGCCGGATCGATGGCGTCATTGAAGATGGCGTCGAGCGCCGCTTCGCCGCCGAGGAAATTGGTCAGGTTGGAGCGCTCTGACGTCTGACGGTTGCGCGTGGTCTGGTTCTGCACCTGGGCGCGGTCGGAGATATCGATCGTCACCGTCAGTATGTCGCCTACATGGGCGGCGCGCGGATCGCCGAAGAAGGTGGTCGTGTTCGCGCTCCACAGCGAATTGACGTTGCGGCGCTGGTGGGCGCGCTCGGCCATCAGCTGCTGGATGCGCGCTGCGCGCGCCGCGTCGATCTGGGCGGGCGTCATGCCGGCGCTGCTGACCGCGCCGGTCA
Organism: Alphaproteobacteria bacterium; assembly: GCA_016124675.1. Taxonomy (GTDB): domain Bacteria; phylum Pseudomonadota; class Alphaproteobacteria; order Caulobacterales; family Maricaulaceae; genus Oceanicaulis. The sequence goes on from WGNG01000005.1 coordinate 102,258, forward strand.
GGACGGCGGTGTTGTCCATCGGCGACAGGGGCGGGGGCTGACCCACATAGGACAGCCGGTCGGTCGCCGCGCACGCGGTCAACAGGGCGCCGGTCATCATCACGGCGGCGGTGGTCTTCAAGGTCGCGCGCATGGCGGCTGGCTCCTAGTGGGTGAAAACGGGACCCGACGCGACGCGGGCCTGGCCCGGCGCTTCGGCGATCGCTTCGATGGTGCGGTTCGATTGCAGGTTCAGGAAACGCGCGGTCTGACCTTCAGCAGCGTTATCCAGCGCCCGCGCCCGTGCGGTGAGGACGAGCCCGCCCGTCTGGTAGACAAGCTGAACGGTGTCGCCGCGTGCGATCATGACCGGCGCCTGCAGATCGAGCGCGCGCAGGGGCGTGTCCGCGCGCAGGGTGCGGCGCGCTTCCTGCCCGATCAGGGCGTCCGCGCTCATCAGCGTGTCGGGGCGCACCTGACCGGCGGCCAGCCGCTCCCAGCGGACCATGTCCCCGGTGATGACATCGCCGCGCGCGACCGCACGGGTCAGCACCGGGACGTCGCTGACCGGCTGGACCCGGCCGCCAATGCGCTCGGGCGCGCCGCCCGGCCAGGGGGCGATCTCGGCGCGAAACAGGCCGGCGCGCGCGTCATGTTCAAGGCTGATGAGCTCGGGACCGCCCGCACTGTCCAGGGGCGCATGCAGCGCCTGGGTGCGGTTGGACAGCTCCACCAGATGGGCCTGGCCGCTCTCCACATAGAGGGCTTCCTCGATCAGGCGGGCAATGTCGGTGGCGCTGACCGTGCGGCCCGCGCGCTCCACGGTCACGCGCAGGACGCCCCCTGCATTGGCCCAGTGAAGTCCGTGGCGCGCGGCCTCGGCGCGGATGAAGTCCGGGTCCAGCGACAGGCTCTGCCCGGGCGCGGGTGCGCGCGCCAGTATGGCGTCGCCCGCCTCGCCTGCGCCGTCGAACAGATCGCCCAGCGTGATCATGGCGCCGAGCGTGGTCAGGCGCTCCTTCAGGAATACCGTGCGCGGCTCCTGCGCGCGGGCGTCCGGTACGGTTGAAACCGCGAGGGCGAGGGCGGCGAGCAGGGCGAGGGTGCGGGTCATGGCGCGGGTTTCCTATCCATCAGCGCAGGTTGGATGAGGCGGCGAGCATCTCGTCGGCGGCGCTGATGACGCGGGCGTTCATTTCATAGGCGCGCTGGGCGGCGATCAGCGCGGTCACCTCGGTCACCGCGTCGACATTGGAGCTTTCGATGAAGCCCTGGCGCACCACGCCGAAGCCCGGATCGCCCGGGACGCCGGGCTGGGGCGCGCCGGAGGCTGCGCTCTCCAGCAGGAGATTGCCGCCGATCTGCTCGAGCCCCGCCTCATTGGCGAAAATCACCAGCTCCAGCTGGCCCACCACCTGGGGCTCGGCCTCGCCGTCGAGCAGGGCCTGGACCTGACCTTGCTGGTTGATGACCATCTGGCGCGCTTCCACAGGCACCACGATGCCCGGCTCCACCCGGTAACCGTCAGCGGTGACGAGCTCGCCCTCAGGGCTCAGGGAGAAATTGCCCGCCCGGGTGTAGGCCTCGCCGCCATTGGGCAGCTGGATGCGGAAATACCCGTCGCCGGAGATCGCCACGTCATACGGGTTGGCGGTCTGCGACAGGCTGCCCTGTTCGGTGATGCGGTAGACCGAGCCGGCATTGACCCCGAGGCCGACCTGGACCCCCGTGGGCACGATCGTGCCGGCGTCGGACGAGGCCGCGCCCGGCTGGCGCAGGGTCTGATAGAGCAGATCCTGAAACTCGGCCCGCTGGCGCTTGAACGCCGTGGTGTTCATGTTCGCCAGATTGTGGGCGATCACCTCGACAGCCAGCTGCTGGGCTTCCATCCCGGTGGCGGCGGTGGACAAGGCGCGCATGGTGACGTCTCCAGATCAAGGGAAAATTATGGCCGGCCAAGGCGTTCGATCGCCTTGCGGCTCAGTTCGTCGGCGTCGGCGATCATGCGGGTCACCGACTGGTAGGCGCGGCTGACTTCCATCATCCGGGTCATTTCCAGGATCGCCCGCACGTTCGAGCTTTCCCGGAAGCCCTGACGCACGGCCGGCCGCTCATCCAGGCGCACGGCGTCTTCGGGGGCTGCAAACCGGTTATCGCCGATCTTCGAGAGCAGGCCCGGCCCCTCGAACACCGCCAGGGCCAGGCGCGCGCCGGGCTGTCCGTTCTGGATCAGCGCGCCATCGGCGCTGAACTGCACAGGCCCGGCGGCGGGATCGAGCACCACCGGCGCGCCGCCCTCATCAAGCACGCGCGCGCCGTCAGCGGCGGTGAGTTCGCCTTCAGCGTTGAGCGTGAAGCGTCCGTCGCGGGTGAAGCGCTCGCCGGCGGGCGTTTCGACGACGAAAAAGCCCGGCCCGTCCAGCGCCAGATCCAGCGGACGCCCGGTCGCGGTCAGCGCGCCCTGGGTGAAGTCGCGCGCCATCCCCCATTCGCCCACGAACTGGGTGGGCGGCGGACCGTCCTGGTGACGGGCGCGGGGCGTTTCGCGCGACTCCAGCAACACGCGCTCGGCCTTGAAGCCGTCGGTGTTGATGTTCGCGATATTGTTGGCCGTGATGTCCATCTCGCGGCGCAAGGTGAGCTGGCGCGACAGGCCGATGAGCATCGTATTGTCCATGGGGCGCCTCTCCTTCTGGCGTTGAGCCCCAGCCGCAGGTTCTGGGCGGCCGTTCACCCTCGCAGGCGCAAGCCTCATGCCATGGTTAACGTATTGATTTTAAATGATGCGAGAGATGGGCCTCCCCGCCAGCGGGTGCAGGCTTGCCGCCTGCGGGCGCCAAAGGCGGCAATTCCTGCCGGGTGACGCTGCTTTCCCAACGAATCGTTAACCGCAGCGGCGGTTAATGCCGGGAGGTCGCGGTGTCGGCGTGCGGGAGCAGGCTATGGCTGAAAAAATGGAAACGGACGGCGAGGCGGACGGCGCGGAAGCTCCGGCCGAAAAGGCCAAGCCTGACATCAAGAAGCTCGCCCTGTTCATCGGCCTGCCGGTGGTGATCCTGATCCTGGCGGGAGTGGCCGGCGCCTTGCTGCTTCTGGGCGGCGGCTCCGAAGAGGCTGACCTGGCCGTGGCGGAAGCCGAAGCGGCGGCGGCGGCCGAGGCGGCGCCGCAATCCTATTTCGACCGGATCGACACCGCCTCGCCCCTGGACGAACCCATCACCGTCTCGCTGGCGGGCGACGGCCGGCGCACCACGATCATCGTGTCGTTCCGGGTGGCGTTCGAGGACCCGCTCGTCGCCGAGCAGCTGGCGGACCCGATGCGCCGCGTTGCGCTGAGGGACAGCTATCTGGAGTTTCTGCGCACCTTGCGTGCGGAAGATCTTGACGGGTCCATGGGCCATTTCCGCTTCAAGGCGGAACTGGTGCGCCGCACGAATCTGATCATCGCCCCGCTCGAGGTGGACGATGTGCTGTTCGACGAATTCATGATGCAATAGCGGGGACCTGGCGGTGAGCGACGTCGATCAGGAAGCCATGGCCGCCGAGTGGGAGGCGGCCGCCGGTGGCGGCGAGCCCGGGGCGGGCGATGCTGCGGGCGCGCCTGAAGACGGCGAGGCGCTGGCGTCTGAATGGGAGGCGATGGTCGGGCAGGAAGCCCAGACCTCCCTGCCCACCCAGAACGGCCAGAGCCAGGAGCGCATCCTCAATCAGGACGAGATCGACTCGCTGCTCGGCTTCTCGGTCTCCGATGACGAGAACAATGAGCGTTCGGGCATACGCGCCATCATCAACTCGGCGCTGGTCTCCTATGAGCGCCTGCCCATGCTGGAGATCGTCTTTGACCGCCTGGTGCGGCTGATGACGACAAGCTTGCGCAATTTCACTTCGGACAATGTCGAGGTCAGCCTCGACAACATCTCTTCCATCCGCTTTGGCGATTATCTCAACTCCATCCCCTTGCCGGCGATTCTCGCCGTGTTCCGGGCGCGCCAGCTGGACAATTTCGGCCTTCTGACGGTGGACTCCAACCTGATCTATTCCATCGTGGACGTGCTTCTGGGCGGTCGGCGCGGCACCTCGGCGATGCGGGTGGAGGGCCGGCCCTACACCACCATCGAACGCACGCTGGTGCAGCGCATGATCGAAGTGGTGCTCAATGATGCGCGCGCCGCCTTCGCGCCGCTGACGGAAGTGGATTTCGATCTCGACCGGGTGGAGACCAATCCGCGCTTCGCCGCCATCGCCCGGCCCGCCAACGCCGCCATTCTGGTCAAGCTGCGCATCGACATGGAAGATCGCGGCGGGCGCATCGAGATGCTGCTGCCCTACGCAACGCTCGAGCCGATCCGCAAAATGCTGCTCCAGCAGTTCATGGGCGAAAAGTTCGGGCGCGACAATATCTGGGAAAGCCATCTGGCGACCGAGCTGTGGTCGACCAAGATCGAAGTGTCCGCCGTGCTGGATGAAATGCAAAAGCCGCTCGGCGAGGTGATGAAGCTCAAGGTCGGCGACACGCTCCTGCTCGATACCGGCCCCGACGGCGCCATCGAATTGCGGTGCGGCCCGATTCAGCTGACCCACGGTCGCATGGGCCGCATTGGCCACAATATCGGCGTGCGCCTCGACGCGCCGCTGTCGTCCGCCGCGCGCAAATCGGTAATGAGGTTCACATGACGTTGGCTGCACTCGCCTTTGAAGGCCTGGTCTGCGTGCTGCTCGCCGCAGCCGCCGTGATGTGCTGGCGGGTGGATCGGCGCCTGCGCACGCTGCGCGAGGGGCAGGACGGGCTGAAAGAAACCATCGCCAGCCTCAATGACGCTGTGGACCGCGCCCGCGCCAGCCTGGCGGCGCTTGACCGCGCGGCCCGCGAGCAGGGCGCGAGCCTGAAGGGCGATGTCGACCAGGCCCGGCGCCTGTGTGACGAGCTGCGCTTCCTGGGCGCAGGCGCGGATGAGCAGGTGTCACGCCTTTCGGGCCGTGCGCAACGCGCGCCCGCGCCCCGCGCCGCCGAGGCGCCGCCAGCCGGGGCGGCGGGCCGCCGGCTCGATCCGCTCAAGGCGATGAGGTAAATCCATGCGCGCCGCCCGCCCGCTTCTGCTTTTGTCGGTCATTCTGGCGGGCCTGCTGGCCTTGAAGGGGCTGTCGCTGGCCGATGGCGCGCTGATCTGGCTCGGCGAAGCGTCCGCCCAGGCGGCGGAGGATCCCGCCCCGGAGGCGGCCGAACCCGATCCTGAAGCGGGCGAAGACGCGCTGCCGCCTGCGCCGCCTTTGCCTGACGCGTCAGCCCCGATGTCGCTGCCGTCGCAGGCCGAGCTTGATCTTCAGAGCCGGGTCGCCCAGCGCCTGCGCGCCCTGGACAGCCGCGCCGCCGAACTCGACACGCGCGAGCAGCTCATCGTCGTCGCCGAGCGGCGCCTCGACGAGCGCGAGACCCAGCTTCTCGCCCTGCGCGACGAGATTGAAGGACTGGTCGCGGCGCTCAATACGGCGCGCGACGCGCAGCTCGACGCCATTGTGCAGGTCTATGCAACCATGGAGCCGGAATCCGCCGCTCCCGTGATGGAGACCCTGATGGTCACCGATCGCGATACGCTGATCCAGATCGCCGGAGCGTTGCAGACGATCAACCCGCGCCGCTACTCGCAAATCATGCAGAGCGCCGATCCCCGCTTTGTCGCCGAGCTGACGACGCTTCTGGCCGCGCGGGCCCAGCCGCCCCTGACCCGCGCAGAGATGGAGGCGCGGCGTGTCGCGGCGGTGGACTGATCTGCGGGTTCTGATCGCCGCCGTCTGCGCGGCGCTGTCGGGCGCCATCGCGCAGGCGCAGGTCCCGGCCAGCGTGTCGGTGGAGCGCTCCGGCGCCACCGCGCGCCTGCTGATAACCTTGCCCGAAGAGTCGGGCGGCGATGTGTCGGCGCAGGCGGACGTCGCTGCGGGCGCCGTGCTGGTCGCGCGCCTGTCCCGGGCCATCACGCTGGACCCCGATGCGGTGCGCGATGCGGCCCCGGACCTCATCGCCATGGCGCGCCTTGACCCGGACGGGCGCACATTGCGCCTGGCGCTCAATCGCGAGGTCGAGCCGCGTGTGTCGGTGTCCCATAACGTGATCGCGCTGGACCTGGCGGCGCCCGGCAGTCCGGCGCTGGCCCCCGTCGTGAGTGATTTCGTGCGCCGTCAGCGCGAGGCGCAGGCCGCACGCGAGGCCGCTGCGGCTGAAGCTGCGCAGGCCGCCGCGGCCCCGCCGCCGCCGCTTCCCGCCAGCGTGCGCGTCGGCGAGGCCAGCGACTGGTCGCGGCTGATCTTCACCTGGCCCGAGCCGGTGGAGTGGACGCTGGAGCAGGGCGCCCGGGAGACACGGCTGCGCTTTGCACGCGAGGCGGAGATTGATCTGTCCGACCTTCTGGGCTCGCCGCCGCGTTTCATCGAGTCGGTGCGCCGCGAGCGCGATGACGGGCGCAGCTTCACGCTGGTGTTTCAGCTGCCCGAGGGCGCCGCCTTGCGCGCCTGGTCGGATGCGCCGGGCGAGCTGACCGTGGATGCGGCGCGCACGCAGTCGGGCGCAGATGCGGCGCTCGCCGCCTTGCAGGCTTTCGCCGACGCCAATGGCGCCGCCCCGGCCGCGCCGGAGCCATCTGCTCCAGAGGGTCAAGCTGAGCCCCAGCCCGATCTGACGGCAGAAACAGAGCCCCGTCTCCAGGAGGACTCCGGTCCTGCCGAGACGGCGGCGGACGACGCCGCAGCGCTGCCGGACGAGCCGCCGGTGATGGCTGCGCCGGTCAATCCGGTCCCGGACGACGGCGTGGTGCGCGTGCGGATCTCGCCGGCGCCGGGCGGGGTGGTGAGCCTGAACTTCACCTGGGCGGCGCTGCCGGGCGCGGCGGTGTTCCGGCGCGCCGGCGCCATCTGGATCGTGTTTGACGCCGCCGCGCAGCTGGATTTGAGCGCGCTGGACGCCTCGCCATCGACCCGTGTGCGCGATGCACGCACCATCCAAGGCGCCGATTATACGGCGCTGCGCTTTGACACGACGGCGGCGACGCTGGCCGAAGTGCGCGCGGCCGGGGCAGGCTGGACGATCACGCTGGGCGATTCCCTGTCTGAGCCCCCGCATCCGGTGCGCCTGGCGCGCGACACGGGCGCCGGGCGTTCAGCCGCGCTCAGAATGGCGGTTTCCGGCGCGCGCTCCGTGGTCGAGCTTGCCGACCCGGTGGTGGGCGACCGCCTGCTGGTGCTGACGGCGGACGGGCGCATGAGCGGTCTGCCCGAGGAGCGCCGCTTCGCGGACGCCGTGATCCTGCCCTCCGCACATGGCGCTGCGGTCCAGCCCCTGTCTGACGGGATATCCCTCATTGCGCGGGCGGGCGGCGCGGAGCTTGTGCGTCCGGGCGGGCTGACCTTGTCGCGCGCCTCCGATCCCTCCCTCAGCGCCGGCGCCGACGCCCCGGTCACGCCGGGCTTTCTCGATTTCGAGCGCTGGCGCGGCGATCAGCTGTTCATCGACGGACGGCGCCATCATGAGCGCCAGGCGCGGGCGCAGGACCCGGAAAGCCTCCTGGCGCTGGCGCGCTTCCTGCTGGCCTGGGAGCTGGCGGGCGAGGCGGCGGGCGTCGTCCGGCTGGCTGTCCAGCTGCGCCCCGAATACGAGACGGCGCCGGAGATTGCCGCGATGCTGGGCGCAGCCGCCTATATGGCCGGACGCATCGGCGAGGCGGAGCGGCATTTCGCCCATCCGGCGCTGGTCAACGATACGGCGGCGCGGCCCTGGCAGGGCCTGCTGGCGGCGGCGCGCGGCGACTGGCCGAGGGCGCGGCGATTATTCGAGGAGGGGCGCGACGCCCTGTTCTTCATGGATCCCGTCTGGCGCGCGCGCATGTCTGCGTCAGCGGCCATCGCCGCGCTGAACAGCCAGGATATCGCCGGCGCAAACGCCTGGGTTGACCGCACCATGGCTGAACCCGCCGATCCGCGCGCACGCGCCGAAGCAGCGTTTGCGATGGCCGGTCTCGCCGCCGCGCAAGGCGATATCGATCTGGCGCTGGCGCGCTATGGCGCACTCGACAACGATCCCTGGACGCCGATACAGGCGCGCGCCCTGCTGGAGAAGACGCGCCTTGAAATGGCTCATGACCGGATCAGCGCCGATGACGCGGCGATCCAGCTCGAGGGTCTTCTGTATCGCTGGCGCGGCGACGAGGTGGAGCAGGCGGTCGCGGGCATGCTGGGCTCGGCCTATGCGCAGGCTGGCCGCTATGAGGAAGCTTTCGCGATCATGGCCGCAGCCCAGGCGCGTTTCCCGGGAAGCCGCGTGGCCCGCCAGCTCGGCATCGACATGCAGGAGGCGTTCCGCCAGCTCTTCGAGGGTGAGCGGTTCGACCGGATGGACCCGATGCAGGCGCTGGCCCTGTGGTACGACAATAACGCCCTGACCCCGCAGGGACCGGCCGGGCACCGCATCGTGCGCCGCATCGCGCGCCGCCTGGTGGAGATCGGCCTGTATGATCGTGCAGCGCAATTGCTGGACCACCAGCTCAGCCCTGATGTGACCATGACCAGCCTGGCGCGCGCCCAGATCGCGCAGGAGCTGGCGCAGGTTCATCTGATGGACCGCAATCCGGAAGCGGCGCTGAACGCCATCGAGCGCACGCGAATCGCCGGCCTGCCGGCCGAGCTGGTCACATCGCGCCGCATGCTTCAGGCGCGCGCTCTGGCAGGTCTCGGCCGGGCCGACCAGGCGCTGGAGCTCATCAGCTCCGACCGCTCGCCCGAAGCCGACCGCTTGCGCGCCGACATCGCCTGGGATGCGCGCCGCTGGGTGGAGGCGGGCCAAAGGCTGGAGGCGGTGCTGGGCGAGCGCTGGCGCGACGGCGCGCCGCTCGGTGACGCCGAGACCCATGACGTGCTGCGCGCGGCCCTGGCCTATGCGCTGGCCGACAACCGCGCCGGGCTGGAGCGTGTCGAAACCCGTTATGGCGACGCCATGGCCGCCAGCCGGCATGCCGACGCCTTCGAGCTTGTCACCGACAGTACCGGCCGCTCTGCCGATCCGCGCCTGTCAGCGCTGGCCAACACCTTGTCTGATGTCGGCGGCGCGCGCGCCTGGCGTGGCGGCTTTGGCGCAGGGCGCTAAAGAGCCTGCTTACATCCGTCTGGCGTCTTCGCGTTCGTTGATCTGGTGGGCGATCAGCGCCGCCATCAGGCTCATGGAGCGCTTGGGCGTCTTGCCGTCGCCGAGGCGCAGGATATTGCGATAGAAGAACGCCATCACCGCCAGCGCCTCCACCACACGGCGCAGCTCGCCGGGCAGGGCGGCGGTGAAGACCGGATGGACTTTCAGCTGCGTCTCCCAGGCGGGCAGCCAGTCCCAGTCGCCGCGCAGGAGTTTGGTCGGGGCGTCCGGATCGACACACAAGGGCCGCGCGAGCCCGATCAGCGCCACGCCGTCCTCCAGCGCCTCGGTCATGGCCTTGGCGGTGCGGAACCCGCCGGTGACCATCACCGGCGTCTTCGCCGCCGCGATCACCTCGCGCGCATAGGTCATGAAATAGGCTTCGCGCGCCCGTGTGCTGTCGCGCACGCGTGCATCGAACACCGGCTCCAGCCCGTCTATGCCCATCATGCTGGGTTGTTCGTAATTGCCGCCTGAGATCTCGATGAGATCGACGCCTTCCTGGTCGAGGAGCGCCACCACCGCCAGACAGTCCTCGAAGCTGAACCCGCCCTTCTGGAAGTCGGACGAGTTAAGTTTCACGCTGACGATCCTAACAGGTCCCACGGCCTTGCGTACGGCGCGCACGGTGTCGATCAGCAGGCGCGCGCGGTTCTCCAGCGCCCCGCCCCAGCGGTCCTCGCGCTGATTGACGCGCGGATTGAGAAACTCGCTGATCAGATAGCCGTGGGCGGCGTGAACCTGCACCCCGTCAAATCCGGCATCCGCCAGGCAGCGCGCCGTGTGGGCGAAGCGCGCGATGATGTCGGTGATCTCCGCATCAGCCAGCGCGCGCGGCGCAGCAAACACGCCGCCGGGCAGTTCCACCGCCACCGCAGACGGCCCCACCGGTTCCGGCGCAATGATTTTCGGGCTCTGGCGCCCGGCATGGGAAATCTGCGCGATCGCCACGCCGCCTCCTGACTTTGCAGCTTCCGCGAATGCGGCAAGACCCGCCATGGCCTCAGCGCTTTGTTCACCCTCCACCACGATATTGGCTGGACGCTCGCGATAGCGCCGGTCGATCATGATATTGCCGGTGATTTGCAAGCCCGCCCCGCCTGCGGCCCAGGCGCGATAGGCGCGCGCAATGCGCGGCCCCGCCCGCCCGCCCGGCTCGGCCAGGCCTTCGGTCATCGCCGCTTTTGCCAGGCGGTTCGCGATTGCCACGCCGCATGGCAGGGTGAAGGGTGAGGCCATCAGGGTCATGACAGGAATCTCTCATGCTGGAATGGATCGGCAGTCAGGGCGGGCTGAGACTGCGCCGCCATCTCGGGCGGCGCATTGCGCGCAAGGTAGGACGCAGCATGCTGTCGCGCCATTCGCCCGTTCAGGTTCAGCGCGCGCGCATGGACCACGGCGGCGACCGTCTGCCCGCGCCCAGGGGCGTTGCGATCGAGCGCATCCGCTATGCCGGCCTGCCAGCGCTGCGCTTCGCGCCGCGCCAGCCGGAGCCAGGCCTGATCCTGTACTTCCATGGCGGAGGATATTCGCGTGGCTCGGCGCGGAGCCACAGGCCGCTGGTGGCCCGCCTGTCGGCGCTGTTCAACTTGCGCGCCGTGTCAGTGGATTACCGCATGGCGCCCGAGCATGCCTGCCCGGCGGCGGTGGAGGATGGCGCGGTTGCGCTGGCGCTGGCCTGCACCGAGGAAGACGGCCCGCTCCTGCTGGCCGGGGACAGCGCCGGCGGCGGGCTGGCGCTGGCCAGCGTCATCCGGCAGCGCGATGCCTGCGGGGGCTTGCCGGACGCGCTTTATCTCATCTCGCCCTGGATAGATCTGTCCTTGTCGGGGGACAGCGTGAAGACGCGCGCGGGCGCCGATCCCATGCTGACGCCGGCCAATCTCAAGGCGGGGGCGGAGCTTTACCTGCGCGGGCTGGACCCGCGAGATGCGGACGCCTCGCCGCTCTATGCCGACCTGACTGATCTGCCGCCCGTCTTCATCCAGGTGGGAGAGGACGAGATCCTGCTCGACGATTCGGTGCGTCTGCACGCGGCCCTGGAGGCGGCGAGGGTCGACACGCGGTGTGAGGTCTGGGCCGGGATGTGGCATGATTTCCAGCTCTTCGCGCCCCTCATCAGCGAAGCCGACGCGTCGCTCAAGCGGGCCAGAGACTGGCTCAAGCCTCATCTTTCCGCCAACCAGGCCTGATCATCGCCGCCCGCCAGCGCCAGCGCAAAAGAGGTGGCGAAGCCTGACCAGTTATGGGTGATCACCCCGTCACGCGTCTTGTACCAGCTCGGACAATCCTCGGCCCAGACGGTTCGGGCGAGGCGCGCCTGCATGCGCGTGTTGAAGCGGGCCTCCGCCTGCGCGGTGACTTCCAGCGTGCGCCAATCCTCGCCGATCAGGCGGCGTACTTGCCTGGCGACATACTCGCTCTGGCGCTCGAGCATGAAGATGATGGAGTTGTGGCCCAGATTGGTGTTTGGCCCGTAGAGGATGAACAAATTGGGAAAGCCGTGCACCGCCACGCCGCGATAGGCGCGCGGGCTGTCGCCCCACACGGCGCGCAAGTCCAGCCCGTCCCGCCCGGTCACCGAGAGGGTGGGCAGAAACTGCGTGGTCCTGAACCCCGTGGCGAAGACCAGCGTGCTGGCGGCGATCCGCTCGCCCTTGCCATTGATGATTTCGCGCGGGCCGATCTGCGTCACCCCGCTATCGTCCAGCGTGACGTTGCCGCGCTGCAATATCCCGTAAAAGTCTTTGGTCAGGAGGATGCGCTTGCAGCCCGGCGCATAATCCGGTGTCAGCCTGGCGCGCAAGGCCGGGTCGGCCACCTCGCGCTTCAGCCGCGCCAGCATGCGCCAGCGGGTGTAGGCGTTGGCCAGCGTACCCGACAGGAAGGCGGCAAACCGGGTTTCGTGGATCAGGAAGCTGGCGGTGCGGTAGAGCCAGCGCCAGCCCGGGAGATGACGGAAGGCGGCTTTCTCCAGCGCCGTGAAGGCGCGGTCGGGCTTGTCGATGATCCAGTTGGGCGTGCGCTGAAACACCGTGAGATGCGCTGCGCGCCCGGCCATCTCGGGCAGAAGCTGCACGGCGCTCGCCGCCGCGCCGATCACCGCCACGGCTTGACCTGTAACGTCCAGGGCGTCAGGCCACTCAGCCGAGTGCACGACGCGCCCCTCAAACCCATCGAGGCCGGGAATGGCCGGGATGACAGGTTCGGACAGCTGGCCCACCGCGCTGATCACGGCGCGGGCGCAGAGCGTGCGTCCGTCGGACAGCGTGACGCGCCAGCGCCCCTTCTCCTGATCAAAGGCGAGGCTGGTGACCGCGCAGCCGAACCGCATCCTCCGGCGCAGATCGAAGGCGTCGGCGGCGCGGTCCAGATAGGCGAGGATTTCGGCCTGGGGCGAGAATTTCCGGCTCCAGTCCGGATTGGGAAAGAAGCTGAAGGAATAGAGATGGCTGGGCACGTCGCACGCTGCGCCGGGATAGCGGTTGGCGCGCCACACGCCGCCCGGCCCGCCGGCGCGCTCCAGGATCACGAAATCGCTGACGCCTGCCCGGTCCAGCTGGCGGCCCATCGCGATGCCGGCAAAGCCGGCGCCAATGATGACCGCGTCGCAGCGCTCGGGCAGCGGGGCGTCAGATTTCGGCGCCGGCATGGCCCTCGGCGTACATCGCCTCGATCAGGGCGCTGTTGCGCGCGGTCACCACATTGCGCCGCACCTTCATGGTGGGGGTCAGCTCTCCTGTCTCCACAGTCAGGGCGCTGGGCAGAACGCGGAACTTGCGCACATTCTCAACCCGCGCATAGCGCCGGTTGACGCCATCGACTGCCGTCTGCAGCGCGGCGGTGAGGGCTGCGCTTGAGCGCGCGCCGCCCGCATCCATGCCATTGGCCCTGGCGAATTTCGCCAGCCCGTCCTCGCTCAGCGTAAGCAGGGCGGTCAGGTAGGGGCGCGCGTCGCCGACCACCACCGCATGCTCGATCAGCGGATCATTCATCAGATCGGTCTCGATATTGGCCGGCGTGATGTTCTTGCCGCCTGACGTGATGATGATGTCCTTGATCCGGCCCGTGATGAAGATGAAGCCGTCCTCGTCGCGGCGCACCACGTCGCCGGTGCGCATCCAGCCATCGCGGGTGAAGCTGTTTTCGGTCGCCTCGTTATTCTTCATGTAGCCAGCGAAGACGTTGGGCCCTTTGACCTGCAGCTCGCCCTCTTCGGAGATGCGCGCCTGCATATGATTGATCATGCGCCCCACTGAACCGAGACGCACGGCGCCGGGCTGGTTGAAGGCTGTGGGCGCGCTGGTCTCAGACTGGCCGTAGCCCTCGTAGATCACAAGATCGAGCCCGGTGAAGAAGACCAGCACCTCTTTCGAGATCGGCGCCGCGCCGGAGATCAGCATGCGCGCCCGGTCGAGCCCCAGCGCCGCCTTGATCTTGTTCAGCACCAGCTTGCGCGCCAGCGCCATCTGCACGCCAAGAACCGGTCCGGGATTGCGGCCATTGATATCGGCTTCGTGATAGCGCCTGGCCACGCCCATGGCCCAGGCGGCGATCTTGGCTTTGGCGCCCGTGGCTTCGGCGAGGCGCCCGCGCAGGGCCTCATGGAATTTCTCCCACACCCGCGGCACGCCGAAAAAGACGGTCGGGCGGGCGGCCTTGAGGTCCTCGGCCAGCGTTTCCATGGAGCGCGCGAAATAGAGATTGGCGCCCGCGGTCACGTGATTGTGGATGCTGGCCTGCTGCTCGGCGATGTGGGCGATGGGCAGGTAGGACAGGCCGGTATCACCCTCGCGGTGCTTGAACATTTCCGACAGCATCGCGGCGCTCCACGAGATATTGCCATGGCTGAGCATGACCGCCTTGGGCGGGCCGGTGGTGCCGGAGGTGTAGATCAGCGCGCCGATGGTCGCCTCATGGATCGCCTTGAGCCGGGCGCTGACCGCGTCATCATGATGGCCCTCGCCCCGGGCCATGAAGGCCTCCCAGCTCAGCACGCCCTCGGGCGCGGGCTCCGGCCCCTGCATCATGATGATATGGGCGAGGCTGGGACATTGAGCTTTCAGCGCCAGGGCGTTGCGCGCCTGTTCGGCGGTCTCCACCAGATAGACCGGGCTTTCCGAGTGCTGGAGGATGTAGGCGATCTCCGGTTCGGAGCTGGTCCAGTAAACCCCCGCCGGGCGTCCGCCCGCCATCATCGCGGCGATGGCGGTGATGGTCCATTCAGGCCGGTTGAAGCCGAGAATGGCGCAGCTGTCATCGGCCCTGAAGCCCAGCGCGATCAGGGCGCGCGCCGCCTGGCGCGTCTCGCCGGCGTAATCACGCCAGCTGGTCGATACCCAGCCTGTTCCGTCAAAGGTGGTATAGGCCGGCGCCGGGCCCCGGCGCTGCGCCTGATCCAGCAGGCGCGCCGGCGTGGATGGAAACAGTCCGTCCAGAATTGTCGGCAGATCTTTCGCAGTCGCCTGCATGCCTTCCTCCCGTTATGTCCCGGCCCCTTGGGTCCGGCAGTCTAGTGCGCCAGTCCCATGATCTTACGGGCTTCTGCGGGCGACGCCACTTCGCGTCCGGCGTTTTTCGCGCATTGCGCCAGCGCCTCGATCAGCGCGCCGTTGCCGGGCGCCCGGTCGCCGCCGGGCAGGTAGAAGGTGTCCTCCAGCCCGGTGCGCAGCATGCCGCCGAGCTCCGCCACGCGCTGGTGGAGGGGCCAGATCTCGGCGCGTCCGATGAGGGTCGCCTGCCAGGGATCGCCCGCGCGCTTGTATTTAATGAGCAATTTCAACAGGTCAGGGTCGCACGGCATGCCCGAGGCGACGCCCATGACGAAGTTGTAGTGTGCGGCCGGGGCCATGCCGTTCTCGATATACATGCCGACGCTGCGCACGATGCCCACGTCAAAGCACTCAAATTCCGGGTGCGCCCCGACCTCGGCCATGGCGTCGAGCATGGTCTGGATCTTGTCCACCGGATTGTCGAAGACCATGGGCGGCCAGGCCCAGGCGCCATCGCTCTTGAGCTTGAGATAATTGAGCGAGCCGGCGTTGCAGGCCGCGATCTCGGGCCTGACGCGGCGGATACAGGCGACGGGGCCGGACACGTCGGGACCCACAATGCCGGTGGTCTGATTGATGATCACGCCCGGACAGGCCTCGCGGATGGCGTGGACAATGGCCTCGGCCACGTCCGGGTCCCAGCTGGGGAAATGACCGACGCCCTCTTCCTGCATGCGGAAATGGACGTGCATCACGCTGGCGCCCGCGTCATACGCCTCGCGCGCGCTGGCGGCCATCTGCTCTGGCGTCACCGGCACGGGATGGGTCTTGGGATTGGTCAGCACGCCATTGAGCGCGCAGGTCAAAACAGCCTTGTCGGTCATGGCTTTACCTCAAGCTTGAGTTCGATCAGGAGGGCGCCGCCGGCAGCCTGCTGGCCCGGCGCAGCATGCACGGCGGCCACCTCGCCGTCTGCAGCGGCGGTCAGGCGCATCTCCATTTTCATGGCTTCCATCACGGCGAGCACGTCGCCGGCCTTCACGGCGTCGCCGGGCGCTACACGGACGGCGACGACAGCCCCGCTCACCGGCGCGGTTATGCGCGAGGGATCGGCCGCGCCGGCCCCTGCCAGCACAGCCGGTTCGCGCACGACGGCGATGCGGTTGTCCAGCGCAATGTGCAGCGCGCCGTCGGGGGTTTCCAGGGCGAGGCAGCGCCGGTCGACGCCGTCGAGGCGGTAGCGCAGGCGCGGGCCGCCGCGCTCCAGAAGGCTGATATCGTGACGGTTATCCCCCAGGGTGACGGTCAGCGCGCCGGACCCGGCCTGCTCCACCATGGGCGCGACCGGTGTCCCGTCCACGTCCAGGGGCAGCGCAAAACGCGTCACCGAACCGGACCGGATCACCCCTTCGCCGTGTCGCGCCAGGATGAGCGCGGAGACAAGAACAGCCTCTGTGGAGACATCAGCGGGCGCAAAGGGTCCCGTCCGCGCGCCCGCCCACTCGTCGAGGTCCGAAATGGTGATGTCGCCCGCCCGGAACGCCTGGCTGCCGATCAGGCGCATCAGGAAATCGCGGTTGGTCTTCACGCCCAGAAGCGGCGCCTTGGCGAGCCCGAGGAGGAGCCGGTCGATCGCCTCGTCACGGTTCATCGAGAAGGCGATGAATTTGGCGACCATGGCGTCATAGGCGGTGGAGATCACATCCCCGGTTTCAAAGCCGGTATCGATGCGCACCTCGCGCCCGGCGTCCCCGGTCTCGAACCAGGCGATATCGCCCGCTTGCGGCGTGAAGCCGTTGAGCGGGTCTTCGGCGTAGAGGCGCACCTCGATGGCGTGGCCGTAGGGCTCCATCTGGTCCTGTGTGGCGGGCAGCGCGCCGCCGGCCGCCACGAGGAATTGCCAGCCCACCAGATCCATCCCGTAGACCTCTTCGGTCACCGGATGCTCCACCTGCAGGCGGGTATTCATTTCCAGGAAATAGAAGGCGCCGCCGGCGTCCAAAAGGAACTCGACGGTGCCGGCGCCGACATAGCCCACCGCCTGCGCCACCCGGACCGCTTCCTGCCCCATGGCGTGGCGCAGCGTGGGGCTCACCGCGGGCGAGGGGGCTTCCTCGACCACTTTCTGGCGGCGGCGCTGGGCCGAGCAGTCACGCTCGCCGATGTGCAGCACATTGCCATGGGTGTCGGCGAAGACCTGCACCTCCACATGCCGGCCGCGCTCGATCAGCCTTTCCAGCAGCACGGTCTCGTCGCCAAAGGCGGATTTCGCCTCGCGCCGCGCCGAGATCAGCGCTTCGGCAAACTCGCCCTGCGAATGCACCGCGCGCATGCCGCGCCCGCCGCCGCCCGCGACGGCCTTGATCAGCAACGGATAGCCAATCCTGTCAGCCTGTTCGGCGAGATTGGCGTCGGACTGGTCCTCGCCCTGCCAGCCGGGGACCATGGGCACGCCCGATCGGGCCAGCAGCGCCTTGGCGCGCGCCTTGTCGCCCATGGCCTCGATGGCGCTGGCCGGCGGGCCGATGAAGATGATCCCCGCCGATTCGCAGGCGCGGGCAAACGCGGCGTTCTCTGACAGAAACCCATAACCGGGATGGATGGCGTCCGCGCCGGTGGCTTTGGCCGCCGCGATGATGGCCTCGATGTTGAGGTAGCTCTGCGCCGCCGGAGCCGGACCGATGCGCACGGCGATATCGGCCTCGCGCACATGCATCGCGCCGGCGTCGGCGTCGGAATACACCGCGATGGCGCGCATCTGGTTGTTCTTCGCATGACGCAACACGCGCACAGCGATCTCGCCGCGATTGGCCACAAGGACGGATGTGATGCGGCGGCGGGGGGTCATGGAGCTTTCCGGGAAACGATGCGCTTCTTTCCTCCCCCGCTTGCGGGGGAGGTGTCAGCGAAGCTGACGGAGGGGGGAAGCGGCCGAGCGTATGGTCGCAAGGGTTTGACGTGTTGCATGCCCCCCTCCGTCTGGCGCTCCGCGCCATCCACCTCCCCCGCAAGCGGGGGAGGAAAGAGAGGACGCGATTGAGTGAACAGTCTCATCCCTGAACCCATCTGGCCGGGCGCTTTTCCAGGAATGCGGTCAGGCCTTCCGCGCCTTCGTCACTTTTCACCGCGGCTGCAAACACGGCCGCGGCCTCGTCGATGAGATCGCCGGCATCGCGCAGGCGGGCCTTGCGGATCAGGCGCTTGGTGGCGGCGATGGCGTTGGGCGCGCCCTTGCGGATATCGCCCAGAACCGCGTCGAGCGCCGCGGTCAGCGCGTCCTCGCCATCATGAACGCTGTGGACAAGCCCCAGTGCGAGGGCCGCGTGCGCATCGATCTTGCCGCCGGTGACCGCCAGGCGGCGGGCCTGGGAATAGCCGAGCCGCTCCACCAGGAAGGGCGCGATCTGGGCCGGTACGAGGCCAAGGCCGGTCTCGGGCAGGCGGAACACCGCCGTCTCGCGCGCCAGCGCCACATCGGCGACGCAGGCCAGGCCAAACCCGCCGCCCATCACCGCGCCGTCGAGCACGGCGACGACCGGCAGGCCGGTCTCCGCATAGGCCTTGCACAGATGACCGAAGCGGGCGTTCACGCGCGCCGCCGGATCGATGCCGTCAGCGCCCGCAGCGCCCTGGGCCGCGCCCATGTCCCTGATGTCGCCGCCGGAGCAGAAATGCCCGCCGGCGCCGCGCAGCACGATGGCGCGGGCGCCCGAGCCTTCAGCGCCTTCAAGCGCGGCCAGGAGCTCGTCCACCATGGTGAGCGACATGGCGTTGCGCAGTTCGGGCCGGTTCAGCGTGATGTGAACCACGCGCGCGCGGGTCTCGAGCTTCAGGGTTTCAAAGGCTTCAGGCATTGCCTTCCACCGGTTTCTTGCGGCGCGGCAAGGTGCCTTCGAGCTTGGCGATGATGCCGAGCATGATCTCGTCCGCGCCGCCGCCGATGGATACCAGGCGCCCGTCGCGGAAGGCGCGCGCGATGGGGTTGTCGGCCGTATAGCCCATGCCGCCCCAGTATTGCAGGCAGGTATCGGCCACTTCGCGCGACAGCCGGCCGGTCTTGAGCTTGGCCATGGAGGCGAGCTTGGTGACGTCCTTGCCGGCGATGAAATCCTCCACCGCCCGGTAGGTCAGCGAGCGCAGGGCCTCCACTTCGGTGCGCAGCTCGGCGAGGCGGAAATGCACCACCTGATTGTCCAGGATCGGCGTGCCGAAGGTCTTGCGCTCGCGCGTGTATTCGATGGTGAGGTCGATCTGGCGGTCGAGGGCCTTGAGCGACGAGGCCGCGCCATAGATGCGCTCCTCCTGGAATTGCAGCATCTGATAGAGGAAGCCAGCGCCCTCATCGCCGATGCGATTGCGCTTGGGCACCCGCACTTCATCAAAGAAGAGCTGCGCGGTGTCGGACGAGTGCATGCCGATCTTGTGGATTTTCTGGCGGGTGATGCCCTTTTCGTTCATCGGCACGATGATCAGGGACTTGTTCTCGTGCGGCTTGCCTTGCGAGGTGTTGGCCAGCAGGCAGCACCAGTCGGCCTTCATGCCATTGGTGATCCACATCTTCGTGCCGGTGATGACGTAATCATCGCCGTCGGAGACCGCTTTTGTGGTCACCGCCGCCACGTCCGAGCCGCCGCCGGGTTCCGAGACGCCCAGGCACCCGACATAATCGCCGGTGATGGAGGGGGTCAGAAACTCGCGGCACAGCTCTTCGGAACCGAAATTGGCCAGCGCCGGCGTGCACATGTCTGTGTGGACGCCAATGGCCATCGGCACGCCGCCGCAATTGATCAGGCCCAGCTCCTCGGCCATCACCATGGAGTAGGACATGTCCAGCCCCGCGCCGCCATACTTCTCCGGCCAGCGCAGGCCGAGAAGGCCCAGATCACCCATTTTCTTGAAGACCTCATGGGAGGGAAACTCGCCCGCCTTCTCCCATTCCTCCACATACGGATTGATTTCCTGGGTGATGAATCGGGCGACCGTGTCGCGAAGCTGGTCGTGCTGTTCGGTGAACTGCATGTCTGGTCTCCTCAAGAAGCATGGGGCGGGGGCGCCGGTCAGAAGCGCGCCACGCCGAACGTGTTGGGCCGCAAGGTGCGCGCCTGGCTTTCAGCGCAGATATTGAGGCATTCGATGAGGATGGCGCGGGTGTCGCGCGGATCAATGATGCCGTCATCCCAGAGCCGGGCCGAGCCGAACAGCGCCTGGGACTGCTCGTTCAGCCCCTGCTCGATCATGGCGCTCATCTGCGCGAGGCCCGCTTCGTCCGTCTCCTGACCGTCGCGGGCATTCTTGGTGCGGGTGACGATCTCCATCACCTTGGCCGCTTGCGCGCCGCCCATCACGGCGGTGCGCGCAGTGGGCCAGGCGAAAATGAAGCGCGGATCGAAGCCGCGCCCGCACATGCCGTAATTGCCGGCCCCGAAACTGCCGCCCAGAACGATGGTGAGCTTGGGCACGCGGGCATTGGCCACGGCCTGGATCATCTTGGAGCCATGCTTGATGGCGCCCTCGCGCTCGGCGCGCGTGCCGACCATGTAGCCGGTGGTGTTCTGCAGGAAGACGATGGGCGTGCCCGACTGGTCGCATAGCTGGATGAACTGGCCCGCCTTCATCGAGCCTTCGGGCTGGATCGGCCCGTTATTGCCGATAATGCCGACCGGGCGCCCGCCCATGCGCGCATGGCCGCAGACCGTCTCGGCGCCATAGCGCTCCTTGAAGGGCAGGAAGTCCGATCCGTCCACGATGCGGGCGATCACCTCGCGCACATCCCAGGGCGTGCGGTCATCGGGCGGGATGATGCCCAGAAGCTCCTCAGCCTCATGGCGCGGCGGCGCGCCGGCGCCGGGCGCAGTGGCGGCGTCCCAGTTGAGCTTGTCCATGATCTCGCGGGCGCAGGCGAGGGCCTGGGCGTCATCATCGACGATGTATTCGCCCAGCCCCGTCACTTCGGCATGGAGATCCGCGCCGCCCAGCGCCTCATCGTCCGCGTCCTCGCCAATGGCGGCTTTGACCAGCGGCGGACCGGCCAGGAAGATTTTCGACTTCTCGCGCACCAGGACGACATAGTCCGACAGGCCCGGCAGATAGGCGCCGCCCGCGGTGGATGAGCCGTGCACCACGGCGATCTGGGGGATGCCGGCCGCGCTCAGGCGCGCCTGATTGGCGAAGCTGCGTCCGCCATCAACGAAAATCTCGGCCTGATACAGGAGATTGGCGCCGCCTGATTCCACCAGATGGATCATGGGCAGCTTGTTTTCCAGCGCGATCTCCTGCGCGCGCAAGGCCTTCTTCAGGCCCATGGGCGCCACCGTGCCGCCCTTGATGGCGCTGTCGGAGGCGGACACCACGCAGCGCTTGCCCGCCACCACGCCAATGCCGATGATGGACCCGCCGCCCGAGGCGCCGCGCCCGCCATCATCATCATGCATTTTCAGCCCGGCCAGCGCCGACAGCTCCAGAAACGGCGCGCCGCGATCGACCAAAAGGGCCACGCGCTCGCGCGGCAGGATTTGTCCGCGTTCGGTGAAACGCTCGCGCTTGGAGGCGGAATTGGTGCGCACCCTGTCTTCCAGCCCGCGCGCCTCGCCGAGCTTCTTCGCCATGGCGTCGCGTGCGGCGTTGAAATCATCCGAAGCCGGATTGAGGCGTGAGACGATCTGAGGCATCAGCCCTCTCCGCGCAGGACAGCCGGGTCCACCGCCCGGTGGAAGCCGTTATAGACGCGCGCCTTGTCATGCGCCTCCAGCGGCCAGTGGCGCCCGCCCAGCGGCGCGCCGCCATCCACGCGCAGCATCGCGCCGGTGATGAAGGCGGCGGCCGGGCTCAAAAGGAAGGTCACCGCCGCCGCGATCTCGGCTTCCGAGCCCAGGCGCTGGGCGGGCGAATGCTGTTTGAGATAGGGGATCATGGCGCGCACCGCGCCGCCATAGGTATCCATGCCCGAGGACGCGACCCAGCCGGGCGCCACGGCGTTGACGCGCACGCCGTATCTCGCCCACTCCACCGCCGCGGTCATGGTCAGGTTTTCCATGCCCGCCCGGGCCGCGCCCGAATGGGCCATGCCCGGCATGCCGTTATGCATGTCGGCGGTGATGTTCACCACCGCGCCGCCGCGCGCCTGCATCGAGGCCTCGAACACCGCCTTCATGACCACAAACCCGCCGGTCAGATTGGTGGCGACGACAGCGTCCCAGCCCTTTTTCGAGATGTCCTTGATCTCGGCCGGGAACTGGCCGCCGGCATTGTTGACGAGGCCGTGAATAGCGCCATGGCGCGCGATGATCTGCGCCACGCCCGCACGCACCGCCTCTTCGTCGCGAATGTCGAAGGCCTGGGTGTCGGCCTGTCCGCCGTCGGATGCAATCTCTCCTGCGACGGCGGCGAGCTTGTCCGGCTTGCGCCCGGCGAGCACGACATGCGCGCCGAGCGAGGCCAGCTCGTGGGCGATGCAGCGCCCGATGCCGGAGCCGCCGCCGGTGACCAGAATGACCTGGCCTGCGAACAGGCCGGGCCGGAACACGCTGTCATAACGGGCGGGCGTGTCGGTCATGCGGGCCCCGTCTCCTCCCTGACTGGTCCGGCGATACATGCCGCCACGATCCAGATCGCCAGCCTCTCCCACGCTGACGTATACGTCAAGCGTCTCTTGTTTGCGTCAGCAGCCTTGGCTAGGCTGCCGGTGCGGGAGACAGGCCATGGGCTCGAACATCAAGGACGCGGCGGCGGGCGAGACGCTCTACGGCATCGCTGAATTGGCTGAGGCCCATGGCGTCAGCCAGCGCACCATCCGCTTCTATGAGGACAAGGCGCTGCTGAGCCCGCGCCGGGTGGGCGGGCAGCGCGTCTACACCGAGGCCGATTCCAAGCGCCTGTCGCTGATCCTGCGCGCCAAGGCCATCGGCACGAAGCTGTCCGATATCCGCACCTTTCTGGAGCTCTATGGCCGGGAGGGCGAGGGGCGGCTGCGCCAGCTGGAGTTCGTCATCGGCAAGACCGCCGCCGAGATCGAGGCGCTGGAGGCCAAGAAGCGACAGATCGACCAGACGCTGGCGGAACTCAGGATCATCCATGACGGCGCGAAGGAGCGCCTGGCCCGCCGGCGTGGCTGAGGGCTCGCCAGTGCGCACCGGCGCGGCTAGGGTGCGCCGCAACACATCACAAACACAACACCATCGGGAGGAAGTCTCATGTCCGAACAGGATCTGTCGCTCAAGGGCAAGGTCGCGCTGATCGCCGGCGCAAGCCGCGGCATTGGCGAGGCGGCGGCCAGGCGCCTGGCGCGCAATGGCGCCATGGTGATCTGCTCCAGCCGCAAGCTGGACGATTGCCAGCGCGTCGCTGACGAGATCAAGGCCGAGGGCGGACAGGCGCGCGCCATGGTGCTGCACCTGGGCGAGGCCGAACACCGCGAGGCGGCGATTGAGTCCATCCGCAAGACCGAGGGCCGGCTGGATATTCTGGTCAATAACGGCGCCACCAGCCCCTATTTCGGCGAAGCGGCCAAGACGCCCGAGAACGCCTGGGACAAGACCATGGAGGTCAATGTCAAGGGCCCGTTCTTCCTGTCCTCGCTGGCCATTCCGATGATGTCGGCCCAGGGCGGCGGGTCCATCATCAATGTCGCGTCCATCAATGGCATCCGTCCGGGCTTCTTCCAGGGCGTGTACTCGGTGTCGAAAGCGGCCGTGATCTCCATGACCCAGGTGCTGGCCCAGGAATATGGCGCCCACAAGATCCGCGTGAACGCGCTGTGCCCGGGCCTGACCGAGACCAAGCTCGCCTCGGCGCTGACCTCCGATCCCGCCCTGGAAGACATGATGAAGCGCAATTTTTCCATCCAGCGCGTGGGCCAGCCTGAAGACATGGCCGCGGCCATCCATTTCCTGGCCAGCGATGCGTCGAGCTACATGACCGGCCAGTGCCTGATCATCGATGCGGGCATTACTGCGCGCGGACCGCTCTAGCCCCATGCGCACACGCGAGGCCTGCGCGGCGCTGGACGCCGCCGATCCGCTTAAAAGTCGCCGGGCGCTGTTCGCGCTGCGGGCCGGCGATATCTATCTCGACGGCAATTCGCTGGGGCCGCCGCCCGCAAGCGCGCTCAAGCGTCTCGACGCGGCGGCGCGCGAGGAGTGGGCGCAGGGCCTGATCGGGTCGTGGAATGCGGCCGGCTGGATGGATCTGCCGCTGACGCTGGGCGCAAAGCTGGCCCGGCTGGTCGGCGTGGACGGTGATGAGGTGATCGCCATCGACACCGTCACCATCAATATCTTCAAGCTCGCCGCCGCCCTGATCGCGCGCGAGGGCGGGGCGCTGGCGGCCGAGGCGGGGGAGTTTCCCACCGACGGCCATGTGCTGGAGGGCCTGTCGCGCCTTTCGCGCGCGCCCTTCCACCGCGTGGCGCCCGATACCCCGCCGTCAGAATTGCCGCAAGACGTGCGCGTGCTGGTCAAAAGCGCGGTGCATTACAAGAGCGCGCGGATCGCCGATTTCGAACGCTGGGAGCGCGAAGCGGCCGCGCGGGGCCTGTCCATCATCTGGGACCTCAGCCACGCCACAGGCCTGGTCGACCTGAAGCTCAAGGCCTGGGGCGCGCGATACGCTGTCGGGTGCGGGTACAAGTTCCTGAACGGCGGACCGGGCGCGCCGGCCTTCCTCTATTGCGCGCGCGAGGAGACGGCGCGGCTGGAGCATCCGGTGACGGGCTGGCTCGGCCATGCCCGGCCGTTCGGGTTCGAGGACGCCTACGCCCCGGCACACGGCATCGTGCGCTGGCGCACCAGCTCGCCCTCCATTCTGGCGCTGTCGGCGCTGGACGGCGCGCTGCACGCCTATGACGGGGTGGACATGGGATTGGTGGAGGCCAAGGCCGGCGTGCTGGGCGATATCCTTTTGGAGCGCGCCGCCGCGCTGGGGCTGGAGGCCGCGTGTCCGGGGATGGGCGAGCGGCGCGGCGGCCATGTGGTGCTGCGTCATGAGCAGGGCTACGCCATCGTCCAGGCGATGATCGCGCGCGGCATCACCGGCGATTTCCGCGCGCCGGACCTGATGCGGTTCGGCTTCAACCCGCTCTACCTCTCCCATGTGGAGGTGTTCGATGCGGGCGCGGCGCTCGCCGAGGTCATCGAAACGCGCGCCTGGGACCGGCCGGAATTCACCACCCGCAAGGCGGTGACCTGATCACGCTTGCGCCTGCCGCCCGGCTCGCGCACCCTCGCGCCAGCCATACCCGGGAAGGGCTGCCATGACACGCTGGATTGTCTCGATCATCGCCACTTTGGTGCTGCTGGTGGTGCTTGCCGCCTACGGGCCGGGCTCGCTGAACGCGGTGAGGTTCGAACCCAGCCCCCCCGATCCGGCGCTGGCGGCCCTGTATGACATTCCGCCCGTGGACCCGGAACTGCGTGAAACCGGCCTGATCGGCGCTGAAGACATCGAGCCGGGACCCGATGGGCGGCTCTATGCCGGCCTGCAGGACGGTCGCATCATGGCGCGTGACGCTGACGGCGGCTGGAGCGAGTTCGCCAACACAGGCGGGCGCCCGCTGGGGCTGGGCTTCGGTCCGGACGGCACGCTGTTCGTGGCTGACGCCCTTCGCGGGCTCCTCATGCATACCGGCGGCGATGACTGGGAGGTCTGGCTGGCGCAAGCGCCAGAAGGCCCGCTGGTCTTCACCGACGACATCACCGTGCTGGCCGACGGCTCGGTCATCCTGTCGGACGCCTCCAAACGCTATGGGTATGGCAACTACATGACCTCCTATCTGGAGGGCGAGGCGACGGGGGTGATCTATCGCGTGGAGGCGCCGAACCTGCCGGAGGTGCTGGCTGACGGGCTCGCCTTCGCCAATGGCGTCACCCACGATCCGGCGACGGGGCTTGTCTATTTCAACGAGACCTGGGCGGCGCGGGTGTGGACGCTGGACCCCGGCACGGGCGAGCGGACGCTCTTCCTCGACGGTCTGCCGGGCTATCCCGACAACATGCATTTTGATTCCGCGAGCGGCCTGTTGTGGATCGCCATGCCGTCCCTGCGCGCTGCAGACATCGAGGCGCTGCACCCGCGCCCCTTCCTCAAGCGGCTGATCTGGCGCTGGATCCAGATCGCAGGCCTGCCGCCTCTGCCGCCGCGCCCGGTGATGCTGCTGGCTGTGGACCGGGAGGGCAGGCCCGTCCACGTCATCCACGGGCCGGACGATCAGCCTTATGGGGCCACCGGCATGGCGCCCTGGCAGGGCCGCATCTGGGTCGGCGGGCTGGAGCGTGAGAGCGTGGACGCGTTCGCCCTGCCTGACCCTCTGCCATGACCCGGATCGCCCTGATCACCGGCGGATCGAGCGGGATAGGCCTGGCCCTGTCGCGCCGCCTCGCCGCGCGGGGCTGGCGGTTGTTGTGGGTGTCGCTCAAGCAGGACGAGATCGACGCGGCGCGCGAGGACGTGCTGGCCGCCCATCCCGGCGCGGCAATCGACGGGCTGGCGCTTGATCTCGCCGCCCCGGACGCGCCGCAGCGCGTGTTCGAGTGGGCTGAAGGGCAGGGCGGGTGCGATCTCCTGATCAATAATGCCGGGTTCGGCGTCTACGGCCCGTCCGCCAGCCTGGCGCTGGCGGCCGAGCAGGCAATGATCGCGGTCAATATCGCGGCGCTGCACGCGCTCACGCGCCTGTTCCTGCCCGCCATGGCGGCGCGCGGAGCCGGGACCATCGTCAACATCGCCTCAAACTCGGCCTTTGTGCCCGCGCCCGATCTCGCCGTCTATGCCGCCACCAAGGCCTTCGTGAAGCACTATTCCGAAGCCCTCAGCGCCGAGCTGGAAGAGGCGGGCAGCCCGGTGCGGGTAATGACGGTGTGCCCGTCGGCCATCTCCGACACGCCCTTCCTCAAACGCGCCGGCATGGAGGGCGTGCGCACCTTCAAGAGCTTCACCGCCACCACGGCTGAAGAGGTCGCCAGCGACATCCTCGACGGGCTCGACAAGAAGCGCCGCTTCGTCCTCACCGGCGCCGCCATGCGCCGGGCGATGTGGCTGATGAAGCTCGCGCCCGCGCCGGTGCTGAGGTGGATGACGCGGCGGGAGACGAAGAGGGTTTGAAGGGGGGTCAGTGCATCAAATCCCGAAGCCTGCCCTCCTGCGCCGGTTGGCGAGGCAGGTTGAATTTTTCGTACCGGGTGTGTATATTTTCCTCGTGGCCTGTCAGGCTGCGCGCTGGGCAGGAACAGCGGCGACCCAGATCGAACAAAAGATCTGGTTGCTAGCCGCACTTAAAACCGCCCCGCGAGGGCGGTTTTTTCGTGTCACACAATCTCGATTCCGAAAACTTCTCGCAGCCTCTTGGCGTCAGTATCGGGCTTTTTGAGCCAGGACCGGGAGTGAGCGACGAGATCGGCCAGCTGCAGCATCTGCGATGCGGAAGAGTCAATTGGTGAAACCGAGTTCACAGCCTTGAAGCGCCCGTCAGCATTCATGGCTGCATCAATCACCTGCCGAAATTGTGCGTGCGCGTTTTGTGCGTTCAGGTCTGTAATGACCTCCACATTGCCGATGTTGTGGATGCGTTGCGCCTTTTGAAATCGATTGATTGCGGTCTTGACCGTGTCGATCAGAGCATGCGCGTAAATCTGTGGCCGGTCGCCATGACGAGAGCCACACGCCTTGTTCATCAGGATGAGGCTGGCAGGCACGCCGGCTTGTTGAAAGCGCGTCAGCAAGAGTTGGAGGCTGTGCGCCTCCCATTTCGAAGCATGCACCTCATTCGCGCTGGACGGCAGCAGATCGCTGAACGCCTTGTCGGCCTTCCCGCACTCACGCGCCCACACCATGACAGCCCCAAGGGCGAAATGGGGCTCGCCTGCGGTGCCATGCTCATCAATGAAGCAGAGAACTTTCTTGTTCAGACCCATGGAGCACCATCACCGATCTTGTCGGCGCCCCTTGGGCGTTTCGGCTTTACGTCTCTGGTACATGGGCGCGCCTGCGTTTGTATTTCCGCCCATGCAGTGGGCCGTACCATAACCGTGGACCCGCAAAGGGCATCACCGGAAAATCGCGTGTGGGGAGAAATATACACATTGCGTGTGCCAGGCGCGTCGACCTTGACCGTTTGCATCAATGTCAGCCAGCACCCCGCTGAACGGCCTCGCAACGACACCCAAGAGGAGCCCCCCGAACCCGTCAGGGTTCGCACCCGGCTACGCCGGAGCGAAGCCCCGGCTTCGCCAAGGCGAGAGCGCGACCGCGCGCCCGCAGCGTCAGCGAGGACCGTCGAGCGCAAGCGAGGGATGGCTAAGCAAGTACTCCACGAACTCGCAGGGTTCGCAAGGGCGACCGTCCGCCCGCAGCGTCAGCGAGGACCGACCGAGCGGAGCGAGGAAGGACCAGAAAAATGGTGGGCCCGGAGGGACTCGAACCCCCAACCAAGCGGTTATGAGCCGCCGGCTCTAACCAATTGAGCTACAGGCCCGGCGCGTTGCGCGCGAGGGCGGTGTCATAGCGCGCTACTGCGCGCGCGCCAAGCACGCATCGCCACCTGAGCCTCCCGCGCCGCTCGCACCGGCGCGTCGCGCTGCTGGCGACTCGCCCGGGCACGGAATGTCTGGCGTGCTGATCGATGATCGCGGTCACGTGCCCCCCCTTTTTGAGCCCGCCGCGCCGTTTTGCGCCGTCTACGCCAATCCCCTCCCCGCGCATCTTCATCGGCTTCGTGCTAGAGTGCAGCCTTTCCCGGAGACCGCCGCGCGGGCGCTCCACTGGCGCCGTGATCGGGGGCTGATCTGGGCCATGCGGTCCATCGGGCCGCCAAAACAGGAGCTTCCCCATGCGCCAATTCGCCCTTCTCTTCGTTCTGCCGGCCCTGCTGGCCGCGTCGCCGGCCGCCTTCGCCCAGTCCGCGGCGCCGGACGCGGCGCGCCTTGACCTCAACGCCACGGGCCGCGTCAGCGTCGTCCCCGATCAGGCGCATGTGTCCTCCGGCGTGGTGACGCGCGGCGACACCGCTGCGGAGGCTTTGCGCGCCAACAGCCAGGCGATGACGCGCGTGTTCGCCGAGCTGCGCCGCGCCGGCGTCGCCGAGCGCGACATGCAGACCCGCCAGCTCACCGTCTCGCCGGTCTATTCCCAGCCGGGGCGCGATATGAACCAGTCGCCCCAGATCACCGGCTATGAGGCGCGCAACACCGTCACCGCGCTGATCCGCGATCTGGACCGCACGGGCCAGGTGATCGACGCCATGGTGACCGCCGGCGCCAATCAGCTCGAAGGCGTGCGCTTTGGCTATTCGCGCGAGGACGAGGCGCGCAATGAGGCCCGCCGCGCGGCGGTTGAGGAGCTGCATGCGCTGCGTGATCTCTACGCGGACGCGGGCGGCTTCCAGATCGTGCGTCTGATGAGCTTCTCTGAAAGCGGCGGTTTCCAGCCGGAGCCGATGATGTACGCCGTGCGCATGCGGTCGGACAGCGCGTCCACGCCCGTTGCGGCTGGCGAGCTGACCATCGAGGTGACCCTCCATGCGGCGTGGCAGATTGAGGGTTAGCGCGGCTCGCCTGACGGTTTGACGAGGAAATGGCCATGGAGCGTCGCGACCGGAGCGGCGCGGCGCTCCTGCCAGGCTTCGACGCGGACATTCGACACCCGCGAGCCCTGGCGCGTGATGGCGGCGCGCGCATAGACGTCCGCCGGGCGCACCGGGCGCAGATAGTCGATGGACACATCAATGGGCTTGGGCAGGGCGGCCAGATCGCTGGCGGCCAGAAGCCCGGCGGCCGCCGTGATCTCCATGAAGGCGCCGATGGCCCCGCCATGCAAAGCCGGGATCAGCGGATTGCCCACCAGCGCTTCGGTGTAGGGCAGAATGCCCGTCAGCTCATCGCCATGATCGTCAAAGCGCACGCCCAGGCGGCGCACATAGGGGCTGTTCATCAACAGGGACAGACGCGTGCTCATCGGGCGCCGCCCCTCTCGCCGGGACCCGGCGTGCGGGTGAAGGGGCCGGCGCGCCCGGCCTCAATATCCGCGCGCACGCGCTCGGCGGCTTCCTGGCTGACGCGCGACACCATGAAGGCGGCGTGAGCGGTGGCGACAGGATCATCGCGGTCGCCGTCATGGGCGATGGCGCTGACAAAGGCGATGAGGCCGGAGACCTTGACGGTGTGCGCTTCGGCGATGATGGCGCGGCCCGGCGTTGCGGGCCGCATATAGTCGATGCGCAAGTCCAGGGTCGCCAGCGCCTTGTCGCCGCCCAGTCCGGCGAAGGCGGCTGTGCCCGACGCATGGTCCAGCAGCGCCGTCACCACGCCGCCATGGGTGACGCCGGTGTCGGGATCGCCCACCAGGTCTTCACGGTAGGGCGCGCGCACGACGGCTTCACCTGGACGCACGGCGTCCAGCACGAAGCCGAGATCGGCGGCATGGGGGCTGCCGGCCACCAGGAGCGGCGCCAGCTGGTCCAGCCTCGATTGAAGATCATCAGTCATGAGTGACTAGTTACGCGCGCGCACGCCGCAGCGCCAGAGCCTCAGGCGGCGCGCCGGCGCGCGGTCAGCCGGTCCAGGCTGTCGACGATCTCGGCGCGCACCTCGCCCGGGGCGCCGTGCAGCGCTTCGAGCCGGGCCAGCGTGGCTCGGTGCAGGGCCGTGATCTCGGCTTCTTTCGGGCCGAGTGATGCGGCGTTCTCAAGGCAGCGCGCCAGCGACCGGCCGACGCGCTCGGCGAGGGGGTCCTGGCGGCGGCGCATGCGCACGATCATGCTGAAAGCCTGGGCGCGCGCAGCTTCGATGGGGGTGGTCAGGCCGGCGGCAATGTCCGCCTTGCGCTTGTAGGCGGCCTCGCCTGCCGGGCGCAGGCGGCGGTCGGGACCGGAGAAGTGCTCGCTGCACACAAAGGGGCGCCGGCGCCGCGTCAGCTGGTCCAGGCGGACGATGATGTCGTTGGGCGCCACCGGGCGCAGGACAAGGGCGTCCACGCCGCTATCGCGGGCGCGCTCGATATCGGTGACCTCGCGGCGAGAGGTGACGATGAGCGAAGGGGCAAGGCCCGCCGGGCCGGGATCGGCGCGCAGGCTTCGCACCAGATCGGCGGCGTCACAGGCGTCGCCAGCCTCATGCCAGCCGGCCACCAGGATGGCGCGCCGTGTCTGGCGCAGGAACCAGAGCGCGCCCTCGGCCTCGTTGACCGCCGTGATGCGCGCCGCGCCGGCCTGGCGCAGCAGATCCGCAGTGAGCTTGCGCAGATAGGCGCCCGGCTCGCACAGCACGATCGGGCGCGTGCGCCAGTCGGCGTGCGGGCTGGCGGGCTCGGCTGGCGCGGCAGGATGGGCGGGCACGGGTGCGGCTCCTCGGTTCAGCCCTGTTTCATAGAGCGTCCCGGGCGCGCTTTCCGCTGAATTCGTGCGGCAGGGTAAAGGGCGGGTTTACGCTGCCCGCCGCTACGCTCCGGCCGCCGGGTCCTCGATGCGGAAATACAGCCCCGCCTTGCCGGTGAGGCGCGCAAGGCCCGCTTCGCGCAAGGCCGGCGCGGGCGTCCAGACGCCGCCGGGGGTCGCCTCGCGGCTGACATCGCCCGCCAGAGCGAGCGCGCATTCGGCGATCATGCGCGAGGTGGAGCCATAGCCGGGATCGAGGTTTCCGCCCGACACGGCGGTGAGCCGCGTCCCGTCCGCCATCAGTCCGGTGAACATGACCTGGTAATGGCCGGCCTCACGTTCGGCGCGCGACGGCCCTTCGCCGGGCTTGGGCGGGTTTTCCGCCATGGAGCGGTCTTTGGCCACATGGTTGGCGATCGCCTCGCCCTGCTCGCCGGGGCCGGTGAGCAGCATCTCGTCATAGACAAAGTCCGTCCCGTAGAGATGGCCGAGCAGCAGGTTGGAGCGGTGGATGTTCTTGGTGTTGATGGCGGCCATGATGAAGGGGGCCGACCAGCTGCCAAGGTCCTCTTCATAGACCGGCCTGGCGCCATGGGGCTGGTCCGGCCCGCGAAAGCCCGGCGTCAGGGAGAAGGGGTCCTTGAGCCAGGTGATCACCTCGGGCTCGCGCGCGGCGCGCGCCATGGTCTCGGCGAAACTCGCCGCCGTGCCGCCCGAGAAGGTTCCCTTCATCTTGCGCACCCGGCCCTTGACCCGGGTGATGGGCTGGCCGCTGCGCGCGATCGCCTCGCGCTGCAGGACATAGACGCCGAAATCAAACGGGATGGAATCAAACCCGCATGACAGGACGATGCGCGCGCCTGAAGCCTTGGCCGGGGCGTCATGGCGGTGGATGATGTCGCGCATCCAGGCGGGCTCGCCGCACAGATCGACATAATCGGTCCCGGCTTCCACGCAGGCGGCCACCATCGGCTCGCCGAAATGCTGGTAGGGGCCGACCGTGGTGATGACGACCTTCGTGCGTGCGGCCAGCGCCTTGAGCGATGCGGCGTCGCTGCTGTCGGCGGTGATGAGCGGCGTGCCGCTGGCGGCGCCGATCTCGCCGCGCACCTCGGCCAGCTTGTCCGCCGACCGTCCCGCCATGGCCCAGCGCACGGACGCGCCGTATTGCTGGTTCAGGTATTCGGCGACCAGGCGGCCGGTGAAACCGGTGGCGCCGAAAACGACAACATCAAACTCGCGCTGGCTCATGAACTCTCTCTGCTGGGTTTAGGACGGGCTGTATCGGGATGGCGTGCATGGTTTCACACCTCAAGCGCCGCGAACAGCCTGCAATGACGCGCGCGCGGGCCAAGGCAAAACCCCGGGATCAGCGGATCCCGGGGGCGAAGGCTCAGGCGCGTGTCCTTGTCTCAGTTCGTTGTGCGCGAGGAGAAGGTCGCCGCATTGCCTACGGCCGTGGCGGAGCTGGAGATGAAGGGCGTGTAGCCGGGCGAGCTGACTTGCGTGCGCGCGGTCACCGGCCCGGAATTGGTCTGGTTGAAATTCGCGGTCAGACCCACCGGGCATTCCGAACAGACATAGGCCGACTGGGCGTTGCCGATGGCCGAGGCGGAGGCGACGATCCCGCCGCCGACGCCTGAGCCGCCATTATGGCCGCCATTGAACACGACCTCGCCGGTGACGGCGCCGGTATTGACCTGGCCCATGGCGCTGTAGGCGTCCGCGCCGATACCGGACACGAGCGCATTATTGCCCACGCCATGGGCGCTCATGGCCGCCCCGCCGTTGGAGAATTCGCCCAGATTGACCACGGTGCGGGCCGTCACGGCGCCCGAATTGGCCTGCTCGCCCTGCAGATGGGCGTAACCCCAGTCCGTGGTGATCACGGCAGTGTTGCCCGCCGCTTCGGTGGCGGCGGTCAGACCCCAATGGACATCGCGCGCCGTGAGGTCGGCTTGCGCCGTGACTGACCCGGTCTGGGACTGGCTGATCACCGCGATCGCGCTGGCGTCATATCCGGAGACCTGAAGGCTGTTGCCCGAGGCCTGGACGGCTGCGGCCACATCCTCGATGCGCGCGTCGTCTGCGGCGAGCCGGGCGCCGGCATAGGTCTCGCCAGCAGCGCTCTGGACAAGACTGATGCTCTGGGCGCCATGGGCTGCATTCACCTCCACCGCATTGGCCGACGCCAGCGAGGTCTGGATCACATGGGCGGTGTAGTCGGCCACGCGCAGATCCGACAGGGCGCTGACGCGCGATCCCGATCCGGCGGTCTGGCTGAGCTCCATGTCAAGATCGCTCAGGCTCTGGACGCTCAGGCCATTGCCCTGGGCGACAGCGCCGGAAATGATCCAGGACCAGATATCGTCGGCTTCGACGCGCGACACAGACTCTGCGCTGCCGGTGAAGCCCTGCTGGCCGGTCACTGACGTCCAGTCGGTGACGAAGCCTGTGGCCCCGTTGGCTTGCACCGTAGCGGTGGAGTTCACCGATTCGCCGACGCCGACAGAGACCGCCTCCGCGGCTGCATTGGCCCCGGAGTCGGTCTGGTTCAGCTCAACCCTAGTGGTAGGTTCCGCGAAGCTGGCTGCGGATACCAGCATCGCGGCGGTCATGCCCGCGATCAATGCTTGTGCGTGCCTGGACATAGGGAGCCTCCGTGGGGGCGTAACGGGTATGAAGCTGGACGCCGCCGGTCGCGTTGGACGGGCCGAGCGGGTCGGCAAAGGCGCAGACCTGATCGGGGCTGACGCCATAAAGCGTGGAGGTCATCTCCAGCACGGCGCGCTCGACCACCGAGCGCACGGCGAGCTGGACCGGCTCCAGCGAGCGGCCGCCGGCGGATACGTCCACCACCGCGTCGCCGAAGAAGGCGAAGACCCCGGCGGACAGCTCGCGGCCGATGATCTGCTTCTGGTATGACACCACATCGACCACTTCGAGGGTGCGCGAGTCGATCAGGCGCAGATCAAGGCCGACATTCATCACATAGACGCGGCGCGAGAACACGCCGGACGGGCTGGAATCCACGCTGTCGCCGGCGAACAGATCCTGGCCGTTGGAGCGGATATTGGCGTTGAGTTCGGTGATCCCGCCGACCAGATAATAGTCCGAGCCCGGGATTGAGCCGGCATAGATCTGGCGGAAGCCCTGCTCCTCGGTCTCGTCGGTGATCAGCTGGTTGTTGGCGTAGCGCAGCTCAAGCTCGGCCACCGAGGTGTCGAAGCGTTCCACCAGGCGCACGCCGGCCTTGGCAAGCGCGCTGATCGCCATCAGCGAGGCGCCCTGGGTGACGCGCGTGCCGCCTTCGGGCGCCAGCTGGCCGGTATAGTCGGCGATGCGTCCCACGGCGATACGCGGCGCGGCGCGGCCGCCCGCCCGGGCGTGGGCCGACATGCACACCAGTGCATCGGAATAGGGCGTGGGGTTGGGGGTGACCGGCGCACTGCCGGTGGGCACGGCGTAGAGCCCGTCCGAGCCCGGCGTGCTGGTGGCGCAGGCGGTGACGCTGATCGCGCACACCGCGGATGCGAGAAGGGCGCGCAGCTTACTCATTGTCGCTGTCTCCCGGGCCTTGCGCCGGTCCGGCGTTCGCCGTGACCTGACCGGCATTGGCCGTGACCGGTCCGGAATTGATCTGGCGGCTGTTGACCACGACAGTGTTGTAATTGCCGTTCACCACCACGTTGAGCTGGTTGGCGATGGCGGTGGCCTGATGGAAGACATAGCCTGCGCCCGCGCCATTCTGGACGCCGCCATCAAGGCTGGCCGAGCCTTGGGCGAAGGCGCTGGCCTGGGCCGAAACGCCCACGCCGGTCTGGATGATGCCATTGATGACCACCCGGTTGCCGGCGCGCGACCGGGCGCCGGCATAGGGCTGGGCGCCATCCTGGTGGGACTGCCCATAGGGACGGTTCCATTCGGACGGGTTGGACTGCGGCGCCTGGGCGCTGGCGGCCGAGGACAGGAAAGCAAGGCCGGCAAGCACGGCGGGGAGGGCTGTGAGGGGGCTGTGCATGGTCTATTTGTCCTCTTTGAAGACTCGATTGACCGGTGTGGTGCAACCCCTGTGCCACCCGGCCGGTTCAGATTGGGGCGAGGCGCCTGGGCCGGACCTTGAAAGGAAACGACATGACCGGTCCCGATCACGGCGTCCCGCCGCCGCCACCGCCCCTGCAGGCGCCGCGCCAGCCGGTGTTCACGGGGCTTCCTGCGGTGATCGGGCTTCTGCTGGCGGTGATGGTCGGCGCGCACCTTATGGACTGGTGGTCGGTCGAACAGGGCGCCGGGGCCTTCCATCGCTGGCTGGTGGATGCCGCCGCCGTACGCACCGGGGAGCCGGCGCAGCGCTTCGGCTCCGGCCCCCTGGGAGGGTTTGCGCCGTATCTGGGACACGTCTTCCTGCATTTCGGCTGGGCGCACCTGCTTCTCAACGCCGGGGCGCTGCTGGCGTTTGGCGCCGCCGCGGCGCGCCCGTTCGGGACGGGGTTCAGGGGATGGGCGGGGTTTCTCGCCTTCTTCTTCACCTGCGCCGCCGCCGGGGCGGGGCTTCACGTGCTGGTGCACATGAACGAAGCGAGCGTCATGGCCGGATCATCGACTGCGGTGATGGGATTGCTCGCCGCCGCGGGCTGGGCCGATGGCGGACGCCGGGGCATGCTGCGCCTGGCGGTTCCGCTGCTGGCGCTGCATATCGTGATGATCGCCGCCGATCCATGGCTGAACCTGCCCATCGCCTGGACCGGCCATGTGGGCGGGCTCCTGGTGGGCATGATCGCCTATCCGGCCTTTGTGCGGATTTTCGCCTGGCGCTAGAGCCCTCCCGGCGCCGCTCCGAACCGCCAGAACGGTCCCCAGTTCTGCTGACAAGCCGCTAGAAGAGCGTGTCGAGCCGGTCCTCGCCGTCGATCTCCAGGCCCTTGATGACGGCGTCGCCCGACGCGCTCACCGACACGATCAGGCGCAGCTGCGCCCCGTCGCGCAGGCGCTCCAGCGCCAGCGCCTCGTCCTGGCTGGCGTAATAGCGTTCGAGATTGTAGCGGACACGCATCTCCTCGCGCGGATCGTCCTGGTCCCGGGTGTGCGCCGCGTCATCGGCCTCGACCCAGACGGAGCGTGTGTAAACCCGCTCCACCTTGCCCCGGATCACCACGCCGTCGCCCGGGTGGCGCGCGTGGACGCGGGCGGCGGTCCAGGAGCCGGTCCCGTCATCCTGGCGCAGGGTCACGTACACGTCGTCGCCACGCGCGTACTCGTTGCCGGCCGGATCATACTCATTGAGGTCCAGCCGGTGCAGCGGGGTCTCAATAACCACGTAATGGCCCAGAAGCGGATCGCGCGGATCGACGGCGAGCATGTCGAGCCGTATCTCCGTCCCGCCGGCGCGGTTGGCGGCGTGAAGGCCGGCCATGGCGATCAGGACGCCGGTCATCACCGCCGCGGCAAGGATGAGCCGCAAGGAGACTGTCATGATGGCTCTCCGGTCTTGAGGGTGGGCGGGGCCGCGCGCCGGCGCGCCCAGCGGCCAATCCCCACCGACAGCGCGATCAGCAGCACGCCGCCAATAAAGAAGAAGGCGGCGGTGTTGAGGAGATCGCCGAACAGGCGCGCGTACAC
Source organism: Alphaproteobacteria bacterium (assembly GCA_016124675.1). Classification (GTDB taxonomy): domain Bacteria; phylum Pseudomonadota; class Alphaproteobacteria; order Caulobacterales; family Maricaulaceae; genus Oceanicaulis. Next base: position 138,871 of record WGNG01000005.1, read on the forward strand.
GTACAGCGATTGCAGCACGAACACGGTGACGCCCAGCGTTCCGGCGAACCGGCGTCCCGGCGCGGCCCCGGCCAGAACCAGCGCGGCCGCGCCGGCATAGATCACCGCGCCCAGCACCATGTCAGCGGCGTCGCCACTGAAGGCGAGCGCCGGCCAGGCCAGGACACAGGCCGCCGCGATCACCAGCGCCGCCGCCGGGCCGCGCTCCAGCGCGCCGGTAAGGATGCGCCACAGGCTCAAGCCCGCCAGCGCTGCAAAGGCGAGCCCGGCGATGATGGCATAGGCAAGGCCGGGCAGCATGTCCCCGGGGTCGTCCACGTAACCGGCCCCTTGGAGCGCCAGCGCGCCCAGGGCCGCCGCCCAGGCCATCCATCCTGCCAGCACGCCGGCCCCCGCGACGCGGCGGTCCATCGCCAGCGCGGCCGCCATGGCCAGGGCGCCGGTGACAAGAATGAAGGCGCAAAGCCAGTCGCGCGCATCCGCAGCGGTCTGGCCGAACACCTCCCACAGAGCGTGCCCGATCCAGGCCGCCAGCCCGGCGGCCAGCAGATGCAGCGTCACCGATGATGTCAGGCGCACCGCGGCGGCCGCCGTCACCGCCCACAGCGCCAGATAGGCCCAGACCGGGCCCGGCGCGAAGGGATTGCCTGCCTCCAGTCCCGCCCAGAGCGCGCCGAGGCCGGCGGCGAGGATCAGAACCGGGCGCGAGGGGATGATCAGAGCTGTGGCCAGCGCGCCCGCAGCCCAGATCAGCACGCCGGTGTTGCGGAAGGCGCTCATGTTGAAGGTCTGGGCGGTCAGCATGATGGCGGCGCCGAACAGGGCGGCTCCAAGCAGCGCCAGCGCATGGCCCAGCGCCGGCGCGCCGCGCGCGAACGCCGCCGCCGCGCCGCCCAGGCTCGCCCACAGCGCGCTGAGAATCAGGGCAAAGCGCGCCAGCTTCGGCAGCTCGCTCCAGTTGGCGCCCACAAAGCTGAGCGCAGCCAGGGCCAGCAGCACCGCGCCGAGAATCGCGGCGGCCCCGGCTGCGCTCCAGCGCCGGGGCGAGGGCGCGGCGCTGTCGAGAATCGCCTGGCGGTTCTGGGCCGGGACAAGACCGTCCGCGATCCAGCGATCAAGGTCGCGCGCCAGCCGTTTGAGGTATCCGCCGCTCATCCAACTCCCCCGTCCCGGCGCCCTGTTTGCGCCGCGCGCCGCCTTCAGGCATGATCATAGCCGATATCGCCCGGTTCAAGGAGGCGAATATGACCGCAGGCAAGATCCTGTCCCACAAAGGCTCGGACGTGGTCACGATCCGGCCGGAGGACATGCTGGAAGCCGCAGTGCGGGTCCTGCGTGACAAACGGATCGGCGCGGCCGTGGTGCTCGGCAATGATGGCCAGCCCGCCGGCGTCTTCTCGGAGCGCGATCTGGTGCGCATGGTGGCCGATCACGGCGCCCAGGCGCTGGCCATGCCGGTGTCGTCCGCCATGACGCGCGGGCTGATCACCGCCGGACCGCACACGCATGTCGACGAGCTGATGGCGATGATGACCGACCGGCGCGTACGCCACATCATCATCCTGGACGAAGGCCGCATGGCCGGGCTGGTGTCCATAGGCGATGTGGTCAAGCGCAAGATCGCCGACGCCGAGGCCGAGGCCGAGACGCTGAAATCCTATATCGAAACAGCGTGACATCGCCTGCCTGTACAGGGATCGCGGGCCGGCGCCCGCGCCAGCGTGCAAAAAAACCGTCACAAGGGGTTGCCCCGGGCGTGGCAGGGGGATAGAACCCGCGCCTCGGCAGCGGACTGCTTCGCCGCCGGCGCAGACGGAAAGACCCTCACGGCGATTTCCCCTTGCGAAGGACAGTGAAGCGCTTCATACTGCTGAGCCTCTCCGCTTCGGACGGGAGTTCAATCGACGGCGTGTCAGCCGCGCCGAAGAAGAGCTTTTTGCTCTTTTTCGCCCGGCAAACGCCGCTGACAGAACTTCTCACGGGGCGGTTGACACGGGGATGGCGGCTCAATAGATAGCGCGCTCCTCGCCGTCAGGCGCATCGCTGGAAAGAAGTTTCCGGCGCGCTGCACAGAGGCGATTGACACAGGGGTGGCGCGTCAGTAGACACCGCGCTCCTTGAAGACCGGGGCGGCTCGACAGAGTTCAAACCGGGGCGGACAGACCGGGCTGCGGCCCGCCTCGACGCCGGCTCTTTGACATTGTTGGTAGATTGGAAAGAGAAACGCAGGCGGCGGCGCTCTGCGGACGCAACAGCCCATTGGGCGAGGGCGTCCACCGAGACGACGTTTGCTTACGTTTCTCAAACAGGTGTGGAGAATATGAAATGGCCTTTGGCCAGATCAGTCTCCGTCACTTTGAGAGAACAACAGCGAGCTTAGTCAGATCAACATGAGAGTTTGATTCTGGCTCAGAACGAACGCTGGCGGAAGGCTTAACACATGCAAGTCGAGCGCGTCCTTCGGGGCGAGCGGCAGACGGGTGAGTAACGCGTGGGAACGTACCTTTTGGTTCGGAATAGCCCCGGGAAACTGGGAGTAATACCGGATAAGCCCCTCGGGGGAAAGATTTATCGCCAAAAGATCGGCCCGCGTCAGATTAGCTAGTTGGTGAGGTAATGGCTCACCAAGGCGACGATCTGTAGCTGGTCTGAGAGGATGATCAGCCACACTGGGACTGAGACACGGCCCAGACTCCTACGGGAGGCAGCAGTGGGGAATCTTGGACAATGGGGGAAACCCTGATCCAGCCATTCCGCGTGGATGATGAAGGCCTTAGGGTTGTAAAATCCTTTCAGCAGGGAAGATAATGACTGTACCTGCAGAAGAAGCCCCGGCTAACTCCGTGCCAGCAGCCGCGGTAATACGGAGGGGGCTAGCGTTGTTCGGAATTACTGGGCGTAAAGCG
>WGNG01000017.1 GCA_016124675.1 Alphaproteobacteria bacterium
ACCTAATTGAGGGCGTCGAGGATAATTTTAGCAGAACGAGAAAGGGCTGCAATCCGCAGCTATCCCGGCGGCGACAGCGCAGCCTCGCGCATTTTAGCAGAACGAGAAAGGGCTGCAATCCGCAGCGATGAACGCCGCGCATGGGCGATGACCGCGATTTTAGCAGAACGAGAAAGGGCTGCAATCCGCAGCGATCAAAGACAACCAGCTCAAGATCACTGAATTTTAGCAGAACGAGAAAGGGCTGCAATCCGCAGCCATGGGCGGAATCCAGGGACACACCCCCATTTCCCGCCCTCGGCATCGACGATTCGGGGCTCAGCCCTCCCCATCGTTCCATGCTGGAAGATCACGCAAGGCGATCGCAGCCTGTCAAGGACGACCGGGCTTTGCCCGGTCGCCGCGTGGCGGCGGCCTGAAGGGCCGTCCTTGACAGGCTGCGACGCTTGCGAAAATGACTCAGCAAGGAGCGATGGCGAGATAAGGTCGCATTCAGGGGTGTTCGTTCGCCCCTGCTGCCTTGGTGGGCCATCGCTTTTTGAGCAGGTTTGTCAGATTTGGGTGAAGCCGGTTGGGTCAGCACGCCCTCCCCTAAGGGGTGTCAATCCGGGGCTCCCCCCCATAACCCTTCCCCCGCTCATCGCCTGCTTCACCCCCGTCGTCCCCGGCCAGCTGATCGGCAGGCCCCTCGCGGTGCGGGCGGCGAGGACCGCGAAGGCTTCGGCTTCGATGAGGTCGCCGCGCCAGCCGACGGCTTCGGCCGCAACGGCGGGCACGCCGCAGGCGGCGGCGATGCGGGCGATGAGATGGGCGTTCTTGCGCCCGCCGCCACAGACAATGAGGCGCCTCGGGCGTTCGGGCAGGCGGGCGAGACCCAGGCCGATAGAGGCGGCGGTGAACGCAGCCAGCGTCGCCGCGCCGTCCTCCACGGTCAGATTGCGCGCGGCATCGATGGAGAAATCCCAGCGGTCCAGCGATTTGGGGCCGTCCAGCGCGAAATGAGGGTGGGCGAGAAGCTCGGCGAGGCCCGCCTCCAGCACCTTGCCTTTGGCGGCCAGCGCGCCGCCGGCATCCATGGGGGCGCCGGTGCGCTCCTCGACCCAGGCGTCAATGAGGCCATTGCCCGGCCCGGTGTCGAAGGCGGTGAGCGCGCCGTCTGAAGCTATGAGCGTGATATTGGCCACGCCCCCGATATTGAGCACGCCGATGGGGCGTTCCAGCCCCGACCAGTCGGCCAGGAGGCGGTGATAGATGGGCGCCAGCGGCGCGCCCTGCCCGCCCGCCGCCATGTCGTTGGAGCGAAAATCAAACGCCACCGGGGCGTTGAGGCGCGCGGAGAGGCCCGCCCCGTCGCCCAGCTGCAGCGTCCGGCCGGGCCGTCCGCTGGCGGGCGGCTCATGCACCACGGTCTGGCCGTGAAACCCGATCAGGTCGAGCGCGGACGGCGCAATCGCGGCGGCGGCGCAGACCGCCTCGACCGCGCGCGCATGGGCGTGGGTCAGCACCGCTTCCGCCTCGGTGAAGATCGCGGGCGCCGGGCCGGTAAAGCGCCAGGCCAGCGCCGCGTCTACGGCGGCTTTGAGGACAGCGCGCTCGTCCTTCGTGTAGGGCGTCTCGAAGCCCGGGCCAAAGCGGGTGATGGTCTCGCCATCAGTGTCGAGGATCGCCGCATCCACCCCGTCCAGCGAGGTGCCGCTCATCAGCCCGGCGATGATCATGGCTCCTCCCCCTGCGGCGGCTCGCCATCCTCCGGCGCGTCGTCAGAATTGGCTTCGTCCGGCCCGGCATCGTCTCCGGCCCCGGCGTCAGACCCCTCGTCCGGCGTGTCGCCGGGCTGATCGCCCGCAGCGCCGCCCTCACCCTCCGCCGCATCGCCGCGCGCCTGCCGCGCAGCTTCCAGCGCATCGAGCTCGCGTTCGGCCGACGTGCCTTCAAAGATGCGCCGCAGCACGCCCGGCGCCAGCGCCGACAGCGGGTTGGCGGTGACGCGGGTGGAGTTGAACGGGCCGTTGATGGAGAAGGTGACGCCGATGACGCCCTCGCCGGTGCGCGAGGTCAAGAGCCCGCCAATGACCGGGAGCCCTCCCAGCACCGAGTTGATCCCGTAGGAGGGCAGCAATGTGCCGTCAACGTCCATGCGTGACCCCTCAAGGTTCACCACACCACTCCACGTGGCGCCCAGGGACGGCCCGGCGGCGCGCGCCTCGCGCAGCTCCAGCACGCCGTCTTCCCACACGAAATCCGCGCGCAGGCGCTCAAACTCGATCCCCTGCCCGCCGCCCAGAAGGCTTGCCAGCCCCTCCAGCGAGCCTGCCGCCAGCACCCGGGTCAGCAGCGGCATCCGCTCCAGCGTAAACGCCTGCGCCTCAACTTCACCAGCGAATCCACCGGGTTGACCGCGCGGCGGCGCCGTGGCGGCCAGGCGCAGCGCCCCTCCCGTCACGTTGTCATAGCCGCCGTAGGCGGTGAGCAGCTGGCCGGCGTCCGGACCGGACGCGGTCAGGCTGCGCATGCCCGTATCATCGCTGGCGAGCTCAACGCGCACCGGCCCGCCCGCCATGCCGGCCTCCAGCCGGAAGCGTTCGAGATGATCGGCGCCAGTCTCAAGCGACAGATCGACATCATGAAACCGGACGCCGCGCACGCGGACATCATCGAGCGCCGCCTCGAGGATCACCGGACCGCCCAGCCCGCCCCCCGGCCCGTCCACGCTCAAGATATCCCGGCTGTCGAGGAAGGCCCCGGTGAGGATAAGGCGCAGCGGGCCGTCATCCCCGCGCGGCCGGTCGGCGCGCGCGGCCATGTCGAACCGTCCGTCGAGGCGCATCTCGGGCGCCTGCGCCGACAGCAGGCGCCCATCGGGCGCCAGACGCGCCGAGGCCTGAAGACTGGCGCCCTCGGCGGCGAACACGACATCATCCAGCGTCACGCTCTCGGGCGACAGGCCCAGCGTGAAGCGCGCCGCCGCCGGCGCGCCCGGCGCCTTCTCCCAGATGTCCGCAGGCAGGGCGATGGCGGCGCGCTCGAGATCAAGCTCCACATCGACACGCTCGAACGCCAGTCCGCGCCCGGTCACCGACGCCTCCACGCCCACCGCGCCGTCGAGGAACTGGCGCAGCGGCAGGCCCAGCGCATCCAGATCGCGGCCCGTCATCACCGAGGACAGGCGCATCAGGCTGGTGGGCTCGCCCGGCTCCAGACCGAATGTTTCCACCCACTCGATATCGGCGCGCGCACCGGCGATGCTGGCGGCGCCGAACGCTGTCAGGCCGGTCTCGCTGGCGCGGATCTCCACCTCGCCATCCTCAAAACGCGGCGCATCTCCGCCCAGCGCCGCCGACACGCCGGCAAAGCGGCCGCGCGCGGAAAACCGTAGGTCTTCAACCGGGACGTCGCTCAGCATAGGGCGCAGGATTTCAAATTCGAACGCACCCTCGCCTTCGAAATTCTCCGGCATGATCCCGTATTCATCGCTCAGGCTGATGGGCGGCTCGGACAGCAGCGCGAGCAGCTCGCGCGCGCCGCCCCGGCCGGTGCCGCCAAACCGGGCCAGGCCGCCGCGCGGATGGAGCCGCTCGATCTCGACGAAAATTGTCTGCGCTGCCAGCTCGCCGATGCGTCCGCCCTCGCCCTCCAGCGACAGCGAATTGCCGCGCAGTTCTGCTGACCCCGACAGGCCGCGCAGGGGGGTCATGGTCGACACGTAGCGCACCGCCGCATCGGCGAAATCAAACCGCAGCGATAACTGGCCGTCCTCAAGCTCGCGGCGCTCGAGCGCTTCACCCGTGAGGTCCATGTCCAGCACCACGCTGTCCAACGTCCCGCCCAGCACGGCGTCGCGCACCCAGTCGCGGGCGCCGAGCGCGAAATCCACCGGCCAGTGCCGCAGCACGTCCTCGCGGCTGAACCGGCCCTCTACCGGGCCGGCCAGCGCCACGGCGGGAAACCAGCCGCTCTGCGTCCGGTCCGCGCCGACATGGCCGGTAAACTGCGCCGTCGCGCCGGGGATGGCGGCGTCGAGCGGCTCGAACGTCGCGCGCACCTGCGAGCGGTCAATGCGTCCGCGCGCAGACAGGCTCTCCCAGCGCACAGGCTCGGGAAACGCGCCGGGAGGATTGATATAGCCCGGCCCGATATCAAGGCGGTAATCGGCGAAGGTCGGCAGCGCGTCTTCAAAGCCCGACAGATCAGTGATCGCGCCGCTCAGCTCCAGCGAGACCAGATCGGAGAGGATGCGGCCGGTCTCGATGTCAATGGCGCCGGCGTCCGCGTCAAACGCCGCGCGCAGGTCAGCCCCCTCCAGCGCGAAGGCGACGCCGCCTGCGCGCACTTCGCCGGCGGCGGCGGAGAGATTGATGAAGGCGGTGCGAAGACCGGACTCTACCGATGCGTCCAGCACCAGATCCAGACGCACCGGGGCATTGAAGCCGGCGAGGGCCGCAAAGGGGCCGCGCTGCGGCGCGATCGAGGCCGGCACCAGCTCATTGAGCCGCAAGTCCAGAAACACCCGGTCAAAATCGCGCCCGGTGCGCAGATCAAGCGCCGCATCCACCCGCCCCGCCGACGTGACCAGCACGCCCGTGACGGCGGCTTCCAGCGATCCTTCATTCAGGCGCAGGCGCGCGCCGGCGTCCTGGACGATCAGGGCAGCGCCCGTCACATCGTCGCGCACCTGCAGTGAGACGCCCGTCAGGTCCACCTCGGTGAGCCGCGACAGGAGGTCGGAGCCAAGGCGGCTGGCGAGAAGGCCGGAGGCCCCCTGCCCTGACAGGCTGCGCGCCTCGACCACGGCCGGCGAGCCGAGACCAGCCGCCAGCACGCCCGGCGCAGTGCGGATGATCGCGAACGCACCGCCCTCGGCGGCGATGCGCACCGGCGCGGCGCGCCCGGTCAGGAGAAGGTCGAGGGCCAGCGCCGTCTCAATGCGCCGCGCATTGACCAGCGCCAATCCGGCGCGATCACGCACCGACACCTCGCGCGCGGTGACGACAATGGCCGCCAGCGCCGGATCGAAGCGCACATCCAGAGATCCGATGGACGCCTCTTGGCCCTCCACCGCTTCCAGCAAAGCCTGCGTCGCCCACGGACGCATGAGATCGGCGTCCACCGGCCCGGCGGCGAGGCGCCACAATCCGGCCGCGCCCACCAGAATGACCAGCGCCAGCAGGGCGGAGATCGCTTCCAGCAGATAGGGAACGGCCAGTCGCAAGGTGCGGCGCATGGGTTTTCCGGGCTGCGCTGTCAATTCCAGTTCCGCCCCTTTACGGGACAGGTCTGGCGGACAATCTTCGCCGCCAGTTGCGGCGGGATCGGCCCGCCGGCCGAGGACAGGAGCAAGTGATGGGCGATATCAAGGCCGGGGACAAGGCCCCGGGCTTCACCGCGCCGGCGGATGGCGGGCGGGAGGTCTCTCTGGCGCAATTCGCTGGCAAGCCGGTTGTCCTGTATTTCTACCCCAAGGATGATACGCCAGGCTGCACGAAACAGGCCATCGGCTTTAGCGAGCTGGCTGATGATTTCGCGGCTGCGGGCGCCGTGGTGATCGGGGTGTCCAAGGACACCGCCGCCAAGCACGACAAGTTCCGCGACAAGCACGCGCTGAAAGTCATCCTCGTCTCCGACGCTGACGGCGATATCTGCGAGCGCTACGGCGTGTGGGTGGAAAAGTCGATGTACGGAAAGACCTATCTCGGCATTGAGCGCGCGACATTCCTGATCGGCGCCAACGGCCATGTCGCCCGGGTCTGGGGCAAGGTGAAGGTGCCCGGCCATGTGGAAGAGGTGCTCGACGCGGTGCGCGCGCTTTAGGCGCGCCGCTCGCTACAGATCGAACACGCCCACGATGGGCACGTGATCGGACGCCTTCTCGCGTCCGCGCACATCCTTGTCGATCCCGACTGATTTCAGCCGGTCGCCGGCCTGCGGGCTGACGAGGAGATGGTCGATGCGGATGCCGTTATTGCGGTTCCAGGCCCCCGCCTGATAATCCCAGAACGTGTACTGGTGGGAGCGCCCGTCCACCTGCTCGAAGGCGTCGGCATAGCCAAGCCATTTGATGGCCGCGAAGGCGTCGCGCGATTCAGGCCGCGTCAGGCCGTCGCCTTCCCACGCCGCCGGGTCATGCACATCGGCGTCGCGCGGAATGACATTGTAATCGCCCGCCAGGATCACCGGCTCTTCGAGCGCGAGCAACTCGGCCGCGCGTGCGTGCAGGCGCTTCATCCAGGCGAGCTTGTAGTCGAATTTCGGCCCCGGCGCCGGGTTGCCGTTGGGCAGATAGATCGAGGCCACCCGCACGGCGCCGGAGCCAGAGCTGATCACCGCCTCGATATAGCGCGCCTGATCATCGCTCTCATCGCCCGGCAGGGCGGTCAGCGTGACCTCGTCAATGGGCAGGCGCGACAGGATCGCGACGCCGTTATAGCTCTTCTGCCCCACCGTCTTCACATTATAGCCTAGGTCCTGGAGCTCCATCAGGGGGAAGGCCTCGTCCACGGTCTTGATTTCCTGCAGGCACGCGACATCCGGCCGCGCCGCCTGCAGCCAGTCGAGCACGTTGGGCAGGCGCGCCTTGATCGAATTGACGTTCCATGCGGCGACGGACAAGGTCATGGTCAGGGGTCCTGGGAGGGGCGAATGAGGGACGGTCTCGAAGCGGTCGCGACACCGCGCATCACGGTCATAGCAGTTGTCGCCATGGGGGTGGCAAGTCTTGTCGCCATGTTCATCGGCTGGGCCGGGTTCCAGCTATGGATACCCAATGTCATCACCTTCAGCAATTTGCAGGCGGTCAGTACCAATCCCACCGTGGAGCAGGCGGTCTACATCTTCCTGTCCGCCGGGCCGCTGATGGCGGGCGCCGGGCTCGCGATGGGCTGGATCGCCTTCCTGATCTTCCGCAGCCCCGGGGCAGGCTGGCGCCTCACCCTGTTTTTGCCGCTGATCTGGGCGGTGAGCATCCTGGCCTATCTCGCCCTGGTATCCACCGTGTGCGACGGCCGGTTCGCCTGCGGGCTGTGAGCCTCAGGCCAGCGCCCTCGCGAACAGCTCAGGCTCCACATTGCCGCCGGACAGGACCACCACGCTGAGACTGTCCGCCACGTCCACCCGGCCTGCCAGCACGGCGGCCAGCGCCGCCGCGCCGCCCGGCTCCAGCACGATCTTCATGTGTTCAAAGGCGAAGCGCATGGCGCGCAGCGCGTCCGCGTCGCTGATCACGCCGACGCCGGTCAGGCGCGGCTGATTGATGGCGAAGGTCAGCACGCCCGGCGTTTCCGACAATAGCGCATCGCACAGCGAGCCGGAGCGCCGCGCATTGCTTTCGCGCCGGCCCGACGCCAGCGAGCGGGCGGTGTCGTCAAAACCGTCCGGCTCCGCACCCCATATCCGCGTCTGCGGCGACAGCGCCTCGGCGGCCAGATTGATCCCGGCGATGAGCCCGCCGCCGCCCACGCAGCAGATGAGCTGGTCCGCGTGCAGCCCCTCTGCGGCCAAAGTCTCGAAGATTTCGAGCCCCGCCGTGCCTTGCCCGGCAATGATGTCGGGATGGTCGAAGGCCGGAATCACCACCGCGCCGGTGGCCGCGCTGATCTCGGCCGCGATCTCCTCGCGGCTTTCAGTGTCGCGATCATAGAGCCGCAGCACCGCGCCCCGCGCGACCACGCCGCGCTGCTTGATGCCCGGCGCATCGGACGGCATGACAATGGTCGCCTTCATGCCCAGGAGCCGCGCGGCTTCAGCCACGCCTTGCGCGTGATTGCCCGAGGAGAAGGCCACCACGCCGCGCGCGCGTCCCGCTTCATCGAGCTTTGACAGGGCGTTGAAGGCGCCGCGGAACTTGAACGTCCCGGTGCGTTGCAAGGGCTCGGCCTTGAGCCTGACCCGCCCGCCCGTCAGCGCGTCCAGCGCCGGGCACGACAGGAGCGGCGTACGCACCGCGTACCCGGCCAGGCGGCCTGCAGCCGCGCGCACATCATCGAAAGTCGGAAAAGACGGATCGGTCATTTCCCCCTTCCACCCCATCTGCCGCCCTCCCGCAAGCGGAATTCTGCGCCCGGGGGATTGCGCTGGCGCGCCGGTGCGCCTTTCATGTCGCCCAGCTCAAACATGAGATGCGGCGCGCCTTGCGATGCGCCCGAAACGCCCGGGGAGGAGATGACAATGCTGCGCGGTCAGATGATGGACCGTCCGCTCATGATAGCGGACATTCTCAAGCATGCGGCCCAGAACCACGGCAAGCGAGAGATCGTCTCGCGCATGCCGGACACCGGCCAGATCCATCGCTACGGGTATGCCGATTGCCACGCGCGCGCGCAGCAACTGGCCAACGCGCTGACCGGCCCCCTGAAGGTGAAGCCGGGCGACCGCATCACCACCATCGCATGGAACACCCACCGCCATCTCGAACTCTATTACGCCGTGTCGGGCGTGGGCGCGGTGGTCCACACCGCCAATCCGCGCATGGGACCTGAACAGCTGGCCTGGGTGATCAATCACGCCAAGGCCAGGCATGTCTTCTTCGACGTCACCTTCGCGCCGCTGGTCGACGCCATCGCGGGCCATTGCAAGAGCGTGAAGAGCTGGGTGGTGATGACCGGCGCGGCCACGAAGCCGGAGATGAAGACCAAGGCGCTGGTCTATGAAACCCTGCTGACCAACGCCGCACCGCGTTATGAATGGCCGTCCTTCGACGAGAACGCCGCCGCCGGGCTGTGCTACACCTCGGGCACCACGGGCGAGCCCAAGGGCGCGCTGTACTCCCACCGCTCCACCGTGCTGCACGCCATGGCGTGCCTGGCCGAGGATGTGATCGGCGTCGGCTCGCGCGGCGTCATCATGCCGGTGGTGCCGATGTTCCACGTCAACGCCTGGGGCGTGCCCTATGCGGCGGCGATGGGCGGGGCCAAGCTGGTCATGCCCGGCGCTCAGCTCGACGGCGCGAGCCTCCAGGGCCTGATCGAGGCCGAAAGCGTCAGCCAGGTGCTGGGCGTGCCCACGGTTTGGCTCGGCCTGCTGCAATACCTGCGCGAGAGCGGCAAACGCATCGATTCGGTGCAGAATGTGCTGATGGGCGGCTCGGCCATGCCTGAAGCGCTGTTGCGCGCCTATGAGGGCGAGTACGGCGTGGACATGCAGCAGGGCTGGGGCATGACCGAGATGAGCCCGCTGGGCACGGTCGGCAAGCTGCTGCCCAAGCATGACGATCTGTCCGACGATGAGAAGGTCCGCATCAAGCTCAAGCAGGGCCGGCTGATCTTCGGGGTGGAAATGCGCACGGTTGACGATGACGGCAATGTCCTGCCCCGCGACGGCCAGTCCTCGGGCCATATCCAGGTGCGCGGCCCCTGGATCATCGAAAGCTATTTCCGCGGCGCCGGGCCGGAAGCCTTTACCGATGACGGCTGGTTCCGCACCGGCGATGTCGGCTATCTCGACGAAGACGGCTACATGACCATCACCGACCGCTCCAAGGACGTGATCAAGTCGGGCGGCGAATGGATCAGCTCCATCGATCTGGAAAACGCCGCCATGGGCCACCCGGACGTGCTGATGGCCGCCGCCATCGGCATGCCCCACCCCAAATGGCAGGAGCGCCCGCTCCTGATCATCCAGCCGCGCCCCAACACCACGCCCACGGCAGACTCCATCCGCGCCTATCTCGCCGAACGCGTGCCCAAATGGTGGCTGCCCGAGGGCATCGAGTTCATCGCCGAAATGCCGCTGGGCGCAACGGGCAAGATCCTGAAGACCAAGCTGCGCGAGATGTTCAAGGACTATAAATTCCCCGATGCATGACCGGGTCATGCGCGGCGGGTTTGCATAGGGAGTGGCGCATAGCCCATGCCAGCCAGTGAATGGGGTGCTCGCCTGAGGGCCTTCCGCCAGCGCACCGGGCTGAAACAGCTGGCGCTGGCCGACGAGCTTGGCGTCAGCCAGGCCTTCCTGTCGCGCCTGGAAACCGGCGCGGCCAATCCGTCCGACGCCCTGGCGGCGCGAATCGCCACCTTGCTGGAGCGGCCCTGCAACCGGCTGATCTTTGACGACTGGCGCGCCACCGTGGCGCTGTCACCCGGCTTGTCGAGCCTGCTTGCGCGCCAGCACGGCGCCGTGCGCCTGTGCGAATTTTCCGCCGGTTTCCGGGCCATGGGCGGCGCGTTCGAAACCGCGCGCGAGGGCGACGGGCTGGAAGGTCTTCTGGGCGAGGACGCCGACCGCCAGTTCGCCGCGCTCACCGAGGCCGGCGCGTTCGATGGCGAGGTCGCCGTCAGCGAAAGCACCTGGAGCACGCCGCTCGCAGACGGCCAGGAGGTCTGTTTTCACTCGGTCAGCGTGCCGGTGCGCGACGATTTCGGCCGCTGGCGGCTGCACTCCAGCCACACCCCGATCAGCGCCGCCCAATACCGCAGCCGCATCGCCGCCGGGCTGGAGACGGTGATCCGCGCGCGCAATCCCTAAAGCCCTTGCCAGACGGGATGAGCTCTCCTATCCTTATCGAAAATCGATAAAGGAGCCCTCCCCATGGAATTCATCCTCGTTGCGGTTCTGGTGCACTTCCTGCCCACCATCATCGCCCTGGCGCGCGGCCACCATAACGGCTTTGCGATCTTCCTGACGAACCTGTTGCTCGGCTGGACCGTGATCGGCTGGATCATCGCCCTGATCTGGTCGGTGACGGCGATCGAGCGGCGGGTGGGGGTTTAGGGGCGGAATCGATCGCTACACTTTCCCTCCCCTTGATGGGGAGGGTGGGCCGGCGCGCAGCGCCGGGTCGGGTGGGGTGAGGCGCCGCCCCCTCACCGGAAATCACAAATCTCCCCCAGCGCCTTCTTCACCGCAGCATGGGCCGGATAGGCCGCGCCGTCCGCCGGATAGCCGGTGACGATCAGCATGACGGGTTTCTCGCTGGCCGGGCGCTCGCAGATCTCGCTCAGAAACCCCATGGGATTGGGCGTGTGGGTCAGGGTGGCCAGGCCCGCCTGGTGCAGGCTCGCCAGCAAGAGGCCACACGCAATGCCGACGCTCTCGGTGACATAGTAGTTCTTTTTGTCATCGCCCGGCCTTGGCCCGCCGCGCTTCTGGCCAAACACGGCGATGATCCAGGGCGCGGTCTCCAGAAACGGCTTGGAGGCGTCGGTGCCCAGCGGCGCCAGCGCCTCCAGCCATTCCGCCCCCGCCTTGCCGGCATAAAAGGCGCGCTCTTCGGCCTCCGCCGCCTCGCGCAGGCGCGTGCGCAGCGGCCCCTGCCCCAGCACCGTGAAATGCCAGGGCTGGTGATTGGCGCCATTGGGCGCGGTCCCGGCGGTCAGGATCGCCGTCTCGATGAGGGCGCGCGGCACGGGCCGGTCAGAGAAGTCGCGGATGGTGCGCCGCGTGCGCATCGTTTCGTAAAAGGTCTGCGCGCGGGCCTGCATCTCTTCTTCAGGCAGCGCCTCGAACGCGAGCGGCAGAAGCTCCGGCGCGCTCACCTCACACCCCCTGCCAGTCCAGGATCACCTTGCCCGACTTGCCTGACAGCATGGCGTCGAAACCGGCCTGGAACTCTTTGGCCGGCAGGCGGTGGGTGATCAGCTTGGAGACATCGAGCCCGGACTGCAGCATGGCCAGCATTTTGTGCCAGGTCTCGAACATCTCCCGGCCATAGACGCCTTTGAACGTGATGGCGCGCATGATCAGCGTGCCCATGTCGAGGGTGAAGGGCTTGGCCGGCAGGCCCAGCATGGCGATCTTGCCGCCCATCACCATGTGCTCGACCATCTGGTGAAAGGCGGGCTCCGCGCCGCTCATCTCAAGGCCCACATCGAAGCCTTCGGTCATTTTCAGGCGCGCCATGACATCGCGCAGATCCTCGTGTGCGGTGTTGACTGGCGTGGCGGTGGGACAGACCGCTTCCAGCAGGCGCAGGCGGTCCGGGTTGATATCGGTCACCACCACATGGCGCGCGCCGCAATGGCGCGCCACAGCCGCCGCCATGATGCCGATGGGGCCGGCGCCCGTGACCAGCACGTCCTCGCCCACCAGATCGAACGCCGTGGCGGTGTGCACCGCATTGCCCAGCGGGTCGAGGAAGGCGGCCTGCTCCATGGACACGTCATCGGGCAGCGGCACCACGTTGAACGCCGGCAGGCGCAGATATTGCGCGAACGCGCCGGGCATGTTCACGCCCACGCCCATGGTCTCAGGATCAAGGTGGAAGCGCCCGGCGCGCACGGCGCGGCTCTTCTCGCCCACCACATGGCCCTCGCCCGACACCCGCAAGCCTGGGCGAACCCGCGTCACATCGCGCCCGACCTCTTCGATCACGCCGCCAAACTCATGACCCACCACCATGGGCACCGGCACGTTCTTTTGCGCCCAGTCATCGTATTTGTAGATGTGCACATCGGTGCCACAGATCGCCGTCATGTGGACCCGGATCAGCACGTCGTCCGGACCGATCTGCGGCCGCTCGACATCCTGCATCCACAGGCCCGCTTCGGGCTTGGCTTTGACGAGGGCTTTCATGGTCTGGGACATGGCGGCGAACCTCCGGGCTGCGCGGGTGGGACTGGCGTTGAGCGTTCTAGCGCAAACCGGTTACGCGCGCGACGGGGCCGTTCTGTAACAACACTGTGGGCGGCGCGATGCCTGGCGTCCCGCTTGGCGCATCGCGCTACACCGGCTTATGATGGCGAAGAACATAGGCCGGAGGGGGGCGCATGACACAGGGCTTGGGGCGATGAGCCGGGGGGCGCCGGCCGGACTGATCGCCGGCATTGCGGTGGCGCCCGCGTTCGGCGCGGCCGTGGCGGTCGCTGGCATGATGACACTGTCGGCCCTTCAGGGCACGGCGGCGGCGAACCTGCCGCTGGCTGAGCTCGCCCCGCTGGCGGGGGAGATCTGGCTCTACGCTTTGGCCTTCGCCTACCCGGCGGCGGCGGTGTTCCTGATCCTGTGGCTCGCCTTGCGGGGCCTCGGCGGTTTCGGCCTGGCGCTGGCCGGCGCGCTGGCGGGGCTGGGCGCCATGGCGGCCTATCTGCGCCGCGTCCATGACGGCGACTGGCTGTGGGCGCTGGCCGACGGGCGCGACATCGCCTCCCTCACCCTGCCCGAAGTCCCCGGCGCCTTCGCCCTGCCCCTGACCGGCCTGATCGCCGGCCTGGCGGCGGCCTGGCTGTTCGGCGCGCTGGCAGGGCGCAGGTGAGCGGCGGCGGGGTCTATCCCAGCGGCGCAGCGACCGGCGCCCTGATCAGCGTCATCGCCTGCCGGAAAAGCGGGGATTGGCGGCGCGCCGTCACGGCCTGAGGGGCGCCGTTTGACCACATTCTGGTGTAGTGTGACGAAGACGAGCCGCCATGACCCCATGAGCGGCGTTTATGACCCCGAAACAGGCGTTTTTGACCTCAAGACACGCGCTTTGGAGCCCATCATGACAGCCTTTTCCCGTCTGATAGCCGCCGCCGCAATAGGAGGATGTCTTGCCGCCTGCGCCAGCACGCCCGCGCCCTATTACGGGCCCGCCTCCATGTCGCGCGATGGAACCGGCTTCTCCGAACTGCGTATCGAGGACCGCCGCTGGCGCGTCAGCTATACCGGCGCGCCGGGCATGAGCGCAGGTGAGGCCGAGCGCCTGGCGATCCGCCGCGCTGCCGATGTGGTGCTCAATAACCGATTGGAATGGTTCACGATTGTGCATAGCCGCGCACTTGAGGAGCCGCAGGCGCGCAGCGGCGGATCGCCGGTGCGGGTGGGCGGATCGGTGGGCCGCGGCTGGGGCTCGGGCGGGTTTCGCAGCACCAGCGTGGGCGTCGGGATATCCATGGGCGTGGGCAGCACGGCGCAGTCGCGGCCGCGGCCTGAGGCGGTGATCGAAATCATTGCCGGATCAGGCGAACCGCGCCCGGACGGCGCCTATGACGCGGCCATCATCGCGGCCGAGCCGCGGGTGTGACCGGCAGGCTTGTCCCCGGTCAGATTGGCTATTGCCAAGGCGGGCCGAGAGCCTAGACCATGTGCCCATGGATGCGCTCGCCGAACGCCTGATCGAAGGAAACCGCACTGCGCTGGCGCAGGCGATAACCCTTGTTGAATCAACACGCTGCGATCATCAAGCACGTGCCCGGGCGCTGCTGACGGATGTGATGGCGCATACCGGGGCGGCCTGGCGCATCGGGCTGACGGGCGTGCCGGGGGTGGGCAAATCCACCCTGATCGAGGCGCTGGGAACCCATGTGACCGGGCTTGGCCGCAAGGTCGCCGTGCTCGCCGTCGACCCTTCCTCCAGCCGAACAGGCGGGTCGATCATGGGGGACAAGACACGCATGGGCGCGCTGGCTGTCGACCCTTTCGCCTTCATCCGCCCCTCCCCCAGCGCCGGCACGCTGGGCGGGGTGGCGCGCAAGACGCGCGAGACCATGCTGCTTTGCGAAGCAGCAGGCTATGATGTTGTTATTGTTGAAACTGTAGGCGTCGGCCAGTCTGAAACCGTCGTGGCGGAAATGGTCGATGTGTTCGTGGCGCTGATGCTGCCGGGCGCGGGCGACGAGCTGCAGGGCATCAAGAAGGGGCTTCTGGAGCTGGCGGAAATCCTGTTTGTCAACAAGGCGGACGGGGATAACGCCCCCCGCGCCCGGCGGGCGGCGCGTGACCTCGAAGCCGCCCTGCACCTGCTCGCCCCCGCCTCGCCCCACTGGTCCCCGCAAGTGTTGACAGGCTCGGCCCTGACCGGTGACGGAATCGCCGGTTTATGGGACATGATCGCCAGCCATCGGGACATGATGGAGCGCGCAGGGGTCATGGCGGACCGCCGTTCGGGTCAACAGGTGCGCTGGCTGTGGTCGATGGTCGAAGCGCGCGTCCTGGACGCGTTCCGCTCCGACCCGTCGGTCATATCCGCCGCCGCCGAACTCGAACGCGCCGTCGCCTCGGGGCGCCTGCCCGCGAGCGAGGCGGCCGAGCGGCTGTTGACGGCAGGGCGCGTCACAGACTGAGGGATAGCCGGCCGGCTATCGCGCCCACAGGCGCCCGCCCTATCCCTCTGACTTATCCCCAGCCGGCGGAATGATACGAGCCATGAACCCGGTCTTCGGGAAGGGCGCGGTCAGGATCCGGCGCACCGGCGTCCAGGCGGCGCCGAGCAGCACCACCACCCCGCCCAGCGCAAGCAGGGTCACGGCGATGACGGCAGCCTGTCCGAAACCGCTCTGGCTCACGAGAACCGCGATCGCCACGCCTGCCGTGACCAGACCCGCCACGATCAGCGCGCGCCGGTTGATGAGCAGGGAAATGATGGCAAAAACGCCGATGACGGCCAGCGTCACCGCAGCATTGCGCGCCGCCGCCGCTGAATCGCCTGCCAGCAAGTGCGCCAGACCAAGGAAGGCGTTCTCACCGAAGCCATCGGCGTCAGCCCTCAGCCCGGTATTGGCGATGGTGACCGCCGCACCGAGCAGGGCCGGCGCCGCAAAGACATGAAGCCAGAAGCCGGCGCCCGAGAACCGGGTCTGACGCAGCGGGTCGCGGGCATCGAACACGATGCCGGCCGCAAACAGCGCCAAACCGCCAGCAAGGCTGACCAGCGGGTTCCAGACCAGCAGCGAATAGGGGTCGATCATGGCGACCAGAACGGTCGCGGTGGTGACGGCCGCCAGACCCAGAAGGCCCATGGCGAACGGCAGGCGGAAGGAGATGTAGTAGAACCAGACCAGCGCACAGACGATGACGCCGACCCCGACAGGAAAGGCGCGCACGGCCAGGGGCAGGTCATTCATGGCCGCGCCCATGGTGGCGCGGGTCGGCTCATCCAGCTCCGTGAGCCGCTCAAACACCGCGCCGATCATGTTCATATCGGCAAAGCCGAAGGTCAGGCGCGCATACGCCCAGATCAGCGCTGCTCCGGCCGAGCCAACAAAGATCAGGCAAAGAATGATACCCGGGAGGATGCGCCGCTGGCGGCCCACCAGGACGGCTGACAGGGCGAACGCAGCGAGCGCCACAACACAGGTCAGGGCGACGTCGACAAACTCGGACGCCAGGGTTTCCGGGTCAGCGCCAATGGCCTGCGCGATCTGGCCGGATGCCACCGCCAGCCCGACAAACAGGATGATCACGCCAATGGTGGTGAAAATGTCATGGAAGCTGCTCAGGAAGGGCAGATACTCGTCATCCCGGCGCACCGGGCGCGCGGCCGGCATGGCGGCCCCGGCGTCAGCGGCGAAACCGCCAGCTTGCCGTGCATGGGTAGATTCGATCATGACGCCGCCCTCTTGTGCATCTGTTCGCAGAAGTCTGCCACAAGCCCTTGGCGCTTGCACCTGCCATTGCGACGCAGGCCAGGTGAGCTGGAAGTCACACCACCCCCAGCTCACGCCCCACTTTGGTGAACGCCGCGATGGCGCGGTCGATCATGTCCGGCGTGTGGGCGGCGCTCATCTGGGTGCGGATGCGGGCCTGGCCCCTGGGCACCACGGGGAAGAAGAAGCCCATCACGTAGACGCCTTCATGCATGAGGGCGTTGGCCATGCGCTGGCTCAGCGCCGCATCGCCCAGCATGACCGGGATGATGGGGTGTTCGCCGGGCAGGAGCTTGAAGCCCGCCTCGGACATGCCGGCGCGGAAACGGCGGGCGTTGTCAAACAGGCGGGCGCGCAGGTCATCGCCTTGCTCCACCAGGTCCAGCGCCGTCAGGCTGGCGCCGGCGATGGCGGGGGCCAGCGAGTTGGAGAACAGATAGGGGCGCGAGCGCTGGCGCAGCATGTCAATGACGCTCTGGCGCGCGCAGGTGAAGCCGCCCATGGCGCCGCCCAGCGCCTTGCCCAGCGTGCCGGTGACGATGTCGATCCGCCCCATGACGCCGCAATGCTCGGGCGTGCCGCGCCCCTTGGCGCCCATGAAGCCGTGGGCGTGACAGTCATCCACCATGGTCAGGGCGTCATAGCGCTCGGCCAGATCGCAAATGCCCGACAGGTTGGCGATATAGCCGTCCATGGAAAACACGCCGTCGGTGACGATGAGGATGGTGCGCGCGCCGTCCGCCCGGGCCTGTTTGAGCTTCGCTTCGAGATCTTCCATGTCCGAATTGGCGTAGCGATAGCGCTTGGCCTTGCACAGGCGCACGCCGTCAATGATGGAGGCGTGGTTGAGCGCATCGGAGATGATGGCGTCATGCTCGTCGAGCAAGGGCTCGAACAGCCCGCCATTGGCGTCGAAGGCGGCGGCGTAGAGGATCGCGTCCTCGTGGCCGGTGAAGGCGGCGAGGCGCCGTTCCAGCTCGCGATGGACATCCTGCGCCCCGCAGATGAAGCGCACTGACGCCACGCCATAGCCGTAGCGATCCAGCGCCGTCTTGGCCGCTTCGATCAGGCGCGGATCGTTGGCGAGGCCGAGATAATTATTGGCGCAGAAGTTCAGGACATCCTGGCTGCCGTCTGCAGACTGCACTGAGATTTTCGAAAACTGCTGCGAGGTGATGATCCGTTCGCGCTTGTACAGGCCGTCGGCCTCGATCTCCTTGAGCGTGTCACGCAGACGGTCGTAAAAACTCGCACTCATGAGTGTCCTCCGGGGGTCTTTCCCCTCAATCGATCAACAATGGCGGTGGTCGACAGGCCCGGCGCCAGGGGCGCCAGCACCACCTGCCCGCCGCGCGATTTGACGAAGGCCGCGCCTGGCAGGTCATCGGCGATATAGTCGGCGCCCTTGACCATGACATGGGGATCGAGCGCGCGGATCAGCGCTTCGGGCGTGTCATCTTCAAACACCACTACCCGGTCGACCATCTCCAGCGAGGCCAGCATCAGGGCGCGGGAAAACGCGTCATTGACCGGGCGGCCGGGACCTTTCAGGCGCGACACCGAGGCGTCGGAGTTGAGCCCCACCACCAGCCGGTCACAGACCGATGCGGCGTGCCGCAGCACCGACAAATGCCCCGGGTGCAGCAGATCAAAGCAGCCATTGGTGAAACCGACGCGCAGGCCGTCAGCCCGCCAGCGCGCGCTGAGCCGCGCCGCGCTGTCCTGGTCGAGAATGCGCCAGTCCGGCGCCGCAGACCCGCCCGACGCGTCCTCGATCAATTCGTCCGGCGTCACCACGGCTGTGCCCGCCTTGCCCACGGCCACGCCGGCGGCAAGATCAGCCAGCGCCATCGCCTCGGTGAGCTCAACACCCGCCGCCAGCGCCAGCGACAGCGCGGCCAGCGCGGTATCGCCCGCGCCCGAGACGTCGAACACGCTGCGCGGGCGTGAGCGTTGATGGTGCAGCGCGCCGTCATCCATCAGAAGCGTCATGCCGGATGCGCCGCGGGTGACCAGCAAGGCGCGCGTGTTCGGCAAGCGCACCTGAAGCGCCCGCAGGGCTGCTTCCGTCTCGACATCATCGCCTACGGGAAGGCCGGTTTCGGCCGACAGCTCGGCCGCATTGGGCTTGATCACCGCTGCGCCGTCATAGCGTTCATAGCCCAAGCCCCGAGGATCGACGCTGACCGGCACGCCCGCCTCGCGCGCGGCGGCGATCAGGCGCGTGGTCAATTGCGCGGTCAGGAGGCCGCGGCCGTAATCGGACAGGACGAGCACGCCCGCCTGATCCAGGCGGCTCGCCACGGCGCGGAACACCGCCTCGGCGCTGGCGCCGCTGACGGGCGTTCGCGGATCGCGGTCCACGCAGAACATCTGCTGGTTCTGGGCGACATAGCGGATCTTGGCCGGCGTGGCGCGCGACGCTTCAGTCACCAGCAGGGCGTCGCCGCCGCAGGCCTCGCGCGCCAGAGCCGCCGCCTCCCCGCCCTCGCCGTCATCGCCGACGACCGTGATCAGGCTCGCTGCCCCGCCGAGACTAACGATATTGCGTGCGAGATTGCCCGCGCCGCCCAGCATCACGGTGCGCCGCGTTTCGGACAGGATCGGCACCGGGGCTTCACGCGATATGCGATCAGTGCGTCCATAGACGAACCGGTCAAGGATGAGATCGCCCACCACCAGGGCGCGCCGGCCCGTAATGGCGCCGATCAGTCGGGCGGCGCGCTCGCGCTGCATGCTCGGCCTCCGCGGGGCTAAAGCGCCGTGACGGGACTGGATTTCGCCATCGCGTCAAAGGCCTTGAGGTCGCGCATGATCGCTTCGAACTTGCCCAGCGGGATCATGTTGGGTCCGTCCGACGGCGCATGGTCCGGGTCGGGATGGGTTTCCATGAACACGGCGGCGAGGCCCAGCGACACGGCGGCGCGCGCCAGATAGGGCGCAAACTCGCGCTGGCCGCCGCTGGAGCCGCCCTGCCCGCCGGGCTGCTGGACCGAATGGGTGGCGTCGAACACAACAGGGCAACCGATCCGCCCCAGAATGGGGATGGCGCGCATATCAGTCACCAGCGTGTTGTAGCCGAAGCTGACCCCGCGCTCGCACGCCATCACGTTGGGGTTTCCGGCGCTGGTGATCTTTTCGACCACGTTTTTCATGTCCCAGGGCGCCAGAAACTGCCCCTTCTTCACGTTGATCGCCTTGCCGGTCTCGGCCGCCGCGATCAGCAGATCGGTCTGACGGCACAGGAAGGCCGGAATCTGCAGCACATCGACAGCCTGCGCCGCGATGGCGCATTGCTCGGCCGTGTGCACATCGGTCAGTACGGGCAGGCCTGTGGTTTCGCGAATCTCGGCAAAGATCGGCAGCGAGGCTTCCAGCCCGAGGCCGCGCTGGCCCTTCAGGCTGGTGCGGTTGGCCTTGTCAAATGAGGTCTTGTAGATGAGCCCGATCCCGACCCGGTCGGCCATTTCCTTCAGCGCGGCGGACACTTCCAGCCCGTGCGCGCGGCTTTCCAGCTGGCAGGGTCCTGCAATCAGGACCAGCGGCAAGGCGTTGCCGATTTCCAGAGCGCTGGCGCGAGGGCGCGCAAGACGGATGATGGCATTGGCTTCAACAGACACGGCAGCGCGACTCCCGGCAGCAGGCGAGGCGCGCCCGGGCGCACGCTCGCAGCGGCGGATTGATCCGCCAGAACATGCCTTGCGTATTACGATACAAACCCTTTTTCGTCACCCGCCGCGCGCTGCTGAGACCTGATGACCTCCCCTGCCCCTGTTCTCCTCTGGTTTCGTCAGGACCTGCGCCTCGCTGACAATCCGGCCCTGCTGGCGGCGGCTGCAACGGGCGCGCCGCTGGTGGCGCTTTATGTGCTTGACGATGTGTCGCCGGGCGCATGGAGGCGCGGCGCGGCAAGCCGGTGGTGGCTGCACCACTCGCTGGCCTCGCTGGCGCGTGATATCGAGGCGCTGGGCGGGTCGCTGGTGCTGAAACAGGGCGACGCCAGCCAGGTGATCCCGGCGCTGGCGCGCCAGACCGGCGCGCGCGCGGTGTTCTGGAACCGGCGCTACGAAGCCTGGGCGCGACGCCGCGACGAAGCGATCAAGGTAAGCCTGAAGCAGGACGGTGTCGAGGCGCGCTCGTTCAACGGGTCACTGATCGTCGAGCCCTGGACCATCGCCACCAAGACGGGCGCGCCATACAAGGTGTTCACCCCGTTCTGGAGATCGCTGCAGGCCGGCCATGAGCCCTCTGAGCCGGCGGGCCGGCCGGGCCGCCTGAACTGGGCGCCAGCGCCGCAAGGCGATGCGCTGGATGCGCTGAAGCTGCGTCCGGCAAAGCCTGACTGGGCCGGCGGCTTGCGCGACAGCTGGACGCCCGGCGAAGCCAGCGCGCAGGCGCGCCTTGAGGCGTTTGCCGCCTCTCGCGCCAGGGCCTATGCCGACACACGCAACCTGCCCGCTCAGCCCGGCACGTCGCGCTTGTCGCCGCATCTGCATTTCGGGGAGATCTCGCCGCGCCAGGTCTGGCATGCGGTGCGCGCGGCCGGGCAGGACGCCACCGAGGGCGGGCGCACCTATCTCAGCGAAATCGGCTGGCGGGAGTTCAGCTATAACCTGCTCTATCACTTCCCGGACCTGCCGGACGCCAACTTCCAGGCGCGGTTCGACAAATTCGCCTGGACTGGCAGGAAAGAGCAGCTAACCGCCTGGCAGAACGGCCTGACCGGTTATCCCATCGTCGACGCGGGCATGCGCGAGCTGTGGCATACGGGCTGGATGCATAACCGTGTGCGGATGATCGCCGCGAGCTTCCTGATCAAGGATTTGCTGGTGGACTGGCGCCAGGGGCAGGCCTGGTTCTGGGACACGCTGGTGGACGCCGATCTGGCGAGCAATGCGGCGAGCTGGCAATGGACCGCAGGCTCGGGCGCGGACGCGGCGCCGTATTTTCGCATTTTCAATCCGGTGTCCCAGGGGGAAAAGTTCGACCCGGACGGGGATTATGTGCGTAAATGGATTCCTGAGCTGGCCGGGTTGCGGGGGAAGGCGATTCACGCGCCCTGGACAGCGGACCGCGCCACGCTGGCGCGCGCAGGGGTGAGACTGGGGACCGACTATCCGATGCCGATCATAGACCATGCCGAGGCGCGCAAGGCCGCGCTGGCGGCGTTTGAGACAATCAAGGACGCAGCATGACTTCCATTGAGCCGGTTCTGACCCGCCGTTCGCGGGTCGCTGTCATTGGCGCCGGCGTGGCTGGTCTGGGCGCCGCCTGGGCGCTGCGCCACGTGCATGACGTGACGGTGTTTGAAAAGGATTCGCGCCTGGGCGGCCATGCCAACACCGTCACCATCGACTATGACGGGACGCAAATTGATGTGGACACAGGCTTCATCGTCTATAACGAGCTCAATTATCCCAACATGACCGCCCTGTTCGCCGAGCTCGGCGTGGGCACGTTCTACACCGACATGAGCTTCGGCTTCAGCCTCGACCAGACGCTGGAGTGGTCGTCAAACGGTCTCGGCGGCCTGTTCGCGGATCCGGCCAATCTCTTGCGGCCGGCCTTCCTGGGCATGCTGCGCGACATTCTTCATTTCAATGCCTGCGCCCAGCGCGATCTGGCGTCGGGCGCGCTGGAGGGGTTGTCGCTGGGGCATTATCTTGACCGGATCGGCGCCGGGGAGCGGTTCCGCGCCTGCTATCTCCTGCCGATGGGGGCGGCGATCTGGTCCTCGACCGAGTCCGCCATGGCCGAGTATCCGGCCGAAGCGTTTGTGAAATTCTTCAACAATCACCGCCTGATGCACGCCACGCGCCCGCAATGGCAGACGGTGCGCGGCGGCAGCCGCCAATATGTGTCGCGGCTTGTGGCTGATCTCAGGACCGCCGGATGCGGGTTTGCGGGCGCGGCCGTCAGCGTGCGCCGGGGCGCCCATGACGTGGTGGTGACCGGCGCCGATGGCGCCTCGGCGCGGTTCGACGAGGTGATCCTGGCTTGCCATTCCGATCAGGCGCTGGCGCTCCTGAGCGACGCCGACACGGACGAGCGCGAGATGCTCGGCGCCATCCCCTATGCCGCCAACATCGCCGTGCTGCACCGCGACACGTCCCTGCTGCCGCGGCGCAAGGGCGCGCACGCTGCCTGGTGCTATCTGCGCGAGGCGGGCTTTGACGGCGCGTCAGTGACCTATGACATGAACCGGTTGCAGGGCATTGATCCCAGAAAGCCGCTGCTGGTGACGCTCAACCCGGCGCGCGAGCCGGACCCTGCCCTGGTGTTTGGCCGGTATGAGTATGACCATCCCCAGTTCACCGCGCCGGGCCTCGCGGCCCAGCGCATCTTCAACCGCATCCAGGGCGTGCGCCGGACCTGGTTTGCCGGCGCCTGGCTGGGGTACGGGTTCCATGAGGACGGCTTGCGGTCAGGACTCCGCGTGGCGCTTAAGCTTGGCGGCCGGATTCCGTGGACGTTCGCCGACGGCGACGTGACCGGCGGCGCCTGGGGCCGGCGCCAGGGTGGCGAGACGGCGCTCAAGCAAGCGGCCAGCATCTCGGCGGCCGAATGACGGCCCTGCCCGCCCCCGTCGTGCTTTACGCAGGTCATACGGTGCACGAGCGGCGCGCGCCCTTCCTGCATCGCTTCCGCTATCGGATTTTCTCCATCCTGATTGATCTCGACCGGCTGGACGAAGCCGGGCGCGTCAGCGGGCTGTTTTCGGTGGAGCGCTTCAACCTGTTCGCCTTTCGCCAGCGCGATCACGGCGCACGCGACGGATCCTCCCTGGCGGCCTGGGCGCGCGCGCGGTTTGACGAGGCGGGCATCGCCATCGGCGGAGCGCGCCTGCGCCTGCTCTGCTTCCCGCGCGTGCTGGGCTATGTGTTCAATCCGTTGTCAGTCTATTTCGCCGAGGGCCCGGACGGAGCCCTCAAGGGCGTGATCTATCAGGTGCACAACACGTTCGGCGACCGGCACGCCTATGTCGCGCCTTGCGCCGGAACCTCGCCCGAGCGCCAGGAAGCCGAGAAGGTGTTTTACGTGTCGCCCTTTTTTGATGTCAGCGGGCGCTATGAGTTCACCCTGCGCCCGCCGGACGAGCGCTTCCAGCTGACCATCCTGAAACAGCGCGAGGACGGGCCGGACCTTCTGGCCACCATGACGATGGCGCGCCAGGTCATGACCGGCGCGGCGCTGGCGGGCCTGTTCGCCAGCCAGCCCTTCTCGACGCTGAAAACCATCGGCGCGATCCATTTTGAAGCCCTGAAACTCTGGATGCGCGGCGCGCGTTATGTGCGCCGTCCCGAGCCGCCTGACGCGCCCACCCTCGCCCGCCTGTCCGCCCCGCGCCCGCCGGCTTCGCTTGGCCGCGACCCGAAAAACCATTAAAATCAGTCTCGAGCCGAGACGCGACGGAGCCCTCATGACCAAGCCCGCCGACCTGACTGCTCGTCAGACCGTTCTCCGCGCTGACAGCGCCGCCATCGACCGGCTGCAGGGCGTGCCGCGCATGGCGCGCTTCGCCCTTCGCATGTTGCTCAAACTGCGTACGGGCTCGCTGACGGTGGTGCTGCCTGACGGGACGGCGCTGCGCTTTGACGGACCGGCGCCCGGCCATCAGGCGCGCATGGAGCTGGCGAGCTACGCCATCGTGCGCAAGGTCCTGTCCGGCGGCGATGTGGGGTTTGCCGAAAGCTATATGGATGGCGACTGGACCACGCCGGACCTGCCCGCCGTGCTGACCGTGTTCTCGGCCAATCTCGACCAGATGCCGAATATCGCCACGGGGGGGCCGATCACGCGCTTCATGCACTGGATCTATCACCGGCTGCGCGCCAACACGAAAAAGGGCGCGCGCAAGAATATCGAGGCCCATTACGATCTGGGAAATAGTTTCTACGAGCGCTGGCTCGACCCCTCAATGACCTATTCCTCGGCGCGCTTCACGCCCGCCACGACGACACTGGAAGACGCCCAGCGCGAGAAATACGCCGCCATGGCGCGGGCCATTGATCTGAAGCCCGGACATAGCGTTCTGGAGATCGGCTGCGGCTGGGGCGGGTTTGCCGAATTCGCCGCCAGAGAGATCGGCGCCCAGGTGACCTGCCTTACCCTGTCGCCATCCCAGCGTGATTACGCACTGGAGCGCATGCAACGCCACCAGCTGCATGACCGGGTGAACATCAAGCTGCAGGACTATCGCGACGAGACCGGGCGCTATGACCGGGTGGCGTCCATCGAAATGTTCGAGGCGGTCGGCGAGGAATACTGGCCGAGCTTCTTTTCCAAGGTCGCCGAGGTGCTGCATCCCGGCGGCCGCGCCGGCCTGCAGATCATCACCATCCGCGACGATCTGTTTGACAACTACGCACGGCGCACCGACTTCATCCAGCGCTACATCTTCCCTGGAGGGGTTCTGCCGAGCGTGACCCGGCTGCGCGAGCAGTTCGACAGGGCGGGGCTGGGCCTCGATGCGATGGAGCAGTTCGGCGAAGACTATGCGCGCACGCTCAACACCTGGCTCCAGTCCTTCCGTGACGCCTGGCGCGACCTCCAGCCGCTGGGGTTTGACGAGCGCTTCCGGCGCATGTGGGAGTTCTATCTCGCCTATTGCGAGGCGGGGTTCCGCACCGGCCGCGTCAACGTCGCCCAGTTCGCGCTGAGCAAGGGCGCGGCATAGCGGCGGGCGGGCGGCGGCTTCTGGGTATAGACGCGATCAATCGCACTTAGAGTGATTATCGATTGTTCTTTGGGCAGCGGGTGCGCGATACCGAGCATGCAGTTTCAGCTGACTTGCGTCCCCCACGCCCGGGCTGCGCTGCCAGGCGACATCGCCTGCACACCGACCGTGTGACGCCCTCGGAGCCTCCCCCGGCTTTCCGAGGGTTGTCACGGTCGCGGGCCGATCAGCCGCAACGCACCTCAATCACGACGCCGCGCGCATCGGTGACGATGTTGAGCCGGTCAGGCCGGTAGTCCATCGTGACCATATCACCCTGCGCATACACCCGGCGCGGCGACGGCAGGCTCTCGGTGTGAATGTCGTCGACGCGTTGACCGACAAGGACCTGATATTGTTCAGCCGCACACACGTGCGCCTCGCCCGTATTGTCGATGACGGGATATTCGCGCGCAGCGGGGGTTTCCGGTTCCACGGGCATGGTCTGGCAGGCTGTCATGAACAGCCCTGCGGCGCAAATCGCGATCAAACGTCTCATGCTGACTTCTCCCAGCGCCCCGAGTCACCCTGTTTCCAGTAGGATACCGGCGTTTGAGCCTTTTTTCGGGCGCTCCAGAGGCTGCGCGCCCAGGCCATGGCGGCCGGATCATCGGCTTCGAACAGGATCACCACCCGCTCCCAGCCCTCGCCGCTACCCGGATCCGCCCCGTCAAGACAGAACACCATGCTGGCGTTATTGAGGTTTTCGACCGCACGTGACAGCACGACCGGGTGCTGGTCGGCCCTTGGCCGGTCCGCGCGCCCGTGCGGCAGAAAGCTGTCCTCGGCGAAGGTCCACAAGTGCTGATCGAGGGCGTCGAGGCGCGATTCAAGCGGCGTAGCCACCGCCGCGCGCCCGCCCCGGGCCAGCAGCTTCTGCAGGAGTTCAGGCAAGGTGTCGGCGATGCGGGCGCGCTCGTGATGATAGAACCAGAACTCGCTCACCATCCCCGCTCCCGGGCCGGGCGGGCGGGCCCCTGGCGCCGCGTGGCGGCGTCAGGGCGCACGCTCAGCCTCATGCCTCGTAATGGTCGCGCACCAGCCGGTCGAGCAGGCGCACGCCAAACCCCGTCCCGAAGGTCGGCAGGCGCGGGTCCTTGGCGCCGGAATGCATGCCGGTTCCCGCGATGTCGATATGACACCAGGGGACATTGTTGGTGTAGCGCTTGAGGAACTGGGCCGCCGTGATGGAGCCTGCGAGGCGCCCCTGCCCGATATTCTTCATGTCCGCGATATCGCTATCGATCTGGCGGTCATATTCAGGTCCCAGCGGCAGGCGCCACACGCCCTCGTCGGACGCCTTGCCGGCCTTGAACAGCTGGTCGGCCAGCCGGTCGTCATTGGAGAAGATGCCCGCGTGCTCGTGGCCGAGCGCAATGAGGATCGCGCCGGTGAGCGTGGCGAGGTCGACCATGAATTTGGGCTTGAATTCCTGCTGGGTGTACCAGAGCGCGTCAGCCAGAACGAGGCGGCCCTCAGCGTCGGTATTGAGGATTTCAATCGTCTGACCCGACATGGAGGTGACGATGTCGCCGGGGCGCTGCGCCTTGGCGTCCGGCATGTTCTCCACAAGGCCGATGACGCCGATGACATTGGCTTTCGCCTTGCGGCCGGCCAGAGCGGTCAGAAGGCCGACCACAGCGGCCGAGCCGCCCATATCGCCCTTCATCTCGTCCATCTTCTCGCCCGGTTTCAGCGAGATGCCCCCGGTGTCGAAGGTGACGCCCTTGCCCACGAAAGCGATCGGCTGATCGCCTTCCTTGCCGCCCATCCATTTCAAGATGATGAACTGTGATTCCTGGGCGGAGCCCTGGCCGACGCCCAGGAGGGCGTTCATGCCGAGCTTCTTCATCTCCGCCTCGCCCAGCACCTGGATTTCGAGGCCGAGCTTTTCGAGCTTCTTGACGCGGCGGGCGTATTGTTCCGGCCCGAGATAATTGGGCGCCTCGTTGACGAGGTCGCGGGCCAGCTCGACGCCATCGCCGACAGGCTCCCAGTCCTTCCAGATCTTCTTGGCGGCCTTGGCGTCGGTCACCACGATCTCGACCGTGTGGAGGGACGGCTTCTTGTCGTCGGACAGGCGGGTGCGGTATTTGTCAAAGCGGTAAGCGGCCATGCGGGCGCCGAGGCCTGCGCGCGCAGAGCCTTCGAGGTCCGCCACGCCGTCGAGACGCAGCGACAGCACTTCAGCGCCGGTGGTCAGCAGGCTCTTGACCACGCCGGCTGCGGCGAGCTCCAGCGCGTTGCCGTTGAGCGCCTTCTTCTCGCCGAGGCCGAACAGGACGATGCGCGAGGCCTGCATGCCGGCGGGCGAGGTCAGGGTGAGCGTCTGGCCGGGCGCGCCCGTGAAGCGCGAGGACTTGAGCGCGCGGGTGATCGCGCCGCCCGATTCGCCATCGAGCGCCCTGGCGGCGTCCGAGAGGGCCGAGCCGCTGTAAACCGGCGCCGCGATCGCGTCGCCCGTGGCGGTGTCATTGAACTTGATCTTCATGGAGTTCCTTTCGGCAGCCGAATCGCGCGCAGGAGCCCGTCCCGCAGCGCATGAACGTAACACGTCTGCGCCAGTGGTATCGCATCGCGCGCCGGGTTAGAAGACGGGGTCTTCATACCGTCCCTTCCCGCCCCGTGTCCCCTGAGTCGGCCCCATGACCCTGTTTCAGCGATATGCGTTCCGACAGGCGCTCTGGCCCTTCCTGGGGGCGATCGCGGCGCTGGGCGGACTGGCGGCCCTGACCCAGTCGCTGTCCAATCTCGACCTGATCGCCGACCAGCGCGAGACGGCGTTGCGGCTGGTCTGGATCACGCTGCTGGCCCTGCCACAGATCATAGCGCTGCTGATCCCCATCGCCGTCTTCATCGCCTGCGCCATGGCGCTCAACAGGCTCAATGGCGATTCGGAGCTGATTGTCGGCGCTGCAGCCGGGATGAGCCGGCGCCAGCGGCTGACGCCGTTCCTGCGGCTCGCCGCCTATGCGGTGCTGATCAATCTGGTCATCAATTTGTTTGTCCAGCCGGCGAGCTTCCGGCAATTGCGCGAGCAGGTGTTTGAAATCCGTACCGACATCGCCGCGAGCCTGATGCGTCCGGGCGAGTTTGTCTCCATGGGCGACGGGGTCAGCTTCTACACCCGCGAGATCGGCCTCGATCAGGTGCTGCACGGCGTGTTCATCGAGGACCGGCGCGGCGCCTCGCCAACCGCGTATGCGGCGCGGCGCGCCATCATCGCCCGCAGCGATCGCGGCCCTGTCATGCTGCTGGAGGACGGCGTGCTGACCCAGCTGGACGAATCCGGCACGCTGGCGAGCCTGACCTTTGACCGCTACGAATTTGAACTTGGCGCCTTCATCGACACCTCGTCGGCGTTCTTTTTCAAGGAAAGCGACCGTTACCTGCCCGAACTGCTCAATCCCACGGCCGCCGACAGGGCGCGCGCGCGTGTGGCGGAGGATCTGGCGGCCGAAGGACATTACCGGCTGTCCTCGCCGCTCTACAGCCTGGCGTTCGCGCTCATCGCCGCAGCGGCGTTCCTGTCGGTGGAGCACCGGCGCACGGGCTATATGCGCTTCATCCTCATCGCCGGGGCCGGCGCGCTCCTGTTGCGCCTTGTCGGTTTTGCGGTGCAGGCGGGCGCCTCCAACAATCCGGACCTCAATATCGCGCAATACGCCGTGCCGCTCCTCGGCGCCGCCGCCGCGCTCTGGCTGATCGCGCGACCGACGCGCAAGACGGGCGCGGCCCGGCGCCAGGCGGAGGCGGCGGCATGATCCCCACCCGGCTGACGCGTTACATTTTCTGGCAGACCCTGATCGGGATCATCGGGGCGGCCTGCGTGATCATCGCGGTCATCGTGCTGATCGATTTCGTCGAGACATCGCGCGACATCTCGCGGCGCGCCGATATCGGCGCGCTGCAGGCGCTGGAGCTGACCCTTCTGAAAACGCCGCTTCTGGTTCAGGACACGCTGGCCTTCATCGTGCTGTTCGGCGTGCTGTTCACCTTCTTCCGCCTCAACCGCCGCAGCGAGCTGATCGTAATGCGCGCGTCGGGGTATTCGGCCTGGCGCATTCTGGCGCCGGCGGGCGTCCTGACGGTGCTGGCGGGCCTGCTCGGGGCGGCTGTACTCAACCCGCTGAGCGCTGCGGCCAACGCCAGGTTCGAGACGCTGCGCGCCAGCTATGTCGATGCAAGCGCAGCAGAGCGCGCGGCGCCGGCGCGCCTCTGGCTGCGCGAGACGTCGGCGGGCGGTTTCATCGTGATCGGCGCAGACGGTCTGGATCCCGACGCGGCGACCCTGCGCGACCCGGTATTCCGCTTTTACGCCGAGGGCAGCGACGGCATTCCGCGGCTTGAGCGCACGCTGATGGCGTCCAGCGCCGAGCTGCGCGGCGGGTTCTGGAGTCTGACAGGCGCGACGGAGGCCCTGCCGGGCGACCCGCTGCAGACACTGGGCGACGTCTCCCTGCCCACGCGGATCGGCGGGCAGGCGCTGTTTGAACGGGTGCGCACGCCCGGCGGGGTGTCGTTCTGGCGCCTGCCGTCGGTGATCGAGTCAGCGCGCGGCGCCGGGCTGTCCAGCCGCCCGTACGAGCTGCGCTGGCAGAGCCTGCTGGCCCAGCCGCTGCTGCTGTTTGCAGCGGCGCTGCTGGCGATCACCGCCACCTTGCGGCTGCACCGCCTGGGCGGCGCGGCCGGCTTCGCCGCCGCCGGAGCGGGGGTGGGATTCTTATTGTATTTCTTTCAGGAGCTCTTGCTGGGCCTCGGTTCGGCAGGCACGCTTGATCCTGTCACGGCGTCATGGACAGCACCCTTGCTGTTCACACTGGCGGGGCTGTTTTTCCTCGCCTCCACCGAGGACGGCTGAGCTGCAGCGTCCCGCGATTGCACCTGCGCGCGCAATGGGTATCTTGCGCCGGAGGCCAAACAGGGTGGTGAACCGTATGCTTCTGAGCCGATTTCTGCGTCTGGGCGTACTGATCGTGGCGCTGGCGATGGCCGCGCCCGCCGCCCGTGCGCAGATGGTCGAGGGGATAGCCGCCGTCGTCAATGACGAGCCGATCACCACGCTGGACGTGCGCGACCGCATGCGTCTCATCCTGTTTTCAGCCGGCGTCCAGCCGACCGAAGAGATCATGGGCCAGGTTCTGGATCAGGCGCTGCGCGGGCTGATCGAGGAAAGCATCCAGCTGCAGACCGCCGCCGAATTCGAGCTGGTGGTCGAAGAAGAAGAAATCGACAACGCGCTCTCCAACCTCGCCCAGTCCAGCGGTGAATCGCTTGAAGTGCTGCAGCGCGATCTGGAGATGGCCGGCGTTCCGGTCGAGACGCTGCGCCGCCAGGTGCGCGCCGAGATCGCCTGGCAGATCCTGACCAGCGGCCGGTTCCGTCCGCGCATCCGCGTGTCCGACCAGCAGATCGAGGTCGCGATGGAGCGCCTGGTCGCCTCGGCCCAGCAGCAGCAATTCCGCATGCTCGAAATCCTCATCGAGGCGCCCACCGGCGCGGGCGGCGAAGAGCGGGCGCTGGAGACGGTGCGCACGATTTACAGCCTCATCGAAGCCGAGCAGACGCCCCTGCAGGCGGTCGCGCAGCAATTCTCCGCCGCGCCGAGCGCGGCCGTGGGCGGGGATACCGGCTATGTCACGGCGGCGTCCATGCGTCCCCAGGTGCTGGAAGTCGCACAGCAAATGCCGCCGGGCTCCATCTCCAACCCCATCCGGGTGCCGGGCGGGTACATGATCATCGCCCTGATCGACCGGCGCGACGGACGGGTCGTAGAGCAGCTGAGCCTGTTTCAGGCGACCGTTCCCAATTCACGCATCACCGACGCCTCCCGTCCGGCGATGACGCGTGCTGCGGCCAGTTTGCGCGGGTGTGATGATGTCTCGGGGGCCATGTCGGGCGTGGAGGGCGTGATCGTCTCCAATCTGGGCGCCGTGGCGGTCAACGCGCTGGTGCCACAAATCCGCGACGCGGTGTCAGGCCTTCAGCCGGGCCAGGCGACGGGCGTGCTGGAGACCGGCGCGGGCCTGCAGGTGTTCGTGCTGTGCGGCCGCGAGCTGACCGGGCCCGGCGTGCCGACCACGCAGGAAATCGAGCGCCAGCTGATCGACCAGCAGCTCGGGCTTCTGGGCCGGCGCTGGCTGCGCGATCTGCGCCGCGAAGCGACGGTCGATATCCGCGACATTCAGTGAGCGCCGCCCCGCTCGCGCTGACCCTAGGCGACCCCGACGGGATCGGGCCGGAGATCGCGCTCAAGGCCTGGCGGGCGCTGCGCGACACCGGTCCGTGCTTTGCGCTGGCCGCTGATCCCGAACACGCCTTCATGGCCGCGCACAAGCTCGACCTGCCGCGCCCTGAACCGGTCGCGCACTGGGCTGACGCCGCGAGCGTGTTTGCCGACGCCCTGCCCCTCATCGCCCTGCCCGCAGCGGCCGGAGCGCGCGCCGCGCTCGCCTCCATCGAGGCGGGCGTGGCGGCGGTGTTGTCGGGCGCCGCCAGCGCGCTCGTCACCAGCCCGGTCTCCAAGGCGCGCCTGTACGAGGCCGGCTTCCGCTTCCCCGGACATACCGAGTATCTGGCCGAGCTCACGGCGCAGGCGCCCGTGATCGGCCCGCGCGGGCCGGTGATGATGCTGGCAGGCGGCGGGCTGCGCTGCGCGCTGGTGACCATTCACCGCCCCTTGCGCGACGCCATCGATGCGCTGACGCCGGAGCTGGTCGCGGGCGCGGCGCGCATCACGGCCCATGCCCTCAAGCACGATTTCGCCATTGCACGTCCGCGTCTGGCGCTGGCGGGGCTGAACCCGCACGCCGGCGAAGGCGGCGCGCTGGGGCGCGAGGAGATCGACATCCTGGCGCCCGCGCTGGGCGCGCTGCGCGCCGAAGGCGTGGACATCGCCGGCCCCCTGCCGCCCGACACGATGTTTCATGAGGACGCGCGCGCACGCTATGACGCTGCGGTCTGCCTTTATCATGATCAGGGCCTCATCCCGGTGAAGACGCTGGATTTTCATGGCGGGGTGAATGTCACGCTGGGCCTGCCCATCGTGCGCACCAGCCCGGACCATGGCACGGCCTTCGACATCTCTGGCCAGGGCGTCGCGCGCCCGGACAGCCTGATCGCCGCCCTGCGGCTGGCGTCCGACATGGCCGCCTGCCGCGCCGCAGCCCAGACCGGCGCGCAGTCATGAGCCTCGACGCCCTGCCGCCCCTGCGCGAGGTGATCGCGCGCCACGGGCTCGGCGCCGACAAGCGCTTCGGCCAGCATTATCTGCTGGACCTGAACCTGACAGCCAAGATTGCGCGCCTGTGCGGCGACATGACGGGACATGAGGTCATCGAGGTCGGCCCCGGCCCCGGCGGCCTCACCCGCGCCTTGCTGGCGGCCGGGGCGCCCAGGCTGACCGTGATCGAACGGGATGCGCGCTTTCTGCCGGCGCTGGAGGAAATCGGGTCCGCCGCGCCCGGCCGGCTGCAGGTGATACAGGCGGATGCGCTGGGCGCTGATGAGGCCGGTCTGGTCAGCGGCCCCGCCCTGCTCGCCTCCAACCTGCCCTATAATGTCGGGACGGCCCTTCTGATCAAATGGCTCGAAGCCACGCCGCCCTGGTGGGCGCGCCTGGTGCTGATGTTCCAAAAGGAGGTCGCCGAGCGGGTCGTGGCCGAGCCGGGCGAAGAGGCGTATGGACGCCTCGCCATCCTGGTCACATCGGTCGCGCGGGCGCGCTATGCGTTCACCGTGCCAGCGCGCGCCTTCACGCCGCCGCCGAAGGTGGACAGCGCGGTGGTGGTGCTGGAGCCGCTTGCCGAGGCAGAGCGGTTTGGTGATCTGGAAGCCTTGCGCATCGTCACCGAGAGCGCCTTCGGCCAGCGGCGCAAGACCTTGCGCCGATCCCTCGCCCAGGCGGCCGCGCGCAAGGGCCTGTCCGCCGAGGCGCTGCTGGAGGCTGCGGACATTGATCCGGGTGCCCGGGCGGAGACGATACCGCCTGCGGGGTTCATGCGGCTGGCGTCGGCCTGGCGCTCAATGCGTCCGACGGGCGGGCAGCAACCGGACATTTGAGCGAATCAGGTCAGGCCGCGCTATACTGACGGCTCAAGTGAGGGATTCATGGCGCGCGCAGAGACCGTTTATGTCTGTCAGTCCTGCGGCGCCGTGCACGCCAAATGGGCCGGCCGCTGCGACGCCTGCGGCGCATGGAACTCGCTGGTTGAAGAAGCCTCGTCGAGTGCGCCCATGGGCGGCGGCGCCAAGGCCGCGCCCGCCCGCTCCAGCCGGCGCCCGAAGCTGGAGCTGGTGGACCTGGGCAGCGAGACGCCCGATCCGCCGCGTCTGGTGACGGGCATCAACGAGCTCGACCGGGTGGCGGGCGGCGGGCTGGTTCCCGGCTCGGCGATCCTGGTGGGCGGCGATCCGGGGATCGGCAAATCGACCCTGCTGCTGCAGGCGGCTGCGCGCCTGGCGTCATCGGGTGCGTCCACGGTGTACATTTCGGGCGAAGAAGCTGCAGGCCAGGTGCGCCGGCGCGCACGCAGGCTGGGGCTCGCCGATTCGCCGGTGCGCCTCGCCGCAGAAACCTCTCTGGAAGTGATCCTGGACGGTCTGCGCAAGGAGAGCCCCGATGTCGCGGTGCTCGACTCGATCCAGACGCTCTGGTCTGACCAGCTGGCCGCTGCGCCGGGCACGGTGGCCCAGGTGCGCGCCTGCGCCCAGGAGCTGGTGCGCTTCGCCAAGAAGCGCAACACGGTGGTGGTTCTGGTCGGGCACGTGACCAAGGATGGCCAGATCGCGGGCCCGCGCGTCGTCGAGCACATGGTCGACGCGGTGCTCTATTTTGAAGGCGAGCGCACCCACCAGTTCCGCATTCTGCGCGCGGTCAAGAACCGCTTCGGACCGGCTGACGAGATCGGCGTGTTCGAGATGGCCGAGGCGGGCCTGCAGGAAGTGGCCAATCCGTCAGCCCTGTTCCTCGATGGCCGCGGCGCCCACACGTCGGGCGCGGCGGTGTTCGCCGGCATGGAGGGCACGCGCCCTGTGCTGACCGAGATCCAGGCCCTCGTGGCGCCGGCCGCCTTCGGCACGCCGCGCCGGGCGGTGGTGGGCTGGGATTCAGGGCGCCTCGCCATGGTGCTGGCCGTGCTGGAAGCGCGATGCGGTCTTGGCTTTGGCGGACGTGACGTTTATCTGAACGTCGCGGGCGGATTGAAGATCGCCGAGCCTGCGGCGGATCTGGCGGTGGCGGCGGCCTTGATCTCATCTTTCCTCGACGCGCCCCTGCCGGGCGATGGCGTGGTGTTTGGCGAGATCGCCCTGTCGGGCGATGTCCGCCCGGTCGGGCGTACCGAGGCGCGCCTGAAAGAGGCCGCCAAGCTGGGGTTTGGTCGCGCGCTGGCGCCGCAGGGCGCAGACGGCGCCGGATTGAAGATTGACAGCGTGGACACCGTTCAGGCGCTCGTGCGCCGGCTCGGCCAGGACGCAGGCCAGGGCTGAAGGGGAGTATCGCCATGGACGCCAGCCTCACCGGATTTGATCTGTTTGCGCTGGTCACCCTGTTCACATCGGGCGTGATGGCGCTGATGCGCGGTTTCGTGCGCGAGGCGCTGACGGTGACGGCCTTCGTAGCGGCTGCGCTGGCGGCGCTGTGGACGCGCCCCGTCTTCGCCAGCCTGCTGCGCGAGGTGATCACCTCGGACATTCTGGCCAATCTGATCGTCATGGCGGCAGTTTTCCTGCTCGTCTATCTGGCGGTGAGCTTCATCACCAGCTCCCTCCAGAAGGGGGTGAAGAGCGGCGATGACGTCACTGTGATCGACCGCGCCGCAGGTTTCGTCTTCGGGCTGGCGCGCGGACTGGTGCTGCTGGGCCTGATGGTTCTGGTGTTCAAGAACACGCTGCCCGGCGCCGAGCCTTCCTGGCTGGTGCGCTCCCACGCCTACCCGCTGGCGAACGCCACCGCGCAGCTGCTGCAGTCGCTGGCGCCTGAGGGCAGCTGGGCGCGCAGCGGCGCTGCAGACGGACCGCAGGACGATGTTGACGAGGACGAGTTGGGGCGCCTTATCGAGCGCACACTCGACGGGAGCCGGTGACATGAGCTTTCCCTGTCTGACCTATGATGCTGCCAGCGACCGGGCGCGCGAGGAATGCGGCGTGTTCGGCGTGCGCGGCGCTGCCGAGGCTGCGGTGCTCACCGCCTTCGGCCTGCACGCGCTGCAGCATCGCGGCCAGGAAGCCTGCGGGATCACCAGCTATAGCGCGGGCCGTTTCCACTCCGAACGGCATCTGGGCCTGGTCGGCGACCATTTCACCGATCCCGCACGCCTGAAGGCGCTGGCGGGTGATATGGCGATCGGGCATGTGCGCTATTCCACCTCCGGCGGCGCGGTGTTGCGCAATGTGCAGCCGCTCTACGCCGATGTGCGCGGGGGCGGCGTGGCGCTGGCCCATAACGGCAATCTGACCAATGCCCGCGCGATACGCGATGACCTGGTGGCGGGCGGCGCGATCTTCCAGTCGACCTCGGACACCGAAGTCATTCTTCAGTTGTCTGCACGCTCGAAGAAGACCAAGGCGGTGGACCGGCTCATCCAGGCGCTGACCCAGATCGAGGGCGCCTTCGCACTGGTCGGGCTGACCAATGACAAGCTGATCGGCGCGCGCGACCCGCTGGGCATCCGCCCGCTGGTCATGGGCGAGCTGGACGGGGCGGTGATTTTCGCCAGCGAAACCTGCGCACTGGACATGATCGGCGCGCGGCTGCTGCGCGAGGTGGAGCCTGGCGAAGTGGTCATCGTGTCGGACGAAGGCATCGAGTCGCGCCGCTACGCGCCGCGCACGCCGGCCCGGCCGTGCGCGTTTGAGTACATTTACTTCGCGCGGCCTGACTCCATCATTGACGGTGTGTCCGTGTATGAGGCGCGCAAGCGGATGGGCCGCCGGCTCGCCGAGGAATCGCCCGCCGATATCGACGTGGTGGTGCCCGTGCCGGACTCAGGCATGGCCGCGGCGCTCGGTTTTGCGGAAACCATCGGGCGCCCGTTCGATCTGGGGATCATCCGGTCTCACTTTGTCGGACGCACCTTCATCCAGCCGACCCAGGCCAAGCGCGACCTGGGCGTCCGGCGCAAGCACGCCGCCAACCCCTACGTGCTCAAGGGCAAGCGGGTGCTGCTGATCGACGATTCCATCGTGCGAGGCACGACATCGAAGAAGATCGTGCGCATGGTGCGCGAGGCCGGCGCGACCGAGGTGCATTTCCGCTCGGCCTGCCCGCCGATCACCCACCCCGATTTCTACGGCATCGACATGCCCATGCGTGAGGAGCTGATGGCGGCGAGCCACAATCCCGAGCGCATGCGGGCCATGCTGGAATGCGACTCGTTGGGCTTTTTGTCAGTGGACGGCCTGTACTGGGCGGTGCGCGGCGAAGCGCGCAATGCGGCGCGGCCGCAGCTCGCAGACCATTACTTTACCGGGGAATACCCGACCCGGCTGGTGGACCGCGATATGGCGCGTTCCAACAAGGATGAGCAACTCTCGCTTCTGGTGGATGCATGACCCAACATCGCCCGTTTGAGGGCCGCGTGGCGCTGGTGACCGGCGCCTCGCGCGGCATCGGCTATGGCGTCGCCCTGGCGCTGGGACGCGCCGGCGCGCATGTGATCGCGACCGCGCGCACGCAAGGCGGGCTGGAAGATCTCGACGACGCGATCCGCAAGGCGGGCGGTGCGCCGGCGACCCTCGTGCCCATGGACCTGGCCGCGCCCGACGGCATCGAGAAGCTTGGCGAGGCCGTGCAGCAACGCTGGGGCAAGCTTGACATCATGGTGGTCAATGCCGGCGTCCTGGGCATGCTGACCCCCGCCGCGCAAATCCCGGCCAAGGTCTGGAACGAGGTGCTGGCGGTCAATCTGCTGGCGCCGGCGCGCCTGATCCGGGCGTTTGAGCCGCTTCTGAGAGCGTCGGACGCCGGGCGGGCGGTGTTCACCACGTCCGGGATCGGCAGCCAGCGGTCGCGCGCCTACTGGGCCGCCTACGGGGCGTCGAAGGCCGGGCTGGACGCGCTGGTGAAAAGCTGGGCGCTGGAGCTCCAGGGGTCCTCGGTCCGCGCCAATCTGCTCGACCCGGGCCGGGTGCGCACGCGCATGCGCGCCAAAGCGGTCCCCGGCGAGGACCCGCAAGGCCTGCCTCACCCTGATGACATCGCGCCAGCCTTCCTGGCGCTGTGCCTGCCTGAGGAAACGCGCACCGGCGAGACCATCGACGCGAGCGCCGCAGCCTAGCCCGGCTCGCCGCCGGCCCGCTCGCGCCGCCGCTCGGGCGGCAGGCGCCGCGGCGACAGGGTCGCCTCGATGGCCTGCTGGCGGGTGGCGGCGTCCATGCCGGCGAGGCTGTCGAGGATCACCGCTTCGGAGCGCGCTTCAAACCGGGCGCGCGCCGCCCGGGCCGCCTCCGTGGCGGCGCTGGCGGCTGCCGGATCGAAGGGCTCTGCGCGCAGCGCCGCATAGGCGCGCTCGCGGGCCCGCCACGCGTCACGGCCCAGCTCGCGCAATTCGGGTCCTGCCGCCTGAAACCGCGCGCGCACATCGGCCCGCCGGTCTTCAGGCAGGGCCTGCATGAAGGCGCGCAGGCTGAATGTAGGGCGCTCGGGCGGAAGCTGCTGCGGCGCCGACGGGGCGGGCGGCGCGTCCAGCCAGAGCCGGGCATGGGCGCCGATCAGCACGCCATTGAACAATACAGACACGATCAGAAGCACGATCCAGACATTGAACTTATTCATCGCACGGCCTCCTCAAGCCAGCCGTTTTCATCCTCGCCAAGCACGGCGAACGCCGGCCCGAACAGCGCTTCGTCGTCCGGCGCCGGGGTGTCTGTTGTGAACCAACCCGCGCCCAGGCCGATGAGCAAGGCCGCCGCAGCCGCCATCGCCGACCAGCGCGGCGCGGCGTCACGCCGGGCCGGGGCGCTGGCCATCACGGCGCTGAACAAAGAAGGGTGCGGCGCAGCGGCGCGCGCCAACTCCATGAGATCATTGAGGGCATGAGCCTGCGCCAGCGCGCGGCGCGCCGCGTCGGGATGCGCGGCCATGAAGGCTCCGGCGGCGGCGCGCTCGGCGGGGGGCCATTGCGTCAGGTCCGGGCCGTACAGCCCCGCCAGATCTTCAAAGCGTCCGGTGGTCATCATGCCCCGCCTCCTCTTGCGTCGCTGAGCGCGCCGATCATGTGGGCGGCGTCGTCGAGCAATGCTGTCTTCAGTGTGCGGCGCGCCCGCGCCAGCAGAGATTCGACCGCCTCCTCGCTGATTTCAAGGATGTCAGCGGCCTCGGCCTGGCTCAGGCCCTGAAAATGGCGCAGCTCCAGTGCGGCGCGCTGACGCTCTGGCAGCGCGGCCACCGCCGCGCGCACGCGGCTAGCCGCCTGGCTGGCGCCAAGCGCCTGTTCCGCATCCGCATTCAGGTCCGGCGCATCCGGCGCCTCGCCATGCTCGAAGGGCGCTTCGCGGCGCTTGCGCAGGCGGTCATAACAGGTGTTGAGGGTGATCCGGCCGATCCAGGTCTCGAGCTTCGCCCGCTCCGGATCATAGCCTGATATCTTGCGCCAGACCTTGATGAACACGTCCTGGGCAG
Source organism: Alphaproteobacteria bacterium (assembly GCA_016124675.1). Taxonomy (GTDB): domain Bacteria; phylum Pseudomonadota; class Alphaproteobacteria; order Caulobacterales; family Maricaulaceae; genus Oceanicaulis. The sequence goes on from WGNG01000017.1 coordinate 38,606, forward strand.
CGTCCTCGGCCTCGCCGGAATCGCGCAGGAGACGCTGGGCGAGGCCGTAAACCATTGGCAGACAGCGCTTTGTCAGAGCCTCCATCGCCACTCGGTCGCCGCGCGCGACAGCATCGGCCAGCGCGCGGTCGGCGGCCGTGTGCGTCCCGCCTGCCCCGGCTGGAGGGCCGGAGCGGCCCGGTATCAGGCGCAGGGCGGGACGCGTCATCACGGCTCCTTGACGGGACCTAGCCGCCGCGGCGATAGCCGCGGCCGCGGCCTTCGCCATCGCCGCGATGCTCGCGCATGTGCTCACGCATCTGTTCCTGCGCGGCGGCGCGTTCCTCAGCGGTGACAACACCATCGCTGTTGGCGTCGGCGCGGTCAAACATGGACAGGCCGCGCTCGATGAAGGCGTCGCGGGTCATGTCACGCGGGGCGGTGTCCTCGCCCTGTTGCTCGCGCCAGGCCTGGGCGCGGGGGCTGTTGCGCATGCGTTCGAGGCGCGCCCGGTCGGCCGGAGAGGCGTCTTCAATGGTCAGGACGCCATCGTTATTGCGGTCGCGGAAGGTGAATTCTGCGCCGAGAAACTCAATGAAATCAGCGCGGGAGACGTCCGCTTGCGGGTCGCCGGCCGCGAGCGCCAGCGGGCCGGGACCCCAGGGGCGGTCAGGGCGTTCGGCGGCGGGCGGCGCGTCCGGATTGATGGAGGCAGCGTCAGCAGCCGAGGCGGCGCCGGCAGTGATCGCGAACGCGGCGATCATAGTCAGGAGCTTGATTTTCATGCGCGTTACCTTTCCTGGCAGGGGTCCCAGCCCCCCTTCTGACCGGTGATACGCAGCGCGCGCCTCCACTCCGTCGCCGCCCGCCGCTATCCGCGCGGCGAGGCAGCAGCCCATGGACCGACACGGGTACGAAATTGGTCCCGCACGGTACATGCATGGCGCTCGATGAGACGAACCAGCGCCTCCATGGAGTCAGAGCCCGCAGACCGCGCCAGGCGCGCGGCGAAGGGGGCGCTGGCGCCGGACGGATCGAACCCGTGACCATGGGCGGCGCGGATCAGCTGGGTCACCGCGGTGTAGTCCCCATGCGCCGCGATCAGGGCCGCCGCCACGTCCGGCGCCAGATCGCCCGAGGCGGCGAGTGCGGCGAGCGCAGGCGCGGTGCCTGGGTCGGCGCGGCGCCCGGCGATGAGCTGGGCGGTCTGGGCGATGAACTCGATCTCGATGAGGCCGCCCTCGCGCATCTTGAGGTCCCAGGACGAGCGCGGCGGCTTTTCGCGGGCGAGGCGCGCGCGCATGTCGGCAGCGTCGGCGCGAATGGTCTGTGCAGGCACGCTTCGGGCGATGGCGGCGGCGACGGCCTCGTCGAGCTGCGTGGCCAGCCCGCCCTCGGCGACAATGCGGGCGCGGGTCAGAGCCATGCGCTCGAACGTCCAGGCTTCGCCGCTGGCGTAATAAGCGGAGAAGCGCGACAGCTGCACCGCCAGCGGGCCCTGACTGCCCGACGGGCGCAAGGCCATGTCGACGGGGTAGAGCTCGCCTTCTTCAGTGGGCGCCGACAGGGCCGAAACCAGGCGCTGGGTGAAGCGGATGAACCAGGTCTCCACCCCCAGCGGCTTGGGGCCGTCTGACGCCTCTGCGTCGGCTTCATAGACCAGCATGAGGTCGAGATCGGAATCCGCTGACAATTCGCGCCCGCCGAGCTTGCCCAGGCCCAGCACCGCCCAGCGCCCCGGCGCCGGGCCGTGGCGGCGGGTCATTTCCCTGAGCGCAGCCTCTGCCATCGCAGCGATGGCGGCGTCGGCGAGCGCGGCGAAGGCGGCGCCGGCCTCGCTGGCGCTGGCGCGTTCGAGCAGGAGCTGGGCGCCGATGCGCAGGCGTTCCTCGCGCGCGGTGCGCCGGGCCGCATTGAGCGCGTCTTCAAACGGCAGATCAGCGAGCGTGGCGAAGCGCCTGGCGATCAGGTGCGGGGCATCCTCGCGCAGGGGCCGCACAAAGGCGGGCTCCAGCATCACGTCCAGCAAGGCAGGACGCCGGGCCAGCAATTCGGCCAGGCGCGGAGCGAGGCCGAGGATGACGATCAGCTCGCGCGCCAGATCCGGCTGGTTGACCAGAAGCGACAGCACCTGCACCCCGCTGGGCAGGCCTTCAAAGAAGGCCGCAAAGCGCGTCAGCGCGGCGTCGGGATCGCCCGTGGCGCCGATGGCGGTCACCAGCCTGGGCGCAAAGCGCGCGAACAGCCGGCGCGCCCGCTCGGTGCGCGCGGCGCGCGCCCGCCCCGCCGCCCAGCCCGACAGGCGCGCCCAGACCTGGGCCGGGTCTTCAAACCCCAGCCGGATCAGGGTGGCGAGGGTGTCCGGCGTCGGCTCGACGCCGGTGAGCACCAGGCTGCCGGCGTCGGTGGCCAGACTCTCCCCATCCTCGAACTGGGCCGAGAACAGGGCATGCACCTCCTGCAAGCTGGCGCGGATGCGCGCGTCGAAGGCGGCCAGATCGGCCTCGCCCGAGAGGGCGGCGATGGCGCGCCGGGCGGCGGCGGATTCCGGCAGGGTCTGGCTCTGGGCGTCCTCGACCATCTGGATGCGGTGCTCGGCATCGCGGAACATGGCGTAGGCGCGCGAGAGCGCCTCGGCCTCGCCTGCCTCGATCAGCCCTTCCCCGGCCAGCGCCGCCAGCGCCTCCAGTGTCCCCGCCGGGCGCAGGGCGGGCTTGCGGCCGCCGAACACCAGCTGCAGCACCTGGGCGTAGAACTCGATCTCGCGAATGCCGCCGCGCCCGAGCTTGAGATCATGACCCGCGGCGCGCACCCTGGAGCGCTCGCCCACCGCCTGGATCTGCTTGGCAAGGCCGCGAATATCCTCCACGGCGGCGAAATCCAGCGCCCGGCGCCAGATGAAGGGAGTGAGGTCGTCAAGGAAGCCGTCCGCCGCGCGCCGGTCGCCCGCGCACCAGCGCGCCTTGGCGTAGGCGGCGCGCTCCCAGTTCTGGCCCACCGCCTCGAAATAGCGCCGCGCCATGTCGGCGCTCACCGCCGGGGGCGTAGAGGACGGGTCGGGGCGCAGGCGCAGATCGACGCGGAAGACATAGCCGTCCGCCGTCACCTCCTGCATCAGGAAGGCGAGCTTCTGGGCCAGGCGATTGAAGCTCTTGGGCCGGTCCTTGCCCTCGGGCGCGCGGGCGATCTCCGGCTCCCAGGCGATCACCAGATCCACGTCGGAGGAGAAATTGAGGCTGCGCTGGCCATGCTTGCCGAGCGTCAGCACGAAATAGCCCGGCACCGGGTTGGCGGGGTCAGCGACATCAAACCCGGTGAGGCGCGCCGCCGCCGCCAGAGAGGCCTGCACGCTGGCATCGGCAAAGTCCGACAGGGCGCGCGTCACCGTCTCCAGCGGCCAGGCGCCGGCGAGATCGGCCAGAGCCACGGTGAGGTGCATGTCCGCCTTGGCCTGGCGAAGGACGCGCAGCACGTCCGTCTCATCCTCCAGCGCGCCGGCGCCGCGCGCCGCCTCCAGCGCCCCCGCCAGCACGGTTTCCGGCGAGGCCCCGCCCAGCGCCTGCAGCGTGGCGGACCGGCGCGCGGCGGTGCGCGCCAGATAGGGCGCAGCGGCGAACACGGCGTCGAGAAACGATCCGCCCTGCGTTCCCGCAGCCTCCCACGCCGCAAACGCCTCAGGCGCAATCCGCTCACGCCAGCGCGCCGCGCGCGCGGCGTCGGTCATCGGCAAGGTGCGGAAGAGGCGGTGCGGCAGGGGGGCGGTCATGGGGCGAACCGTGACGCGGTCCGAGGGAGAGGGCAAGGCGGGGAAGCGCCTAACAGCCCGGATTCAGCGCCGCGCCCAGCCGGGCCATGAGGCGGCTCACCAGCACCTCGCGGTCCGCGGGCTCCAGCGGCAGGGTGTGCAGCACGTCCGACTGCATCAGGCTGGCCAGACCATGCAGGCAGGACCATGTGAACAGGGCGTCGTGGCGGGCCGGATGGTCCACCACCACCGCAACATCGCGCACATTCAGGGAGGTCAGGCGGTTTTGAAGGATGTCGAAGGCGTGGCGGGCCTTGGCCATCATGTCGGGATGATCGGAGGGCGCAGGCAGGGGCGCGTTGAACATCAGCCGGTATTTCAGCGGAAATTCGCGCGCATAGCTGAGATAGGCGAGCCCCATCTCGCCCAGATCCGCCCAGCCGTCTTGATGGCGCGGGCGGGCCTCCAGAAAGGCGGCGAACTCGGCGTAACAGCGCGCCACCACGGCGGCCAGGATATGGTCGCGGGTGGGAAAATGCTTGTAGGGCGCCTGGTGGGAGACGCCCAGGCGCCGGGCGACCTCGCGCAGGCTCAGCTGCTCGACGCCATCGGCTTCGATGATGTCCAGCGCCGTGTCGATGCACGACTCCTTGATGGTGTCAGGCTTTGCTCGCGTCGCCATTACGGTGCCGGGTCATGCCTTTCATGATCGTGCTCATGATCCGCCGGCGGGCGAATCGCGGGAGCATCGACAGACTGTAACCCAGCAGCTTGGCCAGCGCGCCCGGGCGCACCAATCCGGTCCGCCCCAGGGCCCGGAACGCACCGCGTGCGATGGTGACGGGCCGCGCCGCCCCGCCCATCTGCATGCCCGCCCGCGCCGCAAAGCCGGAGTTAACGGGACCGGGCGCCACGGCCAACACGTCGATCCCGCGCGGGGCCAGCTCCAGGCGCAGGCCTTCGGCGAAGACCTGCGCCCAGGCCTTGGTGGCGGCGTAATTGGCCGAGCGCGCCACGCCCTGGAACGCCACGATGGAGCTCATCAGAATGATGGCGCCCTTGCCGCGTTCGATGAAGCGCTTTGAAAACACATGGGTGAGCGCGGCCGAGGCGCGGCAATTGACGTCGATCATGTCCAGCTCGTCTTCGGCGGGGATGTCGACAAAGTCGCCAGACGTGCCGTACCCGGCGCAATTGGCCAGAAGGCCGATATCAAGCGCCTCCGTCCGGCCGGTCACGGCGGCCACGCCGTCGGCCCTGGCCAGGTCCGCCACGATCATGCGCGTCTCTACGCCGTAGGTCTGTTTGAGCTGAACGCTGATATCGGCCAGCCGCGCCTCGCTGCGCGCCACCAGCACCACATTGAGGCGCCGGCGCGCAGCCTCGAACGCCATCGCCTCGCCAATGCCCGATGACGCGCCGGTGATCAGCGCCCAGGGTCCATATTTTTTCTGAAAGGCTTTCGCGCCCATGGCGGCATCTCCGAAAAGGTTGACAGCGTCAACCCAATATGGGAGCAGGTAGACGCTGTCAACTCGCGAGATACCTGCCGTGACCGAAACCCCTGAACTCCCTGAAACCCTGGTCTATGTGTCGATCACGGGGCTGCGCGTGCGCCATCCGCGCCATGACATGCTGTTCTGGGAGCATGCCGTGGCCTCCATGCTCCAGGCCCAGAGCGCGCAGGGCAATCTGCGCGCCGAGGCGCGCACGGTGGATGATGTGCACCATACGCTCAGCGTCTGGGAGAGCCGGGAGGCAATGCTCGCCTATCTGCGCAGCGGGCCGCATCTGGAGGCGCTGCGCCTGTTTCGCAAGATCGCAACGGGCAAGGTGCTGGGCCTGCACACAGACACCGTCCCCGCCTGGGCTGATGTGCCGAAGCTCTGGCGCGAGCAGGGCCGGGACGTCTGAGCCGGTTCGAGGGCGCCCCCTACCCCCGCCGCAGCGGCATCGTCAGACAGCCGCCTCCGACGCACGCACCCGCCTAATCCTCCCCCGCCGGAAAGGTCAGCGCGATGCGCAGGCCGGGGCCGTGGCCGTCCACAGCGCCGGGGCCGTCATCGAGGGTGAGCGCGGCGCCGTGCACCTCGGCGATGGCCTGGACGAGCGACAGGCCGAGCCCGACGCCCGGCAGGGAGCGCGATTTTTCCAGCCGCACAAAACGCTCCAGCACGCGCGCGCGGTGCTCCATGGGGATGCCCGGTCCGGTGTCGGTGACGGAGATTTCCAGCGCGCCGGCCGCCGTGCGCCGTCCGCGCAGCACCACCGCGCCCCCCCCGGGCGTGTATTTCACGGCGTTGTCGAGGATGTTGGCCACGGCCTGGGCGATGAGCTCGCGGTCGCCCAGAAGGGTGAGGCCGGGCGGGCAGTCGCAGGCGAATTCCAGGCCCGTCTCCTCGCACACTGGCTCATAAAGCTCGGCCACGTCGCTGAGCAGGGCAGTGATGTCCAGCGTCTCGAACGCGCGGCGGCGTTCGCCGGCCTGCAGCCGGGCCAGCGACATGACGGCGTTGAAGGTGCGAAGGAGCTCGTCCACATCGCTGATGGCGCGCTGCAGCGCCGCCTCGCGCGCCTCGGCGTCGTCAGAATCGATGAGCGCGCCTTCGAGGCGCCCGCGCAGGCGCGTCAGCGGCAGGCGCAGATCGTGGGCGATGGAATCGCCCGCCGTGCGCATGCGCTGCATGAGATGCTCCACCCGGTCGAGCATGGCGTTGAAGTTGGAGGAGAGCTCGTCGAGATCATCGCCGGTGTGATTGCGCGGGGCGCGGGTCTCCAGCCGGCCGGCCTTGATGGCGCGGGCCGCGGCGTTGATGGCGTCGAGGCGGCGCGAGAAGCGGCGGCTGACCACGGCGCCGGAGATGATCCCCAGCCCCAGCGCCAGGGCCGAGGCGAGCAGCACGGCGTTGAGCGTGTTGGAGACAAAGCGCGCCTCCTCCTCCACATCCATGCCGACGAACACGCGGTGGCCGCCCGACAGCTCGGCGATCCGGCCGCGCGCATTGCGCCCCTCGCCACCCTGCGCGCCGTCGGCGGGCGCGCGGTCATAGACAAAGCGCACGCGGCCCTGCGCATCGGCAGGCGCGGCGGGCAGGCCGGAGATATTGCCTGACAGGCGGCGCCGGTCAGGATCGAGGAAGAGATAGAGAAACTCCCCGCCCCCCACCGATCGCTGGACGATATAGCGGTTGGCCGCAGAGGCGCCGCCCGCGGCGTAGCGGGCCTCGATCTGCGCAATCTCGGCGGTGATGGAGGCATCGGCCCGGTTCATCGAGGCGCCCACCGTGGCGGCGTAGACCAGAGCCAGGATGACAAAGCTCGACAGCGCAAACAGGCCCGCCGACAACAGCGTCAGCCGGAAGGCGGTGGTGCGCAGGAAGCGCGGCAGGGGCCAGGTCTGTCCTTCGGGCTGGGTCACGCCGTCTCGCGGGCTGGTCAGGAAAAGGGCCTCAGGACTGGAGACGATAGCCCGCCCCGCGCACGGTGTGCAGCATGGAGGAGCTGAACGGCTTGTCGATCTTGGCGCGCAGGCGCGAGATGTGCACGTCGATCACATTGGTCTGGGGGTCGAAATGATAATCCCACACCTTTTCCAGCAGCATGGTGCGGGTGACGACCTGGCCGGCATTGCGCATCAGGAATTCCAGAAGCCGGAATTCGCGCGGCTGCAACAGGATCGCCTCGCCGCCGCGCTTTACGGTGCGCGCCAGAAGGTCCATCTGCAGATCACCGACCTCCAGACGGGTCTTCACCGCGTCGGGGTTGCGGCGGCGGGCAAGCGCGTCGACGCGGGCGATGAGCTCGGACGGAGCGTAGGGCTTGACCAGATAATCGTCGCCGCCGGCTTTCAGGCCGTCGACGCGGTCATCCACCTCGCCCAGGGCTGACAGGATCAGCACCGGGGTCTTGTCGCCCTCGGCGCGCAGGGCGGCGACCATGGACAGGCCATCGCGCCGCGGCATCATGCGGTCGACGATCAGCACGTCGAACGCGCCCTCGCGCGCCAGGGCGAGCCCGTCCTCGCCGTCATGGGCGGTGTCGGCGACGTGCCCGCACTCGCGCAGCATTTTTGCAATGTTGCGCGCGACCTCCCGGTCATCCTCGACAATCAGAACCCGCATGGCGTCCTCACATCCGTTTGCGTGCGCCAGCGGACCCCGAGCGGGGCGTGGCGCGTGACCGGGCCTGACTGCGTCAGCCCGCACGCTCTACCTCTTTGATTCAGAGCGCAATTTATCCGAAAACCGGTTCCCGCTTTTCGGATTGCGCTCTAGTCCATCTCGTCCAGATCCAGCGCGGCGTAACGCTGCTGGCCGCCCTGCATGGCGACGAACACCAGAAGGGCCGCGCGCCCGCGTGCGCGCACCTCTTCGGCGGCGGCGCGGAAATCGGCCACGGTGCGCACATCGCGCCCGCCCGCTTCCAGGATCGCGTCGCCCGGGCGCAGGCCCTTGCGGGCCGCTTCGGAGTCCGGCTCGATGTCGGCGACGAGGAGGCCGCGATCGCCCAGATCCAGGCGCGCGCGGTCCTGCGCGGACGGAGCTTCCAGCGTCATGCCGAAGAAGCGCGGCGCATCTTCCGGCGCCTCAGGCCGGACCGGCGCTGCGGGACCGTTGATGTCGGCGGGACGCTCGGCCAGGCGCACGCGCACGGTGCGCTCGCGGCCATCGCGCACCACGCCGAGCGTGATCTGCTCGCCCGGCGCAAAGGCGCCCACGCGCTGGGTCAGCACGCGCGCGCCGGACACCGGCACGCCGTTGATGGTGGTGACGATGTCGCCATTCTGCAAACCGCCCTGCTCGGCGGGGGTGCCGGCCAGCACCTGGTTGATCAGCACGCCGTCCATGTCCTCATCCAGGCCCATGGCGTCGAGCAGATCCGCCGTGAGGTCGGCGGGCGAAATCCCGAGATAGCCGCGGCGCACCTCGCCACGCTCGATGAGCTGGTCGATGATGGAGGCCGCCACGTCGGAGGGAATGGCGAAGCCGATGCCGACATTCCCGCCCGTGGGCGAGATGATGGCGGAGTTCACGCCGACGACGCGGCCATTAAGGTCAAAGGCGGGACCGCCCGAATTGCCGCGATTGATGGGCGCGTCCACCTGGAGAAAATCGATATAGGCCTGGGCCGGGCTCATCTGGCGCCCGATGGCCGAGACGATGCCGGCGGTCGCCGTGCCGCCCAGGCCGAACGGATTGCCCACCGCCACGACCCAGTCGCCGACGCGGATGTCGAGCTCGCGCGCCAGCTCCACATAGGCGAAGGGGCGCGAGCCCGGCTCGACGCGCAGGAGCGCCAGATCGGTCAGCTCGTCGCGCCCGACCACCTGAGCCGGAAAGCTGCGCCCGTCGCTGAGCGCCACGCGGATGGAATCGGCGCCGGCGATGACATGGTTGTTGGTGACCAGAAGCCCGTCGGGGCTGATGAAGAAGCCCGAGCCCTGAGACCGGCGCGGACGCGGCGCGGCCTGCGGGCCGGGCATGCCGCCAAAACGCTCGAAGAATTCACGCAGCTGCGGCGGCATCTCGCTGAGATCGGGGACCTCTTCGGGGCTGACAGCGCCTTCGGCCTCGATGGAGACCACGGCCGGGCTGACCCGTTCGATCAGATCGGCGAAACTCATCGGCGCGCCGTTGGGCGCCGCATAGGCCTGGGCATGAGCGGACGCGCCGGTCAGGGCTGCGCCCGGAACAGACGCGGCGAGGGCGAGGCCGGCGGCGGCGGAAACAAGCAAGCGCTGGGTCAGTGTCATTCGATTGGCGATCCTGTCGCTGGGGGCGCGCGGGCGAAACCGTGCACCGACTGGGTGATGTAGGCATGACGCACCCGGGATCACCATATTATTACGGCGATCTTACGGATGCGTAATCTTGTCAGCTGTGGTCAGCCGCTTCGGTCTCGATGCGGCTGGCGCGTTCCAGCGTCCGGTGGACCGGGCATTTGCCGGCGATCTCCAGAAGCTTGCCGGACAGATCGCCCGCCCCGCCCTCGACCGAGATGACGCGGCGGAAGATGTCGGCGGGCCCCTCGCCGCCCGTGTTGCGCTCATGGGTCACGAGGGTGCGGATGCGGCCCAGATCATGGCCCTTGCGCCGGGCGTACATGCGCAGCGTCATCGTGGTGCAGGCCGCCAGCGAGGCGCAGAGCAGCTGAAAGGGGTGGGGTCCGCCCTCCAGCCCGCCCATGGATTCAGGCTCGTCCACGATGAAGGCGTGCGGCCCCGCCGCCGCCCAGCAGTGATAGCCGCCAAGCCCGGTCTCCTCCACCAATGCGGCACTGCCGTCAGGCGCGCGCGGCGGCTCGGGCAGGTCGGGGTCGCCGGCATAGCGCAGCGCCCAGGCGGCGATGACGTCGGCCGCGTGGCGGGCGTCCGCTTCGTCTGACAACAAATGATCGGCGCCGTCGAGGCTGAGGAAGGTCTTGGGGTGGCGGGCGGCGACGAACAGACGCGTGGCGTTGTCGATGCTCACCGTCTCGTCGCGCGGCGCGTGGGCGATGAGGACGGCGGCCCTGAGGCTGGCGATCGCGCCGTCGAGCGTGTGGCCTTCGATGTCGTCCAGGAATTGCTTGCGGATGCGGAAGGGCCGCCCGGCCAGCATGACCTGCGCCTCGCCGTCGCGCTCGATATCGGCGAGCTGGTCCATGAACTGCTTGCGCACATGGGCCGCGTCCGCAGGCGCGCCGATGGTGGCGACCGCCCTGACGCCGGGCAGGCGCGCCGCCGCCGCGATCACCGCCGCTCCGCCCAGGGAATGACCGATGAGCAGGCCGGGGGCGGCGTGTTCGGCGGCCAGCCACTGCGCAGCCTTTACCAGATCCTCGATATTTGAGCTGAAATTGGTGTTGGCGAAATCACCCTCGGACTGGCCCAGCCCGGTGAAATCGAACCGCAGCACGGCGATGCCGTGGCGCGTCAGGCGGCGCGAAATGCGCTGGGCGGCGTGAACGTCCTTCGAGCAGGAAAAGCAGTGGGCGAAGAGCGCATGAGCGCGCGCGGGGCCAGGCGGGCGCTCCAGACGCGCGGCCAGCGTCTCGCCCAGTGATCCTGTAAACGTCACCTTGTCCGTGCGCATGGCGCAGCCCTCATGTGTCGCGCATTATGCGCTGCAGGCGAACGAGGGTGGGACTGACCGGGCGCCAGGGCAAGGCCCGCAGCGGTCAATTGCGCGTGCGCGGCTTGCGCATGGCGGTGAGGAACAAGGCGCCGCCCAGCAGGAGCAGGACCAGCGGCGCGATCCACAGCGGGGCCGTGCGCGCCTCGAAGGTGGGGCGCATCAGCACTTCATGGCCGAAGCGCTCCACCATGGCCTGACGCAGGTCGGCGTCGGACTGGCCAAGCGCGACCTGTTCGCGGATGAAGCGGCGCATGTCCTGGGCCATGGGGGCGGTGGAATCCATCACCGACTCGCCCGCGCACACCATGCAGCGCACCTCGCGCATCAGATCCTGGGCGCGGGCCTCCTCCTCGGGCGGCAGGCCGCCGGGCGCCGCCTGAAGCGCGAGGGCGAGGATCATCGCCTGGACGATCATGCCCGCGCCTCCGCCGCCTCGGACGGCGCCGCCGCCTCGGCCGGCGCATCGGACCGGCCGCGCACGCGCGCCGGGGCGCCGGACATCAGCCGTCCGGTGAGGGCGAGCCCACCGCCCGCGACCACCAGAAAGGCGCCAAAGCCGAGCATCCAGACCAGCGGGTGATAGGCGGCGCGCAGCTCATAGACCATCTCGCCGTCCTCGCGCAGGCGCGCCTCGCCCACCGAGACATAGAGATCGCCGCGCCAGTCGGAGCGCAGGCCGACCTCGCGCGTGGTCTGGTCGGCGCCCGGATAATAGCGCCGCTCGGGACTGACGGCGGCGCGGCCATCCACGCGGATGGTGGCGCGGTCGGCCATATAGTTCTGCCCGTCCGCCCGCCGGACGCCCTCCAGCGTCAGGGTGTGGCCCGCGATCACGAGGCTTTCGCCCGGCGCCAGGGCGCGGTTGATATCGGGCGGGCGCGAGGCGTCAGCGGCGGCGCCCAGCGCGATGAAGCCGACCCCGGCATGGGCGAGCGCCCGGCCCATCACCGAGAAACGCGCGGCGCGCGCTTTCGCGGCGCGCCAGTGCACGCCGACATCCATGGCCGCGCCGCACAGCGCCCAGGCGCCAACCCCGCCGGCGACCACCGCCAGGACCGGCGCGCCGAAGGCGATGAAGGCGATGATCGCGCCCGCCACCGGAACCAGCAGGAACGCGGCGCGCATCTGTTTGAGGCCGGGCTTCGCGCCGCCATTGGCCCAGGGCAGGAAGGCGGCGACCGGCATGAGCGCTGCGGCCACGATCAGGAGCGGCGTCGCCGAAGCGTCAAAATAGGGCGGGCCGACGGAGATCATGGGCCAGCCCATGAGATCGACGAACAGGGGATAGAGCGTGCCGATGAGCACCACGCCCGCCGTCACGGCGAGCAGCAGGTTGTTGACGCCGATGAAGGCTTCGCGGCTGGTGGGTTCAAACCCGTCGCCCTCGCCCAGCGACCCGGCGCGCAGCGCGAACAGGGCGAAACCGGCCACGGCCGAGACGCCCAGCATGCCCAGGATCCACATGCCGCGCTCAGGATCGAGGGCGAAGGCATGCACCGAGGTGAGCACTCCCGAGCGCACCAGGAAGGCGCCGAGGATGGAGAGGATGTAGGCGATGAGGGCGAGAAACACCGTCCAGCCCGGGAAGGCGCCGCGCTTTTCCGTCGCGATGGCCGAATGGACCAGCGCCGCGCCCAGCAGCCAGGGCATGAAGCTGGCGTTCTCCACCGGGTCCCAGAACCACCAGCCGCCCCAGCCAAGCTCGTAATAGGCCCACCAGGCGCCGAGCGCGATGCCGCCGGTCAGGCTGATCCACGCGCCCAGCGCCCAGGGCCGCAAGGCGGCCGCCAGCTCGCGCCCGCCCGATTTCTGCATGAGGCCGGCGGCCGCGATCGCAAACGCCGCCGACAGGCCGACATAGCCCACGTAGAGCATGGGCGGGTGGATGGCCAGGAGCGGGTCCTGGAGGATGGGATTGAGGTCGGCGCCCTGGATCGGCGCGGGCAAAATCCGCTCGAACGGGTTGGACGCAAAGGCCAGGAAGGCAAAGAAGAGTGAGGACAAGAGGCCCTGGAAGCTCACCGCGCGGGCGCGCAGGGCGGGGTCGCGCGGACCGATGCGCGCCAGTCCTAGGCCGAACAGGACGAGGATCCAGCACCACAGGAGCATGGAGCCCTCATGCCCGCCCCAGGTCCCGGAAATCTTGTAGAGGAGCGGCTTGTCGACATGGGAGTTGGTTGCGACATAGGCGATTGAGAAGTCTGACCGCACAAAGCTGATGATCAGCAAGAGGAAGGCGAACCCGGCGGCGACGACGGCGATCTCGGCGGCCGCCGCTCCGGCGCGCGCAGCGCCCGAGCGTCCGCCCTGATCGGCGCCGCGCCAGGACAGAAAGGTCTGCGCCACACAGGCCAGCAGCGCCAGCGCGATAAGGAAGCGGCCAATCTCGGCGATCATCGTGCGCTGCTCCCAGCCGCATCGGCGCCGTCAAGGCTGGAGACGGGCGTGGGGTCGCCGCCCTCTTCCTGCCAGTAACCGGACTCACGCAAGGCCCTGGCGACTTCGGGCGGCATGTAGGTCTCGTCATGCTTGGCGAGCACGGTGGAGGCGGTGAAGCGGAATTCCTCGTCAAATGCGCCCTCGGCGACGATCCCCTGCCCTTCGCGGAACAGGTCCGGCAGGGCGCCGGCATAGAGGATGCGAATTTCGGCACTGCCGTCGGTGACGGTGAAATTGGCGCCCCCCGAGGCGGGACGCTCGACCGAGCCGGCCACGACCAGCCCGCCCACACGCACGCGCTGGCCCGGCGGCGGCGGGTTCTCGGCCACCATGGCCGGCGAATAGAAGAACACCATCGCATCGCGCATGGCCGTGACGGCGAGCGCGGCGGCGATAATCAGGACCGCGCCGGCGGCGGCGGTGATCCAGAGGCGTCTGCGGGCTTTGGTCACGCGTCGGTCTCCTCAAGTCCAAAGGCGGCCCCGAGCGCGCTGATCAGGGCGCGCGCAGCGGGATCACCGGGTAATGCGGCACGGCCGCGGGCGAGCGCGTCGGCAGCGCCGGCCGGATCGTCCTGCATCATGCGCGCGCGCGCCAGGGTGAGCCAGCCTGAGATGTCCGCCGGGTCGGCTTCAAGGCGCGTTTCCAGGCGGGCGATCATGCCGTCGATCATCGCCTCCACATCGGGGCGCTCGGCGCCTTCGGTCAGTGCCGCAGGGTCGGCGCCGCCCATGGAGGGGCGCGACAACAGATCGGCGGCGCGCGAGGCGATGGCCTCGCGGTAGGGATCATCCTCGTCAAGGCGCGTGATGATCCCGCCCCAGAAGGCGGCGGCGGCGGCGCGGTCGCCCGCTTCATAGGCGGCAGCGCCCAGGAAGAAGGCGGGCTCGGGCATGGCGGGGTCTTCTGCGTGGGCGGTGGTGAAGGCGCGCTGCGCTTCGGGCGTCACCACGCCCTCATTGAGCGTCACGATCGTCTGGCCCAGATCATTGAACAGGCGCGCCTGCGGGCTGACGCGGATCGCCTGCTCGAAATGCGCGATGGCTTCCAGCTCGCGCTGCGTGGCCGCCAGGAAGCGGCCCAGCAGGCGGCGCGCCTCGATGTCGCGCGGGTCGCGGCGCACCGCGTCGCGCAGCCAGGCCTCCTGCTCGGCGGGGGTCAGGGTCTCCGGATCGGCGGCGCGAAGAGCCTCCATGCGCGGCTGATACGGCGCGCCGGGTGCGTCCGGCATGCCGTTGACAAAATAGGCGCCCAGCGCGCCCAGCGCCAGGAACGCCCCGGCGGCGATCCCGATCAGGCGCGCCGCGCCGCTTTCCTGCAACAGGGGCCGGGCAAGCCAGATCGCCGCGGCAGCGCCGATCGTCATGCAGACAAGGGTGAAGATGATCATGACGCGCTCCGCCGCCAGGACATGAGGCGGTTATTGGCAGGCATTTCAAGGCGCGCCGAACGGGAAAACCCGCACGCGGCCGCCAGCGCGTCCACATCATCAAGCGCGCGCACGCCCCAGCCGGGATGGCGCGCGCGCAGGCTGGCGTCAAAGTCGAGATTGGACGGGGCGGTGGCGGCGCCCTCCAGGAAAGGCCCGTAGAGATGCAGTTGCGCGCCGGGCGCAAGGATGCCGGCCGCGCCCGCGAACAGGCCCTGCGCGGCGGTCCAGGGCGCGATATGGATCATGTTGGCGCAGAAGACGGCGCCGGCTGTCAGGCCCTCTGCCCAGCCTGCCTGTGTCACGTCGAGATTCAGCGCCGGGGCGATCGCGCCGCCGGCTTCGCGCGCCCAGGCGTCAATGCTGGCCCGCGCGGCGGGATCGGGATCACTGGGCATCCAGACGAGATCGGGACGCGCCGCCACACAGGCCAGCGCATGCTCGCCCGTGCCGCTGGCGATCTCCAGAACACGCGCGCCGGGCGGCAGGAGGCCGGCCAGTGCCCCGGCGATCACGGCGCGATTGCGCGCCGCGCTGGGCGATGACAGACGGGCGCCGACGGCAGCGCGCGCTTCAAGAGCGGGTGGAAGCGATGCGTTCATAAATGTCTAGATAGAGCGGACGAGGCCCGCTTTGAAGGAGATTACGCCGCCAGGGCTGCGGCGCCTCGGCGCAGGAGGATGGCGCCGGCCTCGTCCTGACCCAGCGCCTGCATCAACGCGGCGATCTGGTGCAGGCGTGCGGCGCCCGCCTCGCGCTGGCCGGCGTCGGGGCTGCGCAAGGCGTCAAGCGCTCCCTGGCCCGCCTGCTCGAACACGCTGGCGAGCTCGGCCATAGCGGCGTTGTGGGCGCTGCCCACGGCGGCGCGGCCGGCATCATCGCGCGTCAGCGTCAGGAACAGGCACAGGGCCTGCGCCTCCTCGAAGTCGGGCTCGCGCGCCGGGGTGTAAGGACGCCGCGTCTTGCCGGTTTCGGGCAGAACGCGCGCCACGGAGCGGCGCGCGGCCTCGTGGATGGCGCTCATCTGGTCGCTGGCGCGGGCGCGCAAATCCATGATGCGCCGGCCCCAGGGCCCGTCCTTGCGAATACCAATCTCGCGGCTCATGCCCACGGTGATGGCGGCGAAGGCGGTGAGCGCCGCCGCGGCGTCGCGCGCGCCGGGTCCGGTGCGCGGCACAGCACGGAAACCGGCGAGATGATGCTCGGCGTCGCGCAGCAGCACGTCGCCGATGAGCGCCATGTCGGTCCTGCCCAGCAACAGATCATCGTCACGATGGGTCAGGCGTTCGAACACGCGCAGGATCCGCCACGGACGGCTGAATCGGGCCATGATCATCAACAAGACCCATGGGCCAGCGTCGGGGTCCGCCGCTGCAGCGGCTTCGTAGCGGTCGCGAATGAACGCGCACAGGGCGTCGTCGGGCTCGTCAATCGCCGCGGCGAGCCCTTGCACCGCAGTCCTTAGCACCGGCGCCAGGCGCAACAGGACAGCGATGTCGCGCGCTTCGTCAAACCGCTCCACGCCCAGGCGCGATTGCAGCCGCTTGAGTTCGCGCGGGTCGGCCTCGGCGCGCGCGAACGCGTCCAGCATCAGGCCGGCGAACGCGGCGCGATCAGCGTCGAGCGCATCTGGCGCGACAGGCGCGCCGGGATCCCGGACAGCGTCCCGGGCGCGCGCGGCGATCCAGGGTGCCAGCGTATCGCCCATCCAGGCCCAGAGCGCGCGCACCAGCGCGGCGGGCGCTACACAGACGGCGGGCCGGTCTTCGCCAGGCTCTCCCGACAACGGGGCCAGGGGCGCGAAGAAGCGCTCCCGCGCCAGATCCTCCGGGTCGACGAGGCAGTTGGCGAGGAGGCGCCCCAGCGCCGGATCGGCCTTGTCAGCCATCGCGCACAGCCGTGCGGCCATGTCGCCAGGCAGGCTGGCGAGCAGGGTGCGCAATTGTTCCAATTTCGCCGGCGCCAGCGGCCCCATGCGATGCTCCCGTCCGTGCAATTGAATGTGTTTAGCCTGAAGCTGGTTAACAAGGGTTAACCCGCGCCGGCAGCCCCGCCCGGCAGGTCAAGGCGGGCGCGCAGCCCCCCCAGATCAGAATGATCAAGCGACAGCGTTCCACCATAGGCGGCGGCCAGATCGGTGACGATCGCCAGGCCCAGGCCGGTTCCGGGCGCCTGTTCATCCAGCCGGACGCCGCGCGCCAGCGCCTGCCGGCGCTGGGTTTCGCTGAGGCCGGGCCCGTCATCCTCCACGATAATCTCGAGCCGGCCCGGCGCGCCGGGCGCAGCGGCGACGCGCACCTGCCGGGCGGCCCATTTGCAGGCATTGTCCATGAGATTGCCCGCAAGATCCTCGAGGTCCTGACGCTCGCCGCGGAACACGGCGCCGGGCGCGCAGTCCCAGTCGATCTCCACACCGCGGCGCTCATAGATGCGCCGCAGCGTGCGCCCGAGATCATGGATGACCGCGTCAGCGGGCGTGCGCGCGCCGAGCGCGCGGGCATTGGCGGCCGCCCGGGCGCGGCGCAGGTGATGCTCCACCTGGCCGGTCATCGCCTGGGTCTGGCGCGCGACCAGCTCGGCGAGCGGGCCGGACTGGGTGCGCGCTTCATTGCCAAGCACCGTCAGGGGCGTCTTAAGGGCGTGGGCGAGATTGCCCACATGGGTGCGCGCACGCTCCACCACGTCGCGCGAATGGTCGAGGAGGGCGTTAAGCTCTTCTGCCAGTGGCTTGATCTCGCGCGGGAAATCGCCGCTGACCCATTCGGCCTGACCATCGCGCACAGCGGCGACCGCGGCGCCCATGCGCAGGATCGGGCCCAGCGCCCAGCGCACCAGAACCACCACGCCTGCGGCCAGCAGGGCCGCGAAAGCGGCCAGCAAGGCGGCTGCAGCCATGGCGAAGTCCCGCACGCGGCGGTCGGCGGGGCGCCGGTCCTCGGCGGCGGCGAACACCACCGGTCCGCGCCCCTGTATGAGCACGGCGCGCAGCTGCACCCGCATGGGTTCAAGATTGGGTCCGCGGGTCTCGCCGATGATAGTGACGCCTGGCTGATCCAGCGCCGCACGCACCAGCGGCCCGTTGGTGTCGAGACGTTCATTGGCGAGCGAATCCGAGCGCAGGACAAAACGTCCGTCCGCGCCGCCGGTTGTGAAAACCTGCCAGTAACGTCCTGAAAGCGCTTGAAAATAGCCCGGATCAATCGGGCGCTGTTCAAGCTCGAGCCCACCGCCGGCCACGGGTTCGACATGGGCGACCATGGAATCGACCACGCCCGCCAGCCGGTCATCAAGATCGCGCAGCACCGTGGACTGGAACAGGAGGGTGAGCGCGCCGGCGCCGAACACCAGCAAAATCACCGCCCAGCCCAGGGCGGCCAGCACCAGCCGGCGCACCATGGAGCCCTGTTCGATCAGGTCCGGTCGCCCGGTCTGGTCAGTGGTGTCGCTCACCCGGTCCTTGCATCCGCACGTCCGGCGTCCGGATCGACCAGACGATAGCCCAGACCGCGGACGGTTTCGATCCGCTCATTGCCGATTTTCTTGCGCAGACGCCCCACAAACACCTCGATCGTATTGGAATCGCGGTCGAAATCCTGATCGTAAATGTGTTCGACGAGCTCGGTGCGCGAGATCACCCGCTCCTTGTGATGCATCAGATAGCTCAGGAGACGGAATTCATGGCTGGTGAGCTTGACCAGATGATCGCCGAGGAACACCCGCGCGCCGCGCGTGTCCAGCGTCAGCACGCCGCTTTCCAGCATGGCGCTGGCGTGGCCGGCGGCGCGCCGGGTCAGGGCGCGCAGGCGCGCCAGCAATTCCTCCGGATGAAAGGGCTTGGTGAGATAGTCGTCGGCGCCGGCGTCAAACCCGGCGACCTTCTCGCTCCAGCGGTCCCGGGCGGTGAGGATCAGCACCGGCGTGGACACGCCCGCCTTGCGCCAGCGCTCGAGCACGGAGACGCCGTCCATCTTGGGCAGGCCGAGATCCAGCACGATGGCGTCATACGGCTCGGTCCCGCCCAGATGCCAGCCATCCTCGCCGTCGGCGGCGGAATCCACCGCATAGCCCGCATGTTGCAGCGTTTCGGAGAGCTGGCGGTTCAGGTCGGCGTCGTCTTCCACGATGAGCGCGCGCATGGGCGTAGCTCCTTTCCTGTTAACCGATGACCTGGCCGGAGCGCGCGTCCACGCGCACGTCCAGGCGCTGACCCTCCCGGGTCACGATGCGGATGATGTAAAGCGGCCGGGCGCCGCCCTCGAACCGGCCGGTGACGTATTGCGAGCCGGGATAGGCGCGCAGCGCCGCATCGATCGCCACGCGCATAGGCACCACGTCCGCCTGCGCCAGGGCGGCGGAGGCGGACGGCCAGCCGGACGCATGCGCGGCCGCGCCCGGCGCAGCGCCGGCCGCCGCGATCGCGGCCAGGAGAAGGACAGAGGCGAGGAGCGTTTTCATGAGGCCTGTTCTGACTGGATGCGGCTGAACGCGCTGTGAACATGCAAGGCGCCGGCCATTCATCTGCAGCGCGCCCGTCATCCGCCCCGCCGCCGCCGCGGATCATAGCCTGCGGGCGGGGTCCAGGTTTCGACAAAGCTTTCCAGCGCCGGGTCGCCCGGCGGCACGTCAATGATCAGGCGGATGATCTGGTCGCCGCGCTTGCCGTCAGGACCGGAGGCGCCCTTGCCGCGCAGGCGCAACAGCGCGCCCGAGGTCGAACCCGCCGGCACGCGCACTTCCACCACCCCGTCCACCGTGGGCGCGCGCACCACGCCGCCCAGCACGGCTTCCTTCAGGCTGATGGGCAGATCGATCCGGATGTCGCGCCCATCGCGCTGGAACAGGGCGTGCGGGGCGATGCGAACGGTGATCAGGGCATCGCCGGATGGTCCGCCATAGGGCGATGGCGCGCCCTGCCCGCGCAGGCGCAGCACCTGGCCATCCTCCACGCCGGCGGGCACCACGATCTCGATGGCGCGCGCGCCCTGGAGGCTGACGCGCTTCCTGGCGCCCAGAACGGATTCCTCAAAGCTGACCACGATGTCGCCGCGCATGTCGGGACCCGGCGCATTGCGCCGGGCGCCCGCCCCCGCACCCTGCCCCGACGCCCGCGCGCGCTCGGCGAACAGGTCGGAGAAGAGATCGGAAATGTCCTCGAACCGCCCCGCCGGGCCACGCTGTCCGGGCGGCGCGTCGGGATGGGAGCGATAGTGGAAGGGCGCGCGCTCGCGCCCCTCGGCGTCGATCTCGCCGCGGTCGAATTTGGCTCGCGTCTCGGCATTGGAGAGCAGCTTGAAGGCCTGGGTGACCTGTTTGAACCTGTCCTCGGCGGTCGCGTCACCGGGGCGCGCGTCGGGGTGCAGCTCCTTGGCAAGCTTGCGGTAGGCGCGCCTGATCTCGTCGGCCGAAGCCGATCTGGGCACGCCGAGAATCGTATAGGGGTCACGCATCGCAATTGTGCATGTAGCAGTCCGCGGCCCGCCTTGCGAGGGCGGCGCAGCACGCTTGCCGTGAGGCCGGCGCCATCACCCCAGCAATTTGCGGTTCAGGATCTCGTTCACCGCCTGCGGATTGGCCTTGCCGCCGGTGGCCTTCATCACCTGGCCGACAAACCAGCCCAGCGTCTGCGGCTTGGTCTTCACCTTTTCGGCCTGCTCGGGGTTGGCGGCGATCAGCGCGTCCACCACCTTTTCAATGGCGCCGGTGTCGGTGACCTGCTTCAGGCCGCGCGCCTCGACGATGTCCGCCGGGTCGCCGCCTTCGATCCAGACGATTTCGAACACGTCCTTGGCGATCTTGCCCGAGATGACGTTGGAGGTGATCAGGCTGACAAGGCCCGCCAGCTGGACCGGGCTCACCGGGCTTTCGGTGATGGCGAGGCCTTCCTTGTTCAGGCGCCCGAACAGCTCGTTATTGACCCAGTTGGCTGACAGCTTGGCGTCCGCGCCCTCGATCACGGCCTCGAAATAATCGGCCCGGTCCTTGTCGGCGGCCAGCACCGAGGCGTCGTATTCCGACAGGCCCAGCACCTCGACGAAGCGCTTGCGCTTCTGCGCCGGCAGTTCGGGCAGATGGGCCTTGATGTCTGCGATCCAGGACTCTTCCAGCACCAGCGGGGTCAGGTCGGGATCGGGGAAATAGCGGTAGTCATGCGCCTCTTCCTTCGACCGCATCGACCGGGTCACGCCGGTATTGGCGTCGAACAGGCGGGTCTGCTGGATGATCTTGCCGCCCTCTTCGAGAATATCGATCTGGCGGCGCGCCTCATACTCGATGGCCTGCATGATGAAGCGCAGCGAGTTGACGTTCTTGATCTCGCAGCGCGTGCCCAGATGCTTGAAATCGCCGCTGGCGGCGAACTTCTCGTACTGGCCGGGCCGGCACACCGACACGTTCACGTCGGCGCGCATCTGGCCCTTTTCCATGTCGCCGCCGCAGGTGTCGAGATAGCGCAAGATGGTGCGCAGCGTGCGCACATAGGCCGCCGCATCGCCGGGTGAGCGCACGTGGGGGCGCGAGACGATCTCCATCAGCGCCACGCCGGAGCGGTTCAGATCCACATAGGTGGCGGTGGGGTCGAGATCATGGATGGACTTGCCCGCATCCTGTTCGAGATGCAGGCGCTCGATCCCCACGGTGAAGCGCGAGCCGTCATCGCGCTCGCACTCGATTTCTCCCTCGCCCACGATGGGATGGGCGAACTGGCTGATCTGATAGCCCTGGGGCAGGTCGGGATAGAAGTAATTCTTCCGGTCAAAGCGCGAGAAGGCATTGATCTGCGCATTCAGGCCGAGGCCTGTGCGCACCGCCTGCTCGACGCAGAATCTGTTGAGCACCGGCAACATGCCGGGCATGCCGGCATCGACGAGCGAAACCTGGGTATTGGGCTCGGAGCCGAACTCGGTGGAGGCGCCGGAGAACAGCTTGGAGCGGCTCTTGACCTGGGCGTGGACCTCCAGGCCCACGACAATCTCCCACTCGCCCGTGGCGCCGGAGAGAACATAGCGATGATCGTCAGCGTCGAGCGGCATGGCGGCAAGGCGTCCTGGTCAGGGGATGGTGCAGTTGCATCCCTGTTTCGGCCCGCCGCGCCGCGCCGTCAAGCGCGCGGCGGCGCAAAAGACGCGAGGCTGCAGGCGCGCACGTCTCAGACAATCTCGCGGCTGCGCTGCGTGACCTTGCCGGCGCCGACCTAAACCCCCGCCGCTTCCTGCGCCGCCTCGTAGGCTTCGGACGCCTCCAGCCAGCTGGTCTCGGCCGCGTCGATCAGCGCCACGCAGCGCGCGCGCTTTTTGGTGAGCTCGGTGGCCAGAGCGGGGTCCTTCTCCCACAGCCCGGCCACGGCGAGACCGGCGTCGATTTTCTCAAGCACGCCCTTGAGCCGGTCGATCTCGCGCTCCCAGCGGGCGATCTCGGCCTTGAGGGGTTTGAGCTGGTCGCGCGCGGCGGCGGTCTGGCGCCGGTCAGCCGATTTCTGCCCGCCCGGGGGCTGGCCCTTGGGCCGGGGCTTGGCCTCGGTTTGCAGCATGTGCTTGCGGTAATCATCGAGATCGCCGTCCCACGCCCTGATCGTCCCGCCTTCGGCCACCCAGAGCCGGTCCACGCAGGTATCGATCAGGCTGCGGTCGTGGCTGATCAGGATGACGGCGCCGGGAAATGCGTTGATGGCGTCCATCAGCGCGGCGCGGCTGTCGATATCGAGATGGTTGGTCGGCTCATCGAGGATCAGGAGATGCGCCCCGTCAAAGGTGATGAGGTTCATCAGGAGGCGCGCCTTCTCGCCGCCTGACAGGTTTCTGGCCGGCGTCTCCTGCCGGTCGCGCGGCAGGCCGAAGCGCGCCAGGCGCGCCCGGCGCTGGGCCTCGGTCTTCTCCTCCATGCGTTCGAGCACATGGTCATAGGCCGAATGGTCCGGCGAGAGCGCGTCGATCTGGTGCTGGGCGAAATGGGCCACTACCGCCTTCTTGTGCATGCGCATGGCGCCGGACGTCACCGGCAGCGCCCCGGTCAGCAGTTTGGCGAAGGTGGACTTGCCTGCGCCATTGCGGCCCAGCAGGCCGATGCGGTCATCGACATCGATGCGCAGATTGAGCCTGCGCAGAACCGGCTTGTCCGGGTCATAGCCCGTGTCGCACTCGTCAAAGCGCACCAGCGGATTGCCCATGCGCCGCTCGGCGCCGGGAAATTCGAACGGCGCCACCGGGTCCTCGACCATGGTGGCGATGGGGACGAGCTTTTCCAGCCGCTTGACCCGCGACTGGGCCTGTTTGGCCTTGGTGGCCTGGGCGCGGAAGCGGTCGACGAAGCCCTGCAGGCGGCGGCGCTCATCCTCCTGTTTTTCCACCATTTTCATCTGCACGCGCTGGCGCTCGGCGAGCTGGCGCTGGAAGGCGTCAAACCCGCCCTCCCAGACCGACAGCTTGCAGTCTTTCAGGTGCACGATGGAATGGACGCTGGCGTTCAGGAGCTCGCGGTCATGGGAGATGATCAGCGCCGCGCCGGGAAATTTCGACAAATGGGTCTCGAGCCACAGCGCGCCTTCGAGATCGAGATAATTGGTCGGCTCGTCGAGCAGCAGGAGATCCGGCCCGGCGAACAGCGTCGCGGCCATGGCCACGCGCATGCGCCAGCCGCCGGAGAACTCCGCGCACGCGCGCCCCTGCGCCGCGGTATCAAAGCCCAGCCCGCTCAGGATGGCGCCCGCGCGCGCCTCGGCCGAGTGCGCGTTGATATCGGCAAGGCGCGTCTGGATGTCGGCGATGCGGTGGGGATCGCTGGCGGTTTCGGCTTCCGCCATCAGCGCCGCGCGCTCCACATCGGCGGCCAGAACAAAGTCCATCACGCTGGTGCGCCCGGCGGGCGCCTCCTGCGCGATCGTGCCGATGCGCGCGCCCGGCTGCACCCGCACCTCGCCACTTTCGGGCGACGCGTCGCCCAGGATCAGGCGGAACAGGGTGGACTTGCCCGTGCCATTGCGCCCCACCAGCCCCATGCGTGTTTTCGCGGGCAGAAAAAGCGTCGCCTGATCAAACAGCAAGCGGCCCTGAATGCGGTGGGTGAGGTCGTTGACGTGGAGCATGGCCGATGCGCCTAGCATGCCTTCACAGGGGGCGGAAGCGCCGCTATAAGCCGCCGCAATCCATTCCTCCCCAGATCCTTGAAGGGACATCCACCATGGCGCTGCAACGCACCTTCTCCATCATCAAGCCTGACGCCACGCGCCGCAATCTGACCGGCGCCATCAACGCCAAGATCGAGGCGGCGGGCCTGCGCATCATCGCGCAAAAGCGCATCCACATGACCAAAGCCCAGGCCGAAACGTTTTACGGCGTGCACCGTGAGCGCGGCTTCTTCAACGAGCTGGTGTCGTTCATGATTTCCGGCCCCGTGGTGGTCCAGGTGCTGGAAGGCGAAGACGCCATCGCCACCTACCGCAAGGTGATGGGCGCCACCAATCCGGCCAATGCCGAGCCGGGCACGATCCGCAAGGAATTTGCCGAATCCATCGAGGCCAACTCGGTGCACGGCTCCGATGCGCCCGAGACGGCCGCCGAGGAAATCGCCTATTTCTTCGCCGGCAGCGAGATTGTCGGCTAGACTGACACCGTCCTCGCCGCCCTCCCCCACAGGGGCGCAGGGCGGCCCGGCGCCGGCTTAGCTCAGTTGGTAGAGCAGCGGTTTTGTAAACCGAAGGTCGGGGGTTCAAGTCCCTCAGCCGGCACCATTGATTTTAAAGGCTTTTTCTCGAAAAAAACTTTACTCGCCTTGGGCAGTTGGGAGCGCAGTTGGATTTTTTGTTCTGGATTCGAGCTTGCGCATAGCGGACTCGGCGAGACCTTGATCGCGCCGCAGATAGTGCGCGTCGAGAATAGCGCCGACGTCTTTGAGGCTATGGCCCGTGATGGTGGCGATCTCGGCTTCGGAGCACTCGGCGAGGGCAAGGCGCGTGACCGCGGTCCCTCTCAGATCATGAAATGTGAGGCCTGCGATTTTTGCCTTCTGACAGGCCTTGCCCCATGAGGTCCGGAAGCCGTCAGCCGTCCAGGGTGCGCCGCGCGAATTTTTGAGGATGGTCACGGCGTCGCCGCGCTGGCGCTTCGCAGTTTCCAGCGCCGCGCGAAGCGGCGCAGCGACCGGGATCAAGATACGCTTGCGGGTCTTGCCTTGCTGGAAACGAATTGTGCGTCCGTCATACGCCGACCAGGTGAGGCGCAACAAATCGCCCTGGCGCTGGCCGGTCCAGACGGCGAGAAGCAACGCGAGGCGCAGCTCCTTCGAAGCGACCGCGTTGAATGCCGCTTGATCCTCTTCTGTCCAGACCGATTCCGACCGCTCCGACCGATAGAGGCGCCCACGGGACTCCAGCGGGTTCGCCAGAATGAGACCGCGATCCTTCGCCCATGAAAACACGCGGGCGAATGTGGCAAGAACATAATCGGCTTGTCGCCGAGAGGACCTCGCGAGCACGTCGCGCCAGTTCAAAAATTCAGCACGGGATTTCGCGCGATCGCGCTCCATCTCAAGGGCGCGGAGAGGAAAATCGCCAAATTCAGTGGCGATCATTTTCAAATGACGCCGGTAATCCTTTTGTGTCCGCCCGCCGAGTTTGGCGAAATCGGCTGAGTCCTGAAACGCGTCGAGGATGGATTCCAGCGTCGTGCGGTCTACCGGGATTTTCGCCCTCACCGCCTCGTTATAAGCGGCGATGAATTCAGGCGAGCCGGGCTTTCCCTCCAGGCGCGGCCCACCTTTCCAGGCGTAGAAGTATTCGACGGTGCGGCCATCGGCGAGCTTCTTGCGGACCCGATTAAGGCCTTTCAATCTAATGTGCATCGCGCTTCGCCTTCCATTTGTCGAAGGGTGATTCCCCATTGTCCCGGGGATCGGCCACGTGCTCAAGGCGAATACTTCCGTCAGGCGCGATCACGGTCGCCGTCACCTGCAGACCGGCCGCCCGCGCAGCTTTCACCGCGCGGGTTAGGTCGGTTTGTCTGAAGGTGCAGGCGCCGCGGGACATAAGTTTAGCCGAAACGAACGCGGACAGATGCCGAACCGGCGCCGGCCGCCGCAACGGCGAAGCCGATTTCGGTATTGTCGGTCGAAACCGAAGTTGCGAGCTCGGCGTCGGCGTCCCAGTAGACCGCAGCGCC
The DNA here is from genome assembly GCA_016124675.1 of Alphaproteobacteria bacterium. Lineage (GTDB taxonomy): Bacteria > Pseudomonadota > Alphaproteobacteria > Caulobacterales > Maricaulaceae > Oceanicaulis. The sequence goes on from WGNG01000017.1 coordinate 64,460, forward strand.
CACGGCGAATTCGTTTGCGCCGACTTTGGGAAGCTCGAAAACGCCCCTGGTCGACACGTCGACCGAAGCGCCGGGCGCCGCGTCGCCAGCGGCGATGCCTTTCAGCGCGCCAGCGATCACCACGCCGCCGGACGCCACTGCAGCCGGGGCCGGGATCGTCAGCGTGTCACCGGGCTGGATATAGTTACGCATGTCAGAGTCCTTTCGAGGTTTTGAAAACGATTGTCTTAGGCATGGCCCGCCCGCTAAGTTTCTCAATCTCGCGATCAAGAGCCGAAATCGCCGCGGTGAGTTCGCGCACGCTGCGATATTCGATTTCCTCGCCGTTGGAGTCCCTGAAGCGGCGCGCGCCGGTGGCGCGGGCGGCCAAGAGTTCATCGCGCCATGCGATCAATGAGGCGAGCGGGCTGGCCATGGCTTAGGCGCCCGGGTTGCGGAAGGCGCCGCGGTGGTCGGTCGCGCCCGCGCCAAAGTCCAGATACACGCGGAATTCGCGGCCCAGGACTTCCCACCCGTCGCGGCTGGCCATTTGCGGGCCGGGCGCGCTGGACAGGTAGGCATATTCGAGCACGGGCGATTGCGCGGGGTCGGCGAACACATACCAGCCAACGGAAGGCAAGCGCGGTTCGACCAGAAGCTCCAGCTTGCCAGCGAACGGATTCACGTCCTGCGCCGAAAGCGGCTGAATCGCGGAAAGCAGCTTTTCGGCCGCCGTTTCGAGGTTCGGATGAACCAAGAGGAAGCGCGGCGTCACGGCGATGGGCGATTTCCCGTCGAGGCCTTTTTGAGTGCGCATGGCAAGGCGCGCGGCGCTGAGAGTCGCTTCGGACAGGCCTGCGCCCGTGCTGGCGAGGTTGCCGTGATCGGCGTGGAAAAGACGCGTTCCGTCCTGTATGACGGGGCCAGCGCCCCCCGATTGCGTCAGAAGCGAAACCAGAAGGTCCGCTTCGGTCTCGGCGGCCGCCTGGCCCATGATTTGAGCCCAGCGGCCAAACGCGTTCAGATCATCATTGATGATCGATTTGCGCGAAAGCGCGAACATGCGGCCGAAGGTTTCGAGCGCGTAACTTTCCTTCGTTTCGCCCATGGTCGTTGAGGTGATTTCGCCGTGCTCGCCGACCTTTTCCAGCTTCCCGGCTTCGCCGAGGCGCAGCGTCGAGAGCGGGCGGAAGTCGGCGGCGGTGCGCTGCGCCGCGATGCGCTTCACCGGGCTCTGCGCGGCTTGGTAGGCTTGTGCGAGCACGCGGTTCCCGGACTCGGTCAAGAGCGCCGGGAAATCGCTGGTTCCGTGCATGGCGCGCGAAAGCAGCTCTTCAGTAGACAGCGTGGAAATGCCCGCGACGCCCGCGCGCTGCAGATAGTCGCGCGCCAGATCGCGAAGGCCAAAGTGCATATATGGCCGCGCTTCATCGCTCGGCGCTGCGCCGGTCATACGGGCGGCCAGCGCGTCCGCCTGGCGCCGGCGGATGATCGCCGGATCCTCGTTCGAAAAGCCCACGGCGGCCGTGCGGATCGGCGCGGGCGAACGCTTCTGAAGCTCTTCAAAAGCGGCGGCGCGCGCGGTGATAATATCGCCGCCCGTGTCAATTTGAGCGTCGGCCCATTCGGCGGGAAGGTTGGCGCGCTTTGCGATTTCACGAATATCGGCGCGCATTTTCAGCGCCTCGGCGGTCACCGGGGCGGGATTCTCGGCGGGTTGCGCCGTGGATTCGGACATGACTTGACTCCGTATTAGGGCTTCAGGATCGGCGGGGACGGGGACGAGAGAGGCCTCGACAAGCGTCCAGTTCACGGCTTCCCGCACGCGTTCGCCGTTGGCGCCGCGGGTATCTTTCCAGGCGTCGACGCGATAACCGATTGAAACGCCCGTTACGTCGCCGCGCTCGATTGCGTCCAGCGCGATGGGATCGGAAACTCGCAGGGTTGCGACTATCCGCCCGGCCTCAAACCGCACGTTCTCCACGCGGCCCTTGATGTCGGTTATCGAGCTTTGCCGGTGGCTATCGAGCAGAGGAATGCGCGGCGCCAGCGTGACGGCGTCCGGGGTGATCGCGAGGCGTTCGACATAGCCGGCGCGCCGCACTGGCGAACCGGTAGACAGCGTCACGTCAACGGTCCCGGATGCACGGTCGAAGGAGTCCGGCGCAAGCGTCGCGCGGCGGGTTTCAAGATCGCCAATCATGCGCGCCGTCCCCGGAATTCCTGGACAACGGTCCCGCCAGAGAAGATTTCGAAGCGCCAGACGCCGCCCCCCTCTTCAGTGGCGCGAACTTCCGTCTCGCCACGGCGTGCGACCAGCCTTCGCGGTTCGACTTCAACGCCATTGGCGAACACGAAACCGACGGCTTCCGCTGCGCGCTCCACGGCGAGCACGGCCCGTTGAATCTTCGCAGGCTGCGAACCGAGGGCGAGAGCCCGGTTCATTTCGGCGTCAAGGAAGGCTTCGGCCCTCCGTTCACCCGCGTTACGCTGCATCGCTGGCGCCTTCCGTTCCTGTGATGAGTTGAAGTTCGCGCTCACGCTTGGCGTCGGCGGCGCGCTCAGCGTCGAGCGCCTCAATCGAAAAACCGCGCTCGGCGACGGCTTGGCGCCGCGATTTGAGTCCGGCCTTGATCGCCAGCTCTTCAGCTTCGATATCCTTTTTCGGGTCGACCCAGGGAAGCGGCGGGGGAAAGTGCTCGCAGGCGAGATAATCGTCTGCCGCAGATTCAAAGTTCGGAGCGTCGAGGCGTCCGGACAAAATGCCTGCGGTGATAACCGCCTCCCAAACAGGGCTGAGAAACTGCGGCGCCAGAATAGTCCATTGCAGCGCCTCGACGCGTTGGCGAAACGCGACCGAACCAGCGCGCAGGCTTGAATAATTCGCCTGCGCGAGATTACCGTCGACCAGGTGAACCGGGACGCCAAGGCCAGCCGCGACCGCGCGAATTTGATGCGCCAGGAATTCAGCCGACTGCGCGGCTTGCTGCGGCTGAGACAGCCGCACGTCCCAGCCGGACGGAAGGAATTTCATCGTCCCAGGCTCAAGGCCGCTTTCCAGGATCGCGCCCGCGCCCTCCCCGTCGAACGGCGATTCCGCCCCGGTCCCATTGGTATCGACCAGAAACGCCATCATCATCGCGCTAACCTTCTCTTTCACGAGAAGCGCATCTTCCAGCTGGTCGAGCTCTGAGAGGCGTAGCAGCACGGGTGCGAGCGCAGAGACGCCGCGAACCTGGCCGGCGCCCAGCGGTTCGATAATGTGAAGGACGCGACCTGCCGGGACGCGTTCAGCCGGGCGAAGGCTCGCGAAAACATCGGTCGGGCGATCCTGAAAAATATGGTAGGCGACGCGCTCGCCTGAGCCGTTGAATTCGACCCCAGCAACTGCGTAACCGCCCCCGTCCAGATCGCGCGTGTACGACTCGTCGACCAGTTCAGCGGGGATGATCCGCAGACGCGGCATGCCATCCAGCCCGGATTCCATGACCGCAAATGCTTCGCCGTCGACTTTCAAAGCCCGCACGATTTCGCGCTGCAGTCCGGCCAAGGTTGTCCGGCCGTCGGCGTCTGCGCGTTCGCTCCACCTTGCGAAAAAAGCGCCGCACGCTTCGCGCATTTCCGCGTCACGGTGAGCAGAAACCGTCTTGATGCCAAAGCCCACCGCCGCGATCACATGCGCGTCGATGCCATTCCTTGCGTAGGGATTGTTCGCATAACAGTGACGCGCCCGCGAGCGGATCGGGGCCGAAGCGGCCAGAGTTTCAGGTCCCGTGCGGCCAAAGGCCAGACGCGAGTCCCAACGGCGCCCGGCGCCTGCAGCGTCGAACCGGCGAACGCGCCTAGACGCGAGAATGCGGCGAAACGTGGCCAATGCGCCCATTAGTGGCCGGACGCCCCGTGCTGAGCGTCGCGAACGGCTTTAAGAACCGGCTGCAGATGATTATCGAGCACCACGATTATACCAGCCATCGGAGCCCAATCCGCCGACGGCTCCATCGGCTCCCCGATTGGCTGCATCCGGCTCGCATTCAAGAAAAAGGCGCGGAAATGGCGCTGTCCGGTGCCAGTGTTTCGGAACACGTCCAACTGGAAAACCACGCTCTCGCCATGCACTGCGGCGTCAAGCACGTGATGGACGGGGTGGCCACTTGCACCATCGGGGGCGGGGTATCGCCACGCATAGCACGCCAGCGACGCCGCTTCTTGAACTTCTAAATCCGCGACGCCCAAATCCTGCAGGGCGGAAAGCAAAACCGCCACCGCCATGTCTGAAGCTGCATATAGGTTTGGCTGTGTTGCCGCGCCTTTTACGCGGACTTCGACCAAGCGCTTTTTTGTATAGCCCGCGACGCGCGCGTGTGCCGTCGGATAGGGAACGCCGCCGCCGCTGATAGCATGCGCGAGCGTTTTGATCGCGAAGCGAGGGCCTGGTTCCGGGTGAGTGAATAGCGGCTCGCGGGGTTCATCATTCATTGCGGTGGCTCCCTAGTTTGGAAGCGCACTTTACCACGCCATTCACTGCAGTCAATCACTCTAGTGACTCGACTCAGTGCACCACCGCTGCTATAAGCGGTCCGTGCACTCGGGAGGTCGTCTCCTTCCCTCCCGGTTGCGCCACCGCTTGCAACGGTGTCCGAAAGCGGGATTTGCGGCCCGTAAGCTTTTGGAAAATCTCCTCTGTTGGGGCCGGGTGTGAAGTCGAACGCACACCCGGCCTTTTCTTTTTTCGCAGAATGAAATATTAATATTCACGTTTGGCGTGAAATGCTTGTGATTAGACAGGCTGTTAGCGCCGCGTCATAGTCTCCAGAAACAGGAGGCGAACATGCAATCTCTGCCGATCCCGACCGGAATCTACCCCACTGATACTTGGCAGGGTCGCCGCGCCGCGGAAAGATTCTTGTCCGAGGATAACCCTGCGCGCCTCGGACACATTGTGGCGGGACTACTTGAACGCGGTCACCCTCTATCCGGCGTCGAAATTGGATTTCTTCACCGGATCAGCGAATCCGCCATATTGCACCACCGCTGGCAAACAGTGTCCGAAGGCGGGTCAGTCGGCCAGTAAGCTTTTGAAAAAGTTCCTCTGTTAGGGCCACGTGCGAAGTCTAACGCGCCTCCGAGATTTTCACTCAGACAATAATAATACGAAATTAAGCGGTATCGCTAAGGAGCGTAACGCGCGCGGCTAGTCGAAAAACCGTGTGCGATCCTCAGCAGAGCTTGCCGACCATAAAATTTTGTTTAATGTATTAATTACATAACCTATACATACAATGGATAGCGCCCCGACCATAAATAAAATAAGGATCGACCAAGTCTCAAAGCTCCACGCATCCCAGCTATATCTTGATGTTCTTTCATGATTATTAAATGCCGAAAAAACTCCAAATAAAAATAATGCTGCAGCAATGCAGTACAAAATCTCGCCTATTGGCCAACCAAAAAACTCCTTACTTTTTAGCGTTCTGGTCGCTTCTGACGGCTCTTCACTCATCGAACTTCATGCTCCCATTTGCAAAACTCGGCCAAGGCGAAGCGATTTAGGTCGCTATTCAGATTTATATTCAAGGCACAAGTAACTACAGGCGCTAGATATTCCATTCAAAATCCTTTGCGCGTCAGTTCTTTAAGTATGATATCTTCACCATTAATATTTATAAACAATTGTGGCCCCTCTTCGTCCCCTGAAAATCCTGTTGTTCCAATCCTACTAGATTTGATTTTGTCTGCTCCTCGATCTTCGAAATCACCTTCTAAGTACACCATCGTTCCCATTAAATAACATCCCTCTATCGATCCACCCACCTACTTCTAATCACCGGCGACAGCTTCGACTTTGGCGCCGTAGCGCTCGCCAGTTCCGACTCTCGCACGTCCAAGTTTGCATTAATTACGTGTCGCGCGGCAAGGGCATAAACGAGGCAATCGAGCGCCTCGGCGCGGCGGCCCGGGATACGTTCGAACCGGCGGACAGGCTGGCCCCTCACATAGCGGACGGTTCGGCGTTCGCTTGTCACCTGGTGGAAGTACTCGGCTTCAAGCCGGTCAGAGAAGCGAAGCGTATTGCCGCGCGCGATCCGCTGCAGGATTTGGGCTTTCAATCCGTCAACGCCGACCAGGAACATGGGCGCGCCCTTCACGCTGGACCGGTGCAGCGGCGGACGCACGCCGGCCACGCCCTTGATCGCGAGCACCTTGCGGCCGAAACGCGCACGCGTGAAGGCATAGACCTTTTCGGTCCAGGCGCCGTCACCGGAGTCAATCGCCGCGGCGTCGACCTTCAATCGGCCGCCATTCGGGTGCGGCCAGGACGTGCGCAACAGTTCATCAAGCTCGGCCCACGTCGAGTCGTCGCCGGGGCTTCCCCAGATCACCACGTGCCCCAGGACGAACGCCGTTTCGCGCCCATGGCCCGCAAACGTGCATTCCAGCCGGTCCCCCTGGACGTCAACGCCAGCCGTCACGAGCAACACGTCGCCGGGGATCGCATCAAGCCCGAAATCCCCGGCGCGGCTCTGCAGCGCGTCCGGGTCGATATCCTCGGCGGCCTCGCGCCACCCCTCGGCGAGGATCGTGTTCACGAAAGTCTGCAGCTGGTCCGGATGATCCTTCGCCGCGATGAATTCGGCCGCCAGCTTCGCCCATGAAGCGTTGGCGAGCGTCGAAATCAGGGCATTGATCCGGAAGCCCGCATGACCGGCCACGTCCGGGCGGGTGATCCGCCAGGCGCCGGCCGCAGCCATTTGCGCCTTGTGACGTTCGGGGATCAGCGTCTCGCAATGGGGACAGCGAAAAGCGGCGGTGTCCGGGCGGCCCGCTTCCCACTCGATATGACGCCACAAGATTTCAGTATGCGCGCCGCACTCAGGACAAGGCACTTCGAACACGCGTTGATCGCTCGCCGCGTAGGCGCGAAGCACGTTCGACGTTTCCTCAATAGTCGGCGTCGACCCAGTCACGATTTTCCGGTTTGCGAAGGACAGTGTTCGCCGTTCGCCGAGTGTGAGCGGGTTTCCTTCGGCCGTCGGCGCCATGGCGTCGGCTTCATCGATCAAGAGGATTCGCACGTTGTGGCGGCGCAGATTGCGCGGGCTTTTTGCCGCCACGATCTTGAGCGATCCGCCCGGAAAGCGCCGGCTTAGCAGCGTGTTGCGGCCGGACTCGTCCGCCTCGCCGGACAGAAGCCCGGCGACGGCCGGCGAGGCCTCGAAAATCGGCTCCAGGTCGCTCACCACGTAGTCGCGGCAATCGGCTTCGGTCGGCAACAATAGAAGGATCGGCGACGGCTCATTCGCCACGAAATTCGCAATGGTGGCGGTTAGCAGCGTGGAAAGGCCGACGCGAACCGATTTGACCAGCGTCACGCGTTCGACTTCAGGATCTGAGATCGCGTCCGCGATTCCGCGCTGATATGGCCACAGACGGACCTTTCCAGGAAGCGCCGAGACGCCCGCCGGGAGGTAGAGATCGCGTTCGATCCAGTCAGCGAGCGCGAGGCGCGGGGGCGGCTTCAGTGCGGCGAGCGCACGGGCGCGCATTGCTTTAATCGTCATCTGCTTTCCTGTATACAATCAGAACGTCATGGGAGGGGCTAAAAGATGAAAGTCCGGTTCGGCGCGAAAATTGACGGGTGGAAAAATTTCACTGAAACCCAAATAAAGGTTTCCGGCGTTCAACATAGAAGGGCCGCTGCGCTCGAATTTGCGCAAGGGTGCGCAGACGCTCAAGCTCTGGGCTTTGACGCTTGGATAACGCTTGAGCGTGAGCCGAATAATCCGTATGATAAAAATGCGGTGAAGGTCATTGGACACTGGCCAAAAAAAGGATTCTTTAGACGCATTGTCAAAAGTCATCATGTTGGCTATCTGCCCATTAAATATACCGAGGCAGCTGCGCCCCTCCTTGAGGCAGGTAGAATGAAAGCTAGGCTCATAAGCGTTTATTTTACTGACACTGGGTTTGTTGATATCAATATAATTCCAGTAATACCGCGTTAGAATTCCCACGAAATCACTCATGTGCGCCGGCCGCCTGAGCGAGCACGTTGCGAATCTCACGGTCCAGGGTCGCCAGATCATGCGAGGTGAGATGGGGAAGGCTTTGGTTCACCCGGCCGGGAATCGCCAGCATGGCGGCGCGCACTTCCCGCAACACGCCCGCCCATGCCGACTCCACGTCCCGGGCGGATAGGAGCTCGCCGCGCGTCCTGGCGTTCGATAGTTCGACCTTTTCAGCTTGCGCCGCGGCGAGCCTGAGACGTTCGGCGCGAAGTTCCGGATCGTCCGCCTTCGCCCTGCCCCGCGATGCCTTGGCGCGAAGGGATTCAGCATAGGCGCGCACGCTGGCGCGCAGCTCATACCGCCCGGGGCCGGCTTTCCTCGCCACGCCGTCAGCGGCGAGATTGCGAACATGGCGCGAGGTGATGCCCAGAAGGTCCGCAAGAGCGGCTTCCGAAATCGTCTCGACGTCAGAGGGCGGGAGTTCGCCGATAAGGTCGAGAATGTCAGGATCGCATGGGGCGGAAATCATATTTCAAAAGCCTTTGAAACGACAGAAAGCCCGGGGTCAGCGTCCCCCGCAGCCCTACCCCCTCCGGAAGGACCCGCTCGCCGAGATGCGATAAGCGCGAAGTGGCGGAGGCGGTGCGAGTTTGTCTCAGTGCGATCTGGTTCATCGCCTCTCCTCTCGCTGGAGGCCGGACGCTCCAGAGGCCGGACAACCGGACACCCCTAAAGGGGTGTTGTCCGGTTGTCCGCCCCGCTTGCCGGGATGTGTCAGGGGTGTTGTCCGGCCTTTGTCCGCCCCTTGTCCGGGTTGTCCGGCCACGGGTGGCAAATCATCAAAAACCTCGTAAGTACGAGGCGTTGCGCTGCAAACGTAATCCCCGTCGAACACGATCCGGCCCTGTCCGGCCAGCTCTTGCACGGCCCGCCGATAGACCCGCTTGCGGTTCTCTTCTGACTCAGACCCGGACAGGGCGCGAGATTGTATACACGCCATCCGCCATTCGGATTCATGCACCCGGACAGAGGCGCCGAAGTCCGGATCGTCCGCCGCCTTCTCGCGCTCGATATCGCATAAGATTGAAAAGGCCGCTTCCTGTGACGGCGACAGTTTCGAGCGGCGCGCCGACCCGGCGAGTTCCTTCACAAGGGCCGCCGTGATCGCGTCGCCGTCCTGATCCTTGCCAAGGGTGCGGGTTGCGATCCTGAAGGCGATATCGCGCTCGCACGGGCCATTGCGGTTTTTCGTGAGCTTGGCGCGCACGACTCCCTCTTCATCGCGGTTTACCTGCAGAGCGAAATCGAGGGCGCCGTTCAGGACAGAGTGACCGCGCGGCGTCCCGCCGTCCGCTTTCGTCCCATGGTGAACCAGGATCACGGTTGCGCCTGTCTCGGCGAGCTTGCGCGACACGGCGACAACCCGCCCCATGCCTTCGGCGCTGTTTTCCTCCAGGCCGGGGAAGGCGAGCGCGAGGGTATCGATCACGATAAGGGCCGGACGTCGCGCCCGCGCGGCGTCCAGAAGCGCGGCCAGGTCCGCACTTTTCGGCTCAAGAAGGTTGCTCACCCCTTCGACCAGCGCGAAGCCGGGCGCGTCGCCGTGCTCGCCGCGCAGCGCCGCGATGCGCGCGCGCATCCCGTGCGGGTCTTCTGCGGCTACATAGAAGACGGGTCCGCCCCTGGTGCGCATCCCGAAGGCGTCGCGGCCTCGCGCGAGCGCAAAGCCCAGGTGCGGCGCCAGAAGCGATTTACCGGCGCCGGGCGGGCCGAAAATGCACCCCACGTCCCCGGGCGCAGCAAGGCCTTTGATTGTATACCCTCGCGCGGGTGCGCGCTCGCATTCTTCAGGGGACAGAAAGGCGAGTCGCGCGGCGGGCGCAGCGTCGGCCTTGACCGGCTCGCGCTCGCCGTACTGGCGCGCGAGATCGACCAGCGAGGCGAGCGTGACCGGCGCGCCATGAGTGCGCCCGAAGCCCTTCCAGGTCCGGTCCTGGTCGCGCTGGTCGAACTTCGCAGACGCCGCGCTCCATTGTTGCCAGAGAAGCCGGGCCGCCTCGCTTCCACCCGACTCGTGATGCAGCGCCATACCGGCTTTGAGCCATAGATCGCGATCATCGCGCGCAGGCGCCGGGATCCTGTCCAGAAGTTCGCGCGCCCGCTCATGATCGAGCAAATCGACGCCGGCGAACGCATCATCGGCCGCAGGCGCCGCCGACACGCCTTTGAGCCGCGGGCCGAAATCATCGCGCAACCAGTCGACGGCCGCGGCGGACGCCAGGCGAATGCAATCGCGCGCACTGTCCAGGCCGCGACCTGTCACGGCGAAATAACGCCCGGCAAAATAGAGCTCGACGCCCTTGTGATCGCCTATGGACGCCTTGAAGGCTCGCGCGTCCAGCGTCGCCGGATCATAGGCGAAAAACACCTTCACGCCGCGCCCGCCCGGCGACACTTCGACGTAGCTATCGAAGCGGGCGAGCACTTCGCTAGCCCAGGCTTCAAGCTCGCCCGTCAGCGGATCATAACAGGAGTCCAGGTCAACGCCGCCGAGTGCGAGCCCGCCATGATCGCCGAGGATCAAGCCCACGCCGCCGCCGATTTTCGCGGCCACCGCCTGCGCGTCGGCGCGGGCGGACCAGGTGGCGGGATCGGTTGCACTTGCGCGGCGCCCAGCCGACGCATAGGGGACCTTCCGCGGCCGCTTCCCCTCTGCGCCTGGTTCCTCGCGCCAAGCCACCCAACGGCGCCGCATAGCGAGTTCATCAAGGCGCACGGGCGCAAAGCCGTCTGAAGCGTGCTGTTTTTCTTGCTCGAAAAGGTCGCCGGTGGTAATAGAGGGGTGCAAGTGTTTTTCAGAGCCGTTCCCGGTGCCAGCCGGGGCGGCTCTTTCTTTTTCCGGCGGCCCTCCAGGCGGCTCGCCTATCAGATCGGCGATCAGGCATTCAGACGCGGCGCCGGTTGGCAATCCGCCTCTAACCGATTGTATTCCCATTGTGCGATTTCTCCTCGGTTGGAGAAAAAGCCCAATAAAATCAATGATCCGGATCGGTTTTGTAAACCGAAGGTCGGGGGTTCAAGTCCCTCAGCCGGCACCATTTTCTCCTGTGCTCACGCCCGTCCGGGCGTTCGCTTCCTCGCTAAAGCTGCGGGCGCGCAGTCGCGCTCTCGAACCCTTTGGGTTCGGGGCTGAAAGTTACCACTCTCTGCAATCCAGTCATGCGCTCATCCAAAAATCGCCGGTTCACCGCGCCCAACACTCCAAAAAGCGCTAATGAAATCGCTGCGCCAATTTGCCAGTATTGCACGACAGTTCATCTAACCGTTTGGGGAAGTCCTTGCGCGATTAACTTGGGGAAATTGAATTGGCATCGCTTCGGCATTCCAAAAGGAAAATGCTTTATCCTCGTGTTGATCCCGCTCGAATACGCATTCAAGAAAATCATGTTCGAGATCGATAATGGGCCGCAAATAAACGCGATTGCGCAACCAGTTCGGCCTGAAGCGCGCGCGCACGCTCGTTGTGATCAGCAGCATCCGCGCGAAAATCCAGTGCTTGATATACGTCAGCTTGATACTCGTACATTGCGGCAAGTATCAAACCAGCCGTCGAGCTCTCCTCTCTTTCAATAGCTTCAAATTTGATGGTGCAACTTGGATCAAAAATTGGAGTCACCTTCTTAGAGCTCTCGACGAATGGCACAAATTTTCCAGTCGAGCGGTCCGCAATATGTTTCAAATGATAGCTTTCGTTTTGCTCGATAACGAGGGGCAGTCGTCCATCTAAGCCTCTCTGAAATATAGTTTGAAATACGCGAATTGATGGTTTTGGAAACACGGATGGCATGAGCGGATAAGATGGCTTTCGCGTCATTGTAAAACCACTACCTTCGAGGAGCCCAGCTTTCTTCCCATCCAAATGATGCGTTAACTTCGTTGGTGCGTGGAACCCGCAGCTTGCGCCAAAAAGATGATCCGCTGAGGCGTTTATGATGATCAGGTTGTTAACCCTAAGGCCAAATACAGACGGATGATGATGAAAGGTTAAAGTTTCAATGCCATATGGCGATAGTCCTCTTCGTGTATCGCTCATCGGATAGACAAGCACCATCCGATCTTTTGTAGAAATCCGGTTTGTAATCGCGAATTTCGGTGCAATATTCGCTGGATTTCCAGTAAGAATTATTTGACTGAGCCACAAGCCCACTCTGACTTTATCCAACCAGTCAAGCAGGGTCAATGCTTCGCTTACGATTAAGTCGGATCGCGCCTCCATTTTGTCAAAAATAGCACTAGTATTCGCCTCTAGGCAGCTATATTTATTGTTGCACGATCCGCACGCAGGCATGACGAGCTGGGACCAAGCAAATCGCCTCGGCTCCATTGACCGTAGATCGTAAGACATCACCACAGTCCGGGCTGGGTCGCCGGTTCGCCGAATTAACCATTGAGGCAAAACGTGCTCTCGCGTTTTCTCCGCAGGCTGATCTCCGCAGAAGATGCACGTACGTTTGCTCATTTCCCGCCCGCTCGAAATCGCTTCTGAGGGAAGTTTGCAGCAACATTTGATGCGAGCAAGTGTCCTGTATGCTGATCCCTCTGGGGCGGCGGAGCTTTCGAACCCTGTGGCCCCTCACCTCACCTCACCTCACCCCGCTTGCCGCCGGCCCCGCTTCCCGATATTTGTCCGGACATGGGTGAGCTGAGTTCTGTTTATTTTGCGTCCGACCGGAGCGCCGCCGATGAGGCCGGGCGCCTGCGGCGGCTGGACGGGTTCTATGCAGCGCCGACGATAGCGTGGCTGGAACGGGCCGTGCCGTTCATGCCGGGCATGGCGATCGCCGAGTTCGGACCGGGGTCCGGGCGGATGCTGGCCTGGTTTGCCCAGAAGGCCGGGCCGGACAGCGACGTGCTGGGCGTGGACATTGATCTGTCGCGCGCGGATCCGCCCGCCCCGCCCGTGCGCCTGATGGAGGCCGATCTGTACGCACCCGCCGCCGAGCCGGGACGGTTTGATCTGGTGTATGCGCGCCTGGTGGTCGGCCATCTGCCTGATCCGCAAGCCGCCCTTGCGCGCCTGATGGACTGGCTGAAGCCCGGGGGCATGCTCGCGCTGGCCGATCTGGATTGCTCGACATCGCTGCCGGTCGATGTCAGCACGCCCGATCTGCAGGCGGTGGCGGACGCGATGCGCGATCTGCGCGCGGCGATGGATGCGTCCGGCCTGATGGACAGCGCGTTTGGCGCGCGGCTGGAGGCCTGCATGCGCGAGGCTGGCCTCACGCAGGTGCAGGCGCAGCGCTTTGAGCGGATCGTGGAGACCGGATCAGACTGGGCGCTGTTCCAGGCGGACAATGTGGACATCATTGCCGGGCTCACCGGTGCGCACACGGCTGGCGCTGTGACGGCCCGCTTCATGCGCGCGCCGGGCGTGCGCTATCATGATCAGGCTCTGGTGTCGTGCACCGGAGTGAAGCCGGCGTGATGGTGCGCGCCCGGGTGTGCGGCGCGATGCGCATTGAAGCCTGCGCGCGGCACAGCTAGGCATGGCCTTTACGGATCGACCCTCGGGAGACTGATATGCGCCGCTCGCTTCTTCGCCTCGCCCTGCCCGCCCTTGGCGCTGCGGCGCTGATGACACTGGCCGCTTGCGGCGAGCCGGCTGAGCCTGACGCCGCGCCAGAAGCAGCGCCCGGGTCCAACGGCGCGTCAGGCGCCTCCGGCGCTGCGGGTTCGTTTGCGGAGCCTGCGCTCAGCGCCAGCGCTGACGCCGCCCTCGCCGCGCTGGGCGAGCCTTACATGTCGGCCAATCTGTTCAATGGCGAGCGGCTGTGGCGGCGCTGCCAGTCCTGCCACACGGTCAATGAGGGCGCGCGCCATCTGGTCGGGCCCAATCTGCATGGCATGTTCGGGCGGCGCGCCGGCAGCGCGGACGGGTTTCGGTATTCCGACGTGGTGGCGGGCGCTGACTTCGTCTGGACGCCGCAGGCGCTGGACGAGTGGCTCGCCAATCCGCGCGACTTCCTGCCGGGCAACCGGATGAGCTTTGCGGGCCTGCGCCATGAGAGCGACCGCACCGATCTGATCGCCTGGCTGGCGGCGGCGACCGCGCCGGACGAGGCAGCGCCTGGCGGCCCGGTCCCGGCGGACGAAGGCTGACGCCACATCAGACCGCCTGCAAAAGCAAGGCGCCCCGGCTGGCTGGCCGGGGCGCTGCTCATGGGCGGCTCTGACCTCAGAGCGATCAGAATTCCAGGCGCAGGCTGGCGCTCCAGATCGAACCGTAGGTGTAGTAGCGGCTGCCGAACGAGCCCACCGCCGCGCCCGGCGCGTTGCCGGCCAGGAAAATGTCCTCGTCGGTGATGTTCTTGCCTTCGAGCTTCAGCCGCCAGCGCCCGTCGGACGAGGTGAGCTGGGCGAAGAGGTCGAACGTGGTGACCTCGTCGGAGAAGATCGCCGGATTGTTGCCGACATTGCGGGCGAACGCGCTCGAATGGGTGGCCGAGCCGCCAAAGGCGAACTCGCCCAGCTGCGTGGGCTGGAAGACCACCGCGTTGAGGCGGGCCGACAGGTCGGGGAATTGCTTGCCTTCCAGCGTGTCGAAGGGTACGCCCACGGCCGGATTGACGGTGGAGCCCTCGTCATACTCGAAATTGGTGGTGCCCAGATTGCCCGACAGCTGGAACCGGTCGGTGGGCGCCCAGACGCCCTCCAGCTCCAGGCCGTGGACAATGGCGTCCGCGTTGATCACCCCGAACTGGAAGGTGGCCGGCTCCAGGACCGACAGCTGCAGCGCGTCATAGGTGGCGTAGAAATAGGTGGCGTTGAAGCGCAGCGTATTGTCGAACAGGTCCGAGCGCAGGCCCGCCTCCCATGAGGCGAGCTCCTCGGGCTCATAGATGTTGAACGCCACATTCTGGGTGATCGGGCGCGTCCCGGCGAGGCCCCCCGCCTTGTAGCCCGTCGAGTACGAGCCGTAGACCATGAGGTTCTCGCTGGGCCGGTATTGCGCCACCGCGCGCCAGGAGAAATTGGTGTCGTCAAAGGACGGGTCCACGTCCCAGATCGGCGCCAGCGTGTTGGGATTGAGCAAGCGCCGCTCGGCGGTCTTCTCGTCCGAGGTGTAGCGCCCGCCCAGCGTGAAGGACCACTGGTCATTCAGGTGGAAGGTGGATTCGCCGAACAGGGCCCAGGAGGTGGTGTCCTGGACATCATCATTGAGGCCGAAAGGCTGGCCGATGAGGAAGGAGAAGATCTGGTTGAACCGGTTGTTGGCGAGCTGCTCGACGTTTTCGCGGAAATAATAGGCGCCCAGCACGT
Source organism: Alphaproteobacteria bacterium (assembly GCA_016124675.1). Lineage (GTDB taxonomy): Bacteria > Pseudomonadota > Alphaproteobacteria > Caulobacterales > Maricaulaceae > Oceanicaulis. The sequence continues at coordinate 79,765 of WGNG01000017.1, forward strand.
AATCGACCTGCTCATTGCCGCCCACCAGCTGGACTTCCTGGGTGAACTGCCACTGGTCGAGCTCCTGGTAGAGGTCGACAATGCCCGGGCCGTCGAGATCGGCCGTCAGGTCCTGGGAGAAGGTGCGGTAGGCGGTGATGGAGGTGATGTCGCCCAGACCCGTGCCGACGCTCACTTCGGCGCTGATCCCACCGCCGCGGTACTCGTGGAAGGGCGCGATGGACATGTTGCCGGCGCGCCGGCCGAAGGGTTCGGTTATCACGCCGCCTGCCTGGCGCTGGATCGGGGTCGGGATGAAGGCGCCCGAATTGTCGATGGTCCAGTCGCCGACGATATAGATCGACATGTCGCGCGCCGAGGGCTCCCACAGGAAGGAGGCGCGGCCGCCGAATCGCTCGACATTGTTCACTTCTGACTGGGGCTGGTAGGTGAACGGGCCGGCCGTCGCGGCGGGCGTGTTCAGAAGGTCGAAGTCGCTGCCCTGGTTGCGGCTGAAAATGTCGATTTTGAACCCGCTTTCGCCCTCCACGATCGCCGAGGACCAGGAGGCGCGCACGTCCAGGCGGTCCAGCGTGCCCACGGCCACGTCCAGCACGGTGCGCGTGCCGCTCAATTCCGGCCGGCGGGAGATGAAGCGGATGGCGCCGCCATTGGTGTTGCGGCCGTAATACGTGCCCTGCGGCCCGCGCAGAACCTCGATCCGGTCCAGGTCGACAAGATCGATCGTGGTGCCGTTCTGTTTGCCCAGATACACGCCGTCGAGATAGATGCCGACGCCCACTTCGGCGAACAGCGAGGATTCGTCCTGGCCGACGCCGCGGATATAGACCTGGGCGGCGTTGGCGACGCCGGTATTCTTCTGGATGTTCACGTTGGGCGCGGTGAAGCGCAGATCGGTGATCTCCTCAACCGCCTGCCGGTCGAGCTCCTCCGCGCCGATGGCGGTGAGCGCGATGGGCACGTCCTGCGAATCGGCCTCGCGGCGCTGCGCCGTCACGGTGATGCGGTCCACGCCGCGCGGCGCGGCGGCCTCACCGGTTTCCTGGGCGAAGGACGCGGCGGCGAGCACAGGCAGGGCGGCGCTGGCCATCAGGGCGGCTTGAAGCAGGCGGATCATGAGTGTCTCCCCTTGTGAGCGGACAAGCCGGTTTGTCCGGCCTTGTGGATCCAAGTCTAGCGCCGCGCCGCTCCGCGTCAATTTGTCCGGACGAATTGATATACCATATGTGACATTTGCGCACCGGCGCATCAGTCCGCCTCGATCAGTTCGACGATAATCCCTGATGGTGACCGCACCGCCGCCCAGCGGATGTGTCCATACGGATCAAGGGTCAGCGAGGCCGGCCCGGCTTGCGGGGTGACGCCCAGCCCATCAAGGCGCGCGAGCGCGCCGTCGACATCAGCCACCGGCAGGCGCACCGCCAGAATGCCGAGATTGGGCGGGCGCGCGCGGTCCGTGAAGTCATCGCCGTCCAGCCCGTCGAAATGCATCAGCTCAATGCGGCCGTCCTCGCCGGGGCGCTGTTGCAGGATCGCGGTGCGGCGCGGGATGATGTGGGAGAAATTGTTGGGCAGGCCGTGATTGGTGCTCACCGGTTCGGGATCGATGTAATCGCCTTCCCAGAAGGGCGAGAAGCCGAGACCCTCCACAAAGAAGGCCCGTTCGGCGGCGAGGTCATGCACCATCGCCATCGTGTTGAAGGGGTAGGAGAAGCCCTCCAGATCATCCCAGCCCTCAATAGGCGGATCGACGCGCGAATAGACCGCCAGATTGACCCCGTCGGGCAGGCGCACCACCACATTCTTGATGATCAGCCCGCCAAAATCGAACACCTGGGGCAGGTCGAACACGCTCCAGCCGCGCGCATGGGCGGCGTCCATGACGAGGTCGGCCTCCTCGGCGCGCACCATCAGGGAGAACAGCCCGCCCTGGTCCCAGACCTGCGCGCCCGGGCGAATCAGGTCTTGCTCCACGCCATCGATGCGCACCAGCCGGACCCAGCCCACATCCTTGCCCGGCGAGGCCATGAGCGCGTATTCGCCCGACGCGCCCTCCAGCCCCCAGGCGGCGAGCCAGTCCGGCGCCAGCGCGCCGGACGCGCGCACCTCATACCCCGCCACCTCGATCATGAAATCCCGGATCGGGGCGAGATCGCGCACCGACACCACCGCTTCCTGCCAGCCCCGTCCGGTCTCGGCGATGAAGGGGGCGGAGGTGGAGAGCGGTCCGTCATCCGGGGCGGGCGCGGGCGGGGCTCCTGTCAGAGCGGCCGGGCGATCTGCGCCGGCTGAAGGCGGCGCGCCGGCTGGCGCCGGCCCGTCCTCACACGCCGACAGCGACAGCGCCGCCGCCCACATTGCTATCCATCTGACCATGATCATCTCCTGCGCCCGGGAAGGACAAGGATGGCCAATTTGTCCGGACATGCAAGGGTGGATGAGGCGATGCGGCGCGGCTGTGATGGCCATGCACGTCATGGCGACCCGCCGGGCCCCGGAGCCGGAATGGCCTGCCAGACCGGAGACCGGAGCCCGGGCCGGGCGGACCCGGCGTCATGATGAAGGGCGTCTGCCTACCAGAAGATGACGTAGATCGAGACGAGCGCGAAGACGATGACGGCGCCGGCGATATTGAAGACAGGCCCGGTTGCGAAGCGCACACCGGACAGATCCACCGGCCGGTCCGCCTGAGGTTTCCCTGTCGCGATGGACACGGCCGCGCCGATCACGAGGCAGGCCAGGAAGACGATCCAGATGCGGATCACAAAGGGCATGGCCAGCCCCTCCAGACCCAGCACGCCCAGCAATCCCGCGCCGGCGCCGCCAACCGCCGCCGGATTGGCCAGCAGCCAGAACACGAATGACAAGCCGACCGAGCTGATGAGCAGGGCGAAGGCCCCTGCTGTATTCATCCGCTTCCAGAACAGGCCGAGGAGAAACACAGCCACGACCCCCGGCGCGACGAACCCGGTATATTCCTGGATCGTCTGGAAGGCGCTTTCGAACCCGCCGAGGAAAGGCTGGGCGAGCGCCAGGGCGATCAGCATGGCGCTGAACGCCGTGATCCGGCCCACCGTCACGTAATGGCGCTCGGCCCGGCCTGGCCGGATCGAGCGGTAAATGTCCATGGTGAAGATCGTCGAGATGGAATTCATCATCGAGGCCAGCGACGACACGATGGCGGCGATGAGGGCGGCGAACACCACGCCGCGCAAACCGTCCGGCACCAGCGTCATCAGGACGCCGTACGTGCTGTCGGGCCGCGCCGACAGCCGGGCGCCGTCCAGCATGCCGTTCTGGGTCAGGTACAAGGCGGCGATGCCCGGGACGACCACGATCACCGGGATCAGCAGCTTGAGCGCAGCCGCGAAGGCCAGGCCCTTCTGCGCCTCGGCCAGGTTCTTGGAGCCCAGCGCGCGCTGGATGATGTACTGGTTGAAGCCCCAATAGGAGAAGTGCAGCACCCACAGACCGCCCAGGAGGGTCCAGATGCCCGGCAGGTTGGAGTAGCCGGGATGGTCGGGCGACAGGATCATGTTGAAATGGCCCGGAATTTCTCCCAGCAGGATGGAGAAGCCCGCAACAGGCCCGGCGCCTGCCGCGACCAGCGACAGCGACACCCAGGTGATCACCACGCCGCCCAGGATCAGGATCACGACCTGAATGATGTCGGTGAGCGCAACGGCTTTCAGCCCGCCATAGATGGAATAGACGATCGCGAAGGCCGCAAGGGCGGCCATGGCCGGCCAGACCGCGAGCCCGGTCACGGCATTGATCGCCAGCGCGCCCAGCCACAGCACCGCCGTCAGGTTCACCGCCGTGTACAGGGCGATCCAGAACACCGCCATGATCGACTTGACCGAACCGCCGAAGCGCTGGTCAAGAAATTGCGGCATGGTGTAGATGCCGCGCTTGAGGAAGATCGGCAGGAAGAATTTGGCCACGATCAGCAGCACGATCGCCGCCTGCCACTCATACGCCGCGATCGCCAGGCCCACGACATAGCCTTGCCCGGACTGGCCGATGATCTGTTCCGCAGAGATATTGGCCGCGATCAGCGAGGCGCCCACCGCCCACCAGGGCAGCGCCTTGCCGGCGAGGAAATAGTCCTCGGCGCTTTTCACATGGCCCGGCTTTTCCCGGCTCACCAGATTGGCGATCACGAACAGCGCCACGGCATAGGCCGCGACGATCACAAGGTCGATCATTTCCAAGGCCATGGTGTCCCTCCCCAGAGACTGACGCCGCGGTTCGATGCCGCAGCCTGATTGATTGGCGTCACACTGACGCCTCCAGTGCCGCCGCATCAAGGGAAAAGGGCGGCGCCCGCGATGGCGCCGGTCGCCCACCCGGCGGCAAAGTGCCCGGCCCTGGCTTTCAGAAGTCCTCCTCATCGACGAGATCAATCGCCGGGGCGCCGTCGCACGTCGCTTCCGGCTCACCGTGCAGCACCCGGAAATTCGGACCAGCCGGAGCAAGCGATCCGGAGAAGCGCTTATTTTTGAAGAGGTTGTATGGTGCCAGGGCCGTCATCACATTGGCGCGGTAGTAATTTGATTATTCTATCGTTTTTTCTTGGCCGCTTTCACGATAACAACAAATATACCAACAAATCGCGGCGGTGGCGCGAGTTCTGCGCCTTCGCGTCAGATTGTTCCGTTCCGGCCAATGCCGCGATCACGGCACGAGCTGCTATATTCTGCACCGGGTTGCGATATACCCGCAAGGTAAGCCCGCCTCTTGAGGGTTTGCCCGCTTTTGGCCGTCGGGAAAACAGTAACGGATTGCTTACAACCCACCAGCTCCCGACCCGCTGACAACCAACCCAAACGCGACATCGGGCAAGTTCAGTGCTACCCGTTAGACAAGATCAGGAATCAGGGGGCACGGGTTGGCGCAGAAAGAGGCCGCAGCGCGCATCAAGATAAACCGCCTGCTGGAAGCATCCGGCTGGCGATTTTTTGATGATAAGAACGGCGCGGCCAACATCGTACTGGAACCCAATGTCAAGCTGACGCCCGACGCCTTGGCCAATCTGGGAGACGATCTCGAGAAAGCCCAAAATGGCTTCGTCGATTTCCTCTTGCTCGACGACAACGGCAAGCCCCTTATCGTTCTGGAAGCTAAGGCCGAGAGCAAACACCCGCTATCCGCCAAGCAACAGGCGCGAAAATACGCCCGGTCGCAGAACGCGCGCTTCGTGATCCTCAGCAACGGGAATATCCATTATCTCTGGGACCTCGAACAAGGTAACCCGGCAATCATCTCCGCATTCCCCAGCCCGGACGAAATCGGCAATCACTACAAATTCACACCCAATGCCGAGCGGCTGGCTGGCGAGCTAGTAGGCCTAGACTATATCGCCCTGACCCAGATGCCGGGCTACGCGCAGGAAGCGGCCTGGAAAGCGGAAAAAGAACGCCCGGCCTTTATCGAGAAGAACAAGCTCCGGTTCCTGCGGAACTACCAACAGCGAGCGATCCAGTCTGTTCAGAACGCCGCGCGCAAAGGCTCCACGCGCTTCCTTTTCGAAATGGCCACCGGCACGGGCAAGACGCTTACATCCGCTGCGATCATCAAGCTGTTCCTGAAATCCGGGAACGCAAAGCGCGTCCTGTTCCTCGTGGATCGCCTCGAGCTCGAGGTGCAGGCCCAGAAAGCTTTCAGCGAACTATTGAAGAACGACTTCACGTCGGTCGTTTACAAGGAACAGCGGGACGACTGGCGAAAGGCTGACATCGTAGTCACCACTGTCCAGTCACTCCTGTTCAACAACAAATATCGCCAGCTGTTCGCGCCGACCGACTTCGATCTGGTCATATCCGATGAAGCGCACAGATCGATTGGTGGCAACGCCCGGGCCGTATTTGAGTATTTCATCGGATACAAGCTGGGTCTGACCGCCACGCCTAAAGACTATCTGAAAGGGTCAGGTGACGGCGCCTCGCAGGGCGACCCGCGCGAGACCGAACGGCGAATGCTGCTGGACACCTACCGGACCTTTGGCTGTGAAACTGGTGAACCCACATTTCGCTATTCGCTCATTGACGGGGTGAAGGACGGCTTTTTGATCAATCCTTACGTCATCGACGCCCGCACCGGCGTCACCGCGCAGCTGCTCGCCGACGAAGGATTTGTGGTCACAACAACCGATGAAAGCGGCAATGAAACCGAAGAGGCGTTTGCAGGCCGGGACTTCGAAAAGCGCTTCTTTGCCGAGCCTACGAACCAGGCCTTTTGCAAGACGCTGCTTGAGCACGGCCTGCGCGACCCCATCTCCGGCGAATTCGGCAAGACGATAGCCTTTGCGGTCAGCCAGAACCACGCTGCCAAGCTGGTGCAGATACTCAATCAGATGGCCGACCAGCTCTGGCCGGGGCGCTACCGGTCTGATTTTGCCATGCAGGTCACCAGCCACGTTGCTGACGCCCAGAAGATGACGGTCAATTTCGCCAACAACAATCTGGGGGGACATAGCGGCTTTGTGGAGAATTACCGCACCAGCCGCGCCCGGGTTTGCGTGACTGTTGGCATGATGACCACCGGTTATGATTGCCCGGACCTTCTGAATCTGGCGCTGATGCGCCCGGTCTTTTCACCATCCGATTTCGTGCAGATGAAAGGGCGCGGAACCCGTAAGCACAACTTCGCGCTGGAAATGTTCGACCCTGCACGCAAGGCGGAGCTGGGCTCGGTCGAGAAATCGGTCTTCCGCCTGTTCGACTTCTTCGCCAACTGTGAATATTTTGAGAAAGAATACCGTTATGATGAGGCGCTGAAGCTGCCAAAGCTCACAGCGGCCCCCCTATCAGTCCAAGAGGATCAGGAGGGGTTTGACGCCACCGTGGCGGGGCGGGGCATCTACGAGCATTTCGATCCTGATGATGTTGTCAGTCAGGTAGAGCAGCAGATCGGCCTCGACGGTATGCGCATCGACCGCGAACTGTTTCGCAAGTTCGAGGAAACCGCGCGCACCGATGAAAGACTGGCCGAGCTGGTCGAGCAGCAGAACTGGGAAGCCGCGACCCGTCACGTTATCGAGGAACTCTTCGACAAACCAACCGAGTTCTACACACTCGAAAAGTTGCGCAACGCCGCAGGAGTGGACCGCCGCATATCCGTGCGGGAACTCATCGAAAAGGCCTTCGGCTTCATCCCCGGTTTCAAGAGCAAGGCAGAGCTGATCGAGGACGAATTCCAGAAGTTCCTCGCCGACCAGAAGCCCGAGGAGGCCGACCGCATCCGCGAAATGCGTTATTTCTTCGAGGCGTACATCCGCGATGCCACCGTGCGGGCCAAGATCGACGCTGGCCATCTGCAAGACCTGAACGTAAACCCGACCTTCACGACCCGCGACCTCAAGGAAGTGCCCGCCCCATGGCGCAGGCGCATCCCCGAATACATCAAGGACTACGTGTCCCTGAACCCGTTCCTCTGATGAAAGCCCCCCATGCTCGACAGTGAAACCAAGCGCCGCATCGACACCTGCCGTGACATTCTGGTCGGCAAGGTCCCCGACCCGAAAAGCCAGGTCGAACAGATCACGGTGGCGCTGATATACAAGTTCATGGACGACATGGACCTGGAGGCCGAGGAGCTGGGCGGAGAGCGCCGCTTCTTCACCAGAGAGTTCGAGCGCTATCGCTGGGCGAAGCTTGTCGCTCCCGGCGTCAGCGGGCAGGACATGCTCAACACCTATTCCGAAGCGTTGACCAAGATGGTCGAGAATGAGGGGCTGCCCTCCTTCTTCCGCCAGATTTTCCGTAACGCCTATCTGCCCTATCGCGACCCGGAAACGCTCCGCGCCTTCCTGCGCGAGATCAACAGCTTCACCTATGACCACAGCGAGCGGCTGGGTGATGCCTTCGAATACCTGCTTTCCGTGCTGGGCAGTCAGGGCGACGCGGGCCAGTTCCGAACCCCGCGCCACATCATCGACTTCATGGTCGAGATCATCAGCCTGACCCAGCCCCCTGATTTCCGGCCATTGAATGGTAGAGTCCATCGAGGAGAGGATGGACCATGCGAAAGAGCCGTTATTCGGAAGAGCAGATTATCGGCATGCTGCGCGAGCACGATGCCGGTGTGAGCACGAAGGAGGTCTGCCGCAAG
>WGNG01000006.1 GCA_016124675.1 Alphaproteobacteria bacterium
AGCCGGAAGGAAGGATCGCGCCAGCCTATACCGGATCGCGCCCGCAAGGCGCAATCGGGGCGGACGGTTGCAGCGGCGTTCTGGCAGGCGGAATGCCCGATGCAAGGCGCGGCCATCCGCCCTCCCCCGCTGCGCAGGGGAAGGGCTCTGAGGACGGCGCCTAATGCGTGCGCGCTTCGCCCGGGGCCGATTCCGCCCGGGCGGCGGCGGCGAAGGCGGCTTCGTCGGCTTCGCTCCACTCCACCGGCTCGACCTTGCCGGCCAAAGCGTGCTCAAGCACCTGGTCGACGGTCTCCACCGGGATGATGATGAGACCGGACTTCACATTGTCCGGAATCTCGGCGAGGTCCTTCTCGTTGTCCCTGGGGATCAGCACCGTCTTGACCCCGCCGCGCAGGGCCGCCAGCAGCTTCTCCTTCAGGCCGCCAATGGGCAGCACCCGGCCGCGCAGCGTGATCTCGCCGGTCATCGCCACATCCTTGCGCACCGGAATGCCGGTAAGCGCCGACACGATGGCCGTGATCATCGCGCCGCCCGCTGACGGGCCGTCCTTGGGCGTGGCGCCTTCCGGCACGTGCACGTGGATGTCGGTGGTGCGGAACACCGGCGGCTTCACGCCCAGCGCGGGCGCGCGTGACTGGACGTAGGAATTGGCCGCCGAGATGGACTCCTTCATCACATCGCGCAGATTGCCGGTGACCGTCATCTTGCCGCGTCCGGGCATCTTGACCGCCTCGATGGTCAAGAGATCGCCGCCCACTTCGGTCCAGGCGAGCCCCGTGACCAGACCCACCCGGTCTTCCAGCTCGGTTTCGCCGAAGCGGTGTTTGCGCACGCCGGCGAAGTCGGGAAGGTTGGCGCTGGTGACAACGATGCGCTCCGCCTCGCCGCCCACCAGCTTGCGCACCGCCTTGCGGGCCAGGCGCGAGATTTCCCGCTCCAGGCTGCGCACGCCGGATTCGCGCGTGTAATAGCGGATGAGATCGCGCAGCGCCGCATCCTCGAGGATCCATTCCCCGGCTTTGAGCGCATGCGCCTTCATCACCTTCGGGATGAGGTGGCGGCGCGAAATCTCCACCTTCTCGTCCTCGGTATAGCCGGCGATGCGGATGATCTCCATGCGGTCCAGAAGCGGCTGGGGCATGTTGAGCGTGTTGGCCGTGGTGATGAACATCACGTCCGACAGATCGTAATCGACCTCCAGATAGTGGTCGTTGAACGTGCTGTTCTGTTCGGGATCGAGCACTTCGAGCAGCGCCGCAGAGGGATCGCCGCGATAATCGGCGCCCAGCTTGTCGATCTCGTCCAGCAGGAAGAGCGGGTTGGAGGTCTTGGCCTTCTTCATCGACTGGATGATGCGCCCCGGCATCGAGCCGATATAGGTGCGCCGGTGGCCGCGGATCTCGGCCTCGTCGCGCACGCCGCCCAGCGACACGCGCACGAACTCGCGCCCCGTGGCTTCCGCAATGGAGCGGCCGAGCGACGTCTTGCCCACGCCCGGCGGGCCGACGAGGCAAAGGATGGGTCCGCGCAGCTTGCGCGTGCGCGCCTGCACGGCCAGGTGCTCGACAATGCGCTCCTTGACCTTCTCCAGCCCGTAATGGTCGCGCTCGAGCGTATCTTCCGCCTTTTTCAGGTCGTTGCGGACCTTCTTGCGCTTGTTCCACGGGATGGACAGGATCCAGTCGAGATAATTGCGCACCACCGTGGCCTCGGCCGACATCGGGCTCATCTGGCGCAGCTTCTTCATCTCTGCGTCGACCTTGGCGCGCGCCTCCTTGGAAAGCTTGGTCGCCTCGATGCGCTCTTCCAGCTCGGCCATTTCCTCGCGGCCGTCATCGCCCTCGCCCAGCTCGCGCTGGATCGCTTTCATCTGCTCATTGAGATAATATTCGCGCTGGGTCTTCTCCATCTGCCGCTTCACGCGGTTGCGGATCTTGGTTTCGACCTGGAGGACGGAAATCTCGCCCTCCATCAGCGCAAACACCTTTTCCAGGCGCTGGGCCACGTCGGGATTGCCCAGAAGCTCCTGCTTGTCGGTGATCTTCACCGCCAGGTGCGCCGCTATCGTGTCGGCCATCTTGGCCGGATCGGCGATCTCGCCCACCGCAGCCAGCGCCTCGGGCGGCACTTTCTTGTTGAGCTTGACATAGTCTTCAAACTTGTCGCCGGCCGCGCGCATCAGCGCTTCCATCTCGGCCGCGTCGCCGCCAGCCTCCTCGACCAGGCGCGCCTCGGCCTCGAAATAGGCCTGGTTGTCGAGATAGCGCAGCACTTCCATGCGCCGCCCGCCCTCGACCAGCACTTTCACCGTACCGTCGGGCAGTTTGAGCAATTGCAGCACCGAGGCGATCACGCCGCGGCCATAGATCGCGTCAGCCGCAGGATCGTCGTCCGCCGCGCTCATCTGTGTGGCGAGCAGGATCTGCTTGTCGCCGCGCATCACTTCTTCCAGCGCCCGCACGGATTTTTCGCGGCCCACGAATAGGGGCACGATCATGTGCGGGAACACGACGATATCGCGCAGCGGCAAAAGGGGCAGGGTCCGGGTCTCGGTCATCAACTTGGTTCTCCACGCCCTGCACACACAGCGTGCGGGCGCCATCGGGTCAGGCGGGACAAGGGTCGCCCGCTTTGTGTCGGGAGACAAGTGGAGCCCCGCAGGCCCCCCTTCAAGACACACGCCGGGCGCAGGTGCAGCGGCGCGCATTCATCCCCTTGTCCGGCACCGATTGCGCAGGCGGGCGTGCCGGTCCCGTCCGTCCCGGGCCGGTCCCCTGCCGGCGCCGGCGCCGCACAGCCGTCAGGATGCCCTAGAAAATCCCGAGGAATTTCTTGCGGCGGGGCGCAGGCCGGACGTCGCCTGCAATATCGGCCGGGAACGGCGCGTCAGCCATCTCGGCATCCTCGGCGCCCGCCGCAGCGCCGGGGCCTTCGGCTTCCATGCCGGCATCGGCCATAACAGGTGCATCTGACAAAGCCGGCGGCGCGATCACCGCAGCGTCCCCGGTGATCACCTCAGCGGTGGCGGCAGCCTTGACCGGCGCAGAGCACGCAGCCGCGGCGGCCGGGCGCGGCGCGCACACGTCTGCGTCGCACAGCGGCGCGCTCATGGCGTGGGCGGCGAGGCGCGAGGGCCCTGTGGCCGGGCCGCGATAGTCGCCAAGGCCCAGCGACTGGCGCACCGTCTCGCGAAAGGCCGAGGCGCGCGCGTCTATGGCGCTGGAGCGCGCCTCCATCTCCTGAAGGCGCGACAGATCGGCCGGGCGCGGGGAGCGCACGGCGGCGGGGGCGACGCTGTCGCGCGCGCGGGCGAGCGCGGCGCGCGCCTGGTCGAGATCGAGCGGTCGTTGCGCGTCACTCATGTCAGCCTCCTCCGGCCAGCGCCGGTTGGTTCAGGATTTGCGAGCATACCATTCCAGCCCGGCCGTGCGCGAGACCATGACCACGTCCACGTCTCCGCCAACCCCGGTCTGGGACATGTGCAGCTGGCTCTTTAGAATATTGAGCTCCACCAGGGATTTGGCCGTCTGGGCCAGCTGGCGCTTGCCCGATGCCGACACCACCTGGATGAAGGGGTTGATGAATTCCTGCTGGGAGATGTCCTGTATCTCGCGCGCCACCGCCAGGGTCAGGCTGCCCAGCACGCCCTGGCGCATGTCATCGAGCACCTCTTCTGCGGCCTCGGCCTCAACCCCGGCCTGTTTCAGCGCCGTCTCGGCCGCCGCCTCATTGGTGATCCAGTTCAGCGACAACACCTCGTCGAACATCAACGGATGGATGCCGCGCAGGAAGGTATGGGTCATCTCCGCCTGCGCGAACGTGCGCAGGAAGGTGTTGGGCCCGTCATCGACCCCGACACGCATGGTCTCGTCCAGGGCCCGCTTCATCACCCCGTCGACCAGGATCGACGCGTAATAATGGGTGTAGACCGGGAACACGTCGTCCTCGCCAAAGCCGGCGAACACCAGGCCCGCATAGGGCTCCAGAAAGGCCGGTCGGGTGGCGATCATGTACGCAAAGTCAAACAGCTTGTCGCGAATGTCGGCCTGCATGCCGAAAGCGCCAAGCGCCTCGGCGATCAGGGCGTCGAGCAGGGCGGCATAGCGCTCATGGAACCGGGCGCGATCAAGATCGGCCAGCACCTCCACGCAGGCGCGCTCGGCCCCGGTCTCGTCGCGGGCCAGGTGCTGGCGGTACAAATCCAGCGCGGCCTCGAACGCCGCCCCGTCATCGTCATACCCGCCGCCGGGATATCGCCGCATCGCCCTGGCGTGGTTGAGCACGGTGATGAAGGCCGCGCGCATCAGATGCGCGAACTCCTCCATCTCCTCCGCTTCCGGGAACAGGGCGCGGTTGCGGTCCATGAACTGGAAGAAGGCGCGCGCGCAATCATCCACCGAGGCAAAGTCTGTCTCGCCATGGCGCTTGGTGAAGGCGTGGGCGATCTGTGACCAGGACCGGCCCAGCACATCGCCGCGCGAATACACCATCATGGCCATGCTCGGCCCCAGGCGCAGGATTTTCTCCGCCTCCAGCGTCACCACCGGATCGGGACCGCCGCCATAGGTGACCGCACTGTCGGCCGCCAGCACCACCGCCTGGCGGTTCATGATCATGACTTCAGACGTCACAGCGCACCCCCCACCGAACCGCCGCCGCGCCCCCTCGGCGCCGCACCGGCTCTGCCACACATCTTGACGAAACGTTAGCGCGTGCGCGCGCCCGTGTTAAGCCGGGGAAAAGCGATTAGGCAGGCAGGCGCGGCATTGGCGCCACGCTGCGGCCGGGCAGCGCCCGCTTTCAGTGCGCTGCGGCGCCCTGCGCGCCTGGCGCCGCGTCCACCGCCAGCGCCGGCTTGCTCACTTTCGGCACCAGCTTCATCTTGCGCGCGGCAAAGCCCAGCCCGGCGCGGGCGGCGAGGCCGAGGCCCCGGCTGCCCTCGATGGACGGCGACAGGCCCAGGCGGCGCCGGATCAGCCCGTTGAAAATCATGGCCTGATTGCGCACGCGCACGTCGCGGCAGGCATATTCTGTGGTCATGGAGACGTTGAGCCCATCGAGATTGACCACGCGGTGGGGCGTGTGGACGGGCCAGCACAGCACGTCGCCGGGTTCGAGATCGAACACCTGCGCGCGTGCATCAAACGCCGGCTTGTAGGGCAGGTCATCGCTGAACGGGTGCATCAGCACCGCTTCGATATCGGCCTCATGCAGGACGGGCGCGCTGCGCGGATAGACGAAGACCCGCTTCCTCCCGCGCAAGTGCCAAAGCATCGTGTCGGTGCGGTCGATATGAAACGGCACGCGCGCGCCGGGCGAGGAGATGAGCAGGCCGCCCTTGATCACCTCGGGGCGGAAGCGCGGATGCAGCTCGCGCAGCTCGGCGAAGACGGCGCCCAGCAGGGCGCGGTATTCCGGGCGGATATTGAACACCTGGCGCAGATTCATCCACACCCGGCCCTCGCGCGCGCCGGCCAGCAGCTCGGCCCCCTTGCGCTCGCCCGGCGACAGATCGGTCCAGGAGCGGGCCGACCCCTCCTCGTCCATCATCGCAATGTCCAGAAGTTCGCGCGGATGGGTCTCAACGAGCTCCTCCAGAGCGGGATCACAGAACAGGCCGCTATCGGCCAGGCGATGGCGCGCACGCACAATGCCCGCCCGAAACCGCCCGCGATCTTCCTGAGTCCAGCGCTCGATCCACCCCATCGCTCACCCTCCCGGCCGTTCCGTCCTGGCACAAGGGCCAGGCGGTTCGGGGTGAGCGGGGCAAGGACCGGGCCGGAGATGATACCTGAATGCCCGGGATCAGTCGCCTGGTAGATCACCACCAAGGGCCTTTTCGAGAGATGCGATCAGGCCGGGAAGATCGTCACGAACGGTCATCTCGACGATTGAGATATTGATGCGGTTGTATCCGTGAATAAGGCGGTGACGCATGGCGATCGCCTGCGGGAAAGCGATGTCCGCAAACTGCACCTGCGTCTCGACTGGCACTGAATTGGCCGCTTCGCCGATGATTTCGAGATACCGCTGCAGGGCGAGCATGCGAACGTCATCGCTTCGCTGCCAAGGGTGGGCTGGCTCGGCCGCTATCTCCACCGCCCGGCGGGCATAATGGAGCATGTCCTTCAGCAGGGGCCGCGCCCGCTTCATACCGTTACAAGTTCGCGCTCAATATCGTCCTTCATCCCCGGATGCAGACAGGTGCGCGGCACGGTGTCCACGCGAAGGCCCAGCCTGTCCGCCAGAAGCGCGTCCATATCAGCCAGCCGGAACAGGCTCGGTACAGTGTCAAAGTCCACCACAATATCCAGATCGCTGTCTGCCCTGTGGTCGCCGCGCACTCGCGAACCGAACACGGCCATCGCCGAAACGCCAAAGCGTTCGCGCAATTCGGGCTTCAAGGCCCGCAGACGATCCAGCAGTTCAGGGTCAAGCGCGCTCATGCGCCCAATATAGCACCGCCGGACGCGGCATTACATCCTGAACACGCCAAACCGCGTCGGCTCCACCGGGGCATTGAGCGCGGCTGAGAGAGCCAGCGCCAGTACGCGGCGGCTGTCGGCGGGGGCGATGACGCCGTCATCCCAGAGGCGGGCGGTGGAGTAGTAGGGCGAGCCTTCGGCTTCATAGGTCTCGCGGATCGGGGCCTTGAAGGCTTCCTCGTCTTCCTCGCTCCAGCTCTGGCCGCGCGCTTCCATGCCATCGCGCTTGACCGTGGCGAGCACGCTGGCGGCCTGGGCGCCGCCCATGACGGAGATGCGCGCATTGGGCCACATGAACAGGAAGCGCGGGCCGAAGGCGCGCCCGCACATGCCGTAATTGCCTGCCCCGTAGGAGCCGCCGATCACCAGTGTGATCTTGGGCACGCGCGCGCACGACACGGCGGTGACCAGCTTGGCGCCGTCCTTGGCGATGCCGCCGGCCTCATATTTGGAGCCGACCATGAAGCCGGTGATGTTCTGCAGGAACAGCAGCGGTATGCCGCGCTGGCAGCACAGCTCGATGAAATGGGCGCCTTTGAGCGCGCTTTCACTGAACAGCACGCCATTATTGGCGATGATGCCCACCGGCATCCCGTGCAGGCGGGCAAAGCCGGTGACCAGCGTCTCGCCATAGAGCTTCTTGAACTCGTCAAACTCCGACCTGTCCACCAGACGCGCGATCACCTCGCGCACATCATAGGGCGTGCGCACGTCCGCCGGTATCACGCCCTCCAGCGTCGCCGGATCAAGCAGAGGCGGGCGCGGCTCGGTGATGTCCAGCGCGGGGCGCTTGGTGGTGTTGAGCCCCGCCACGATGCGCCGGGCGATCTGCAGGGCGTGGTCATCATCGGCGGCGTAATGGTCCACCACGCCGGACTGGCGCGCATGCACGTCCGCGCCGCCGAGATCTTCCGCCGAGATCACCTCGCCGGTGGCGGCCTTCACCAGCGGCGGCCCGCCCAGGAAGATGGTGCCCTGATTGCGCACAATGATGGATTCGTCACTCATCGCCGGCACATAGGCGCCGCCTGCGGTGCACGAGCCCATCACCACGGCGATCTGGGGGATTCCTTCAGCCGACAGATTGGCCTGATTATAGAAAATGCGCCCGAAATGGTCGCGGTCGGGGAAAACCTCGGCCTGGTGGGGCAGGTTGGCGCCGCCGGAATCGACGAGATACACGCACGGCAGCCGGTTCTCGCGCGCGATCTCCTGCGCGCGCAAATGCTTCTTCACCGTCATGGGGTAATAGGTGCCGCCCTTCACCGTGGCGTCATTGCACACGATCATCACCTCGCGGCCCGACACCCGGCCAATGCCGGTGATCATGCCCGCCCCGTGAACATCGCCCTCATACAGGCCATGGGCCGCCAGCGGCGACAGCTCCAGAAACGCCGAACCCGGATCAAGCAGGCGCTGCACCCGGTCGCGCGACAAAAGCTTGCCGCGTTTGAGGTGCTTCTCGCGCGCGGCGTCCGATCCGCCCGGCGCGGCCTCAGCCATCTTGTCCCTCAGCTGCGCGACCAGCGCCCTCATCGCTGCGGCATTGGCCTCGAACACCGGCGCATTCGGATCAAGCTGTGTGGTCAGAACAGGCATGGCGGCTCCAGCGCATCTGGCCGTAAAGGGCGTGCGGTCTGATTAGCCCGCGCAAGGGACGCGGCGCAATGGCGCGGCGCGTTTGGCGGGGGAGGAGCCGCCAAGTCACTGGCGTTCCTGTGACTCCTCATTGGTCAGCACGATGAGGTCGTGGACGCCAAACCGGGGGTAATCCTCCGAATCCACAGTCCAGAAGAGCATCTCGCCGCCCTGAATGCGCTCGAGAATGTGCGGGGGCGGGCTTTTTACGATGTCGATATCCACGTTCAACCGGTCATAAAATTCGTAGAAGCGCAGGCTTTCGCGCAGCAGGCTACGCTCGGCCTCGGCGTCAAATTCACCGCTCGTCAGGCGCTCAAGCCGGACCGGCCCTCCATGCATCGCCACGATGGCACCTGGTGCAATGATTTTCGGGCTTCCCGCCATGAAGATGAATTGCGCGCAAGACGAAATGCACATCCCACCCGCGATGACCGCCACGCCAGCGTCTGCAATCGGTTCGGCGATGTCGAGGGCGACGCCAAGCGCGCCTCCCTCACTGATGATGTGAACAACCTCAACGCCGCTCAGCGGATCATCGCCCAGCGCCAGAAACGCCTCGCGCATACGCTCGTCTGTGCGTCCCGCCAAGCAGAGCACCTGTCCGTCCTTGACACGCTCCACCGGTCCGGGCCCCGCGTCTGCGCACGCGGCCTGAATCTCGAACACAAGGGTCTGGTCCCAGACAGTCTGGTCGCCTATCGCCGATACAGCGAGCGAGGTCAATAATGAAGCAATCGGCCACCAGATCATGCGGTTACTCGGGCGTACACCTGATTACGATTTCACCGAAATTATCCTCGTAATCAATGCTGTACCCTTCAGGACACGAACACTCCATCCAGGTTGTGCCATTCTCTGTTTTTGGAGTGCAGGTTGGCGCCGGGTTCGTGTCGCCGCCGCTCACCACGTCAATTTCAAATCCTGCCAGCTCTCGCATGGAATTCTCCTTCCTTAAACTGGGATGCATTGCACGATCACGCGCCCGTCTCCGGTGGGGTAAGCGATCGGTACGTAACCGTCGGGACATGTGCAGGTTTGCTGCCCGTTCTCTTCGGTGCACTCAGGAGGTGGGTTCTCTCCACCAAACACCGAAGCAATCTCTGCATGAGTTAGCTGTCTAATTTGCTCCTCCAAAGAGTGTGGAGCACAACTTTGTGGCGCCAAATCGAGGCGGGCAAGCAGAAAACGATGCTCTGACCCGCATGAGATACAATTCGTACGCAAACGGCGTAGACTCCGCCCCGCTAATCCTCCTCCTCCACATCGAGGAAATCGACATGGAAATCCGCGGCCTCCTCGTCGGAGAACAGGTCTTCCTCCTCGCCGGGCAGGATGCGGCCGGGTTCGGGGATCATGAAGTCCGGGGGCAGGCGGCTGGACAGGAGCCCGGCGGCTTTCAGGTCGCTGACGCCGGGCAGGTCGCTTAAGGACGCCAGGCCGAAATAGTCCAGGAACGCATCGGTCACGCCATAGGTCACGGGCCGGCCCGGGCTGCGCCGGCGCCCGCGCAGGCGGATCCATTTCATTTCCAGAAGCTGGTCCAGCGTGCCGCGCGACACCGCCACGCCTCGAATATCCTCGATCTCGGCGCGGGTGACAGGCTGATGATAGGCGATGATGGACAGGGTTTCGAGCGCCGCTTGAGAGAGCTTGCGCGGCTCCTCGCGCTCGGTGCGCAGGAGGAAGGCGAGATCCGGCGCGGTCTGGAAGCGCCAGCGCCCGGCGACTTCCACAAGCTGGATGCCGGCCTGGGCGTATTTGGCCGTCAGCGCCGCGATCACCGCGCGCACATCGGCGCCGGCGGGCAGGCGGGCGGCCAGCGTCTCGATGTCCAGAGGCTCCACCGCTGCAAACAGCAGCGCCTCGGCCATGCGCATCAGCTCAGCGTCATTATCCACGGCGAGGCGCACGCCCGGCGGGCCGGCATCGCCTCCGGCGCGTGTTTCGGCCTGGCTGCGCAGGGCGCGGATCGCCTCGGTGACCGGGTCGCGCTCAGGGCGCGCGCCGGTGGTGTCATCGCTCATGCGCCCTCCTCGCGACGGGCGTCACGCTGGTCATCCCGGTGAGCCGGGCGCATCCAGAGCGGCGCGTAAACGCCGTCCTGGCGCAGGTGCGCCTCGCCGTCCTTGGTGATTTCCAGCGCCGCCAGCAGGCTCGACGCGGTGATGCTGGCGCCCGACGGCGCGTCCTCGCCCTGCCCGTCAGGCAGCAGGGCGTCAAACCGCTCCCAGCCGGTCAGCCGGCGGAGCACGCCGGTCAGCCGCTTGCGCGCCTGTTCCAGCGAGTACACGCGCGGCGCCTCGGGCTGATAGGTGGCGAAGGCGCCGCGCTCACGGCGCAGGGCGTAGGCTTTGAGAAGATCGTAGAGCTCGGCCTCATAGAGCGGCGTTCGGACGGAGCGCACGCCGGCAGGCTGACCACAAGGGAAGACATCGCGGCGCAAAAGCGCGCGGGCGTACAGGGCGCCGGAGGCAGCGCGCATCGCTTCGAGCCGGGCCAGGCGGAAGGCCAGCGCCGCCGCCAGCTCTTCAGGCTCCGGCCCGTCTTCTTCCGGGCGGGGTTTGGGCAACAGAAGGCGCGATTTGAGATAGGCGAGCCACGACGCCATCACCAGATATTCGGCCGCCAGGTCCAGCCGGCGCAGGCGCGCAGCGTTGACGAAGGCGAGATACTGGTCGGCGAGTTCGAGGATGGAGATGGCGGTGAGGTCGATCTTGTTCTTGCGCGCCAGCGCCAGCAGCACGTGCAGCGGACCTTCCCAGCCACCGATATCGAGCACCAGCGCCTCGCCCTCTCCGGCCTCGCGGGCGGCCTCGAAATCGTCCGCCATCTCGTCAAACAGCGAGGTCATGGCGCCTGCAGCCCTGCCTCTTCAAACAGGCGCGCCAGCGCCTCCAGCCCGGCGCCCGGGTCAAAGCCCTGCGGTGACCGGCGCGCCGCCAGCGCCGCATCCGCGCGCCTGAGCGCGGCGTGATCGAGGCGCGGCGTGGCATTCGCGATCTCCACCATCTCGGCCATCACGCCGTTGCAGTGAATGACCATGTCACACCCTGCGCCCAGCGCACGCCGCGTGCGCGCGCGCAGCGAGCCCGACAGCGCCTTCATGGACAGATCATCGCTCATCAACAGGCCGTCAAAGCCGATATTGCCGCGGATGATGCGGGCGATCACTTCGGACGAACACGTGGCGCAGTCATCGGCGTCGATCGCGCGGTAGACCACATGGGCGGTCATCGCCATCAGCGCGCCCTTGATGCCCCGGAAGGCGGCGAAGTCGGTCGCCGCCAGCGTTTCCTCGTCCGTATCCACTATCGGCAGGTCATGATGACTGTCAGCCTGCGCGCGGCCATGGCCGGGCAGATGCTTGATCACGCCCAGCACGCCCTGATGCAGCAGGCCTTCCAGGGCCGCGCTCGCCATGGCCGCCACCGCCTGCGGATCGGCGTGAAACGCGCGGTCACCGATGACGTCATGGGCGCCCTTGACCCGGATATCGGCGCACGGCGCGTAGTCGGCGTCGATGCCGACGGCGTAAAGCTCATGGGCGATGAGCTGGTGATTGATCCGCACCGCTTCCAGCGCCAGTTCCGGCGCCCGGTCCCACACCTGGCCGAAGCGCTCGGCTGGCGGCGCGTTGCGCCAGCTGGGCGCGCGCAGGCGCTGCACCCGGCCGCCCTCCTGGTCGACGAAGACCGGCACATCCCGGCCCATGCAGTCACGCAAGCTGTCGGTCAGCGCGCGCACCTGGCGGGGCTGGTCCACATTGCGCGCGAACAGGATGAAGCCCCAGGGATCGCAATCGCGAAAGAAGGCCTTCTCGTCCTTGCCGAGCGTCTCGCCCGCCAGGGCGAATGTCACCGCTGCCGCCCCGCTCACCGGCGCGCCACCAGGCAGGACTGGCCGCGCGCATCCAGCTGCGAGCAATAGGCCGCCGCATCCTCACGGGTCTCAAACCCGGCCACGCGCAGGCGGTGAAACACGCCGCGCTCGCCGAGATCGGCGCGCTGGATGTCCGGCGCCCGGCCCGAGGTGAGATCGCCATGGCGCGACACGAAGGCGAGCCAGCCCGCCTCGGCCTCCTCCAGCGCGCGATAGGCGCCGATCTGCACCACGAAAGCGCCCGATCCGGCCGCAGCGGGCGGCGGGGCGCGCAGCTCTGCTGGCGCGGCAGAGACGGCAGGCGTCTCGGCCGGCGGCGCAGGCCGGGTTTGCGGCAAGGCTTCGGGCTCGGGTTCCGGCTCGGGCTCACGCGCAGCGGGCGCGTCCAGGGCGTCGGTGTCGGCGGTCTCCACCTGCAGCGGCGGCATGCGCTCGGGCAGGGCCACAGGCTCTTCGGCGCCGGGACGGGCCGGCGCCGGCTCCGTCGCCGCCTCGTCCTCCGCCTCGCCGCGCTCGCCGTCGCGCGCGCGCAGATCAAAGGCGGTCAGGTCCTGATGCGGGGTCTGGAAGCCGCCGGGCTCCTCGGGCGCCACGCGATAGGGCTGTGAATCAGCCTGTATGAGCGGGCTTTCATCGCGTTCGCGCATGCCCAGCTGGAAGGCGTTCCACACCACCGCCATGAACAGGGCGAACACCACAGCGGCGGCCAGCAGCACCAGCCAGCCGCGCCGGTCCTGTTCGGCTTCGCGCGCGTCGAAGGTTTCAAATTCATCCGGCGGGGGCGCGTACGGCCCGCTTGCGGGTCTGTGTGGGCTCATGGGCGTCCCCGGGGCTGTGCCTTGGCGCGGGCGGCGCCTGATTCGCGCGCGCCGGCCGGCATCTCAGCATAACAAGACCGCACGGTGCGCGCGCCCCCCCAAGGGCGGCGCGTCAGCTGCGCAGCTGGGCGCGCGCCTCGTCGAGCAGCTGGTCCATCTTGGTGCGGATCACATGCTCGGAATGGCTGACCCCCCGGGCGTCGAAGTCGGCGCGGATCTTGCGCATCACGTCGGCGTCGCCGGGCTCTGCCAGGTCAGCCTTCACCACCTCGGCGGCATAGGCGTCGGCGTCCGGCCCGCTCAGACCCATCTCGGCCGCCGCCCACAGACCCAGCAGCTTGTTGCGCCGCGCCTGCGCCCGGAACTCGGACGTCTGCTCATTGGCGAACCTGTTTTCAAAGCCTTTTTCGCGGTCGTCAAAGCTGGACATCAAGCGCTCTCTTCCGGGTCTGGGCAGGTGCGGTACATCGCCCGTCATCGATATCGCGCCCCTGTGACGGAATCAATCGCGCGCGATGCGCAGGCCGATGCCCTCGCGCCCGCCCCCATCTTGCGGCGGCGCGTCATTCCAGAGTATGGTCCTCGTCTCAAACGGCCCGTGCATGACGGGCCGTTTCTTGTTTGCCGCAGGCAGGCCCGGCGTGTGCGCCCCGCCCCGCCTGCGACCCCCAGCGGAGTTGCGCTCTCACCCATGTCCCGCCGCAAGAAACTCTACGAAGGCAAGGCCAAGATCCTCTATGAGGGGCCTGAACCCGGCACGCTGGTCCAGCACTTCAAGGACGACGCCACCGCGTTCAACAACAAGAAAAAGGCCGTGCTGGAGGGCAAGGGCGTCCTCAACAACCGGATCTCCGAGCACATCATGGAGAATCTCAACCGGATCGGCGTGCCCACCCATTTCATCCGCCGCCTGAACATGCGCGAACAGCTGGTGCGCGAGGTGGAGATCATTCCGCTGGAAGTCGTGGTGCGCAATGTCGCCGCCGGTTCGATCTCCCAGCGCTTCGGCCTGCCCGAGGGCGAGCCTCTGCCGCGCACCATCGTGGAGTTCTATTTCAAGGACGATGCGCTGGGCGACCCGCTGGTGAGCGAGGAGCATATCGCCGCCTTCAACTGGGCGAGCCCCCAGGACATTGACGACATGATCGCGCTGGCCCTGCGGGTGAATGATTACCTGTCCGGCCTGTTCACCGGCGCCCATATCCGCCTGGTGGACTTCAAGCTGGAGTTTGGCCGCGTCTATGACCAGAACGACATGGCGCGCATCATCCTGGCCGACGAGATCAGCCCGGACAGCTGCCGCCTGTGGGACATGGCCACGGGCGAGAAAATGGACAAGGACCGGTTCCGGCGCGATCTGGGCAATGTCACCGAGGCCTATGCCGAAGTGGCGCGCCGGCTCGGGATCATGAAGGAAAACACCAACGGCGACGAGGTCAATCCATGAAAGCGCGCGTGCACGTCTATCTCAAGCCCGGCGTTCTGGACCCCCAGGGTCAGGCGGTGGCCACGTCCCTGAAACATCTCGGCTTTGACGAGGTGGCGGCCGCCCGCCAGGGCAAGCTGATCGAGATCGATCTCGACACCGCCGACGCCGAGGAAGCCCAGCGCCGCGTCGCCCAGATGTGCGACAAGCTCCTGGCCAACCCGGTCATCGAAACCTACGACATCGAGCTGAGCGCGTAAGGGGGGGCGGGCCGCCACCGCCTCTCCTCATCCGGTGAGGGGCAGCCCGGCGAAGCCATACCTATCCCTGTTTTCCCGGAATGGGCGCAGCCCATATCCGGGAGCCATCCCCATAAGACCCAACCGCCTCGACAGCGAAGAGGATCGGCAGATGGGTCCCGGGCCGGCTGCGCCGCCCGGGAAGGCAGGTGGGGTGTTTGATCCGGATACGTCCCCATCTCCCCGTCGCTCCTTGCTGGCCCATGTTCGCAAGCGTCGCAGCCTGTCAAGGACGACCGGGCGTCGCCCGGTCGCCGCATGCGGCGGGCCGAAGGGCCGTCCTTGACGGCCTGCGATCGCCTTGCGTGATCCTCCAGCATGGAGCGATGGGGAGGATTGAGCCCCGGTGCTGTCGAGGCCGCAGCCCGCCACGGACACGGCCGAAACCAGACGCGATAGTCCTGTCCTCGCGCGGGAGTGGTGGCTAACGCGAAGCGTGAGAGCGAGTTGGGCCGCCCCCACACAGCCACTCAGGACCTGTCCGAAGCCTCCCCCCCCTCCGTCCGCTGCGCGGACACCTCCCCCGCAAGCGGGGGAGGACAAGTGGGCACAACCTCTCTTTCCAGCGAAGGAGCGGAGGTTGAGTGTCACCCCTGTCGGATCACTGGCAGTCGGCGCATTCCGAACAAGTTGAGACTTTCTTGCACCCCGCCCCCTTCATCCGCGCAATGGCTCAAGGAGCCACTGCACCAGGGACTGGCGCTCCAGGACGATTTCAGCGTCAAACGTCATCCCCGAGCGCAAGGCGTATTCTGCGTCGAACGCTTCGACTTGCTGCGCGTCAAGCGTGACATATGCCCGGTAGGCCGCTTCCTGCAGCCCAAGCGGCGTGGGAATTTCCTCTGCGCGGTAGACCGTCGCCGAAACCGATTCGATTTCCCCTCTCGCCACCCCGTACCGGCGGTGCGGAAAGGCGCTGTAAAAGATGCGGACCTCCAATCCCGGTCGCACCCGCGCCATGACACGCGAGGGTAGGTAGAGCTCACCCCGCAGTGCGCTTTCGTCTCCAACAAGAGTCAGGGCACGCTGTCCGGCCTGAATTGATCCTCCTTGGGTGACACCAAGCGCCGCGACCCGCCCGGCCTGGGGCGCGGTGACGAGCACTCCTCGGCGCGTTTGGATTTCGAGCAGATTGCGCTCCAGCTGCTCTCGGGTCTGGCGCGCTGCAAGCACGTTTTGTTCTGCATCCAGCGGCGCGTACCGCAGGCGCGCCGCGAACACTTCGCGGGCGCCTGCAAGATCAGCGACCTGGGCCTCCAGCGCATTGATGTGTTCCTGCTGGTCAAGCACAAGCAGTTGCCGCTCCTCCAG
Organism: Alphaproteobacteria bacterium; assembly: GCA_016124675.1. GTDB lineage: Bacteria > Pseudomonadota > Alphaproteobacteria > Caulobacterales > Maricaulaceae > Oceanicaulis. The sequence continues at coordinate 15,863 of WGNG01000006.1, forward strand.
TCCACGCGCGGCGAGCCGGCCAGCTGCAGCAAGCGCTTGGCCGGCATCGTATTGGCGTCGCAACAGAAAGAGGCGCTCTCGGGCCGCCGCGCTGCGCCTTGTTATGGCTTCAATCTGTCGGTCGAGCGCATCGATCTGCGCGCGCATTTCACTGATCCGCTCTACAAGGGCGGCTTCCGCACTCCTAAGCCGGTCATCGATGAGCGCGATTTCGGTCGCAATCGATCCGCCATAAGCGACTGAGAACTCCACCCCGTCCTCGGCACGCTGGTTGTTGAGTACAGTGAACAAGGGTTCGCCCGCCTCCACCCAAACCCCTTCTCTCACGGCCAAGCCGGATACCACCCCTGATGACGTAGCGTGGACCGCAATCTCGCCAGATGTGAACTGCAGCCATCCATGCCCACGCTCTTTGCGCGCGTATTCAGTGAGCAGCAAAAACGCGCCACAGGCGCAAATAGCACTCATGATGAAAACGCAAAAGAGCGCCCAAGACACTGGGAGCCGTGCGATGGGCTCACCTGATACCTTCTGCTTAAACGCCTCGATCGCTTCTTGCCGGAACAGGGCTTCATCAAACATGAATCGAACCGATCTTGCATGTCCTGATAAAGCTCTACCATCCCAGAACGCGAGTCAATAAAACTTTTAGTTTGACAGCGCGATGCGTCATACGGTGAAATGAAGCACCTCAAGATGGAGAGCTGGCAATGAGAATTCTTTCACATGGTGAATTGAAGGTCGTTTCAGGTGGGACCCCGGACTGGCTTGATCAAATTGCGCAGGATCAGATGGCGGCAGATATGGCCGCCATTTTCGGACTGCCATCGTCCGGAATTCCCGGCTTTGGCGGCGGCGGAAATCCATATGCAGAGGAAATGGCCGATGATCTAGCAGAAATTGATGACTATGATCAGCGAATGATGGACGCTATTGCTTGGTATCAAACAGAAGGCGCATGGTGGGATTACGACTCGCCAATCGGCAACAATGATGGAGACATTTACGATGAGGCTGCTTTTATATTTCGGAATGCAGCGGTCGCAATTGGCGTGATTCATCCTGTGCTTGGTATGTTCTACGATAAGCTTGCTGACGATATGGACAATTACGACCGCCTTTATGGCAACTGATTTGTCTGTTGCGCCCCGCCGCGTTGTACGCGGCGGGGAAGACTGGACGCTTACCAACTTGCCGCATCGATTGTTCTTGGGTGGCGCCTCAGTGCTAATCTGTACACCTTGACCCTAAACTTTGCTTCCGTGAGTTGGATTGTCATACTGATTCCTTCCCCGCAAATGCATCGGAGACACTGTGAGGTCGCCATTTCTCCTGATCTGCGCCATCGCCCTTACCGGCGCCTGTTCGGCTGACACCGAATACCAAGTTCCCGAAGGGGCCGGCCTGGTCGAGGGCACGGTTGACCAGGCTTTCACCGACCGCGTCTGGGAACTCGTAGAGGAGAACAAGGATTTAATAATTCGCTCACAAGGCGGCTTGAACAGTCGAAGCATCATTCTCGGCGAGATCCTGTCCAGGCTGTCAGTTGGCCTGAGCTTCCAGGACTACTGCCTGTCAGCCTGCGCCTCGTATCTGATCGCCACCCGGGCTGACACAGTGCTTGAACGCAATCTCCTGCTCGGTTTTCACGGCGACAGCCTCATGCACAGAGCCATCTTCGAGTCACTCAATACCGATGACAATCTGGCCCATTGCTATCAGCGGCTGGCCGACCGCCAGGCGGCGCTGTACGCCGCGAGTGGTCTGTCGACCGGGTTTTCTCAGGAAATGGCGCGGCGCCTCGGCGTCGTGGGGGCGCATCTGGTCGACCGCGAGGACTGGCCGTGCCCGGAAGTGGTCTATGAGTTTGAGAACGACTGGTGGTTCCCCACCTCGCAACAGATCGAGGACCTCCTGAACAAACCACTCACCGAGCCGCTGTGCGCGGACGATCTCGCCTGCATGCGCCGCAAGCTGCGCAATCTGCGCCAGACCGGCCGCATCGTGATCGGCGATGATGTCTACTGGCTCGACAACGGTCGGCTGGCCGAAAGACTCGATTGATCCCGCGCCTGCCCCCCAACTCCCCCTCCCCCATCCCCTTTCCCGCCCCCATGCGCTATCTCTCACCCCATGAGCGCCCTGCCCGCACGGTTTCAGACCTGGTTCGATGCGCGTGGCTGGGCGCCGCGGGCTCATCAGCTGGCCATGCTGGCGGCGGCGCAGGCGGGCGAGGATGCGCTGCTGATCGCGCCCACCGGGGCGGGCAAGACGCTGGGCGGGTTTCTGGGCAGTCTCACCGAGCTGGCGGCTCTCACTGACGGCGCGGGCGCGGACCGGCCCCACCGCCTGCACACGCTCTATGTCTCGCCGCTCAAGGCGCTGTCCTATGATGTGGCGCGCAATCTCACCACGCCCGTGGCGCAGATGGGTCTGAACCTGCGCATCGAGACGCGCACCGGCGATACGCCGCCATCGCGCCGCACCCGTCAGCGCGCCGCCCCGCCCGACATGCTGCTGACCACGCCCGAGCAGCTGGCCTTGTTCTGCGCGCAGGAAAACGGCGCGGCGTTTTTCGCTGATCTGAAGGCCGTGATCATTGACGAGGTGCATGCCCTTGCGCCCGGCAAGCGCGGCGATCTTCTGGCGCTGGGGCTCGCCGCGCTCTCCACCTACGCGCCGCAAGCGCGCCGGGTGGGTCTGTCCGCCACAGTGATGGACGAGGCCGGCCATGCCCGCTGGCTGGCGCGGCAAAGCCCGGGCGGGAGCCGTCAGGCCCGCATCATCCGCGGCGCGCCGGGCGCCGCGCCCGTCGTGGAGATCATGACGCCGGACGCCGCACGCATCCCCTGGGCCGGCCATTCGGGCCGCCATGCCATTGACGATGTCTATGCGCGCATCCGCGACGCGCGCCTCACCCTGGTCTTCGTCAACACCCGCTCCCAGGCCGAGCTCGTGTTCCAGATGCTGTGGAGCGTCAACGAGGACGCCCTGCCCATCGCCCTGCATCACGGATCGCTGTCGGTGGAGCAGCGCCGCAAGGTGGAGGCGGCGATGGCGGCGGGGAAGCTGCGCGCGGTGGTGTGCACCTCCACCCTCGATCTCGGGATTGACTGGGGCGATGTGGACCTCGTCATCCAGATGGGCGCGCCCAAGGGCGCTGCGCGCCTGATGCAGCGCCTCGGCCGGGCCAATCACCGCCTCGATGCGCCCTCACGCGCGGTTCTTGTACCCACCAACCGGTTTGAGCACCTCGAATGCGCCTGCGCGCGTGACGCGGTGGATGCCGGGGCGCTGGACGGCGAACCCTTGCGCGATGGCGCGCTGGACGTGCTGGCCCAGCATGTCATGGGCCGCGCCTGCGGCGATCCGTTCGCGGCCGATGCCCTTTTTGACGAGGTGCGCCGCGCCGCGCCCTATGCCGGCCTGACGCGCGAAACCTTTGACCGGGTTCTGGAATTCGTCGCCACGGGCGGCTATGCGCTGGGCTCCTATGACCGGTTCCGGCGCATCGTGAAAGGGCGCGACGGGCTCTGGCGCGCGCGCAATCGCGACACCGCACAGCGCCACCGGCTCAATATCGGCGTCATCATCGAAAGCCCCATGCTGGACGTGCGCCTGGCCGCCGGACGCAAGGGCGCCAGCGCCGCCGCTCCGGCCCCTGCCCCACAGGCCGCCAGCCTCAGCCAGCGGGCCGCGCCCGCGCGCCTCACCGCCCCGCCGTCCTACGCCGCCGGCGCCCCCCTGCCCGCTGCGTCCGGCGCTGCCCGCACGCCTGCCCTGCGCGGCGGCGGCCCGCGCCTGGGTCAGGTGGAGGAATGGTTCGCCGACCAGCTCACCCCCGGCGACACCTTCCTGTTCGCCGGCCAGATGTTGCGCTTTGAGGGCGTGAGCGGGACCGAGTGCCTGGTCACCCGCGCCAGCGGGACCGATCCGAAAATCCCCAGCTGGCAGGGCGGCAAGTTTCCCTACACCACCTTCCTCGCCGAGCGGGTGCGCGAGCTTGTCCACACGCCCGAAGCCTGGGACCGCCTGCCCGATCAGGTCCGCGACTGGCTGGCCCTGCAAAAAGAGCGCTCGCGCCTGCCTGAGCCCGACCGGCTCCTCGTCGAGACCTTCCCGCGCGGCGGCAAATTCTATCTCGTCTGCTATCCGTTCGAGGGCCGCCTGGCGCACCAGACCCTGGGCATGTTGCTGACCCGGCGGCTGGAGCGGGCGAGGCTGCGGCCGCTGGGCTTTGTCGCCAATGAATACGCGCTGGCGGTCTGGGGCCTGTCCGACATGGCCGATTGCGACATGGCCGCCCTGTTCAGCGAGGACATGCTGGGCGATGATCTCGACGCGTGGCTCGCCGAGAGCGCGTTGATGCAGCGCACCTTCCGCAATTGCGCCCTGATCGCCGGCCTGATCGAGCGCCGCCTGCCCGGTCAGGAAAAGACCGGCCGTCAGGTCACCTTCTCCGCCGACCTCATCTACAACGTGCTGCGCGAGCATGAGCCCGGCCATATCCTGCTCGAAGCCGCCTGGCAGGATGCCGCCTCGGGCCTCCTCGACATCCGCCGCCTCGCCGACCGGCTCGCCAATGTCGCCGGCCGGGTCGACCACATGGCCCTCAGCAAGATCTCGCCGCTGGCCGTGCCCGTCATGCTCGAGGTCGGACGCGAGGCGGTGTTCGGCGAGGCCGGCGACGCCATCCTGGAAGACGCCAGCGAGGCGCTCGCCAGCGAAGCCATGGGGTGAGGCCAGGGCGTTCGGGGCGCCTGAACCCGAAAACAGCCGCCTTGAACCCATGGCGGCCCGTTTTCGACACATGGAGGCCGGTCTTCAACTCCCAAACGCGCATCAGACGGCCCACCCGGGAGCGGATAAGTGAGGGCATGGGGCGGGGACAAGCCCGCCCTCAGTCCTGCGCCGTCACCTGGCGCATGGCCCGGTGGGCGGGGCGGGCGCGGGCGCGGGTCAGCCAGTCATGCACGGACGAACCCTCTGAAATCGCTCCGGCTTTCTGCGCGGCTTCCAGCTGGAATCCCATCATGCAATCGGCAGCGCTGAACGCCTCGCCAGCGAACCAGCTATGGCGCTTCAGGTGGCTCTCCACATGGGCCAGAACCTTCGCGCGCTCCGCCGCCATATACTGGCCAAGCGGGCTGTCCATCAGGCCCGATGGCCTCAGATAGGCGTTCATCAGAAACGGCAGGAAGACCGCGCCCTCGCTGGCGTGCATCCATTCGAGAAACACCGGCCAGGCGGGACTGCCCGGGACCGGATGAAGCCGGTTCGCCAGATCGAATTTATCCAGAAGATACTGTGCAATAGCGCCCGTCTCGGCGAGCGCGCGGCCATCCTCCAGCACCAGAACCGGCGCCTTGCGCAGCGGGTGGATATCCCCCAGCGCCTGTGGCGCAAGACGGGTCTGGGCGTCGCGGCTGTGGCGGACCAGCGCGTAAGGCGCGCCCAGCTCCTCCAGCAGCCAGATAATGCGTTCAGACCGCGACTGGCCGAGATGGTGCAGGGTGATGGTCATGGGTTAACCCCTTGGTTCTTATAACACAATGGGCTGACGCCAGCGCGTCAGTCGCTCCCGCCACGATCGAACAGATGCTTGACCTTCTCCCAGACCCTGGGATGCCGGCGCAGAAAGCCCGTGATCGCCCGGTGGGCGGTCTTCGACGTCGCGGCCAACAGGATCAGGGCAAGGATCCCAAGCGGCAGGCCCAGGGGAATGGGCAGGAAAAACAACGGAATGGCGATGGCCAACAAAAATAGTCCCAGAACGAGGCCGATAGCGCGCAGCACGGCCTGGACGATTTGCCCCACCCCGCTCTTCCCCCAGCCATTCGGTTGATCGTCCATCGCCACCAAATCATTAAACGGGCAGCCCGGCCGGTCACCGGCGCGCGCGGCGTCAATCTAGAGCGCTGAAACCAGCCCGACCAAGAGGGCCGGGCCGGTTTATGCAGTGAGTGACCGTCGTGCGAGGCGAATGTGTGGCGATGTCACACCTGCGCCGCGCCCGGCTACTCGGCGGCCTGCGGCGTATGGGCCGGCGGCGACCAGCGCAGGACGGGGCTGCGCGCCGCCCGCGTTTCGTCCAGGCGTTTGGCGGGTGCGTGACGCGGCGCGGTGGTGAACCGCTGGGCATCGCCGCCCTGGGCAGCCAGGGCAAGCCCTTCCAGCGTATCGCAGAACCGGTCGAGCGAGGCCTTGCTCTCGGTCTCGGTCGGCTCGATCAGCATGGCGCCATGAACCACCAGCGGGAAGTACATGGTCATCGGGTGATAGCCCTCGTCGATCATCGCCTTGGCGAAGTCGAGCGTGGTCACCCCGGTGCCTTTCAGGAAGCGGTCGTCGAACAGGGCCTCGTGCATGCACGTCCCGTCAAAGGCCGGCGTCATGACATGCTTGAGGCGCGCCAGGATGTAGTTGGCGTTCAGCACCGCGTCCTCGGCGGCCTGGCGCAGCCCGTCCGAGCCATGGCTCATCATGTAGCTGAGCGCGCGGGTGAACATGCCCATATTGCCATGGAAGGCGACCATGCGCCCGAAGGGCTGCCCGCCATCGGCCTGTGCGTCGGCCTCGTGCTCCACCAGCACCCAGCCCTCGCCATCGCGCTTCACATAGGGCACCGGCGCAAACGGCGCGAGCGCGTCGGAGAACACGGTCGGGCCCGAGCCCGGCCCGCCGCCGCCATGGGGGGTGGAGAAGGTCTTGTGCAGGTTGATGTGCATCGCGTCGATGCCGAGATCGCCCGGCCGCACGCGGCCCACGATGGCGTTGAAGTTCGCGCCGTCGCAGTAGAAATAGCCGCCTGCCTCATGGATCAGGTCGGCGATCTCCTTGATATCGCGCTCGAACAGGCCGCACGTATTGGGGTTGGTCAGCATGATGGCCGCCACGTCCGGCCCCAGCTTGGCCTTGAAAGCCGTCATGTCCACGCGGCCCGTGGCGTCAGCCGGGATCTCGTCGCAGAAGAAGCCGCACTGCACCGCCGTGGCCGGATTGGTGCCATGGGCGCTTTCGGGCACCAGTACGCGCCGGCGGCCGGTTTCGCCGCGCGCGTCCAGCGCCGCACGGATCGCCATCATGCCGCACAGCTCGCCATGGGCGCCGGCCTTCGGGCTCATCGCCACGCAGGGTGTGTTGGTCAGCACCATGAGCCAGCGCGCCAGCTCGCCGATCAGCGCCAGCGCGCCCTGCACGGTGGACTGGGGCTGCAGCGGATGTATGTCGCCAAAGCCCGGCAGGCGCGCCATTTTCTCATTGAGGCGCGGGTTGTGCTTCATGGTGCACGAACCCAGCGGATAAAGCCCCAGATCGATGGCGTAATTCTTCCGGCTCAGGCGCACGTAATGGCGCATGGTTTCAGGCTCGGCGAGGCCCGGCAGGCCAATTTCCGCCGTGCGCTCCAGCCCGCCAATGCGCAAGGGCGCGCCGGTGGTTTCAGGAAAGTCGACGCCGGTGACGTCGACGCGCCCGCGTTCAAAGATCAGCGGCTCGGCCTGGTCGAGCCCGCGCGAGCCGGAGAACGTGTCCTGATACGCGCCCGCATCATGGGCATGCAGCGGACGGGAGGGACGGCCCTGGGTGTTCATGGTCATCACAGCACCTCTTTCAAACCGGCTTCGAGCGCGTCTAGATCGGCATGGGTATTGGTTTCAGTGGCGGCCAGGATCAGGAGGTCGTCGAGGCCTGCGCCGGGGAAGAGACGGCTCGCCGGCACGCCTGCCAGGATCCCCTTGGCGGCCAGCTCCTCCACCACACCCGCAGCGGGTTTGGGCAGGCGCACCGTGATCTCATTGAAGAAGGCGCTGTTGAGCACCTGCACGCCCGGCAGGGCGGCGAGGCGGTCGGCGAGCTCACACGCCCGCTCATGATTGAGGCGCGCCAGCGTGCGCAGGCCCTTTTCGCCAAGCAGCGTCATGTGGATGGTGAAGGCCAGCGCCATCAGCCCGGAATTGGTGCAGATATTGGAGGTCGCCTTGTCTCGCCGGATATGCTGCTCGCGCGTCGACAGGGTCAGCACGAAGCCGCGCCGCCCGTCCGCGTCGACCGTCTCGCCCGCGAGGCGTCCAGGCAGGTTGCGGATGAAATTGCGGTCTTCGCGGCAGGCGAACAGGCCGACATACGGCCCGCCAAACTGCAGGCCGACGCCCAGCGACTGGCCCTCGCCCACCACAATGTCGGCGCCCATGGCGCCCGGGCTTTCGATGAGGCCCAGCGACACCACTTCGGTGAATACCGCGATCAGCAGCACGCCCTTGGCGTGGGCCGCTTGCGCCAGTGGGCGCAGATCATGGACCTGGCCGAATACATCGGGGTTCTGCACCACCAGGCAGGCGACGTCGTCTTTGATCGCCGCGTCCAGCGCGTCCAGACCGCCGGCAACCGGGGCGGCCGCCTCGATCTCGATATCCATGTATTTGGCCAGCGTGCGGGTCGCCTCGGCATAGTGGGGATGCAGATTGCCGCTGAGCACCGCGCGCTGGCGCTTGGTCACGCGGCAAGCCATCAACACCGCCTCGGCGCAGGCGGTGGAGCCGTCATACATCGAGGCGTTGGCCACATCAGTTCCGGTGAGCAGCGCCACCTGGGTCTGGAACTCGAACAGGGTCTGCAGCGTGCCCTGGCTGATTTCAGGCTGGTAGGGCGTGTAGCTGGTCAGAAACTCCGAGCGCTGGATCAGATGATCCACGGTGGCGGGCACATGGTGCTTGTAGGCGCCGGCGCCCACGAAGAACGGCGCCGCGGAGGCGCTGAGGTTTCGCGAAGCGAGCGCCGACAGGGCGCGCTCCACCTCCAGCTCGGTCGCCCGCCGGGGCAGATTGACTGGCCCGTCAAGGCGGGCCGCGTCCGGCACATCGGCGAACAGCGCATCAATACTCGGCACGCCAACGGCGCCCAGCATCGCACTGCGGTCTTCAGGGGTCAGCGGCAGATAGCGCATCAGCCTCGCTCCAATTGCTTCATCAGCGCCGCCGTCTGGCGAGCGCCCGGTTCAGGCTCGGCGTCCAGGAACGCCATCACCCCGTCAAAATCCTCGCCCGCCTTGTTCTGGCTGAGCTTTTTCACCGCGTGGACCGCGCTCACCGTGAGACGCAGACCCACAATCCCCCGCATCAGCGCGCTGACATAGTCCGCCGGCGCGTCTTCGACAGACCAGGGATGCGCCCGGCCCGCTTCAAATCGCCGCGTCAGCGCCTCGAGCAGGGCGTGAAGCTGCGTTTCGTCCTCGAACACCGACGCCACGCCATGGGCTTCGGCGGCGACATAGTTCCAGGTCGGCACCGCCCGCCCGTGCACCGCCTTGGACGGATAGGCCGACGCGCTGACATAGCCGTGCGGGCCCGAGAACAGGGCCAGCGCCGGCGCCCCGCTCCCGATGGCGCGCCACACCGGATTGGCCCGCGAAACATGCCCGGTCAGGGCATCCAGCCCGCCATCGGCGCCATGCTCCAGCGCCACCGGCGTGCGCGCCGCCATCAGCCCGTCCGGTCCGTTCACCACGATGGTCGCGAACGGCCAGGCCGCAATGACCGCCGCCGCCTCGGCCCGGTCAGTCACAGCAAAGGCGCGCGGCGGCCAGGTCATGGCGGACGGAAACCTCTAGCTCGTGTGAACCTTGTAGGCGGCCTCGTCCATCATGGCCTCAAGCTGGGCCGGGTCGGACAGTTTCATTTTAACAAACCAGCCCTCGCCGTCCGGGGCCTCGTTGACCATGGCGGGCGTGCCTTCGAGCGCGTCATTGACCGCCACGATCTCGCCCGAGGCCGGGGCGTAAACCTCCGACGCCGCCTTGACGCTCTCGACCACGGCCATCTCATCGCCCTGGGACAGGGTCTTGCCGATCTGGGGCAGCTCGACGAACACCACGTCGCCCAGCTGTTCAGCGGCATAGGCGGTGATCCCGACGACGGCGACATCGCCATCGATGCGGATCCATTCATGGTCCTTGGTATAGCGGGTGGTCATGGGTTCATCTCCTCGATAAAAATCAGTTCAGCCGCGATGGAAACGGTGCGGCGCAAACGGCAGTCTGGCGATCTCGGCCGGGCGGGCCTTGCCGCGCACCATCAGCTCGACGCGCTGGCCCGGACTGGCGAGATCAGCGCGTACATAGCCCATGGCGACAGGCGCGTTCACAGTGGGCCCGAACCCGCCCGAGGTGACCACTCCTACGGTTTGCCCGTCCACGACGATCTCGGCGCCTTCGCGGGCCGGGGCGCGGTCCTGGGGCAGGATGCCGACCCGCTTCTTTTGCGGCACCGCGGCGAGCTGGGCAAGAATGCGCGCGGCGCCGGGAAAATCCGCCCGTTCGCGGCGCGCCTTGGCCAGCGCCCAGGCAAGGCTCGCCTCCACCGGCGTGATGGTTTCGTCCATGTCATGGCCATAGAGGCACAGGCCGGCTTCGAGGCGCAGCGAGTCGCGCGCGCCGAGGCCGATGGGTTTCACCCGCTCATCACTGAGCAGCCGGCGCGCCAGCGCGTCAGCAACGCTCGCGCGCACTGAAATCTCAAACCCGTCCTCGCCGGTATAGCCCGAGCGGGAGATGAGCACGTCAAAGCCCGCCAGGCTGAACGCGCCCGCCTGCATGAAGACCAGCTTGGCCGCGTCAGGGCAGAGATCGGCCATCACCGCGCCCGCCTGCGGCCCCTGCAGCGCCAGCAGCGCGCGGTCACCCAGCTCATGCAGCTGAGCGCGCGAACCGAAGCGCGCGCGCATATGGGCGAAGTCGCTGTCCTTGCACGCGGCGTTGACCACCATGAACAGATCGCCATCGTCCGGCCGGGAGATCATCAGATCGTCCATGATCCCGCCCTCATCATTGATCAGGAGCGTGTATTTCTGCTCGCCCGCGCCCAGCGCGCCGAGATCGGCAGTGATCAGCGCCTCGAAGGCGGCCTCATCACCCGACACCCGCGCCTGGCCCATATGGGACACGTCGAACAGGCCGGCGGCGGCGCGAGTGTGATTGTGTTCGGCCATCACGCCTTCGTACTGGACGGGCATGGCGTAGCCCGCGAACGGCACCATGCGCGCGCCGAGCTCCACATGGAGATCATAAAGCGGGGTTTTCAGAAGGCTTGCCTCGTCGGCCATCTCGTCAGAATCCTCAAGCGCGGGTTGGCGGCTACGATCCGGACCAATCCGGAACCGTATGCGCCCCCGCTGTCCCGAGACCTGAGAGATTCCCGCGCCCGCAGACCTTTGGCCTGCGGCGCATTGCTCCTTCGGTGGGGCGGCGAATGCCACGCATCCGCGCCCGCTTTCCAGCGTCGGCCATCATCCTGCGGTCCTGTCGCCTGAGCGTTTCCGGGGCGGTTGCGCCTTCGGCGCCGGCGTCTTTGGCCGGTCTCTCCCGCAGGGGGCCTTCATGCATGCCCGATCCCGTCCGCCTCCCGGCGCTCGCAACCGACGCGCCAAACTAGCCAGACACAGAGTCGAGTCAATCTCGGATGCGGGCCTGACCTGCAGGCGCGGGGCCGCTGCAGCAGGGCAGCCCTGCCGCCCCGCTTCATCCTTCAGTCTACATCCGCTCGGGCACATCCAGGCCGATCAGGCCCAGCACCGTGCGCAACTGGGTCAGCGTGGTGCGGGCGAGCGTCAGGCGGGCGGCGCGGATCGGCTCGTCCTTCTCCGGCAGGATCGGGCATTGGGTGTAGAAGGCGGAGAAGGCCTGGGCGAGGTTGAAGGCGTGCTCGCACAGGATATGCGGCGCGCGGCCGCTCTCGGCGCGCTGCACCGCCGCTTCGAAACCGTCGAGCCGGCGCACCAGCGCGGCCTCGGCGTCATGGCTGATCTGCACCGGGCCGTCCTTCAGCCCTTCGCCTTCAGCCTTGCGCAAGAGCGAGCCGATGCGCACGGCCTGATACAACAGGTACGGCCCGGTCTTTCCCTCGAAGCAGACAAACCGGTCCAGGTCGAACACGTAATTGGTCGTGCGCACGTTTTGCAGGTCGGAGAACTTGATCGCCGCATTGGCGACCTTGCGCGCCACGTCTTCAAAGGCTTCGGGCGACAGCTCGGCGCCCAGACCGGCTTCAGTCAGGCGGGCGCGGGCGCGCTCGCGCGCCTGTTCGATCAGGTCAGCCAGGCGGAACGTGCCGCCATCGCGCGTGCGCAGGCGCTTGCCGTCCGGCCCGTTCACCGTGCCGAACTTCACGTGCTCCAGCCCGCCGTCTTCTGCGAGGCCGGCTTTGATCGCCGCGCGGAAGACCTGCTCGAAATGGTCAGACTGGCCCAGATCGACCACGTAAAGGATCAGGTCTGGATCCAGCTCGCGGCGGCGCTCCAGAATGGTGGCCAGATCGGTTGTGGCGTAAAGCGCCGAGCCTTGCGAGCTGACGAGGATGAGCGGCGCAAGTTCCTTCTTGTCGTCCTCGCGCGCCACCCGGATGACCAGCGCGCCCGCGCTTTCCTCGGTGATGGCCCGTTTGCGCAGGTCCGCGACCATGTCCGCGATGAGGTCATTGACGTCGCTTTCGCCCTTCCACAGGTCGAAATGGACGCCAAGATCGTCGAAATCCACCTTGAGGGCGGCGATGGAGACCAAGATGAAGTGGCGTAGCAGCGCCCGGTATCCCGGCCGTCCGGCCTGAAGCTCGGCCGTAGCCTTGCGCGAGCGTTCCTGGCGTTCGGGGTCGGCCTTGCCCTTGGCGCTGGCCTGCGGATACAGGCGGGCCAGATCGTCAATGCTCACAGGCGCTTCGTCCGGGTAAGGCCCCGTGAAGCCAGCGTCGAAATAGGGCAGGCCGGGCTGCTCGTCCTGCAGCTCGGTGATCAGCTGGCCCATCTGCAGGCCCCAGTCGCCCAGATGGATGTCGCTGGTCACGTCATGGCCAAGGAAGCGGAACAGGCGCTGAAGGCTGTCGCCGATGACGCTGGAGCGCAGATGGCCCACATGCATGGGCTTGGCGACATTGGGCCCGCCAAAATCGATCATCACACGCAACGGATCGGAGGCCAGGCGCGCGCCGGTGCGAGGATCGGCGGCCAGCGCGTCAGCCCGCTGCGCATACATCGATGGCAGCGGAATGAGATTGAGAAAACCCGGCCCCGCGATCTCCACGCCGAGATCAGGCCGCGCGGCCTTGAGATGATCCGCGACAGCTCCCGCCAGCGCACGCGGATTGGCCTTGGCGGCTTTCGCCGCCGCCAGCGCGCCATTGCATTGATAGGGGGCGAGATCGGGGCGGTCGCTCTCGATCACCCCGCCCAGCTCGCGCGGCAGGCCCGCCGCCGCGAACGCGGCCGAGACCGCGCCCGTCAACTCTTCGACCAGAGACGTCATGGGCGCGCCCTAGCCGTCCTGGCCGGCGGTGACGCGGAAGCGCATGCCTGACCGGTTGAATTCCAGCTGCTCATCAGTGAGCTCGAAACCCACCAGCACTTCAAAATTGGCGCCCGACGTATCGGGTTCGGCGCGCGGAATGCGGATGGAGGAGAATTCCTCAACGATTTCAATCCGGTCCGCTCCGGCCGGAAAATTGGCCGTAACCTCGAAATTCTCACGGTGGATCACGCCCAGGAAATTGCGCTGCGGGTCGAGGCGAACCACGGTGATGAACAGCTGATAGGTGTGGCTGTCGCCCACCGCCGCAGGGCCGCGGCCAAAGCCCAGGCGCATGCCCATCTCCATATCGATGGGCGTCGCCGACCGGTCGGTATAGGTGCAGCTGCCCGCCACGTTGAGAATTTCGCCGGTAAAGCCCACATTGCCGTAGACAATCTCGGGACCAGAAAAGTTGACGATGCGGTGGGCGTCATAGAGCGACAGGGCGTTCGGGCATGGCCCCGGGTTGGGCTCCGGCCCGCTCAGCGTATTGCGCACGCCCTGGCAGCCAGCGAGCGTCAAAGTAGCGGCGGCGAGGCTGATAACGGCGAAGCGCATGACGAAAGTCCCGGACCTGAGAGCGCGGCGCCGGGCGGCGCCGCCGGTGACATCCTCCGGCGCGCCTTTGCGGGTCGTGCCGGGTCTGGTAGACGTCTCTACGACGCGCGCGCGCCAAGGGCAACGCCCGCCCGCGCCTGACAGAGGACTGCGATGACAGCCAAACCCGCCCTCACCGTCCTGCTCGCGGCGCCGCGCGGTTTTTGCGCCGGCGTGGACCGCGCCATCCAGATCGTCGAAAAGGCGCTGGAGCGGTATGGCGCGCCGGTCTATGTGCGCCACGAAATCGTGCACAACAAGCACGTGGTCAACCGGCTCAAGGCCATGGGCGCGGTCTTCGTCAAGGAATTGCACGAGTGCCCGGACGACCGGCCGGTGGTGTTCTCAGCCCATGGCGTGCCCAAGCGCGTGCCCGCCGAGGCCTCGCGGCGCAATCTGCTCTATGTGGACGCGACCTGCCCTCTGGTCTCCAAGGTGCATGTCGAGGCCGAGCGTCATCACAAGGCCAGGAGGGAAATCCTGCTGATCGGCCATGCGGGCCACCCCGAGGTGGTCGGCACGCTGGGACAGCTGCCCGAGGGCGCCATCCACCTGATCGAGACCGTGGCCGATGCGCAGGCCTTCAGCCCGCGCGATCCCGGCAATTTGGCCTTCGTCACCCAGACGACCCTGTCGGTGGACGACACTGCCGAGATCGTGGCTGCCCTGCAGGCGCGCTTCCCCACCATGGCGTCGCCGCACAAGGAAGATATCTGCTACGCCACCACCAACCGCCAGGCGGCGGTGAAAGCCATCGGCGCGGATGCAGACCTGGTGCTGGTGGTGGGCGCGCCCAACTCCTCCAATTCGGTGCGCCTGGTGGAAGTGGCGCTCAGAGCCGGCGCCCGCGCCGCGCACCTGGTCCCGAGCGCAGATGACATCGACTGGTCCTGGCTTGACGGCGTGACGACGCTGGGCGTTTCGGCTGGAGCCAGCGCGCCCGAGGACCTGGTGGAGGATCTGCTGGCGGCGGTGGCCGAGCGCTACGCGGTGACCATTCGCGAAGTGACCGTGGCGCGCGAGGACGTGGTGTTCAAGCTGCCAAGGGAAGTGGCTTGATGAGCGGTGCCAAGACACAGCCCACCGGCCAGACCGTCGACGCCTTCCTCTCCAATGTCGAGCCTGAGCGCAAACGGGAAGAGGCGCGCGCGATTGACGCTCTGTTCCGGCGGGTCACGGGCTGGACGCCGGTGATGTGGGGGCCGTCCATCATTGGCTATGGCCGGTATCATTTCCGCTATGACAGCGGCCGTGAAGGCGATTTCCTCGCTAATGGGTTTTCGCCGCGCAAGGCCAAGCACTCGATCTATATTTTGCCTGGCTACACAGATTATGGTGCGATCCTGTCGCGCATCGGCAAGCACGCCACCGGCAAGTCCTGCCTCTACATCAACAAGCTCGCTGACATCGATCTGGACGTACTGGCCGAACTGATTGAAGCGGGTGTGAAGGACCTTTCGGCGAAGTACGAGGTCATGGCGCGTTGAGCCGGACCGTGACCATCCACACCGACGGCGCCTGCTCTGGCAATCCCGGGCCGGGCGGCTGGGGGGCGCTTCTGGAGTTTGGCGGCAAGGAGCGCGAGCTGTCCGGGGCGGAGGCAGACACCACCAATAACCGCATGGAGCTGATGGCCGCGATCGTGGCGCTGGAAACGCTCAAGCGGCCCTGCCGGGTGCGGCTGGTCACCGATTCCACCTATGTGCGCGACGGGGTGCTGCGCTGGATGCGCGCCTGGAAAACCAATGGCTGGAAGACGTCAGCGAAGAAGCCGGTGAAGAACGAGGATTTGTGGAAGCGCCTCGACGCCGCAGCCGCCCGCCACGAGATTGTCTGGGAATGGGTCAAGGGCCATGCCGGCCATCCCGAAAACGAGCGCGCAGACGCGCTGGCGCGCGCCGCGATTCGCAGCGTCGCCGGGTCCGGGGCCCCGTCACAGGCCTGACGCATCAGGCGTCGGGCGCCGCGAACCGCCCCGCCACGCCGCTCACCACCGCCTCGCCCGCCGCATCGGCCGACAGGGCGTGCGCGAAGCGGAAACCCTGGGCCTGATCACAGCCCAGCTCCTGGCAGAGGTCCGCATCGGCTTCAGTCTCCACCCCTTCAGCCACCACCCCCATGCCATAGCTGTGGGCGATGCGCACCACCGAGGTGATGATCGCGCGCGCCGAAGCGTCGGCGCCGGCGGCGCGCACGAAATAGCGGTCAATTTTCACCGTGTCGAAGGGGAAGCGGTCAAGGCGCGCCAGCGAGGAATACCCGGTTCCAAAATCATCAAGCGCCAGCGAGACGCCTGCTGCCTTGAGCGCCTGCATGGCCCGCTCGGCGGCGTCGGGATCGCGCATGATCTCGGTCTCGGTGATCTCCAGCTTGAAGGCGCGGGCAGGCAGAGCCGCCGCCTCCACCGTGGCGATGAGTCCGTCGGCAAAGCCGGGATCGCAAATCTCGCCCGCCGTGGCGTTCGCGGCGACGAACAGGGAGCCGGCGTCCGGCGCCAGCGCCCGCCAGGCCGCCGCATCGGCCGCCGCCGCCGCCCTCACCGCCATTCCAACGCGCCCCGCCACACCAAGCTCCATCGCCAGCGGCATGAAGTCGTCGGCCCGCATCACGCTGGCGTCAGGGCGCACCCAGCGCGCCAGCGCCTCGAACCCGGCGAGGCGCCGGTCCGCCAGCGCCACGATGGGCTGATAATGCGCGGTCATCGCGCCCGCCTCCAGGCCAGCGCGCAATTCCGCTTCGAGGTCGAGCCGTTCGAGACCATCCTCCGGGGTGAGGCCTGCTGGCAAGATGAGCCCGCGCCAGACGCCCGCCTCGCTGCGACCGATGAGGCGGATGAGGCGCAAGCGCCGGTCCTCGCCGATCAGGCGCAGGCGCACGTCCAGCTCGCGCCCCGCGCTCAGCGCCTCCAGCGCACCCCGGTCGCCCGGCGCCAGGCGTTCGCCCAGCGCGTCGAGACGGCCGGCCTCGGCGGCGATCGCCAGACCCATGGCGCCCGCGTCGCCGGTCAGGGTGAGCACGCCGGAGGATGCCTCCCATTCCAGCGCCAGCGCGCCCGCGGCCCGGGCCGCGGTGCTGAAGACAGCCTCGCTCATCGGATCGGATCGCTCGACAGGATCGCGAACCGGTCATGGTCCCGCCATTCGCCGTGGATTTTCAGGAACTCGCGCGAGCGCCCTTCGCGCGTGAAGCCGAGCGATTCCAGGAGGGCGCGCGAGGCCTCGTTCTCCAGCCGCGTGGCAGCCTCGACGCGGTGCAGGCGCAAGGTTTCGAACGCATGGTGCAGCACCCGTCGCACCGCCGCGCGGGCATGGCCGCGGCGCACATAGGGCGCGCCGATCCAGTAGCCCAGATCCGCCGTCTGCAGCACGCCGCGCCGGACATTGTTGAGATTGCAGGCGCCTACAAGCACATCGTCATCTTTGCGAAAAACGAAGAAGGGATAGCCCGTCCCGTTGTCGAGATCGGTCTGGTAGCGGCGCAGCCGTCGCCTGTAGGCCGACCGCGAGAGCTCATCCTCGCTCCAGGCCGGCTCCCAGCGTTCGGTGTGGCGGCGGCTGGCATAGCGCAGCTTGGCCCACGCCTCGTAATCATCCGCATGGGGCGGACGCAGGCGCACGCCCTCGCCCCAAAGCACCAGCTCCTGATTATCGTCGCGCCACAGGGCCATGAGGGGTCGTCCAGGCAAGTGTTTTCGCTACCCCCAATAGACGCCGGGCCGCCCCTCAGGGCAAGGCGCGGGCGCCGCCGGACGGCGATTGTAGCGGATGCTACATTGCGCTAGCTTGAGCCAGATCAAGCTGGAGGGACCATCAATGCAGACCCAGTCCGTAAGAACCGGACGCTTGCCGCTTTCAACCGGGCAGCTGATCCGGCTGGCCGCCCTGGGCGTGGCGCTCTGGCTGACCGCAGCGCTGCTGCTGCGCTGGCTCGGCCCGCTGGGCGTGTATGACGGCGCCGCCCGCATCCTCCTGTACGCGCTTATCATTCCAGGCACCGCGCCCTTCATCTGGTTGATTGCCAAGATTGGCAGACTTGCCCGCAGCGATCTGGCGCTGGGGGTCAGCGTCGTGGTTGCGGCGGCGGTGCTGCTGGACGGGCTGGCGCTCGCCTGGGCTCCCTGGCTCTACGGGTCCGCGCTGGCGCTGCAGGCCGGCGCCGGCGCGGTGATCCTGTGGGGCGCGGGCGTGGCGCTGGTTCTGGGCTTTGTCTTCAACCGCGCCGGTTAGCGGGCTTCACCCCAGCGCCGCGTGACACGCTGCGTCGAGCCCCGCTGCCTTGAGCACCACAAGGCCCTCGACCTGCGCAAACAGGCGCGCCGCCTCGGCGGCATGGCGATCGGCGGGCGCCTCAAGCTGCCGGGTGATCCAGTCCAGAAAGCCCGAAGCGATCGCCCGCGCCGCATCGCGATACGTGGCTTCCCCGGCCGCCGAGCGCGCCGCGATTTCGAGCCACAGGCGCATATAGGGCCAGAACGCCTCATCCATCACCTGATGACCCACGCGCACAAAGAGGATGTCAGAGGGCGCGCGTGATGGCGCCGCTGCTGCATTCAGCGCTGTCTCCAGCCGGTCGGCGAGATGCACCAGGGCGGCGGTCATCAGCGCTTCCTTGGTAGGAAAATAATACAGCAGCATCCGGTCGCTGGTGCCAGACGCCTTCGCCAGCGAGCGCAGGCTGGCCGCCGCCAGGCCATCAGCCAGCAACGTGTCAGCAAGCCGGCCGACCAGTTCGGCCCGGCGGACATCCGTTTTTGCGCCGGCAGCGATGTCCCGGCTCATGACACCCCCACCCGCGCCCGGATATCGCCCGGCGTTGCGCCCGCCTCCCGCATCGCCTGCAGGGTCAGCGACCGGTCACGCTTGGCAAAGCGGCGGCCTGTATCGTCTGTGAGCAGGCGGTGGTGGCGCCAGACCGGAACCGGCAGGCCGAGCAAAGCCTGCAAGAGGCGGTGCAGATGGGTGGCGAAGAACAGGTCCTGCCCGCGGATCACATGGCTGACGCCCTGCAGCGCATCATCATGGATGCAAGCCAGGTGATAGCTCGTGCCCACATCCTTGCGCGCCAGAATCACATCGCCCAGCAGGTCCGGCTGCGAGGCGATCCGGCCGTGCTCGCCCTCAGGCCCCTCGCCCTCCTCGATAAAGCTCAGCGCGTCATAGCGCGCGCCCAGCCTCTCACGGCAGGCGTTCAGCGACAGACGCCAGGCAAAGGCCTCGCCGCGCGCCAGGCGGTCGGCTTCTTCCGCTTCGCTCATGGGCTCGGCCGGACCGGGATAGATCAGTCCTTCCGGCCCCTCGCCGGGATGATGGGGCGCGCGGGCGATCTCGTCAGCGATCTCCTTGTGGGTCTTGAAGCAGCGATAGACCAGACCGGCGCGCGCCAGCCGCTCCAGCGCGCGGGCATAGTCAGGAAAATGATCGCTCTGCCGGCGCACCGGGCGCGGCCAGTCCAGCCCCAGCCAGGCGAGATCCTGGTAAATCCCGGCCTCGAAGTCCGGCGTGCAGCGGGTCTGGTCTATGTCCTCGATGCGCAGAAGGCACACGCCCCCCGCCACGCGCGCCGCCTCAAACGCGCTGAGCGCCGAAAACGCGTGGCCGAGATGCAAGCGCCCGGTGGGCGATGGCGCGAAACGGGTGGTGAAGCCGGTCATGCCCTTTTCCTAGCGCAACAGCACGCCGGTGTCGCGCGACGGCGCGGCCGGGCGCAGCCGCGGGGTTCGCAGCGCCCGCGGGCGCGGTATGATCTGCGCATTGGACCTTCCAGCTTACAGGGGCCTTCTGCTTCCATGATCCTCATCGACGGACCGCGCATTCCGCCCCGCGGCGGCAAGGCGAAGAAACTGGTCGTACTGTTTCACGGCTATGGCTCCAATGGCGCCGATCTCGCCGGTCTGGCCCAAGCCTGGGCGCCCGACTTCCCGGATGTAGCCTGGGCCAGCCCCAACGCGCCCGAACCCGTGCCCGGCTATCCCGGCGGATATCAATGGTTTCCCATCAGCCGGCTGGATCCGGTCGCGATGGAAGCTGGCGTGCGCAGCGCCCACGCCAGCGCCGAGCAATTCCTGAAATCAGAACTGAACCGCTGGGAGCTGCAACCATCCGATCTGGCGATCATCGGCTTCAGCCAGGGCACGATGATGGCCCTGCACGCCGGGCTGCGGCGCGAGACCGCACCGGCGGCGATCCTGGGCTATTCGGGCGCGCTGGCCGGGCCGGAGCGTCTTGCCCGGGAGATGACATGCAAGCCGCCCATATTGCTGATCCACGGCGATCAGGACGAGGTCCTGCCCGTGGGCATGACGCTGATGGCGGCGCAGGGCCTGGCGGCGGCCGGGCACGGGGCAGAGTTTCACATTTCCGGCGGCGTGCCGCATTCCATCGGACCCGATGGTCTCGATCTGGGCGGGCGCTTCCTGAAGGCGGCCTTCGCCGGCAAGCTGGTTTAGGGCGCGCCTCCTGCCCCGATCATCGCTGAGCTGTCGCGGCGATGTCATAGGCCTGTAACATCGCTTGGGCTAGAGTGCGTGCGACCAAAGGATCGCGCTGGTGATTCGTCCAACGATTACCGGCGTCTGCTGTGAGGGAGACGCGTCTTCAGGACGCCTTTGGCATCATACGGGGCCACTGGCCCGATCCGACTCGCGGACACCCCGCGCGATGCGTCCGGCGGGAGGGCGTGATGAGGGTGTTCCGAACCGCGCCTGAAGACCTGCGCTGCCTGGTCCTGAACGCCGATTACCAGCCGCTCTCCTATTATCCCCTGTCCACCTGGCCCTGGCAGGAAGCGATCAAGGCGGTGTTCCTGGAGCGCGTCGATATCGTGTCGGAGTATGACACGCTGATCCGCTCGCCGAGCATCTCGCTGCCGGCGCCGTCCGTGGTGGCGCTGCGCGACTATATCAGCCAGGACCGGCCGCCGGCCTTCACGCGCTTCAACCTGTTCCTGCGCGATGGTTTCCGCTGCCAGTATTGCGGCACGGACAAGCTGGACCTCTTGACCTTCGACCATGTGGTCCCGCGCGCCTATGGCGGGCGCACGACGTGGGAGAATATCGTCACGGCCTGTGCCCCGTGCAATCTGAAAAAGGGCGGGCGCACGCCGCGCGAAGCCAAGATGCCGCTGCACAGGCCGGTGGAGCGTCCCAACATGCATCAGCTGCAGGCGCAGGGACGCCGTTTCCCGCCCAAATACCTGCATGAGAGCTGGCTCGATTATCTCTACTGGGATGTCGAACTGGAAAGCTGAGGGGCGTCAGCCATTCGGAGTGGGGAACCGCCGGTACAGGATCGTGCAGCCTTCAGGCAGGTCGAAAGCCTCTGCGTTCAATCGGTAATAAACGTTCGGATCCTGGGCGCCGAAAAAAACGCCTGTGAAAACCAGGTTGTCCTGGTCCTGCACACGCACCTGCCCCTCCTGGGGCCCGCCCCCGGGGGGGAAGTGTTCCCCGCCAGCCGCGTTGAACGAAAAGGCGCCGCTTTCGGCGTCCAGCGTATAGCTGACGTGATAGTCCCACCAGGATTCAAAGAGCTGCCAGGCCGCTGACATGTGCCCACTGGTGCTGAAGCGCAGCTGGCGCGGCGGGGCGGGCATGGCGCCGCAGCCGCTCTGACCGGCCGGGGTCCAGATGCCCGCGATATCCAGGGCTTCGCGTGAGATGACCGGGATTTGCGCCGACGCCGTTCGCTCGCCGGTCCGCACGCTCACCACAATGACGGATCCAGGCTCCGCATCAGGCGCGATCTCCAGCGTGCGCCGGTCCTGCGCAAGCGTGGCAGCCCAAGGAGGCGTCACAGTCCACTGATCGGTGCAACGCACCTCGATCAGATCGAACCCCGCAGGGGCACGGTCAGCCAGATGGTGAAGGGCGACCTCGCTCCCCGGGCGGGCCTGCACCGGCAGCGCCTGCAGCGTGTGTCTGAAATACCCTGCTTCCTCGCAATCACTCAGCCGGGCGTAGGGATAGCGCGGCGCCAGGGAATCTCGGGCGAAGGTGAGGCTCCTGTCCGGACCGTACACGCCTGATGGTTCGGCCCCGCTGGACGCGCAACCCTGCGCCAGCACCAGGCACGCAGCCGGCAGACCAAGGATGTGTTTCATGTATAGCGTCTCCCCCGCTTCACCAGCAGCAGGAGAAACCAGATTGGGCGGACCGCCAATCGAAATTGGCTGTAGGCGCAGGCAGCGCGCGTCAGGCGCCCTTTTGCGCCGCCAGCTGGGCCTGGTGCTTCTTGGAATAGATGTGCAGCGGCGTGGCGGCGCCCGTCACCACCTCGGCGTTGACCACCACTTCCTCGACCCCGTCAAGGCCCGGCAGGTCGAACATGGTGTCCAGCAGAATGCCTTCCATGATCGAGCGCAGCCCCCGCGCGCCGGTCTTGCGCGAAATGGCGCGCGACGCGATCGCCGCCAGCGCGTCCTCGGTGAAGGACAGGCCGACGCCCTCCATCTCGAACAGGCGCTGGTATTGCTTGACGAGCGCGTTCTTGGGTTCGGTCAGGATCTGGATCAGCGCCGGCTCGTCGAGATCTTCCAGCGTGGCGATCACCGGCAGGCGGCCAACGAATTCCGGGATCAGGCCGAAGCGCTGCAAATCGTCTGGCTCAACCTCTTTCAGGACCTCGCCCTGGCGGCGCGCATCCGGATCGCGCACATCGGCGCCGAACCCGACCGCAGATCCCTTGCCGCGCAGCGCAATGATCTTTTCCAGCCCGGCGAAGGCGCCGCCGACGATGAACAGGATGTTGGTGGTGTCCACCTGCAGGAATTCCTGCTGCGGATGCTTGCGGCCGCCCTGGGGCGGCACGGAGGCGACCGTGCCCTCCATGATCTTCAGAAGCGCCTGCTGCACGCCCTCGCCCGACACGTCGCGGGTGATGGATGGATTGTCGGACTTGCGCGAAATCTTGTCGATCTCATCAATATAGACGATGCCGCGCTGGGCCCGCTCGACATTGTAATCGGCCGCCTGCAGCAGCTTCAGGACGATGTTCTCGACATCCTCGCCGACATAGCCCGCTTCGGTGAGCGTCGTGGCGTCGGCCATGGTGAAGGGCACATCCAGGATGCGCGCCAGCGTCTGGGCCAGCAGCGTCTTGCCGCAGCCCGTGGGGCCGACGAGCAGGATGTTCGACTTCGACAGCTCGACATCGCCGTTCTGGCCGGCGTGATTGAGGCGCTTGTAGTGATTGTGCACCGCCACGGACAGCACGCGCTTGGCGTGGCGCTGGCCGATCACATAATCCTCGAGCACCTGATAGATTTCCTGCGGGGAGGGAACGCCCTCCTTGGACTTCACCAGCGAGGTTTTGTTCTCCTCACGGATGATATCCATGCACAGCTCGACGCACTCATCACAGATGAACACCGTCGGCCCGGCGATCAGCTTGCGGACCTCGTGCTGGCTCTTGCCGCAGAACGAGCAATACAGCGTGCTCTTTCCGTCGCCTGTTGTCGCCTTGGTCATGCCTGCTCCAGTCGGTCCGGTCTCGCCGCGTGGATGGGTCGATCCACATGCAGCCCTCTGCGCGACGCGCGCCAGGCCCGGTCCGGGCCGGCCTGAGTCGCGCATGGCGTCTCAAGCAAGATCAGGGCCGGACCTTAGCGAAACGTTTCCATTCCCATACGAACACACGCCCGCGCCTGCGATCAAGCACACAGAACGGCGCGGCAGCGCTTTTGCGCAGCACGCAGCGGCGGTCCCGGGACCGGCTGGCGCCTTACGATTCGGCCCCGTCAGCACCGCCACGCTTCTCATAAACGTGGTCGATGAGGCCGAATTTCATCGCTTCCTCGGCGTCCATGAAGGTGTCGCGGTCAAGCGTTCTTTCCACCACATCGAGCGTCTGGCCGGTGTGCTTGACGTAAATGCCGTTCATCCGGCGCTTGATTCTCAGAATGTCTTCGCCGTGGCGCTCGATGTCGGCGGTATTGCCGCGGAAGCCGCCCGAAGGCTGGTGCAGCATGATGCGCGCGTTCGGCGTGGCGAAGCGCATGCTCTTTTCGCCGGCGCCCAGCAGCAGCGAGCCCATGGATGCAGCCATGCCGACGCAAGCCGTCGCCACCGGGCAGCGGATATATTGCATAGTGTCATAGATCGCCAACCCCGCGCTCACCGACCCGCCGGGCGAGTTGATGTACATGGCGATTTCCTTTTTAGGATTTTCCGACTCCAGGAACAGGAGCTGGGCGACCATCAGCGAGGCCATGTGGTCCTCGACCACGCCGGTGACGAAGACGATGCGTTCCTTCAGCAGCCGCGAATAGATGTCATAGGCCCGCTCGCCCCGCGCGGTCTGTTCGACCACCATGGGGACCAGGTTCATCATCACGTCCTGCGGGTCACGCATGTTCGGCTCCGTGCATTCAGATTGGCGCTGCGAACCGGCTGGTCCGCTGCGCCAGTCTAGGCGGCGTGCGCCGCACCGCAAACCGGTGATGGCAGCCGCTAGTCCTCTTTCGCGGCGGCCTTCTTGGCGGGAGCCTTCTTCTTGGCCGGCGCCGGCTTGGCGTCATCCTCGCCACCGGAGTCCGCCTGGCCGGCTGACTTTTTGGCAGCCGCTTTCTTGGCAGGCGCCTTGGCCTTGGCGGGGGCCTCAGACGGTGCGGTCTCGTCGTCGGAGAACAGCGCCTCGCGGCTGATTTCCACCTCGGTCACCTGGGCAAGCTCGAGGATGTAGTCGACAACTTTTTCCTCATAGATCGGCGCGCGCAGGGCCTGCAGGGCGCCGGGGTTCTTCTGGTAGAATTCCACGACCTGGCGTTCCTGGCCCGGATAGCGGCCGGCTTCCTGGTTGACCGCGCGGGCGATCTCCTCCTGGGTCACGTCGATGCGCGCCTTGCGGCCGATCTCGGCCAGCACCAGGCCCAGACGCACGCGGCGCTCGGCGATCTTGCGGTAATCGGCTTTCAGCTCGCTCTCGGACTTGGCCTTGTCCTCTTCGTCAAGCTCGCCCGACTTGATGGCCTGCTCGACTTCGCGCCAGATCGATTCGAACTCCTGCTCCAC
The DNA here is from genome assembly GCA_016124675.1 of Alphaproteobacteria bacterium. Taxonomy (GTDB): domain Bacteria; phylum Pseudomonadota; class Alphaproteobacteria; order Caulobacterales; family Maricaulaceae; genus Oceanicaulis. The sequence goes on from WGNG01000006.1 coordinate 40,795, forward strand.
CATGCGGCCGGGCAGATCGATGCCGGCATGCGCCTCGTCGAGCTGGTCGAGAAGCGCGCGCTTGACCTTCATGCGCGAGGCCTGGGCGTGCTCGGTCTCGAACCGGCGCACCAGCAGCTCCTTGAGCGACTGCAGGCTCTCAAGGCCCAGACGCGCCGCCAGCGAGTCATCAATGGCGGTTTCGGCCGGCGCCTGAATCTCTTTCACTGTCGTGGCGAACACCGCCGCCTTGCCGGCGAGATGGGCTGCCTGATAGTCCTCGGGGAAGGTCACCTTGACGTCCACCGCGTCGCCCGCCCTGGCGCCGATCAACTGGTCTTCAAAGCCCGGAATGAACTGGCCCGAACCGATCACCAGCTCGGCGTCCTGGGCCGAGCCGCCGTCAAACGCCTCGCCGTCCAGCGTGCCGACGAAATCAATCACCAGCTTGTCGCCTTCAGCGGCCTTGGCGGTTTTCGCCTTGGGTTCGTAGGCTTGGGACTGGCGGGCCAGCTCGCCCAGCGCCTCGTCCACCTGATCGTCGCCCACCGGCGCCGAGGGACGGGTCACGGACAGGGTCTTGGGATCGACCGGATCAAATTCCGGCATCACCTCGACCGCGATCTGGAAGGCGAAATCAGCGCCCTTTTTCAGGACGTCGTCAGCGTCGGACTTCACTTCGATGCTGGGCTGCGAAGCCGGGCGCAGCTTGCGCTCGTCCAGGGTTTTCTGGGTCGCCTCGGGCACGATCTCCTGAAGGATGTCGCCCATGATCGAGGCGCCGAACATTTTGCGGATATGGCCCGCGGGGACCTTGCCGGGGCGGAAGCCCTTCAGGCGCACCTCGGGACGGATCTCCTCGATCTTGGCGGCCAGTTTCGCGTTGAGCTCGGCAGCGGGCACGACGACTTCAAACGTGCGCGAGAGCCCTTCGGAAGATTTTTCAACTACGTTCATTGTGGCAAGGCCTTGTCATGGATACATCGGCGCCCGGACATGCATGCGTTACCACACACATGACACGCGCACGCCCGGGGGCGCCGGGAGCGAGGGCGCGTTATGTCACGCGGCTTTCTGCGACGCAACGGGCGTAAGGCGGTTAAGGTGAAGCCGTCAGGCACCCGCCTGATCGCTGTTATAGAAGCCAGCCTGCGCCTGAAACAGCCGGGCATAGTCGCCGCCTGCGCCGATCAGGTCTGCATGGGCGCCGCTCTCCACCACCCGCCCCTTCTGAAGGACGATGATTCGCTGCGCCGCGCGCAGGTTTGACAAACGATGGCTGATCAGCACCACCGTCTTGCCTGCCGCTGACACCGTGTCGATCAGCGCGGCCTCCGCCTCCGGGTCGAGCGCCGAGGTCGGCTCGTCCAGGATGAAGGTGTCGGCGCCGGTGCGCAGCATGGCGCGCGCCAGCGCCAGACGCTGCCATTGCCCGCCCGACAGCTCCACGCCCTCCAGGTTCTGGCGCGACAGCTCGGTATCGAGCCCCGACGGCAAATCATCAATCACATCCCGGGCGAGGCCTGCATTGATCGCCGCGTTGATCTCATCGTCCTCCACCGGGCGCAGCCCCTGGCCCATCGCGATATTGTCGCGTGCGGTGAAGGCGTAGCGCTGGAAGGGCTGGAACAAGAGCGCCGTGCGGCTCGCCAGCGCATCCGGCGACCAGTCGCTGAGCGGCGCGCCGTCCAGCAGCACGCGGCCGGATGTGGGCCTATAGAGCCCCGCCATCAGCTTCACGAGCGTCGACTTGCCCGACCCGTTCGCGCCGACAATCCCCAGCCTCTGGCCCGGCGGAATATGCAAGGTCACATCGCACACGGCATCGCGCGACGCGCCGGGATAGCGATAGCTCACCGCCTCAAGGCGATAGCCGTCACCCGGGGCCGGGCCGCTTCGCAGCGCCCCCTCCCCGCCCGGCGTGGGCCGGTCCAGGAGGGCGAACAGGTTGGACGCATAGAGCACGTCCTCATAGGCGCCGCTGAACGCCGCGAGCAGGGTGGTGACGGTGTTCTGACCCTGCTTGAGCGCAGCGATCAGAAGCGTCATCTGCCCCAGAGAGATCAAACCGCCGACCGCCTGAAGCACGGCGTAGAGCTTGCCGGCGATGAAGATCACGCTGGATCCCCCGATCAGCGCGGCGCCGCCCCAGCTGCGCCGGCCCTGCACGGCGCGGTCCTCGGTGAACAGCGAGCGGTAGAGCGTGCGCTGGCGGCCCGCGATGGCGTCGCTGGCTCCGGCGTGCAACCGCTCCGGCGCCGCGCCGGGCGAGACCATCAGGCCTTCCAGGTAGCTGCGCCGGCGCACATGCGGGGTGCGGCCCGTATAATACCGGAAACCCGTCCCGGAAAACTGCAGCTCGCCCAGAAACAGCGGCAGGCCGCCCGCAAGCACCAGCAGAATCAGCCATGGCGAATAGGCGGCCAGAAGCGCGGCGAAGCTGATCAGGGTGACGGCGTTCTGGGCGGCGTCGAATGTCCGCTGGACCAGCGAGAAAGGCCGGGCCACGGCGTTCTGGCGCGCCAGCGTGATCTGTTGCTGGATGTCGGCGCGTTCCAGCGTCTCAAGATCCATTCTGGCGGTCTTGGCGAAGATCCGGTTGCCGATGTCGTAACCCAGCTCTGCACGCAGCAGATTGAGGTAAAAGCCGGTAATGCGCCGCAGGGCCACCAGCGCTCCAATCACAGCCGCTTCGCCGGCGGCGTAGGCCAGAGCCAGATCGCGGTCCGCCGCCTCGCCGGTTTCGATCGCCAGCAGCACCGCATCAATCATCAGCTTGGCGAGATACACCGCCAGCGCCGGCGCCAGCGCGGCGGCGAGCGTGAGCCCGCCAATGACCGCCACGAGGCGCGGGGCGGCGGCCCAGGCAAGGGCAAGCGTTCTCCAGGCAAGGCCGACCGACTGGTCGGCTGGCGGCATCGCGATCGCTGCCTGTTCGCTCACCTTATTCCGCCGCCACCGCTCCAGCGCGAGCCTGCTCCACGCGCCGCGTCAGCAGCGCTCCCTTGTGGGGGAAAGGCTCGGACGGAATGGCGGCGCCGAGAAACGGCGCCAGCTTTTCAAACCCATCACCCGCACAGATGTCGATGACCAGAAGGTCGTCCGGACGGTCCTTGAAATAGGCGGTCACCTCTGCGACGTGCCGGTCATACACCCACGAAAACCGGTCCGGCACAAAAGTGTAGCATCCATAGACGGCGGCGCGCAAAAGCTGGCGCACCAGGAAATGCACTTCCTGGTCCGGATCTTCGGCCTCTCCGAACGCCGGACGGTTGAACCAGTGATTCCGGCAGGAGTTCAGCCAGCTGTCCTTGTCACGGACAGTCAGAACGAATTTGGAGCCGGGATACTGCTTGTCGAACTGCTGGTAATACGGCACGCAGGTAATGTCGGTCAGGCCGTCATGATGCTTCAGCAGGGTCAGATCGTACTGGCCATTGGACAGCTCGGTATAGGTGTCCTCGTCGGTGGGATAATGGCTGCAATCCCAGCCCAGCATCTGCAGGGCGTGGGTGAGCGACCGGGTGCCGGTTCGTGACAGACCCAGGCCGAACACCTTCGGCCGGTCTCCCGACGACCCGTAGGCGGCGCGGCGGTCATTCTTTTCCAGCCAGGCCTCGAGATCCTCCATCGTCATGTCCGGCTTTTCAACGATCCCCATCTCCGCCAGCGCCATGTCGGCGTGGCGGGGCAGATCGGCGATGAAGGCGTGCACTTCGGCGGCGCCGGCCTTCTTCGAAACGTGCCGGCGGGCGTAGTCAACCGCCAGCGCAGCCACCTTGAAGTCCATGTCCGCCTCGGCATCCTCGTTCCAGCGCGACATGGCCGAGCTCAGCCGCTTGAACTGTACCCGGGTGCGGCTGCGCAGTTCCCGCAGCGCATATTTCTGGAAGACGTGGCGGTAGAACTGAAAATGGTCGTGCAGGATATCGAAATTCCGGAACTGCTTGGACAGGCGCAGCGGCTTCATCGCCAGGTTCCGCAGGCGCGATTCCGGCCGCAGGGCGTATTTCAGGTCATCAACGGGCGCCTCCACGCGCGCCATTGCCCGCACAAGGTCAATGCGCGTGACATGGACGCCGCAATGAATGCGGCCGCGGAACCGGTCCGAGACATAGGCGTCCACATAGGCCGCGTCACAGTCCTCGATGAAGCTGCGCATGTCCTCCAGGATAAGGCAGTCAGCATCCAGGTAGACCACATAATCGCAGTCATGGTCGATTTTCAGCATTTCCTGCACGCAGCGCGTGAAGGGCCGCACATCGTCCATGATATAGATATTGTCCGGCCGGATGTGCCGCTTGGCCAGTTCGAGAGAAATATCTGCCGTCCGCTCATCAATGCGGCGGAAAACCAAATCAATTTTAGCCACTTACTGTCCCCATTTCATTGACTGGTTTAAAGCGCCGGCCATGTCCTCGAACAGGGCGGCGTGTTCGGGTGCAAACTCGTCTTTCCACCGCAGATCGAGGCGGATCTCGTCAGGGTGAGCGCGGTAATACGCCGCCGAACGCGCGCCGGGCTCAAGGCCGGCGCTGCCGGGGCGCCCGCGCGTGGCGATGAACTGAGTGCCGTTATTGCCGCCCAGCGGATGATGCTCGCGCCTGGAAAAGGCCAGCATCGACGGGTCGTAGTGCGCGCCCACAAAGTCCGCGAGCCGCCGGGCGGTTTGCTCAGGGGCGGTCGCCAGCGTTTCATAGGCAAGGTGCAACACAGCGCCCGGAAACACGCCGGCGAGCGCGTGGGCCGCCTCAATTTGCTCCATCCACTCGGCGATCTGCCCGGCCGGCTCACGGCCCGGGTATTTGCGCAGGCGCGAATTGACCACCGCCCGGCCATCACGAGTAAGAATGATCAGCCGGGCCTCGTGCCCGCCGGAGCGCAACTCTTCGGCCCGCGCCGCTATCCAGTCCGGCTTCTTGGACGAGTCTACAAGAATGCGGGCGCCCGAATGGGCCGCAATCTGTTCGTACAGCCCGTGCGAGGGATCCCAGCGAAACCCGCTCCAGAACGCGCAATCATCACCGCAAATCTTGCAGGCCCGCTTGACGAGCGGCTTCGACATATCGCCCAGATAGCGCACCTTGGCGCCCTCGCCGATGTAAACAGCGCCCTCAAGACCAGAGAGAATCATCCCCAAGAGCGTCGACCCGGAATGGCCAGCGCCACCGATCATTACCCCGGTCAGGGCCGCACTGCCCATGTGTTTGAACGCCCCCCGCCGGGAAGACCACAATGCCGCCCGTCGAGCCGATATCAGCCCCATTTGTCCGCATTTGCGCAAGAGGATTTTTGCAGGGCCAGATTGGAAAACACGCGCCCGCAGCTTTAGCGAAGACGCGAACGCCCGCACGGGCGTGAGCCCTGGAGGATCCCGAACCCGTCAGGGTTCGCACCCGGCTTCGCCGGAGCGAAGCCCCGGCTTCGCCGAGGCGAGAGGGCAAAGCCCGCCCGCAGCTTTGGCGAGGACGCGAACGCCCGGACGGGCGTGAGCACTGGAAGAATGGTGCGGGTGAGAGGACTCGAACCTCCACGGGTCGCCCCACTGGAACCTAAATCCAGCGCGTCTACCAGTTCCGCCACACCCGCAGCGCCAGCCGATGTACGGCGCGCGCTGCGAGCTGGCAAGACCGCCCTCCCCTGAACAGGGGGCGCCCGGCGCGTCCGGGGACAGGTAGTGTCAAAAGCGCAGGCCCTGGGGGGGACTGCACCTGAGACAGGCTTCACGGCGGCGTGGGGGACGGCCGCCGTGAAGCCTGCGCCTCGCCGGCCCGTCCCCGGGCCGCTGCATCCGGCATTCCAGCTGCCTGAGCGGCGCCTCGGTCCCGCCTCAGGCGGCTGACGCTCCGGCGCGCTTGAAGATCGCCCGCGCGGCGGCCCAGCAGACCAGCGCCGCAACTGCGTGCGCGGTGATGAGCGCGGTGCGCCAGAATATCGCCCCATGCTCCGAGGCGACCTGTTGTCCGGTGGCATAGGCCGACACGACGCCGATGATGACTGCTGGCGCAAGCGCGGCCCACAGGAATATCCGGCCCGACCGCAGGTCCCAGCCCGCCACCACCGCACCGGTCATCAGGGCCGGGACAAGGCCCAGCATGTATCCCAGCGGAATGGCGAACAGCAGCGTGAGCAGCGTCCCTCCCGCAAACAGGCGCGCGGCCTCGGCCAGATCGCCCGATGCGAAAGCGGTCTGGGCGGCAATCCCGCCAAAGCCCAGGCAAATGACAACGGCCCCGGTCAGGGGTCCGAGCCCGGCGAAGACAGCCAGAATGCCGGCAGCCCGCAGAGTGGGGTTGCGGGGCGGCGAAGGGGTGGGGTCAGGATGTGTCATGGCGCGATGATCGCACGGTCCGGCGCGGCGCGCCCTCCCCTGAACAGGGGAGAGACGGCAGATCAGCGCCCGGCCAGACTCCTGGGCAAACCCGGTTTCATTCACCCTGGGAGGTTCACATGAAAAACACTGTTTGCACCGTCGCCCTGAGTCTGGCGCTTGGCGCCGCCGCGCCGGCGATGGCCGGGATTCCCGAGGATGGAGAAGGCCTCACCGGCCTCTATGGCGGCAGTTATCTGTGCGCGGATGGCGAGCATGGTTTGATCCTCGACATCGCCACGCTGACGCCGCGCGGCGCGCCAGGCGTGAACGAGGGCTTTGAGGTCCAAGGCGAGCTCGGCTTCTTTCCGGTGCTGGGCGGAGCCGGCGGCGCGTTCGCGGATGTTGCGGGCCGCTTTGACGTGTCTGGCGTGCTCTATACCGATGGCCGCCTTATCCTGCGGCCCGGCGCGTGGAGCATCCGACCGGACGGGTATGGCGCAGCTGGCGTGAACGGCACGCTCAGCCAGCGCGCGGACGGGCTGTGGCAGATCACCGGAAGCCCGGCTGCCGGCGCCGGTCAGTGCTCAGACCTCATCGCCACGCGGGTGGCGCCCTGACATGGCGGTCCACGCATTCCAGCCCGGCCCGCTGTCCGCCAGCCGCCGCTATGAGCTTGACGGCGATGGTCTGGCCTGGCGGATCGGGCGGCGCTCCGGCCGCGTCGCGTTCAGCGACATCACATCGCTGCGCCTGCACGTCGCCCCGGCCGCCAGCCAGTTTCATTCCGCCTGCGTGGTGACCGACCGCTCGGGCCGGCGCTACACCATCTCGGAGGCGTTCAAGCCGAAATTCTTCGCCGACGCGACCAAGCGCACCGAAAGCTTCATGGTCTTCACCCGCGCTTTGCTCACCGCCCTGCCCGCCGCCAACCCGGCAGCGGTGCTCACCCTTGGTCCCAGCCGCAGCGACTGGATCACGGCGATCATCGTGCTGATCGTCGTTGGCGCGATGAGCCTGGGCGGGATCGCGATCATGATCATCCAGGGCCAGATCGCGTGGGCGGGCCTTGCCTTTATCGGCGTCCTTCTGGCCCTGGCGCCCGGCTTCTGGCCGGTGGCGCGATCAGGCGGGCCGAAACCACTTGATGCGCAGGCCTGGCTCGCCAGCCAGCAGACGCCCGTCTGACCATCAAGGAGACCGTCATGCCCAATCTCATTCTCACCTACACCCTCAAGCCCGGCGTCACGCGCGAGCATTTCGAAGCCTGGGTGCGCGGCGCCGACTATCCCGCCATGCGGGGCCTCAAGCGGGTAAGCGCCTTCACCACCTATCGCGCCGAGGCGCTGCTGGTCGGCGAGGGCAAGCCGCCCGTCGATTATGTGGAGCTGTTCACCATCGAGGACATGGACGGCTTCACCCGCGAAGACATGCCCGGCGAGACCGTCCAGCGCATCATGGGCGAATTCTTCGCCCACGTAGACAATCCCGCCTTCATGATCGTGTCGGAAGTGAAGTGACGGCCGGCGGGCATGCGCCCGCGGCGCTGCGCCCGAACGAAGTTGAACTCCCGACCAACTGTTTGCCCGGAAAGATGTCGCCGATGAACCCCCTGATGAACACCTCCATCGCCGCCCTGGCCGGCCTGGCGTTCGCCGCGAGCCTCGCCGCCTCGTCCGAGGCCCAGCGCCGCCCGTCAGCGCCCCCGCCTCTGGAGGCGGTTTTCACCCCGGTGGAAACCCGTGTGGAGGTCAATGGCGACAGGACGACCGTCACCTTCGGCGACCGCACCTACCGGCTTGAGCCGCTTCGTGACCCGCGCAGCCCGGAGCGGGGCGCGCAGATGATGTTGCAAGGCGAAGGAGCGTGGCCAAACTTTGAGGGCACGGGTTTCGATCGTGGCCGCTTCCAAAGCTATTTCGGACGCTCCGGACCGAATGAGTTCTGGCTTTTGCCAGGGTTCGGGCTGGTCGCCGCCTCCGACTATGTCGACAGGCGCAGCGGAAACAGACATGTCCGGCGCGACCTGATCAGGGGCAGGGATGGAACCCTGGAGCCTGCGCTGCCTGGAAGGCCAGCATTCTGGGAGCCCCATTTCGTAACACGCTCAGGCGTTCAGGCGAACGGCCTCATTGCCGAGCGAACCTTGGTCATCACGGGCTCACTCACAGCCTATCAGCCAAGCGGAGCCGGTCCTTCAGCGATATTGCATCCGCTCGATTCCACCGTCTCCTTTGCGTGGCTGTTTGATGAGCAAGGCGTCATTCGGCAATGGTCGCCCCTCGCCGACCTCTCCGGGAACTCCGGCAGTACAGCCGCGTCGACCAATGCTTTCGCCTACCACAGGCAATCGGATCAGGGCCACGTGACATTCGCCACCCGAGACGAGAACGGGGCTCTGGAGGTGCACGTCGTGTCGCCGGGTCTCCAGACGATTATCACGCACAGCGGCGTCCTGCGCCTCAAGCAGCGGCGCGAAGACCCGTCGCGCATCGCCACGACGACGAGCGCCATCGGCGGCATGGTCCGGGAACGCAGAGAGCAGAATCTCGATGCCAACGGCACGCTGCTCCTTGCGCCCATGCCCGGTTATGAGGGTTGGTATGGCGTGCTTGAGGCTGACGGCAGCCTGACCGTGCCCGGTGATGGCCTTGGTCTGATCCCGATCAGCCGGACTATCAGCAGCGGCGCGTTCTATCAGGGCATGCTTGCGATCGACTATCAGGTGGCGAGCGGGTTCGTGATCGCCTTCCAGACCGGGTCCGGCATCCGTTACGGCTGGGCGAGCTCAGAGCTTTCCACCCATACCGGCCCAATCTGGCGCGATGTCAGGCTGCAGAACAGCCCGCGCCTTGCCGATGCAGCGCCGGAACTGAACCCGCAATTGCTGCTGGCCCAGTTCGAGGAAGGCTATTGGCGCGCCTATGTGGAGCCCGAGGTGCATATTCCCACCTCCACCTGGCAGGCCCCAAACACATTCTCGGGCTTCGTCCCGCCTGCCGCAAGCTCAGAACAGGCCTTCGCGTTCGCCGAGAGCGTCCTGATCCAGATGACGCAGGACATCAATCGCGCAGACTGGGAGACCTACAGAAGGACGCTGGCCTACATGCAGGCGGAACGCCGCGCGGACGCGCAGGAACGTGCGCGGCGCAGCGCCGAGCGCCAGGCCTTCTGGAGCGCCGCGATCGGCGCGGCGCTCACCGGAATGGCGCAGGCCGAGCCGATGGAGAGGCCGCAAGGCCGCCGCCCCAGCGCCCTCGGCCCCGACTTCTACTGGGGGGGCGACGCCCTCTACTACAGCGGCGCGGGGCGCAGGGTGAGGGTGGACTGAGCGAGCGCCGGCTGTTCCACGCCCAAAGACAGGATTGAGATGCCCATGCACACGAAGACACGCCTGAGCCACGCCGCCCTGATCGCCGCCGCGGCGCTTTTGCTCGCGGTGGCGGTGGTCAGCGGCTACGGGTATTACAACACGCACATGGTTACCGATTGCGGGCCGGAATGCGGGGCGCCGCCTGCGCCGTGAAGACGCGCCATGCGGCATAGACAAGTCTCGGGGCTGATGAGCCATCAAGCTTCGCGCGCTGAACGCAAGGATTCTTCGCATGAAGATCAGGGTGATGGCGGATTACGGGTGCTGGCCCCTCTGGTGGGACGGGGATGGCCGGACCGGCAATATCGCACCCTCGGATCTGGGCTTGAGCGACGCGCTGTGCGCTGACTTGCGCGCATGGTCATCCGCGTATGACGCAACGCTCGTGGATCACGATCCCGCATCGTCAGGCTTCGCCACCCCCGCCGAGCAGCACCGCTTTCATGAGTGGGGGGAGCGGTTAGCCGACCGCGTGGGGCAAGAGATGGGTAGCGGCGCAACCGTCCGCTATCAGCGCTGATCAGGGTTCCTCGGGTCAGGTCGCGGCGCACTGCAGCGCCGCCTGCGCCGTGAGCGCGCGCCATGTCGCCATGGGGATGGTGCGTTCAGGCCGCCAGGGCCGGCTCGACCAGGCGAGAAAGGCCCCGAACAGGGCCATGCCCCCCATCACGACAAGCGGCCCGGCGGCCCGGTCCATATCGACACCGTCATGGATCGCAAACCCGGCGACCCCGGCGCCGGACAGCGCCGTGACGAGCCCCATGCCGAAACAGACCCGGCGCCAGAGCATCGAGTCCTCCAGGCAGACCGTCAGCTCAGGCTGGCGTTCGGCCAGCGCCGAGGCGAGCGCGGCGGTGAGGGTGATGAAAGCCGCGCTGTCCTCAAACCCGCCCCAGCGCCCGGCAGGGCCTGAACACGCGATGCGCAGGCGCGCGCCCGCCCGGTCGGTGAGGTCCACATAATCGGATCGCACCCTGCGAAAGAGGCGGCTGGAGTGGCGCACATGGAGGATATCCGCCAGCGCCAGGCTCACGGCGCCGTCGCTGATCGTGTCCTCGGTCAACGTAATCGTGACCGGCGCACTGACGGGTGCAGGGCGGAGTGTGACCGTGGTCATGGCGGGCGCCCCTTTCGCGCCTTACTCTTGGGCCGCCGCCTGCTCGGCGCGGTAGCGGGCCAGACAGGCATTGGCGTCCGCATTCAGGCCCTCGGTGCGTTCCCAGCCGGACTGAACACGGGCGATGCGCGCTTCGACATCCTGATTGGCCTGCTCAAGCGTCCGATCCGGGTCCACGGCGTCGCCGCGCCCGGTGGCGGCGGCGAGGTGCCTTTGCAGAGCGTAGGTCGCCAGCCGGGTGTATTGCTCGGCCTGGTCCGGCTCATAGCGCGCAAAGATGGCGAAGGTGACGGCGCAGGTGTATTCCGCGATCAGATCTTCGCGCCGGCCCAGCGTCGCCACCGGGGTAAAGCCGTGCTCCCGGTCGCAGGCGGCGATGTTTTCAACGGCCCGCTGGTCGAACTCAGGCGTGTTGCTGTTCAGCAAGAAATCGCCTTCCATGATCTGATCGAAAAACATGAAGCTGGTCAAAAGGGCATGGCGCCCCCCTCAGTGTTTCATGCCTTCTTTGAGCAACTATTTCATCAGCGGCAATAACAACTTCGCCAAATCGCCAAGTGAAAATTAAAGTCTCATAAAGCGAGGCGCAAGTCATTGGCGTGACATCGATGAAGCGCTCTTCGTCTTCAGCGGCGAGCGCCCTGGGCGACGCCGCAGACGCCAACGTCATCAGCGCAGCGATTGAAAGAATGCGGATCATGGCTTCAGGCCCTTCCTGTCAAAACACGCCTCACGGCTGCGCCAGCAGCGCTTCGAGCGCCGCGCGGTGGTCCTGGTTCGCCGGGTCAAGTTCGACCGCAGTGCGATAATCCGCAATCGCGCCCTCGACATTTCCGAGCTCGCAGCGCACCGCCGCCCGCTGGGCATGGAAGCCGGCGCGTTGCGTGTCGGCCAACTCCTGCGGTTCAGCATCGGCGCCGGTGTCCAGCACATGATCGAGATCGGCCAGCGCCTCCTCATGACGGCCCAGCGCGGACAGGGTGCGTGCGCGCTCCGCACGGGCGTTCAGATGATCGGGATTGAGGGTGAGCGCCCTTTCAAACGGGTCGAGCGCCAACTCCAGCCGATCTTCAAGCGACAAGCTCGGCCGTTCCTCATTGATCAAGCTCAAACCATAGGCATGGGCGGCCTCGGCCATGCGTATGCGGCTATCGGGGGACGGCTCCAGCCCGAACTCCAGGGCCATTGAGTACTCAAAGTCCGCCCACTCCAGATCGCCTTGCGCAAATGCGACATCGCCACGCGCTTCAATCACTCTGGCGATGCTGAAGATGCGATCGCTCTCCAGTATCGAGCGGGCCTCTTCAAATTCGCCACGGTCTGTCAGGATGCGCGCCGCTTCAATGGCCGAAGCCGCCTTGTCTTCGTCCGTGCCGTAGCCGTGCATGGTCGCATGCATGCGGCAGTAATGCAGGCGGTCGTCCGGGTCGGTCGCTTCAAGGCAGTCCGACAGAAAAAAGCCGAGTTGCGCCGCCGCCGGCGCGGCCGCGGCGAGCATCAGCCCAAGGCTCGCGAACACGCCGCCGAGCCACGCGCCCACGCGCGTCAATCGGCCAGATCGCCCGGTTTGGCCTTGCCCCGAATTCTCCTCCATCATCGCACAGCCTCCTTGTTCGAAACTGAAACCTCCCAGCTATGACGACAGCCGCAAACCCCCTGAACAGGGGATATCGGATCCGAACCGGTGCGGGGACGATGTCCCCGCGCCGCCTTGTCCCCACAGCCGCTGAAGGAGTTTCGAAACATGCCACCTAGCAATGGAAGCCATGCCCGGGTGACCGCTCTCACCCCGCGATTCGCCGCACTCACCGGCCTTGCGCTGGCGCTATGCACCCTCATCCCCGCCGCCCCAGCCAGCGCCCTGGGCGCCGCCGCCTCGCCCGCGCCCGGCGAGCTCTACCGCCAGGGCATCATCGCCCATGTGAGCGGCGATCATGAGGCGGCGCGCCGGGCCTTCGCGACCGATTGCCAGGCGGGCTCCGCCGCAAGCTGCCTCCAGCTCGCCATGATGCTGGCCGACGGCGAAGGCGGCCCGGCCGAACCTGAACGGGCGCGCACCATGCTGTCGCAGGCCTGCACCGCGGGCGGACCCGGCGTCGGCGCCTGCCACCGGGTGGGCCTGATGCGGCTCAACGGCGAGGGCGGCGCGGCGGACCTGCCCGGCGCGCGCGCCGCCTTCAACGCCGCGTGCGAGGCGGACGAGCCGCATGCCTGCTACGACTACGCCGCCATGATGATCCGCGGCCAGGGCGGCGCGCGCGATCCTGTGGATGCGCTGGTTCCGCTGCAGAAAGCCTGCGACTGGGACCATCCTGCGGGGTGCTACATGCTCGGCCTTGTGACGCGGGAGTCCTACGGCTCCTTGCGCATTGACGTCATCCGCACCGCCTTCCAGCGCGCCTGCGCGCTGGGCGATGCACGCGGCTGCGACGCGCCGCTGACGAGCCAGTAAGGGGCAAGTGAGATGGCCGCGAAGATGAACGCGCTTGTGATGACAATCCTGAAGACCCGGGCAGCGATGGGCGCCGCCTTCGCCGCCCTGGCCCTGCTTGCGGAAGCGCCCGCCTCTGCCGGTTCCCCCGCGCCCGCGCCGGACGCCGGCTTCTGGGAGGCGCTGCGCGCGGCGTCTTCCGGTGACCGGGTTGCGGCTCTGGCCGAGATGCGCACCGCGTGCGCCGGCGGGATGGGCTATGCCTGCTTCATGGCAGGCGAGATGCTGCTTGAAGAAAGCGCCAGCGCCGCGAATGCGCAGGCAGCGCGTGACGCATACCTGCAGGCCTGCCGCATCGGCGGCGCGCCGGAAGGCTGCACCGAGTATGGACGGCTTCTTTGGCGCGGCGTCGGCGGCGGCGCCGACCCGCACGGCGCCCGCGCCGCGTTTGCGAACGGGTGCGCGGCAGGCGACTCGCTTGGCTGCTTCCATCAGGGCGTCCTGCTTGAAGCCGGGATTGGCGGACCGGCTGACGCCGCTGCGGCGCGCGCACTGCACCATGCCAGTTGCCACCGGGGCCACATCGCCAGCTGCGCGCGCCTGGGCGTGATGCTGGCGCAGGGGGCAGGCGGCGAGCCGGACCCGGCACAGGCGCGCATGGTGCTCTCGCGCGCCTGCGAAAGCCGGGGCTCTCCGGAGGCGTGCGGAAACTTCGGCGCCATGCTGGCCGCCGGCCTTGGCGGACCGGTCGAACCGGCGCGCGCAAGGTCGCATCTTGTGGGCGCCTGCAGCCATGGATACGCACCGGCGTGCAGCAATCTCGACACCCTCGCAGCGGCCCGCCCGTCCGGCGGCGCGGCGCCTGCGCTCATCCCCGTGCTGCTCCCTGAGACGGAAGAGTCCGGTTGCGCAGCGGGCGAGGCCGCCGCCTGCCACGTCACCGCACTGGTGCTGCACGGCGCCCCGGGCTCGCGCAACGAAGAGGCGGCGCGGCGGGCGCTGGCCTGCGTGCTGGGATCGCAGCGCGACTGCCAGGGCGAAGAGGAGCGCTGAACGCTCACCCCCTGATCAGGGGATGCCGCTCGCGGCGCGGCTTTGGCACCCTCTGCCTTCGGACTGTCCCTTGAGGAGGCATCGCGATGCCCGGCTTCGCCAACACCCTTGCCTGCGTTCTGGCCGTCGCCCTCGCCGCCGCCGCCGCAGCGCCCGCCACCGCCCACACGACCGATTTCGAGCCCTGGCGCGGGCCCGGCGAGGCGGCGGTCAACGCCCGGCTCGCCTCGCTGGCGCAAGAATGCCGAGCCGATATGAACCGCGCGCTCGTCTACGACCCGCAGGACATGATCGTTGCCGCCGACTTCAATCTCGACGGCATCGTGGATCCGGTTCTGGACCAGTCGAAAGTCTATTGCGGCGACTCGCTGGCGCTCTGGTCCGGCACGGGCGGATCGCCAGTGCGGATTTTCGTGTCCGACGGCGAGGGCGGCTGGAGCGAGCACACCACGGGCGGTTTCGCCGGCCGGGTCGAACTGATCGGCCATGTCCCGGTCTGGCTCTCCCTGGTGCACGGCTCGGCCTGCGACGGTTATGGCGCGCTGCCCTGCGCTGAAGTGCTCATCTGGGGCGACGGGGCGTTCCGGTCCGTCGCGGACGGCAAGCGGAGCGAGCCGTGAGCATGCCCTGTTCGGGGGATGGCGGGGGCGAAATCCAAAAGGCACGGTGGACCGTGCGGACTGAAGTCCATCGAACCGCAGGAGGCATGGCTCATGAAACTTTCGCTCATCATCGCTGCAGCCATGGTCGCAGGACTGCTCGCCAGCGCGCCGGGCACAGCCGCGACGCCGCAATCGGCCCGGGACGCGGATGAGGCGGGCATTGCGGCCCATAATGCAGGCGATTTCACGGCCGCCCGCGGACACTTCCAACGCGCATGCGACGGCGAAAACCCGAACGGCTGCAGAAATCTGGGAGCCATGCTCGCCAATGGCCGGGGCGGCCCCGCTGATCCGGCAGGCGCGCGCGACGCCTATCGCCGGTCGTGTGGTGGCGATGACGCTGCAGGGTGCGTCTTCTGGGGTCAGATGCTCGACCAGGGCCAAGGCGGAGCGGTCGATCTCGTCAGCGCGAGAGCCGCCTACGCGCGCGCCTGCGAGCTCTCCCACCCGATGGGCTGTTACAATTTCGCAAGCATGCTGCGAAACGGCGAAGGCGGCCCCCAGGATCGCGCACTCGAACGCGACGCTTTTCGCAGAGCCTGTGACGGCGATATCGCCCAGGGCTGCGCGAATTACGCCGGCATGCTGGCAAGCGGGGCCGGCGGGGCGCAAGACCGGGTCACCGCGCGCAGCGCCTTTCAACGCGCGTGCGCGCTGAACGATCAGGCAAGCTGCGTCCAGCTTGGACTGATGATGCTTCTGGGCTTTGGCGGGGCCGCCGATATTGCGGGCGGGTCGGCCACGCTTCGCGCCGCCTGCACCGCGAACTTTGCGCGCGCCTGCCTGACCCTGTCACAAGTCTTCACCGATCCCGCATACGGAACGCCTGATCCTTCCGCCGCGCAGGCCCTGCGCGCGCGTGCGTGCTCGCTCGGCGAGCAGAGCGCTTGCTAGCGGCGCTCCAACACTGCGTCGCCTTCTCCGGGGACGCTTCACCGATGCTGAAATCCGATCAGAACCAAGCCGGCATCACCGCCCGTGCGCCTGTGATCGCCACGCTCGCCGCCTTCATGCTGGCGCTGAGCGCTGCGGCGGCGTCCGCAGCTCAGACGAGCGACGATGCGACCGGGCAGGACAGGCTTTATGAAGAAGTCATGGCGCTAAGATCGAGCGGCAACCTGGCTGAGGCCCGCGAACTGCTGACGCAGGCTTGCGAACTCGGGGATGATCTGTGGGCCTGCACCCAAGCCGCCCCCATGTAGTCGCTTGGAGAGGGCGGGCGGGCGGACCCGGCCATCGCCAAACACCAGTACGATGGCATCTGCGCGCTTGGTAACAGGGCCGGTTGCCTGGCGGCCGAGCTGACCCAAACCCATCGCTCCGCCTCACCGTCCGCCATAGCTGCCGCCATCGGCCAGGGCCTCTACGCCGAAGGTCAACGGCTCACCGACCAAGAGGATACTGAGGGCCTGAACTTCCTTGGACTGGCCTGCAAACTGAACCATGCGCCAGCGTGCTTGGTGTATGGCCGCAGCCTCCCCCCGATCTCGGTCTTTGACTCCGAGGGCTTCGAGGCCGCATGCCGGGGCGCCATAATCTGCACGGTCCAGCCCTCTCAATTTTATTCCGTACGGAGCGACCCGGATGCTGGCTGGGCGTTTACACGCGCCTGCGACCTCGGCTCTGGCGAGGCCTGCCTTGAACTTGGCGATGCCCTGAACCCCACAGGCCTGTTCGGCGCCCCGTCCACGCCGGAGAACTGGCGCGGCGCGATCTCGGCCTTTCAGCGCGCCTGCGACGAGCATCAGCTGGCGGATGGCTGCGAGCGCTATCGCCGCCTGATGGAGAACCGGCGCAATCCCGAGACGGCGGCTGTCCTTGCCTATCGCGAAACCCGCTGCGCCGAAGGCGACCAGCCATCGTGCGAGATCGTGGCGGCGGCACAAAACAGTACGAGTTCCGCTGCACAGGGCGCCCCCACCCTCGCCCCGCTGGACTGCGCCGCGGCGCTCTATCTGGTCTCCACCGACGGCCCCGAGCACGTCGCGCGCGCCACCGCCGAGGCCCGCGCCGCCGTGCAGGCCCATATTGCGGTCCATGGCGGCGATCAGCTGCAGCTAGAAAACCAGGTCGTCGCGGCGGCGCGGACCCGTCTGCAGGCCCTTCAGTCCGGCGCCCAGACGCCCGACGCCGTGCGCCGGGACGTCCAGGCCTGCCGCCGCCAGTTCGGCTTCCAGCCCTGAAGCCTCCCCTGTTCAGGGGATGGCGGCGCGGGCGATAGAGCCTTGATATGTCTCACGCAGCGCCGGTCCGCGCCGGTTTACAGGAGCGCCATGATGAGCCTGAAATCCGTGATATCCCCGATCCTCGCCGCCGCCGTGCTGGCGCTCGGGCCCGCAACGCCCTCCAAGGCTACAGCCGACGAGGCCGGGCCGAGCCTTGGGAGCTGCGCCGCGCTTTACTACGCGGTCAATCATGAGCGCAGGGCGACCCCGGGGATTCCCTCACCCGCCGAGATCCTCGGCATGGACAATATTGACTGGCTCGGCGCCGACATGTTCGGCGGGTCGTTCTGGGTGTTCAGCAACGCCACCGTGATTGACTGGGACCAGCGCTACCGGGCGCTGGAAGCACGCTCGGGACAGTCGGATGTCGCGTTCATGCTCCAGGTGATGTCCATCCAGGGCGGGCCGCTGGAGACCATGCCGCGCAATGCCGATCCCGCCTTCCCGCTCGCCGAGCAGGCTCCGCTCTCCTTCAGCGCGACCCTGCCGTCGCGCGAGGATACGCCGCCCTATGGACGCCGGCTCGCCCGGTGCGATGAGGCCTTCGGCTTCGCCCCGAGCTTCTGGTTCGGCACGCCCGAGCCCCTTGCCTGTGCTGCGGCGCTATACTTGGCCTCGACCGACGGCCCCGAATATGCAGCGCGCGCCATCGCCGAAGCCCGCAACGCCGTGCAGGCCCATATCGCCGCCCATGGAGGCGATCAGCTTGAACTGGAGAACCGTGTCGTGGCTCAGGCCCAGGCCCGGCTCCTGCGACTCCAGAGCGGGACCGAACCGGTGGATGGGGCGCGGTTTGACATCCAGATCTGCCGCCGGGAGTTCGGGGTCCAGCCTTGAGCATCTCCCCTGTTCGGGGGATGGCGGCGGCGGGTCCAAGGCGCGAGCGTGGCGTCAGATTGCGGCGCTGGCGCCGCGCCCGGCCTAGAGTGCCCGCATGAGGCCGGTCGCCTGCCCTTTTGCCGGCGTTCATTCGCCGGCGGCGGATTGGATGGGTCACGCCTCGCCTACCCTGTTCAGGGGATATAGCGCCTGATCCGGCTCTGCGAAGCTGACTCCCGCGTCGATTGTCCATGCTGCCTTCTTCAGGAGCTGCCACCCATGCCCACACCCACCGAAAACCGCGCCCGGCCCGCCGTCTTGGCGCATTGTTTCGCTCTGCTCGCTAGCGTTGTCCTGGCGTCGGCGCTCGCCGCGCCGGTTCACGCGCAAACCGATGAAGAGCGTGTCTCCGAGGCCTGGGCCGAGGGTCTGCGCTGGCAGGCGGATGCCAGGCCGCAGCAAGATTCGTCCGGCCGGCCCCAGTGTTCCCTGTTTCTGTCGGACCGCGGGGCGAACGGGGTCCTCGTGATCGTCGATGAAGGCTGGCGCGAACACCCTGAACGGCAGGTCGTCTCGATCATCAGTCCGCAGATCGCCGGCCTTGCTGCGCCGGTGAGCGGATCAGTCGGTTCAGACTTCCCACGCGTGCCGGTGGCGGAATTCCGTCTGCGTACAACGAACAATCTGTCCGCCGCCACCGCTATCTTGAGCGACACGGACTTTGACACGCTGATGAACGCTTTCGTCTTCGGCGACATGCTGACGGTGGAGCTTGGGGGCCTCACCCTTACCTATCATCTCAACAGCGCGGCCGGTTCGGCGTCTGCGCTGATGGAGTGCCGGAGAACCCTGTTTGTCTCCGCCGCGACGGCCGGCGCGCAAACCGACGAAGAGCGTGTGGCTCGGGCCGAAGCGCTTCTTGCGGAGGCCGAGGGGCTCGAGCGCCAGTCCGCTGAACAGACGGACAACAAAAGCGCGGCGATCCGCCTGGCAACCCCGGCCTGCGATCGAAACCATGCGCCGGCCTGTGTCACTTTGGGCAGGGCGCACCTGGTTGGCGCGGGGTCGGCCATGTTTGGCGGCGTCCAAGTCCCAGAAGCCGTCGCCGCCTTCACCCGCGCCTGCGATCTCGGCTCAGGCGAGGGCTGCTTTGAACTGGGCGATTACCACGATCCCACGGGCCTGTTCGGCAATACCAATACTCTGGAGAACTGGCGCGGCGCAGCCTCGGGCTTCCGGCGCGCCTGCGAAGACCATCAAATGGCTGAAGGCTGCGAGCGCTATCGCCGCGTGATGGAGGCGTCAAGCAATAGAGATACAGCCGCGGTCCTCGCCTATCGTCAGGCCCGCTGCGCAGACGGCGATCAGCCCTCGTGCGAGATCGCGGACGTCGAAGGTATTCGGTTCAGCGCAGCCAGACAGATCGGCACGCAACGCCCCGCCATGGATTGCGCGGCGGCCCTGGGCACGGTGGTCCTGATCAATCCTCAAGAGAGCAGTACAGCCCGTGGATATGTGAGGACCCTGATCAATGCCCACATCAACGCGAATAGCGCCGATTTTCAGGTGCCCGCCTACCAGGTGCTTGAAAACCAGGCGGCCGGAGCGGCGCGACAACGCCTGCAAGCCGTCCAATCCGGCCAGGAGACGATTGAGGCCATCAACCAGGACATCGCCGCCTGCATCGAAACCTTCGGGCTTTAGGCTCAATTCCGCCCCGAGCTGCAGATACCAAGATGAGCCGGTTCGGCAAGCCCGCAAACGCCACAGGGGTAGCGCGCGCCCATACCCTGTTCAGGGGATGGCGGAGGGGTTTGGGAGGGCGAAATCATGGCGGTTGGAGGTGGCGGATCGCCGTCGCGGCGTCGCCGTAACAACTCTTCCGGCGCCCTGAAGGAGCTGATGCTATGTTGAAAATCCTTCTCGAGCAGATCGCAGCGCGCGCCGGCGCCCTCGCCGCAGCGTTGTCGGCGGGCGTGCTCATCGCCGCGCCAGCATTCAGCCAGGATGCCGAAGTGCTTTTCGCGCAGGGTGAGCGGTTGTTAGCCGAGGCGAATGAGTTGTCTTCGGCCCGCTCGGACGCCGACAAAGCGCGACGGGATCAGCTTCGCGGTGAAGCCCAGACAGTGTTGCGACAAGCCTGCGAGCTTGAGCATATCGAAGCGTGCAAATCCTACGGCCGCAGCCTGGGCGTCGCCTCCTTTTTTGATGAAGACGTCTATCCTGAGAGGCTCTGGGCTTTAGGCCGCGCCTGTGAACGGGATGATGGCGAAGGGTGCCTGATGCTCGGGCGGGCGCAGGCACCGATCGGCATGTTCGGGGCGCCGAAAACGCCGGAGAACTGGGCCGGCGCGACGGCGGCGCTTACGCGCGCCTGTGATGGGCACGAGATCGCTGAAGCCTGCGCCCGGCTCAGCCAGGTGCTTGGCGCAGGCGACAATCCGAACCGCGATTCTCAAGGGTCGCTCGCCTATCGCACCCGCGCGTGCGCGCTCGGCTATCTCGGCACTGTGGTCCAATGTCAGTGATGCCTGTCGCCGGTTTGACCCGGATCAAGCCGCAAGACGCTGTTCTCGTCGCCGCGTTCGCCGGCGTTCTCGTCGCGGTCCCAGCACGCGCCCAGGACGCCGAGGCGTTCTTTTCCAGAGGCCAGCTCCTTCTCGAAACCGGCTTTCAGGACAGCGGGCGCGCCGCTCTGCGCAGAGCGTGTGAGCTTGATCACGCACAGGCATGAAAGGCCTTCGGCGATGACCTGATCACGGAGGCTGTCTTCTCGCCCGATCCTGACTTCCTGCAGGAGCGCGAATGGGCCTATGGCCGCGCCTGCGACCTTGGCGATGGCGAGGGGTGTCTCCAACTTGGCGAGGCGCACGCGCCGATCGGCCTGCTTGGGGGCCAGCCCACGCCGGAGAACTGGGCGAAGGGCGAGGCGGCGCTGCGGCGCGCCTGCGATGAGCACGAGATCGCCGAGGCGTGCGACCTGCTTGGACAGGTGCTCCTTCAACCTGAAAACCCACACCAGGATGGTCCCGCTGGCGGATCCTATCGCCAGCGCGCCTGTGAGCTGGGCCGTGAGAGCGCCTGCCGCGACACCCCCTGAACAGGGGATGGCGGGAGCGCTTGAAGCGCGGGAGCTTAGCCATTGGCGCCGGCCCGTCGCTGCGGGCGTCTGATTGATGAAGGAGATACGGGATGTCACGGACACTGTTTAGCCGGACCACGGCGCTCGCAGGTCTTGCCGCCGCCGGATTGACTTTTGGTCTCGCCGCCGGAACGGCCTCCGCCCAGTCCATTTCGGTCGGACAGTCAATCAATGGCGAACTGACAGGTTCGGACCCCCGGCTCAGCGATGGCAGCCACTTTGACTGCTACAATCTCCAGACCCGCACCGGCGAACGACTGCAGATCGACCAGACCTCCGGCCTGTTCGATAGCTTCCTGATGGTCAGGCGCGGTGGATGCAGCATTCCGGGCGATCTCATCGCCCATGACGACGACGGCGGCCCCGGCCTCGATTCCCGCTTGGTCCTGCAGGGAGACGGTTCTGTCTGGGCCATCATCGCGAACAGCGTCGCGGCCAACGCGACCGGCGCCTATCAGCTGCAGGTGACCGCCGCCGGATCCGGGCAGACACAGGGTGCGGCGACACCACGCACCGCCTACACCTCCATAGCCGCAGGCCAGTCGGTCAACGGCGAACTGACAGGTTCGGACCCACGGCTCAGCGATGGCAGCCACTTTGACTGCTACAATCTCCAGACCCGCGCCGGTGAGGCCCTGCAAATCGACCAGACCTCCGGCCTGTTCGATAGCTATCTGATCGTCAGGCAAGGCGGATGCGATAATCCGGGCGCCGTGATCGCCGAAGATGATGACGGGGGCGGCGCCCTGAATTCGCGCATCGTGCAGCAGGGCGACGGCGCCCTGTGGGCCGTCATTGTCAACAGCCTCTCGGCGAACGAGACGGGCCCCTATCAGCTGCGCGTGTCCGCTGCAGGGTCCGGGCAGGCGCAGTCCATCCCGGCGCAGACTGCCGCCGCCGCGCAGCTGCCGCGCGTGGAAACCGAATGGGGCACTCAGCCCGAAGTCTGTCATGCAGCCTACACAGCCATTGTGCAGCTGCGCGCCGCCGGAACCGCGCCTGAGGAATACGGAAATTTGCGGGGGATGGACTACGCCGCACGGGCGTCCCGCACAGGGGCCGGGCTCACCTCCGACAATCGTCAATTGGCGGAGACTTATACGATGAACTTTCGGATGATGGCCCTCGTCGGCGCGCTCGGCTTCGCGCCAAACGGGACGCCGAACGGTCATCGCCCATTGGCTGAATACCTGACAGTCCTGGGCAATTGCGACCGCGCCAACGGTTTCGCGCCAGTCACCGCCTACTGACCTGAAGCGCCGCTGTTCTCACGCCCGACACCCTTGTAATGAAAAAGGCGGCGTGTCCGGCCCCGTAGTCTGGAGACCCAGCTATGTATCGCGCCACCTTAGCCGCCATGTCAGCCTTCGCGCTGACCGCCGCGCCCGCCCTCGCCGAGGACGCCGACGCGCTGTTTGCGCAGGGGCAGCGGTTGCTTGAAGAAGCGAATGCGCTGTTTGCGCAGTCCGAGCTTTCGCAAAGCAACTGGACAGGCGGAGAGGCGCGAACGGCGCTGCGCGCGGCCTGTGAGCTCGATCATATCGAGGCTTGCAAAGTGTACGGCCAAAGCATGCGGGGGGCCGCCTTTCTCGGTGATCAAAGGTCCATGAACGAGCAATACTGGGGCTATGGCCACGCCTGCGATCTCGGCGATGGACAGGCGTGTCTGGAACTGGGGGATGCGCGCGCCCCGATCGGCATGTTCCCCGCCCGGAGCACCCCGGAGAACTGGACGGCGGCCGAGGCGGCCTATCGGCGCGCGTGTGATGAGCATCAGATCGCTGAAGGGTGCGAACGGCTCGCCGAGGTGCTTTCGCATGAATCCAACCCGAACCACGCCGCGCAAGCGGCGCCCTCCCCGGCCAGCGCCCTCACCTGGGACGAAGCCGACCGGCCGGGAACGATGCGCCGCCTGTTCGATGCAAGCCTGCGCTCGCCGGAGCTGGAACCGCAGGCGCGGGGCCTGATCGCCGAAGAAGTCGCCCGGCTCGCCGCCGCCTCGACGGTGGAAAACGGCTACGGGCCGCTGCGCGGGTTCATCACCGAGTCCATGGGCTTGGTGAACAGCTATGAGGGCGACGAGAACGACGCCGCGCGCGGGCTTCTGCACGACTCCATCGTCCAGGGCACCGAGGGTGCGCCGGTCGCGATGCCGCGCTTTCTCTACAACTGGATCCGACCGGGCGGTCATACCGGCCCTGACAGGCCCCGGCCGCAACAGCAACAACGGTGAGCCTCCGTCCCGGCGCCGCCCGATCCCGGAGAGGGTGATATGAACCTGTTCAAGGCCATCCTCGCCGCCCTCGCCCCCGGCCCGGCGGCTCAGGACCAAGGGGTCCGGCAGCCGGTGGCGGGGTTGTGCGCCGATCTCGACTGCGCGGCGCATTACGGGTTCGCAGCCTGGGTGGACGCGCCCCATGAGGAGGCCTACCGCGCCCGCTTCAACACCGCCCTTGACGCCTATCTCGCCGCCCATCCCGCCGCCGCCAGCGCGGATGCCCGGGGCGAACCGGCCTGGCGCCAGGCCGTCGCTGACAGGATGGAGGCGCTGGGCGCGCCGGTCACGCAGGCCGGGCGCCTGCCGCAGACTGATCCTGACCGCGCGTCAAGGCTGGCCGTCGCCTTCACCCTTATCTGGGACGGCGTGCGCGCCTGCGATTTGCGCCATGGGCACGCCTACCTGCCCGCTCCCTTCACCTGGATCGACTGATATTGATGAACACCTTCAGACCCAAGGACCTGCCCATGACAGCCCGCCTCTTCACCGCCGCCTTCACGGCGGCCACCCTCGCCGCCGCCGCCCATGCGCAGCTTCCGCCGCCGCCGCAGGACGGGGTGAGCGCAGACCTTGATTGCGGCTCGATTTATATCTCCGTGGGCGCCCTGAGCGCCGGTCTGGTGGGCGAAGAAAGCCGGGAACCCTTCAGCGCGCGGGCGCATGCCGCCATTCGGGCGCATGCGTCCGCCAATCCTCCTGCGGCGGGCCAGGACGACGCTTCCTACCAAGCCTTCCTTAACGACGCGGTCAACCGCTGGAATCGCGGGATAGCGTCCGAGATGGAGCAACTTCAAAGCCTCGGCGGGCCTTCCAGCCCGGAGGGAATGGCGGGCTTCATTCGCCTGGGCAATATCGCCTGGGAGGCGGTGCAGGCGTGCGACGCACGCTACGGGCACGCGCCCCTGCCAAGCCTGTTCAGCTGGATGGATTGATGTTGATGATGCAGGACCCCATGAACCCTGGCTCCCTGCGCACGGCACGCGCCTTGCCGATTGTAGCGGGACTGGCACTGGCCTTGCTGGCGGTGGCTGCATCGGCGGCTGGCGCAGCCTCACCCGGGCTTGACGCCTATATGCGCGCCATGGCGGCGTTCCGCGCCGGCGACGACGCAACCGCACGCGCAACGGCGCGGGACGCCTGCGAGCAGGGCGAGGGGCGCGGCTGCCTGGTCGCGGGGTTTCTCATGAAGGAAGGGCGCGGCGGGCCGCGCGACGATGCGGCGGCGCGGCGCCTGTTGTGGGATGCCTGCCGGTCCGGTCAGGCCAATGGCTGTTTCCAGCACGGCATTCTTTTGCGCGATGGCCGCGGGGGCGCCGCCGACGCGGCCCTGGCGCGCGGCGCATTTGCGCGCGGGTGCGAACTAGGTGACGCGGCGGCGTGCAGCGATCTCGGCATGCTTCATGAAACCGGCCAGGGCGGCGCGGCCGACCCGGCCACAGCGCGCCATTTCTATGACCTGGGGTGCGAAAGGGGCAACGTGCCGGGCTGCTTCAATCTCGGCCGCAGCTACCTCAATACCGCGCCGCAGGATCGCCAGCAGGCTGTGCAGGCGTTCAGCGCCGCCTGCGAGAGGGATTTTGGCGATGGCTGCTACATGCTCGGCCTCATCCGGCGCGAGGCCGCGGAGGCGGCGCCGGCGCGCGCCCTGTTCGAACGGGCCTGCGTGCTGGGCTCTGCAGCCGGATGCGGACTTTGGGGGGTGGCGCTCTCCGATCCCGGCCCCGGCCAGGACAATGCAGCGGCGCTCGGGGCCTTCCGGCAAGGGTGCGAAGGAGGATACCCTCCAGCCTGTTTCAATCTGGGCAGCTTCCTGCGCGCAGGAATCGGGGGATCCGAAGGCGCAGCCGGGGCGCGCGATGCCTTCACCCGCGCATGCCAATTGGGGCATGAGACTGCATGCAGAGAAATCTCGCAATAAGGACGTTGGCGGACACACGCCGCCCTGCGCCCTGGAAAGGCAGATGACATGACGCGCGTACTGATCGTTGAAGACATTCCCGACGTCCGGGCCTGGCTGTGCGCTGTGGTCACAGACGCCTGCCCGGATGCGCAGATCACCACCGCGCCGGACGTGCGCCAGGGCCGTGAACTGGCGGGGCGTGAAGTGTTTGAGCTGGCGCTGGTGGATCTCGGCCTGCCCGACGGATCGGGCGTGGATGTGCTGCGCGCCATCAAGACCCACGCGCCGCAGACTCTGTGCGTCGTGGCGACCATTCTGGGTGATGACGCCTCCATCGTGTCGGCGCTGGCGGCCGGCGCGGACGGGTATCTGTTGAAAGACCAGCCCGCCGAGGTGCTGACCCGGCAGATCCGCCAGACGCTGGCGGGCGCGCCGGCGCTGTCGCCCTCCATCGCCCGGCGCATCATGGACCATTTCCGCCTGACCGGGCCGGCGGCGCCCGATTGCGATCTGACCATCCGGGAGAAGGAAGTGCTGGCCCATATCGGCCGCGGCCTGCGCAATCACGAGACGGCCAAAGCACTCGGCATCGCCGAGCAGACCGTGGCCGGGCATATCAAGGCGGTCTACCGCAAGCTTGGCATTTCCTCGCGCGCCGAAGCCGCCTGGCACGCCGCCCGCCTTGGCCTGGCGGCGTCCAGCGACGCCTGAACCCGGCTCAGCCGAACGCCGCGAACGTTGCGCGCAATGTCGAACCACCCGGTCCGGTATCTATCGCGAACGACCCGCCCAGAGCCTCGACCCGCGCCGCCATATTGTCGAGCCCCCGCCCGGAACGCGCCGCGTCCGGATCGAACCCGCGCCCGTCATCGCTGATGGTCAGGGTCAGCGCATCGCCGTCCAGCGCCAGCGCGACGCTCAATGTCGAGGCGCCCGCATGGCGGATGGCGTTACTGACCGCCTCACGCACCAGCGCGCGCAGGGTCTGCATGGCGGCGCGGTTCGGCGCGTCCTCGCGCGCGCCCTCTACCCGCCACTCCATCGCCACGCCCGCCGCTTCCAGCCGGTCAGCGGTCTCCGCGCGCAGATCCGCCAACAGGCTGCCGAACGGCGCCGGCTCGCCCTCGGCATTGCGGATCACATCGCGCAGATCGCCGATGGTGGCGCGTATGAGCTCGTCCTTGCGCCTGTCCTCGCGCACATGCAACGCAGTCAGAAGCTGGGCGCCGATATGGTCATGGATATCGCGCGCGATGCGCGTGCGCTCCGAGGCGGCGCCGCGGTCATAGGCAGTGCGGCTTTCATCGAGATAATCGGCCAGCGCCCCCAGCTCGCGCACCGTGTCCCAGTCCTCCGGCGTGAACAGGGCGCGGCCCCTGTCCTTGTCGTGCAGGATGAACCCAGGCAGACCCGCACGGGCCGGAACCGCGAGGCGGCGCCCGTCCGCCTCTATTCCGTTCTCATGGGCGCCTGTGACCGCCGGCGTGATGTCCAGAGGCGAAAACAGATCGCGCAACAATGCCTGCCAGCGCAGCGCGCGCTGATCGGCGCCCAGCTGCAGGGCCACATCGGCGACGGCGCGCATCAATCCTGCCTGATCGAGCGCCTTGCGCCGCGACAGGCGCGACCACAGCCAGGCCCGGGCCGGCAGATAGGCGACCGCCACCACAAACAGCGACAGCCCGATAGCGCGCGCGGGATCCAGCGACACTGTCAGGATCAACGCCGCATCCACCGCCAGCACGACGAGGGCTGCGAGCACCGTGAACAGAAGCTGGTAGGCCCATTGCCCCAGCCCGAACACCCGGTAACGCGACAGCCCCACGGCCAGGCCTGCATAGATCAGGAGAAAGAAGGCGAAGGCGTACTGGTTGGGGATCAGGGGCGGCGCGCCAAAGGCGCTGGGCGCCGCGACCGTCGCGATAAAAGCCCCTGCGCCGATAAAGACACAGGCCGCCAGCCAGATCGCGATCGCCTTCTGCACCGGCTCGCGGCGGGCTGCCGCGATCTGGGCGAGGCTGATGGCCACGATGACCAGCATCTCCATCAGGGTGATCGCGTGGATGGCGGCGAACAACCGCATTGGCTGAAGGGCCGCCAGCAGGGTCCAGCCGCCAAAAACCGCCAGGCTGGCCCCGATGAGCCAGCCTGCCCGGGGCAGGCGGGCGGGATAGATGGCGAACAGGGCGATCATCACCAGTCCGAACGCGCTGGCGCCGATGGCATTGGTCATGCCGAACGCCATCGCGACCGGGTATGGCAGGGCTGTCGGCGCCAGATTGCCTGCCGCGCCCATGCAGAACAGGAAGGTGGCCACCCCGCTGAGCGCGAACAGGCGCACCGCCGGATCGCCCGGCTTCAGCGACCAGATCCAGGCCGACGACAACAGGGCGAGTGTTCCTGTGACCACCGACACCCAGAAGCGTCCGTCGAGCTCCAGCGGCGAGCGGATCGCACGCCATCCCTGCGACCAGTCCGGCGCGGCGTTGAGGCCCCCCAGGACCATCAGGGCCGACAGGGTCAGCGCCACAGCCGCCGCGCTCAGGAACAACATGGCTGGCGGCAGGCGCCGCATGCCGGTGCGTGCAGGCGCTGGCCCCGCTTCATCCTGCATCACGGTCATCAAGCCCTCCCCTGCCTGCCTTCCAGCGGCGATGACTTTAAACGCCATCGTGAGAGTCAGGAAACCCGCTTGCCTTGCGGCTATTTACACACGCTGCGGCGAGGGCCATGAACCATGCATGACCGGCACATCGACTTCCGGCGCCCGCACCGGCATGGACTGGGAGGCGCGCTTTCGCGCCGATGACGCGCCGTGGGAGCGCGTGGGCGTTCACCCGGCGCTGCCGCACTGGGCGGACGCGGGCGCGTTCAAACCGGGCAGCCGCATTCTGGTTCCCGGATGCGGGCGCAGCGCCGAGCCCGGAGCCTTCGCCCGGCTGGGGCTCGCCGTCACCGGCGTCGACCTAGCCCCCAGCGCGATCGACTGGCAGCTTGCGCGCTTCGCGTCAGAAAATCTCACCGGACGCTTCGTCATCACCGACGCCCTGGCCTTCCGGCCGGACCTGCCTTTCGACGCAGTGTGGGAGCAGACCTTTCTGTGCGCCATCCATCCGCGCCTGAGACCCGACTGGGAAGCCATGGCGCACGCCAGCCTGAAGCCCGGCGGATCCCTCTTCGCGCTGTTCATGCAGAAGGACGAGCCCAGCGGGCCGCCCTATGGCTGCGCGATGGACGCGATGCGCGCGCTCTTGCCGGACACGCGCTGGATCTGGCCGGAAACCCCGCTCACGGCTTATCCCCATCCGCATCTGAACGATAAAGCGGAGCTGGCGGCGCGTCTGATACGGCGTCCGGCGCTATAGGCGCCGGGTCCGGGCGGCGGGTGCGGGCATCCACGGCGGTCAGCGGACACAGGCGCAGCACGACCGCGGCGATCACCACACCGGCGATCATATTGGCGGCGAACACGCCCCAGATCACGCCCGTGGCCCCGCCCAGCATGGCGCCAATCCAGGCCAAAGGCGCCACCAGCGCCACGCCGCGAAACAGGTTGACCGCCACACCCATCAGCGGACGGCCAAGGCCATTGAACCCTGCCGAGGCGGCCATCGCCACGCCGTATCCGGCCACGGCGAAGGGCGCGATCAGCCAGTAGGCGCGCGCCATGTCCTGACCCTCCTGGCCGGGCAGGAAGGCCGGCGCCAGGACAGGGCTGAGCGCCGCCAGAATCACCGCGATCAGGAGCCCCCAGCCGAGACTGAACACGAAGGACTTGGCAAACGCCTCGCGCACGCGGTGCGTCAGCCCTGCTCCGCCATTCTGTCCGGTGATCGGCCCGATACTGCCCGACAGCGCAAACAGCGGAATGATCGCCAGCGCCTCCACCCGCATGCCCACGCCCAGGCCCGCCACAGCCGGCTCACCAAATCCCGCCACGGCCGCGAATACGGCCGTATTGGCCAGCGGGCCGATCATGTTGGACCCCGCCGCCGGGACGCCCACCCGGGCGATCTCGCGCCAGTTCCACATCAGCTCGCTCCAGCCGGGGAAGGAGAAGTCGATCAGCTTCTCGCGCCAGATGATGATGCTCATGGCCAGGATGAAGACCACCAGGTTGGCGATCAGCGTGGCCCAGGCCGCGCCCTGCACCTCCATGCGCGGTATGGGGCCCCAGCCGAAGATCAGGATGGGATCGAGGATCATGTTGATGATGGCCGCGAAGACCATGATCAGGCTGGGAATGATCGCATCGCCCAGCGCGCGCAACAGATTGCCTGCCACCATGGGCCCGACCATGAACACGATGCCGGCAAACCAGATGACCATGTACTCGCGCACGAACGGCATCATCGCCTCGGTGGCGCCCAGCGCGCGGAACACCGGATCAATGGTCACGACGCCCAGCGCGGCGACGATGATGACGACGATCAGCGACAATGCCACCGCGTCGGTCGCCACGCGGCGGGTGCGGCCGTGATCGCCGCGACCGGCGGCGCGCGCCACCACCGACACCGCCCCGGCGCCAAGGCCGATGGCGATGCTCATCACAAGCATGGAGACGGGAAACACGAACTGGACCGCCGCCTGCTGCGCCGTGCCGAGACGCCCGACCCAATAGGCGTCGACCACACCCACCAGCATCATCGCCACAATCCCGACGGACATCGGGATGACCATGCGCAGGACATGGCCGAACACCGGACCCTGGGTCAGGTCGCGCGCGGCGCGGGTGGCGGCCATGAACGGCCCTTTCGCAAGGCGGGTTGGTAGAGGCCTATCTAGGGCGTCGGCGGCTGTCCCGCCACACCTGTCTGTGAATCGGGCGCGAGAAACCCGCTGACTCGCGTGACCACATCGGGATGGCGCAGCACCGCGCGATGGCCAAGGCCGTCAAACAAAACCAGCTCAGCGCCCGGCCAGGCCGCGGCGATGCGCTCGCCGGCTTCTGGCGGGGTGATGACGTCGCCCCGGCCATGGACGATCAGCGCCTGCGCGGTCAGGGCATGGGCTTCGCGCACAATGCTCAGCCCATCCGCCGGTTCACCCAGCCGGAAGCTGACGGCCTCCAGCAGGCGCCGGATCGCGGTTTCGCTCATGCCCATATGGCCGCCCTGGAAGCGGACATTGGCGGGAAGCGAGTCCGGCCCGGCGATTCCCGCCACGCGGGACGGCGCCAGGCGATGACGGCGCATGGCGATGACGCAGGCGGGCAAGCCCATGGAATGGGCTGCGATCGCGTCGGGCTGGCCGAAGGCGCGGGCGGCGGCGCCAAGCCCGGCGGCGAAATCAAGAAGCGTCGCCGTTGATCCCTCACTCTCGCCATGGGCCGGGCCGTCGATCAGACACACGCGCGCACCGCGCGCCATCACCGCTTCGGCCAGCGTGGCCAGATCCGCGCTGTCAGCCTCCCAGCCGTGCTGGAAGAAAACCAGCGGCCCCTCCCCGCCCGTCCAGGCGCGCTGACGGCCCAGCGGTCCATCAAAGTCTGCGCGCTCCAGCTGATGCAGGTAATCGCGGCCGGTATCGGACTGACGGCGCACGCGCGGCGTGACGAAGCGCCGGCCCGCCTCGGCGCGAAAGCGCTGCGGGGTCAGGCGGGCCGCCAGATTCACCGCCAGCATTTTCATGCGGCGAATTCCCGCAAGAGGGCGGCGTATTCGGCCTGCGCGCAGGCGCGCACCGCGGCCGGGTCCTGGCTCAACGCATGCAGGCCCGCCGCAAGACCAAGCGCTTCAAACCTGAAGGCAAAGCGCTGGGGATCGGTGTCGGCGCGCAACCGGCCCGCCTGCGCAGCGCGGCGCGCCAGCCGTGCAACAAAGGGATGGAAGCGCGCCCGCACGGCGCAGGCATGAACGCCCGCCTCCTCAGCCAGACCCGGCGCACTCATGGCAGCTTGCATAAGCGGACAGGGCCGGCCCTGTCCGTCGGTGGTGACCCAGGTGAGCCATAGCGAGGCCAGAACGCGCAGACGCTCCAGCGGATCGGCCTCGGCCAGCACAGGACGCGTCACGGCGCCGTCAAAGCGGGCCGCCGCAGCGTCAATCACCGCGATCTGCAGGGCGCCCTGCCCGCCGAAATGCGCAAACAGCCCGCTCTTGGACAGGCGGGTGCGCGCCGCCAGGCGGCCGATCGACAAGCCCTCGAAACCCTCCGCCGGAAGGGCGGCCAGGGCGGCGTCCAGGATTCGGGTGCGAGTTTCGAGCGCGCTCATGGATGCAGCAATGCGAACGTTCGTTCAACTCGTCAAGAGCCGCAATCGCGTTCAGGCGTGGCCTGACGCGCCGGTGAGGTATTCCGGGGTCACGCCCAGCGTGCCCAGGGCCCTGGCCCATTTTACCTCGTCATCGCCGAAGACCAGCGCCTCATCGGCGTCACAGACCAGCCAGGCGTTGGCGGCGATCTCGTCTTCAAGCTGGCCAGCCTCCCATCCCGCATAGCCCAGCACCATCAGCGCCCGGCGCGGCGGCGAATGCGAGGCCAGCGCGTCCAGGATTTCCCGCGTGGCGGTCAGGCCCAGCCCAGCCCCGACCGACAGGGTGGCCGGACCGCAGGTCACATCGAGCGTGTGAAGAACAAAGCCCCGGTCGCGGTCCACCGGACCGCCATCATGCACCGGATGGTCCGGGACGGCCTGCGCGCCCGCGACATCCAGCTGATCGAGAAGATCGCGCAGGCGCAGGCCGGTCATGGGCCGGTTGATGATCAGCCCCATAGCGCTGTCCTCACCATGGGCGCACATGAACACCACGCTTCGGTCAAAGCGCGGATCGCCGATCAGCGGGCTGGCGATCAGCAGGCGCCCGCCGAGATAGCCGGCGGCGGTGTGGGTCGGCGGTCGGTTCATCCGCCAAGTCTCTCGCGACCGACGGGGGTCTGTCCAGTCACGTGCGCCAGCTTCGCCTTGCACGCCGCCCGGCTCCGGCCTATCTCGCACGACTGTGCTGCGCATGTGTGCGCTGGACGCAAACCCCTCGGAGGCCCCATGACCATCAAGATCGGCGACGCCCTGCCTGACGTGACCTTCATGACCATGACTGCGGACGGGCCGGCGCCCATGTCCACGGCGGACGCCTTCAAGGGCAAGCGGGTGGCGCTGTTCGCCGTGCCCGGCGCCTTCACCCCCACCTGCTCGGCCAAGCATTTGCCAGGCTTCATCGCCAAGGCGGTCGAGCTGAAGGCCAAGGGGATCGACCGGATCGCCTGCACTTCGGTCAACGATGTTTTCGTGATGAACGCCTGGGCCAAGGATCAGGGCGCGGGCGAGGATGTTCTCATGCTCGCCGACGGCAACGGCCAGTTCGCCTCGGCCATCGGTCTGGAGCTCGACGGGTCGAAATTCGGCATGGGTCTGCGCTCCCAGCGCTACGCCGTGATCGTCAATGACGGCGTGGTGGAGCACCTCTTCGTCGAGGCCGGCGGCAGTTTTGAAGTGTCCAGCGCCGACCACTTGCTCGGCCAGCTCTGATCAACAGCGTCCGGGCCGCCTGCAGCGCGCAGGCGGCCCGGGGCGTCCTTACTCCGCGAGGCTGATGCGGCTGACCGCATTGGCCCGGGCGGCGGCTTCCTCGAAATACAGCTCGTCCCAGCCCTTCTGCGAATAGAGCCGCGTCTGATCGCCATAGTGCTCAGAGGTCGGGTCGGTGGACTGGGAGTAACTCAGAAGGCCACGCGAACGCGGACCCTCGTCGGTGAACTCCACCGCCATGATCCAGCTGGACCCGTGAATGATGCGCTGCGAACCCACCTGCGGGCGCGGCGCTTCGGGGACGATCATGTTGAACACGCCCATGCCGCGCGTGGCGCCATGGATTTCAATGCGCTCGTCGCCGCGCATCTCCGCCTGGACATCACCCAGCCGCGCATCAGGCGCGATCCCCAGCGTCTCCAGCTGACCGGCCGCCGTACGCAAGGCCGCCAGCACAGCCGGGTCGGACACGTCCAGCGTATGGGGCGTGCGCACAGGGTCCGCCGGATCAAAGGGCTGGCGCCACCGGAGGCCGCCCGCTTCAACAAACTGGTTGAACAAGAGCACGCCGCGGCTGTCGCGATCCACATGCAGGTCCCAGCCCTCAAGGGCGGCGCAGACCGCCTCGAGCTCCGCCCCGCCTTCGTCGCGGCACAGGGCCGCCAGATCATCGCGCACCAGCTCCCCGCCATGATGGCGGTTGGAGAACATCGCAGCCATGATCGTCTCAAGGTCAAAGCCCGGTTCGCCCAGACCATCGCTTCCGTTGAGGCGCTGCTCGACCATGTCGATGGCAAGGCGCGTGCGCAGGCTGCGCGCGCCGGTCTCGTCGCCATAGATCGGGCTGAAGCCGGTCATGGGCGCGGCGGGCTGGCTCAGCCAGTGGCTGTCATTGCTCTGGGCCACCCAATCGCTGCGGAAGATGGCAGGCGCATTGGAGGGGCCAAACACGCCCGCGCGCGTCGCATCGGGATCATTGCCCCAGCGGCACTCGGGACGCGATGCATCCAGCACCGCAATGCGCAAGGACGCCCAAGCGCTGCGCGCCGCAGGCGTGGTGGCGCAGGCCTGGATCAGCGCGTCCGTGACATGCGGGACCATGCCCATATCGCCGTGAAACGCCTCGCCCGAGGCGTCAGCTGCGATAGTGTTGAAGGCGGTCGCCTGGTAGCGCCCCAGCGCTTGGTGCAGCTCGCGCACATCCTGCGCCGCCCAGATCGCCAGATACTGGTCGATGGTACGCAAACCCTCGCTGGGCGCGGCGCGGGCATAGGCGCGCTCGCGCGTCCAGGGCAGATCAGCGGTGACCACCAGCGGTCCAAACTCGGTGGAATAGAGCGTGCGGGTGACAGGGGTGGCGGCGCCGTCCTCGCCCAGCACGTCCAGCGTCACCTCCTCTCGCATCATGTCGCGGTATTCGCCGTCCACCAGGTAGCGGGTGGGGTTTTCAGGATCGAGCGTCAGTTCAAAGTAGCCGAACCGGCGCGCAGTGGAGACGGTGTGCGTCCAGGCCAGGTGCCCGGTATGGCCGATGCCCGGAAAAGGCGTGGTGATCAGTCCGGCTCCCACGACATTGAGCTCGCCCGGAATGATCAGATGCGAACGGTAGAAACGCAGCGTCCCGTTCCAGGGATAGTGCGGATTGCCGAGCAGTGCGCCGCGCCCGCTGCGCGTGGCCTCGCGTCCGAGGCCATAGGCGTTGCTGCCCATCACCGGATCGGACAAGTCAGGATCGAGACGCGCTTCTGTCACTGGCGCCGGGCTCGCGGGCGGAGCAGCGTTCGCGATCGAGGAGATCGGGTTGCCGAAGGGCGCCACCAGCGCGCTGAGCCAGATATCCACGTCTGACACCGGCCGCACCCAGTCCGCGCCGCGGCATCGCGGATCAGAGAGGTCAGCGACGCCGGTGTCGCGCACGAAACGGTTTATCCCTGCCGCAAAGCCCGCCACGAAGGCGCGCGCCTCGGCGCTGGGCGTGTCGGGATGGCCTTGAAGGCCGTTGAGATAGGCCTGCACGTCAGCCGGGCTCGCCGCGCCGCGATGGAAGAGGTCCGATGCGATGTTGGCGTTCTGGGGCCCAGCGCCGAGAAAGGCTGCCCGCTCTCCGCGCACCGTCACGATCCGGTCGGCGATCTCGCAGATATTGTCCTGCGCCGCCGCATAACCCAGCCCGTAGCCGAGCCCGCCATGATCGTCCGCGATGATGTGGGGCACGCCATAGGCGCTGCGCAGGATCTCCGCCTCGAATTGCGGCCCTGGCGCATCCCCGCATCCCGCCAGCACCACCAGCGCGGCGCCCGCCGCCAACAGCTTCAAACGCATGTGCAAATCTCCCCGGATGATTTTGCCGGGAGCATACACGCCACGCGCCGCCCCGCCAGCGCCAGACGCAAAAAGAAGCGGCGCCCCGGTAAGACCGGAGCGCCGCGTCAGTGGGTTGGTCAGTCACCGATCAGGCGAGATCGAAGCGATCCGCGTTCATGATCTTGGTCCAGGCCGCGACGAAGTCGGTCACGAACTTCGCCTTGGCGTCGTCCTGGGCGTAGACTTCCGCATAGGCGCGCAGGATGGAGTTCGAGCCGAACACCAGATCCACACGGGTGGCCGTAAAGCGGGTCTTGCCGGACTTGCGCTCCACGATGTCGTAGAGATTGGCGCCCTTGGGAACCCAGCTATAGGCCATCTCGGTCAGATTCACGAAAAAGTCGGTCGTCAGAGCGCCTTCCCGGTCCGTGAACACGCCGTGCTTCGTCCCGCCGTGATTGGCGCCCATCACGCGCATGCCACCCACCAGACAGGTCATCTCCGGCGCGGTCAGGCCCATGAGCTGGGCCCGGTCGAGCAGCATTTCCTCGGGCTGGACCGCATAGTCCTTCTTCAGCCAGTTGCGAAAGCCATCGGCCAGCGGTTCCAGCACGCTGAAGGAGGCCGCATCGGTCTGCTCGGCGCTGGCGTCACCGCGGCCCGGGCTGAAAGGCACATCGATCGAGACGCCGGCGGCCTTCGCCGCTTGCTCCACACCGACATTGCCGGCCAGCACTATGACGTCCGCCAGGCTTGCGCCGGCACCCTTCGCGATCGGCTCCAGCACCGACAGCACCCTGGTCAGACGGGCCGGCTCATTACCGTCCCAGTCCTTTTGCGGGGCCAGGCGGATACGCGCGCCATTGGCGCCGCCGCGCAGGTCCGAGCCCCGGAAGGTCCGCGCGCTGTCCCAGGCGGTGGCGACCATGTCGGACACCGAAAGCCCGCTGGCGGCGATCTTCGCCTTCACGGCGTTGACGTCGTAGGATGACGACCCCGCCGGAACCGGGTCCTGCCAGATCAGGTCTTCGGTGGGCGCTTCCGGGCCGATATAGCGCGCTCTCGGCCCCAGATCACGGTGGGTCAGCTTGAACCAGGCCCGCGCGAAGGTATCCGAGAAATACTCCGGATCGGCCATGAACCGCTCGCAGATGGCGCGATACCTGGGGTCCATCTTCATCGCCATATCGGCGTCGGTCATGATCGGCATGCGGCGCACCGACGGATCGGTAGCGTCCACCGGCATGTCCTCTTGCCTGATATCGATGGGCTGCCATTGCCAGGCGCCGGCGGGGCTTCTTTTGAGTTCCCACTCATAGCCGAACAAAAGCTTGAAATAGCCCATGTCCCACTTGGTG
The DNA here is from genome assembly GCA_016124675.1 of Alphaproteobacteria bacterium. GTDB lineage: Bacteria > Pseudomonadota > Alphaproteobacteria > Caulobacterales > Maricaulaceae > Oceanicaulis. The sequence goes on from WGNG01000006.1 coordinate 77,214, forward strand.
GGCTCGGTCGTCCAGGCCCCTTCAAGGCCGGACGTGATGGCGTTGGCCGCCTTGCCGCCGAGATTCGGGTTCATCCAGCCAAAGCCCTGGGTCTCAAGATCGGCGCCTTCCGGCTCTGCACCCAGCGTGGAGGCATCGCCATTGCCGTGGGCCTTGCCGACGGTATGCCCGCCGCAGGTGAGGGCTGCGGTTTCCTCGTCATCCATCGCCATGCGCGCAAAGGTCTCGCGCACCTGGGCGGCGGTTTTGAGCGGATCGGGCTTGCCGTTCACGCCTTCCGGATTGACGTAGATGAGGCCCATCTGGACCGCGGCCAGCGGATTTTCCATGGTGGAAGGGTCTTCGACATCGCCATACCGGCTATCGCTCGGCGGCAGCCAATCCGTCTCGGCGCCCCAATAGATGTCCTTTTCCGGATGCCAGATGTCTTCGCGGCCGAAGGAGAAGCCATAGGTCTTCAGGCCCATCGATTCATACGCGACGTTACCGGCCAGCAGGATGAGGTCGGCCCAGCTCAGCTTGCTGCCGTATTTCTTCTTCACCGGCCATAGCAGGCGGCGCGCCTTGTCCAGATTGCCGTTATCCGGCCAGGAGTTGAGCGGGGCAAAACGGATATTGCCCGTGCCGCCGCCACCGCGCCCGTCAGCCAGGCGGTAGGTGCCCGCTGCGTGCCAGGCCAGGCGAATCATCAGGCCGCCATAATGGCCCCAGTCGGCCGGCCACCATTCCTGGCTGTCGATCATCAGAGCATGGAGGTCCTGCTTCACCGCGTCAAAGTCCAGGGTCCGGACTTCCTTGCGGTAGTCGAAATCCTTGCCCAGCGGATTTGACCGGGTGTCGTGCTGGTGCAGGATGTCCAGATTGAGCGATTTGGGCCACCAGTGCGTGACCGGCGAGCCTGCCGAAGTCAGGCCGCCATGCATCACTGGGCATTTGCCTGCGCTGTTGCCGTCCATTGTTCTCTCCCTGATCGTTGTTTGTGTGACAAGCGGTCATCCTGCGACGGGTGCAGCGTGACCAACGGTCATGACGCTACCATAAGGAGCACCTTGGCATTCAGTCATTTATATTGATGACACCTATAGAGCCTGCTTATGCGGCGGGAGCGCTTGCGATAGCCGGCGCGAGGCGTGATCGCGGCGCCGCGCAGCCGCGAGAATCTCCTTGCATTTTTTGGGGGCTTTGCGGAGACTCACGGCAATCTGGCGGGAGGAGCATGCCATGGTGACCATCGAAAAAGTGCGCCGCGACGCGCCCTGGGCCTGGTTGAAGGCGGGCCTGACTGATCTGGCGGCTGCGCCCGGCATTTCACTTGGCTACGGGGCGGTCTTCACCGTGGCTGGGATCGCCATCACCCTGGGGCTGACGGCGGTGGGCCTGGGCGGGCTGGCGCCAGTGTTTGTTGCAGGCTTCGCCCTGGTGGCGCCGGCCTTCGCCATCGGCGTTTACCGCATCAGCCAGGTGCGAGACGCCGGCGCGACACCGCGCCTGTTCGACTTCTGGTCCCTGCCCGCAGGCCGGTTGACGCAGCTGGCGCTGCTCAGCGTGCTGCTCCTGGTCTTCTTCCTCGCCTGGGCCCGGCTGGCGCAGTTTCTGTTCGCCATGTTCGCCCACGGCTCGGACTTTTCGATCACCAATGTCCTGCCCTTCCTGCTTACCGATCCGCAGGGTCTTGCCCTTCTGGTGGTCGGGACGCTGATTGGCGGCGCGCTGGCGCTGGGCGCCTTCACCATCGCGGCGATCTCGTTCCCGATGCTGGTCGATCAGGATGTCGACGCCTTCACCGCGATCGCGGCCAGCGTCAAAGCCATGAAGGCCCAGCCCGGCGTGATGCTGACCTGGGCCTGGCTGATCGCAGTGATCACGATCCTGGGCTCGGCGGCGTTGCTGGTCGGGCTCGCCTTCACCTTCCCGCTCATCGCCCACGCCAGCTGGCGCGCCTACAAGGATTTCGCGCCGCGCCCGGCGAGTTCTCGCGAGGCGATGGCGGCAGAGCGCGCCTGAGGGGCAGCCGCAATCAGCGCCTGTCTGATTTGCCGGACGGGTCTGCGCCGGGGGCGCCATCTGCGCCCGGCGCCTCTTCATCGTCATCGACAATCGGCTTGTCGTCATCAATGAGGATACGTGCGGCGGCGCCCTGCAAATCGTCATACTGGCCGGTGCGCATCGACCAGAAGAAGGCGAAGAGCCCCAGCGCGCCCAGCATCAGCGCCAGAGGAATGAGCCACAGGAGCGAGGTCATCGGCGAATCAGCCGCATGGCGTTGACCGTCACGATCACCGACGACGCCGACATGGCGATCGCCGCCACAAGCGGCGTGACGAAGCCCAGCACGGCAATGGGTACCGCAATCAGATTGTAGAGAATGGTCAGGGCGAAATTCTCGTCCACCCGGCGCCGGGCCGCGCGCGCCACGTCGAGCGCCAGCGGTATGGCTCCCAGGCGGTCGCGCTGAATGACCAGATCGGCGGCCGAACGCGATATGTCCGCCGCCGAGCCCATGGAGATCGAAGCATAGGCCCCCGCCAGCGCCGGCGCGTCATTGAGGCCGTCGCCGACCATCAAGGTCCGCTCGCCCGCCTGCGCCAGCTCGGCGAGCCGGGTTGTCTTGTCCGCCGGCGTCAGGCCCGACCGCCAGCGCGTGATGCCCAGCGCCTGCGCCACGGCGGCCACCGGCGCCTCGCGGTCACCCGACAGCAATTCCGGCTCCAGCCCGCGGGCGCGCAGCGCGCCAATGAGGTCGCGCGCATCGGGCCGGATCTGGTCTGCGAAGGCAAAGCGAACCGGTTCCTCACCTTCCACCTGCAGCCAGGCTTCCAGCTCGAACGCGCCCTTGCCGTCGGCGCCCTCGCCCCTGTCGGGCGCTCCGATCCAGCGGCCGGAGCCAAACCGGACACGGCGTCCGTTCATCTCCGCTTCGACGCCCCGCCCCGGGACTTCCACCGCCCCGGACGCCGCCTCGCCGGTTCCGGCAGCTTCGGCCAGCGCTTGCGAAAGCGGGTGGCGCGACGCGCGCGCCAGGCGCGCGGCCATCGCCAGCGCGCCCTCAGGCAGCGCATCGCCACGGATCAGGCGCGGCCGGCCTTCGGTGAGCGTGCCGGTCTTGTCGAGCACAGCGACCGTCACCCGCTCCAGCCGCTCCAGCGCGTCGCCCGACCGCACCAGCACGCCATCCTTGTAAAGCCGTCCGCAGGCGACCACCTGCACCGCCGGCACCGCCAGGGCGAGCGCGCAGGGGCAGGAAATGATCAGCACTGCAATGGCGTTGATGATGGCCGGGCGCGGATCCTGGGCGATGATGAACCAGCCCGCCAGCGTGGCGAACGCCATGACGTGAACCAACGGCACATAGATTTTCGCGGCCCGGTCAGCCAGGCGCACATAGGCCGAGCGCCCCTGCTCTCCGGCTTCCACCAGCCGCGTGATTTCAGACAGCAGCGAGTCATCGCGCGCCGCGCTGGCGCGCACGGTGAGCGCAGCACCGAGATTGACCATGCCCGACCAGACCCGGCTGCCCGCCTGCAAGGCCACCGGCGCGGATTCGCCCGTCACCAGCGAGGCGTCGGCTTCCCCCTCGCCCTCGCTGACAATACCATCCACCGCGATGCGCTCTCCTGCAGAAATGAGCAGGTGATCGCCCGGCCTTATCTCGCTGGCAGGCACGGCGCGCAGACTGCCGTCGGGCTCCACCCGCCGCGCGGCGCGGGCCTCCAGCGCTGCGAGGCGGCGGGCCGCCGCCCCGGCCCGCGCCCGCAGGCGCATGTCGAGATAGCGGCCGATGAGCAGAAAGAAGAGCAGCATGACGGCGGCATCGAAATACGCATCCCCGTGGCCGATGACCGTCTCGTAGACAGACAACCCGCACGCCAGCGACACGCCCAGAGAGATGGGCACATCCATATTGACCCGGCGCGCCTTCAGCGCACGCCAGGCGCTGGCGAAAAAGGGCCGCACCGCATAGGCCACTGCTGGCAGCGCGATGGCGCCGGACACCCAGTGCAGCAGCGTGCGCGTCGACGCTGTCATTTCGCCCGCCCCCGACCAGACCGCGACGGACAGGAGCATGACATTGGCGGTGGCGAAACCGGCGACCGCCATGGCGCGCAAAAGGCGCTTTTCCTGCGCCGTGACCGCGTCCGACGCGGTTTCAGGCAGATAGGGCCGCGCGCCATAGCCCAGCGCCCGGATCGTCCCGACGATCTCATCAGCCAGCGAGTCCGGTCCGCTGAAACGCACTGAAAGGCGGCCGGAGGTCAGGTTCAGGCGCGCCCGCCGCACGCCGTCCACGCCCGTTACGCCGTCTTCGATCTTGGCGATACAGGCGCCGCACCAGGCGCCGTCTACGGTGAGGTCCAGCGCGCGCGCTTCGCCGTCTGCGCGCACAAAGGCCGCTGCATCGCCCTCAACCCAGCTGGCCTCTATGGCAGCCACAACTCGCGCTCCAGCTCGAACGGAACATCGTCCGCCGCGCGCACGAGCACCCGCCAGCGGCCGGCGGCCATATCACCGCCTGGCGCAGCATAGACGCCTTCGCGGATTTCGGAGAAGGCGAGCGTACGGTCGAGCTGCGGTTCGCCGGGGCGGCGCAGGTCGCCGGTCAGCGTCAGGCCGCGCACAGGCGCGCGCTCTGCGCCGGTGATGCTGACAAGGATACGCCCGTCGGCCGCATTGACCACTGCGCTCCAGCCAAGCGCCGCCTGGGCGCGGCGCGCCTCCAGCACGCGATTGTATTCAAGCCCGCGCACATAGGCGCGGCTCGCCTCCACCCCGGTGAAGGTCTGGACAGCCGAGGTGATGAAAAACGCATTCACCGAGAATACCACGCCGAAAAACGCCAGCAGCATCGCCAGCACATGCCAGCCGGTAAGGCGGAATTCGCGGCGCGAAGCCGCTGTCTTGGTCTCAGTGCCCATCACCCGGCGCCCGTTACAAGAAAGCTTTCCGCCGTGGCGGTCTCGCCGGTCAGCGGATCGGTGATCGTGAACACCACCGGGATGGAATGGCGCGACGCCGCTTGCGCCGGCACGGTCAGGAACACCTGGAACAGGCGTGTACGGTCGGGACCCACTTCAAGCACCGGCTCGCCGCGCCCGCCCAGCACCTGAACCTGCAAGGCCGGATCGCCCGTCACATCCAGCCTCAGCGCGCGGGTTTCGTGCGCCTTGTTCTGCACGTTGATGGTGTAGGTGTTGCGCACCGCGCCATTACTCAGCACGACGAAATTCGGGCTGCGGTCACGGTCCGCATGCAGGCCCAGCTGCGCGCGTGTCGTCAGCCCGGTCATCATGAGCGCGCACACCCCGGCGATCAACACAACATACAACACGATGCGCGGCCGGATGAAGCTGAAGCGCGGCTTTTCGCCCAGGCTGCGCCGCGTGATGTTGTCGTCCGTGTCATAGGCGATCAGGCCGCGCGGGCGGCTGATCTTGTCCATGATGTCGTCGCAGGCGTCGATGCACAGGGCGCAGCCGATGCATTCCAGCTGGGCGCCGTCGCGTATATCGATCCCCATCGGACAGGCGGCGACACAGGCCTTGCAGTCGATGCAATCGCCCCGTCCTTCCCAGCTCTCGCCATTCTTGTGGCGGCCGCGCGGCTCGCCGCGGTCGGTACGGTAGGTGACGTTGAGCGATTCCCGGTCCGTGAGCGCAGCCTGGATGCGCGGCCACGGACACATATAGGTGCAGACCTGCTCGCGCATCAGCCCGGCCAGCGAATAGGTGGTGAAGGTCAGTACACCACAGAACACATAAGCCGTCATCGGCGCCTGGCCGGTGAAGAAGTCGCGCAACAGGTCAAACGCGTCGTGAAAATACAGGATCCACGCGCCGCCCGTGGCGGCGGCGATCAGCACCCAGACGGCGTGCTTGCCGCCCTTGCGCCAGGCCTTGTTGAAGCTCATCGGCGCGCGGTCGAGCAGGATGCGCTTGTTGCGGTCGCCCTCAAACAGGCGCTCCACGGCGATGAACAGATCGGTCCATACGGTCTGCGGGCAGGCATAGCCGCACCAGACCCGGCCAAACAGCGCTGTCACCAGAAACAGGACCAGCGCCGCCAGGATCAGGAGGCCCGTGATGTAATAGACTTCCTGGGGCCAAATCTCGATGAAGAAGAAATAGAAGCGCGTGTTGGGAAAATCGATCAGCACCGCCTGGCTGGGCGCGTCCGGGCCGCGATCCCAGCGCACGAAGGGCAGAAGATAATAGACGCCGAGCGACAGAACCAGGAACACCCACTTGGCCAGGCGGAACTTCCCGTGGACGAGCTTGGGATAGATCTGCTGGCGCTTCTGGTACAGATCGCGCTGGCTCGCCGCATTGACGGCCTGCGCGTCCAGGCGCGCAACGCCGTCGGCGGCGTCGCCCCCGGCGTCCGGCCTGGTGTGAATGAGGTTCATGACTACTCTCCGCGCGCCGGGGCCCGGCGCGCCCCTTTTGCCGCTAGCCAGCCTCGCCGGTCTCGGGCCCTGACGCCTGAGCCAGGGTCTCGCCGCCGCCCAGCAGATAGACATAGGCGGCCAGAGCCGTGATGACGGGCTCGGGCAGACGATTCTCCCAGGACGGCATCGCGCCATAGGGGCCGCGATAGATGCTGGCCTGAATCTGCTCGCGCGAACCGCCATAGAGCCAGATATTATTGGTCAGGTTCGGCGCGCCCTGGGTGATGTCGCCGCGCCCGTCAGCCATGTGGCAGGTGGCGCACTGGGTTTCGAAGACGCTCGCGCCCAGAACCAGATCAGCGTCCGCCGACACGGTGAGCGAAGACAGCGTCATGACATAATCTGTGACCGCGCTGATCTCGTCGCGGGTAAGCAGCTCGTCGCGCCCGAACGCGGGCATTTGCGAGAAACGGGTTTCGGGATGGGCGTCCCAGCGAATGCCACCGGCGATGGTCTGGCGGATGGCGTCGTAGGACCCGCCCCAGATCCAGTCATCGTCGCGCAGATTGGGGTATCCGATGAAGCCGCCGCCGCCGGCGCCGTGACAGGTGGCGCAATTGTCGCCAAAGGCCGAACGCCCGGCCGCCAGCGTAAAGTTCAAAAGATCGCCATCGTCGAGAACGGCGCGCACGCCCTGTTCGTCCACCACGCGCTGCAGCTCGGCGAACATCGGGCCGCGCCGCGCCTCAAGCTCGCTCATGGCAACGGCGACATTGGCGCGCTCGGAATGATTGCGCAGGCCGCGGGTATGGCCGTCAAAACCGGGCAGGGCCGGCCAGGCGGGCATGAAGATCATGTAGATGATTGACCACACGATGCTGGCGTAAAATATCCACAGCCACCAGCGCGGCAGCGGGTTGTCGAGCTCGGTGATCCCGTCCCATTCGTGTCCGGTGGTCTCGATGCCTGTCAGCTCGTCCACAGGCATTTTGTCATGATCAGCCATCACGGCCATCCTTCGTGTCGGTCGGCGCGTCCGCATCGTCAGGGCGAGTATTCTCGTCCAGCACCGAGCGGGCGGCGGCGGTGAACTTGTCGCGGTTCTTCGGCCATACGGCGTAGGCAATCACGCCGAGGAAAAAGATCACAAAGCCGATCAGTCCCCAGGTCTGCGCGAAACTGGCGAGCGCTTCATACATCGCCGGTCACCGCAAATTGGCGTCGGCGTCGGCTTCGTAGGTGGAGAAATCCACCATCGTGCCGAGCACCTGCAAATAGGCGATCATGGCGTCGAGCTCGGTGATCACGCGCTCATTGCCGTCGAAATTGCGCACCGGAGCCCCGGGATAGCGCGCCAGGAAATCGTCATAGCCCGGCGCGAACGGATCGACCTGCGTGCGCACATCATCAATCGCGGCGTCGATCATCTCGTCCGAGTAGGGCACGCCCAGCCGCTGCAGCGCGCGCATGCGGCCCGGGATCACGTCCAGCTCCAGCGGCGTGCGCTCGAGAAAGGCGTAAGGCGGCATGATCGAGCCGGGCACCACCGAGCGCGGATCGCGCATATGGTCGCGGTGCCATTCGTCGGAGTACTTGCCCCCGACGCGCGCGAGATCCGGTCCGGTGCGCTTGGAGCCCCACTGGAAGGGCCGGTCATACATGCTCTCGGCGGCCAGCGAATAGTGCCCGTAACGCTCCACCTCGTCGCGCAGCGGGCGGATCATCTGAGAGTGGCAGGTGTAGCAGCCCTCCCGGATGTAGATGTCCCGGCCCATCAGGGCGAGCGGCGAATAGGGGCGCACGCCTTCGACCTCTTCGATTGTCTCGTCGAGATAGAAGAGCGGGGTGATCTCCACCAGGCCCCCGATGGACACCACGCCAATAATGCCGACAGTCAGCAGCAGCGAGTTCTGCTCCAGCACGCGCTTGTGCCAGCTCCAGATCGGATTGGGTTTCTTGGCCATTGTCCTGTTCCCCCTACTGCGCTGGCTTCAGAAGCGGCTGCTGGGCAGCGACTTCCTCGGTGTCGGCCACATCGCCCCGGATCGTCTTGTACACATTCCACGCCATCAGAAGAGCGCCAGCCAGATAAAGCAGGCCGCCACCGACGCGGATGATGTAATAGGGGTGCATCGCCTCGACCGTCTCGATGAAGGAGTATTCGAGGAAGCCGAGCTCGTTATAGGCGCGCCACATCAGGCCCTGCATGATGCCCGACACCCACATCGACGTGATGTAGAGAAGGATGCCCAGCGTCGCGAGCCAGAAGTGCCACTCGATCAGGGCGCGCGAGAACATCGACTTGCGCTTCCAGAGCCAGGGCACAAGGCAATAGATCGCGCCGAACGAGATAAAGCCCACCCAGCCCAGCGCCCCCGAATGCACGTGGCCGATCGTCCAGTCGGTATAGTGCGAGAGTGAATTGACCGCCCGGATGCTCATCACCGGGCCTTCGAATGTCGACATGCCATAGAACGCCACCGACACGACCAGCATCCGGATCACCGGATCGGTGCGCAGCTTGTCCCAGGCGCCCGACAGGGTCATCAGACCGTTGATCATCCCGCCCCAGCTGGGCATCAGCAGCATGATCGAGAAGGTCATGCCCAGCGTCTGCGTCCATTCGGGCAGCGCGGTGTAGTGCAGATGGTGGGGGCCGGCCCAGATATAGATGAAGATCAGCGCCCAGAAGTGCACGATGGACAGGCGGTATGAGAATACCGGCCGCTCGGCGCGCTTGGGGATGAAGTAATACATGATCCCCAGAAAGCCGGCGGTGAGGAAGAAGCCCACCGCATTGTGGCCATACCACCACTGCGTCATCGCATCCTGCACGCCGGCGAAGGCCGAATAGCTGCGCGAGCCGAGCCAGTCGGCCGGCATGGACAGGTTGTTGATCACGTGCAGGAGGGCGATGGTGACGATGAAGGCGAGGTAGAACCAGTTGGCCACATAGATGTGCGGCTCCTTGCGCCGCGCCAGCGTCACCAGGAAGACCAGCAGATACGCCACCCAGACCAGCGTCAGCCAGATATCGGCATACCATTCGGGCTCGGCGTATTCCTTCGACTGGGTAATGCCCAGGAGATAGCCGGTGGCTGCCACAACGATGAAGAACTGATAGCCCCAGAACACAAACCAGGGCCACACGCCGCCCGCAAGGCGCACGCGCGAGGTCCGCTGGACGACATAGAAGCTGGTGGCGATCAGCACATTGCCGCCAAAGGCGAAGATCACTGCCGAGGTGTGCACCGGGCGCAGGCGCCCGAAATTGATCTGCGGGAAGGCCTCGAACTGGAGCAGGGCGGGCCAGGCGAGCTGGGCCGCGATGATCACCCCCACCAGCAGGCCTGCGATCGCCCAGAACATCGAGGCGATGACGCCGTAGCGCACGATCGATTCGTTGTACTCGCGCCTGTCGACCTCCACACCGCCATTGGAATAGGCGCCGGCGAGAATCAGGATCCCGGTCAGAAATCCGGCCAGGATGATCCAGGCATGGATGCGCATGGCCGCATCCGTTCCGAGCGCTGCGGCGAGCAACGCCCAGACCGCCCCGGCGATGCAGATGCCGAGCACCGCCATCGCATTGTAATCAAAACCGGATTTCTTGATTGTGCTGACAGGCGTCATCCGCCCCTCCCCAGGCCGGAACAAAAACTCACACTCCTTATGGGGATAAATATCCTCAGGAGCAGTATGGCATTATGTCTCATCTTGCCGGCTTATGCAGTCCGGCTAGCTTTACGCCTCGGCGTCAGAATGGCCTGACAGTTTCAGGACGCAACTCGGCAAAGGTAATATTTTTATGCCTGAAGGCGCTGGCGTGTGACTCATCCCGGGATGGACATCGGTCCTGCGCTGGCCGGACGCCTCGAGCTTGACATGCTCGCCGGGCTGATCGCCGGACTGTCGGCCAGCGTGCATTGCCTGGCCATGTGCGGCGGCATCGCAGCCGCGATCGCGGTGCGCGGCGCGGGAAATGCCAACGCGCGCCGGCGCATCATCGTGCTCACCCAGGCCCAGCTGGCGCGGGTGGGCGTGTATATCGTGCTGGGCGCTGCGGCGGGCGCTGTCGGGTGGGGATTTCACGACAGCCAGCCGCCGGACCTCGCCCGCGCGGTGGCGCGCTGGCTCAGCGCGGCGATCCTCATGGCCGCCGCCTTTTCGGTGCTGGACATTCCGGTGTTCGGCGGGGCCGGCGGGCGGATGGCGGGACGCATCGCGTCGCCATTGACCCGCCGTCTGCATCATTTGCACCGGCTGGGCCCGTTCGGCCTCGGGCTCGCCTGGGGGCTGATCCCCTGCGCCATGGTCTATCTGGCGACCTTCTATGCGGGCCTGACCGGCAGTCCGGTGCAGGGCGCGCTGGTCATGGCCGGGTTCGGGCTGGGCACGATTCCGGCCCTCACCGCGCTTGCAGGCGGCGCAGCCTCGGTCGCGGCGCTCCTGCGCCACGCCGCCTGGCGGTTTGTGGCGGCGGCGCTTCTGGGCGGGCTGGCGGTGCTCACCGCGCTCGGGCAGTGGGGCGCGCATGGAGCCTGAGCAGGGAACTCCGATCCGCCCGGGACGATTGCACGTATAAGGGAATGCTCAGGAGTACATCCATGATCCACACGCTTCGAACCCTGCTGGTCCTCATCATGATCGCCGCCATTCCGCCCCAGGCCCGCGCCTCAGACGAGCCCTCCTTTGTGCTGGTGCGGTCCGAGGGCGCCATCGAGATCCGCGACTACCCCGCACTGATCCTCGCCGAGGTCGAGGTGAGCGGCGACATGGCCCGCGCCGGCAATCAGGGCTTCAGGCCGCTGGCCGGTTTCATCTTCGGCGACAATCAGAGCCCGGATGACGGCGCCGCGGCCAATATCGAGATGACCAGCCCGGTGATCCAGGCGCGGTCCGAACGCATCGCCATGACCTCCCCGGTCACGCAAACCCGCACAGATCCCGCCAGCGATACCTGGCGCGTCGCCTTCATCATGCCCGAGACCTGGACGATGGAGACGCTGCCGCGCCCCAATGACCGCGACGTGATGATCCGCGAGCAGCCCGCGCGCCGGATGGCCGCGATCCGGTTTTCCGGCGGGCCGGACGAAGCGCGCTTTGCACGCAAGGCCGAGGAGCTTGAAGCGTTCCTGACGGCAGAAGGCTACGAGATCACCGGCGAGCCCGTCTATGCGCGTTACAACCCGCCCTGGACCCCCACCCTGCTGCGCCGCAACGAGGTGCTGATCGAGATCGCCGCATCGCAGTAACGCTCCGCCAGGCGCGCCTAAACCGTCATCGAGGTCCCGCGATAGATGCGCGACCGGTAACGCGAATCCTGGCTGTCGGGCAGCGGCGCGCCGACAAGCAGGATTGCTGTGGCGAAGCGGCGCAGCTCCTCCTGGTGCTCCTCCTCATTGCGCGGCTCTTCCGAGCGCACGCGGCGGGTCAGGTTGATCTGGTTGGTCGGTACATTATGCACCAGACGCTCATTCTCCACCGCCAGCGTGGCCGTAAAGGCGTGCAGCGTGGTCTTGATGAAATTGGCGATGGCGTGCGCGGGCGCACTGGCGCCCACCGCCACGTCCGGTGACACCAGGATGAGCTGGCAGCCGTCATAGAGCGAAGCCTTGCGCGACACCCGGAAATGCCGGGTCAGATTGTCCTCGACCACCTGGCTGAAGGCTTCAGGCGTCAGCGGCTCGGCTTCCCCGAACAGACGGTCGGGCAAGGCATCGCCCGGCAAGGACACCACCGTGGCCGGACGGCCCCATTTGGCGAGCGCCTTGTCCATCGCGCCTTCAATATCCTCGCCGGACACGATTACATGCACCGAAGCGGCCGCGTCGCCCGTCATCATGTCGGTGACCGCCTTGCCGCCCGCCTTGGTGCGCGCCAGCACGACCACGCCGGCCACGCCGCACTCGTCGATCAGGCGCTGCGACGCGGCCGCAATATAGTCGGCCAGATGGTCGCCCGCGAACCAGACCGTCTTGCCGCGCAGCTTCTCCACGCGCTCATGGCGCGGGCCGCCGAACATGTCGCGCTCGACCGTGGAGCGCTCCACATTGAGCCCGCCTGACGGCATGAAGGTCTCGCCGCTGACCGCACGGTCGGCCAGATAGAATACCGTCGCCTGGGCCACATCGGCCTCGGTGGGCATCTTGCCCAGATGCAGCTGGGACAGAACGCCCTCGCCGATCTGTTCGGCGTTCTTGTTGATCAGGCCCTGAGGCAGGAAGGGCGCGTCATCCGGCGGCGTGATGCGCAGCCAGCCGCCCTTGGCCTTGTCTGCAGGCAGATCGCGCCATGCAGGCTCATTCAGGAGATACCCGCCCAGACGCAGGCGCGACAGGAGGCGCGCCGCCAGCGCGGGGGTCAGGATGTACTGGTCCCAGGTGCACACGCCATCGCCTTCGCGCGCGATCTTCAGCGCCAGCTTGCGCAAGCCCGCCGGCGCCAGCATGTCATGCGACAGAACGCCCGCCGTATTGTGCGACAGCCGGTTGAGCACCGTGGCCACCGACGCGCCGTCGCGCACTGACTTGATCACCTCGGCATAGACCGCGTTGAGGCGCTTGTTTTCGAGGATCAGCCGCGCGCGGCGCTGGAACAGGCCCGGCTTGCCGCCGACGCCTGACAGGCGGTCGCCGTCCACTGGCCCGGGCGCAATGGCGTTGAGCTGGATGATGGGACCAAGGAACTGGGAGAAGCTCTCCACCATGGCGCGCTGGCCGGCCTTGGAGACGGCGTAATCGGCGCGGTTGGGATAGGCCACCGCGCGCAGCTTTTCGCCGCCGAAATAGGACGACACGTTCAGCACATAGCCCGAGCCCTGCTGCTTCATCAGTGGCGCGGCGTGGTGTGTCAGGTAGTAATTCGAGATCAGGTTCGCATCGAGCGTGAAGCGCCAGGCGTCGAGATCCATGTCCACGACCATGTCCTCGGCCCCGGCGACCCCGGCGTTGTTGATCAGATAATCCACCCGCCCCCAGGCCGCGATGGTGGCGTCGAGCGCAGTCTTGAGCGAGGCGAAATCACTGACGTCCACATCGGCCATGATGCGCACCCGGCGCTCCACACCGGAAAAGCCGATATCCTGAAGCTCGCCGATGATGCGATCTCTAGCTGCTTCCAGCTCGCTGGCGCGCCGCGCGACCATCATGACCTTGGCGCCAGCCAGCGCCAGCAGGCGCGCGACCTGTCCGCCAATGCCTGCCGAACCGCCGGTGATCAGGGCGACCTTGCCCAGATGCAAGCCGGTAATGTTCTCGGCAAAGCCCACCATGGCGCTGGTGGCGCCAGTCTCTTCGCCGATCTTCTCGGGCACGTGCAGATCGATATTGGCGATCCGCTGCTCCTTGAAGACGATGCGCGTGGCGTGGCCGGCGGCGAAGCGGATATTCTCCCGCTCGCGATTGGAGAAGCGGACGATCTGATTGCCCCATACCGCATGGGGGAAGCGGCCTGCCTCCACATCCACGCGCGCCTCGTCGCGCCATATGCGCACGAGCTGGGTCATCGCCGCGGCCAGCACCTGGCTGTACACATCGCCCGCGCCGTCACTGGCATTGGTCATGAAGACATAGCGCGGCGGCTGTTCCAGATCACTGCGGGTCTTCCAGTAGCGCGACAAGGTGCGGGCGATGGCGATGCCGCCCACCAGCTCCACATCCATGAACTCGTCCACAGTCGCGTCCTCGGCATCCAGCAGCGCCCCGGCGAAATACTGGGCGGGCTTGAGCGGCAGCACGATGGCGCTGGTCACCGGACCGTGCTGCGCGCTGTAGGCGTTCAGCGTTTCAGCCATGGTTTCCGGCTCGGTGCGATTGAAGCGCACGATGGTCAGGCCATCGACCAGACCCTGGGCCTGGGTGCGGGCCTTGGCCTGCGCCACATCGGCCTCGCGCGCCATGCCCAGCAGCACGCGTGCGCCGCAGCCGACCTGGATGCGCGCGGTCTCCAGCGCATCATCCCAGCTCTCGCCCGCCACGATGAGGACGGTCAGGCCCGCGCCATCCAGCGCCCGCAGGGACGGACGGGTCTTGTAGGTGGAGCGCGATTCCTTGCGCACGCTCATCCCGTGGGCGACGTCGATCTCGGCGCCGTTGAGCGCCGCAGATTCGTCACTCGCCAGGAACAGGCAGGTCTGGGCAATGTCGGCCGGGGTCGGCAAAGTCCGCTCGGGCGGGGCGCCATTGGCGCTGCGGCGAAGCGACATGCGGCCCATGAAGTATTCGGCAGTTTCGCCGTCCTTATTGCCCTGAACCTTGTCCATCGCCGCAAACACCGTGCGGATGCGCTCGCTCTCGATGGGGCCGGGAAACACATTATTGACCCGCACGCCGCGCGCGCCGAACTCGCTGGCGAGCTGGCGGGAAAGCGCATTCAGCGCCGCCTTGGGCACTACATAGGCGATGCGGCCATAGTAGCGCGTGTGGGAGAAGATCGTGGAGATATTGATGATCGCCCCACTGGGCCGCATCAGGTCGGCTGCGGCCCGCGCCACGTTCCAGGTGACCGCCAGAATATTGCGCATGGCGTCGCCGACGGTTTCGGTATCGCCATTGGCCTCCATCTCCGCCCGGGTAAGCGGAACATTGTCCAGCGGCTGCTTGGGACCGGCCGATCCGGCATTGTTGACCAGGACATCAATGCGGCCGAACTTCGCCTTCACCTCGTCCATCGCCGCGCGCACAGACACCGGATCGCCGCCATCGAGCACCAGGGGCGCAATGCGTTCCGCCGCCACGCCCGTCTGGGCCACCAATTCGGCGCAGGCGGCCTCGATACGGTCGCGCGTACGCCCGGTCAGGATCAGCGTGGCGCCTTCATGCGCGAACCGGCGCGCCATCTCGCTGCCAAGATTACCCGCAGCGCCGGTGATCAGGACGATTTTTCCATCCAATCGGCCCGCACCTGAGGGGCGCGGTTGAGGCGCTGCGACGTCGCGTGTCTTGCCGGCCATGAAAGCTCTCCTGGTCACTCAAAAAATCGGTATGGCGGGCAGCCTTCAGTCCCCGGCCGCCGCCCAATGCTCCAACAACTCGTCCCGGCTGCGCAAACCCGCCGCCGGCAAGGCATGATTGACCACGTAGGTCGCCCCCGAATGGACGTTGTCCCACATCGCCTGGTGGGCCTTGGGCAGGTCTTCCCAAGGGGTTACGGTCGGCTCGGTGACGTCCAGCAGGCCCGCCGCGATCATGGAATTCATGACCGTCACCTCGTAGGCGTTGCACAAATGCGTGCCCAGGATCGAGGCTGTGGGCATCAATATGCGCCGCTGGCGCGTCCAGACCTGCGGCGCGTAGAAGGTGAAGCGCTGGCCCGACATGTCCTCGGCATAGACCACGCGTCCACCGAACGGGCGCACGAGCGAAGAGGACACGCCCAGCGTATCCACCGCCGCGCGCTCGATCACCAGATCGGGCGCCCCGCGCGGATTGCCCGGCGAGCGCAGGAGCTTGCCCACCGCCGTCCCGAAGGGTTTGAGCGTATTCTGCTGGTAGTCGCGCACGCCGCGCTTGAAGGCTTCGGTCTCGGTCTTGGCGTCGGGCAGGCGCGGCAGGGTGAGCGGCCAGTGGAAATCGCCGTCGCGGCGTTTCAGGCCCTCGATGGAGATGACGCCCTCGACCGCATCCTCCAGACCCAGCGATTGCAGGAATTCGCGCTGGGCGTCGGAATAGGCGACCACCGCGATGCGCGCCTTGAACAGGCGCGCCGCCTCGATCATCTCAAGCCCCTTGGGATCGGCCAGCTCGCTGGACCCCGCGCCGTAATAGAGCAGCACCGATTCCCCGCCGCGCAGGCCCGCACGGGCGAGCATGTCGGCGGGCGAGGCCTCGCCCGGCTTGCCCATATAGCTGAAATGATAGCCTGAGGACGCGCCGTAAAACGCCAGCGCGCCGCCCTCGGCCAGCAGCTGGAAGCTTCGGGGGAAGGCACGCTCACCGGCATGGCTCACCACATAATCGGCAAGCTTTCCGTCATTCATCGCCTTGTAGCGCTCGAGGATCGGCTGACCCGCCGCCTCCCAGGCTTTGGCTTCTTCGGCATCGTCGGGCACCGGCGTAAAGGCGTCCGCGATTTGCGGGTCCTTGCGATTGATGGCGCCGACTGCCCCTTGTGTCTTGATAAATTCCGCCCGGTCCTCGCTGGAGACGAGGCCCGTGGCCGCCAGCCCCGTACGCACGCTGCTTTTGAGCGCATCGAGACCGGTGCCGGTGGCGGCGCCCTCGACGAAAATCGTCTTGCCCGGCGTGATCTGCAGCGTGGTGAACAGGCAGCGCGTGATGGTGCCCAGGTTCAGCGTGTAGGCGCCCGCCTGCTCCAGCGTCAGGTCCGCGGGCGGGACATGGAGCTGGGGCGCCTGGACATTGAGGAACTGGGCGTGGCTGCCCGTCCTGGTCTCATAGCCCTGGATGGCGAAGCCGGCATACATCGGATCCTCGCCCGCCGCCGGCGACAACAGCTCGCTGGTGCCCGAATAGACATTGACGAGGTCGCCGACTTTCAGCCGTCCCTCGGCCTTGGCCTCGCTGCCCAGCGCCGCGATCAGGGCAAGACCGCCCGACCCGGTGATCTGGACGTCCTCGTCATGGCCATCAAACGGCGAGACCGGAATGCCGGTGAGCGCCCAGTTATCGTTGAAATTGACCTCGGAGGTCAGCATGTAGACCAGCGCCTCGTTCGGCTCGGGCAGGCGCACCGGAACGATCAGCTCCTTCTCGTGCGTGGCCGGCGGCCCGAAGCGCGGCGCGCCGGTGTCAGGATCGCGCGCAATGCCGAAGGCGAGCTGGTAAGGCGGAATCGGCGTGATCCCCGGATAAAAGGGCGCCCCGACGGCCAGCATCTGACCGTCTTCGATCAGCGCCGCCTTGCGCGGCTCATGCTCTTCATCGATCCACACGCCGTCGCGGCGCACGGGCAGGGCCGGCGCCTGCTTGTCCATGAACAGGCGGATGCCGGTCTTGCCGCCCTCAGGGTCCATGATGGCTTCGGCGAAGGCTTCGGCCTCCCGCTTCAACCCGGCGGCCATGCCGGCGCGCCAGCCTGCCGCGATAGCGTCAAGCGCACGCTCGCCAGCCTTGCCGCGCCCGGCCCAGTCGAGCTGGCGCAGGATGCGCTGCACGAAATCATCGGCCAGCGCCGCATCAAGGTCCGCCTCGCCCGGCTCCTCCCAGCGCTGGGTGGCCGCGCGGCGTTCCTTGAAGGCCCGGCCCAGCGTGCTCCCATCGGGGTCACGCACAAACGCGCGCACGGCGGCATGGGCCAGCGACAGGACGTCTGTGGGGCCGTCCGCCACCGCGTCGATAGCGCCCAGCGACAGCGCCGCGCCAGCGTCAATCGCCCGCCCGCCCAGGATCAGGTCCAGCGCATCGCGCAGCCCCGTCTCCGGCTTTCGGTCGGCGAGCAGGCGCGGCAGGCGCTGCGTGCCGCCATAGCCCGGCAGAAGCCGCAGATTGATCTCCGGCTGGCCGAAGCGCGCCGTGGGTTCGGCGATGCGGTAATGGCACGCCAGCGCGAACTCCATGCCTCCACCCAACGCCAGGCCCTGAATTGCGGCGATGCAGGGCTTGTTCATCATCTCGATGCGCCGGAACGCCAGCTGGGCGTTGGCCGGCAGCGCCATCGCCTCGGACAGCGTGTTGACCTCCTCGAGCATCTGGCGAATGTCCGCGCCAGCCACGAAGGAGCTGGAGCCAGACCCCGTAAACACCACGGCCGCGACATCATCCTTGCGCGACAAATGCTCCACGATGGTGGCGAGCTCATCAATCGCGCGCTCGTTCAGCGCGTTCACCGGCGGGTTGTTGACCGTGACCGTGGCGACGCGCCTGCCGCCGCCCGCCGCGTTGTACTGCACCAGGAAATAGCGATAGCGCTCGAACAGGGACTGTTCCTCGGAGCGCTTCTGTCGGGCGTTCCAGTCTTCCACCACACGGCGCAGGGCGTCCAGGCTGCCCGGATTGCGCAGGGTGGAGGTGTCGCCGACCTCACCGCCTTCCACGATGGCGCGCACCATGCGGCGCATGTATTTGCCGCTGCGGGTTTCGGGAAATTCGGGCACTTCAAGAAAATCAGACGGCACGGCGACCGCGCCCTTTTCGGTGCGAACGAGGTCGGTGAGCCGCCGCTTGTCGTCCAGGGTCAGCCTGGCGCCCGCCGCTGGCGTGATGAAGGCGACCGGGGTCACGCCCTTCTCGCGGTGCGGCGCGCCGATCACCAGCACATTGCCGACGGGCGAGTTGGGATCGAGCGCCTTGTCACGCAGGATCGCGCCTTCGATCTCCTCGGTGCCGATGCGGTGCCCAGAGACGTTGATCACGTCATCCGAGCGGCCATGCAGTGAGAACGATCCGTCATCGTGGGCGATGGCGAAATCGCCCTGGGTGTAGGCCCACGCCCCGCGCCAGCGCCGCCAGTAGGTGTCACCATAACGCTGCGCATCGCCGCTCCAGCCCGCTCGCACGCGCGCGCCGGGGCCATCGGCTTCCACAACGAAATTCTGCGTATCGCCCCAGATCGTGCGGGCGAGATAGGGATAGGGCAGCGCGATGACGATCTCGCCCTTTTCGCCCGTCTCCGCCCGGCGCCAGGGTGCGCCCTGCGCCTCGGTGCGCGTCAGGACAGCGGCGTCAGCGCGGGCGCTCCCGGCGTCCTCGACCCAGACATCCCCGACGATCCACGGCAGCGGATAGGTATGGGCGTCGGGCCTCAGCGCGAAGTCCTTCGCGCCGTAGAAATGCGTCCAGACGATCCCGCCATGCTCAGTCGCCCAGTAGGAATTGATGTACCAGGGCGCCACATGCTCCATGGCGAAAGCCTGCACGGCGGGCGAGACCGGCTCGGCGCAGAATGTCGCCACCTTCAGCCCCGACAGATCATAGGTCTTGATATCATTCAGGTTTTCCGGGTCCTGCATGACCGATTTGAGGAAGGTCACCCCGGCCTTGAAGATATTGACCTTGTGGCGCTCGATGATCGAGGCGAAGCGCCCGGCATGGGGAAACACCGGCGAGCCTTCGGCGATGATCGAGGTGACGCGCGTCAGGAGCGCACCGGCGATCAGATAGGACTGGCCGGTGATCCAGCCCGGATCGGCCACCACGAAAATGACATCGCCCGGCGCCGCGTCGAACGCGACCTCCATGGTCGCCGCGATCCCGGCGCAATAGCCGCCATGGACATGCACCACGCCCTTGGGCTTACCCGTGGAACCCGAGGTATAGATGATGAAATTGGGAAACTCCGCGTCCACCGGGAGCGGCTTTGATGCGGCCCAGACCGCCCGCACGAACTCACGGTCAGGCAGCGCCAGAAGGGCCGCTTCATCGGCCACATCAAACCCGGCGGCGCGCGCGGCCTTGAGCAGGGTCTCGCCGGCGGCATCGGTCAGCTCATGGCTCCAGCGGTCGCGCGACGGCGTCCAGTTGAGCTCGGCCTGGCCGGTATGGCGCACCACGATGACAGTGTCGGCGCGCGCCGGCGAATCCACCAGCGCGGCCGCCGCTGCGATACGCAGATCAGCCGCCTGCCGGGCGCTGATCGACCCAGTCTGGCCCATCTCCGACAGGGCGCGGCCGACGCCGCGCATCACATCTGAGCGCTCCACCGTCACTTCGCCCGCCAGCGTCTCGTCCACGGCGGCAGTGATGCGCGCAGCGTCGCCCGCACTGATCTCCAGCGCGGGGTTCGCCAGCGTGCCGGCCAGGATCGACTTGGCGACACTGACCGCGATGAAATTGTCCAGCGCCGGGTCGGTATAGCTGGGCTTGAACGGCACCAGCTGGGCGTTGCGATAGGTGCCGTCCGCCGTGACGATCACCCGCGCACCGGCGTCCGCGATACGGTCGGACAGCGTCTTGTCGCTGAAACCGCCAAACACCGGCGTGTAGATCACGCCCAGGCGCTTGGCGCCCTCGGTCCAGAAAATCTGTTGCGGGATGTTGGGCATGTTCAGCGCGATGCGGTCGCCGGGCTTCAGGCCCAGCGCCTTGAGCGCCAGCGCGCACTTGGCGCTCTCCAGCATCAGCACCTTGCGCGACACCGGATAGCTGTCCACCGGACCGCCGCGCCCGCCATCGCTGGACATGTTCCAGCGGTCGCCTTCGAAGATCAGCGCGGCTTCATCACCATGACCGGCCAGCACATGGCGGTCCACCTCGTTGAAGGCGGCATTGGTCAGCCCGCCCTCAAACCAGCGCCAGCTCGGCGCGTCCGAGGCGTTGAACGCCTGATCCCAGGGCTCAAACGAGGCAGGCAGGTCCAGCACCACCGGCGCGGCGGTCGCCGCATCCCATCCCCGCCAGGTCCCGCTGTCGCGGTCGAGCTGGGCCCACACGCCCTGTTCGCCCTGATCGGGGATCAGCCAGGCCAGGTGCCGTTTGGCCAGCGCGCCGTGAAATGCGCCCGGGTCCGCAAGGCAGGCCTCGCGCATGGAACGCCAGGCGTCCGCATCCGTGATCTCATTGCGTGACGGCACAGGCGGCGTGGTCACATGAATCGTCAAAGCTCGTCCCCCGATCGCGCCCCTGCCAGACAATCTGTTCCGGCGTGGCTTCGTTTCCCGCCCGTCGCATCCGGATGGCTCCGCCGCTTCAGGTCAAATTATGGATAAACGCTAGCCTAGGCTCGCTGCGCCGTCCACTTGTTGCTTTGCAACAAAACGTCCCGCCTCAACCCGCATCCGGTGACAGCGCATCTTCGCGCAGTTTCAAAAAGAACCCTGTCACCTCCTCCGGCGTGGCGCGCTCGGCGGCGCCCGCCGTCACCTCCTCGGGGGTCCAGACCCAGGACGCCGCAGGATCGTGGAGCATGGCCCAGTCGCCGAACATCCGCTCGGGCGCCGGTTCGGCCACGTGAAGCTTCACCTCAAGATGACGGTCGTCGCGGCCGATGCGCTCCAGCGTGCGCCGCACGGCGTCTTCAGGCCCTTCGAGCCATTGCAGATAGATATCCGCCCGGCATATCAGGGCGCCGGTGACGCCGTCACGCTCATTGCACCGGCGCGCATCCCTCAGGACGCCGCGCAAAATGGCTGTGTCGAAGCCAAATGGCCTTGACGTGTAGATGGCCCGAAAAACACTCATCGCTCATCTGCCCCCTTGTCAGCGGCGGTTGCGTCCAACCCGTGCGCGCCGGAATGGCAGGCGCCTTTGAAAGCAAGCGCGGCTGATCGTCTCACAATGGACCTAGATCGCCGCGGCGTCACGGCCAGTGTGCGCGGCGAGCCGCTAATTGCGGGTCTGCGCCGACGCATCGGCGCCCGCTTGCGCCTTGCCGCCGGCCTGCTCGCCGTCTGCCTGTTCGCCCTCCAGCGGCATCAGCCCGTAGGGCGCCACCAGCTTCCAGACATGCTCCGGGATCATGGACTTCATGCGCCGCGGCTCCTGCCGGCGCAGGTGCAGCACGGTCTCGGACGCCTTCATCTCGACGCGCGCGCGGGCGAACTCCAGGCCGCGCGGTCCGATCTTCGGCATCAGCCAGGCCACCAGCGGGCGCACCCAGTCGGGCATGCCACGCAGAGGCAGCCCCCCGGCCGCGCGTTCTGTATTGGCGATGAAGCCGGTCACCGCGGCCCGGCGCTTGCCCGCCGAGCCGGGCTCGGCCAGACGCACCTCGCCTTCAATCAGCGCGAGGAGTTCTTCGCCGGTTTCATTGCGCACCAGGAGCCATTGCTCGCCCTGCCCGCCCATATAGCCGACCGTGATGTCGGCCAGCACATTGGTGTAGTCCACGCAGGTGCGGCAGGTGAGCGGGAAGAAATCAGGCGGGAGCTTGGAGATCGGCAGCTTCAGGAAGGGAATGGTCTTGACCCGTCCGTCCACGAAACGCAGTTCGACCTGATAGTCCGCCCTGAACTCCAGATAGGTAATCGTTTCGGGCTGATCTGACAGAAGCGCCAGAAACGCGTGGAAACGCTCCGTGGTCGTATTGTCAGAGCACGGCGTGCCGATGACGTAGAGCTTGTCGAGGCCCAGCTCGTCCTGCAGCGCCCGTAATGCATAGACCTGGCAGGGAATGCCGATCACGGCGACCCGCTTGTATCCGCGCTCGCGCACCGGCTCCAGCAGCGCCAGAAGCGGCGCATAGCCCATGCGCATGCCGCGCACATGGGCCATGCCCTCCGCGCGCGTCACCAGAACCGGCACGGGCTTCCAGCGATCCTCCGGGTCCGGCGCCATCGTCAGCACGACGTCCACGGCGTCGCGCTCCAGCAGGCGTTCGGCCAGGCGCGTCGTGATGCCGGTCCATTGCGCGCCGGGACGCGGTGCGTTGAGCGAGGCGCGCACCATGCGCCGGAACGGACCGAAATGCAGCTCGTCGGGGCGCGCCGGATCGCGCGTGCGGCCATGCACTTTGGCTTCCAGCCGGTCATAGTCCGGCTTAATGAACTGGCAGGCCCGGCCGCAGGCCTTGGGGTCCTCCAGGCGCGACACGCCGCAATCAGTGCACAGATGACGCGCCACCGGCTCGCGTACCGGCGGTGCGGTGACGCCGTCCGCGTCGGGCAGAATCCCGGTCATGCGCCCTCTCCCGCTGCACGCAGGAAAGCCTCGACCGGGGCGAGGCTCGCCTGCGGCGCTTCTTCCTGGGGCAGATGCCCGACGCCCGGCATCGCGGCAAGCGCCGCATCCGGAAGGGCCTCCAGATAATCCTGCGCGTTCGCTACCGGGATCAGCCGGTCATCCTCGCCCCACAGGAGCAGAACCGGCGTTTGCAGGGCCGCGAGGCGCGCCCGCGGGTCGGTGAGAAGGGTCTGCTCCATGCGGTGAATGAGGGCAAGGCGCGCGCCCGGCGCCCGCAAAAGTTCGAAATAGCGCGTGACGACGCCGGGCTGGAGGCGCGCGGGATCGCTGAAGCTCTGGGCCAGATTCATCT
Source organism: Alphaproteobacteria bacterium (assembly GCA_016124675.1). GTDB lineage: Bacteria > Pseudomonadota > Alphaproteobacteria > Caulobacterales > Maricaulaceae > Oceanicaulis. The sequence goes on from WGNG01000006.1 coordinate 100,465, forward strand.
GCACCAGAAAGCGCGGCAGCACGGCGCGCATGGCGTGGGTGACCGGACCGACCTTGGGCGCGACGCCATATTCAAAGCCCGCGCTGGCGAACCCGTCCGGCGCGACCAGAACCAGGCGCAACACCCGATCCGGGTGCTCGCTGGCGAAGGCCCAGGCAATCCGTCCGCCCACGGAATTGCCGATGATCGTCGCCCGGTCAATATCCAGATGCGCCATCAGCGCCAGCAGGAGCTCAAACGCGCGCGCATCATCATACCGCCCGGTCGGATCGGGCGGCGACAGGCCCGAGCCGGGTAGGTCATACCGCACCACCCGGTAGCGCTGCGACAGCACGGACGCCCAGTCCTCCCAGGTATGCAGGCTCGATCCGAAGCCATGGATCATGATCACCGCCGGCGCGTCCTGCAGCCCGTCGACCCGCACATGCAGGCGCGCGCCGCCGGCCTCGATCATGTCGGACGGCGCGCGCAGATAAGCCGCCTCCAGCCGCGCGCGCGGCAGATCCGGCGTCCACAGCCAGACCCCCGCCGCCACCAGCAGGCCAATGACAACAGCGGCCAGGAGAAGCGTCTTGTCCATACGTGTTCAGGGCCCTTTGCGAGTCGAGGCGTCCAGTCTGGTTGACACCTCAAACTCGCGTATGGATGCGGCCGCGTCCAGTACCCGCCGCTCAGGTCATAGCCACGGTGATATGAGCGGCCTCAGCGCCACGCGCGCCCTGAGCCGCGCTGCGATCAGATACACGCCCGCCACCTTGCGCTGGATATAGGCGAGATCCACTGGCGGGGTGTGATTGAACCCGTCGCCCTGAAGCGCCGCAGCCTCATCGCGCAGCCTGTCGACCAGCCCTGCGCCGGCGAAGTCGAACGGGGCCGCGCGGCCCAGCGGCGCCAGCGCCAGTCTTGCCGCCGCGATGGCGCGGGTGCGTACACCCGGCGCCAGCGCGCCACTCATCGCGCCCGCTTCGGTCAGCGCAGCAGCCAGTGCCGCGTCATCGCCGTCCACGCCGGCGCGCAACACGCTGCGCAGGCTCTCCGCCCGCGCCGGGCTCACCGTCTCCGCCGCGCCAAAATCAAGAAGCGCGATGCGGCCATCCGTGCCGAACCGGAAATTGGCCGGGTTCGGATCGGACTGGATGAGGCCGAACTCAAACACCTCACGCAGGGTGAGGCGGATCAAAGACCGGGCGGCGCGGTCGCGGTCCGCCTGATGGGCGCTGTCGAGGAATGAGAGCGGCGAACCATCCACCCAGTCCATCGCCAGCACCGTGTCGCCGCTCAATGCGTCGATCACTTGCGGCATGACAAAGTCCGGGTCGTCGCCCAGCGCGCTTGCATACGCGCTCAGGCTCGCCGCCTCGCTGGCATAGTCGGCCTCGCCGTGCAGACGCGCGCGCACGCCCTCAAGGAAGGGATCGATGTCGGCTCCCTTTGGCAGCATGCCTGAGCGCCGCACCACCCAGGCCAGGGTGTCGAGATCTGAATCAATGCTGTCGCGCACGCCGGGAAACTGCACCTTGACCGCCAGCTTGTGTCCGCCGCGTAGCCGCGCGCGATGTACCTGCCCGATCGAGGCGGACGCCGCCGGCCGGGTTTCGAACAACTCGAACCGGGTCATCCAGCCCGGGCCCCAGGCCCGGTCGAGCGCGCGGCGCAGCTGGCGCGGCGGCATGGGCGGGCCGCTCTCCTGGAGCCGCGCCAGCGGCGCGGCGACCTCCGGCGGCAGAACCGCGCCATAATCCATGGACAAGAGCTGCCCCGCCTTCATCGCGGCGCCGCGCAGGCGCGCCAGCTCGTCAGCCAGACGATGGAGATTGCCGGGCGTCAGCACCAGGTCACGCGCCGCCAGCGGCTCGCCCCGCGCCAGCGCCCCGGCGCCGGTGATGAGAGCCCGGCCCGCCAGCTCGACGCCCAGGCCTGCCACACGCGCCGTGCGGCTGAACCGCCCTGATGGCGTGGCGGCGCTGCGTGGTGGCTCGTCAGTCATGGCGTGCTCCTTGACACTGAATGCCTGCCAGCATGTTGTAGGTCGCGCTCGGCCAAAATCACCCTTGGCCATCCCTCCGCCCGGGCGGCGCACACCGGCGCAAGCCCCTTGACCGGCCGCACGTCACGCCCGACAGCGTTCGCCATGGCGGTAAGCACCGATACACCCAACTCATGCGACGCGCTGGTCATCGGGGCCGGCGCGGCGGGTCTGTTTTATGGCGCGCGCGCCGGGGAGGCCGGCTTGCGGGTTCTGGTGATCGACCATGCCGCCAAGCCGGCCGAGAAGGTGCGCATATCCGGCGGCGGCCGGTGCAATTTCACCAATCTCCATACCGCCCCGGAGAATTTCATCTCCGCCAACCGCCATTTCGCCCGCTCGGCCCTGGCGCGCTTCACGCCGACCGATTTCCTGGCGCATCTGGCGCGCCATTCCATCACCTGGCACGAAAAGACGCTGGGCCAGCTCTTCTGTGACGCGCGGTCGGGCGCCATCATCGACATGCTGCTCGGCGATCTGCGGGCGGCGGGCGGCGAGTTGCGGCTGAACACGTCGATTCGCGATATCGAGAAAACAAATGAGGGCTTTCGCGTCGTGACGTCAGGCGGCGTGGTGGAGGCGGCGCGCCTGGTGATCGCCAGCGGCGGCCTCTCCATCCCCAAGATGGGTGCGACGGGGTTCGCCTACGATGTGGCGCGCCAGTTCGGCCATGCGGTCATCGCGCCGCGCCCGGCGCTGGTGCCCTTCGTGTTTGAAGGCCGCGACAAGGAGGACTTCGCCTCCATTTCCGGCCTCGCCTGCCCGGTTCAGGCCCGCAATGACCGCGCCGCTTTCGAGGAGGCGCTGCTGTTCACCCATCGCGGCCTGTCGGGTCCCGCCATCCTGCAGATATCCTCCTACTGGGCCGAAGGCGAGCCGGTGACGCTCGATCTCATGGCGGGTCTGGATGCGGCGGCGGCGCTGATGGCATTCAAGGCGCAGCACCCGAAAAAATCCCTCGCCACGGCTCTGGAGAGCCTGCTGCCCGCCCGCCTGGTGGCGCTGCTGTCCGCGCGCGGCGATGTGCCGGACATGCCGCGGCTCGCCGACATGTCCCATGGCGCGATCGAAAACCTCGTCTCAAGCCTGTCGCGCTGGACCGTGAAGCCGTCCGGCACGGAGGGATGGCGCACCGCCGAAGTCACGGCCGGCGGCGTCGACACCAGCGGCCTGTCGTCGAAGACCATGGAAAGCCGGCTTGTGCCGGGCCTCTATTTCATCGGCGAATGCGTCGACGTGACCGGCTGGCTGGGCGGGTATAACTTCCAGTGGGCCTGGGCCAGCGCCTACGCGGCCGCGCGGGCTTGAAATCCGCCAGCGTCCATCCGCTCAGCCGCGCCGCCGCCGCAACACCAGCGCCGCCCCGCCCCCCAGCATACCCATCACCACCAGACCCGACAGCCAGATCACCCAGGCATTGCGCGCATAGAAGGCGCGCCACCCCATCGCATCGAGCCGGCTCTGCGCGTCATAATCGGCTGGCACAGGCAGCACGCCCACCCTGTGCTCATACGCCTGATAGGCCGCCATCATCTGCGCCAACAGCGCCGGCTCCGCGTCCGACAGATCACGCGTCTCGCCCGGATCATCGGCCAGGTTGAACAGCCGCCAGCGCCGGTCACCATGGGGCGGCATGTTGCGGGTGAGCTTGTAGTCGCCGAGATACAGGGCCGACTGGCCCGACATTTCAAACCCGATGGCCTCGTCCGGGCCGTAGACCCGGTCAGCCGCGCCGCTCAGCAGCGGCGCCAGGCTGCGCCCGGTGAAGGCTTCACGCCCCTCCACCGGCGCAGCGCCCGCCAGATCGAGCAAGGTCGGCGCAATGTCGGCGACATGAGCGAAGGCTGGCGCAATGCCTGCGGCGCTGACGCCGGGTCCTGATATGACCAGGGGGACGCGCACCCCGCCCTCGGCGGCGTGAAATTTGAACATGGACAAGGGGGAGGTGGAGGCCGCCGCCCATTCCGGTCCGATCCAGGCATAGGTCCCGCGCTCGCCGAGCCTGTCAGGATCGCGGGAATAGCCCTGCAGGGCGAGCCAGCCGAGAAACGCCCGGCTGCGGTCGGGACTGTTGAACTCCGCCCCGTTGTCGGACAGGACCACGATCACCGTGTTCTCATACCGCCCGGTCTCGCGCAGGTGCGCCACGAGGCGCCCGAAATGATGGTCGGCGGCCTCCAGCATGCCGGCGGCGACCTGCCGGCTCATGGCGCTCAGCCGCTGCTCTTGAGGCGAGAGGTCCGACCAGCGCCGCAAGCCCTCGGGCAAGGCCGGCATGGGGGCGCCATCGCGAACCAGGCCCAGCCGGATCGCTGCGGCGTGGCGTTCAAGCGCCAGCGCCTCCCAGCCCGCGTCATAGACCCCGTCATAGCGCTCGACATACTCGCGCGGCGCCTGCACCGGGATGTGGTTGGCCTGAAAGGACACCACCGAGAGAAAGGGCTGATCCGGCGCCACCTCGTCGAGATAGCTGATCATCCGGTCCACCAGGAAAGCCGACGAATAGAAATCATCGGGCAGGCTCTCCACCGGCGCGCCATCCTCCCACCATTGCGCATGCGTGTAGTGAGGCAGATAGGTGCGGTGCTCCCAGTTGTCGGCCCCCGAGGAATCCAGAATGAAGCTGCGCTCAAAGCCGCGCGCGGACGGCAGGCTCGTCGGTGTCCGCCCCAGATGCCATTTGCCGGTGATCAGGCTGGCGTACCCGGCCGCGGACAAATGCTCGGCGATGGTGGCTACGCGGGTGTTCAGCGCGCCCTCATAGCCGGGCTGCCCCAGATGCTCGGGCAGCATGAGGTGCTCCAGCGTCGGCACGCCGGTGAGATGGCTGTCCACACCGGTCATCAGCATGGCGCGCGTCGGCGCGCAGGTCGGCCCCACCCGGAAGCCCGAGAACATCAGCCCGCGCTCGGCCTGCGCGTCGATGTTGGGCGTGCGCATTTCCGAGCCGTAGGCGCCCAGATCCGTAAAGCCGATATCGTCGAGGATCACGATGAGGAAATTGGGCCGCGCCGCCGGGGAATCCTGCGCTGCCGGCGGCTCGGCCTGCGGCGCCTCGTGCATCACGTCTTGCGCCTGGACGGGCGCCGCGATCAGGCTGAGGCAGGCGGCGAGGCCCGCAAGATGCCCCATCTCAGTTCGGCCAGTAGACATGTTCGTCTCCCTCTTCGCAGGGCCGCCCGAGCGGCCTGTCGATATTGACCGGCATTTCCACGATGGACGGCCAGAGCGGCTCGGCCTGCTGCGCGTCATGGGCGTCCAGCAGGGCTCGCAGGGCTGCAACGCGCCCGGGCTCGCTTTGCGCCAGATTGCTGCGTTCACCCGGATCGGCTTCCAGATCGAACAGCCAGACCTGGTCCGGCCGCTGGGCGATCTGCAGTTTCCAGCCCTGATGGATCACGGCGCGGTAGTGCCCGCTGCGCCAGAACAGGGTGTCGCGGGGCGAGCCTTCTGCAACGCCGGTCAGGAACGGCGTCAGATCGCGCCCGTCGATAATCCGGTCCTGCGGCAGGGGCGCCCCCGCGATGGCGGCCAGTGTGGGGACGATATCGACATGCTGGGCGAGGCCCGCCATCTCGCTGCCCGCCTCGATCACGCCGGGCCAGCGCACAAAGGTCGGCACGCGCACGCCGCCGTCAAAGAAGGTCGCCTTCCAGCCCCGGTAGGGCGCGTTGATGTCGGGCAGGCCAATATAGTGCGCGCCGCCATTGTCGGAGGTGAAGATGATCACGGTGTTGTCGGCCAACCCCTGCGCCTCCAGCGCGCCGAGCACTTCTCCGACACTGCGGTCGAGGGCCCGGATCATGGCGGCGTAGACCCGCAGCGGGTGATCCTCGATATGCGCCAGCGTCTCGTAATCCTCGCGCGTCGCCTGCAGCGGCGAATGGGGCGCCCAGTGAGCGAGATACAGGAAGAACGGACGATTGCGGTTGGCTTCGATCACCCTCACCGCCTCACGCGTGAAATAGTCGGTCAGATAGATGTCCGGCTCAAAGCGTGGCCCCGTGCCTTCGCGCACCGCCGCCCGGCCGGCCGCCCAGTAGACGCGGTCGATGGGATCGAAGGCCTGACGCGCCTCCACCACCCGCGCATCGCCGCCCGGCGCATACAACAGTCCGGCCAGCTCCACGCTCTCGTCAAACCCGTGCGACAAGGGGTCAGAACCATTGCTGCCGCCCAGATGCCACTTGCCCAGCAGCACGGAGTGATACCCCGCCTGCGCCAGCAAGGACGGCAGGGCGTTTTCGCTGGCCGGCAAACCCATCTCGGCGAAATCGGGCATGGCGCGGTCGGTCTCGAAATACAGGAAGGGCGGGTCCTGCGGCTCGCGGCGCTGCGCCCGGCCGATAATCACCGGCATGGCCGCCGGCATCGGCGTGAATTCAAATCCGAACCGTGTGGGATAGCGCCCGGTCATCAGCGCTGCGCGCGACGGCGCGCACGTGCCGCTGGCCGCGTAGGCATGGGTCAGCTGGACGCCTTCGCGCGCGATCCGGTCGATATTTGGGGTGGGAACGGTCCCGCCCGCCACGCCGCCATGAAGGGTGATGTCGTTCCAGCCCAGGTCATCAGCGACGATGAGGATGATGTTCGGCCTGTCCGCGCGTTCTGGCGCCGTGTCCGGTCCCGCCTCCCAGACCACCGGGCGGTGCGGACCGATCGGATCGCGCCAGTCCTGCACCAGGCCCGGTATGAGGTCGCCATATCGCTCAAACGCCACCCAGCCGCCCAGACCCGCCGCCAGAATGACCGCCAGCGCCGTCAGGCCTGCCGGTCCAATCGGTCCGATGCGCATGATCTGCCCTCCTCCGCCCGCCCGCGCCAGCCAGACCATTACCCTCAGGCTTGTCAGCTGTGGCGGACCTGTTATTATACGGTTGTATAATTAGACATTCGCCTGTGTCCAGCCGCAAAGTCGACACTCCATGATGGCCAAGTGCGCCTCATCCCAGGATCCGACCCGCCGCCCGGGGCGCCCGACGAAGCTGGATCGCGATGGCGACAATCAGCGTGACGCCCTGTTGCAGATCGCCTCGGCGCATTTCGCCAGGAGCGGCTTTGACGGCGCGTCGCTGCGCGCGATCGCCGACGAGGCGGCGCTGGCCCACGGCGTGATCCGGCATTATTTCGGCGGCAAGGATGCGCTGTGGGAAGCGGCAGCCAATTACCTGTTCGGCCAGGTGCGCGCCGCCATGACCGACGCCCTGGCCCGCATCGATCTTGACGACCCCGTGGCCCGTATAGAAGCGCAGGTGCGCGCCAGTGTCCGCACGGCGGCGCGGATACCGCAGCTGGCCGGCTTCGTGATGCAGGCCGGCATCGCCGGCGGCGCGCGCTATGACTGGCTGGTCGAGCGGCATCTGCGCCCGGCCTACGCCTTCGCGCTTGAGCCTTTCCATCAATTGAACCGTGACAGGCACGCTGGCGGGATCGACCCGCATTTCGCCTTCATCCTGACGACCAATGCGGCGATGGGTCCCTTTGCGCAGCGCGCCAATTCGCGCGCCCTGGCGGGCCGCGATATGGCCGATCCCGCCATCGCCGACGCCTACGCCGACACGCTGATCTCCATCCTCAAGCGTGGCGTCCTGCGCCAGAGCTGAACCTGCAACACAAAGGCCCGCCCATGCTGCCTGGCGAATACCGGATCTACGGCGCCGACCCGTCCTACTTCACCCGCATGGTGGAGGCGGCGATGCGCTATATGCGCGTGCCCCATCAATCCCTGCCCAAATCGCCGGACGTCCTGGCGCGCCTTGAAGCGCGCGCCGGCACGCACCTCATCCCGGTGGTGGAGACGCCGGAGGGCTGGGTCATCCACGATTCCACCTACATCACCCAGCTCCTCGACATGCGCTTCCCCGACCGCCCGGTGATCCCGCACACCCCGGCGCAGCGCATTCTCTGCCGCGTGTTTGATGACTGGATTGACGAATGGTTCACCCGTGCAGCGCTGCACCTGCGCTGGATCGAAGATGACGCAGCGCGCGAAGCGGCCCTGTTGATCGCGCGCGACTATGCCGGAGCGCCGCGCGATCGCGATCTGACGCCCGAGGAGCAGAGCTCGGTCGAAGACGTCGCCGGCTTCATCTTGCCCTGGGGCCGCAAGGCCATGGGCGTGATGTCGGCCGGGCCGGACCACCAGACCATGGTGCGCGATGAGTTCGCCCGCTTCATCACCCTTCTGCAGGCGCACTACGCCGCCCTGCCCGGCCTGTTCGGCGAGCGCTTGAGTCTCGCCGATCTCAGCCTGCTGGGCGCCATGAAGGCTCACTTCGCCACCGACAGCCTTGCGCACAGCTTTGTCGCCGGCCATGCGCCGGGCCTCCTGACCTGGACCGATATCAGCTGGGAGCGCCAGTGCGGCGCTGAAACCTGGCTCGCGCTCGACGCCATTGCGCCCACGCTGGAACCTCTGTTCGCCCTGATGGGCGAGGGCTATGGCCAGTTCCTGCCCGCCAACCGCAAGGCGGTCGAGGCGGGCGCCAAATGGGTGGAGTTTGAAGCCTTCGGGCAGGGCGTGCGCATGCTGACGCGCACCGGCGCCGAACAAAGCCGCCAGGCGGTCCTCGCGGAAATCGCCGCCATGGCGCCGGACGCTTCGCGCGCCGCAACGCTGGCGCTCGACCAGCGCGGCTTGCTCGCCATCTATGGAGGCTAGACCATGATCGATCTCTACACCGCGCCCACCCCGAACGGCTGGAAAATCTCCATCGCTTTGGAAGAGCTGGGCCTGCCCTACACGGTCCATGTCCTTGATCTGCAGGCCGGCGATCAGAAGGCTGCGGACTATCTCAAGATCAATCCCAACGGACGCATCCCGGCCATACTTGACCATGAGGCTGGCGGCCGCACAGTCTTTGAGTCCGGGGCGATCCTCCTCTACCTCGCCGAAAAGACCGGCCAGCTCATCGGTCACGATTCCGAGGCGCGCTCGCGCGCCATACAATGGCTGTTCTGGCAGGTCGGCGGGCTGGGGCCGATGCAGGGCCAGGCCAATGTCTTCTTCCGCTACCTGCCCGAAAAGATCGAAGTGGCGATCCAGCGCTATCAGGGTGAAACCCGGCGCCTCTACGAGGTGATGGATGCCCGCCTGCGCCAGACGCCATACCTTGCAGGCGAGGACTACTCCATCGCTGACATCGCCTGCTTTCCCTGGGTGTTTGCGCATTTCTGGGCCGGCGTGCCCATCTCCGGCCTGGATGGGCTCAATGACTGGAAAGCGCGCCTTGAACAGCGCCCGGCCGTGCTCAAGGGTCTTGGCGTGCCGCCCTTGCCAGACCTCGCAAAACTCGCCAGCGCCGGCCGCAAGATGGTGACATGAAGCCCTCCGCGCGCAGCCTTATCCCGGCCCTGATCGCCAGCCGCCGTGTGCGGGCGGCGCAGCGCGGCCTGGCCGCCTTGCGCCGGCGCCTTTCGGGGGCGCGGCCGGTGGTGAGCTATTTCCACCAGTGCGATGACCCGCATTCCTGGCTCGCGGCGCGGGCGCTGGGTCATCTGGCGGACCGCTATGGGGTGATCGTGCGCCCCTTCCTTGTACCGCCGCCCGCCGCCGCCGCCGCGCCGGATCCGCAGCGTCTGCAGGCCTGGTCCTTTCGCGATGCCCAGACCCTGGCCGCTGGCCTCGATCTCACCCCGCCGCCTGCCGCGCCGCCATCCGCCGAAAACCTGCGCGCCGCGCAGGCTGCGCTGGCGGGAATCACCGGCCCTCACGCCTTCATGTCGGCCGCAGCCGCGGTCGAAACCGCCTGGGGCACGGGCGCCGTCATGCCGGACGCCCCGGGAGACCCGGATGCGGCGCTCGCACGCGGCGATGCAGAGCGCACGCGGCTTGGCCATTATCTCGGCGCGAGCTTCCATTTTGAAGGCGAATGGTATTGGGGGCTCGACCGGCTGGGCTTTCTTGAGGCGCGGCTCGCCCGCATCGCCAACGTCGAGGCCGCGCCCTTCACGCCGCGTCTCGAGGCCGATCTGTCAGCGCCGCGGCAGACAGCGCCCGGTCCGCGCCCGCGCCTTGACGCCTATGTGTCGCTGCGCAGCCCCTATACCTGGCTCGCCATGGACCGGCTGATGGCGCTGGCAGAGATCTACGGCGCCGAGCTGCGCCTGCGCCCGGTCCTGCCCATGGTGATGCGCGGCCTCCCCGTGCCGCGCGCCAAGCGGCTCTACATCGTGCGCGACGCCCGGCGCGAGGCCGAGCGGCTGGGCCTGCCCTTCGGGCGCATCGCCGATCCGGTGGGCCGCCCGGCCGAGCGCGGCCTGGCGGTATTGTTTCACGCCATCACGCTGGGGCGCGGAGCGGCGTTCGCGCGCGCCTTCCTCAAGGGCGTGTTCGCTGACGGCATCGACGCGGGCGCCGATCGCGGCCTCAATTATCTGGCTGCTCAAGCCGGGCTGACTGAGGCTGACGTGCGCGCGGGCCTGAAAGACGATGGCTGGCGCGCTCAGGCCGAAGCCAATCGCGAGGCGATGCTGGCGCTCGGCGTCTGGGGCGTGCCCGCCTTCCAGGTCAATGACCTGCCCGCCCATTGGGGTCAGGACCGGCTCTGGGCGGTGGAAGCCGATCTGCGCGCCGCATGCGAGGCGGCAAAGGACGGGTGAGCATGCCGCATATCCTCTCCAACAAACGCCTGCGGCTGACCGCGTCTGCGGCGGCGCTGGCGGTCATGCCGGCCGCCTGCGGCGAACCGCCGCCGGACGCGTCCTCCGCCTGCCTTGAGATTGCGCTGCCCGACCCGGCAGCCCCGTCCGCCGGCATGGTGTGGATCGAACCGGGCGAGGTGACCCTGGGATCGGACGACTTCTACCCGGAGGAGCGCCCGGTGCGCACCGTGCGCGTGGAGGGCTTCTGGATGAGCGCCCATGAAGTCACCAATGGCGAGTTCGCCCGCTTCGTCACGGCGACGGGATATATGACCCTCGCCGAGCAAGTCGGGCGCGACGCAGGCGGCGGCGCTGTATTCGGCCCGGGCGTGCAGGCGCGCGACTGGTCGGATATCCGGGCCTGGTGGCGGTTCGAGCCGGAAGCGAGCTGGCGCCGGCCCACAGGGCCGGGCAGCACGGTGGAGGGGCGTGACGCTCTGCCGGTGGTTCAGATCGCGTATCAGGACGCGCTCGCCTATGCGCGCTGGCGCGGCCATGATCTGCCTGGCGAGGCCGAATGGGAGCGCGCGGCGCGCGGCGGTCTCGAGCGCGCGGCCTATGTCTGGGGCGACGAAGCCCGCCCCGGCGGCGCCTGGCGCGCCAATCACTGGCAGGGCGCGTTTCCGTTTGAAGACAGCGCCGAAGACGGGTTTGGCGGCCTCGCGCCCGTGGGCTGCTTTCCACCCAATGATTTCGGCCTGTACGACATGGCCGGCAATGTCTGGGAATGGACACGCGATCCGTGGGAGCGCGAGGGTTTCCGCGTGATCAAGGGCGGATCGTTTCTGTGTTCGGACACCTATTGCCGCCGCTACCGCCCGGCGGCGCGCCAGCCCGGCGACGAGACCTTCTCCACCGAGCATCTGGGGATGCGCACGGTCTGGCGCCGCCCGCCTCCGGAATGAGGCGAGCGCGGGCCCAGCCCCGCCTCTGAGACCGGCACGCCCGCTTCGCGCCGAGCCAACATCCAAGTTCGCGCATACGGCGTCGTTCTGGCATTGATATGACTGTTCATCCGGGCTCCCCCTGTCAGCAAGCTGTGTCGCAACAACCAGCTTCAGGCGATCTGTCCGGATGAACAACCTTATGAGAGATCACGCCTAAGCTGCTGACTTGTCCGCCTGCAGGATCAGCTTGCGGTAGTCGTTTAGGTCGCCGTCATAGCGCGTCGCCCTGCCATCCTTGACCAGCCAGAGCTGATCGGCCGTGCCTTCGGCGAGATAGACGTCGTGGGTGATCAGCACCACCGCGCCGCTATAATCGTTGAGCGCGTAGATCAGCGCTTCGCGGCTGTCGATATCGAGGTGCGAGGTCGGCTCGTCAAGGATCAGGATATGCGGCTTCTCCATGGCCATCAGGCCGAGCAGAAGCCGCACCTTCTCGCCGCCGGACAGCTTCTCGATCCTGGTCTCCACCTTTTCGTGGGAGAAGCCCATGGCGGCGGCGGCGGCGCGCTGTTTGGCCGGCGGCGTATCCTTGGGCAGGGCGTCGCGCACATGGTCGAGAACCGTCTCGCCCGATCGCAGCTCATCCATCTGGTCCTGCGAGAAATAACCGATGCGCAGCGAACGCGGCGCCACCCGGTCGCCCGATATGAGCTCCAGGCGCTTGGCGATGGATTTGACCAGAGTGGTCTTGCCCTGGCCATTGGCGCCGACAATGGCGATGCGGTCTTCCGGATCGAGGCGCAGATCAACGCCCCTCAGGATCACCGCATCCTCGCCATATCCCACCGAAGCATCACGCAGCTGCAGGAGCGGCGGGGACAGCTTGTCGGTGGAGGTGGGGAAGGAGAATGGCGTCGTGCGCTCTTCCAGCGGCACGGTAATCTCCTGCATCTTCTCCAGCATCTTCACGCGCGACTGGGCCTGGGTCGCCTTGGACGCCTTGGCGCGGAAGCGGTCGATGAAGGCCTGCAGATGGGCGCGGTCAGCCTCCTGCTTGGCGCGTTGGCTTTCCAGCAGCGCCGTCTTGGCCGCACGCAGGCGCAGCCAGGCGTCATACCCGCCCGGCGAGATGGACAGCTGCTTGTGCTCCAGCGCCATGGTGTGGGTGACGCAGCGGTTCAGCATCTCCCGGTCGTGGGAGACCATCAGCACCGTATAGGGATATTTCTTCAGATAGCTCTCCAGCCAGGCCGCGCCTTCGAGATCGAGATAGTTGGTCGGCTCGTCCAGGAGGAGGAGGTCAGGCTCGGAGAACAATACACCCGCGATGGCGGCGCGCATGCGCCAGCCGCCGGAAAACTCCCGCGTCGGGCGGTGAAGATCGGCGTTGGTGAAGCCCAGCCCCATCAGCACATCCGCAGCGCGCGCCTCGGCTGACCAGGCGTCGATATCGGCCAGACGCATGTGGATCTCGCCGATCCGGTCGGCGTCCATGGCCGTTTCGGCTTCCTGCATCAGGGCGTGGCGTTCAAGGTCGGTGGCGAGCACCACCTCGAGAATCGTCTCGTCCGACGGCTCGACCTCCTGCGCGACCCAGCCCATGCGCGCGCCCTTGTTCAGACGGATCGCGGAGTCCGGCGACGGGCTCTCGATCTCCTCGCGGATGAGGCCGAGCAGGGTGGACTTGCCCGTGCCGTTTCGCCCGACAAGGCCCACTTTCCAGCCGCTGGAAATCTGCACGGACGCATTCTCGAACAGAGAGCGCGCGCCAATGCGGTAATCGAGATTTGTGATCGTGAGCATGGGGCGGGGTTTAACGATCACCGCGCACAGCGCAATGGGGCCGATTGGATGGCTTGCATCCGATGCGGGAAAAATGCAGGCCGGTCTGCCTGCGTCAGGCTAAAGGGCGCCCTGGTCTGAGCGCCGCAGCCAGTCCGCCGCGCCCCTGGCCGCCGCGACGCCGCTGGCAAAGCTCGCCTGCAACAGATATCCGCCCGTCGGCGCTTCCCAGTCGAGCATTTCTCCGGCCACGAACACGCCGGGCAGCGGCTTGAGCATGAAGCGCTCGTCAACTGAGCCGCGCGCGATGCCGCCAGCACTTGAAATCGCCCGCTCAAGCCCCTGGACGCCCCTCAGCGTGATGGGCAGCGCCTTGATGCGCGCGGCCAGCGCTTGCGGCTCGCGCGGCGTCTCGCCCGCTTCGCGCAGCAGCGCAGCGGCAAGCGGCGAAAGCCGGGCCTGCTTGCGCAGCATGCTGGAGAGGGACTGGCCGGACCTGGCGGCTGCGAACCGTTTCGCCAATACGTCCGCGCAAATGTCCGGCGCGAGATCGAGTGTGAGCACGGCCTTGCCGTCTCGCTCGATCGCGGTTCGCAAGCCGGCGCCCAATGCATAGATCGCCCCGCCTTCCACGCCATAGGCCGTGATCATGGCTTCACCACGGATCGTCCGCCCGCCATGGCTGAAGCATGCGGGCTTGAGCGGCGCGCCGGCGAAGCGCTCCCTGAACAGGGCCGACCAGCCGGCGTCAAAGCCGGCATTGGCAGGCTTGAAAGGCATGACCCCGACGCCGTGCGCTTCGAGCCAGCCGCTCCATTCGCCCGTAGACCCCAGACGCGGCCAGCTCGCCCCGCCCAGCGCCAGGATCACCGCATCGGCCTCCACCGGCCGCTCCACGCCCTCCGGTCCGGCGATCAGGAGGCCGCCCGCAGCATCAAAGCCCCGCCAGGTGTGGCGGACATGGATGGCAACGCCCAGTGCATCCAGCCTTGCCAGCCAGGCGCGCAAGAGCGGCGAGGCCTTCATGGATCTTGGAAACACCCGGCCGCTGGAGCCGGTGAACACCGTCTGGCCCAACCCTTCGCACCACGCGATCAGGTCAGACGGCGCAAAGGCGCGAATGGCAGGCTCCAGCCAGTCCCGGGCGGCGCCATAGCGGTGCAAAAAGGGCTCCAGCGCCTCTGTATGCGTCAGGTTCAGCCCGCCCCGGCCCGCCAGCAGGAATTTGCGCGCCACGCTTGGCATGCGCTCATAGACATGGACAGCGAAACCTTCGCCTGCGAGGCGCTCCGCCGCGATCAGGCCTGAAGGACCTGCCCCGATAATGGCGATGCGGCGGGTCACGCTTCCGGGTCCTGTCAGACGGTGGCAAACGGGATTCTAGACGGGTCTGGGTCACGCTTCATCGGCGTTCGCCCCGTACCAGCAGCCCAAGCCGCTAAGCGAGAGTGACCCAGCCCCCTGATCCGGGCCGTGAGTTAGTAGAGTCTGTTCGCCTTTCTTTCTGGGTTGATGTGTTTGGTCAAGGCCCGGTGAGCGGAGCTTGCGCGTAGCTCAAGCGAGCCGGGCCGGGGGTGACGGGTTCGCTCG
>WGNG01000003.1 GCA_016124675.1 Alphaproteobacteria bacterium
AGCTTCGCAAAGCCGCCGCGCGCACCGTCCCCGATCTGCACAACGCCGTCGCCGATGCCCTCGACGCCATCACCCCCGCCGAATGCGCCAACTACTTCACAGCCTGCGGATATGAGCCGGAATAAAACGAAAATGCTCTAGCGGCAGAGGGGGGAGGGATGAAATGGGGCGGTCAGGGAGATCGGGGTGTGATGGAGGTATTCGGGAGCAGCAGCCCCGGACGGCGCGGCCAAGCGCGGCTCGCCATCTTCACCTATGTTTGAAAAGCACAAAAGCTGCAAAAGCGCGCCGGTCCTGGATGGGCGCTTTTTCAAAGTCGGCAATGGTTTGGCGCGCCTGTGCCAGGTCGAGCAACACTTCCGATTTGTATGTCCTGTAAGTGGGATCGTAATCGGCGGAGTGTCGCTTTTTCTGCATGGTGACGAAGAAATTTGCAAAGTCCTGAATATCTCTCGGGAAGGCGGAAATCGCATTGTTCATGCAGTTATTTTTGCAAATGCCGTGATCCAGAGCGCGATAGGTTTGTTTCCATGCGCCATCGCTTCTCGCTGCTGTTGTGGCTCCCATCAGCAGGTCCGCATTGTTCCGCGCCAGGGTATGAAAGACCGCATAGTAAATCGTGCTGACGGCGCGCAGCAAATTGGCCTGGCGAGGCTTTCTGTTGCCGGACCGGATCAGATCATCCGCTGTGGCGAGTAGATCAAGCGGTTTCACGTATCAGCTTGCCCGCATCGCCTTTGGACACGAATGAAAACACCGGGAAGGCGTACTCACCGATCTCCATGAGGCGGGGGCGGACATGGCGAACTGTTCCGGAGAGCTGATGCGGGTCGATGTCGCGGGCCCGGCCGTCGAAAATCACGGTAATGCGCAGAATCTCGTCGCCATCGTGATCGGTGTCGCGTTCAAATCTGAAATCAACAACATTCGCACGTAGAAAGTCGCGGTTCAGCGCTTCGCTGACCACCTGCCGGATGCGCTCTATATTGCCATCTGCATTCATGTTGGATCACTTGCGCGCAAAGCTGTACACGCCGTCAAGTGTATGGATTTGGAGCGGTGATGACAAGCGGTTCTGATCGTCCAGTCTCGTTGCGGCGGGCAGCCTCAGGGCCTTTCGAGGATGAAACCACCCGCGCGCGCTGGTCGACAGGCGCGCGCCTGCGCCCTATCACGGCGGCGTTGAAACGCCGTCGGAGCATGCCTCATGAACATCCTCATCATCGGGTCGGGCGGGCGCGAGCATGCGCTGGCCTGGAAGATCGCCCAGAGCCCCCTCGTGGAAGTGGTCTGGTCAGCGCCCGGCAGCCCGGCCATGGACCGGATCGGGCCGTGCTTTGATGTGGCCGCCGATGATGTGCAGGGTCTGCACGATCTGGCGCTGCAGCTGGAGCCCGACCTCATCGTGATCGGTCCCGAGGCGCCGCTTGCGGCGGGCCTTGCCGACGGCCTGCGCGCGCGCGGATTTGATGTGTTCGGACCCGGCGCCGAGGGCGCGAAGCTGGAAGCGTCCAAGGGTTTCGCCAAGGATTTCATGGCCCGTCTCGGCGTGCCGACCGCGATGTACCGCAAAGTGACCGATCCTGTCTCCGCACGCGCGTTTTTTGACTCCCTCAGCCCGCCTTATGTCATCAAGGCGGACGGTCTGGCGGCGGGCAAGGGCGTGGTGATCGCCCCCGATATCGACACCGCTATCCACGAAGCGCAGGCGATGTTGTCCGGCAGATTCGGCGGCGCCGGCGCCGGGCTTGTCCTCGAGGAGTTCATGTCTGGCGAGGAGGCGAGCGTCTTCGTCCTCACCGATGGCGTGAACCGCCTGACCCTGCCCGCCTGCCAGGATCACAAGCGCCTTCTGGACGGCGATCGGGGCCCGAACACGGGCGGCATGGGCGCCTACGCCCCCGCCCCGGTGATGACGCCGGAGCTCCTCAAACAGGTGGACGAGACCATCGCCGCGCCGATCATTGATGCGATGGCTGAGGCCGGTTTCCCCTATCAGGGCGTGCTTTACATTGGCCTGATGATTACGCCGGACGGCCCGAAAGTCGTTGAATTCAATGTGCGTCTTGGCGATCCCGAATGTCAGGTGCTGATGATGGGCCTGGCCGATGACATCGTCCCGGCCCTTCTGGCCTGCGCCACGGGCGGCATGCCCGCGCGCGATTTCGCCCGGCTCCTGCCGCAGCTCCACGCATCGCGCCCGGCAGCCTGCGTGGTGATGGCCGCCCAGGGCTATCCCGGTGCGTACGAAAAAGGCTCGGTGATCAAGGGGCTTAAGGCGGCCGGCGCGGTGGAGGGCGTGACGGTTTTCCACGCCGGAACCGGGGTCAATGAGGAGGGCGACTGGATCGCCGCGGGCGGGCGCGTCCTCACCGTCACCGCTGCGGGCGATACGCTGGAACAGGCGGTGGCGCGCGCTTACGAGGCGGTCGATCTCATTGACTGGCCGCAAGGCGTTTGCCGCCGCGACATCGCCTGGCGCGCGCTGGGAAAGTCCTGACAAATCAGAGCGATCACGCCAGGTCGTAGGCGGCTTTCATCCAGGCTTTCAGCTCGGCGTCGAGATCGGCGGCGGTTTCGACATGGACCTTGTGGGTGCACATGGAGCCCGGCTTTTCGGCCACCAGACGGTCGGTCGGCGCCGCGCCTTTCAGGTTCAGGCCAAGATGAAGGCGCGTTTTCGAGGCGGGCGTGACCACCGCGAAATTCTTTGACCGCCGGAAGGCGGTGCTGGTCTTCTTGATTGAAATCTCAACGTCTTCGCCAAGCGTCCTGGCAAAGGCCTCCAGCGCGTCATAGGCGGGCCGCAGCGCCTCCTTGCCGGCATACTGGCCCGCCAGCATGTCGTCCTGCGGCTCGTCCAGCGTGCCCTTGGCGGTGTGGCAGATCAGGTTCGCATAGCCATGGCCGAGGCCATGGGTTCCCTTGAGCAGCGCCATCTGCTCGCCATGCTTTTCAAGCCCGCTGGCCCTGACGATCGCCGCCCACTCATCGACCGTCTTGCCGGTGCTTTTCAGCAAGTTCGCCTTCATCGAGTCCAGCGGATCAGGCTTCGCGGTCATGTCCCGGTCGCTACCTCTTGATCTCGTCCTGGCGCGAGACGATTTTGCTGCATAGCCCGTACTCCACCGCGCCCTTGGCGGTCAGCCAGAAATCGCGGTCGGTATCTTCCTGGATGCGCGACAAAGGCTGGCCCGTGGCGTCGGCGAAAATCTGGTTGAGACGATCGCGCATCATGCGCATCTCGCGCACCTGGATCTCGATATCGCTGGCCGGTCCGCCGGCGCCGCCCGAGGGTTGGTGCAGCAGGAAGCGCGTATTGGGCAGGCAGTAGCGGTCTTCCTTGTCTGCGCCCACGAAGATCAGCGCGCCCGCGCTCGCCACCCAGCCGGTGCCCAGCACGATCACGCGCGGTTTCACGAACTTCATGGTGTCGTGGATCATGTCGCCCGATTCCACATGGCCGCCGGGCGAGGAGATCACCATCAGGATGGGATCATCGCTCTTGGCCGCCAGGGCGAACAGCTGGGCGCACACGGCGCGCGCCACCTTGTCGTTGATGCCGCCGGTGATCAGGATGGTGCGGCTTTCAAACAGCGCCTTGCCGACATAATCGCCGGTCTGGGGCGCGGCCTTTTCCTCGCGCTCGTCCTCATCTTCGTCATCATTGCGCAGCAGGCGGTCATCGAACGCGTAGGCCATGGCCAATCCTCGTCATCTTCAGGAGGTCTCACCCGCAACCGGGCGACAGGACTATGGGGCAAAGCCTAGGCTGCACCTCAGGGCCGGGCAAGGCGTCAGCCCAGCGCCGCCAGCTGGCCGCGCAGGGTGTCCAGAAAGGCCTCGTCGCGGCCGCGCGCCACCAGCACCACGCCGCGGCGCAGCGTTCCGCCATTATCCTCGAACCAGGGATAGGAGCCGAAGGAGACCTCCGCGTGCGCCTGCGCCAGCGCGCCCAGGCTTTCCGCGATATCCCCCTCGCGCACATCCTCAAGCCGCACCGACACCGTATGCGTCACCGGCCCGCCCTCGATGCGGTGGGCCACATCCTCCAGCATGCCCCGGGTGATCTTGGGGACGCCCGCCATCACGAACACATTCTCGATCTGGAAGCCCGGCGCACCGGTTACCGGATTGGCGATCAGGCTTGCGCCGTCAGGGATTCGCGCCATGCGCAGGCGCGCCTCGGTGATCTGCGTCCCCGAACGCGCGTACCAGTCTTCCAGGATCGCACGCGCATCCTCGCGCACATCTATGGTGCGCCCGAACGCGGCGGCCATGGCGTCGGCGGTGATGTCGTCATGGGTGGGACCGATCCCGCCTGTGGTGAAGACATAATCATGCGCCGCCGACAGGGCGCGCACGGCGTCCACGATCGCCTCCTGCTCGTCCGGCACGGTGCGCGCTTCCTTGACCGGCACGCCAAGTGGCTGCAGGAATTCAGCAATTTGCTTTAGATTGGCGTCCTGGGTGCGCCCTGACAGGATTTCGTCCCCGATCAGAAGCACGCCGGCGCTGATATTACCCTTCATGACACCATCCTCACTTGCCGGGGTCGGACGGGAGATTATGGTCGCGATATCCCGCTGCGCCAGAGCTGCTCATGCAATTGCCGCCCCTGACAGAAGCCCGCCTCCTGCGGCGTTATAAGCGCTTCCTGGCGGATGTGGAGATTCCAGGCGTTGGACGCACCGTGGCTCATTGTCCCAATCCCGGCGCCATGACCGGCGTGGCGCCGCGCGGTGGCCGGTGCTGGCTGTCGCACCATGACGGGCCGTCACGCAAGCTCGCCTGGACGCTGGAGATTGTCGAGGCGGACGACACGCTCGTGGGCATCAACACCAATCTGCCCAACGCCCTGGCGGAGGAGGCCATCCGCAACGGCGTGATCGCCGAGCTGTCCGGCTATGACACGATCCGGCGCGAGGCGCCGGCCGGCGAGATGTCGCGGCTCGACTTCATGCTCACCGGAGCGGCCTGGCCGCGCACCTGGGTCGAGGTGAAGAACGTCCATCTGATGCGCCAGCCGGGCCTGGCCGAGTTTCCCGACAGCGTCACCACGCGCGGCGCCAAACACCTGACCGAGCTGGCGTCCCTGGCGCGCAAGGGCGAGCGGGCGGTGCAGCTCTTCATCATCCAGCGCGGCGATTGCGACCGGCTTGCGCTGGCGGCCGATATCGACCCGGCCTACGCCAAGGCGCTGAGCGCAGCTCACAATGAGGGTGTGGAGGTGCTCGCCTATGCCTGCGGCATCAGCCTTGACGCCATCATCGTGACGCGCGCCGTCGAGGTGATGCTGTGAGCGTGTGGGACCTGCCATCACCCTTCATCCACCGCGTCACGGCGCAAGCGGGTGACATCGACGTGTTCGGCCATGCCAACAACTCGGCCTATCTGCGCTGGGCCGACGAGACCGCCTGGGCGCACTGGGAGGCGGACGGGCTGACGCGCCGCGACTGTCTGGACGCAGATCGCGGCATGGCGATTGTGCGCACCGAGGCTGATTATCTCGGCCATATCCGGGACGGCGAGGCGCTGGATTGCGCAGTCTGGATCGCGCGCTCGGACGGGCGATTGCGCGCCGAGCGCTGGTATCAGTTCCGCCGCGCAGGCTCAGGCGAAACCGTGTTCCGGGCGGTGACGAAACTCGTCTGCTTCCAGCTGTCCACCGGACGGCCGGCGCGCATGACCGGGCCCTTCGCCGCGCATTATGCGCCCCCGGGTCCCGAACTGGCGGGTGCGGCGGACGCTTTCATGACGCATTTGACACGTTGAAGGCCGAGCGCGCCCGCCTATAGTGCCGCGCAAATCAGCGCTCCGGGGGAGAGATGTCCGTGCGTAACACATTGATCTGTGCAGCAGTTTTGGCAGTTTCAGCCTGCTCTGCCAACAGCCAGCAGCCCGCGCTGCCGAGCCTGGAGGTCGCGCCCGGCGCAATTGAAGCGCATATCCGCTTTCTCGCAGATGACATGATGGAAGGCCGCGAGGCCGGTTCACGCGGCTATCAGCTGGCGGCCAATTATGTCGAGGCGCAGTATCGCCTGATCGGGCTGGAGCCGGGCGGGCTTGAGGGCTATCGCGCCGCCGTTCCGCTTCAAACGCTGACGCCACTGCCCGAGCATGCCGGGCTGAGCATTGACGGCGCCGCGATGGTTCCGGGCGATGATTTCGTCGTCTCGGCCCACCCGGTCCACGACCGCAGCTCGGTGGAAGGCGCGGCGGTGTTCGCCGGATACGGGCTCGTTGCGCCGGGCCTGGGCCTGAATGATTATGACGGTCTCGATCTGCAAGGCCGCGTTGCGGTGGTGCTGGCCGGGACGCCGGCTGGACTGCCATCCGATGTCGCCGCGCACCTCAACAGCGTCCTGACGAAAACGGAATTCGCCGCCCGTGCGGGCGCGGCGGGCGTCATCATCATCCCGGCCGAGGGCCTGACCCGCTGGTCTTTCCGCCGCATGGCCCCGATGGCGGGCCGCCCCTCCATGACCACGGCGGCGGCCGCTGCGCCGGACCAGATACGCGTCATCGCGTATATTTCCGACGAGACCGCCACACGCCTGTTCGCCAACGCCCCGCAGGATTTCGCGTCGGTGGTGGAGGCTGCGCGCAATGGCGAAAGGCTTTCGGGCTTCGATCTGGGCGCCGACATCGTGCTGTCGCAAGGCACCGCGCGCGTAACGATCCATGATGACAATGTGGTCGGCGTCCTGCCCGGTTCTGATCCCGCTCTGGCCGGGGAGGCGGTGATCGTCACCGCCCACCTCGACCATACCGGCGTGTGCCGCCCCATGGAGGATGATTCCATCTGCAATGGCGCGCTGGACAATGCGTCAGGCATTTCGGTCATGCTGGAGACGGCGCGCGCGCTCGCCGCCGGTCCGCGCCCGGCGCGCCCTGTGGTGTTCATCGCACTGGCGGCTGAGGAAAAAGGGCTTCTGGGCGCGGCGCATATCGCCTCCAACCCCACCCCTGCGATGGGGCGTATGGCGGCGAACGTCAATCTCGACATGCCGGTGATCCTCTATGAATTCAACGATGTGATCGCGTTCGGCGCCGAGCACTCCACGCTGGGCCCGGTGGCAGACGCGGCGGCGGCCGGCCGGGGCGTGCGCCTCTCGCCCGATCCGATCCCCGAACAGTCCCTGTTCGTTCGATCGGACCATTATTACTTCGTGCGCGCGGGCGTGCCCTCGCTCTTCCTGATGACCGGCTTTTCCAGCCCGGACGAAGCCAATGATGAGGGGCGGGGATTTCTTGGTTTTCTGGGCGGGAATTATCACCAGCCCGGCGATGACCTCACCCAGCCCTTGCGCTTCGATCAGGGCGCGAAATTCGCCAATATCAACCTCGCCATCATCGAGGCCATCGCCAACGCGCGCGACGCTCCACGCTGGAACAGCGACAGCTTCTTTGCAGGTGAGTGAGGCCTCCCCCGGTTTCCCTCCCGTGCGCATTTGAGTATACAAGGCGCGGCGCTCATCGGAGTTGACGCGTGAAGGACGGCGGACTGGATATCGATCTGGACCTTGAAACTGACATCGCGCCGCGGCGTGATGGCCAGATCAAGCGGCATGCCCCGGCTGATTTCGAAGGCATGCGCAAGGCAGGCCGGCTGGCGGCGTCGGCGCTCGACATGCTGGTCGATCATGTGCGCCCCGGCGTGACCAGCCAGGCGCTGGACGATCTGGTGCGCGAGTATTTCATCAGCCATGGCGGCAAGCCGGCGACCCTGTTCTACAAGGGCTATACCAAGTCCAGCTGCATCTCGATCAACCACGTGGTCTGCCACGGCATTCCCAATGACAAGCCGCTGAAAGACGGGGATATCGTCAATATCGACGTGACCTGCATCCTCGATGGCTGGCATGGCGACACGAGCCGGATGTTCCCGGTGGGCGATGTGCGCCGCAAGGCCGAGCGCCTGGTCGAAGTGACTTATGAAGCCATGATGCGCGGCATTTCCGTGATCCGGCCCGGCGCCACCTTCGGCGATATCGGCTGGGCGATCCAGGCCTATGCCGAAAGCCAGCGCTGTTCGGTCGTGCGCGACTTCTGCGGTCACGGGATCGGGCGGGTCTTCCACGACGCGCCCAACGTGCTGCACTTTGGCGAGGCCGGTTACGGCCCGGTGCTGGAAGAGGGCATGTTCTTCACCGTTGAGCCCATGCTCAACGCCGGCAAGCCGGGCGTGAAAGTGCTGGGCGACGGCTGGACGGCGGTCACCCGCGACAAATCCCTGTCCGCCCAGTTCGAGCATACGGTTGGCGTCACTGCGGACGGGGTGGAGATTTTCACCCGCTCGCCGAGCGGGCTGGACTGCCCGCCCTGGCGCTGACGCCCCCGTCTCAATACCCTTGCGCGGCGCCGTCCGTGCGCATTTCAGTTCCGCCATGCAGCACGCCGGTGCGTGGGTTGCGCCAGATCGCCTGATAGCCCCCGAACGACCGGTCGCCGTCGCGGATCACATGGCCGCGCGCTTCGAGCTCGGCCCGCACCGCATCGGGCACGCCGCGCTCGACGAGGACTTCTCCCAGGCCCGCCGCGTCGCCGATCCGGCCGACCTCGGAGCTGGAGCCGTCATGGCGCCAGCGCGCGGCGTCGCCGGCCTCCTGCACGTTCAGCCCGAAATCGATCATGTTGACCAGGATCTGCACATGGCCCTGGGGCTGCATGGAGCCGCCCATGACGCCAAAGCTCATGATGCCTTCGCCGTCGCGTGTCACCATGGCGGGAATGATGGTGTGGAAGGGCAGCTTGCCCGGCGCGTAGGCGTTGGGATGCTCGGGATCGAGGCTGAACAGCTCGCCGCGGTTCTGCAGCATGAAGCCCAGCCCGTCGGGCACCAGGCCCGATCCCATGCCCCGGAAGTTCGACTGGATGAGCGACACCATCATGCCGCTGGAATCGGCCACCGTCAGATAGGTGGTGTCAGCGGTCTCCAGGATCGCCGGATCGCCGTGGGATACCGTCTCCATCGCCCGGTCCATCGAGATGAGCGCCCGGCGCTCATCGGCATAGGCGTCGGTGAGCAGGGCGCGCGGGTCGATGTCCATGAAGGCCGGGTCGGCGTAGAAGCGCGCCCGGTCCTCGAAGGCCAGCCGCTTGGCCTCGATCATCACGTGCAGCGCGTCCGCGCTCATGAAGCCCATCGATGCCAGGTCGTAATCCTCCAGAATGTTGAGCATCTGAAGCGCGGCTATCCCCTGTCCCTGGGGCGGCAATTCCCACACATCGTATCCCCGGTAATTCACGCTCAGCGGCTCGACCCAGTCCGACCGGTGCGCGGCGAGATCGCCCGCGCTCAGCCAACCGCCTATCCGGCGCATATAGGCGTCGATCGTCTGCGCGATCTCACCCTCGTAATAGGCGTCACGTCCGCCTTCCGCGAGCAGGCGGTAGGTGCGGGCAAGGTCGCGGTTGCGGAAGATTTCGCCCTCAACAGGGGCGGCGCCGGCTTCGGTGTAATAGGTGGCGCGGGCGTTCGCCAGCTCCTCGATCTGGCCGGTCTCGTGGCGCTGTTCGAGGATGCGCATATTGCGCGCCCAGTAGAAGGCGATGGTCTTGGAGACCGGGAAGCCCTCCTCGGCATAGGCGATCGCCGGGGCCAGCACCTCGCTCATGGGCAGGCGCCCGAACCGCTCGTGCAGCGCAAACCAGCCGTCGACAGCGCCGGGAACCGAGACCGCCATCGCGCCCAGCGGGGGGATTGCGCCCGTTTCGCCCGCGCGCTCCATCACCGTCTCATAGCTCAGCGACATGGGAGAGCGCCCGGCGGCGTTGAGCCCGTGGACTTCCCCGGTTTGCGGGTCCCAGACAATGGCGAATAAATCCCCGCCTATCCCGTTGCCGGTCGGCTCCATCAGGCCCAGCGCCGCATTCGCAGCAATGGCGGCGTCCACCGCGCTGCCACCGGCTTTGAGAATATCGAGCGCCACCTGGGTGGCCAGCGGCTGGGCGGTGGCGGCCATGCCGTTGCGGCCGATGACCGGCGAGCGGCCGGCGAAATGGTCGCCCGTCACCCGCTCGCCCGGATAATGGGTCTGGGCCCCGGCCATCCCGCCGAAGATCGAAAAGCTCATGGCGGCGGCCCCTGCGGCGATCATGCGGATCATGACGGATGTTCCTCCCCTGGCCGCCCGGGTTCAGGCTGGCGCCCATTTGCAAGCCAGTAGATAGCCTTAACCCGGACCAATCAAGACCAGGCGCTACCGGCCGGGCTCGGGCTCGGGCTCCGGCTCGGGAGCGGGAGCGGGACGCGGACGGCGTCCGAGCACGCCCTCAAGCAGGCGCCGGGCGGGATCCTCGCGGGTCTCCTCCTCGCCTTCGCCGTCCTCGCGCGGGCGCCCGGTCAGCGCATCGCGCAGCGCGCCCGCCGCCGCGTCGCGCGCCACATCCTCAAGCCGGCGGCCATCGGTGAGCGCCTGACCGGCCTGTCCGCCGATCAGCGACCCGGCGCGCAGGCGGATCAGGTCGCGCGCCACCGCCTCCAGATCCACCGACACCGACACGTCATTGAAGCCGCCCCGGATGCGCACCGGCACCGGCAGGCCCTGCAGGTCGGCCGCGCCGCCCTGACCCGCCAGCGTCTGCACGGCCCGCGGAGTCAGGCGGTAATCAATGCTCTGGTCAGCCAGATTGAGCGTCCCGGCGCCGTCCACCCGCAGGAGCGGGCTCAGCATGGCCAGATCAATGTTCTGCGCGACGCCCTGGCGGATATTGAACGAGCCGGTCAGCGCCGAGAAATCGGTCTGTTGCGTCTCGGCGAAACCCGAGGGCAGGGACCCGGTCTCGATCGCCTGCTGCACGGTGCGGATCACCTGGGCCAGGTTGACGCCCACGATGGCGCCGTCGGCGAAACTGAAGCTGCCGGTTCCATCCAGCGACCGCATGAGAGCCGCCGGGCTTGCGCCCGCCCCGTCGAGATCAAGCTGCAGCCGGCCCAGGCCCTGAAGCCGGTCGAACCCGGCCGCCGCCGTCAGAAAGGGCAGGGCCTCAAGCGCCGAAATGTCGGCGTCCATCGCGTAGCGCGGCGTGTCCTGGCGGGCGTTCACAACCAGCGTGACCACACCCTGGCCGCCATAGAGGCGGAAGTCGGTGAGCCGCGCGGTCAGCAGCGCATTGTCCAAGCTCACCGCCAGATTGACGGTCTCGGCCTCGATGTCGCGCGCCTTGAAGCGCTGGGCGCCCACATCGAGGCGGGCGTCGAGCGTGCGCAGGGCCGCCAGATCCATGCGCTCCTCGCTCCACGGCCCGAGCCCTGCGCCTTGCGCCGCGCCGCCGGCAGTGGGCTCCTCGGCCGGAATGTAGGGCGTGATGTCGAGATTGGCGGTCTGGAGGCTGCCGGTGACCAGCGGGCGCGTGCGGTCATAATCCAGCGTCAGCCTGCCGGTGGCCTGAATCTCGTCAAAGATGATCGAGGCGTCCGTGAGCGCCAGGCGCCCGGGCTCGCCCGCCACGGCGGCCTCCGCCGCGAAGCGCCGGAAGACATCGCCATCGGGCAGTTCGGCGCCGAGGAACCGCGCCAGCGCCGGCAAGGGCAGATCGACCGATGTGCGGCCGTCAAAGCTCAGCGTCTCGCCTTCGAGAAACCGTCCGTCAAAGCTGAGATCGGCGAGCGCGCCGGTCATCTCCAGCTCGAATTGGGTCTGGGCGCCTTCGAAGAACCCGCGCAGCGAGCCCAGTTGCGCATTGAACTGCATCGGACGGCCGTCCGCGCTGAGCGAGCCGCTCAGGCTGACCGGGCCTTCGACCGAAGGCAAACTGACCGACAGGTCGAGGTTTTCGATCCGCCGGGACTGTCCGGGATCGCTATAAAAAACCGAGCCGTTCTCGATACGCACATCACCAAACGCGGCTTCAAAGGGCAAGGCGCCGGGCCGGCGCACGAAGCCTTCGCCGGTGGCGGGCGCCGGGGCGGCGCCGGCCGCCGGCGCGCCCAGCGTCCAGTTATTGCCGCCCGCGCGCGCTTCGAGCCGGATCACCGGATCCACCAGCACGAATTCCTCGATCTCGATGCGCCGCGACACAAGCGGGATCAGCGCCACAGAGACGCGTAGCTCGCCCATTTGCGCCAGAGGCTGTTCGCCAAACCCGGGCGCATTGGCGATGGAGGCGTCCCTTGCGCGCACCTGGACGCGGGGAAACAGGGCAAGCCGCACCTCGCCATCAAGGCTGACCACACGGTTCAGCGTCTCGCTCGCCTGCGCGCTGACGCGCTCGCGCAGCCAGTCCGACGAGATCAGCGCCGGCAGGGCCAGGACAGCGCCCGCCACGAGAGCGGCAAGGATGATGAGGATGACAAGGAGGATGCGCATGACAGGCTGTCTCCGGCTGCAGGCTTGCAAACGCATGGCATCCGGCTTGCGCCGGACGCGGCGTGTGAGATGATGCCCACATTCGTGCGGCGTTTCCATGGCCAAGTCTGGTATGCTGGAGCGCCGCGCCGGTTCAGGCGCCGCCGACAGGAGACCATCCTCATGCTCACCCGGAATGAATTTGACGCTCTGCCCCAGGTCCGCATGGGCCGGCGCGAGCTGCTGGCTGGATTGGCGGCTGGCACCGTGTTTCCTTTTGCCGCTTCGGGTTGCACGGTGGAAAATCCCGAGCTTGGCCGGCGCCAGCTCATGCTCGTCTCCGACGCGCAGATCGCCCAGCTGTCGGCCCAGACCTGGCAGGCCGCCCGCCAGCGCGAGCGCATCAGCAATGACCGCACCTTGCGCGCCCAGGCCGACCGGGTGGGCGGGCGCATCGCCAGCGCCTCGGGCATGACCCATCACGACTGGGAGTTCGTGGTGTTCGATTCCGATGAAGTGAACGCCTGGGTGCTGCCCAATGGCAAGGTCGGCGTCTATCGCGGCCTGCTCGAGGTCACGCGCAACGATGACCAGCTTGCGACCGTGATGGGCCACGAGGCCGCCCACGTCGCCGGACGCCATGCCCAGGAGCGCGCCTCGCAGCAAATGGCTGCAGGCCTGGCGACCGGGCTTGCCGCCGTGGCGCTGGACTCTGCAGACGTCCAGAACGCCGGCGCCTGGGCCGGGGTGCTGGGCGCCGGGCTGACCTTCGGGGTGCTGCTGCCCTATTCGCGCCAGCACGAGCTGGAAGCCGACCGGCTGGGCGTCGATTACATGGCGCGCGCCAATTACCGCCCCGAGGAATCGGTCACTTTCTGGCAGGGCATGATGGCCCGGCAGAGCCGCGGCGCGCCGCCCGCCCTGTTGTCCACCCACCCGTCGGACGAGGTGCGGATGAACGCGCTCAACGCCCATCTGCGCGCCCGCGGATATGCCTGAGTCGCCCCTGTAAACCAGCCGCGCGCAGGCCTTGCGCGCGGCGCGCCCCGAAGCTAGTTTGCGCGCCCTGCGCAATGGGGGTCGCCCCCGATCGCAGGCGCGTCATGGCATGCCGCCTTAGCTCAGTTGGTTAGAGCGCTAGATTGTGGATCTAGAGGTCCCCCGTTCAAGCCGGGGAGGCGGTACCATGTTTGCAAGCCGCCCGCTCCGGTTTTCCACAATCGGTGACGGTAAAACCGCTGCTCCCCGCTTCGCAGCCGTTAACCATTCGGCCACACTGCACCGCCGGACCAGGCTCGCCCTTGAGTCGTCCCGGTCAGGCTGGGGAGGCCACCATGGCGCGCTTGAGCGAGGACGGGGCGGCGCGGTTCGTCATCCTGGATGGCGATCAGCTCTATGAGTCCGGCGATATCGACCGCATCTGCGGGCGCCACGCCATTGCGGCCGTACATCGCGGGGCGCTGTGGCGGCGGCTGGAAAGTGCGGGCCGCGCGCTGCTGGATCAGCGCCGCCTGCATGCCACGCCGGTGCAGCTCGCCCGCATCCGTCAGGATTTGCTGCTGGGCCTGCGCGTGACGCGCCAGCTGGCCGATCTCACGCCGCGTGCGGGCCAGTGCGCGGGCGACCAGCCCAGCGCCGCGCTCAGCCGCGCCCATCTGGCGGCGCTGCGCGAAGGCGAGCGGCGCGCCGGCGGCGGGGCCGGGGCGGGATCGCGTCTCGAAGACGCCCATGACACGCTCGCCTGGCTCGCGGACGTCTACGAATCCGCGATTGAGTCATGCGCCCGCGTCCATCGCGAGGGCCAGGATCCCGAGGCGGCCTGGCGCATGGCGCTCACCGGTTTCTTCACCCGCATCCTTGCGCGGTCCTGGACCGATGATGGCGGCGCGGCGGGGGAGCGATTCCTGGCCGATTGCCGCGCCGTGCTCGACGCGCGAGAGGCGCCTGGGCCCGGACCGGCGCTGCGGCTGGCAAGGGATACCTGAACCGGTCTTTTGCGATCAGGCCCCGTCGCGGCCCAACATGCGGCCCTTGATCACGGCGGACGTGCCGAACCGCGCCCGGGCGGCGTCCATGGCCCGTTCGGCCGCCGCCCGGCGCAGCGCGCCCGGATCGGCCAGATCGCCGGCATCGCCGGCTGCCGGTTCAAGATCGCTATAGCCCGCTCCGATCAGCCGGTAGCGCTCGCCCTCGGGTTCCGCATCCAACATGGCGCAGGCCTGGCGGAACAGGGTGTCGGCCAGCTGGGCAGGATCATGCAGCGTGCGCCGGCGGGTGATGGATTTGAACCGGCCGGTCTTGAGCTTCAGCGTCACCACGCGCCCCGCCACGCCTTGCGCTTTCATCCGGTCGGCGATCTTCAGACAGAGCGGCCAGAGCCGGTCCTTCAGGACGGCCTTGCTGGCGATGTCGTCCTCGAATGTCGTCTCCGCTGACACCGATTTGCGCTCGCGATCAGGATTGACGGGCCGGGCGTCCTCCCCGCGCGCCAGCTTCAGAAGGCGCCAGCCTGTCTCGCCATGGCGCGCGACCAGCTCGCGCTCGGGCCGGGCCAGCACGTCGGCGAGGGTCTTCAGCCCGTCCGCCTCGAGGCGCCGGGCGGTGGCCGGGCCGACGCCGAACACGGCGGATACCTTGAGGGCTTTGAGGAAATCGGGCGCCTCGGCGCGTCCGATCGCGGCGAACCCGTTGGGCTTGTCGAGCTCGGAGGCGGTCTTGGCCAGGAATTTGTTGAAGCTCAGCCCCACCGACACCGTCACGCCCACGCTGTCGCGGATCGCGCGCTGCAGCCTGAGCAGGGTCAGGGCCGGCGGCGCGCCGTGCAGGCGGGCCGTGCCGGACAGATCGATGAACGCCTCATCGATGGACAGCGGTTCGACCAGCGGCGTCACCGCCTCCATCATCTCGCGGATACGCTTGCCCTCGGCCACATACAGGCTCATGCGCGGCCGCACCACCACCGCATCGGGGCAGGCTTTGAGCGCCTTGAACATCGGCATGGCCGAGCGCACGCCATACAGGCGCGCCACATAACAGCAGGTCGCCACCACGCCGCGCCTGCCGCCGCCGACAATCACCGGCTTGTGCTCGAGGGAGGGATCGTCGCGCTTTTCGATAGCGGCGTAAAACGCATCGCAGTCGATATGGGCGATGGACAATGTATCCAGCTCGGGGTGACGCACCGCGTGGCGCGCGCCGCAGGCCCGGCAGGCGGGGTCTTCGGCCGCCACCGGCGACAGGCATTTGCGGCACCAGCCCGGGGCGCTCATGCCGGCCACAGCCAGGCGGCCCCGCGCACGCCAGACGAATCGCCGTGGCGATTGCGGCGGATGCGTGTGACCAGCTCGTCGGTGAACGCCCAGCGGGCCAGCGCCGCCTCCAGCCGTTCGGGCAGGCCCGGCAGGTTGGACAATCCACCGCCCAGCACAATCACCTGCGGATCAACAATATTGACGACGCTCGCCAGCGCCCGGGCAAGGCGCGCCTCGTGACGCGCGAGGCTCTCGCGCGCCTGCGGCTCGCCGGCGGCCGCCGCCGCTGCGATCGCGTCTGCGGTCAGGGACTGGCCGGTCGTGCGCGCGTGGTCCCTGGCCAGCGCTGGACCGGAACACCAGGCTTCCACGCATCCAGAAAGCCCGCAATGGCATGCCGGACCGGGTATCTCGTCGCGTGACGGCCAGGGCAGGGCGGTGTGGCCCCACTCGCCGGCATTGCCGTCCGCGCCGCTCACCAGCGCGCCCCCGATCACCAGCCCGCCGCCCACGCCGGTGCCAAGGATCACGCCGAACACGCTGGCGGCCCCTTCGCCCGCCCCGTCGCGCGCTTCGGACAGCGCAAAACAGTTGGCGTCATTGGCGCAGCGCACCTCCCTGTCCAGCGCAGCGGAGACGTCCTGACGCAGCGCGCGTCCGTTGAGGGCGGTGGAGTTGGCGTTGCGCATGAGGCCGCTGCGCGGATTATGCGAGCCGGGATGTCCCAGGCCCGTGCTGAGGGCGCCAAGCCCGCGGCGCGCCTCGACCCCATGGACCAGCTGCGCCATGGCGGCGATCTTCTCGTCATAGCCCCGGGGCGTGGCGATGCGCTCGCGCACGCTGATCGCGCCATCGTCTTCGAGGATGGCGGCCTCGATCTTTGTGCCGCCCAGATCTATGCCCAGCCGAGGCATGGCGCTTTCCTGGCCCTGTTTTTCATGTTCATATCCTGTTCCGCCTGCCGGGGAAACGGGCCTGACTCATTCTTGATTAAGGAAAGTAGGGTTTACTGCGTGGTGGATGGTCACCGCTCACGCCAATAGGCGGGGCGATTGGGGAAGCGCGGTCTCATGCTGCAGGTCATGCCCAAAAAAGTTCTGATCGTTGAAGACAACGAGCTGAACATGAAGCTGTTTCGTGATCTGCTCGAGGCGCATGGTTTTGAAACCGTGCAGACGCGCGAGGGGCTCAAGGCGCTGGACATGGCGCGTGAGCACAAGCCGGACCTCATTCTCATGGATATCCAGCTGCCCGAAGTGTCGGGGCTGGACGTGACCAAATGGCTGAAGAATGACGAGGCGCTGGCGAGCATTCCCGTGGTGGCCGTCACCGCCTTCGCCATGAAGGGCGACGAGGAGCGGATCCGCCAGGGCGGCTGCGAGGGCTATCTGTCCAAGCCGATCACCGTGGCGAGCTTCATCGAAACCGTTCGCAAATTCCTCGGTTGAGGCGGAGGCGGAGATGAGCGCGCGCGTCCTGGTGGTCGATGACATCCAGACCAACCGGCGCCTCCTCGAGGCGCGGCTGAGCGCCGAGTACTTCGAGGTTTTGCAGGCTGCCGACGGGTATGAATGCCTGGCGCTGGCGCGCAGCCACGAGCCGGACATCATCCTGCTCGACGTGATGATGCCGGGCATAGACGGGTTCGAGACCTGCCGCCGGCTCAAGGCCGACCCGCTCACCCGCCACATTCCGGTGGTGATGATCACCGCCCTGGACCAGCGCGCCGACCGGATCACCGGGCTGGAAGCGGGCGCGGATGATTTCCTGACCAAGCCCGTGGCCGATGTCGCCCTGTTTGCGCGCGTGCGCTCGCTTCTGCGGCTGAAAGTCGTGATGGATGAGCTGCGCCTGCGTCATCGTGAACGCGAGCAGGACGCCGAACCCGATGCGCCGCTGCAAGGCGGGTCCGTGCTCGTCGTCGGCGCCGATGAGGCGGGCGCCCAGCGTCTCGCCGCCAAGCTTGCCGAGCCCTTCATCGTGCAGGCCGTCTCAGATCCGCGCGACGCCGCGCGGCTGGCCGATGGTCATGATCTGATGATCGTGGACGTCTCCTGCACGCGGTTTGACGGCCTGCGCCTGTGCGCGCGGGTGCGGTCGGACGCTGCGACGCGCCAGCTGCCGATTCTGGCGGTGGTCGAAGCCGATGACCGGCGCACCATGGTGCGCGCGCTGGACCTGGGCGTGAATGACGTCATCGCCCGGCCGATCGATGCCAACGAGCTGGCGGCGCGGGCGCGCACGCAGATCCGGCGCAAGACCTATACCGACGCCTTGCGTGACCGGCTCGAGGAGAGCCTCGAAATGGCGGTCAAGGACCCGCTGACCGGCCTGTTCAACCGGCGTTATGCCAGCTCCCGCCTGGGCCAGGCGCTGGACGGGCTGGCCGCCGGGGGCGAGCCGGTCTCGGCTGCCCTGGTGGACATCGATCATTTCAAGCGCATCAACGACACCTGGGGCCATGGCGCCGGCGATGCGGTGCTTGAAGGCTTCGCGGCGCGGATCATGCGCGAGATGCGCGCCATGGACATCGCGGCGCGGTTTGGCGGCGAGGAATTCATCCTGATCTTCCCCGGCGCCCGGTCAGAGCAGGCGCTGGAAGCGGCCGAGCGGGTGCGCGCGGCTGTGGCGCGCGAGGCCTTCAGCGGGCCGGAGGGCGCGCTGAGCGTCACGGTCTCGGTGGGGGTGGCCGAGGCCCTGCCCGGCGATGACGTGGAAGACCTGCTCGGACGGGCTGATGCTGCCTTGTATGAGGCCAAGGCCTCAGGCCGCAATCAGGTCGTCGGCGCAAAGAAAAAGGCCGCGTGAACCACGCAGCCTCTTTCAAACTCAACTACAGGGGCGCAATCAGCAGGCAAACGCCTACTTGATCTTGCCTTCTTTGAAGTCGACATGCTTGCGCACGACCGGATCGTACTTCTTCAGCACGAGCTTCTCGGTCATGGTCCGGGCGTTTTTCTTCGTCACGTAGAAATAACCCGTGCCCGCCGTCGAGTTCAGGCGGATCTTGATGGTTGTCGGTTTGGCCATGGTCGAGCACCCGGTCGAAAATGATGGCGCGCCCGGTGCGGACCCGGGCGCATGCGAGCGGCGGAACATACGCACGCGCGCGCCGGTGTCAATCCTTGCCCCTGCGCGCCGGTCAGCGCTCTTTCGCGCGCGAGGCCACCGCGAGATAGAAGGCTGCGAACAGGGCGAACGCGGCCAGAAGCCCCCACGGATTGAACGCGTCCATCGCGGCGCCCGCCGTGACCGGTCCGACCAGCGATCCGAACCCGTAGGCGAAAATGAAGGCGGCGTTCGCGCTGGCCAGCTGTCCCGGGCGCACCCGCTCGCCCATCAGGGCGAGGCCGACCGTGTAGAAGGCGCTGGCGACGCCGACATAGAGAAAGATCATCGGATAGAGCGCCCACAGGCGCGCGCCGGCGATGGCGATGAGCAGGGCGAGCACCAGCGCCCCGCCGGCGATGAGCTTCAGGGTCACCAGCCGCCCGGCCCGGTCGGCGAAGCGCCCGATGGGGATTTGCATGGCGATGGCGCCCAGTGCGCCGACGGCGACCAGCAGGCCGACGACCGTTTCGGTGAAACCGAGACGTTCGGCGTAGACGGGTACAAGCGCGAAGATTCCTGTCTCCAGAGCGCCGAAAACGAACCCCGCCAGGATCGCGATTGGCGCAAGACGACCCGCATTCCACAGCGCCAGCGGTCCGGCTTCGGTGCGGTCGGGAGCGATCAGGTCGGGTCCCTTGAGAAACAGGATTGGAATGGCGCCCAGCAGGAAGATCGCGCCGCCGGCGAGCCAGGGAGCGAAACCCTGCG
The DNA here is from genome assembly GCA_016124675.1 of Alphaproteobacteria bacterium. Classification (GTDB taxonomy): domain Bacteria; phylum Pseudomonadota; class Alphaproteobacteria; order Caulobacterales; family Maricaulaceae; genus Oceanicaulis. The sequence goes on from WGNG01000003.1 coordinate 19,364, forward strand.
ATCCCAGGACCGCCAGAAGCACGCCGCCTGATCCGAAACCACCTGACAAAACAGTGGCATAAACCGCCAGCAGTCCGGCCCGGCTTTCCGGTTTGGCCAGCTGGTTGATCCAGGTTTCGCTCGCCACGAAGATCACCGTGACGGCCAGGCCGATGGTGAAGCGCAGGATGAACCATACCGTCACATCGGGCAGCAGCGGGAAGATCAGTATCCCCAGCCCTGTCAACGCGGCGCAGGCCGCAATGGTCAGGCGCGGAGGGGTGCGCGCCAGCAAGGGCGGGATGAGCGGCGTCGCCGCCAGGGTCGACATCGCCGCCGCTGCGGCATTGAGGCCGACCACCGCGCCCGACCCGGTCATGGCTTCAAGATTGAGCGCCACCAGGGGCATAAGCAGGCCAAAGCCACATCCCGCCATGGCCGCGCAGAGGATCGCGGCGCACAGCGACCGCGTGCGGCCCAGCGCCGGGTCAGTAAGAAATCGGATGGCCATGGTGCAGGCGGCTATAGCGGCTGTTCCGCACGCTGTCCCGCCCGAAATGTCACTTTCAGCGGCGGCGCGCCCGCCCCTTGCAGCGCGCGGCGCAGAAAGGGCGCAAGCGCTGGGTCTTCAAGGGTTTGCACGGCGGCGCCGGCATCCAGCCAGACCAGGCGGTCACACCGTCCGCGCCGTTTGATCGAGTTGGAGACGGAGTTCATCGGGGCGCAAAAAACGCGTATGTGGCGACGTCCGGGGGCGCCCACGGGGTCGATCGCACGCCCCAGGAAGACAAGCGCGGCCCTGTCCGGCGCAAGCTGGTGACGCGCGACCCGCCCCCACACGCCCTCGCGCGCCAGACGCGCGCCCTCAGGAGCAGGACGGGCGATCAACTGACCGAGCGCCTCAAGCGCCGCGCGCAGGGCGGCGTCCTGAAACGCGGCGCTGCGCGTTTCGGGGGCGCCCAGCCAGCGCCGGGGCAAAGCCGGCGCGGCCACCGCCGCGAAGCCGTCGCCGCGCTCGGGGCGGGCCATGGGGGCGACGAGGCTGGCGCCCTCGCGGCCAAAGGCCAGCCGGCCGGTATGGAGATCGGTCAGAAGCAGGGCGGCCATGTCCACAGGCCGGCTCATATCTCGTCCACCCTCGGACCCCTGGGTGTCACCCGCGCGCAGCGCACCGGCGCATCGCGGCGCGCGAGGCGCGCTTCCAGCTCGGACAGGACGAAGCGGGTGATGATGGGAATGTCGAGATGGCGCGCGGCGTCGAGCTCCACCCAGCGCAAATCCTCCAGCTCGCCATTGCTGACAAGCCGGCTGTCGCCATGGATCTGATCGGCTTGGGCGTGGAAGAACCAGGCGTCGAAGCGGCGCGTGCGCCCGGGCGGGGTGATGGCGCGCGCGACGAGATCGAGGGCCGCCGCGTCGGGCCGCACGCCCGCAGCGGCGAAGGCCCGCCAGGCGGCGCCCGGGCGCGCAATCGCGCCGGGCCGGGCGAGGAGAAGCCCGGTCTCTTCAGCCGTTTCGCGCAAGGCGGCGGCGGCGGCGGCGCGCGCGCGCCGTTCGCTCAGCACACGGGTCAGCACGGCGCGCACATCGTCGCGTGGTTCGCGCGCCAGCGGGGCGTAGCCGTCCGCCCGGTCCACACGCCCGCCGGGGAAGACATATTTCTGCGGCATGAAGACATGGCCGCCCGAGCGCCGTCCCAGCAGAAGCTCGACGGCGCCGCTGGCGCGCTTGCGCGTCAGGATCAGCGAGGCGGCCAGACGGGGGCGCTGTCTGGCAGGCAGGTTGGGGCGGGTATCAGCTTCTGCGTCGGCCATGGGGTTTGGTCGGGCGGCCGCCCCCGCGGCGCTCAAGGCCCTTGCGGCCTGAACGGGCGGACGTGCGGCCGCGATTCGGATCTCCAGCTTCAGGAGGCGTCAGCATGTCGAAGATCAGCCCGCCCGTCACGGGCGTGGCCTCGACCAGACGCACCTTGACGCGCATGCCGAGCCGGAAACGCCCGCCGCTGCGCTGGCCGATCAGGGCGTGCGCGCCTTCATCATGGGTGAAATACTCATCACCCAGCTGGGAGATGGGGCACAATCCGTCAGCGCCGGTTTCATCAAGCCGCACGAACAGGCCGAACCGGGTCACGCCCGTGATGCGGCCATCGAACTCACCGCCGGTGCGCGAGGAGAGCCAGCCGGCGATATAGCGGTCCACTGCGTCGCGCTCGGCGGCCATGGCCCGGCGCTCGTTGAACGTGGTCTCCTCGGCGATCGCCTGCAGCTGGCTGCGCTCCTCGTCGCTCTGACCGTCATCGCCGAGCCTGAAGGCGCGGATCAGGGCGCGGTGGATGGTCAGATCGGCATAGCGCCGGATCGGCGAGGTGAAGTGGGAGTAGCGCTGCAGATTGAGCCCGAAATGGCCGATATTATTGGTGTCGTAGACCGCCTGGGACTGGCTGCGCAGCACAACTTCATTGACGGTCTCATAGTGCTCGCCGCCTTCGGCCGCCTTCAGCACCACGTTGAAGCGGGCGGGCGTGACCCGGTCGCCGCGCGCCCATTTCAGGCCGACATGGGGCAGGAACTCCGCGAGATTCTCCAGCTTCTGCGCGCCCGGCTCGTCATGGACGCGGTAGATCTGCGCGACGCGCCTCTCCTCCAGCGCTTCGGCCGCAGCGACGTTGGCCTGGATCATCATCTCTTCGATCAGCTTGTGGGCGTCGAAACGGTCGCGCAGCTTCACGCCCAGCACCGAGCCGTCCTCGCCGATCAGGATCTTGCGTTCGGGGGCGTCGATCTCCAGCGGTTCGCGCCGGTCACGCGCGCGCTTGAGCGCCGCGTACGCCCCCCACAGCGGCTTCAACACGCCCTCGAGCAAGGTCTCGGCCTTGCCCTTGCCGCGCCCGTCAATGGCTTCCTGAGCGTCTTCATAGGAGAGGCTGGCGGCAGAGCGCATCCAGCCGCGGATGAAGGCATGACCGCGCTTGTTCCCGTCGCGGTCGAACACCATGCGCACGGCAAGGCAGGGCCTTTCCTCGCCCTCTTTCAGCGAACACAGATCATTGGACAAGCGCTCTGGCAGCATCGGGGCGACCCGGTCAGGCAGATAGACCGACACGCCGCGATTGCGTGCGCCCTTGTCCAGCGGCGAAGCGGCGCGCACATAGGCGGCGACGTCCGCGATGGCGACGATCACCACCCAGCCGCCGGCATTCTTCGGGTCCTCGTCCGGCGCCGCCCAGACTGCGTCATCGTGATCGCGTGCGTCGTGCGGGTCGATGGTGATCAGGGGCGTGCCGCGCAGATCGGTGCGATCACCCATTCTGGCCGGGCGGATCGCCTCGACCTCCTTGAGCTCGGAATCGGAAAAGCCTTCGGGCACGCCATGCTCGGCCATGGCGATGACCGAGCCCGCGCGCGGACTGTCGGCGCGGCCGATCACCTCTTCGATGATGGCGGTCTTCACGCCATGGCGCCGCTCGGATTCCACGCGCACGCTGACGAGATCGCCATCTTCTGCCTTGCGCGTCTCGCCGCGGGCCGGGACGAATTCGTGGCGCGCGCGCCGATCCACCGGCACGAGGCGCGCCTCGCCGGGACCAGACACGCGCAGCACGCACAACACGCGCTCCGTCGCCTGGCCCAGCACGCGGATGACCTGAGCGTCGTAACCGCCTTCGTCATCCGCGATGAGCTTGGCCAGCACCCGGTCCCCGACCCCGGCCGGGCGGATGCGGCCCGATTTGCGCTCGGGGGCGAGGCGGATCACGGGTCCCTGCAGCTCGCCCTTCACCGGGCGGCACAGAAACTCGCCATCAACGTCACGGTCATAGACGTCCAGCACGGTGACTGACGGCAGGCCGCCGGCGATGTCATAGGCTTTCGCGCCGGTCTTGCGGATGACGCCTTCAGCTTCCAGCTCGCGCAGCGCGTCCTTGAGCCCGATCCTTTGATCGCCGGACAGGCCGAGCGAGCGGGCGAGCTCGCGCTTGGTGAAGCGGCCTTCGCCCAGCTTGACGGCCTCAATCAATCCCTTGCGGGTGAATCCGTGCGCTTCATAAGGGTCGCGGCTCAATTTGCATCCTTCTTGGCGGCCGTCTTCTTCGCTGCAGGCTTTTTGGGCGCGGCCTTTTTGGCCGCAGCCTTCTTCTTCGGCGCTGGCTTGCCAGCCGCCGGCCCGGGGGCCTTGCGCGCGGCAGGCTTCTTGCCGCCGCCGTCCTTGGCGGCCTTGGCGGCGATCAACTCCACCGCCTGGTCCAGAGTCACGGCCTGCGGGTCCATGCCGCGCGGCAGGGTCGCATTGATCTTGCCGTGCTTCAAGTAAGGCCCGTACCGCCCGCTCATCACGCTGATTGCGCCGCCCTCGGACGGATGCTCGCCCAGCTCCTTGAGCGGCGCCGCCGAAGCGCCGCCGCGCGCGCCGCGTCCGGCCTTTTTCTGCGCGATGAGGTCCACGGCGCGGTTGAGGCCCACTTCAAAGACTTCCTCGCCATTGGCCAGATTGGCGTAGGTGGCGCCATGGCGCACGAACGGGCCATAGCGCCCGATCCCCGCCTCGATGGGTTCGCCATCCTCGGGGTGCAGGCCGACGAGGCGCGGCAGGTCGATCAGCTTGATCGCCTGCTCCAGCGTCAGCTCCGCCGGGCTCCATCCCTTGGGCAGCGAGCCGCGCCGGGGCTTTTCCTCGCCCTCGATGGTCATTTCCAGATAGGGGCCGAACCGGCCATCCTTGAGATAGATGGTCGCGCCGGTTTCGGGATGCTCGCCCAGAGCGCCGTCGCCGCCGGCCCCGGCGGGCGGTTCGTTGACGCCCAGGGGCCGGGTATAGCGGCAGTCGGGATAGTTGGAGCAGCCCACAAAGGCGCCGTGCTTGCCCAGGCGCAGCGACAGCGTCCCAACGCTGCAGGACGGGCAGATGCGCGGGTCCGAGCCGTCCTCGCGCGGGGGGTAGATCAGCGGTTCGAGCGCAACATTCATCGCGTCGATCACGTCGCCGATGCGCAGATCCTTGATGTCTTCCACGCTGGCCGAGAAGTCTTTCCAGAACGCGCGCAGCACGTCCTTCCAGTTCATCTCGCCAGCCGACACCTTGTCGAGCTGGTCTTCAAGCGCGGCGGTGAAATCATATTCCACATAGCGCCTGAAGAAATTCTCCAGGAAGGCGATCACCACGCGGCCCTTGTCCTCGGGCACGAAGCGCTTGTCATCCATACGCACATATTCGCGGTCGCGCAGAACTGACAGCGTCGCGGCATAGGTGGACGGACGCCCGATGCCAAGCTCTTCCAGGCGCTTGACCAGCGAGGCTTCGGTGAAGCGCGGGGGCGGCTGGGTGAAATGCTGTTCGGTGAAGGTCTGCTCGGCGCGCGCGCGCGCGCCTTGCGTGACGGCGGGCAGACGGCTCTCGCTCTCGTCCTCCTCGTCGTCGCGGCCTTCCTGGTAAAGCACGAAATAGCCGGGGAACATCAGCACCGATCCGGTGGCGCGCAGCGCCAGCGATCCGTCCGCGTTCTCCAGATCGATCGTCGTGCGCTCAAGCCGCGCGCTTTCCATCTGGCTCGCCACGGCGCGCTTCCAGATCAGGGCGTAGAGCCGGGCCTGATCAGCTTCCAGGCGCAGCGTGTCCGGGCTGCGCGAGAAGCTGGTGGGGCGGATCGCCTCGTGGGCTTCCTGGGCGTTGCGGGCCTTGGAGCTGTAGAAGCGCGGCTTTTCGGGAACATAGTCCGGCCCGTGCTCGTTCTGGATCACCGCGCGGGCCTCGGCCACTGCGCCGCCATCCATCGAGACGCCATCGGTCCGCATATAGGTGATCAGGCCCACCGTCTCGCCGCCGATCTCGACGCCTTCATACAGGCGCTGGGCCGTGCGCATGGTGCGCTGGGCGTCAAAGCCGAGCTTGCGCGAGGCTTCCTGCTGCAGGGTGGAGGTGGTGAAGGGCGGGGGCGGGTTGCGCTTGGCGGGCTTGGCCTCCACCGCAGCGATCGTCAGCGACGCGGCGCGGATGGCGGCCTCGGCGGCGCGCGCGCGCGCTTCTTCAGCGATGGTCAGGCGGGTGATCTTCTCGTTTTCAAAGCGCGACAGCCGGGCGCGGAACACGCTGGCGGCGCCGTCTGCACGCACATCGGCGTCCACAGACCAGTATTCCTGCGCCTTGAAGCGCTCGATCTCGCTTTCGCGCTCTGTGATCAGGCGAAGGGCCACGGACTGGACCCGTCCGGCCGAACGCGCGCCGGGCAGTTTGCGCCAGAGCACGGGAGACAGCGTGAAGCCCACCAGATAATCGAGCGCGCGGCGGGCGAGATAGGCCTCGACCAGCTCCATATCCACGTCGCGCGGCTGGGCCATCGCGTCGCTGATGGCTTTCCTGGTGATGGCGTTGAACGCCACGCGCTGGATGTGCTTGTCTTTCAGCGCCCGGCGCCTGGTCAGCGCCTCCAGCAGATGCCAGGAGATCGCTTCGCCCTCTCGGTCCGGGTCGGTGGCGAGGATCAGCGTGTCGGCATTCTTCATCGCGTCGGCGATGGCCTTGATGCGCGTCTGGGACTTGGGATCGACCTCCCAGTCCATCGCGAAATCCTCTTCCGGGCGCACGGACCCGTCCTTGGCGGGCAGGTCGCGCACATGGCCAAAGCTCGCCAGCACGACATAGCCGCCGCCGAGATACTTGTTGATGGTCTTGGCCTTGGCGGGTGATTCAACAACGACAACATGCATGGGATCAGGGCGACTCACAGCGCGGCAGCGGCGCGCAGATCATCCTGCGCAGCGGCGGCGGAAAGTGGGTGAAGGGCCGCAGCGAGTCAACACGAGCGCGCTGGCGGGCCCAGCTTGCATTTAGTGGTAGCGTGTGCGAAGAATGCTCTCAGGAGTTGTTTCCTTCATCCGGCTGATCGATATGAGTGACGATTCAGACGCGTTTCCAGATAGCTACTCAATGCTCACAGAGCCTGCGCCCGCCCCTGAGGCAGCGGGGTATCTGATCGAGATGCTCAACTCTATGGCGGCGTTTGCGCACAAGAGCAACCTCAGCAATAGTTCCGTATTCCTGAATGCGGCTGCTATTCTGGTGTGGCAGGAGTGCCGGCTGCGCACCGAAGGGCCGCCGCAATTTCGCGACGGGATCGAGATCGTCTGGCCTGACGGCTTCGCGCCGCGCGAGTAGGCGCGATCAGAAGGTCCAGGCCAGCCCGATGGTTACGGCGCGTCCGGGAAAGCTCAGCACGCGGGTCCGGGTGAACCCCGCCTCCGGGGCCAGGGCGCGCGGATTGCTCTGGTTGAGCACATTGGTCAGGGCGACAAAGCCGATGGGTTTGACCTCGCCAGGGACAAAGCGCGCCAGACCGACCAGATTCACATCCAGGCTGTGATAGGCGTCCAGCCGCTCGCCATTGCGCGGACCGAACACGGGCCGGTCAAAGCCGGGCGCCAGCACGAAGGTGCGCACGTCCTCGAACCGCTCGAAGCGGCGGTCGTCGTCCACCAGGCTGCGGTAATACGGGATGGTGTGGAGCCTATACCCGAAGTGTGGCGCCAGATCGAAACCAGTGAGGAATTTCCCTACCTCGTAAAGCCGGAGGCAGCCAGGTTTGCAAGAGTGGCGCGCCCGGCCTACACGGGGGGGACGGCGCGGTTCCGGGCGCCGCGGCGGCGGGGCCGGGTGAGGATGATGTGGATTGAGACGCTGGCGAGCGGCGCCGTTTTGCTGGTCGGCCTCATTGCGTTGTCTGTCATTGATATCCGGACCTTCCGCCTGCCCGACTGGCTTACCCTGCCGATGATCCCCGCCGGCTGGCTGAGCGCGGTGTGGCTCGGCGAGCCCGTCTCGTGGCATGTGGCGGGCGCGGCGATTGGTTACGCCAGCTTTGTCGCGATTGAACTGGCCTATCGGGCCTTGCGCGGGCGCGATGGCCTGGGCCGCGGCGATGCAAAACTTCTCGCCGTTGGCGGCGCCTGGTGCGGCGCGCTGCTGCTGCCGGTGATCATCCTTGTGGCGAGCCTGGCGGGGCTCGCCTGGGCGCTGGCCTTACACCTCATCGCGCGCCGCCGCGTGACGGCGCGATCCGCGATTGCATTCGGCCCGTTTCTGGCGGGAGGCATTGCAGCGGCATGGCTGCTGCTGAAGGCTGGCGCCGCTCCCTGAACCCGTTCGGAATCACGAGACAGCCTGCTGTGAACGCGCTAACCATGGGTGCATGAAGCGGGGCGGAATCGAGATCGAGGGCTGGAAGGCGCAGCTGCGCAAGGGCGCGGCGGAGTTCGCCGTTCTCAGCCTGCTCGGCCGCAGGGAAATGTACGGGATCGAGCTGCTGGACGCCCTGTCCGGCGCCGAGGGGCTCGGGATTTCGGACGGCACGATCTATCCCCTGTTGAAAAGACTGCAGGCTGAAGGCCGGATCGAGGCGCGCTGGGAGCCGAGCGTCACAGGACCGCCACGCAAATATTATAGGCTGACCCCTTCAGGAAGCGCCGCGATGGCCGCCATGACCCAAGCATGGGCGGAATTTCGCGTTCAACTCGACCGGATAGTGGGACCCGCCAGTGACCCTAGCGCCTCGGATCGAAACCTATCTGAATGAGCTGGGCCGGGGCCTGGCGGCGCTGGGCGAGCGCGAGCGGGCCGACATCCTCATGGAAGCGCGCAGTCATTTGACGGAGCGCGCTGCGCGGGTCGGTGAGGCAGAGGCGCTCAGGCGTATGGGGCCGGCGAGCCTGCTGGCAGGCCGCTATATCGCCGCGACAGCCCGGCCGGGCGCGCCGCAGGACGCGGCGCCGGTCCGCCGGCTGGCCCCGCTGGTGTCCGCGATGATGCTGGTCAGCGCGGGCATCTTGTGGGTGTGCACGGTCATATCCCTGACCCTGTGCCTTGCGGAGCTGGCCGAGCCGTCGCTCGTCAGCATCTGGCTGAGCGCCGGCACCGGGAATATCTTTGTCGGCGCGGCCCATCCGGACATGGTGGCCTTGCTGACCGACCTCGCCGGACCCTGGTTCCTGCCCCTGGCGGCGCTTCTGGCGGCGCTGGCGGGCGCCAGCGCGTTCGCGATGATGCGCGCCGGGTGGCGGGACATGCGCCATGGGCGCCGCCTCAGCGCCCGCTCATCCGCGCATTGACCACGCTATCGCAGGCCGTGCGCACGCGAGCCGATGGCCATGCCCGGGGCGGCGCCTGTGCAGTGCGTAACCCTCTGACAACACGAAACCCGTCCGCGCTGTCACTTGCATGACATGAATCTTGTTTAACAGGGTACCGCGTCAGCTGGGGTGGACTGTCCGTCTCACTGTACCAGAATTGCAATTTCCAGCTGCGGGGCGCCCGGACAGGCCCCCGCATCAGAGGGGGTTTCCTCATGTCCTTGCGCAAATATTTTGTCAGTCTCGCACTGGGTCTGGCGGTCGCCGCCTGCACCCAGGGCTCCGACATCCAGTCTCCGGGCGCCACCAATCCGGGCACGCCTCCGGGCGGCGGTGGCGGCGGTGGTGGTGGTGGCGGCGGTGGCGGCGGCGCCGCGGCCTGCCCGAGCGGCTTCACCACAGGCACGCCCGTCGGCGGGCTGACCACCTGCGTTCTGTCTGGGGACATCCTGACCAACCTCACCCTGCCCTTCGTGGCCGGCACGGCGTACCGCATTGATGGCCGCGTCAATATCGGCGTGGACATTGGCGCCAATGGCAGCGCGGCGGGCGGCGTCCAGGCGCGCCTGACCATCCAGCCCGGCGTGACGATTTTCGGCGCGAGCGGCGCAGACTACATCGTGGTCAACCGCGGTTCGCAGATCGAGGCGGTGGGCACCGCAGCCAATCCGATCACCTTGACCTCGGATGAGGACCTCATCCGCCGCGCGGCCAATCCCAGCGATTTCGGCGGCGACAATATCGGCGAGTGGGGCGGCATCGTCGTCCTCGGCCGCGCCCCGATCAATCGCTGCCGCGACGCGGCCACGCCGGGCACGATCGACTGCGAGAACATCGTCGAGGGCGTGTCGAACCCCGACGCGCGCTATGGCGGCGCCAACCCGGAGGACAATTCGGGCATCCTGCGCTTTGTACGCGTCCTGTTCGCCGGCTTTGAAATTGCGCCGGGCAACGAGCTCAACGGCATCACCCTGGCGGGCGTCGGCCGCGGCACCACGTTTGAAAACATCCAGGTGCACAACGGCTCTGACGACGGCATCGAATGGTTCGGCGGCACGGTGAACGGGCGCAATCTCGTTGTGACCGGCGCCGATGACGACTCGCTGGACACCGACAATGGCTGGCAGGGCAATGTCCAGTTCGCGACGGTCATCCAGCGCACGGGCGGCGGCGACAATATCGTCGAGGCCTCGTCCTCGGGCGCGGGCATCACCCCTCTGTCCAACGCGACCTTCGCCAACTTCACCTTGGTGGGCAACCGCACCAACGCCTTCCGCCTGAACACCGGCACGGTCGGCCGTTACGTCAACGGCGTGGTGGATTACGGCAAGCAGTGCTTCCGCTGGGAGCCGTCGGCCGGCAATGGCGCGGCGGGTTATCAGGGCGTGGGCGTCGATCCGTCGTTCAACTCGGTTCTGTTTGACTGCAATGGCGGGCTGGCGACGGGCAATTCCGACGCCGCCGCCGCCGCCGCCGCCGTGGCCGCCGACGCCAACAACGTCCAGGGGCCGAGCTCGCTGGCCTCGCGCATCTTCCCCGGACCGGAAGAGCAGGCGATGACCGCTTTCAACGCCACCACGCTGGCCCCCTATTTCCAGAACGCCGCCTATGTCGGCGCGTTCAGCCCCACCGAAACCGAGACCAGCAACTGGGCGGCCGGCTGGACCTTCGGCCTGTTCCCCGAGCCCGACTGCCCGATCGGCACCACCGACACCGGCGCTGACCGCGACGGCCAGAATATCTGCCGCCTGACGGGCGTCATCACCTCCGACATCCGTCTGACCCGCGGCAATATCTACGAGCTGAGCGGGGCTGTGCGCGTCGGCCGGGATGTCGGTGCGGACGGCACTGCCGCTGACGGCCTGGCCGCGTCGCTGACCATCGAGTCGGGCGTGACCCTCTATGGCCGCTCGGGCGCCGACTATCTGCTGGTGAACCGCGGCTCGCGTCTCTTCGCCAACGGCACCCGCCAGAACCCGGTCATCATGACGTCGGAGAACGACATCACCAACACCGGCAACCGCGACAGCGCCATCGGCGAATGGGGCGGCCTGGTGGTTCTCGGCCGCGCCCCGATCAACCGTTGCCGCGATGCGGCCACGCCGGGCTCGATCCAGTGCGAGAACATCGTGGAAGGCGTGACCAACCCGGATGCGCGTTATGGCGGCATCCTGGCCGATGACAATTCCGGCTCCATTACCTTCCTCCAGCTCAAATATGCCGGTTTCGAGATCGCGCCGGGCAATGAGCTGAACGGGATCACGCTGGCGGGCGTGGGCTCGGGGACCACGTTCGAGAACATCCAGGTCCACAACGGCTCTGACGATGGCATCGAGTGGTTCGGTGGCCGGGTGAACGGGCGCAACCTGGTCGTGACCGGGGCCGACGACGACTCGCTGGACACCGACAATGGCTGGCAGGGCAATGTCCAGTTCGTGATCGTTGTGCAGCGCACGGGCGGCGGCGACAATATCGTCGAGGCCTCGTCGTCGGGCGCGGGCATCACCCCGCTGTCCAACGCCACCTTCTCCAACTTCACCTTCATCGGCAACCGCACCAACGCCTTCCGTCTGAACACCGGCACCGTTGGCCGATACGTCAACGGCGTGGTCAGCTACGGCCAGGCCTGCATGCGCTGGGAGCCTTCGGCCGGTAACGGCGTGGCGGGCTACCAGGGCGTCGGCGTCGACCCGAGCTTTGACTCGGTGCTGTTCAATTGCGCCGGCGGCCTGAACACGGGTAACTCCGACGCGGCTGCGGCTTCGTCTGCGGTGTCGACCGGTTCGAACAACACCACCGATGTGGCGGCCACGCTGAACAATACGTTCATCAACGGCGCGAACGAGAACGCCCGCACGGCGTTCGACGTCACGACGCTCAATCCGCACTTCACGCCGGTCACCCATATCGGCGCGGTGCGCGACTCCAGCGACCGTTGGTGGGCTGGCTGGACCTGTGGTCTGGAAACCGGAAGCACCTGCTAGCGCGGGACAAGCGGGCGCGTCAGGGCCTTGGCCCTGGCGCGCCCTATCCCGTCCAAGGACGCACTCAAGATCAAAGGTCACATCCGATGAAACCCGTTTCAGTATTCAGCGGGGCCCTGCTGGCGACGAGCATGCTCGTTGCGCCAGCCGCCCTCGCCCAACAGCCCGAGCCGGCGCCGCAGGCGCAGCCCCAGGCTGAAGACGTGGTGACGGTGCGCGGGCAGTTTATCCCTGAGCCCCAGCGCCGCACCGCCCAGGTGGCCAGCTTCGTCACCCTGGAAGACCTCGATCGCGCCGGCGACGGCGACGCCGCCCTGGCTCTGGCCCGGGTCAGCGGCCTGAGCATCGTGCGCGGCCAGTACGCCTATGTGCGCGGTCTGGGCGACCGCTATTCGGCGGCCCTGCTCAACGGGTCTCCGCTGCCCAGCCCCGAGCCGCTGCGCCGCATCGTGCCGCTGGACCTGTTCCCGTCCGAAATCCTCGACGGCATTGCGGTCCAGAAAACCTACTCGGCCAATTATCCGGGCGAGTTCGGCGGCGGCGTCATCGACCTGCGCACCCTGCGCCGGCCCGAAGAGTCGTTTCTGAACCTGTCGGCGGGCTCGAGCTACAATACCGTGACCACCGGGCGCCGCGGGATTTTCCACCGCGGGTCCGCTGATGACTGGACCAGCTGGGACGGCGGCTATCGCGATCAGCCTGAACCGCTGCGCGCCGTGATCGCCAACCAGACCCCGATCAACAGCCTCACTCCGGGCGCGCTGGAAACGCTGTCGGAAAGCCTGGTCATCCCGAACCTGCTCGTCCACCAGGACGGCACGGTGGGCGCTGATTTCAACGCGGCCTTTGATGGCGGTTTCGCCTTCGAAGCCGGCGGCATTGATTTTGGCTTCATCGCAGCGGGTGGCTATGACAGCGGCTGGACCACGCAGGAATCCCAGCGTCAGCGCGTGCGCGCCGACGTGATCGGTTCGCAGTTCGACGTGTTCACCACCGCGCTCGACACCCAGGTCAACGCGTTGGCCTCGCTGACGGGCGAAGTGGACGCCCATTCGGTCTCGCTCACCACCTTTTTCGTGCGGTCGGTGCGCAAGGATACGCAGCTGACCCGCGGCGATGACTTCAACGCACCGGGCGGGCGTCCCCTCTATGAGGAGTCGACCGGCTGGTACGAGCGCGAGCTGGGCATGGTTCAGCTCGCCGGCGAGCACAGCTTCGGCAATCTGGAAGCCAACTGGCGCGGCTCCTTCGCCCGCGCCACGCGTGACACGCCGTTCCTGCAGCGTCTGCGCCGTTTTGAAGACGCCACCGGCACGCCGATCTATTCGACGTCGAACCAGTACACGATCGAATTCACCGAACTGACCGACGATCTGTCCAATTTCGGCGGCGATCTGAGCTATGCGTTCACCCTTCCGGGCGCCCGCGAGCTTCTGCTCACCGTGGGCGGTGACCGGTCGCGGACCGAGCGGAGCTTCGAGACCCTGTTCTTCCGCATGGCGGGTGGCAACTCCCTCCCGGCGGATGTGCAGCGCGCGCGTCCCGACTTCCTGTTCTCGCCGGACAATATCGGCCCCGGCCGCTTCCTCCTGGCCGAGGTGCAGAACACCCAGTCCAACTATACCGGCGATCTGGAGGTTGACGCCCTGTTTGCCCAGGCGGACGTCGATATCACCGACTTCATCCGCGGCACGTTCGGCGTGCGGTATGAAGACGCGGTGCAGTCGGTGCAGACCTTCAGCCGCTTTGGCGTGCTGGGGCGCGGCGCCGTGCTGGCGAACGACTATATCCTGCCGTCCGCCACTGTGACGTGGAACTTCGCCGAAGATCTGCAATTGCGGGTCGGTTATTCGGAAACGATCGGCCGTCCCCAGTTCCGCGAGCTGGCCAATTCGAGCTTCTTCGATCCCGAAAGCCAGCGCAGCTTCCGCGGTTTCGACGGCCTGGTCGACACCACCATGCGCAACTATGACGCCCGCCTGGAATACTATCTGGGCCGCAACCAGTTCGTGACCGGGGCGGTCTTCTTCAAGCAGATCGAGAACCCGATCGAGGAAGTGCAGTTCGAGACGGCGTCCTTCGTGACGGAGACGACCTTCTTCAACTCGCCCGAAGCCGAGCTGACCGGGGTGGAGCTGGAATACCGCCAGACCTTCGAGTCCCCGCTCGATATTGCCTGGTTCCGGGACCGCGACTGGCGCTTCGGCGTCAACTACACCTATACCCGCTCGGAGGTGATCGCCCCGGCCGGAACCCTGGTGCTCGACCCGATCTCGGACTCGCTGCGTGATGCGGCGTTCTTCAACCTGGATGGCGCCAAGCTCCAGGGCACCCCGGAGAATGTCGTCAACGCCCAGTTCGGGTGGGAGACGGACAACGCCCAGCTCACCCTGCTTTTGAACTGGGTGGACGAGCGCATCCTGCAGCGCGGCTTTGACTCGCCGTCAGGCCGCCTGCCCGACGTGATCGAAGAGCCGGGCGTGCAGCTTGATCTGGTCTACCGGCGTACGTTCAGTGTCATGGGGCGTGAGCTGCGCCTCGGCCTGAGCGGGCGCAACCTGCTCGACGAGCAGAGCCGGGAGTTCCAGCGCAACGACACGATCGGTGAGACCGAGTTCAACACGTATGAGCGCGGCCGCACCTTCTCCGTGAGCCTGTCGACCGGTTTCTGACCGGCCGAAACGTCCTGTGTGGAAGCGCCCGGAGCCCTCGGCTCCGGGCGTTTTCGTCCGTACCCATACTGTCATAATCAGTATGTGGCTTTGCAAGACTGTCACGATCTTGCGCTACACGGCCTGTATAAAAGCGGGTGGAAAGCGCGAAACGATGATCGTCCCGGGGCGCAGCCTGAATCGGCCCGCCGCCCGATCCGAAGGCTCTAGAGCCCAGGGCTGGCCGGCTGGCAGGCTGATCATAGCAGGCGTGGAAGTCGTGCTCGTCGCGCTGGCCGGCGTGCTGGCGGCGGCGCTTGGGTGGACCGTGATCTTCGGCAGCTACACCACGCCATTGCCGAACCTGGCGGCGTCCGCAGCGCCGGGCCTGGTGCGGCCGGACCCCATCGCCGCGACCGGTTCGGCCGCCAATCTCTTCGCCCGCGCCGGCGCTCCGGCTACCCAGATCGAGGTCCTTCCGGAGAGCCGGCTGGGCTTTGCGCTGTATGGCGTGCGCACGGCGTCTGATCCCCGGGCCGGCAGCGCCATTATCGAGGCAGGCGCAGGCGGTCAGCGCAGCATCCCGGCCGGCGCCGAGGTCCAGTCCGGCATCACGCTGGATGAAGTGCATGCAGACCGGGTGGTGCTCAACCGGCGCGGCGTGCGCGAGGTGGTCTACCTCACCGACCGGGCCCGCCGGCAAGCTGCGTCAGCCGCCGCAGACCTCGCGCCTGTCGCCATCGCCGGAGTGGCCCTCTCGCCGCAGCCCCTCGCATCAGGCGGGCAGGGGTTAAGGGTCGACGGCGATCCCGGTCCGCTGGGCGCGCTGGGCATCCGCACCGGCGATGTCATCGCCTCCATCGACGGACAGCCGCTCACCGCCGCGCTCGCCGTCAATCTGTCAAACCGCATGGCGCAGGGCGCGCTGCCGTCCAGCCTCACCCTTGAACGGGACGGCGAACGCGTCACCCTCCAGACAAGGCCAAACCCATGATCGCCCGACTTGCCCGCATGACCGGCGTGCTCCTGTGCGCCTTCATCGTGATGACCGGCGCCGCGCTCGCGCAGGACGGCGAGCGCACCACGCTGAATTTCCGCAATGCCGAAATGACCGCGTTCATCGAGGATATGGCGGCGCTCACCGGCTATACCTTTGTGGTGGACCCGCAGATCCGCGGCGTGGTCAACATCACCTCCCAGGGACCGGTGACGCGCGAGGAAGCGTTCCAGGTATTCCTGGCGACCCTGCGCGTCCATGGCTTCAGCGCGGTCCGCACGGCGCCGGGCGTGTACCAGATCCGCGCCGAGCGCGAGGGCGCCCGATCCGGGGCGCCGCTGGGCGCGGGGGACGGCCAGTTCCGCACCTCGGTCATCCGGCTGCAGGCGGCCAGCGCCCGCGAGGCGGTGCGCACGCTGGCCTCGATGGTCAGCGCGGTGGGCACGATCACGGCGCTCGAAAGCGGCAATTCGGTCGTGGTGGTGGACTATGCGTCCAATGTCGCCGCCATCGAGCAGGCCCTGCGCGCACTGGACCGGGACAATTCCGTTATCGAGATGGTCGAGCTTGAGAACGTGTCGGCCGACGAAATGGCGCGCATCATCGAGCGCCTGCGCCTGCCGGCCTTCCAGGGCGAGGACAATCGCCGGTTTGCATTCAACCTGGCCCCGGTGCCGGCCTCCAACACGCTGCTGATCCGCGGCGAGGCGGCGGCTGTGAGCGACATCATCGCGCTGGTGCGCCGGGTGGATGCCGTCAGCCGCTCCAATCAGAGCTTCCGGGTCATTGCGCTCAATCATGCTGACGGCGCTGCGCTGCTGCCGATCCTCGAACAGGTGTCGGTCAGCCTGGCGCCGGCGGGCGGCGAGGGCGACGCGCCGCGACAGGCCTCGATCGCCCATCACGCGCCCACCAACACGGTCGTGGTCAATGCCGATCCCGATCAGCTGCGCGAGCTGGAGCTGGTGATCCGCCAGCTGGATGTGCGCCGCCCGCAGGTGCTGGTCGAGGCGATCATTGTGGAGATTTCCGACCAGGCCGCGCGCGATCTGGGCGTGCAGCTTCTCCTGTCCGGTGATGGCGGCAGCGCGACGCCCTTCCTGTCGACCCGCTATGGCGCCTCGCCTGACAGCCTGACCATCGCCGGCGGGCTGATCGCCCAGTCGGATGACGAGGCGTCAGAATCGCTGCGCGAGGCGGCGATCCAGTCCCTGCTGCGCTCCAGCGGCGCCCTGATCGGCGTCGGCGGCCAGAACGCCAATGGCGCGATTTTCGGCGCGATCCTCAATGCGCTTGAGAGCGATTCCAGCTCCAACATCCTGTCCAAGCCCTCCATCCTGACGCTCGACAACGAGGAAGCCTCCATCATTGTCGGCCAGCAAATCCCGATCACGACGGGCGAGGTCTTGGGGTCGAACAACGCCAATCCCTTCCGCACCATCGAGCGCCAGGATGTCGGCGTGCAACTGAGCGTGCGGCCGCAGATTTCCGATGGCGACACGATCCGGCTGACCTTGCGCCAGGAAGTGTCGTCGGTGGCCGGGCCGGTCAGTCAGACCTTCGCCGAGCTGGTGACCAATAATCGCGCGATCGAAACGACGGTGCTGGCCGATGACGGCGAGATCATCGTGCTGGGCGGGCTCATCGAACGCGATGACCAGGTCGCCGATAGCGGCGTGCCGGGGCTGCGGCGCATCCCGGTTCTGGGCCGGGCGTTCCGCAATGAGGGCCGGTCAGAGCGGCGGACCAATCTGGTCGTGTTCATCCGTCCCACCATCGTGCGCAGCGCCGCCGACATGCGCGCGCTGGCGGTGGAGGCTTACGCGAACGCGTCCGAGGAGCAGCGTCGCGCCACGAATGGCCGGAGCTCCAGCCTTGAAGAGCTGGTCCACATCATGATGGACGCGCCGCCTCCACCCGCAGGAGGTCAGTAGCACCAGCGATGGCGACAGGCCTCCTGACATACGCGTTCGCCCGCGAAAACGGGATCGCTTTCGAGCCCGGCGACGCCCCGGCTTTCCTGATGCGCGAGGGGGCCAACAGGCTGGCGCTGGCCGAAGCCGTGCGTGCGGCGGGCGGGGCGGCGCCCGTCAGGACGCTGCCGGACGCGGCGTTCGACCGGGCGCTGTCGGAGATCTATGCGGCCAACACGCTGGCGGCGTCGCGCGACGAGGCGGGGCAGGGCGACAGCCTGTCGAGGCTGATCGAAGACATGCCGCAGGCTGAAGACCTGCTCGCCTCGGATTCCGAGGCGCCGGTGATCCGGCTGATCAATGGCCTCGTGGCCGACGCGATCCGCGCCGGCGCGTCCGATATCCATGTGGAGCCGTTCGAGGACCGGGTCGCGGTGCGGTTCCGCCTCGATGGCGTGCTGGACGAACGTGTCAGCCTGCCGCCCAATCTGGCGCCGGCGCTGGTCTCGCGACTGAAGGTGATGGCCCGGCTCGACATCGCCGAGCGGCGCGTCCCGCAGGATGGCCGGGTGACCCTGACGCTGGCGGGCCGCGGCGTGGACGTGCGCGTTTCCACCTTGCCGTCGCGCCATGGCGAACGGGTGGTGATGCGCCTGCTGGAAAAGAACAGCGCGCTCATGGCGATCCACGCGCTGGGCATGCCCGAAGCGGTGGCGTCGGGCTATCGCCGCGCGCTGGCCCAGCCCAACGGGATCGTGCTCGTCACCGGGCCGACCGGATCGGGCAAGACCACCACGCTCTATGCCGGCCTCACCGCGCTCAATGACCAGACCCGCAACATCCTCACCATCGAGGACCCGGTGGAGTATGCGGTGGACGGGATTGGCCAGACACAGGTCAACACCCGCGTCGGCATGACCTTCGCGGCTGGCCTGCGCGCCATCCTGCGCCAGGACCCCGACATCGTCATGGTGGGCGAGATACGCGATGGTGAAACCGCGCGTATTGCGGTTCAGGCCAGCCTGACCGGCCACCTCGTCCTGTCGACGGTCCACACCAATTCAGCCGCCGCTGCGATCGCGCGGCTCAAGGACATGGGCATTGAGAGCTATCTGCTCGCCAGCACGCTGAGCGCCGTGCTGGCCCAGCGTCTGGTGCGCCGCCTGTGCAGCCACTGCCATGAGCCATACGAGGCGAGCGAGCGGGAAAAGGCGCTCGCCGGCGTCGCCGGGCCCCTGACGCTGTACGCGCCGCGCGGATGCGAGGCCTGCCACCATACCGGCTTCGCCGGGCGTCAGGGCGTCTATGAGATCATCACGGTGGACGAGGCCTTGCGCAGCCTGATCCACGACAATGCGCGCGAAGCGGACCTTGCGCGCCACGCCTTTGCAGGCGGCGGCGGCCTGTTCGAGGCGGGGCTGGACCTTGCCCGCTCGGGCGCGACCACCCTGGCTGAAGTGCTGCGCGTCTGCCGCGAGGAGGGCGAACGCGATGCCCGCCTTTGAATACAGCGCCCTCGACACGACGGGCCGGCGCACAAGGGGCGTGATTTCCGCGCCGTCGGGCGCTGCCGCGCGCGCCGAGCTGCGCCGGCGTCAGCTGGCGCCCCTGACCATTGACCGGGCCGGTGACAAGCCGGCGGCGTCTGCGCGTTTCAATCTGCCGGGGATGGCGCGCAACCGCTCCATGCCCGCTTCGGCGCGCCTGCTTATGACACGCCAGCTCGCCACTCTGGTGGAGGCAGGGCTGCCTTTGGCGGAGGCGCTGGAGATCGTCGCGGCCCAGACCGTCAATGCGGCGTCGCGCCGGATCCTCATCACGCTGCGCGAGCGGGTGCTGGAGGGCGAGCGCCTCTCCGGGGCCATGCTCGCCTTTCCCGGCAGCTTCCCGCCCGTGTACCGGGCGATGGTGGCGGCGGGCGAAAGCTCCGGCGCTCTCGGCAGCGTGCTCGACCGTCTGGCCGCCCATCTTGAGAAATCGGCGGCGCTATCGCGCAAAGTCATGACGGCGCTGATCTATCCGTGCGCGCTGGCGGTGACGGCGATGACTGTGATCGCGGTGCTGATGACCGCCATCGTGCCGCGCCTGGCCGAACAGTTTGACTCCATGAGCATCACCCTGCCGGTGCTGACACAGGCCATCATCGCGATGTCGCAGTTTCTCCAGGCGGGGTGGATGTTCCTGCTGGCCGGGCTGGCGGCGGCGGTCATCGGCCTGCGGGTGCTATTGCGCCGGCGGGCGGTGCGTGACCGGCTGGACCGGATCAGCCTGTCCGTGCCGCTGCTGGGCGGGTTCCTGCGCCGGGTGGAGGCGGCCCGCTTTGCACGCACGCTGAGCGTCCTGCTCGCGGCGGGCACAGTGCTGCCCGATGCGTTGCGGGCGGCGCGCAAGGCTGCCACCAACGCCCATATCGGCGCCTGCCTTGAGGAGGTGGTTGCGCAGGTGGAGACCGGGCGCACGCTCTCGTCAGCGCTTGAAAGCGCCCGCTTCCTGCCTGCCCTGACGCTGCACATGATTGCGGCCGGGGAACGATCCGCCGCGCTCGATTCCATGCTGCCGCGCGCTGCCGACCAGCTTGAAGGCGAGCTTGAAAGCGCCAGCAGCACGGCGCTCAGCCTGCTGGAGCCCGCCATCATCATCGTAATGGGCGCGATCGTCGCCCTGATCGTGCTGTCGATCTTGCTGCCAATCCTACAGCTCAACACGCTGGCGCTTGGCTGACGCCCAGAAGGAGCCCCGCCATGAAGTCCGTCCAGACACCCCGCAACCATCCGGAAGCCGGCTTCACGCTCGTCGAGATCATGGTCGTCGTCGTGATTATCGGCCTGCTCGCGACTGTGGTCGTGCTCAATGTCCTGCCCAGTCAGGACCGGGCGCGCATCGAGAAGGCGCGCGCCGATATCGGCCGGATCGAGCAGGCCGTCGAGATGTTCCGCCTCGACATGGGCCGCTATCCCACCACCGATGAGGGCCTTGAGGTGCTGGTCACGGCGCCGGCCGATGCGCGCCTGGCCGCGCGCTTTCCCGAAGGCGGCTATATCAACCGCCTGCCGGAGGATCCCTGGGGTGGCAGCTATCAGTACATGTCGCCGGGCGAGCATGGGCGGTTTGACGTGTGGTCGCACGGCGCCGACGCCCGCCCGGGCGGCGAAGGCAATGACGCCGACATCGGAAACTGGGACGTGCAATGACGTCTGCGCGGCGCCAGGGCCAGGAGGGCGGGTTCTCGCTCGTCGAGGTGATGATCGTCATCGCCATCATCGCCCTTGTCTCGGTGACAGCGGTCACCCAGATCGCCCCGCCGCGCAGCGCGCTGGACACCGAAGCGGCGCGCCTGGTGCTGCGGCTGGAGACCGCGCGCCGGCACGCGCTGATGACCGGCGCGCCCCTTGGTTTTGCTGTGGATGGCGACGGCGCCGGGTATGCCTTTCTGGACCTGCAGGCGGACGGCTGGCGCGTGCGCCACGGGGACCGGACCCTCGGCCCGGCGCGCCTCACCGAGGGCGTCGACCTGACGCTGACCGGCGCCGGCCTGCGGGGTGATCCGGACAGCGCCGGCCTGCCGGCGCCAGACCTCTGGTTTGACCCTGCCGGAGCGGAGCCGCCTGCGGGCCTCAGCCTGAGACAGGGCGGACGCGAGGTCAGCATCAGCGTGTCGAGCCATGCTCCGGTCGAGGCGCGCCATGCGGACTGAGGCCGGGTTCTCTCTCATTGAAATGCTGGCGGCGCTCTCGGTGCTGGCCATTGCGGGCCTGGCTCTGGTGCAGGCTCTGACCCAGTCGGCGCGCGCTGGCGTCATGTCCGAGGATCGCGCCCTGGCCGCCCTGGCCGCGGAAAATGTGATGGCGGACTGGCGGCTCGAGGCACAGGGCGCGACGCGGCCGGCGCAAGGAGACTACGAGTTTGCTGGCCGCGCCTATGAGTGGCGCATCCAGAGCGCGCCGACGCCGGAGGCAGGGCTGGTGCGGGTCACGCTGGAAATCTCGCCTCGGGGAAGCCGCGCCGGCGAGCCGTTCCATACACTCACGCGGTTCGAGCGGACGGGCCCATGACGCGCGAGGCGGGGTTCACGCTGGTTGAGGTCATGGTGGCGCTGGGCATATTCGCCCTTGTGGGCGTGATGTGCACCGGCCTGCTGGTGACCACGATCGATGCGCGCGACCGGCAAGAGGCGGCGATGGACCGGCTGAGCGAGTTGCAGCATGTGCGCACGCTGTGGCGCGAGGACGCCGCCCAGATGGTGCTGCGCCCGCATCGCACCGCCGATGGCGGCTATTCCGGCCCGGCGCTGGCGGGACCGCAGACGGATTTTCTGGCGCCGCGCGCTGACGCCGGTCGGCTCGCCGCCTTTTCCCGGCGCGGACGGCCCAATCCGGGCGGCGCCGCAGAGCGGTCGAGCCTCATTCGCGTGGTGTGGCGGGTCGAGGACGGCGCTCTGGTGCGCGAGGTCTGGACGGCGGTCGATCCGGCGCCGGCCAGCACGCCGTCTGCCATGGTGCTCGCTCAGGGTCTTGAGGATGTATCGGTGCAGTTTCGCTATGGCCGCAACTGGCTGAATGCGCCGCCTGATGCAGGGCGTAACAGCGATGCGGCGATGCCGGAGGCGATGCGCCTTGTCTATCGCGACCCCCAGGGGCGCGAGATCGAGCACATCGCCCTGACAAGCCTTGGCGGAGGCGCGTCATGACCTGCAAGGCGCCAGGGGGCAAGGATCGCGGCGCGGCGCTGGTGACGGCGCTGATGGTGGTGGCGTTCATGGCGGCGGTGAGCGTTTCGCTGGTGGAGATGATGCGCCACACGCTGCAGCGCACCAGCGTGTTTCAGGACCGGGTCCAGGCGGGCGCCTATCTCGATGGCGCGCAGGCCTATGGCGAGGTCCTGCTTGCCCGCTTCGCCGGCGACGGGACGTCCGCCTTCACCCCCGAAGGTCCCTGGGACGGGCAGGTTCGCGTGTTTCCGGTGGAGGGCGGCCAGCTGGCGGCGCGCATCCGCGACCAGAATAACTGCCTGAACATCAACGCGCTTCATGCCGGCGGCGAGGGCGAGTCGGATGACGCCGCGGCGGAACGTCTGCGCGCCCTTGCGGCGGCGCTGGATGTGCCGCAAGCCGAGACTGAAGACCTGATCGCGCAGGCTGCGGACTGGATCGACGCCGACCGCTCCGCCCGTCCCGGCGGCGCCGAGGATGACGCGTATCTCAACCGGTCCATGGCGCACCGGGCGGCCAATCAGCCGTTTGTGGAGCTTGCCGAGCTGCGGCTGCTCCCGGTAATGACACCGGCGCTCTATCAGCGTCTGGCGCCCTATCTGTGCGTCCTGCCCGCCAGCCTGCAGCCGCCGTTGAATGTGAACACCTTGCAGCCAGACCAGAGTGTGCTGATCACCGCCCTGACCGGAGGCGCCGTCAGCCTGCAGGCGGCCGATCAGGTCCTGTTCCGGCGTCCTTCGACCGGGTTTGCGAGCGTCGAAGCCTTCTGGGCTGATCCCGCCTTTGCGGAGATCGGCGAGGATGATCGCCCCGCCGGCGCCATCGCCTTGCGGTCGGAATGGTTCGAGCTGGAGCTGTCGGTCGAGTTGGCCGATGTGCGCCTTGTGCGCGTGCAGACCGTGCGCATGGACCGTACGGGCGGATTTGCGCGCCTGCCCCCGGTGCAAGGAGCGGTGCTGTGAGCGCGCGGCTGATCCTTCGCCTTCCCGCCACCCCCGGCGAGCCGTTTGACTGGGCCTTGGTCTCGCCGGCCGAAGGCGTGCTGATGGAGGGGCGCGGCGACAGCGTGGGCGGGCTGGCCGAAGGGACGGTCATCGACTGCGTCGTGGCGCTGATCCCGGCTGATCTGATGCATCTGCGGCATGTGTCGATCCCGGCGCGCAGCGAGCGCGCCGCACAGCAGGCCGCGCCCTTTGCCATCGAGGAATATCTGGCGGCGCCGCTGGACACCCAGCTCATCGCCTGCGGCCTGCCCGACGGCGCCAATCAGCGCTGGGTCGCGGCGCTTGATTCCGGGCTCGCCGGCGCCTGGCGCGCGCTGGCGGAGCGCGTGGGAATCCGCCCGGTCCATGCCGTGTCCGAGGCGATGCTCCTGTCGCCCGGCGAGGACGCGCTGGCGTGCGCCTTCATCGACGGACGCATTATCTGGCGCAGCCGTTCCGGCGCGGGTGGCCTGGCGGGCGGCGCACCGGATGCCGTGTCTGATCTGGTGCTGCCGGCGCTTGCCGGCGCTGTCAGCGCGCAGACGATCTCGCTGTCGGGCGGGCACGCCTCCCACCATGCCGCGCTGGACGGCTATCCGGTGCGCCATGGCCCGGCGCTGGATGTCTATCAGGCCGCGGCCGCGCTTGATCTCGCCACGCTCAAGGCGGCCCCGGCGGTGCTCGGCCCCCGCCTGGCGGCGTCTGCAGACTGGGCGGCGGTCCTGCAGCCGTGGGCGCGCGCGGCGGCGCTGGCGCTGACGGCGGGCGCGCTGGCGCTGGCGACCGTGGCGGCCGAGGGCGTGTGGCTGTCGCGGGAGGCGCAGCGGTTTGAGGCCGCCAGCCTCGCCGCCTTCACCGCCGCCTTCCCGGATGTGCGCCGTGTGGTGAACCCGCGCGTGCAGCTGGAGCAGCGCCTGCGCGAGATGGATGTGGCGTCAGGCGGCGGGGACAGCTTCCTGGCGCTCACCTCCGCGCTGGCGGGCGTCGTCAGCGATGCCCCGCATATCGACATCACCGCCGTCCGGTTTCAGGCGGACCGCGCCGAGCTTTCGGTGGCGGCGCGCTACCGGGACTTTGCCGATTTCGAAGCGCTCCGTTCGGCGGGGGAGGCGGCCGGGCTTCAGCTTGAGG
Organism: Alphaproteobacteria bacterium; assembly: GCA_016124675.1. Classification (GTDB taxonomy): domain Bacteria; phylum Pseudomonadota; class Alphaproteobacteria; order Caulobacterales; family Maricaulaceae; genus Oceanicaulis. The sequence goes on from WGNG01000003.1 coordinate 43,823, forward strand.
ACGCCGGCGCCCGGCAAGGTGCGGATGGCGTCGACGGGGAGTTCATCGTGAGGTGGCGCGAATGACCGGCGTCCTGATCGCCTATTGGCGGGGCTTGAGCGTGCGCGAGCAGGGGCTGGTCCTCGCCGTGTCGCTGCTGATCAGCGCCTTGCTGGTCTGGCTTGTGATCGTGCAGCCGCTGGTGTCATGGCGCGACAGCGCGCGCGACGTCTATATAGACAATGCCATGACTTATTTCGCGGTGGCCAACGGGATCGCGCGCCTGGACGCCCTGCAGCGCGCCGGCACAGCCTCACCGGCGGGTGAGCGCGAGCCGGTGCGCAGCGCGGTCGCGGGCGCGGCCAGCCAGGCCGGGATTGTCCTGTCGCGCGTGCTGCCCGATGAGGCGGGGCGGCTGAATATCTGGATTGATGCGGCGGAGCCGGTGACCCTGATGCGCTGGCTTGAGGCGCTGTCCCGCGACCATGGCGTCGTCGTGGTCCGGGCCAATCTCGAGCAGACCGGCGCCGGCCCGCTGCGCGCCCAGCTGCTGTTGGCGAGGGGCGGAGCATGACGCGGATCCTGGTGCTGGCGCTGATCGGCTTGCTCGCCTTTGTCGCGGCGGCCATCGCGTTCGCCCCGGCGCGCGTCCTGCACGACCTGGTGCTCCTGCCGCGCGGCGTCTATGCCGCCCATGTCAGCGGTCCGATCTGGAACGGCCAATGGCGCGATGTGCGCCAGGGCAGGGTGCGCCTGGCGCAGGTGGACGCCGCCTTGCAGGCCGCCTCGCTGCTGCGCGGCCGGCCGGCCTTGCGCGTGCGCATGAGCGACCCCCGGGGACGCGGCGAGGCGATTGTGGTGCTCAACGGCGAGGCCCTTGAGCTGCGCGAGGCGTCTGGCCGCATCGCGCCCGCCGGACTGGTCGCTCTGGCGGGGCCGGCCCGGGCGGCGCTGGCCGAGCCGGTGATTCTGTCGAACGTCGAGGGCCGGTTCGGACCGCGCGGCTGCGAAACCTTGTCCGGCGCCGTCGTTTTCGGCGGACTTGCCGCCGTCGACACCCGGGGTGCGGGGAGCCTGCCGGTTCTGGAGGGCGCGCTGGAGTGCGCCGGCAGCCAGCCGGCAGTCCGGTTCGCCGGCGAGACGCCGGATGTGAGCCTCGACGGTCATGCGCGCCTCAGCCCGGCGGGCGCGGACTGGTCGCTGAACGCGCAGCCGCGCACCGGCGCAGCGGCTCTGGCTCTGCGGGCGATCGGGTTCACCGGCGATGGCGACGCGCTGAGCGCCCAGGGGCAGACATCATGGGCCGAGGCGGGGCGCGGCGGCGGCTAGCAGGCGCACCGCGCGCATCACAGGGACACAGGCACGGCCATGGGCGGTGGTCGGGTCAAGCCCGGCGGCCGGACGGTTTGCCCTTTTTCCGGCGCTGGCCTACATGGCGCCCATGAGCACGCTGTCACTTTCCCGGCGCTTCTGCGTTGCACCCATGATGGACTGGACCGACCGGCATTGCCGGGCGTTTCACCGTGTCCTGACGCGCCGGGCGCTGCTCTATACCGAGATGGCGGTGGATCAGGCTGTGCTGCATGGCGATGCGCCGCGCCTGATCGGGTTTGATCCGGCCGAGCAGCCTGTGGCGATCCAGCTAGGCGGGTCGGACCCGGAGCTGCTGGCGCGGGCGGCGCGGATTGCGCAAGGGTTTGGCTATATCGAGATCAATCTCAATGTTGGCTGCCCATCGGACCGGGTGCAGTCGGGCCGGTTCGGCGCCTGCCTGATGCGCGAGCCGGAACTGGTGCGCGAGTGCCTGCAGGCGATGCGCGAGGCGGTGTCGGTTCCGGTGACGGTCAAGCACCGCCTCGGCGTCGATGAGCAGGACGCGCGCGACACGTTGTTCGGCTTTGTGGAGACAGTCGCACAGTCTGGCGTGACAACATTCATCGTCCATGCCCGCAAGGCCTGGCTCGACGGGCTCAGCCCGAAGGAAAACCGGGACATCCCGCCGCTCGATTATGATCTGGTGCGCGAACTCAAGGCGGCGCGGCCGGAGCTTGAGATCATCCTCAATGGGGGGCTCGCCGATCTCGATCACGCTCTGGAGGCAGGGGCGGGACTGGACGGGGTGATGCTGGGGCGCGCGGCCTATCACACGCCCTGGATCTTGAGCGAGGTCGATGCGCGCTTTTATGGCGAGCCTGCGCCTGACCGCGACCCGGCAAGCGCGCTGCAGGCCTACCGTCCGTATGTGGAGGCGCGCCTGGCCGAGGGCGTGCGATTGAACGCCATGACGCGCCATATGCTGGGCCTGTTTGCCGGGCTCCCGGGCGCGCGCCAGTGGCGCCGCGTCCTGTCGGAGAACGCCCACCGGCCCGGCGCGGACTGGTCGGTGGTGGCGGCGGCAATGCACGCCGTGGCGGAGGCGCGCGCGGCGGCATGATCGAGACCTATGGGCTGTTCATCCTGGCGCTGGTTTTCGTGGGGGCCTTCGCCGGGCTGATCGCGGGGCTGTTCGGGATCGGCGGCGGAGTCGTGATGGTCCCGGCCATGTATTACACGCTGAAACTCCTGGGCTATCCCGACCATGCCATGCATGCGGCGGTAGGCACCTCGCTGGCGGTGATCGTGGTCACCTCGATGCGTTCGGTGGCCGCTCACGCGGGCCGGGGGGCGGTTGATTTCAAGATTCTGCGCCAGTGGGCGCCCTGGATCGTGCTGGGCGCGCTGGGTGGATCGGCGCTGGCGGGCGCGATCCCGACGCGCGGCCTGGTGATCGTGTTTGCGGTCACGGCCTTTGTATTGAGCGCGCAATTCTTCTTCGGGCGCGCCGACTGGCGCCTGGGCGATGAATTGCCCGGCCAGCCCTGGCGGGCGGGCCTGGCGGGGTTCATCGGCGTGCTGTCGGCGCTGATGGGCATTGGCGGCGGGGTGTTCGGCGTGACGCTGCTGACGGTGTTCGGGCGCCCGATCCACACCGCCGTGGCCACGGCGGCAGGCTTCGGCGTGGCCATCGGCGCGCCGGCGGCGCTGGGCTTTGTCATCACCGGCTGGGCGGTGGAGGGGCGCGCGCCCCTGTCGCTGGGCTTTGTCAGCCTGCCCGGCTTTGTCATTCTCGCTGCCGCAGCGGTATTCGTGGCGCCGATGGGCGCGGCTCTGGCCCACCGTCTCAATGCCGCGCGCCTGCGTCAGGCGTTTGCGATCGGGCTGGCGCTGGTGGCCGCCAATATGATCCGCTCGGCGATCTGGGGATAGGTCAGACCTTGTGGCCGGTGAAGGGTTGAAAGGGGTGCGGCATTGCCGTATATTCAGCTCAAGCTGGAATACGATCCTGAAAAGGATGACGCGAACCGCGACAAGCATGGCGTGTCGCTTGGCTTTGCATTGGAGGTGCTGGCTGACCGTAACCGGGTCGATGTTCTGGACACCCGGTTTGACTATGGCGAAGAGCGCTTCGTGACTTACGGGTTCGCTCAAGGACGGGTCTGGGTTTGTGTTTATGCTCCGAGACAGGACGCTGTCCGCATAATCTCTGTGAGGAAAGCCAATGAGCGCGAAATCCACCGATATGACACTGCGCGGCGCTCCTGATCCGGATGCGCCATTGTCGGATGAGGAGTTCGAGCGGGGTGTCGCCGCAGTTTTGGCCCGCACCGCGCGAGCGGCTACGGGTTTAAGCCAGCCGGAATTCGCAAGGCGCTATGGCGTGCCGGTGGCGAGCCTGCGTGACTGGGAGCAGGGTCGGCGCAAGCCCGATTCGGCGACACGCAATTATCTGCGCGTGATCGCCTCCATGCCTGATGCCGTGGCCCGCGCTCTGGATGGCGCCGCCTGAGCCAAGGTTAACCCCGGCCAACATGATCCGCCCGGCGATCTGGGGATAGGGGTCAGACCTTCTGCCCCGCCTCATACGCGGCGCGGCGGGCGCCGAGTACGGGCCTCACCGCCTCGCGCTCCTCAGGGCTCATGCGCGTCCAGCGGCCGAGCTCCTCGAGCGTGCGGAAACAGCCCACACAGATATTCTGCGCCGGATCGACAAGGCAGACCTTGATGCAGGGCGTCCAGATCGGGGCGGTCATGGGCGCTAGATGGCCTGCCTGCGCAGCGCGCGCAAGCATATCTGGCCAAGCGCGCATGTTTCGGTATGTTGCGGTCTCATGACGGGGGAGCGCGCTTGGCGCGCCGTGATCGGGGATGTGTCCGGGCATGATCGAAGATTTCGGCCTGCAGCTGCGCAGTTTTCTGGGCGTGTTCGCCTTTCTCATCCTCGCCTGGGCGATGGGGCCGCGCAAATCCATTCCCTGGGCCCTGATTGCGGGCGCGGTGGCGGTGCAGTACGTCATCGCCGTGGCGCTGTTCAGCTTTGCGCCCACCCGCGCCTTCCTCGCCTCGCTGACCGGCGTGGTGGAGGTGCTGCAGGCGGCCACCACGCAGGGCACCAGCTTCGTATTCGGCTATCTGGGTGGCGGCGAGAGCCCGTTCGTGGTGCGCGAGGGCGGGGAGCGATTCCTGTTCTCCTTCGCCTTCCAGGCCCTGCCCATGGTGATCGTGCTGTCGGCGCTGTCGGCGCTGCTCTGGCGCTGGCGGGTGCTGGAATTTGCGGTGCGCGCATTTGCGCTGATGTTCCGGCGTCTGCTCAATCTGTCAGGCGCCGCGTCGATGGGCGCTGCGGCGAACATATTCCTCGGCATGACCGAAAGCCCTGTGCTGATCCGGCCGCGCCTGCCGACCATGTCGAAATCGGACCTGTTCCTGATCATGACGGTGGGCTTCTCCACCGTCGCGGGCTCGGTCATGGCGATCTATGTCAGCCAGCTGACCGGCGTCCTGCCCGATGCGGCGGGGCACATCCTCACCGCCTCGCTGATTTCGGTCCCGGCGGCGGTGGTGCTGTCGCGCCTCATGCATCCCCAGGACGAGGAAGCCGGCGCCGCAGGGACCGAGAAAATCCCGGTCAATCTCTATCATTCCTCCATGGACGCGCTGACCACGGGCGTGTCGGACGGCGTGCGCCTGTTCATCAATATCATCGCGATGCTGCTGGTGTTCACAGCGCTCATCGCGCTGATCAATTTTGCGCTGGGCGGATTGCCCGGCGTGTTCGGCGCGCCGCTGACGGTGGAGCGGGCGCTGGGCTGGGTGTTTGCGCCGCTGGTGTGGCTGGCGGGCGTGCCGTGGTCGGAATCCCAGACGGCGGGATCGATCATGGGGTTCAAGACGGCGCTGAACGAGATCTTCGCCTATGACGCGCTGGCGCGCTTCGCCGAGGAGCTCAGCCCGCGCACCCGGCTGATCATGACCTATGCCGTGTGCGGCTTCGCCAACTTCTCTTCGGTGGGCATTCTGATCGGCGGGCTGATCGCGGTGGCGCCCAGCCGGCGCGAGGACATCCTCAAGCTCGCCCCGCGCGCGCTCGTGTCAGGCACGCTCGCGACGCTGATGACGGGCGCGGTGATCGGCGCGCTGCCGATGGCGCTGTTCTCCTAGGTCAGGCTCCCCGGGCTCCCGGCGTCACGCGCTGCGGCAATTTGGCCAAATGGCGGGCCTTGCGCTTTGGCTGAATTCTCCCAGAGTGTATAGGGTTGTTGGCTGCGAGGGCCTGTCATGTCTGAACCCTTCAAGAATATGTCGGCCCCATGCGTGGCGGGAGGATGTCCCGACAGCGCATCCCGGCGGCGATTTCTGTCGCTTGGCGCGGGCGGTCTGGCGGCTGCAGCGGCGCTGTCGGCCTGCTCGCCACGCTTCGACCGGGTGCAGACGCGCGCCCATATCGTGATTGCGGGCGCGGGCGCGGCGGGGCTGACGGTGGCCAACCAGCTGGCGCGGCGCCTCAATGGCGCGCGCATCACCCTGATCGATTCACGCGCACGTCATCTCTACCAGCCCGGCTATACCCTGGTTGCGGCAGGCCTTGAATCGCCGCGCTATCCGGTGAGCCGCACGGGCGAATATATCCCGCGCGGCGCTGACTGGATCCAGGAAGGGGTGGCCGCATTCGATCCAGACTCCAATGCGGTGGTCACGACGTCCGGGCGCCGCGTCGACTATGACTATCTGGTCGCTGCGGTGGGGATTGATCTCGATTACGACGCGATCGAAGGCATGGATGTCGCCCGCATCGGCCAGAACGGGCTGGGCAGCGTCTATCACAGCCCCGAGGCGGCGCAGGCGACCTGGCAGGCGATGTCGACCTTCGCAGACACGGGCGGGGACGCCTTGTTCATGCGTCCGGCGACCGAGATGAAATGCGCCGGCGCGCCGCTGAAATACACCTTCATCACCGATGACGTCCTGCGCCGGCGCGGCAATCGCGGCCGTTCCCGGCTGACCTATGCCGCGCACAACAATGCGCTGTTCAGCGTGCCGATCGTGTCGGAGAAAGTGCGCATGCTGTATCACGATCGCGGCGTGGACACGGTTTACAACCATGTGCTCAGGGCCATCGATCCCGGCGCGCGCCGGGCGGTGTTTGACACGCCCGATGGTTCGGTCGAGCTGCCATATGACTTCATCAATGTGATCCCGCCCATGCGCGCGGCGGCGGCGCTGCGCACCAGCCCGCTGGCCTGGCGCACCGGTCCGCTGGCGGCGGATGGCTGGGCCGAAGTGGATCGCCATACGATGCGCCACGCGCGCTACGCCAACGTGTTCGTGGTCGGCGACGCCGCCGGCGTGCCCAAGGGCAAGACGGCGGCCAGCGTGAAATGGCAGGCGCCCGTCGCCGCCGATCACATCGCGGCGGATCTGGCCGGCCAGACCAGCACCAGCCAGTTCAACGGCTACACCTCCTGCCCGCTGATCACCCGGCTGGGCCGGGCGATGCTGGTGGAGTTCGACTACCAGGACAATCTGACCCCGTCCTTCCCCGGCGTGATTGCGCCGCTCGAAGAACTCTGGATTTCCTGGGTCATGAAAACCATCGCGCTCAAGCCGACCTATGTGTCGATGCTGCGCGGCGAGGCATAGGGAGCACCCGGCCGATGCAGGAACTCGATCCGGGCGTGTTGCTGGCTGTCCTTCTGGAAATGATGGGCGTGTGGTTCTGGCTCCTCCTTCTGCTCGCGCTGGCGGGCCTGGGCGGCTTTGCATGGGTGGTGCGCACAGAGCGCAACCTGTCCAGCAGCCGGCTGGTGCGCGCCCAGGCCTTTGCGCTGCTGGCCGGTGCAGGCGCGCTGGTGCTGATGGCGCATGTGACGCGCTCGGGCTTCACCGATGCCGGCGGACCGGTCGACTGGCTGCTGATCGGGTTGATTTTCGCCGCCGGGTGGATCGGAGGCACGATCCTGCTATACGCGGCGATCGGTCTCTGGCCGGTGCTTCCTGTGCGGTCCTGGCTGGCGGCGATGGCGGTCGGCAAACAGTCTGCGCGCTAGGGGCATGCCGATGCCGTCCTTCCAGGATACAGGCGGCGGCCGGCGCCGCCGCCTGTCTGGCCTGCAAAGCTAGAGCAGCGGCTTGTTCGACAGCACGCAGTTGAACGGCGCGCCGAAGGTGAGCAGCAGGTCGACTTCGGGATCCTCAAACTCAGTGTTGAGCACGAAAGTGATCCGGTCCACGTTCCGGTCCGTGAGGGCGGGGGGCAGTTGACCGGAGATGAAGGCGTAAGTCCCGTAAATCCCCATCGGCGTGAGCGAGGCGGTGACGTCGAATACCGTCGTGTCAGCCCACATGATCAATGTCTGGGGGTCGATGTGCCACTGGGTTGACGTTTGCGTGCCCACGTAGCGCTGGAACCTTGCCTGGCAATAAGGATCATATTGCGGCGCGGGCGAGGCGTTTTGCATGACCGCGTACAGGCGGTCGAGCCGGACTTCGGTTGTCCCGGTTTCCGCCAAGGCGGCCGGGGCTGCCGCCAGGGCGGCGGCAGCGGACAGGCAAGCGAACAAGGTTTTCATAAGCATCTCCCAGGTTGTTTACGCGTCAAGCGCAACCTGAGAATATTTAACAACCGGAGCTATGTCGAGTCTGCGGCTTCAATCGCCCTTTCGGGGAAACAGCTTCATGCGTAGCCAGCCCAGCGTGGAATTGCCCCGGAGCGCGGTTTTGTAGGCGTTTTCCATGAAGGCGTTCAGGCCCTCTGGATCGCCCAGCATGTCCATGCGGGTCTTGAACGGACCGTCGGGGTCGAGTGATTTGACCGGCGCGGCGGGGATGCCGGCGGCGACCGTGTTGGCGGGGATGTCCCGGGTGACGACAGCGCGCGCGGCGATGACGGCATTGTCGCCAATCGTCACGCCCTTGCCGATATAGGCGCCGTCGCCGATCCAGACATTGCGGCCGATGATGATGGGCGCGCTGGCCGGTCGTGGATCGATGCGGTCATAGACATCATGCCAGTCGCTGTCGGACAGGGTGACATTGCGCGCGATCAGGGCGCCGTCGCCAATCGTGATCGCCTGCGCCGCCAGCAGGCGCACTCCGCCGGCAAAGAAACAGCAATCGCCGATATCGATCCGCCCGGGCGCATCCTGCGGCGACCAGACGGTGAAGCTGACCGGCTGGTCGCGCCGGCTGATAATGTGGATGGCGCGCCCGGCGCGCACATTGGGGCCGAACACCTCCACATTCCACGGGCGCACGATTTTGGGATGGGGGCCCAGCGCCTCGAAATGCGGGGCGAGGAAGCGCCTCGCCCAGGCGTTCTCAGCTGCTTCCCACAGGGTGTGCATCCAGTACGGGCGGTGGTCACGGCGCATGGGGCGGGCTATCCGTTTCGGGCATGAGCGACGATCTGATTGAAAACGCGATCCTCACCCTCGCCGAGCAGCGCGGCGCTGGCAAATCCATTTGCCCGTCGGAAGCCGCGCGCGAGGCCTTTCCCGAGGACTGGCAGGGGCGCATGCGCCATGTTCGCGCGGCGGCGGTGCATCTTGCGCGCAAGGGACAGGTGGTGATCCTGCGCAAGGGCAAGCCGGCCGATCCGGAAACTTTCAAGGGCGTCTACCGAATCGCGATCGCGCCGGCGCCGGACGATGCGCCCTGACAGACCGAATCCGCCCGAAGAGAGTATAGAGGCGGTGCTGGCGGCGGCCCGCGCCTGCCGGGTGTGCCAGGGCGTGCTGCCCCATCCGTGCCGGCCTGCCGCGCAGGCGCAACCGGGCGCGCTCATTCGAATCATCGGCCAGGCGCCGGGCGTGCGGGTTCAGGCCAGCGGGCGGCCCTTCACCGATCCGTCCGGTGTGCGTCTTCGCGCCTGGATGGGGGTGGATGAGCGCGAGTTCTATGACGCCTCGCTTGTCGCCGTCACGCCAATGGGCCTGTGCTTTCCGGGCCTCGACGCCAAGGGCGCCGACAAGCCGCCGCGCCGCGAATGCGCGCCGCTCTGGCAGGACCGCTTCACCGGCGCGCTGCCCAATGTGCGCCTGACCCTGCTGGTGGGCGCCCATGCCCAGCGATGGCATCTGGGATCGGCGGCGGGGCGCACGCTCACGCAAACGGTTTTGCACTGGCGAACGCACATCCCGGCCTATGTTGCGCTGCCACATCCCAGCTGGCGCAATAATGCCTGGCTGGCGCGTAACCCGTGGTTCGGCCACGAGCTTTTGCCCTGGCTGCGCGCGCGCGTGCGCAACATTCTCGAACACCGCGCATGACCGGACAAATCACAAGCGGTTTCCAAGGCTTGCGCGCACTGGTCCCGCCCTGTATCCCGCCCGCGCAGCTTTCCTGATGCGCATAGTCATCCGGCCGGACAAGACCGGTGATGCGCGTCCGGCGCCCATTCCTGATGCCGCTTGAAGGACTCCCCCCAAATGAGCGTGTTCGAGCATTCAGCTTTTGACGACCATGAAAAGGTCCTGTTCGCCACCGATCCTGCGACCGGGCTGAAGGCCATTCTGGCCGTGCACTCCACCGCCCGCGGTCCGGCTGTCGGCGGTTGCCGCATGTGGACCTATCCGAGCTCTGTCGAGGCGCTGACCGACGTGCTGCGCCTGTCCCAGGGCATGAGCTACAAGAACATCATGGCCGACCTGCCCATTGGCGGCGGCAAGAGCGTGATCATCCGCCCGCAAGGCGAGTTCGACCGCGAGGCGCTGTTTGAAGCCTTCGGGCGGGCGCTGGAATCGCTCAACGGCCAATACATTTCGGCCGAAGATGTGGGCGTTTCGCCGGCGGACATGGTCGCCGCGCGCCGCACCACGCGCCATGTGGTGGGTCTGCCGGACGGCACGGGCGATCCCTCGCCGGTGACGGCGAAGGGCGTGTTCCTTGGCATCCAGGCCTGCGTCGAGCGCGCGCTGGGCAAGGCGGACCTCAACGGGGTGCGCATCGCCGTTCAGGGCGCCACGGGTCATGTCGGCGGCTATCTGTGCCGTCACCTGGCCGAGGCGGGCGCCGAACTGTTCCTGTCCGACATCAAGGCCGAGCCGCTGGCGGAGCTGGCGCGCGAGCTGGGCGCGACGGTCGTTTCCGACCCGGACGCCATCTATGACGTGGACGCCGACGTGTTCGCGCCGTGCGCCCTGGGCGCCGTCATCAATCCGTCCACGATCGGGCGGCTGAAGGTGAAGATCGTCGCAGGCGCGGCGAACAATCAGCTTGAGACCCGCGACATGGGCCAGGCCCTGATGGACCGCGGCATCCTGTACGCGCCCGATTACGTCATCAATGCCGGCGGCATCATCAATGTGATGGGTGAGCTGGACGCGCGGTTCGACGCCAGATGGGTCGAAGGCAAGCTGATCACGCTCAAGCGCACGCTGGGCGAGATCATCGACGCGGCCGCGAGCGAAGGCCGGCCCGCCAACATGGCCGCTGACCAGCTGGCGCGCGAGCGCCTGGCCGAAGCCGCCCAGACGCGCAAGCAGGCCGCCTGACACCAGGCAATACATTGGCAATATGTCGGGGGCAGGATGACGCCATGATGGCGCTCATCCTGCCCCTTTTGCTGTTGATCGGCGTCCCGGCCATGCCGCCGGGCGCCGTCCTGAGCGATCATGAGCGGCGCGGGGCAGTGATCGAACGCCTTGACGGGGTTGAAGCGGCCAGCGCGAGCACGTGCGCGGCCGCCTGCGGTCTGAACGGGGGATGCATGGCGTGGAGCTGGCGGCCCTGGCTCGGCGAGCGCCCGGGCGCATGCGCGCTGCTGGGCGCCGTGCGTCCCGCTGTCGCGGCGCCAGGCTCCGTCACCGGACTTTCCCCTCAGCTGGCGGCGCGGATCGAGGCGGCCGGCGACCGCGCGCCCGATGCGCGCGAGCGCGCCGCCCTGCAAGCGCTGGAGGCGTCTGATGCGCCACGCCGGCCGGCCCGCACGAGCGATCGCGAACCCGGTCTCGCCGGCGGTTAACGATCCTGCAAGCGTGCCGCCAAAATCTGCTGGCAGGCGCCCCAGCGCCACGGATTCTTTACCAGGCCGTGCCAAGTTGGACGGGTTGTTCCCTCGGCGCAGGAGCCCGTCTGCACATGTCCGCCTCGTCCCAATTGCACAAGCTGGCCGAGCTGGCGCGCGAAAAGTCATCTGATCGGCGCCGCCAGTTGCTGCGCGAGGTGACCGACCTGTTCTTCGAAGCACCGCCTGCAGCGGCGAGCCGCACCCAGGCCGAGTTTGACTCGGTGCTGCAGACGCTCGCCGCCCAGACGGCTCTCAGCGCCCGCGCCGAGCTCGCCGAACGCTTCGCCGACAGCGCGCTGGCGCCACGCGGCCTGATCCTGCAGCTGGCGATGGACGCGGTTGAAGTCGCGGCCCCGATCCTGTCGCGTTCAACGGTGCTGAAGGATGAGGACCTGGTGACGATCGTGCATGAGCGCGGTCAGGGTCATATCCACACCATCGCCGGGCGCTCGCGCCTGGGCGAGCGCCTGTCGAGCGCGATCGTGGAGCGGGGCGATGACAGGGCCGTCGCCCGCCTCGTGAGCAATCCTGGCTCGCGCCTGGACCGGCAGACATTCGAAGTGGTGGCCCAGCGGGCCGAAACGAGCCCCGCCCTCCAGGCGCCGCTCGTGCAGCGCAAGGACACGCCGGCTGACCTTCTGAGCGATCTCATGACCGTGGTCGAGACCCATCTGCGCGAGCAGATTACCGCGCGGTTTGAATCCCTTGAACCGGGCGTTCTGGAGGCGGCGCTGGCCGCCTCGCACCAGCGGCTGGCTGCGCGCATGGCCGAGGACAGCGAACTGGCCGAAGCGCGCCGGTTCATCGCCGCCAAGCGCATGCGCAAGGAGCTGGATGGCGCGCTGCTGGTGCGCCTGCTTCGCGAGAAGAAGCGCGTGCACTTCTGCGCAGGCTTCGCCGAAATGACAGGCGTTGACTATGTCGCCGCCCGGCGTGCGCTGGACCATGAATGCGCCGACGGGCTGGCGATGATCTGCAAGGCGGCGGGGCTCGAAAAGGCGCTGTTCGTCACCGTCGCAGTTCTGCGCGCCGGCGCCGGGGATCACGCGTTCGCCGAGGCGCGCGATCTGGGCAAGATTTACGACGCGCTTGACCCTGAAAGCGCCCGGCGCGCCCTTCGCTTCATGAAGCTGCGCAAGGACGCGCAGGCGGCGTAGCGGCGCACATCTGACGCCCCTCAACCTTGCCAGCGGGCTTGTGCTCGGCTACCTCGCGTCGGCTGAAGCACTAAGGATCCGCCATGACCGCCGAACCAGCTGGGCCCGAATGGGCGCGCCGGCGCACATACGCCATCATCTCCCACCCTGACGCCGGCAAAACCACGCTGACCGAAACCCTGCTGCTGGAAGCGGGCGCGATCCGGCTTGCCGGTCAGGTGAAGGCGCGCGGTCAGAACCGGCGCACCCAGTCGGACTGGATGAAGATCGAGCGTGAGCGCGGCATCTCGGTGTCGGCCTCGGTGATGACGTATGAATACAGGGGGTTGATGTTCAACCTGCTCGATACGCCGGGCCACGAAGACTTCTCCGAGGACACCTACCGCACGCTGACGGCGGCCGATTGCGCGATCATGGTGCTCGACGCCGCCAAGGGCGTGGAGCCGCGCACGCTCAAGCTTGTGGAGGTCTGCCGCCTGCGCGATATCCCGATCATCACCTTTATCAACAAGATGGACCGTGAAGCAATGGAGGTCACCGACCTCCTTGATGATATCCAGGACAAGCTGGCGCTCGATGCGACGCCGATGCAATGGCCCTGCGGGTCGGGCCAGCGGTTTCGCGGCGTGGCGGACATGGCCAGCGACACCTTTATCCTGTACCGGCGCCCCTCCGCGGATGATCCGGAGCCGGCGCCGTCCGAGCGATTCTCGCTGTCGGGCAATTCCATCGCGTCGGAACTGGCCGAAGACGAGCTGGCCGAGGTGCGCGAGGGGGTGGAGATGGCCCGCGAGCTGTGCCCGCCCTTCATCGATCAGAGCTTTCGCGAAGGCCATCTGACGCCGGTCTATTTCGGCTCTGCGCTGCGCCGCTTCGGCGTGCGTGAGCTGCTTGATGCGGTCGCCGAGATCGCTCCGGGACCCCAGCCGCAGCCGGCCAGCGGCCCGGCGCAGACGCTGGAGCCCGGCGGCAAGGAGGTTGCGGGGTTTGTCTTCAAGGTCCAGGCGAACATGGACCCGAACCATCGCGACCGCGTGGCGTTTGTGCGTCTGGTGTCGGGCTCCTTCCGGCGCGGCATGAAGCTGAAGACCGATCACGGCAAGCAGCTGACCGTGTCCAACCCCATCCTGTTCTTCGCCTCCGACCGCGAGATTGCCGATGAAGCCTTTGCCGGCGACGTGATGGGCGTGCCCAATCACGGCGTGCTGCGCGTCGGCGACACCTTGTCGGAAAGCGGCAAATGGCGCGTGGCCGGCATTCCGAACTTTGCGCCCGAAATGCTGCGCCGGGCGCGCCTGAAAGACCCGCTCAAGGCCAAGCACCTCAAAAAGGCGCTTGAGTCGCTGGCCGAAGAGGGCGTGACGCAATTATTCCGTCTGCAAGTGGGCGGCGAGTTCGTGATCGGCGCTGTCGGCGCGCTGCAGATTGATGTGATGGCCCAGCGTGTTGCGGACGAATACGGCATCGAAGTGGTGTTCGAGACCTGCCCCTTCGAGACCGCGCGATGGCTGCAGGGGGCTCCGGACAAGATCGAGGCCTTCATTGACCGCCACAAGACGGCGATCGCACAGGATATTGACGGGGCTCTGGTGTTCCTCGCCAAATCGGCCTGGGAGGTCAGCTACTCCAAGGAAAAATGGCCTGACGTCATTTTCGCCAACACGCGCGAGCGCGCGGCATGACCGCCGCCGCGCAGGCCAACGCGGCGGACACTGATCTGATCGCCCGGGCCGAGCCGCTGTGGGAGATTGTGGTCCGGGTCTGGGAGACCAGTTTCGCCGGGTACAATGTCGGCGACGGGCTGGTGGCGATGCTCGTGCTGGCGCTCGCCTTTCTGGTGCGCGGGCTGTTCTATCATCTGGTGCTGCGCCGCCTGATCACGTTCGCCGAGCGGACGGACAACAATCTCGACAGCAAGGTGATCAATGCGCTGAAAGGCCCGGTCAAGCTGATTCCGGTGATTATCGGCGTCTATCTCGCCTTCACCATTCTCGATTTTCACGCCGCAACCGCACCCATCAACGGCACGCAGGTGGTGGAGACGCTCGTGGTGATCGCCCTGTTCTGGGCGCTGCACAATGTGGTCATTCCGCTTGCCCATCTGATGACGCCGCTGCGCAAGGCGCTGACGCCGGTGATGGTCGACTGGCTGGCCAAATTCCTGCGCATTCTGTTCGTCGTGATCGGCGCGGCGGCGGTGCTGCAGATCTGGGGCATACCGGTCGCGCCGGTGATCGGGGGGCTGGGCCTGCTGGGCGTGGCCATTGGCCTGGGGGCGCAGGATCTGTTCCGCAACCTGATCGCGGGCATCCTGATCCTGACGGAAAAGCGCTTTGTGCCGGGCGAATGGATCCTGGTGGACGGCGTGGTGGAAGGCACGGTCATCGAGATCAATTTCCGCTCCACCCTGGTGCGCCGCTTTGACCGCAGCCCGGTCTATGTCCCTAACTCCAAGCTTGCCGACAACGCCGTGACCAATTTCACCCGCATGACCCACCGGCGCATCCGCTGGGTCATCGGGGTGGAGTACAAGACGACCACCTCGCAGCTGGAATACATCCGCGACAAGGTGCTGGATTACATCCTGACCAACCCCGAGTTCGCCAAGCCGCCCGAGGTCCCGACCTTCATGCGCGTGGACAGCTTCGGTCCGTCGTCCATCGATTACCTGCTCTACTGCTTCACTCTCACGACCAATTGGGGCGAGTGGCTGCGCGTCAAGGAAGAGTTGGCGTTTGCGGTCAAGCGCATCGTGGAAGAGGCCGGGACCGGCTTCGCCTTCCCCTCCACGAGCGTCTACATGGATGACGGCGCGGAGGTCTTCGTGCCGCCGGCCGTGCGCCGCCATGCCGGCGAGCCGGAAGACGCGCCCTTGCCGGACTCGGTCGCCCGTGGCGGTGCGGACGCCAACGAAGCCGGCACGAGCAAGACGGTGACGGGTGACGCCGAAAGCGGGCAAAGCGAGCGGTAGGGCCTTCCGGTGCGATGCCACGCCGCCAGGGCGCCTCAGGCCTCGTCTTCGAGCGGCTTGGGCTCCACCAGCTTCACCGCCAGAATAGACAGGCCGTAGAGCCCGAACATCGCGGCGCCCAGAAAAATCTGGCTGATCGGATCGGGCGGGGTGATGAAGGCGGCGAAGATCGCGATGCCCACGAGGGCGTATTTCCACGACCTGATGAGGGTGTCGCTGGTCAGAAGCCCGGCCTTTCCCAAAAGCGACAGCAGGACCGGCAGCTGGAAGCTGACGCCGAAGGCGAGGATCAGCGTGGTGACGAGGTTGAGATATTCCGACACCCGCGTCAGCAGCTGAATGCTGGCGCGTCCCTCGACCGGCGCCTGCTCCTGGCCCAGCGCAAAGCCCATGACGAAGGGCAGGATGAGGTAATAAACAAACGCCATGCCGGCGGTGAAGAGGATCGGGGCAGCGACCAGGAAGGGCGCAAAGGCGAGGCGCTCATTCTTGTACAGGCCGGGGCGCACGAAGGCCCAGACCTGATAGGCCAGCACCGGGAAGGCCAGCACGATGGCGCCGAACAGGGCGAGCTTCAGCTTGACGAAGAAGAACTCCAGCGGCGCGGTGAAGATGAGCTGGAGGGCGAGGTCGTCGCCGCGCACCTGCCGGGCTGCGGTCTCGAACGGGACCAGCAGAAAGTTGTAGATCGCCTCCGCGGCGAAGAAGCAGATCGCAAAGCCGGCAGCCAGGGCGGCGAGCGTGACGATCAGGCGCGAGCGCAGCTCTTCGAGATGCGCCATCAGGGGCGCGCGCGAGGCTTCAACCTCGTCTTCCGGATCGGTCGGCGCGCCCATGATGCTAGTCCGTCTGCCCGGGTTCACGCGATGGCGCCGGGGGCGTTGACCGGCCGGCCAGGCGCGGATGGTCACGGATATCCGCCGGGCGCGGCGCGGCAGGCGCGGTGTCTTCGGCCATGGCTTCGGCCTCGGCCTTCTTCAGCTCGGCTCGGATTTCGTTCATCGGGTTGGCGGCCTTGATCGCCTCGATTTCCTTACGCAATTCAGACAGTTCGGCCTCCCGGCCAAGGTCATCGAAGCTGCGCTGGAAATCGCGCGCCATCGCGCGCATCTTGCCCATGAAGCGGCCGGCCTTGCGCACCATCAGCGGCAGGTCCTTGGGGCCCACCACGACAAGGGCAAGGATGACGATGATCAGAATCTCCGGCGCGCCAATGCCCGGGTTCATCGCCTAGCTCCCGGTGCGTTCGTCCTCGCGGCGCGGCTCGCCCGTGCGCCCCGCGTCCGAGCCGAGGGCTCCGTTGGGTGCATTCGTCTTGTCGGCAGCGGCATCCTCGCCGCCATCCTTGAGACCCTTGCGGAAGGCAGTGATGCCTTTGGCCATGTCGCCCATCAGGGACGAGATCTTGCCGCGCCCGCCAAACAGCACGAGCAGCAAGAGCGCTATGACCAGAAGCCCTGTCCAGTGCGCACCCATGACGACGCCTCCCTGAGAACGGTGCGCGCGCCTCAGCGCGCTCAGCCTGTTTCCTAGAGGATAATCGTCTTTCGGTCCAATGGCGCGGGCGCCCGGCAGCCCGGCTGCATCCGATTGGCGCCGTCAGGGCATGGTGTTGGCGGATCCGCCTGACCGTCCTCGGCGGCTGAAGGCCTTGAACCGGCGCGGGGAGCAGGGGATGGTGGGCGCTGTTTCGCACAAGGGGGAAGAGCGCCTATGGCCTGGACCAGCTTCAACGTGTCGCAAGAGGGCGCCATCGCCCGCCTGACGCTCAATCGCCCGGACAAGCGCAACACCATGACGCCGGCCTTCTGGCGCGAATTGCCAGAAGCGGTGATGGCGCTGTCGGACGCCGGGCGCACGCGGGTGCTGATCCTTGACGCCGAGGGGCCGGTGTTCAGCGCCGGGATGGATATTTCGGTGTTCACCGATCCTGGCGCCCTGTCGACGGACAGCGCGGCGGCGCGCGAAGCCTTCCTGACCGCTGCGACGGCCTTGCAGGACGCCTTCACGGCGTTCGAGCGGGCGCGCTTTCCCGTCATCGCGGCCGTGCAGGGGCCGTGCGTGGGCGGGGCGGTGGACATGATCACGGCCTGTGATCTGCGCTATGGCACGACCGAAGCGTGGCTGCGCATCGAAGAGACCAATATCGCCATGTTCGCCGATGTCGGCACGCTGCAGCGCCTGCCCCGGCTGATCCCCGAAGGCGTGGCGCGCGAGCTGGCCTACACGGGCGCGCGCCTGGATGCGCAGCGGGCTGAACGGCTGGGGCTCTATAACGGCGTTGTCGATACGCCCGAGGCCCTGCGCGCCCATGTCGACGCGGTGGCCCGCGAGATCGCCGCCAAGGCGCCGCTGGCGATCAGCGGGGTGAAGCGGTCTTTCCTGTATGCGCGCGACCACACGGTCGCTGACGCGCTGGAGCAGGCGATGGTGCTGCAGGCGAGCCTGTGGAGCCCGGCCGACATCATGGAGGCGATCACGGCGCGCGCTGAACGGCGCGACGGCGCATTTCAGGCGCTGGCCCCCGTGCGGCGAATGGGGCGCAGCGAGGCCGGCGAGGCTTGATCAACGGCCCGTCAGAGCACGCGCCCGGTGATGTAGTCTTCCTGGTCGTCTTCATCGACCAGCGCTTCGCTGATCAGCTCTCCCTTCACGCTGATTCCCGCCGCGATCACGCTGCCCGTGTCCCCGGTGCGCAAGGGATGCCACTGAGGCAGGGGCTTGCCTTCGGCGATCAGGCGGTAGGCGCAGGTGTCCGGCATCCAGCCCAGCTGGCCGACCGTATCGGGCGTCAGCTTTACGCAGCCTGGAACCCTTGCATGCCGGTTGGCGTAGTCGCCGCACCGCACGGTCTTGAGATCCAGAAGGCGGCAGGCCAGCGAGGTGCGCCAGACCGCGCCGTCCTCATCCTCCAGAAGCAGCGTGCAGCAGCGCCCGCAGCCATCGCACAGGGATTCCCATTCGCTGCGCGTCATTTGCGCCAGCGTCTTTGTTTCGTAGAAGGGGGCTGTCGCGGTCATCGCCCGAATTTAGCCGCGAAAGCGCGCTGTTAACAGCGCGCTGCAGCATGACCATAAAGGAGCGCGCCATAACCTTCCGGGCTGACGAGAGCGAGCCGTGGCGCGCACGGGTGCTGCGCGGCCTGCCCCTGATCCTGGCGGGCGTGCTCCTGGTGCTGGTCGCGGCGGGCGCGGTGGGCGGAACGATCGCCTGGCGCTGGGCGTTTCACGATCTGCCAGACCTGCCTGAAGACATCGACGCGCTGTGGGATGTGCGCATGGAGCCGTCGGTCACGGTGCTGGCCGATGACGGGACGGTGATGGCCGTGCGCGGGCCGCTCTATGGCCGGCGCGTGCCACTGGAAGAGATGCCCGCCCACCTGCCCCAGGCCTTCATCGCCATCGAGGACCGGCGCTTCTTTGAGCACAGTGGCGTGGATCTGCACGGGCTGGCGCGGTCCTTCTGGGTCAATCTGCGCGCCGGGCGCACGGTGCAGGGCGGCTCCACCCTGACCATGCAGCTGGTGAAGAACCTGGTGCTGACGCCCGAACGCAGCCTGCGCCGCAAGCTGCAGGAGATACGGCTGGCGCGCCAGCTGGAGCGGCGCATCAGCAAGCAGGAGATTCTCGAGCTTTATCTCAACCGGGTTTATCTCGGCGAGCAGGCCTATGGCGTGGAGGCGGCCGCGCGGCGCTATTTCCAGACCACCACATCCGAACTCACCTTGCAGGAGGCAGCGCTGCTGGCGGCCCTGCCCAAGGCGCCCACACGGCTGGCGCCGACCGAAAACATGGAGGCGGCCCTGGCGCGGGCGCGCCTGGTCTTGTCTGCCATGCTGGAGGAAGAGTTCATTGATCCTATCGCCTATATGACCGCCGCCACGATCCCGGCTGAGCTGGCCCAGGCGCTGCTGGCCCCGGAGGATGCGCAAATCTGGGGGCATGTCTTTGACGCCGCCGTCGCCGAAGCGCTGGCGATACTGGGGGCTGACCGCGCCATTCCCGATCTGGTGATCACGACGACGATCGATCCCGCGCTCCAGCGCGCCGCGCATGGCGCGGTCAATGCGGTGCTGGACGCGCAAGGCGAAGCCCGCCAGGCGGGCGAGGGCGCGTTGGCGGCGCTCGCGCCGGACGGGCGGGTGCGGGCGCTGGTGGGCGGGCGCGATTACCGGCAGAGCCAGTTCAATCGGGCGACGCAGGCGTTGCGCCAGCCGGGCTCGGCCTTCAAGCCGGTCGTGTACGCCGCCGCCTTCGAGGCGGGCATGGACCCGGCCACGACCTTCAACGATGAGCCCATCGACATAGACGGCTGGAGCCCGGTCAATTTCGGCGGACGCTTCCTGGGGCGCATCACCATCGCCGACGCGCTCAAGCGCTCGGTCAATACGGTTGCGGCGCAGGCTGGCGTGCGCGCCGGCATGGATAACGTGACCGCGCTTGCTGCGCGCCTGGGCCTGTCGAGGCCCATGCTGCCGGTTCCGGCCATGACGCTTGGCGCAGGTGAGGTCACCCTGCTTGAACTCACAGGGGTTTATTCGGTTTTCGCCCGGGATGGGCTGCGGCGCGATCCCTATCTGGTGCGCGAGATCCGCAGCGCCCGCGGCGAGCTGATCTGGGAGGCCGGCCGCGCAGCGCCAGGCGAAGAGGTGCTCAGCGTCGAGCATGCCCGCTGGGTCAGCACCATGATGCAAAGCGTGATTCTCGACGGCACCGGCACGCGCGCCCGGATCCCCGGCCACACCGCTGCGGGAAAGACCGGCACCAGCCAGAACAGCCGCGACGCCTGGTTTGTCGGCTATACCGCCCATCTCACCGCAGGCGTGTGGGTCGGCAATGATGACGACACGCCGATGCAGGGTGTCACGGGCGGGCAATTGCCGGCCGAGATCTGGAACCGGTTCATGGTCGCCGCCCATGAGGGTGTTGAGCCCGCAGACCTCAGCGCTCCGGCGCCGCGCCGGCGCAGCGCGCGCGATGAACAGCTGGCGGCGTTCTACTCGTCGCTGTCGGCGCGCTTTGACGCAGAGCTCGACGCTTCAGGCGGCTGAGGCCGCAATTCGGTCCTCAATTCAGACAGTTCGGCGCGCAGGGCGCGGACTTCGTCGAGGAGCTGGATGCGTTCGTCATGGGCGAGCTGCTGGCGCTGGTCCTCGGCGTCGAAGTGCTTGGACTGCATGGAATCCACGATCACGGCGATGAACAGGTTGAGCACGGCAAAGCTGGTGAGCACGATGAAGCCGACGAAGAATATCCACGCAAGCGGGTGTTCGGCGATCACCGGGCGGGCCACGCCCATGGACCAGCTTTCCAGCGTCATGATCTGAAACAGGGTGAAGGCCGAGGCGCCCAGATCGGCGAAGAATTCGGGATGGGTGCCGGAGAACAGCATCGAGCCCATCACGGCTCCGACATAGAAGATCAGGGCCAGCACCAGGATGATGGCCCCCATGCCGGGGATCGCCTTGCCGAGCGCCTCGACCACGCGGCGCATTTCCGGGACAACCGAGAACAGGCGGAACAGGCGCAGCACCCGCAAGGCCCGCAGCACGGTGAACGCGCCTGCATCCGGGATAAGCGACAGGCCGACCACGAGAAAATCGAACAGGTTCCAGCCCGAGCGGAAGAAATTCTGCCGCTGGACGATGAGCTTGAGCACAATCTCCACGACGAACACGGCGATGATCAGCCGGTCCGCCCAGTCGAGCGCCGTGACGATCCGGGCTGGCAGCTCATAGGTCAGGAGACCCAGGATCGCCGCGTTGATCAGGATCAGCACGGTGATGGTGTTGCGGAAGGCGGAACTCGCGATCAGGCGCGCGAGGCGGCCTTCAGGCCGCGGTGCAGGGTCGAGGGCAAGGCTCATGGCGCGGACCGGCTTGTGAGACTGGGGCAGGGCTCAGTCAGGTAGTATGCGCAGGCGCGTCCCGCAATCGCGACGTCACGCTGCGCTGGCGCTGATGACATGCACCGCGTCGGGGTCGAGGGACAGGCGCACGGCGTCGCCCTGGCGGTGGCGCGCCGACAGCAGCGTGCGCGCCATCACTTCGCGGCCATCGCTCATCTGGCAGACCAGGCGCAGCTGGCCCACGCCGGCGCGCCGTTCGGTGATGGTCGCGAGCGCGCCGTCGCCATCGGCGCGCCGGACCTGGATGGATTCAGGGCGCACCAGCACGCACACCGGGGCGCCATCGGCGAAGCCGGGCGCGGGCGCCCCGCCCAGAGGGGTCGCAGCGTGGCTGTTGGAGACGGTGGCGTCAAACACCTCGATCTCGCCCAGGAGCCGCGCCGCCGTCAGCGAGGCCGGGCGCAGATAGAGCGCGTCTGGCGCCCCGGTCTGGATGATGCGCCCTTCGCTCATCAGGGCGATGGTGTCGGCCAGCGCCAGCGCCTCTTCGGCGTCGTGGGTCACCAAAAGGGTCGCCGCTGCGCTCTGGCGCAGGGCGCGGGCGGTAGTGGCGCGCAAGTCCGTTCGCAGGCGCCGGTCCAGCCCGGAGAACGGCTCGTCCATGAGGACGACGTCCGGCCCGGGCGCCAGGGCGCGGGCGAGCGCCACGCGTTGCTGTTCGCCGCCGGACAGCTGATGGGGGTAGGCGTGGGCTCTCTCCTCCAGCTCGACGGCGATGAGGCGCTGCATCGCCTGCGCCCGCCTTTGGGCGCGGCTGCCGCCGCGCAGGCCGAAGGCGGTGTTGTCGAGGGCCGTGAGATGAGGAAAGAGGGCATAGTCCTGAAACACCACGCCGCAGCGGCGCTGTTCGGGGGGCAGATGGACGCCTGGTGCGCTCCAGACATTGTTTTCAAAACGGATCTCGCCGCCGTCGAGCTTCTCAAGTCCGGCGATGGCGCGCAGGAGGGAGGACTTGCCCGAGCCGGAAGGGCCCAGGAGGGCGGTCACGCGCCCGCAGGTCAGCCGCAGGTCGGCGCCGTCCACGGCCGCGCGGCCGGGCGCATAGCGCACCGTGGCGCCGCGAACGTCGAGGAGGCGGTCATCCAGGGTCAACGGCCCGCCTCTGCGCCTGTGGCTTCGGCGCGCACGGCTTCGGCGCGCACGATGCGCCGGGCGATCCAGATCATCGGCGGCAGGGCCACAGCCGCGATGAGCACGGCGGGCAGGGCCGCCTCGCCAAGACGTTCGTCCGATGCGTAATTGTGCGCAATCACTGCCAGCGTGTCGAAGTTGAAGGGTCTCAGGATCATCGTTGCGGGCAATTCTTTAAGCACTTCAACGAAAACCAGAAGGGCGGCCAGCAGCGCGCCTTGCGTGATGAGGGGCCAGTGGACACGCCGCGCAGTCTCGTTCGCGCTGGCCCCGAGCGTGCGCGCTGCGCCGTCGAGCGCCGGCGTGACGCGCGACAGGGCGCTGTCAGCCGGGCCAATGGCGGCGGCGGCGAAGCGCGACAGGTAGGCGAAGATCAGCGCGGCGATCCCGCCCGTCAGCACGACCGGGAACAGGCCGCCGAACAGGGTGGCCCACGCCGCGTCCATCCAGCTTTGAAGGAGGCCGAGGATGGCGAGCACGCCGATCGCGGCCACAGCGCCGGGCACGGCATAGCCCAGTCCGGCGACGCGCGCCGCAACGGCGCCGCTGCGTGTGCCGGTGCGCAGGGCATAGGCGGCGGCGAGCCCCAGGATTGCCGCGAGCACGCCTGCGATCACGGCGAGCAGAACAGCGTTCTGCGCGGCGCTGACGAGGTCGCGCGTCACTGGTGCGCTCAGGGAGCGGTAGGCGAGCCGCCCCAGCGGGACCACCATGCCCAGGAGCACCGGCGACAGGCACAGCGCGGCGGCGGCGAGGCCGCGCACCGGCGGCAATTGGATGCGCCGCGCCGGGCGGCGCCGGCCCGAGGCGCTGGTCTGGCGCGCGCGGGCGCGCTGGCCGCGCTCAAGGGCGAAGATCACAAAGGCGATGGCCACCAGCATGAGCGCAAGGCGGGCAGCGTCCGCCGTGGCGCCTTCCCCCGCCCAGGCGCGGATCAGGCCGACCGTCAGGGTCGGCGCGCCCAGATGCGCCACTGCGCCGTAATCGGCCAGCGTCTCCATCACCACAAGGGCCAGGCCTGCGGCGATGGCCGGCCGCGCCATCGGCATGGCGGCGCGCAGGAAGGCTTCGCGCGGGCGCGCGCCAAGGGTTCGCGCGGCCTCATAGGCGTCCGCGGACTGACCGGAAAAGGCTTCGCGCGCAAGGAGATAGACGTAAGGATAGAGCGTCAGGCCCAGTATGAGACCCGCCCCCGTCGCCCCGCGCACAGTGGGCAACATGCCCAGCGGGCCGCCGGCCTGCGTCAGGTCAAACCAGCCATAGGCGGCGGCGTAGGCGGGCACGGCCAGGGGCAGGGCCAGCAGCCATTCAAACACGCTGCGTCCTGTGAACTCATAGCGCGCCACAAGCCAGGCGAGACCGGATCCCAGCGCCAGGGCGAGGCCGCCCGAAATGAGCGTCACCTGCACCGTGTTGAGCAGATAGTCAGGCAGGCGCGTGGACCACAGATGCGTGAGATAGCCCGTCCACTCGCCGGAAACGGCAAGCGCCGCCACCGCAACAAGCGGGGCGGCGCAGGCGATGGCGGCGATCAGGGCGGGCCAGACCGGATAGGCCTGGCGCATCAGGGGGTTTACGGCCATCCGACACGGTCGGAGATGCGCTGGGCTT
The DNA here is from genome assembly GCA_016124675.1 of Alphaproteobacteria bacterium. Taxonomy (GTDB): domain Bacteria; phylum Pseudomonadota; class Alphaproteobacteria; order Caulobacterales; family Maricaulaceae; genus Oceanicaulis. The sequence continues at coordinate 67,902 of WGNG01000003.1, forward strand.
GCGCCGCATTCTCGCCCAGCACATTGACGTTGACCGGATCGGGCGAGATCTCCGGATAGCTGGCCAGAACGGGATTGTCGTAGGCGACGTCCTCGACGACCGGGAATTCATTGGTCAGTTCCGCGAACTGGCGCTGGCCCGTCTCGGTCAGGAGAAACCTCAGTAATGCCAAGGCGTTGTCGCGATTTGGCGCATTCGCGGCCAGTCCGGCGCCGGAAATGTTGAAGGGGGCGCCGCGTCCTGCGAGCGACGGGAAGACCATGCCCACGGCGTCCGCCACAGCGCGGTCGGCCGTATCCTCGGCGCGCTGCAGGCGGGCGAGATAATAGTGGTTGACGATGGCGATGTCACATTCGCCCGCCGCGACGGCGCGAATCTGGTCGGTATCCCCGCCTTGCGGAGCGCGCGCCAGATTGGCCGCGATGCCGGCAGCCCAGGCTTCGGCCTGCTCGGCGCCGACCGCGTCGATCAGGCCGGCCATCAGCGACTGATTATACACATTGCTTGACGAGCGCACGCAGAGCCGGCCGCGCCAGCGTTCGTCCGCAATGTCGAGAAAATCCGTGATCTCGCCCGCGTCCACGCGCCCTTGAGCGTAGACCACGACGCGCACCCGGCTGGCGAAGCCGAACCAGTGACCGTCGGGATGACGCAGATTGGCGGGCACGGCCTGAAGCGCTTCGGCGAGCTCTGGCGCCGGCTGGAACAGCCCGGCCTGATCGGCGCGCCAGAGGCGGCCAGCATCCACGGTGATCACCACGTCGGCGGGCGAGCGGGCGCCTTCAGCGCGCATGCGCTCGATCAGCTGATCGGCGGGGGCTTCCAGCACGTTGACGGTGATGCCGGTCTCCTCGGTGAACGCCGCGTAGACGGCGGCGTCCGAGGCGTAGTGCCGGGCGGTGAAGAGATTGACTTCGCCCGCCGGCGCGGCGCCTGACGCGGCGCCGGAGGCAGGCGCCTCGGACGCCGGCTCGGCGCAGGCAGACAGGGCGAGGGCGGCGATAGCCGCAGCGGCGTAGAGGGATTTCAACATCACGTGCGTTCCCCGGAGCAATTGGCGTGGCGCAAGACCCATCGCCTTGCTTGAGGCGACTGTCTGCCATTTTTGAGAACGCTTCGCAAGCGCATCGTCCCGGTCTGCGGCGCCTCGACGCGGGCGCGCCTTGCCGCCGATCCTGGCCGCGCCGGCGCCTGGCGCCATCACAAGCGCGTGAGCGTCAAGGGCCTCAGCGACCGGCCGGGAGGTAAATGGTGGGCGGCACAAGGATCGAACTTGTGACCCCTTCGGTGTGAACGAAGTGCTCTACCGCTGAGCTAGCCGCCCGAAAAGAGGGGGGTCGTATACGTTGACGCCTTTGCAGGGTCAAGCGGACGGACGCAGAGCGCGGGGGGATAAAAAAATTTGCCGCCTTGCCCTCGTCACACTTCCGTCAAGAAGAAATATCACCTATAGACCCACCCAGCGCCTGAACGACACAGGTCTGTTCCGGTCGTTTCCTATTCAACAACGAACCCGCCGCGCGTGACTGGTGACGCGCGGATAAGGAGGTCTCCCCATGGCCAGCAATGATTTTTGCACCCGCGAAGGTGCGCTTCGTCTCAAGGAGCGTATTGAAGCCTACTGGAAAGAGCGTGGCTATGACGTCTCCGTCGAGCTGCAGGAAGCGGGCTTCATGCCGGCGATGCGTTCGGCGCGCACGGACGTGCGGTCCAACATGGTCAACGGCATGCCCCGGCCTGCCAATGACCGTGGTCAGGAACGCCGCAGCGCCTGACGCTGAGCGATCAGCCCGGCGATCAGCCCTGGCAAATCGCCAAATGAACTGAAAAGCCGGTCCGGACCCAGGGTTCGGACCGGTTTTTCGTCATAGCCAAGCTCAAACAGGATGACGCCTGCGCCAGCGGCGCGGCCCGCCTCGAAATCGACGCTTGAGTCGCCCACCAGAATATCGCCGGCCGCAACCGGACCGCCGCCCAGCGCCGTGACGACATGGACCGGGTCGGGCTTCTTCGCCGGCGAATCTTCAGCGCCGACAATGCGTTCGAAGCGACAGGCGAGGCCCAGCGCCTCAAGGAGCGGGACAGCCAGCCAGCCCGGCTTGTTGGTGCATACCGACAGGCGCGCGCCGGCGTCTGCCAGCACATCGAGCGCCGCTTCGACGCCGGGGAAGGGCTGCGACAGATCGGCGATCCCGCCGCGGTACACAGCCAGGAAATGTTCAAGCGCGCCGGAGAGGTCGTCTTCGGGCAAGGCGGCGCGTCCGGCGCGGGCGAAGGCGCGCTCGATCAGCGCGCGCGCGCCGCGGCCCACCATGGCGCGCACATCGGACAGGGGGACGGGCTCGAGGCCCGCCGGCGCGATGGCGGCGTTGAGGGCGCGCACCAGATCGGGCGCCGTATCCACCAGCGTGCCATCCAGATCGAAGGCGATTCGGGCGCCGGATAAGGCGTGACGGTTCTCCATCGCTATCCCCCCTTTGATCGTTCTGGCTATCCCCCATTCTCAGGAGACATGAAAGCCCGTGGCGGGGTCATGACCGGGCCGGACGGTGCCATAAATCACGTCCCATGGCTCATCACCCCGGCGATGTGGTCGCACAGGGCGCGCAGGTGCGCTATAGGGCGGCTCAGACGCGGCGCGCCGCCGATTTGGGGACAGGACCGGGAATAGAGCCCGAGGATTGGAGACGCCATGACACGCCGACCCCGCGCCGCCGTGATTCTCGCCGCCGGTCAGGGCACCCGGATGAAATCGGCCCTGGCCAAGCCGCTGCACGCGGTCGCCGGCCGCGCCATGCTGGACTGGAGCCTCGATCTCGCCCGCGCCGCCGGGGCCGGGCGAATCGTCGCCGTCTGGGGCGCCCACGGCCCGGCGGTGCGCGAGCGGGCGGACGCTGCCGGCGCCGTGAGCGTGCTGCAGGACCCGCCGCTGGGCACCGGGCATGCGGTGCGCCAGGCGCAAGCGGCGCTGGCCGGATTTGAGGGCGATGTGGTGGTGCTCTATGCCGACACGCCGCTGATCCGGCCCGAAACGGTGGAGGCGGTGTTCGCGGCGCTCGACGATGCGGCGGTGGCGGTGCTGGGCTTCGAGCCTGCAGAGCCGGGCGGTTATGGCCGGCTGATCGAATCGGCGCCCGGCGTGCTGGAAGCGATCGTCGAGGCCAAGGACGCGAGTGAGCAGCAGCGCGCCGTGCGCCTGTGCAATTCGGGCGTGATCGCCTGCCGGGCCGCGCATCTCTGGGGCTGGCTGGCGGCGCTGACAAATGACAACGCCAAGGGCGAATACTATCTGACTGACATCGTCGCCATGGCGCGCGCCGACGGGCTGGCTGCACGGGTGGTGCGCGCCGATGAGCGCGAGGTGCTGGGCGTCAATGACCGCGCCGATCTCGCCGCCGCCGAGGCCGCCTTCCAGGCGCGCCGGCGCGGTGAGGCCATGACCGCAGGCGTGACGCTGATCGCGCCCGAGACGGTGTTTTTCAGCCACGACACCGCGATCGAAGCGGACGTGGTGGTCGAACCCCATGTGGTGTTCGGCCCCGGCGTGAGCGTGGCGGGCGGCGCGGTGATCCGCGCCTTCAGCCATCTGGAGGGCGCTGATGTGGGTCCGGGCTGCGAGGTCGGCCCCTACGCCCGGCTGCGGCCGGGCGCCGTGCTGGAGGCGGGCGCGAAAGTGGGCAATTTCGTCGAGGTGAAGAAATCGCGGCTGGGGGAGGGCGCAAAAGCCAGTCACCTGTCCTATATCGGAGACAGCGATGTGGGCGCGAAGGCCAATATCGGCGCCGGGACGATCACCTGCAATTATGACGGCTTCTTCAAGCACCGCACGGTGATCGGAGAGGGCGCCTTCATCGGGTCGAACACGTCGCTGGTGGCGCCGGTCGAAGTCGGGGCCGGGGCGATGACCGGTTCGGGATCGGTGATCACCGGCGATGTGCCGGCCGACGCGCTGGGCCTCGCCCGGGCGCGCCAGGAGACCAAATCCGGCTGGGCCGCGCGCTTTCGCGCCGCCATGACGGCCAAAAAGACCAAGAACAAGGACTGAGCATGACCGATCTGAAAGCCCGCCTCACCGACCCGACCCTTCTGAAGACCGCGTCCTTCATCGATGGCGGCTGGGTGGACAGTTCCGACACGTTCGAGGTGCGCAATCCCGCCGACCGCTCGCTGGTGGCCAAGGTGGCCGATATCGGCGCCGGCGGCGCGCACCGGGCGATCGACGCGGCGGCCCGCGCCTTCCAGACCTGGAAGAAGACATCGGTGTTCGAGCGCGCGCGCATTGTGCGCCGCTGGCAGGAGCTGATCGTCGAGCACGCCTCGGACCTGGGCGCCATCATCACGACCGAAATGGGCAAGCCCTATAAGGAAGCGCGCGGCGAGGTGGTCTATGGCGCCGGCTTCGCCAGCTGGTCGGCGGAGGAAGCCATGCGCCTGCATGGCGAGACCCTGCCGACCCAGGCGCCTGGCACGCGCGGCTGGACGCTGCGCCAGCCCGTGGGCGTGGTGGCGTGCATCACGCCGTGGAATTTCCCCTCCGCCATGATCACCCGCAAATGCGCCCCGGCGCTGGCGGCGGGCTGCACGGTGGTGGTCAAGCCGGCGCCCGAGACGCCGCTGTCGGCGCTGGCGCTGGCAGAGCTCGCCAAGCGGGCGGGTTTCCCGGCGGGCGTGTTCAACGTGATCAACGGCAAGGCCGAAGTGCTGGGTCCGGTGATGACCGGCGCGCCGGCGGTGCGCATGATCGGCTTCACCGGCTCGACGGAAGTCGGCAAACTCCTGATGCGTCAGGCTGCGGACGGCATCAAGCGCGTGTCGCTGGAGCTGGGGGGCAATGCGCCCTTCCTGGTGATGGACGACGCGGATGTGGAGCTCGCCGCCGACGGGGTGATGGCCAGCAAGTTCCGCGCGGCGGGCCAGACCTGCGTGTCGGCCAACCGCATCATCGCCCAGGACGGCGTTGCGGACGCGCTGATCAAGGCGCTCAAGCGCCGGGTGGAGAAGCTGAAAGTCGGCGCCGGGTTTGACGAGCGCACCAATGTGGGTCCGCTGATCCATGAGGACGCCGTCGAACACGTCTCGGCGCTGGTGGAGGATGCGCGCGGGCGGGGTGCGAAGATACTGGTGGGCGGCCAGTCCCTGTCGGCCAAGATGGGCGGGGCGTTCTACGCGCCGACCCTGATTGAGGCCGGGGCCGACCAGGGACTCGACATGGCGGCGAACGAGATTTTCGGCCCCGTGGCCACGGTCTACCGCGCGCCGGATGAAGCAGAGATGATCCGTCTGGCCAATGACACCCGTCATGGCCTGGCGGCCTATCTCTACACCCATGATGTCGGCCGGGTGCACCGCATGACCGAGGCGCTGGAGTTCGGCATGGTCGGCGTGAACGCGCCCATGGTCGGCTCGCCCTCCACCCCGTTTGGCGGCATGAAGGAATCCGGCATTGGCCGCGAGGGCGGCAAATGGGGCGTTGAGGAATTCACCGAGCTGAAATTCGTGCTGCTGGGAGGCGTCGACAGATGAGCGCATCGGCGATGAAGGCCCACGCCGCTGAGGCCGCGCTGGACTATGTGGAAAGCGGCATGACGCTGGGTCTGGGATCGGGCTCCACGGCCGAGATTTTCATCGCCCGGCTGGGTGAGGCCATCAAGGCCGGCGCCCTGACCGGTCTGCGCGGGCTGCCCACCTCGCAAGCAACGGCGCGCGCCGCGCAGGCCGCCGGCGTGCCGCTGATCCCGGTGGACCAGGCCGACCGGATCGACCTGACGGTGGACGGCGCCGACGAGGTGGACGGGCGCTTCCGCCTGATCAAGGGCGGGGGCGGGTGCCTCCTGCGCGAAAAGATCATCGCCCATGCCTCCGACCGGATGATCGTCGTGGTCGACGAAACCAAGCTGGTGGAGACCCTCGGCGCCTTCCCCCTGCCGGTGGAGGTGGACAAGTTCGCCTTCACCATCACCGCCAAGAAGGTGTTTGACGCCCTGCGCGCGTCCGGCGCGCCGCGCTGCGATGTGGCCCTGCGCCGCCGCGGCGACGGGCTGGAGCCCTTCGTCACCGATGGCGGGCACTATATTCTCGATTGCGCCTGCGGCGAACTGCCCGACCCCGACGGCGCCGCCCGGCGCCTGGCCGCCATCCCCGGGGTGGTCGAGCACGGCCTGTTCATTGGCCTCGCGCGCACGGTGATCGTGGGCGAAGAGGACGGCGCGCACGTGCTGGAGATTTAGGGGGGGCGTTCTTTTTCCTCCCCTTGATGGGGCGGGTGGGCCGGCGCGCTTGCATTTCCTAAAAAGCGCAACGTCCAAGCCTCCTCTCCCCTCCTTGAGGGGAGAGGTAAGGTGAGGGGTGCGCGGCGGTTCGTCCAGACGCGGCGGCGCCAGACACGCCAAAGAGTTCAGAAGCCAGTTTCCCCAATAAGGGGAAATTGG
>WGNG01000010.1 GCA_016124675.1 Alphaproteobacteria bacterium
AGCTTCGCAAAGCCGCCGCGCGCACCGTCCCCGATCTGCACAACGCCGTCGCCGATGCCCTCGACGCCATCACCCCCGCCGAATGCGCCAACTACTTCACAGCCTGCGGATATGAGCCGGAATAAAACGAAAATGCTCTAGATGTCTCAGACATCTGGGACAGCCCCAACATTTATCAGGCGCGAAATCGCTTGGCTCACCATGAGCCTGTTCTTTATCAGAGATTTTCAGATACGATATCTGCAATTGAATTCGTGATTCAAACTCTTAATTCGACAACACCCTCGCCGCACACTGCGCTCGCGAACTTATTGACGGGCGACCTGGCGAATGTGCGCAAGGAAGAAGCGGCGCTACGCGACAAAATTGATCAATACCGCCTGTAGTGGGTCTCCCCTCCCCTCACGCCAGGGCGCGGGCGGCGTCTTCACCACGGCCGAGCGCATCGAGCACGGTGGCGGTGATATGGCGGGCGTTGAGGCGCGCTGCGTCATACATGGCGAACGGGCTGTCATGATCCTGGAAGACATCCGGCAGGGTCATGGTGCGGATTTTCAGCCCGCGATCCAGCACGCCCTTCTCTGCCAGCAGGTGCAGCACGAAGGCGCCAAACCCGCCGCGTGAGCCCTCCTCAATGGTGACCAGCACCTCGTGCTCGCGCGCCAGGCGCAAGATCATATCCTCGTCCAGCGGCTTGGCGAAGCGGGCGTCCGCCACCGTGGGCGACAGGCCGTAGGCGGCCAGGGCGTCCGCAGCTTTCATGACCTCGCCAAGGCGCGTGCCGAGCGACAGCACGGCCACGCCGGAGCCTTCGCGCACGATGCGCCCCTTGCCGATCTCCAGCGGATCGAGGACGCTTGGAATCTGGGCGCCCGTGCCTTCGCCGCGCGGGTAGCGCACCGCGCTGGGACCGTCATCAATGGCGGCGCAGGTGGCGACCATGCGCGCCAGCTCCGCCTCGTCAGCCGCCGCCATCAGCACCATGCCGGGCAGTGAGCCCATGAAGCCGATATCGAACGATCCGGCATGGGTCTGGCCGTCGGCGCCCACCAGCCCGGCCCGGTCGATGGCGAAGCGCACAGGCAGCGACTGGATCGCCACGTCATGGACGACCTGGTCATAGCCGCGCTGCAGGAAGGTGGAATAGAGCGCGGCGAAGGGCTTGAGCCCCTCGGCTGCGAGGCCGGCCGCGAAGGTGACGGCGTGCTGCTCGGCGATGCCCACATCAAAGGCGCGGTCGGGGAAGCGCGCCGCGAACTTGTCGACGCCGGTGCCGGCGGGCATGGCCGCGGTCACCGCGCAGATGCGCTCGTCCTGTTCGGCCAGCTGGATCAGCGCATCGGCGAACACGGCCGTGAAGCCCGGAGGACCGGCCTTGGCCTTTTGCTGTTCGCCGGTGACCACGTTGAAGCGCGACACGCCGTGATACTTGTCGTCAGCCAGCTCGGCGGGGGCGTAGCCCTTGCCCTTCTGGGTCACCGCGTGAATCAACACCGGCCCCTCGCCCGCATCGCGCACATTGCGCAGCACCGCGATGAGCTGTTCGAGATCATGGCCGTCAATGGGGCCGATATAGCGAAAGCCCAGCTCTTCAAACAGCGTGCCGCCCATGGCCATGCCGCGCAGATACTCCTCGGCCTTGCGGGCCTGCGCCTCGACGCCCAGCGTCTTGGCGATGCCCTTGCCGAGCTTGCGCAGGTCGCGATAGCTCTTGGACGAGACCTGACGGGCGAAGTAATGGCTCATCGCGCCCACCGGCGGGGCGATGGACATGTCGTTATCATTGATGATGACGATCATGTTCTTCTTTAGCGCGCCGGCATTGTTCATGGCCTCATAGGCCATGCCCGCCGACATCGACCCGTCGCCGATCACGGCGATCACCTTGCGGTCGGGCTCGCCCTTCAGATCGCGGGCGACAGCGAAGCCCAGCGCGGCGGAGATGGAGGTGGCGGCATGCGCAGCGCCGAACGGGTCGTAGACGCTTTCCGACCGCTTGGTGAAGCCTGACAGCCCGCCGCCCTGGCGCAGGGTTCGGATGCGGTCGCGCCGGCCGGTGAGAATTTTGTGCGGGTAGCACTGGTGGCCCACATCCCAGACCAGAATGTCGCTGGGCGTATCGAAGACATAGTGCAGCGCCAGCGTCAGCTCGACCACGCCGAGCCCGGCGCCCAGATGCCCGCCCGTGACAGACACTGTGTCGATGGTCTCGGCGCGCAATTCCTCGGCCACCGCCGTCAGAAAGGTCAGATCGCGATTTTTCAGGTCGCTGGGGATGCGGATCTGGTCAAGATGAGGCGTGTGGGGCATGCGGTCTCCTGCTGCCGGGCGCGCCGGCCATCCAATGTCAGGACTGGCGATCCAGGACATAATCTACGGTTTGTAACAGTAATTTGGCGTCTTCGCCATAATCGGCCAGATGCTCCTTGGCCTGCGCGGCAAGATGGCGCGCACGTTCGCGCGCGCCCTCCACGCCCAGTATCGACACGAAGGTGGCCTTTCCCTGACCGTCGTCCTTTCGGGTGCGCTTGCCGGTCAGGGTCTCGTCGCCCTCGGCGTCAAGCAGATCGTCGACGATCTGGTAGCACAGCCCCAGATCATGGGCGTAGCCCTCAAGCGCCGTGCGTGTTTCGCGATCAGAGCGCGCCAGCACCGGTCCGGCTTCGGCGCAGAAGGCGATCAGCGCGCCGGTCTTCATGCGCTGGCAGCGGGTGATGACGCCAATCTCGGCCTCCTCGCCCGCCTCGATTGCCATGTCGATCATCTGCCCGCCTGCCATGCCGCGCGCGCCGGCGGCCTGGGCCAGGCGCGCGATCAGGTCGCAGCGCAGCGCCGCATCGGGATGGGTTTCAGGATCAGCCAGAATCGCAAAGGCCTGGGTCTGGAGCGCGTCGCCCGCCAGGATCGCAGTCGCGTCGTCATAGGCGATGTGCAAGGTCGGCCGCCCGCGGCGCAGATCGTCATTGTCCATGGCCGGCAGATCGTCATGCACCAGCGAATAGGCGTGGATGCACTCCACCGCGCAGGCCGCGCGCAGGAGGGCGCGCTCGTCCGCCCCGACGAGGCGGCCGCATTCGATCAGAAGGAAGGGCCGCATGCGCTTGCCCGGGCCCAGCGCCGAATAGCGCATGGCCGAGATCAGGCGCTTCTCCGGTCCGTCGGGACGCGGCAGAAGCGCATCCAGCGCCACGGTCACGCGGTCGGCGGCTTCGCTCAAGGCTGTTGAAAACTCTGACAGGGCGCGCCCCCTCATGCGACCCGCGCTCCCAGCGGCGCCTCGCCGTCGGCGCTCAGGAGGCAAACGCGCCCCTGCGCGTCATGCACCCCCAGCACCAGCACCTCAGAGCGCACCGGGCCGATCTGGCGCGGCGGGAAATTGATCACGGCGAGCACGCGGCGGCCGGGCAACGATTCGCGAGGATAGAGTTGGGTGATCTGCGCCGAGCTGGTCTTCACGCCGACGCCGGGCCCGAAATCGATCGTCAGCCTCCAGGCGGGCTTGCGCGCCTGCGGGAAGGCTTCTGCGGTGACAATCTCTCCCAGCCGCAGATCGGCGCGGAAGAAATCATCGGGCGATATCGGGGGCAACGGCGGCGCGGCGGCGTCCATGATCAGTCGAGCCCCGCCGGCTCGGCGTCCGGCTTGCCGTCGGCGCCGATGACGATCCTGTCCACCTTGAGCTGGGCGTCTTTCAGGCGCGCCTCGCAATGGGCCTTGAGGGCCGCGCCGCGCTGATAAAGGGCGATGGATTTCTCCAGCTCCACCTCGCCGCTCTCGAGCTTCTGGACAATCGTCTCCAGTTCGGCGAGCGCCGCTTCAAAGCTCATGGCGGTGATATCGGCGGGCGCACTCATGTCAGGCTCCGTGAGGGGATCGGGCAACGCCAGAGAAGACGGAACCGCGCGCGCAATCAACCCTTCATTCCCGTACGCGCGCCGCAATCTGGCGCCGGACAGCAGCGCTCAGCGCCGCTCATACCGGCGCCAGGACCAGTAATCATCGCGACCGTCGACCACGCAGCGCCAGCCTTGCGCGCGCAGCGCCGGGCGCAGCATGCGGTTGAACCAGCCATGGGCGAACAGCGCCACAGGCCCCTCGCTTGACGCCTCCACCAGACGCGCGGCGGCCTGACGGGCGCGCATTTCGGCCTGCTGGCGCGTCTCGCGGCCACGCGCGCATCCCATCCACCAGGCGCAGCGGGCGTACACACCCCAGGTGCGCGCCTTGAACCGGCCCGGCCAGGGCGGCGGCGGCAGCGGCGCTTCGACGAACACCGGATCAATCACCAGCTCGCGCTCGCCGACGCAGGCGCGGGCCGTCTCGATGGCGCGCGGCAGGGTCGAGGCGAAGACGGTGCGGGCCTGGCGCGCCTGTGAGCACAGCGCTTCGGGCGGGATCTGGCCGGCTTTCAGTCCGGTCAGGTCATACTGGGCCCACCAGCGCTCATAGCCGCGCCAGTCCATTACCTGATACCGGTCAAGATCCGGTTCGCCATGACGGGCAATGATGATCTGGCCAGGCGTCGCGCTTGGTAAGGTCATGATGTTCATTCACGGCTGGGTGAGGCGGCGGAACGCTGCACAGGGCCTCACGCCGACTGCACCGCACGCAGGAACGCTCCGACGGAACGCTCAAGCGCGGCGCAGTCGTATCCGCCCTCAAGCACGCACACAAGCCGGGAATGAGCATGCGCCCGGGCCGCCTGCGCCAGTGCGGCGCCCGCCCAGGCATAGTCGTCATCGGTCAGCGCCAGCCCGGCCAGCGGATCGTCGCGGTGCGCGTCAAAGCCGGCCGAGACGAGCAGAATGTCCGGCGCGAAGGCGGCCAGGCGCGGCAGGATCGCCGTCTCCACCGCCGCGCGCCAGGCGGGACCGGCCGTCCCCGCTGGCATGGGCGCGTTGATGATATTGCCGTGGCGCCCGGTCTCGTGCGCCGCGCCGGTGCCGGGATAGATCCAGCCCTGATGGATGGAGGCGAACAGGCAGGCCGGCTCGTTTTCCGCCCAGGCCTGCGTGCCATTGCCGTGATGCACGTCGATGTCGACTACCGCGACGCGCGCCAGACCGTGCGCGTCCAGCGCGTGCGCTGCGGCGATGGCGATGGTGTTGAACAGGCAGAACCCCATGGCCCGGTCCGGCTCGGCATGGTGGCCCGGCGGGCGGGCCGCGACGAACACCGCCTCCGCCTCCCCCGCCATGACCGCATCCACCCCGGCGATTCCCGCGCCCGCCGCCGCCAGCGCGGCGTTGAGCGATCCGGGACTCATCCAGGTGTCCGCATCCAGCGCGATTTCGCCCTCGCCCGGAGATGCGGCGAAGACCTGATCGATGAGGGCGGCGGCATGCACACGCTCCAGCGCAGCGCGAGAGGCCGGGGAAAATCCTGTGGCAGGATCAATACCGGCCGCCGAGGCCGCGCAGAGGACGGCCTGGAGCCGCCCGGCATGCTCCGGGTGACCTTTGGGCGGATGGTGGTCCAGACTGGCGGCGGGAGCGTGAACAAGGGTGAGCATGCCCCTTGGCTACCCCCGCCGCCTGCCGTCTGGCAACCGGCCTTATGCCCTGTCTACTCCGCCGCCGCCATGTGCTGGGCGCCCGAATAGGCGTCCACCATGGAGGGCAGGATGACGAAGGCGGGTTCAAATTCGGCGTAGTTGCAGGTGATCTCCTCGCCCGCCGCGATATCGCGGATGGCGTAGCCGTACACCGCATCGGCAAAATTGGTGTTGGGCTCGCAGGAGTGGTTCATGTGACGGCCATTATCGGCATCCAGCACCAGCAGCGACGCATCGGCGGGATGGGGATAGGTGTAGCGGTCGACGAACCGGCGAATCGGCTTGGGCATGGCCGCAAGATCGGCCGGTGAAATCAGCCGGTCGAAACCGGGTTCAAAGCGATAGATCGGCTGACCGGCGCGCACGAATTCAGCGGCGAACACGCCGACTCCTTCGATTGCGCTCGGTCCGACATAGGTGTCGATGAGCAACATGTGAGAACGCCTGAAGGCGACCCGCGTCGACGGGTGCCGGCAGAGTGGCGGCGGGTCATCGGACCAGGCCGCAGAGTGCGACGCTCCATCGCCTATGATGCGCGTTTTACAGAAAATGCAAGCGGCGTTTTTGGGGCGATCCGGCTGCGCGAGAGGGCCGCCGCGCCGATCCATATGGATTGTAAGGTTTTGCCACGAAAACACGCCGTATACGGCTTACAGCAGGCTCGTGCGCGCCGGCGGGCAGATGTGACCTTGACGCGTCAGGCATCAAGGTCAGCGCGCGCTTCACCGGCGCGCCCTCGCGGCCCGCAGAGCGCCTAATGCCCCAGCTGGATGTCCATGATGGTCACCCCGGCCGGCGCGGGCGGGTCTTCGGGCACGAAGAAGTCCGGCAGCAGCGCCTGGGACGGGTCGACGGCGTACTGGTCGAGATCGGTGACGCCCTCGGACACGAGAAAGCTGTCATCGATCAGGAAATTGCCGGTGAACCCGGCGGCGGGCTTGATGAGGACGCGGTACGCGGTCTCGGCCAGGATGTCGGGCTTGCGGCAATGCTTGAACGCCTCCTCGCCGGCCAGCACATTGGCGATGGCGGCGGTGGCGATGGCGGTGCGCGGCCAGATGGCGTTGGCGGCGATGCGGCCCTGGAACTCGACCGCCCAGCCCAGAATGCACAGGCTCATGCCATATTTGGCGCTGGTATAGGCGACATGGGGCGCGAACCATTTCACCCGCATGTCCAGCGGCGGCGACAAGGCGAGGATGTGCGGGTTCTCAGATCTTTCCAGCCAGGGCAGGCAGTGTTGGGTCACCAGGAAGGTGCCGCGCGCATTGACCCCGTGCATCAAATCCCAGCGCTTGATGGGCGTGTCCTTGGTGGGCATCGGGAAGATGGCCGAGGCGTTGTTCACCACAATGTCGATCCCGCCGAAGGTTTCAGCAGTTCTGGCCACGGCGTCCTGCACGCTCGCCTCGTCGCGGATGTCGCATTGCAGGGCCAGCGCCTTGCCGCCGGCGGCCTCGATGGCGGCGGCGGCGGTGTGGATCGTGCCTTCAAGCTTGGGGTGCGGATCGGCGGTCTTGGCGGCGATGGCGATATTGGCGCCGTCGCGCGCGCAGCGCTCGGCGATGGCCAGGCCGATGCCGCGGCTCGCGCCGGTAATGAAGATGGTCTTGCCCTTGAGGCTCATCGCGCCCTCCCTTGAGACTGAAGGCGAAAACCTAGTTCGCGATCACAAGCCGCGCCAGACCCGCCAGGGCGGACAGTGCAGGCCCTCTTCCTGGCGGCAGGAGGCGAAGGTGAACAGGACCGTAAAGGCGCGCCCGACCACCTGATCATTGTGCACATAGCCGAGCCCCCCCAGCACGCGGCTGTCTGCCGAGGCGTCGCGGTTGTCGCCCATCAGGAACAGATGGTTGGCGGGCACCCGGAACGGCCCGACATTGTCGAAATTCGCCGTATCGGAACGCTCGTAGATTTCGTGCATCGTACCGTCGGGCAGAACCTCGTCATACACCGAGGCCTCCACCAGCAGACCCGACCGGTCGCGATACTGGACAACGCCCCGGGGCTCGCGGTGAAGCATCTCGCCATTGAGGATCAGGCGCCCGCCCCGCACTTCCACCGTATCGCCCGGCAGGCCGACCACGCGCTTGATGATATTGATGTTCTGGACCGGGTCGCGCACCACGATGACATCGCCGCGATCCGGGACCGATCCGAAAACCCGCCCGCTCCAGCTGTCGGGCAGGTGATAGCCCAGTCCCAGCGGCAGGGAATGGCGCGAATAGCCATAGGTGAATTTCGACACCAGAACGCGGTCGCCCACCTGCAGGCCGGGCTCCATGCTCACCGACGGAATATGGAAGGCGGCGAACCCGAAGGTCACCAGAACCAGCCACACCCCCGCCACGCCGCCGAGGAAGCGCACGGTCTCGCCAAACTCACTCGCGGCCTTGCGCGCCAGGGTGCGGACCGAATCGATCATGACAGTTTCACCGCTGTTCCATAGGCCAGGATTTCCGCACTGCCTTCCATCACCGATGAGGTGGAGAACCGGAAGGTCACCACCGCATCTGCACCCATTTCCTCGGCGTGCGCCACTAGCCTGCCCAGCGCCTGATCGCGCGCTTCAGCCAGAAGCTTCGTATACTCCGTCACCTCCCCGCCCACCAGATTGCGCAGGCCGGCGATGAAGTCACGCCCGAAGAAGCGCGCGCGCACCACAGAGCCGCGCGCAATCCCGATCACCTGGGTCACCTCGCGCCCCGGCACGGTATCCGCCATGGTTATGATTACCTTCGCCCGCGCGCCCGGATGGCCTCCCGAACTGGTCATCTGTTTTCCCCTTTACGTCCGCCGGTCAGGCCGAGCGGGCGAGTCTGCTGCGTCATTCTTACCAGCCTGCCCCGCAAATCCAAATGAAACCCCTGTTATGGATGGGCGTGCAACGCAGTCTTGAGCCGGGTCCCGAATGGCGGGACAATGCGCCGGACACTCAGCCCCGCCGCAAGAGAGCCAGCGCCATGAGCGACGCCCCTTCGCAAGCCCGACCTGATCCCAATGGCGACCGTACGCTCGCAGTGGTTAACTACGTCCTGCTGCTGTTCGCCGTGTCCAACGGGGTGACGGCGCTGATCGCGCTGGTCATCGCCTTCATACGCCGCGAGACTGCGCCCGCCTGGCTGCGCAACCATTATGACTTCCAGATCCGCACGGTGATCTACGGCATCATCATATTCGTGGTTGGTTTCGCGACGATCTGGGTCCTTGGCCTGGGCCTGCTGATCTGGCTGATCGGCGCGGTATGGCTGGTGGTGCGCACGGTGGTGGGGCTGATGCGCCTCGTGGACGGACGCACCCACCCCGATCCGGCGACGTACGGGATTTAAGCACTCTCCAGCATCGCCAGCCCCGGCTCGAACAGCACCGCGGCGCCGGTCTGGATATCGCCCAGCAGGCCCGGCGCGCTGGACAGCACGGTCTCGGCGTAGACGCGCGTCATGGCGATGCGCGCGCGGGCATAGGCCTGATCGCCCTCTTTCTCCTTCAGGCGGCGCTGGGCGGCCACGGCGCCCACGCACAACAGCCAGCCGCCCGTCACATCGCCGGCGAGTTTCAGGAAGGGCGTGGCGCCCGCCAGCCGGTCGGCCTCATCGGCCTCCATCATCCATCTGGACGCCGCTTCGAGCGCATCACAGGCCGGACCCAGCTGGGCGGCGAGCGCAGGCAGGTCGGGGTTGGAGCTGGTCTCGCAATCCTCCACCGTCTGGCGGATATCCTCAATGAGCTCGGCCATGGCCTTGCCGCCGTCGCGCACCAGCTTGCGGCCCACCAGATCGATGGCCTGGATGCCGTTCGTGCCTTCATAGATCGGGGCGATGCGCGCATCACGGTAGTGCTGGGCCGCGCCGGTTTCCTCGATAAAGCCCATGCCGCCATGGATCTGGATGGCCAGCGAGCTCACCTCCACGCCCACATCGGTGGACCAGGCCTTGGCGATGGGGATGAGAATATCCTCGCGCCGTTTCGACCAGGCCGCCTCCTCGGCGTCGTCATGATGCTCGGCGAAATCGGCCTCCACCGCCGCGTGGAAGCAGATGGCGCGCGCCGCCTCGATCTTACCTTTCATCAGCGCCAGCGTGCGGCGCACATCAGGATGGTCGATGATGGCGTGCGGCCCCTCGCCCTCGCCAAACAGGGCGCGGCCCTGACGGCGCTCCAGCGCAAAGGCATAGGCCTGCTGATAGGCGCGCTCGGCGATGCCCACGCCCTGCACGCCGACATTCAGACGCGCCGAGTTCATCATGATGAACATGGCGGCCATGCCCTTGAATTCCTCGCCGACCAGCCAGCCTTTCGCGCCGGCATACTCCATGGTGCAGGTGGGCGAGCCGTGAATGCCCATCTTGTGCTCAAGCCCGATGGCGGTCACGGCGTTGCGCTCGCCCGGCATGCCGTCAGCGCCGGGGATGAATTTGGGCACGAGGAAAAGCGATATGCCCCGCGTGCCCGGCGCGCCGTCCGGCGTGCGCGCCAGCACCAGGTGGATGATATTGTCCGTACAGTCGTGCTCGCCCCAGGTGATGTAGATTTTCTGGCCCGTGATCGACCAGGACCCGTCGCCATTGGGCTCGGCCCTGGTGCGCAGCGCGCCGACATCCGAGCCCGCCTGAGGCTCGGTGAGATTCATCGTCGCCGTCCATTCACCCGAGATGATTTTCGGCAGATACACCGCGCGCTGCTGCGGCGTGCCCACGGCGATCAGGGCCTCGATGGCGCCAAAGGACAGCATCGGCCCCAGCCCGAACGCCATGTTGGCGCTCTGCAGCATCTCCATCAGCGCACAGCCCAGCGCCCGCGGCAGGCCCATGCCGCCATGCTCGGCGGCAAACTGCAGACCCTGCCAGCCGCCCTCGACGAATTTGGCGTACGCCTGCCTGAAGCCCTCCGGCGTGGTCACCACGCCGTCCTTCAGCGTGCAGCCCTGCCGGTCGCCGGTCCAGTTCAGCGGCGCCAGCACCTCATTGGCCATGCGCGCGGCTTCGTCGAGGATCGCGCTGGTGAGCTCGCCCGACAGGTCCGGGAACGCGCCGGTGGGCTTCAGCCCGTCCAGGGCAGCGATCTCCTCCAGGCAGAAGCGGATGTCGCGGACGGGGGCGCGGTAGGTCATGGGTCAGGCCTCAAGGGTCAGGTCAGCGTGTGACCGGCAACATACCGCTTTCCCGCGCCAGCGCGAGGGGGTGCGTGAACTGGACGCGCTGGCGTTTGAGGCTAGTTTTCCGGGTGTGAATACCGTGAGGTCGGTCCCATGCGCCTGATCGCCAGCCTTGCCTGTCTCCTCGTGTGCGCCTGCGCGTCAGCGCCATCGATCGAGCCTTCGCGCCTGCCTGCGGGCGAGTGGGCGCTGGACCCAGCGCATGCCTCGGCCACCTGGCGGGTGCGCCATCTGGGCCTGTCCTGGTACACGGCGCGCTTTGACCGGTTGGACGCAAGGCTCAGCTTTGATCCGGCAAACCCCGGCGCGTCAGAGCTCACGGCCGTGATCGAGGCGGCCTCGGTCTCGACCGGCGACCCGGACTTTGATGAAACCTTGCGCAGCGCCGCCTGGTTCGACGCGTCGCGCCACCCGCAAATCCTGTTCCGCTCCACCCGCATCGAGGTGACCGGCGAGACCACGGGCCGCGTGCATGGCGAGCTGACGCTCAAGGGCGTGACCCGGCCCGCGGTTCTGGAAACAGAGTTTTACGGCGGGGTCTTCAATCTCCTGGAAGGCCGGCGGGCCATGGGTTTCGGCGCCGATCTGGTCATCGACCGGAGCGATTTTGGCGTCGGGCGCCTGCCACCGGGCTTTATCGGCGACGAAGTTCGGGTACGAATAGAGGCCGAGTTCCTGCGCACCACCCCGGAGTGAGCCATGACCACGAACCGCAAGACCTACACAAGCATCGCCATCGCCTTTCACTGGGCGATCGCCATCATGCTGGTCTCCATGGTGTTTTACGGCTGGTGGATGGAGGGCCTGCGCGATCTGGCCCTGGCCGGCGAGATGAGCTTTGCGCAGGTCCAGGCTGCGTATAACTGGCACAAGACGGCCGGGATCGCGGTGCTGATCCTGTCGCTGGCGCGCCTGGGCTGGCGGTTCACCCACCCGGCGCCGCCTTTGCCCGGTCACATGAAGCCGTGGGAGAAGATCACCGCGCGCTTCACCCATGTGGCGTTTTACGCGGTGATGATCGGCGTGCCGCTGGGCGGCTGGGCGACGGCCTCGGCGACGAATTTTCCCAACCGCTTGTTCAATGTTGAAGGCCTTGAGCTGCCGCGCCTGCCGGTGCCGCAAACCGACGCCTTTTATGAGCTGGCCGGGTCCATGCACGGCGCGGGCGGCTGGGTGATCCTTGGCCTGCTGGCGCTGCATGCCGGGGCGGCGCTGAAACACCATTTCATCGACCGCGACGGCGTGCTGCAGCGCATGATCCCGGGCCTGAACACGCCGCCCCAGACCGCCCGCGACTGACGCGCCTAGCGCAGGCCGGGCTCGCGCCTGGACAATAGCAGCGCCAGTCCCAGCGCAGCGGCGCCGGCTGCGGCCATGACAATCGCCTGCCCGCTGAACGCTCCGGCAGCCAGCGCGCCCGCATCCTCCAGCACCACGGCGAGCCCGGTGACCAGCGGCGCCGCCTGCACGCTCGCCACCGCCGCGCCCGCAAGCGCCGCCACCGTCACCGCCGCAGCGCGCCAGCGCTCCAGATGCGGCAGGCGCGCCATCACGCGACCGGCGAACTCGGGGTCGCGAGCGGGCGGCGCCGCATCGTCGAACAGGCCGCGCAGGGCCGTGTCAAAATCATCATCAGGGCGCATCATGCGGCCTCCTTGCGCTCGAACCAGAGTTTCAGTTTCGCCCTTCCCCGGCTGACATGGGATTTCACCGTGCCCACGGGAAGGCCTGTCGCCTGTGCGGCCTCTGAATGGCTGAGGCCGGAAGCGTAACACAGCACCACGCATGTGCGCTCCTCTTCGCTGAGCTCGGCCAGCGCCCGGTCCAGATCCACCCGCTCCCCGCCCGGCCCCGGCGGCGTGCTGGTTTCGCCGGGCTCGGCGGCCAGCCCGTCGGTCAGGCGCTGCGTGGCGCGGGCCCTGCGCGCGGCCATCAGAAACTCGCTGTAAGCGATGGCGCAAAGCCAGGCCCTGAAGCTGCCCTCGGCGCGGAAGGACCCGATGCGCGTCCAGGCCTTGAGGAAGGTTTCCTGCGCCAGATCGTCCGCCAGCGCGCTCTGGCGCGTCAGGCGGATCAGCAAGGCGCGCACCGCCTGCTGGTGGCGGGCGACCAGCGCCCCGAAGGCGCGCCGGTCGCCGGCGGCCATGACGGCCGCCGCCAGGTCAGCATCCGGCGCGTTGAGCGGGACCGCCATGGATGCCGCCTTACTGATCGGCGCCGGTGGCTTTTTTCCTGCCGATGCGCGCCAGGCCAAACCCGGTGAGCACCAGGCCGATGAAGCCTGGAAACGCGGCCACGCCCGTCAGGATGTAAAGCGGTTCCGGATCGCCGGCGTCCATCGGGACGGTATTGGTGATCACCCAGCCCAGCACGACCAGCGCGAGCGCGACGGCGATGAGGATCAGCCCCGTTTTGAGGTCGCCATTGCCTTCCTTCTTTGCGGGCACGCCCAGCGCCTTGATGGTTTCGGGATCCAGCGTCTGGCCATTGCGGATGGCCTCGCGCATGGTTTCGAGCACTTCGCGGCGGTCGCGCGAGGAGAAGAAATAGACCGTCGCCACAATGAGGACGACCATGATGAACGGGGCTAGCGGGATAAGCTCTTGCATGGGTCTGCTCCTGGCCGGGCCGCCCCCGATGGGCGGCTCGTCAACAGCTAGATGCCCGGAGCGCCCGGTTCGGATGCAAACTCGAACACCGCGACACCAAACAGCTGCATGTGAAAGTAGGCGAATAGCGCCGCGAGCGCGGCGCCGGTGACCAGCGCGCCGATATCCGCACTCCAGCGGCCCGGCCGGTCAAACGCCCCGCCGCGGGCGTAGACGTCGATCAGAATGACAGCCGACCAGGCGAAAAAGCTCCCGAACAGCACCATCGACGCCAGCGAGCCATTGGCCATCAGATGGGCGCCCGCCCACAGGAATACGGCCAGCGTCATGGGGTGGCGCGTGAAAGAGCGGATGTGGCTGGGCAGATAGGCCGCCACCAGCAGCACCAGGCTCGCCGGCACGGCGAACAGCGCCAGCGTGCGCGTCCATTCCGGCGGCGTCCAGATGACCGGCGAGGGATGGGCGAGGATGTGGCCGTAAATGATGAGCGCGACGCCAACGGCGCTGATCACCGAATAGAAGACGGCATAGAGCGGCTCGCTGAGCACGCGCACCAGCGGCCCGCGCAGGCCGACGACACGGGTGAGATGCACGCCCAGCAGCAGGACCAGACCGATGACCAAGACGTCCATGATGTTCCTCCCCGCCTGCCCAAGCATCCGGCGCTGACGACGATAGCCTGAGTCCGCGAACAAGGGCGAGCCTGCGCGCAGCGCGCCGCTCCGGGCACAGGCCTGATCCGCCGGGATTGACTCCCTGTTCAATATTTTTTACTAGATGAATATAATTTTTAACATCAGACGCAATGAGGGCATCCCATGAGCGAACGTGAGCAGTTTTCCTGGGTGTGGCTGGGGGCCCTGATCGTCTTCTACGGGGCTTATTTTGTGGTGATTACGGTCCTCGAAGCCGCTGGAGAGATTGGCCTGGTCACACGCCTTGGTCTGCTGACGGCAGCCGCGGCGGCGTCCGGGCTCGTTCTGGCGATCAGCGCCCTGGTGGCGCTCAGCCGCCGCGAACCCGGCGAACGGGTCACCCCTGACGAACGGGACCGGGCCATCCAGAGACAGGCCCGCTCGCTAGCCTACGGGGTCCTGCTGGTGGGCATGATCTTTGTGGGATGTGTGATGCCCTTCGAGGCGACGCCCTGGGAGATTGCAAACGCCACCATATTCGTGATCGTCTTTGCCGAGACCGTCAGCTGTGGCGCAGTCATCGCCGCCTACCGCAGAAGCTGGCGTGGCTGAGCCCAGGCTGACCAACACGATCCGCACCCTGCGCTTTCTCGCCGGCGAGATGACGCAGGCTGAACTGGGCCGCCGGGTCGGTCTCACCCGCCAGACCATCGCCGCCATCGAGGCGGGCAAATACTCGCCCACCCTGGAGACCGCCTACCGCATCGCCGACGTTTTCGAAAAGCGCCTTGAGGACGTGTTTGCCTGGGAGACATAGCAAGCGCGCAGCGCACACCCTGCCCCGAGCAAGGCTGCGGCTCCTCTGACGGCGCCCTCGGAAGCCCTGCCTTCAGGCCCGCCTTGCGGTCGTCCGACTGCATCAGCCGCGCCTTCAGCCGCCCGGTGTGCTTGTGCCCAAAGCCCAGCGCCCCGGTCGGATCATTCCATCAGCGGCTCATGCGGGTGATATGGCTTACCGTGCGTCAGCAGTCGTCAGTCATTGCAGGCACGCACGCGGCTGCGTGCCGGTCCAGCAACCATTCCGATCGACGCCGTAACGCATGCCTGACGGCACATGGAACGTCTGAAGATCGGCGCCCTCAAGCTTGTATTGACGCCAGTAGACCGCCACCGAATCGCGCGCATAGCCCGCGCCGAGCAGCTCGAAACTCGCCCGGTCCTCGACCGGGACCCTGAAACTGCCGGCGAAAACGCACTGGTCATCGACCCCGAAAGAGTCGATTCCCTCGCCGATGACCCTGAAGGTGGGATGATCGCACACCTCGATCCTCAACCGGCCGGAATAGGCATTATACGCATCGATCGCATAAGGATTGCCGAGCAGACGGAAGCTCTCCGGGTCGGCCCCGTCAACCGGTTCGCCGTGGAGCCAGACCGTTTCGCGGTCCGCGGCGAGCGCGTTGCTGCGGGCCGAGAAGCTGACCTGGTCCACCGGCCCGATCGCACGTCCCCTGAAGTAGGCCTGGTGGCGGTCGGACGCCCAGTCCCTGAACCGCTCCTGGCGGAACGTCGCCGCATCAGCCTCGATCTGCCGCTCGACACGCTCCAGCGTGGGATGAGCCGAACTCCCGGGATAGGCCGCCCAGTATACGCGGCCTTCGCGCTCGATATACCCGGTCGGCCCGCATGCGGCGCAGAGCAGGAGCGGTAGAAACAACGCCAAGATGCGCATTCGATGCCTCGCCAGAAAACCCGCCGGATACGCTGCCACCGCCAGCGCGCCGCGGCAAGCGGGTCGTGAGCGGCTCAGTAATGCGGCGGCTTCTCGCCCGACGCCGGCGCCAATCCCGCCTCCAGTTCGGCGATGCGGTCATCGGACTGCATCAGGCGGGCTCTCAGTCGCTCGATATCCTTCTGCTGCAGCGCCAGCGCCTCTGACAGATCATCAATCACCCGCTGCTGCTCGGCGATATGGGCTTCCAGCCGGTCGAGACGGTCGGTGGTCATGGTTGGTCCATTCGTTCAGCAGGTCAGGGCGCGCACAGTGGGCAAGGCGGGAGCGGGAGGCAAGCGCCGGGGCCGCGCCGGCCCGTCATAAGCTGCGCCCGTCAGGCGCGAGGCAGGCGCAAATCGACCTGCAGACCGCGCGATTCAAGGCCCGGGGTTTGAAAGGTCAAGGTACCGCCATGGCTCGCGACGGCCTGCTGGACCAGGCTGAGCCCGATCCCCGCCCCGCCTGGCTTGGTTGAGAAGAACGGCTTGAGCAAAGTCTCCGGCGCCAGGCCGTCGAGCCCGATCCCATTGTCCGCCACCGTGATGACGACCGCGTCCGGCCCGCAAGCCTGGGCAGTCAGGCTCACACGGGCCGGCATGTGCGGGACGGGCGAGTCGATCGCCGCCTCGGCGGCGTTGGCGAGCAGGTTCAACAACACCTGGCTCATCAGGTCCGCATCAATCCGAACCTCGATATCCGGCGCAGGCCCGGTCTCCAGCGTAACCGCCCGTCCGTCCCAGCGCTCGCGAAACAAGCGCCCGGCGTCCTCCAGCACGAGACCGAGGGTGACAGGCCGCAGGTCCGGCTCGGGAAGGCGCGCCAGCTGGCGATAGCCGTCAACAAAGCGCAGCAGACCGCGCGCGCGCCGCTCCAGCGTCATCAGCGCGCGCGCTGCGTCCTGGTGCGCGCCATCGGCCAGCAGCGCCGCCGATGTCTGCGCCAGCGACGTCACGGGCGTCAGCGAGTTCATGATTTCATGGGAAAGCACGTCCAGGGTTTGCTTCAGGATCGCGGTTTCGCGCGCGTTCAGCTCGGCCTCGATATCCGCCAAGGAGAGCAGGCGGGCCAGGCCGTCCGGCCCGATGATTTCGGCGCTCGTCAGGGCGTAAGCGCGCGCTGCCCCCTCCCCCAGCCTGACAATGCGGGGCTCGCCGGCGCGCAGCCCCGCCAGTGCTTCGTGCAAGGCCTGCGGCGGCGGGGCGAGGCGCCCATCCGTGGCGAACAGCGTGCGCGCCGCGCGGTTAACCGCCACCAACCCGCCTTGAGTGGTTTCCATAAGCAGCGGCGCCGGCGCGTGATCGAGCAAATGGGCAAGACGCCTGTCCTGCATCGGGTCAACGCCTTGCGCCGGACCTGGACGCATGGCGCCTGCGGGCGTGCGCAGGCGAGCGAGCGTGGGAGCCGCAGCGACAAACGCCAGCAGCGCTGCTGCCACAGCGCTCGCCCACAGGCCCCGCTCCCAGGCGGCCCAGAAGCCCGCCCCGAAACCGAACGTCAGAGCGAAGCCCAGCCCCGCCAGAACAAATCGCCTAAAGCCCATGCTTGTCCATCCGCCGGTAAAGCGCGGCGCGGGTTATGCCCAGATCGCGCGCCGCATGACTCACATTATGCCGGTGGCGCGCGAGGGCTGCCTCGATCAGCCGCTTCTCGGCGCGATCCAGATTGAGATCGCCGCCTTCGGGCGCACCTTTGGCGTGCTCAGCCGGGCCGCGATGGAAGTCCTGCGGCCGGTAATGATCGCCGTCGCAGACAAGGACAGCCTGCGCCGCGGCGGCGCGCAGTTCACGCACATTCCCCGGCCAGGGCTGCGCAGCCAGGAAGGCTTCGGCGCTGGCGCCTATCGGCCTTGCTGCGCCCCCCGTCTGACGTTCTTCAAGACGGACAAAGTGCTCTGCCAGAGGGATGATATCGCCCCGCCGCGCGCGCAGGGGAGCAATCATGATCCGCGCTGCGCCCAGCGTGTGACGCAAATCCTCGCGCCACCCGTCCAGGCTGGCCGGCTCGGGAGCGCCGGCCAGCAAACGCACAGGCGGCGCCTCGCGCGCGAGCAGGTCCGCCAGCCGGTCCTGGACAGGCCGCGCCAGGTGCTCGGCAGCCTTGAGATAAAGCGTGCCGCCTGCAGCCCTGACCACGGCGCCGTCTGCCGGGCCGAACAGGCGCGAGTCCTGAGCCGGACCTGACAAGCCGGAGAGGTCAATCGAAACGAAGGCCTCGGCGCGCCGGACGGATGCGGCGTGAACGGCGCGCGCGGCGAGCATCTTGCCTGCTCCGGGCTCGCCGCACAGAAGGGCGGGCGCGTCTGTCTGCGCAAGGCGCTCAACCTGGGCCCGCAGCCGCCCTATCGCCGGTGACCGGCCCAGCAGGACGGGCAGCCCCGCAGCAGGCTTTGGCCCCGCCCGGCGCTGCCGGTGCAGCGCCACACTGTCAGTCACCACCGAGACCAGGCGGTCATTCTTCCAGGGTTTCATAATGAAGTCGTTCGCACCGGCGCGCATCGCCGCCACGGCGATGTTGACGCCGCTGTGGCCGGTGAGAACAGCCACCACCGCATCCGGATCCATGCTTAGTATACGGCCAAGGCAGGCCAGGCCTTCATCACCGCTGCGGGCGCCAGGACTGAAATTGAGATCCAGCAGGATTGCGTCCGGCGGGGCGCTGGCCATGACGCTCCATGCCTCATCGGGTCCTGGCGCCGTGGCGACGTCAAACCCGTGCCGGCGCAAGAGCAGCGCCCCGGCTTCCAGGACGTCCTGATCATCATCGATGAACAGGACGCGGGCGGCGGTCTGATCAGCAGGGTGCATCGGCGGCCTTCAAGTGTTCGAAATCGGACACACTATAGCCGCGCTCAACTCAAACTACCAGATCGTGCAGTGATTTAGGGCGATGGCATCAGGCTGGGTAAACTTCCGGTGTGATGATGAAGACCGTGTCCAGTCCGCGCGCCGGCCCGCCCGGCATGGATCGCCCGTTGCGCCGCCCCCGCTTCAGGGCAGGCCGTCTCCTTGTCGCCGCTGGCGCGGTGGCGGCTGTTGCAGCGCTGGCGGCGCTTGTCTGGCGCACATTGCCGGGCGGCGCAGATCTGGTGGTGCGCAGCGCCGACATCGTGTTCGCCGAGGTCGTGGAAGGCCCTTTTGAGGACGCCCTGCCGGCCCGAGGGGTCGTGGCGCCCCTGCGCACGGTTCAGGTCGCCTCTATCGAGGGCGGACAGGTTCAGGCCGTTCTGGTGGAGGACGGCGCCCGCGTGGAAGCCGGTCAGCCGCTGGCCGAGCTGTCGAACCCGCGCCTGCGCATGGAGGTCGTCGCAAGCGAGGCCCAGATCGCATCCCAGCTTGGCAATGCGCGCGCGCAGGCCCTGCAGATTGCGCGCAACCGTCTTGAGCGTGAGCGCGAGATCGGCGATGCCGGGTTCAATCTGCAGACGGCGCGGCGCGAGCTGGGCATACGCAGCCGCCTGCACGCCAGCGGGGTGGTCTCCGACGCCGGGCTGGCGGATGCGCAAAGCCAGGTGGATTACTTCCAGTCGCGCCTGGACATGCTCAATGAAGCCCGGCGCGCTGAAGACCGGCTCGCTTCAGCGCAGTCAGCCGAAATCGCCGAGTCCATCGACCGGTTGCAAAGCAATCTTGACGGCGTGCGCGCCAGTCTCGATGCGCTGGTCATTCACGCTCCGGCGTCGGGGCGGCTGACGGCGTTCGACCTTGTGCCCGGTCAGCCGCTGACGGCGGGCGCGATTGTCGGGCAGGTGGACTCCGAGGACGCATTCAAGCTCGTCGCCGAGATCGACGAGTTCTATCTGGCGCGCATCGAGCCTGGCCAATCGGCCCAGGTGCGCATTGGCGCAGACGACTGGCCGCTCGGCGTGGCCCGGGTGCTGCCCCAGGTGACCGCGGGCCGGTTCAGAGCCGAGCTTGTATTCGCCGGCGCGACGCCGCCCGGCCTGCGGCGTGGCCAGACGCTGGATGTCCGCCTGATGCTGGGGGACACACGTGAAGCGCTGTTTCTGCCAACCGGGCCGTGGCTCAGCTCTGCAGGCGGCACCCGCGCCTATGTTCTGGACGCGCAGGGGCGCACCGCAACGCTGCGCGACATCCGCACCGGCCGGCGCAGCCCTACTCACGTCGAAATTCTCGACGGCGTCGCGCCGGGCGAACGGGTGGTCACCTCGTCCTATGACCGTTTCAACGCCCGGCCCCGCCTGGTTTTGCGCTGAAGGAGACACCCCATGATCGCCTTGTCCGGCATTGAACGCCTGTATCGAACAGAAGAGGTGGAGACGGCAGCGCTGGGCCAGATCGCCCTGGAGATCAGCCAGGGAGAGTTCGTGGCGGTCACCGGCCCGTCGGGCTGCGGGAAATCCACCTTGCTCAATGTGATCGGGATGATCGATCGCCCCACGGCCGGGCGCTACATGTTTTACGATCAAGACGTCTGCGCAGCCAGCGAGAGGACCTTGGCCGGACTGCGCGCGCGGCATCTCGGCTTCATTTTCCAGACCTTCAATCTGATCGACGAGCTGACGATCACGGAGAATGTCGAGCTGGGTCTGGTTTACCGGCGCACCCTGTCCGGGACCGAGCGGCGCATCCGTGTCGCCGAGGCGATGGACCGGGTCGGGATCGCGCATCGCGCCCGGCATTTCCCGCACCAGTTGTCAGGCGGCCAGCAGCAGCGCGCCGCCATCGCGCGGGCCATCGTTGGACATCCCGAGCTCATCCTGGCTGACGAACCGACCGGCAATCTCGACAGCCGCAATGGCTCACAGGTGATGGACATTCTTCAGGGCCTGAACGCGCAGGGCGCCACCCTCGTGATGGTCACCCACTCGCCGGCTCATGCCGACATGGCCGGGCGGGTGGTGGAGATGCTGGACGGGCGCATCGTCGCCGATGTCCGGCGGCGCGCCTGAGGGAGAACGCCATGCCAGGCCACCACATGCGTACACTTTACCGCACGCTCAACCGCCACCGGCTCTATACAGCCCTCAACATCGCCGGTCTGGCGGTCGGGATCGCCGTGTTCCTGACCCTGATGCTGACGGTTCGCTTTGAGACCGGCTTCAACCGCTGGATACCGGACGCGGACAATATTCACCGGCTGAACCTGACGCTGGCATTTCCCGGGCGTCCGTCCCAGTTCACCAGCAATGTCCAGGCGGTGGCCATGCCAGCGCTGGCGGCAGACTATCCACAGATCGAGGCGTACACGCGCCTGATGGGCGCCAGCGTGCGCATCCGGCTGGCTGACCGGACCGTGATGCAGCGTGCAACGCGCGTCGACCCTGACTTCTTTGAGGTGTTCAACCTGCCTGTCGTGGCGGGAGACGCCAGCACCGCCCTCAGCGATCCAGCCTCGGTCGTCCTGACCGAGACGCTGGCGGGGACGTTCTTCCCGAACGGCCAGGCGTTGGGCGAAACCCTCACACTGATCGCCGGCGGGCGCGAGAGCGTCTACACGGTCACCGCCGTGATCCGTGATCTGCCACCCCAGACCAGCTTGCGGATCGAGATGCTGATCCCGCTGAACCGGGCCGATTTTCCACTCGAAGAACAGGCCCGCCTGTTCGATGTCTGGAACAATTTCTCCACTACCGCCTATGCGCGCATCAGCGAGCCCGGCGCGGCCGAGGCGATCAACGCTGACATGGAGAACTTCGTCATCCGGCGGGTCAATCCGGATAATCTGCCTGCCCCGCTGGTCGAGGTGTTGCGATATGATTTGATGGCCCTGCCGCACATTCATTTCGCTGACGCGCGCGGTCATGACGCCGCCGGCGCGGCGGACCCGGCCGTGGTGCGGCTGCTCGCGCTTGTGGCTGTCATGACCCTGGCCCTGGCGGCGATCAACTACATCAACCTCGCCACCGCGCGGTCGAGCCTCAGGGCGCGTGAGGTTGCCATTCGCAAGACGCTGGGCGCCACGCGCGGCGCGCTGATCATCCAGTTCCTGTCCGAAGCGATGCTGCTGACCTTGCTGGCGGCGCTGTTCGGTTTGGCCCTCACGGAGCTGGCCCTGCCGGTGATCAACGCCTATGGCGGAACACAGCTTGCCCTGACCTATGTCGGCCCAGACGGCGTGCTGCCTGTCTTGCTGGGCGCCGTGGTGGTGGTGGGGCTGGGCGCCGGCGCCTGGCCGGCGCTGGTGATCTCCCGGTTCGCGCCCGCGGCGGTTCTGGCCTCTGCGCGCTCCCCGGGCGGCGGACGCGCCGGGGCGCGGGTGCGCAGCGCGCTTGTGCTGGCGCAGTTCACCATCGCCCTGATCTTCGCCATGTGCGCGGCGGTGATGCTGGCCCAGAACCATCATATGCGCCACGCCGACCTTGGATTTGAGCGCGATGGCCTGCTGATCCTTGAGCGCTTTTCCTGGCCCGATCTGGACGGACGCCGCGCCAGCCTTCTTGATCAGTTCCGCAACACGCCAGGGGTCATCGCCGCCACGGTGTCCGACCGGTCACCCGCCACGGGTTCCATAACCAGCGCCAATGCGGCGCGCCTGGGCCATTCTGGCGCCGAACCCAGCCTCGTCATGGAGATTGTCGGCGAGGACTATTTCGCCGCCTACGGCCTGCGCCTGGCGGCGGGGCGGTTTTTCGACGCGGACAACCGGCTTGATGACGCCGCCAGCGAGGTCGACGGCCGCAATGTCATGCTGAACGAGACGGCCGTGCGCACGTTGGGCTTTCCCGATCCGCAAGCGGCGATCGGCGAACCGGTCTATCTGTTCGGCAACCGGGTGACGGTGACGGGCGTGGTGCGCGACGCGCGCTTCCGGTCGCCGCGTGAAGTCATTCCGCCGGTGCTCTACCGCTATTCCAGCGGCGATATTGAAGGCGGCGTCGCCGCAGTGCGCCATGCCGGCGACCCGGCCGGAATCCGCGCCCGGCTGGAAGCGCTCTGGCAGGAGGCTGCGCCTGTTCTGCCCTTTGAAGCCGAAACGGCCGATCAGCTGCTTCATGCCTACTATGCGCCGGAGGATCATCGCAGCCGACTGTTCAGCCTGGGGGCTAGTGTGGCGATGCTCATCGGCGCCCTCGGCCTGTACGGCATGGCCGCCTTTGTGACGGCGCGCCGCATCCGCGAGATCGGCATCCGCAAGACACTCGGCGCTTCCACCGGTGATGCGCTGCGGCTGCTGATCGGTCAGTTCCTGAGACCGGTCGTGGCGGCCTCTGTGATCGCAGCCCCGGCCGCATTCTGGATCATGACGGTGTGGCTGGATCGGTTCGATGACCGCGTCAGCCTGTCAGTGTTGCACTTCACGGTTCCGGTTCTGGGCGCGCTCGTCATCGCCGTGCTGACCGTGCTCGGACACGCCGTCGCGGCGGCGCGCGCCGAGCCGGCAAGGGCCCTGAGAGCGAACTGAACTGGGCAGGCGCACGAAAGAGCGACACCGCATTTGACTCTAAAGTTGTATTTAATGTACACTTCAGATTGCCGTTCGGCGTTCAGGCTGAGCCGCAAACCAAAAGGAGATGGCTATGAAACTCATGAACTGCGCATCGCTGATCGCTCTCGCGGCCGGCGGCCTTTCGATGACCGCGCCCGCTTCTGCGTCACACGTGGAGATGGCAATCAGCCCGGCCTCCCTCTCTGTGAGCCATGATGTTCTGAAATCCACCGACCTCATCGGTGACGACAGCTTCCTGGCGCAGAGCCAGCAGCAACAGCAGCAGCAGCAACAACAACAGCAGCAGCGGCAGCGCCACCTTGGCCTGGTCTCGCTGGGCGTTGTGTACGGCATGCCGGCGGACGGGTTCAGCGTGTAACCCCGTGGCTGCGGCGCCCGCGCGGCGCCGCAGCCGCAATCTTGCAGGAGACCATCTTGCGCCAGATCATCTACGCACTGTCAGGAGCTGAAAATTCGCCGCCTGTGCTGGACCGGCAGCTTGAACGCTTCGTTCAGCGCCTGCGCGACGATGTCGAGGACATTATCTGGGACGCGAGTTTTCGCGGCCATCGCCAGGGGCCGGAACTCTACACCCTGTTCCAGGAGCTCGGCGACGCGGACAAGATCCGGCTGTTTCTCTCGCCGCAGGGATTTGAAGCGATTTATGCTGCGGCCCGGCGCTGCTGCGAGGACAATGTCGCCGCGCTGATCGAGACGGCGCGCAGCTTCACCCGTACCGCGCAGGACGAAATCTGGCCGTGCGATACGCCGGTCGACCCCGGATGCCTGCCCAGCCGGCTGAGGCTGGGTGACACCATCATTGTGGACATCGGCACTGAGCTGTGCCGCCGGGTCGATCTGACGAGCCCTATCCTGTTCATGCCCTATGAAGCGCTCACCTGGGCGGAGACCGAGACGGTCCGGCGCAAGCTGCACGACGCCCTCAGCGAAATTGACGCCTTCGCCCCATCGCTGGCGCGCATGATCCGCAATTACACAAGGACGATTTATGTCCGCAAGATTGGCGACCTGCCTCCTTCTTCGGAACAGGTGGACACCGAGCTCGGGGCGATCCGGCTGCGCAATATCCATGGCGACCTGTATCACCATGACCAGATTGTGGATGACCTGATTCATGAGAGCACCCATAACCTTCTGGGGACGTACGAGTATCTGAACTTTCCCTTCATTCCGGTTGGATTTCGGCCCTCTCCCAATGTGCGGCCGGTCTCACCCTGGTCGCTGCGCCCGATCCAGGTGCTGCCCTTCATCCATGCCGCGTTTGTCTATTTCGCCATGCTGACCTTCGCCCAGCGGCGCCTGGACCGCGGCATTGACGATCCGGCCCTGCGCCAGCGTTTCGTCGCCCGGCGCAACCGCTATGCCTCAGGCTTCCTCATGCCAGGTCAGCTGAGTGAGTTCGCCTCCTCGCTCACCGATATTGATCCACGCGTGGCGCGCGCGATGGACTGGATGCAACAGGCGGTGCGCGCCAGCACGTACGGCGCGATGAATACGCCGGGGCGCCCCGGCGCCGACGTCAGAAGCGTGGCCTGAAGGAAAGGAACCAAGATGCGCCTTCGAGCGGCACACATATTCGCCTGTATCGGCTTCAGCCTCCTTGTCTCAGCATCCTTGTCAGGTGAACCGGTCATGGCTCAACCGCAATCCCAGTCTCACAGCACCGGCGTGTTCTCCGCCAGCTCCAGTGCCGGAGAGTTGTGGATGGTCAGTCAGCCGGGCGGCGTGCGGATCGAACGCCTGCGCCTCGAGACCATGGAAACCCCGCTTCAGGCGGGCGATGTGGCGACACGGGTGGACGGCCATGCCGTTGTGACACCCGAAGACATTCTCGACCATATCCGCCAGCGGCCTCGGCTCGGCGTCCTGTCGCTGTCGGTTCGCCGTGACGGCCGCGACATCCGCCTGACAATAGACGCGGACCTGTTTCGCGCCTTCATGCCGCCGCAGCCCCCGGCCCCGCCAACACCACCAGCCTGAGCGGAGCGCATCATGACGAGACTGTCCGGCCGGGAAGAGCCCATGCACAATCTGATTGTCTGCGATGACTTCGTGGATGATCCGCTGGCGCAAGCTGCCGGGGCGCTTGCAGGCAGCAACGCGCCTCGACCGGTCAAACTGTCAGAGTTTCTGCAGCTTCAGGGTTTTGGCTTTGACGCCATGACCGGCCAGATGCAGCGCCAGCATCGCCCGCCCGGCGATTGGCAGGCGCGCATTCTCGACCGGGTGATCGAGGTGTCGCGCAAGACCGTCGAGATGTTTGATGGCGGCGAGGGCGTGCTCGAGCGCGGCCAGATCTATGCCTGTTACGAGGACGCGCTGCGTGAGCACGCCGCCGGTTCAGGCGCGGCCAGACAATACTCCACTGTCGGCCGGCTGCTGCCGCTGCCCACGCAATGGCATCTGATCCAACAGGCCGGGCTGGGCGTCAGCGTCCCCGATTATCTTTACGGCTACGGACCCACGCCGGTGGACGCCAGCAGCTTCACGCGGCCAGTCTTCAAATCGCCGTTTGACCTCTATCACTGGCGCCCCAACGAGGCTGAGCCGGGCGATATCTGGGACCAGTTCGTCGTCGAGCGCCCGCAAGGCGCAGCCGTCCTGGTGTATTTCCTCGGGCAGCGCTACTGCGTGTCCGCGCTGCGCGGCGGCGAGGAGGCGGTCGCCCGGGACCAGGCTGCGACGCTGATCGCGCTGTCACAGCGCGTGGCGCATACGTTCGGCGCAGAGCTCGGGGAAGTGCTGTGGCATGTCTCGGGCGACGAGATCGTATTCGCCGCCTTCTCCCACTTCCTGATCGGCGCCGCCCGCACCGACCAGTTCGCCGCCCGCGCCCGGGATTATCTGAGCGAGTATTTCACCGGCTGAGGGCCGGGCGCCATTTGGGCCTGGCGCCATGGCCGGAGCGCAATGCTACCGTGCATACGCTCGACCAACGTCTCGCCGAGTCAGGCCCAGCACAGGGCGTGCCCGTGCTGGTGCTGGCGTGATCAGGCGAGCGGGGCCTGGCTCCCCCCTACTCCCACTCGATCGTCCCCGGCGGCTTGCTGGTCACGTCGTAGACCACCCGGTTCACGCCGCGCACTTCGTTGATGAGGCGGGTTGCCGTGCGGCCGAGGAAGTCGTGGTCGAAGGGAAAATAGTCGGCGGTCATGCCGTCGGTGGAGGTCACCGCGCGCAAGGCCAGCACATTGTCATAGGTGCGCGCATCGCCCATCACACCCACGGTCTGGACGGGCAGGAGTACGGCGAAGGCCTGCCAGATCGAGTCGTAGAGCCCCGCCTTGCGGATCTCCTCGATATAGATGGCGTCGGCCTTGCGCAGGATGTCGGCCTTGTCCTTGGAGACCGCGCCGGGGATGCGGATGGCCAGGCCCGGCCCCGGGAAAGGGTGGCGCCCGATAAAGCTTTCGGGCAGGCCGAGCTCGCGGCCCAGCGCCCTCACCTCGTCCTTGAAGAGTTCGCGCAAGGGCTCGACCAGCTTCATGTTCATGCGCTCGGGCAGGCCGCCCACATTGTGGTGGGACTTGATGGTGACGGACGGGCCGCCATCAAACGACACGCTCTCGATCACATCGGGATAGAGCGTGCCCTGGGCCAGGAAGTCCGCGCCCCCGACAGACTTGGCGTGCTCTTCGAACACGTCGATGAACAGCTTGCCGATGGTCTTGCGCTTGGTTTCGGGATCGCTGACCCGCGCCAGCGCGGAGAGGAAGCGCTCCTCCTCGTCGGCGGCGACCAGCGGGATGTTGTAGTGCTCGCGAAACAGGGTGACGACCTGATCGGCCTCGCCCGCGCGCATCAGGCCGGTGTCCACAAACACACAGGTGAGCTGAGACCCGATGGCCTCGTGGATCAGTACGGCGGCGACCGAACTGTCCACCCCGCCCGATAGCCCGCAGATCACCTTTCCCGAGCCGACCTGGGCGCGGATCTTGGCGATGGCCTCGTCCTTGAACGCGGCCATGGTCCAGTCGCCTTTCATCCCCGCAATGCGGTGGGTGAAATTGCGCAGGATCAGCGCGCCGCGCGGCGTGTTGGCCACTTCCGGGTGGAATTGCACGCCGTAGAAGCGCCGCGCCTCGTCGGCGATGGCGGCGAACGGCGCGTGGGTGGTGGCGGCGATGGGGTGGAAGCCTTGCGGGATCGCATTGACGCGGTCGCCATGGCTCATCCACACGCGCTCCAGATGTCCGGCGCCGCCCAGGCCCTCGAACAGCGGGCTCTCGGCGGTGATCTCGATATCGGCGCGGCCGAACTCGCGCTCGTCGGCGGCCTCCACGCTGCCGCCCAGCTGCGCGCACATGGTCTGCTCGCCATAGCAAATGCCCAGCACCGGCACGCCCAGCTCGAACACGCCCTGCGCAGCGCGCGGCGTGCCCTCGCCATGCACGCTGGCCGGTCCGCCCGACAGGATGATGGCCCTGGGCCCGTAGGCGCGCAGGAAGGCGTCATCCACACGGTTGAACGGATGCACCTCGCAATACACCCCGCTCTCGCGCAGGCGCCGGGCGATAAGCTGGGTCACCTGGCTGCCGAAATCGATGATGAGGGCGCGTTCGTGGGCGTCGGAGGCGTTGATCTGTGTCATGGGCGCGCTTTAGCGCGGATCGGCCGCTTTGCGAAGCCGGTTTCAGTAGCCAGGCAGCCCTCAGGCCGCCTGCCCCGCAGGCTTGAGGCGGCCTTGCGCCTCCATGTCGCGGTGCAGCGCCCAGGGCGCCAGATCAAACCCGTTCGGCCAGGTCGGTGCGCCGTCCTCAAGGAACACGCGCGCGAAATACGCCGGATCGCGCAAAGGCAGGACCATCGCGCCGGGCCGGGCAATCAATTCGGCCAGATCAAGCTCGCCCGCCTGACCGTCGGAAAAAGTCAGGTGAAGCGCCGCCTGGCCAATGGGCTTGATGTGAATGATCTTGATCAATCTAAACCTTCAATCCGCTCCAGTGGCTCCAGCCGTTCGGCGCGCCGCCAGTTGTCAATTATAGCATCACGTCGCAGCTCGATCCAATCATCGACAAGTCTGCGGGCGCGGACCGGCAAACTGCCTGCAACCAGCGAACCGTCAGAAATCGCGATCAGCGCCTCATGCCCCTGATAGACGACATGAATGTGGGGCGGTGGGTGGTCTCCGAAATACATTCGGATCGTGATGCCGAAGAAGACGGAGATGATCGGCATACCCTACCCCACCCGCTCAATCGCGCACACGTAAAACCCGTCGGTTCCGGTGCGCGCCGGGGTCAGTTGCAGGGCGCCATGCTCGCCCGCGCAGGCGGACAGCGTCAGCGCGCCTTCTTCGGTGAGCTGGCCCGAGGCCTTGAGGGCGTCCATCACCGGCACGGGGCGGAAGGCCGGGTTGGCGGCGAGGAAGGCGCTGACGCGGTCGGCGTTCTCTTCGGGCAATACCGAGCAGGTGACATAGACCATCCGTCCGCCGGCCTTGACGTATCTGGCGGCCTTGGCGAGCACCTCGTCCTGCTGCTTGATGCGGGTGGCCAGAGCGCGCTCTTTCAGGCGCCATTTGGTGTCCGGCCTGCGCCGCCAGGTGCCCGAGCCGGTGCAGGGCGCGTCGATAAAGACCAGATCCATGCGGTCTTCCAGATCACACAGCGCCTCGGCCTCCTTGCCGGTGCGGACCTGAACATTGCGCACCCCGGCGCGCTCCAGGCGCGGCCAGATGGCGCGCAGGCGCCGCCAGTCAAAATCCCAGGCATAGAGCTGGCCGGTATTGTTCATCAGCGCGGCCAGCGCCAGCGTCTTGCCCCCCGCGCCAGCGCACAGATCCAGCACCTGCAGGCCCTCCGCCGGGGCCGCGGCCAGGGCGGCGATCTGGCTGCCGAGATCCTGCACCTCCACCCAGCCCTTGCCATAGGCGGGGATGGAATCGGCCGGCGGCGCCTTGGCGCGCGGATCGCTGGCGGGGATGCGGATGGCGCTGGTGATCAGCTCGGACGGATCGCAATTGATCTGCGCGCGCACCGCCGAGATGGCTTTTTCCGCATCGGTCTTGAGCGTGTTGACGCGCAAATCCACCGGCGCACGCGCGGCCATGCCCGCGCCTTCCGTCACCGCATCGGCGCCAAAGCCGCGCACGAAGCTCGCTTCCAGCCAGTCCGGTATTTCCGCGCGCGCCCACAAAGGCGCGTCCTGCGGCAGGGCGGCGGTCATCCCGGCGCGCTCAGTGTTAGTCAGCGGCGCGGGCGCGTGTTCGTCGCCGTCGAAAATCGCCGCCACCGCGTCGGGTCGCATCTCCCACTCATGGGCCAGCGTGGCCAGCACCATGGCGCGCGGCGTGTCTTCACCCATGCGCACGCCGTGCGAGGCGCGCTTGCGCATGGCGTCCAGCACCAGACCGGAAATCCACGCCCGGTCGCCCGACCCGGCATAGCGATTGGCCTTGCCCCAGTCGCGCAGGGCGTCCTTGACCGGCTGATGCCGGTTGAGAACGGTGTCGAGCACCTCGATGGCGGCGGCAATACGCCCGGCTTCACGCATGTCTTCGTCTTCCTGTCGGCGTCGAGCGCCACACGGCGCCCGGACTGAACATAATCAAAGTCACAGGCCACATCATGTTTCGCCCGCTTTCGTCTTGTATCGGCCAGCGCTGGCGGGTGCCGCCCACCCCTCACCTTACCTCTCCCCTCATGGAGGGGAGAGGAGGCTTTGACCTCGCGCCAAGAGCGTCAGGCCAAACGCCTGGCGGCCCTGTTTATGGCTCAACAACCGAAGCCCCCTCTCCCCCATGGATATGGGGGAGAGGATAGAGGTGAGGGGGCGGCGGAACGATCAAATTCAACGTTCCAGAACCCATCCTCTTGCGTCAGATGAGCGGCCAATCAGCGCGCCGATCGATACCCGGTATCGATCCTTGACGCCTCATCCCCTCAGCCCGGCGTGGGATAGTTCGGCGCTTCGCGGGTGATGGTCACGTCGTGGACATGGCTTTCGCGCAAGCCTGCATTGGTGATGCGCACGAATTGCGCCTTGGCCTGGAACTCTTCCACGGTCTTCGCGCCGGTATAGCCCATGGCGGCGCGAAGGCCCCCGACCATCTGGTGCAGGATCGGTCCGGCCGGCCCCTTGTAGGGCACCTGGCCTTCAATGCCTTCGGGCACCAGCTTCATGGCGTCGGTGACTTCCTTCTGGAAATACCGGTCGGCCGAGCCGCGCGCCATGGCGCCCACACTGCCCATGCCGCGATAGGATTTGTAGGACCGGCCCTTGAACAGGAACACCTCGCCGGGCGCCTCTTCGGTGCCGGCAAGCATGGAGCCCATCATCACGCAGTCGGCGCCCGCCGCGATGGCCTTGGCCAGATCGCCCGAATACTTGATGCCGCCATCGGCGATGATCGCGCCGTCAAAGCCTTCACGCGCCCGCGCCGCTTCCATGATGGCGGTCAGCTGGGGCACGCCCACGCCCGCCACGATCCGCGTGGTGCAGATCGAGCCAGGCCCGATGCCCACTTTCACGCTGTCGGCGCCGGCGTCGAACAAAGCGCGCGCGCCGTCATAGGTGGCGATATTGCCCGCCATCACCTGGGCCTTGTTGGAGGCGGCCTTGATGCGGCGCACCTGCTCGATGACGCTGGCCGACATGCCATGGGCGGTGTCGATCACCAGCACGTCCACGCCCGCGTCCAGCAGGGCCTGCGCGCGCTCGAACCCGGCATCGCCCACCGTGGTGGCGGCGGCGACGCGCAGGCGGCCCTGCTCGTCCTTGGCGGCGCTGGGGTGGGCTTGCGCCTTCTCCATGTCCTTGACGGTCATCAGCCCGACGCAGTGACCCGCCTCGTCGACCACCAGAAGACGCTCGATGCGGTGCTTGTGCAAAAGGCGGCGCGCCTCGGCCTGGTCGACGCCCGGCTTCACGGTGACGAGGTTGTCGCGCGTCATCATGGAGGCGACGCTGGCGCTCATGTCGTCGGCGAAGCGCACATCGCGGTTGGTGATGATTCCCACCAGCCTGCCATTGGGTCCGCCGCGCGCCTCCACCACCGGAATGCCGGAAATGCGGTGGCGGTCCATCAGGGCGCGCAGGTCCGCCAAAGTGGCGTCGGGCGTGATGGTGATCGGGTTGACCACCATGCCGCTTTCAAAGCGCTTGACGCGGCGGACCTCTTCGGCCTGCGCGTCATTGGAGAGATTGCGGTGGATCACCCCCATGCCGCCCGCCTGCGCCATGGCGATGGCGAGGCTGGCTTCGGTCACCGTATCCATGGCGGCCGACAGGATCGGAATGTTGAGCGGGATGGTCGCAGTGGCGCGTGTGCGCACATCGGCCTGGGCGGGCAAAACCTCGGACGCGCCGGGCTGCAAGAGCACGTCGTCAAAGGTGAGCCCCTCGCGAATCTGCATGGGGAGGCCTCCTTCTCTCTTGCGGGGCCGACTTAGCAGGTCTTGCCAAAAGGGCAAGGGCGGCGGCTCAATCGCGCTCAGTCCCGCCATGGTCTGAGGGCGGCAGATCGGCCGGATCCACCGGCTCGCCAGGCACGGCATAGGCGCCGGAGAACCAGCGGCCGAGATCAGCATCCGCGCAGCGGCGCGAGCAGAACGGGCGGTAGTCCTTCACCACGGGCCGCCAGCAGATCGGGCAGCCGGACTTGTGACGCCGGCCGGTCATGACGCATGCGCCGCGAATGCCCGCCGCCCCAGCGCCGCGTCAAGCTCCAGCACGAAGCGCTCGCCCAGGCGCGCCTTCATCGCCTTGCGCCAGCCGATGGGGTCAGCGTCGAGCCAGGCATACACCTCACCGCCTGCGCGCAGGGTGATCTGGCGCGCGCCGCGATTGGCCGCGCCTTCACGCTCCAGCGCGCGCAGGGCGGCCAGCGCCGCCGTCTCCACCGTCTCCACGCCGAACCGCTCCCAGCAGATCTCGTGCAGGCCGCGCCCGATGCGCTGGCGGGCAAGCTCCACAATGGCAAAGCGCGAGGCCGGGGCGATGTCGACCTTGGCCGGATCATTCTTGAAAGCGCCGCGGATCGCCTGATCCAGCGCGGCCTGGTCTGCGCGCTTTTTGAGCGGCAGGAAGTCGATGGCCACCACCCCGCCAATGCCGCGCAGGCGGATCTGGCGCGCCGCCTCGCGCGCGGCGCTCCTGTTGAGCTCGATGGCGAGCTTGCCCGCCCCGCCCGGCGTGGCGCGCGCGCCGGCGTCGACATCGATGGCGGTGAGCGCGGTCACCGGCTCGATCACCAGCTTCCCGCCGCCGGGCAACGGGACCACTGGGTCCAGCGCGTCCTCGAACAGGGCATTGAGATCAATCTCCGCCTCTTTGGGCGTGCGCACCGGCGCGTCGAACATCATGGACAGGCGCTCGGCCAGGGGCGGCGACGGCACGATCACTTGCGGCGCCTCGCCGGGCTCCACCTCGAACAGGGAGAGCGTCGGGCCCTTTTCCTGAAACGCCTCGCGCTGGATCTGCACGCCCAGCGCCGCGCCCTCGTGCAGCCCGTCAGGACGCCCGGCCTTGCCAAACGGCAGGAAGCCCGCCGGGCCGCGGCCCAGCTCGCAAAAGGCGCCGTTCAGGCCATTGTCGACCTTGGTGACGCGCGCACGGTACACCTCGCCGCGGATGGCGCGCCTGCCGCGCTCGCTCCAGCGTTCGAGATGCAGCTCCAGCGCCCGCTCGCCATCGAGCACCGCAGCGCGCGTTTCACCCACATGATCAAAAGCGACAATTCTCAAAACACATATCCCAGTCCGAGGAGCGCCTGGCGGGTTTCGTAGACCGGCAGACCCATGACGCCGGTATAGGAGCCGGTGAGCGCGATGATGAAGGCGCCAGCCCGGCCCTGAATGCCATAGCCGCCCGCCTTGCCGTCCCATTCGCCGCTATCGAGATAGGCGGTTATGTCGGCCTCGCTCAAGGGCTTCATCTTCAGGCGCGTCTCCGACACGCGGCTTGCCACACGGCCATCGGGCGCGCGCACGGCGAGCCCTGTAAAGACCCGGTGATTGCGACCGGACAGGAGGCGCAGGCACATGCCGGCCTCTTCGCGGCTTTCCGCCTTGGGCAGGATGCGACGCCCGACCGCCACCACCGTGTCGCTGGCCAGCACATAGCAGCCGGGATGATCGCTGGCGGCCAGCTTGTCTTGCGCCAGACGCAAGGCCAGCGCCCGCGGCAGCTCGCCGGGGCGTGCAGTCTCGTCGATATCGGCAGGGGCGATCCGGTCGGGCGCGGCGCCGATCTGCGCCAGCAGGTCGCGTCGTCGCGGCGAGGCGCTCGCCAGCACCAGGGGCGCGCGCGCCTGGGTCACCGGCTTACTTGAAGCGATAGGTGATGCGCCCTTTGGTCAGGTCATAGGGCGTCATCTCGACAAGCACCTTGTCGCCCGCCAGGACGCGGATGCGGTTCTTGCGCATCTTGCCAGCCGTATGGGCAATGATCTGGTGTTCGTTTTCGAGACGGACCTTGAAGGTCGCGTTCGGCAGGAGTTCGACGACCTCGCCGGGAAACTCGAGCAATTCTTCCTTCGCCATGCGGCTCCTCTTGTTCCTGCGCCGGACCTGAAATCGTCCTGTCGCGCGCCGGGGCGCTATATAGTCCCCTATGACAGGCTACGTCGAGCCTTCAGCACTCTGGCTGTGACGAGCGCCCCATTGCGCCACCCGCGCCGCGATGGCGTCACGCGCGCTGCGATAGGCGTCAAGGCGGCGTTCGTGCTGGCCCTCGACCCGTGCCGGATCGCCGATGGGCCAGAATTCATAGGCCGCACCGCGCCGTTCGGCAAAGGCGGACGCGGCTGCGCCGGCCTCCTCGGCCAGGCAGACAACGAGCTCCACCGGCGTGTCGGCGGTCGCCTCCATGTCGCGGCATTCAAAGCCGGAGAGGTCGAGACCAAGCTCGCCCATCACATTGATCATGAAACCGTCAGGCCAGGGCGCCGGCTCCACGCCGCACGAGCTGGCCGGCGCGTCCGGTCCGAACCGGCGCCGCCAGAATGTCTCGGCCATGGGCGAACGCACCGCGTTGCGCGCACACACGAACACCACGGCGGGCGCGCTCACGCGCCTCTCCGGTGCAGGGCGCAGATCAGGGTGAAGAGGCGGCGCGCCGTGTCGAAATCCACATCAATCTTGCCGGCCAGGCGCTCGCGCAGCAGGGTCGAGCCTTCATTGTGCACGCCGCGCCGGCCCATATCGATGGCCTCGATCTGGCCCAGCGGCGCATCGCGCACGGCGGCGTAATAGCTGTCACACATCAGGAAATAGTCTTTCAGGATGCGCCGCAGCGGCCCCAGCGAGAACACGAACATGCGCACCGGCGCGCCGTCCTGTGATTTCACATCAAACACCAGGCGCTGATCCTCGATAGCCAGGCGCAGGGCGTAGGGGCCGTGCTCTGATCCGGCCGGCTCAAACACGTTTGCTTCCAGCAAATCCGCGATCGCCACCCGGCGCTCATGCTCGACCGCTTCCTCCGCCTTGCCGATGGAGGCCTGGTCCAGCTCCACTGCAATCAGCCTGTGCTCGCTCATGGATGCGCCTCGCCATGATCGGGACGGCGCACTGCCGCCCAGGGCGCCGAGACATCCGCGAGCGTCACGTCCACGCACTCCACGCTCAGGCGCAGCGCCCCGCCGCCGGAAAATGTCAAAAGCAGCACCCCGCCCGGCGCCTCGCCCGGTTCGAAGGTCAGGGCCAGAAGGCTGACCACCGCATCTGATTCGCCCTGCTTCAGGCGCTGGGAGCTCGCCTCCAGCACCGAGCTGACCTGCAGCGCGGCGCGCACGCGCTCGCCGCGGCGGTCTTTCGCCGCCTCCCAGCGGAAGCGGTTGAGGGCGATGGTGAAGCGGCGCGCCCTGGGCTCATAGACGAAATCGCCCAGCTGACCGGCGGCGTCCTGCAACGCCGCCGAGATCACCGGCAGATCGTCTTCGCTCTCGGCGATCAGGCGCAGGGGACGGTCGGCGGACATTCAGGCGGACTCCTCGGGACGGCGCACGATATCGGCACCGCAGGCGGACAGTTTTTCCTCGAGCCGCTCAAACCCGCGGTCGAGATGATAGATGCGGCTCACACTCGTTTCACCTTCCGCCGCCAGACCGGCGATGACAAGGCTGACGGACGCGCGCAGATCAGTCGCCATGACAGGGGCGCCCTTGAGGCGGACCGGGCCGCGCACGATCGCCTCATTGCCGCGCACATCGATGCGCGCGCCCAGACGCGTCAGCTCGGGGGCATGCATGAAGCGGTTCTCGAAGATCGTCTCGCGAATGACGCTGGCTCCATCCGCCAGCGTCATCAGCGCCATGAACTGCGCCTGCAGATCGGTGGGAAAGCCGGGGAATGGCTCGGTCTGGATGTCCACGGCGCGAATCGGGCCGCTGCGGGCGATCTCCACTTTGCCGGCGCCGGCGGTGATCTCGGCCCCCGCACGGCGCAGCACATCCCACAGGGCGCGATTATGGTCAGGCTCGACCCCCTCCAGCCGCACGCGGCCACCCGCAGCAGCCGCCGCGATGGCGTAGGTGCCGGTCTCCACCCGGTCCGGGGTCACGGTCCATTGCGCCGCGTGCAGCCGGTCGACGCCGCTGATGGTGATCGTATCGGTTCCGGCCCCGGACACGCGCGCTCCCATGGCGTTGAGGCAGCTTGCCAGATCGCCGATTTCCGGCTCGCGGGCGCAGTGCTCCAGCACCGTCTCGCCCCTGGCCAGGACGGCGGCCAGCATGGCGTGCTCGGTGGCCCCGACCGAGACCATGGGGAACACGATGCGCGCGCCGGTGAGGCCGCGCGGCGCCCGGGCGATCACATAGCCTTCGGACAATTCGATCTCTGCGCCCAGCGCTTCCAGCGCCATGAGGTGCAGGTTCACGGGCCGCGCGCCAATGGCGCACCCGCCCGGCAGCGAGACCCGCGCCCGGCCCGCGCGGGCGATCAGCGGCCCCAGCACGTTGAAGCTCGCGCGCATCTTGCGCACCAGATCGTAGGGCGCTTCGGGCTCGGCGAGCGTGGCGGCGTGCAGGCGCAGGCGCCCTTCGCGCTGATCCTCCACATCGACCCCGAGCCGGGCCAGCAACTGGCCCAGGAAACGCACATCCGCCAGCGCCGGCACGCGCGACAGCGCCAGGGGCGCATCGGACAACAGCGAGGCGGCCATCAGCTTCAGGGCCGAATTCTTCGCGCCGGAGATGGTGATGGCCCCGTCAAGGGGGCGTCCGCCGCGAATGAGTATCCGGTCCATGCGTGCAATGTCCGCCCTGTTTGAAGCTTCAAGCGATGTGAGCGGCCACGAGGCCGCGTGCAAGGGGTGGGCGCGCCGGCCCGCTCAGTTGTCCTCAGCGCCTTCGCCGCGCTCGCGCGGGGCATCGGGCCCGCCGGACGGCGCGGCGGCAGGCCTCTGCGGCGCCTTGCGGCGCTTCAGATTGGCGCGCAGCGCCTGCGCCAGGCGCGCTTCGCGGGCGGCCTGGCCAGGCGCGGGCGCGCCCGCTGCGGGATCGGAGGTGGACCGGGTCATGTTTTTGGAATGGCGCCGCCTGCGTCCGGGGTCAAGCCCGGCCTTGGCGGGCGTAAAACAATGCGCTATAGCGCGCTCCTCCGCTGAACGGCGGACGTCTGGCGCGCTGCCGTAGCTCAGGGGTAGAGCACTCCCTTGGTAAGGGAGAGGTCGAGAGTTCGAATCTCTCCGGCAGCACCAGGACGGGCCGCTTGCGGCCTTGCTGCAACGTCGGCATTCCAATCAAATCAGGCGAACCCCTACTCCGCAGACCTCGCGCCCTTGCGGCCGGTGCGGCTGCGGGTGCTGGCGCGCGGCTCCAGCTTGACCACGGCGGGTCCTGACAGCGCGTCGGGATCGTAACCGATCGCTTCATCGGCGAGCAGCTTGACCATGCCGCCGGCGTCGCCTGCCTCACAAGCCGCCTCGATACGCGCGAGCAAGGCCTGCATCGCGGTCCAGTCGGGCGCCACGGCCGCCTCGCTCAGGATGCGCGGATGGCGGGTCGGGCTGGCGGACGCGCCGATCAGCAGTTCTTCATGCAGCTTCTCGCCATCGCGCAGGCCGCTGAACTCGATCCTGATATCGCCGGTGGTCATGGAATCAGCCAGGTAGGGCCGCAGGCCCGCCAGCCGGACCATCCTGAACGCCAGATCGACCACCTTGATGGGCTCGCCCATGTCGAGCACATAGACGCCCTCCCCGTCCGAGAGGGCGCTGGCCTGGATCACCAGCTGCGCGGCCTCGCCCAGCGTCATGAAATAGCGCGTCACATCCGGGTGGGTGACCGTGACCGGCCCGCCCTGCTCCACCTGCTGGCGGAAGAGCGGCAGCACCGAGCCCGACGAATCGAGCACATTGCCAAAGCGCACCACCGTGAACCGGGTCGTGTCCTGCGTCGCCGAGAGGGCGTGACAGGTGAGTTCCGCCAGCCGCTTGGTGGCCCCCATGACGCTGGACGGGCGCACCGCCTTGTCGGTCGACACCAGGATGAAGGACGTTACGCCCGCCGCTATCGCCTCGCGCGCCAGCGCCAGCGTGCCCAGCGTATTGTTGCGCACCGCCGCGATGACATTGTTCTCCACCAGCGGCACATGCTTGTAGGCGGCACAGTGGAAGACCGTGTTGACGCCAAATCGCGCCAGCAGGGTGGCCACGCGCGACGCGTCGCTGACCGAACCGAGCTTGGCGACCAGCTCGCAATCAACGTTGCGGGAGCGCAGCGCGCGCTCGATCTCGTAGAGCGCAAATTCGGACTGGTCGAGCATGACCAGGCGCGCCGGGCCAAGCTTGAGGATTTGCCGGCACAGCTCCGAGCCGATGGACCCGCCAGCCCCCGTCACCATGACGCTGCGCCCGCGAATCGTCGCCGCCATCAAGGCGGGATCGGGCGCGATGGGATCGCGGCCCAGAAGATCCTCCGCCTTGACAGCGTGAATCTGCGAGATCGGCGCGTGGCCCGACAGGATGTCATGGATGTCCGGCACGGTCTGGACGCGCAGATCGTAGGGCTCCAGCAGGTCCAGAATGCGCTTGCGCCGGGCGCGCGTGGCGCTGGGCAGCGCGAGGAACACCGCATCGGCCTGGGTCACATCGGCTGCATGCGCGATATCGGCCGGATTGAACACTTCCAGCCCGCCAATGCGCGCGCCATGCAGCAGCGTGTCATCATCCAGAAAGCCCACCGGCGCGTGCTCGCCGCGCTCGCGCAACGCCGCCAGAAGCTGGCGCCCGGCATCTCCGGCCCCGTAAATGAGCACCCGCTCCTTGGCGCGCACCTGATGGTCGCAGAACATGGCGCGCACCACGACCCGCACCCCGCCCGTCAGGCAGACCGCAAGCGCCAGATAGATCACCGCCGCGCCCAGAGGGAGGCTCATGGGCATGAGCGCGCTCATCGCCAGCAGGAGAACCGAGGAGATCAGCGCGCCCAGCCCGGAGACGCGCAGGATGTCC
Organism: Alphaproteobacteria bacterium; assembly: GCA_016124675.1. Taxonomy (GTDB): domain Bacteria; phylum Pseudomonadota; class Alphaproteobacteria; order Caulobacterales; family Maricaulaceae; genus Oceanicaulis. Next base: position 38,534 of record WGNG01000010.1, read on the forward strand.
ACGTCCCGCTCGGCGCCCATGGACCCGTAGAGCCGGCCGTTCATGAACACCAGCACGGCCGTCGCAACGACCGCAGCCGTCGCGCCCCAGATGGGCCAGCCGGCCACGTGAGCAACGCTTTCGGTGGAGAGGATCAGGGCAAGGTGAAGCGCAAAGGTGAGACTTGCTGCGTCAAACAGCACCTTCAGCCAACGTTTTTGGGAGGCTTTCATCCCGAGCAGGCGGGAGAAGGCGGCGCGTCCCAGCGCGCCGGGTGACATGCTATTTCCAAGACGATTCATGGCGTCCCGACCGGTCGTCATCCCCTGCACGGCTGTCATAGCGCGCAAACTGCAAAAGGGCAAAGCGCCAGACGCAAGCCGGACGCAGCGCCGGGAAATTGCCGCATTTGGGCCACACTAAGGCTGGGGCTGAATCACAGCGTGATCAGCCTGTGGGCGCAAAGCAATGCGGGGAGGGCTGCATGTCACACACGGCGGGCGCAACGCTGGCAGGGTGGGCCGCGCGCACCCTCATCACGCTGATCGCGATACCCCTGACCACGCTGGGCCTGTTCGTGCTGATCGAGCGCGAGAACCCGGCGCTGCTGTCGGGCCTGTTGCAAGTCTCCAACTGGCTCAGCGGGCTCATCCTCAACTCCCCTCTGGCCAGCGCCGACGCCGCGCTGCTGACCTTGCACCTGTCCGGCCCGGCCATGGTGTTCATGCTGCTCATGTTGGCCTCCACCGCGCTGGTGCTGGCGATGCTGTCGCTGGCGCGGGCCGCCGGCTCGGCTTTGAGCGGGCGCGGCGCAAAACCGGCCGGCAAGACCGTCTAGAGCGGCCAGACCACCAGCAGCAAGGGCAGGCTTACCGCCACCACCAGCGCCTCCAGCGGCAGCCCGAGCCGCCAGTAATCTCCAAAGCTGAAGCCCCCGGGGCCGAGGATCAGCGTGTTGTTCTGATGTCCGATCGGGGTGAGGAAGGCGCACGAGGCGCCGATCGCCACCGCCATCAGGAAGGCGTCCGGATTGACGCCCAGCGCCGTTGCGGCGCCGATGGCGACCGGGCACATCACGGCGGCGGTTGCGGCATTGTTCATCAGGTCCGACAGGAACATCGTCACGATCAGGATGGCGGCGAGCGCCAGCACGCCATGGCCCCGGGCCACCGTGCCGATCAGACCCTGGGCGATAAGATCGGCGAGGCCAGTGGTCTCCATCGCGCCCGCGACCGGGATGAGCGCCGCCAGCAACACCACCACCGGCCAGTCAATGGCCTGGTAGACCGTGCGCGGCGGCACGGTGGAGGTGATCATTGACGCCATCACGCCCAGCGCGAAGGACACGGCGGCGGGCACGAGCCCGAACGCGGCCCCGCCTACAGCGCCCGCCATGATCACGCTGGCGATGATCGCCTTGCGCGGCTCGGGCACGCGCAATTCGCGCTCGGCCAGCGGCGCCAGGCCGAAATCGGACGCCAGATCGGACAGCGCCTCGGGCGCGCCTTCCAGCAGCAAAAGATCGCCTTCGCGCAGCTTGATCGTGCGCAGCCGCGCGCGCGAGCGCTGACCGTCGCGCGAGACCGCCAGCAAGTTGATGCCGAACCGGGTGCGCAGGTTCAGATCGGTGGCCGAGCGGCCCGCCAATTGCGCTGAGGGCATGACCACATACTCACGCAGCACGATTTCATCAGACCCGTCATCACGCGCGCGCGCCTCGCCGCCGCCCTCAGCACCCGGTTTGGCGTCGCGCGCGAGCTGCGCCTGATCAGCGCTCTCGCGCTTCTCGGCGGCGGTGGCGGGCGGCTTCGACGAGCCGCGCTCTTCCAGCCTGACGCCCAGCGCATTGAGGACATCCGGCAGAGCGCCCACATCGGCTTCCAGCACCAGAACATCCCCCGCCAGCACCTTGCGGCGGCGATGGGGCGCGGTGATGCGCACGTCATGGCGCACGATGGCGAGCACCTGGGCGTCTGCATCGCCGAACAATTCCTCCACCTGGCGCAGGGTGAGCCCGGCGGCCCGGCTCTTCTCGCCGACGCGCGCCTCGGTCATGTAGGCGCCGGTGGAGAACTCGTCCTCTGCGCTGGCGCGCTTGGCGGGCACCAGAAACCGGCTGGTCAGCACCACAAGCGCCACGCCGGCCGCCGCGACCGCCAGGCCGACGGGGGCGAAGTCGAACATCGCGAACGCCTCGCCCGTCACGTCGGCGCGGAAGCCCGCGACGATCAGGTTGGGCGGGGTGCCGATCAGCGTCGTCATGCCGCCCAGGATCGTCCCGAAGGCGAGCGGCATCAGCACCTGGCCCGGCGCCAGATCAAACCGCCCCGCCAGGCGGACGGCGACCGGCATCAAAAGCGCCATCGCCCCGACATTGTTCATGAAGCCGGACAGCACGGCGCCCAGCGCCACCAGCACGCCCATGGAGACCATGGGACCTGCGCGTGAGGGCATGGCGCGCCGGGCGATCACATCGACCGCGCCCGAATTCTGCAGCCCCCGGCTCAGCACCAGCACGCACGCGACGGTGATCACCGCAGGGTGACCAAAGCCGGCGAATGCCCGGGACGGGTCGATGAGCCCGGCCAGCACGCACGCCAGGAGCGCGCCCAGCGCGACGATGTCGTGGCGGAACCGGCCCCACAGGAACAGCGCCATGGCGCTGACGAGGATGAGAAGAATCAAGCCTTGATCGACGGTCATGGCGCACACCGGTCCAGCTTGGGATGCGCACACCTTCGCACATCCGCCGCGGCGGCCAAGCATGCAGCGCTGCGCTCAGTCGGTATCCGCTGCGGTCGCCGGCGCAATGACCACGGGCGGCGACGCCCCGTCGCCCTGCACAAGCAGGCGGTAATCGGCGTTGCCAGGCTCTGGCGGAATGAACACCACCCGCCCGTCCCCGCGCTCGGCGCGGATCATGGTCTGCTCCTCGTCGGCCCACCGGGCATGGATGAAAATCATCGGCTACAGCTCCGCTGAAATGTCGATATGGGCGGTGAGGTCACCGGCAGCGCGCAGCACGCTGCTCACGCCCATGGCGGCCGTCGCTCCGGTGACATGAGCGATGAGTTCGATCCGTCCGGATGAGGGTCTGCTGAACGCCAGGCTGCTGATCGTCCCGAAGGTCGAGCTGACAAACTGGAACAGGCCCGACGCGCCATAGCTCGGCGTGGCGCGTTTGGGGTGATGGGTCAGGATCGTGCGCACCTGGGTCGAGTTCACGACATAGCCCGTGACGAAGACGCCAAAAAAGCCGTGCGTCACGATGCGTTCGAAATAGCGCAGGCACATCTGGTGCTCGAGCGCCTCGGGGCGGTGCTCGAACACGCTGGCCCAGGTCCCCGCTTCCAGTTGTATGAGATCAAGGTCGTAAGTCTGCGAGGCCGGCCCCGCCTCGCCGCTGAAGCGCACTTCGAGATAGCTGCCATCGCTGATCGTCTTGCCGGCGAGGGACGGGATGTCGAACACTACAGCCGCGCGCGTCCAGTCCGTACCCGCCGCCACGGTCTGGTCGCCCAGATGCACCGCCTCTGATCCGCCCGCGCCGAACACCTGGACAAGGCGGACCGACACAGTGCGCGCAACGTCGCTGCGCACATGAAAGCTCAGCGCGGCTGGCGCGCCCGACAGCGTGCGCACATCCTCGATGCGCGTGACGAGCTCGGGCGCGCTCGCCGGCTCTCCCGCAATCGTCCAGCGCAGGAACGCCGCGCCGCCGCCTTGGACTTGCGTCTGCCCGGCGGGATGGAGCTGGCGGGAGGCCGACGCCACGCCGCCGCCATCGCTGAGCAAGCGCCACATGTCCGGCGCCGCCTCCGGCCCGCGCTGCCAGACATCAAAGCGCCCGTTGATCACGTGATTGCGCAGGCCCGCCAGCGGCCCGCCATTGAGCGCCAGCGTCGTCAGCGCCGGCATGTGCGCAGCGCCGGTGGCGCGTTCCACGCGCAGCGCGTCAACCCAGCTCGCCCCGTCCGGCGAGACACGCAGCACGACATCATCATCGCCGATGAGGCCCAGCTCCGCCCGGCCGCCCCAGCCTGACTGCAAAAGCAGGGACAGGACGTTGCCCGCCGCCTCCTTGTTGAGCGTGTAGCGCAGATCGCCCGTGCCCCCTTCGCCCTGGGTCAATGCCGTCCACAGCGCCGTGTTGAGCTTGGCCGCGAACCGGTTGACCGCATCGGGCGCCGTGCCGACGCCCAGCTGATCAAGGTTGGAAAGGGAGCGCATCAATGCGTCAAGCGTGCGCCAGGCGGCGCCGTCATGCACCATGAGCGCGCCGGCATCGGCGGCGAACGCCACCAGCCCGGCGCGTGGCGGCGCGCCATGCCAGGCCCCGTCCTGAAACCAGACCAGCGAACCGGGCTCAAACAGGGCCCAGTCCTCACCCGCGCGGTCATCGGGCAGGATATAGCTGTCGCCAGGCGCAGGATTGGCGGGCTGACCGCTGAGGCTCGCACTCAGCGCCCGCGCCTGCACCAGACCGTCCAGCCGGCCCAGCGCTTCATTGACCGTCACATGCTTCTGGGCCTGGGCCGGCATAAGCCAGGGCAGGGACAGGCTGGGGGTCACATCGCTCATCACATCTCCGCTCAGGCGCAAGGGAAAGGCTTCGCTCAAGGCTAGAGCGGGCCAGCCAGGGCGGGGACAAGGCCGCGCGCTATCCCCGGCCCCGCGCGCGGGGGTCAGGGCGGGCCATGCGGCTTGGCGGCGCGGCGCACGCGGTGTAATCCCGGTGACCATGACGCACTCAATCCGCCCCCTCGCCGATGGATTCCCCGCGCCTTCGGACGCGGACTGGCGCGCCCTGGCCGAGGACGCGCTCAAAGGCGCGCCGTTTGAAAGCCTGGTGCGCAAGACGCTCGACGGGGTGGCGCGCGGCCCGCTTTTCACGCTGGCCGATCTTGGTGAAGCCTGCGATCCCGGCGCGCCGGGCGCGGCGCCCTTCATCCGCGGCGCAAGCCCGGTGCGCGACGCCTTCCTGCCCTGGGGCATCCGCCAGCGCGCGGACCTGGCTGATCCGGCCCAGGCCAACGCAGCGATCCTTGAAGATCTCAATGGCGGCGCCAGCGAGATCACGCTCGCCATCGATCCGGCCGGCCGGCGCGGCGTTGCCGTGCGCAGCGCTGACGATCTCGCCCGCACGCTGGACGGCGTCATGGCCGACCTCGCCCCGGTCTGGCTGGCTCCCGCCGCCGAGACCCGCGAGGCGGGCGCGCTGTTCTTGAACTGGCTCGATGCGCAAGGCTATGACCGCACCGCTGTGCGTGGCGGACTTGGGCTGACCATCCCGGACGGCGCCGGATGTGCGGCGGTGCAGGACGCGCTGGCGCGCTATCCTGCGCTGGCGCCCGTCACCGTGCGCGCCCACGCCGTCTACGAAGCGGGAGGCTCGGAAGCACAGGAGCTGGCCTTCCTGTGCGCGGCGGGCGCCGCCTGGATGCGCGCGCTGATTGATCAGGGACTTGGCCCCGACGCGGCCGCAGGCGCGCTGACCGTCACTTTGGCCGCTGACGCCGACGTGCATCTGACCATCGCCAAGCTGCGCGCGGCCCGCCGCCTGTGGTCGCGGATACTGGAAGCGTTCGGCGTCAGTTCGGATCGGCGCGCACTGACGCTTCACACCCTGACCGGCGCGCGCATGATGTCGGCCAGCGATCCCTATACCAACCTCATCCGCAATGCCTGCGCCGGGTTTGCAGCCGCCGTCGGCGGCGCCGACAGCGTGGAGGTGCGCCCCTTCACCCACGCCATGGGCGGCTCGACGAAATTTGCCCGGCGCCTGTCGCGCAATCTGCAAATCCTGTTGATGGAAGAGAGCCATGTGGGCCGCACGGCGGACCCGGCAGGCGGCGGCTATCTGCACGAGACCCTCGCCGCGCGCCTGGCCGCAGGGGCGTGGACGCGCTTCCAGGCCATGGAAGCCGATGGCGGCGCGCGGGCCGTGCTGGCGTCTGGCCGCTTCGCCCAAGACGTCGCCGCCATGAGCGCCAAACGCACGCAGCGCTATGCGTCCGGCGCTGACAGCCTGATCGGCGTCACGGCCTATCCCGAACTGGACGCCCGCACGGTGGAGACCGGCGTGGCCCATGCGCCCGCCTCGGTCGCTGGCGCCCGCAGCGATGATCCCCTGCCCTGGCCGAACCTCGCGCCGGTGCGCTTCGCCGCGCCGTTTGAAACCCTGCGCGCTGCGGCTGGTGCGCAAGAACAAAGGCCATCAGCCTTCCTCGCCACGCTGGGCCCGCGCGCCGCGTTCAGCGCCCGCGCCGGTTTCGCCGCCAACCGCCTCGCTGTCGCTGGCGTCGCCGCTCACCCGGCGGATGTCTTCGACACGATTGAGGCGTGCGCCGAAGCCTTCAGACGTTCAGGCGCCCGGCTCGCCGTGATTTGCGGAACCGACGCGGCCTATGAGGCGGACGCCGCCGCCCTGGCCCAGGCGCTCAAATCCGCCGGCGCAAGCGCCGTCTGGCTTGCGGGCAAGCCGGCGGATATTGCGGGCGTCGACCATTTCATCCATCTGCGCAGCGACGCCCTCGATGATGGCGCGCGCGCCCATGCCGCACTGGGGATCGGGTCATGAGCCGCCATCCCGACTTCACAAGGATCGATCTCGGCCAGCCCGAAACCGCGCCCGCTCCGTCCGTCAACGCCGCGCCGTTCGAGACGGCGGAGCGCCTGCCCATCGCGCCGGTCTATGACCGCTCGAGCGTGAAAGGTCTAGACTTCCTCGATCAAAAGCCGGGCGCAGCGCCGTTCCATCGCGGCCCCTACCCCACCATGTTTGTCCAGCGCCCCTGGACCATCCGGCAATATGCCGGCTTCTCCACGGCGGCTGATTCCAACGCCTTCTACCGGCGCAATCTGGCGGCGGGTCAGAAGGGGCTTTCGGTCGCCTTCGATCTGGCCACCCATCGCGGCTATGACAGCGACAATCCGCGCGTGATCGGCGATGTCGGCATGGCGGGCGTGGCCATCGACAGTATTCTGGACATGCGCCAGCTGTTCGACGGCATCCCGCTCGATCAGATGAGCGTGTCCATGACCATGAACGGCGCGGTGCTGCCCGTTCTGGCGCTCTATATAGTGGCCGCCGAGGAGCAGGGCGTGCCGGCGGCCAGGCTGTCGGGCACGATCCAGAACGACATCCTCAAAGAATTCATGGTGCGCAACACCTATATCTACCCGCCTGCGCCCTCCATGCGGATCATCTCCGACATCTTCGCGTTCACCGCCAAGGAGATGCCGCGCTACAACTCCATCTCCATCTCCGGCTATCACATGCAGGAGGCCGGCGCGCCGGCCGATCTGGAGCTCGCCTACACCCTCGCCGACGGGCTCGACTACATCGCAGCCGGGGTGAAGGCGGGCCTCGACGTCGACGCCTTCGCCCCGCGCCTGTCGTTTTTCTGGGGCATTTCCATGAATTATTTCATGGAGGTGGCCAAGCTGCGCGCGGCCCGCCTGCTCTGGGCGAGGCTGGTGCGCGAGCGCTTTGCGCCCAAAAGCGACAAGTCTTTGTCCCTGCGCACCCACTCCCAGACTTCGGGCTGGTCGCTGACGGCGCAGGACGTGTTCAACAATGTGGCGCGCACCACCATCGAGGCCATGGCGGCGGTGGATGGGCATACCCAGTCGCTGCATACCAATTCGCTGGACGAGGCGCTGGCCCTGCCCACCGATTTTTCCGCCCGCATCGCGCGCAACACCCAGCTTGTGCTCGCCAGCGAGGCGCGCCTCACCGACGCGATCGATCCCTGGGGCGGGTCGTGGTTCGTCGAGCGCCTGACCCATGATCTGGCCGCCCGCGCGCTGGAGCACATTGCAGAAATCGACTCTCTGGGGGGCATGACGCGCGCCATCGAGGAAGGGGTCCCGAAGCTGCGCATAGAGGAAGCGGCCGCCCGCACCCAGGCGCGCATCGATTCCGGGCTGCAGACCATTGTCGGCGTCAACAAATTCCGCCTGACCGAGCCCGAAGACGTGCCGGTGCTGAAAGTCGACAACCGCAAGGTGTGCGCCGAGCAACTGGCCAAGCTGGCGCAATTGCGCCGCGAACGCGACGCGGACCAGACACGCGCCGCCCTTGACTCCCTCACCCGCGCCGCGGCCTCAGACGGCAATCTTCTGGCGGCGTGTATTGACGCGGCGCGCGCACGCGCCACCGTGGGCGAGATGTCAGACGCCATGGAAAAAGTGTTCGGACGCCACAAGGCGGAGATCCGCTCGGTCCAGGGGGTGTATTTGAAAGCTGCCGGCAATGACGAGAGCGTGCGCCGCGCCCGCGCCGCCGCAGACCGGTTCGCTGAGGCCGAAGGCCGGCGTCCGCGCATCCTGATCGCCAAGATGGGACAGGACGGCCATGACCGCGGCCAGAAAGTCGTCGCCAGCGCCTTCGCCGATCTGGGCTGGGACGTGGATATCGGCCCGCTCTTCCAGACGCCCGAGGAAGCCGCCCGCCAGGCGGTGGAGAACGACGTCCACGTCGTCGCCGCCTCGTCCCTTGCCGCCGGACACCTCACCCTGGTCCCGGCCCTCAAGGCCGCCCTCGACGCTGACGGCCGCAGCGACATGCTGATCGTGGTCGGCGGCGTCATCCCGCCCGAAGATGTGCCCGAGCTCAAAGCCATGGGCGCGGCGGCGGTGTATCCCCCCGGGACGGTGATTTCGGATTCAGCGCTGGATCTGATTGCGATGCTGGAGGGGTAGGTTGGCGCCTCCCCCGACTCTTCACGTCGCTCAGTTGAACGTGCCCAACCCGCTTGCTCCGGCCACTTCCCCCCTCCTCCCCCGCTGTTTAATTGGCTGTAGCCAGCCCCGGCCCGGCGCAGTGCGGACGGCTGCCGGCGCCGATCCGCAGCCTGTCCCGGCCGGTTGCTCGACTCCCGGGGAGGCCTGCCTGCGAAGGGACGGGCGAGGCCACGGCCCGGCCGGGAATACGACCGCCCATTAACAAAACATGAATTGCGCCGCCTTCGCGCTGGCGTCACGGTGGACAATGTCTTAACGTCCGGCCCGGGCATTGCATGTGGCGTGTTGAAAACCGTCACATGAATGTGCTTCATGCGGGTTGGCCTGTGGGAGGGCGCCTATCGGAATGCCAAGGCGAGGCGAGGCGAGCAGATGGTGAAACGTCTTCTGGCCGGGCCCTGGGAGCATATCAAGCAACGCTTCCCGGACCGGCAGATCTATCACCGCACCGAAGGTCAGGTGCGCTATTTTGCGATCACCACCGAGATGCAAGTCGCCGCCATTGGCGCGGTGTGCCTGCTGTCGGTCTGGCTGGCGATCACCTCGGTCAACATGGTGCTGAGCGCCCGCGCCGAAGGCCGCGCCGAACATGAAATCCGGCTTCTGGCCGAGCGTCACCAGCAGGAGCTGGACGAGGCCCGCGCCGCCGAAGCCGCCGCCATCGCCTATGTGGAATCGCGCACCAGCGCCTTTGACCGCACCGCCGGTGAATTGCAGAGCCGCTCCAACACCCTGCGCCGCCTGCTCGACTTCGCCGATGACCTGTCGCTGACGCGCGAAAGCGAAAGCCCGAGCCTGGATGATGGCCGCATCCTGATGGCCGCCACCGAAGGCGACGAGGCGCCGCGCGAACCGCTGGTGGCCACGGCCGCGCTCGCTCTCGATCCCGACGCCGACCCGGCCGAACAGCGCGTGGCTGCGCTGCTGGCCGATCAGGAAGCCGCCCTGGCCCAGGTGGAGGAAAGCGCCGAGCAGCGGCTGGAAAAGCTGCGCGCCGTGCTGCGCCTGACCGGCATGCGGGTGGATGACGCGATCAGCGCCGGACCGCTGGACGGCGATGGCGGCACGGGCGGACCCTTCATTCCCATCGATCAGGCGCCGGTCTTCTCCGGCGGGCTGGACCTTACCGACCCGTTCAACGCGCGCATCGCCCGCATCACCGCGCGCCTGGTGGAGGCCGAGCAGGTCGAGCAGCTGCTCACCGCCGCGCCGCTGGCCATGCCCGTCGAAGGACCGCACCGGCGCACCTCGTCCTATGGCACGCGCATCGATCCCTTCACGCGCCGCCCGGCCTTCCATGCGGGCGCCGATTTCGCCGCCTATCGCGGGGCGCCGATCGTGTCGCCTGCGCCGGGCCGGGTCGTTTACGCGGGCTGGCGGGCAGGCTATGGTCGGACCGTGGAGGTCGATCACGGGTTCGGTTTCCGCACCCGTTTCGCCCACCTCCATTCCATCGATGTGCGCCGCGGGGACGATGTCGAAGGCGGTCAGCGCCTGGGGGGCATGGGCTCGACGGGCCGCTCGACGGCGACCCATCTACACTACGAGATTTGGTTCCGTGGCGCTCACGTGGACCCTGAAGATTTCATCAGAGCGGGACGCTATGTTCACTAAAAAAGACTCCTCCCCCACCGCACCCGACGCCGGCTTCCAGCAGCCGGCCCCGTCCAAGAGGTCGTCCTCCATGAAAAGCAAAGCCCCTTCCATTCTCAGCGCCGACCTGGTCATCCACGGCTCGATCGCCTCCGAAGGCGAGATCCAGCTCGATGGCACGGTTGAGGGCGACGTGCGCGCCGGATCGCTGACCATTGGCGAGGAAGCCAATGTGAAGGGCGAGATTGTCGCCGAGACCGTCACCATCCGGGGCCGCGTCCAGGGTTCGGTCCGGGCCCGTCAGGTGCAGCTGACCTCCACAGCCCGCGTGGAAGGCGATGTGGTCCACGCCACCCTCGCCATCGAAAGCGGCGCCTTCTTCGACGGCCATTGCCGCCGCTCCACCGATCCGATGACCGACAAGGCCGGCGCGCGTCCGGCCGCCCGCAGCGATGCGCCCGCCAGCCGGCCGGCTCCCTCTGCCGGCGCGCCGCAGAATGCTCCCGAGCCGCAGCCGGTCAGCGCCGGCATGGCCAAGCCCGCCACCCCCGCCGCGCCACCGCCTTCGTCCGGGGCAACGCCGCCTTCGTCCGGGGCGACGCCGCCGAAAGTCTGACGCCTGGCGCCATGGCGCCCTGAATCAAAAGGCCGGGCGCGTCCCACGCGTCCGGCCTTTGTCTTGCCATACGCCGGCCATCAGGCCCCGGCCTCCTCCAGACCGACGCGCGCCGCCAGCGCCGCGGCCATGAAGGCGTCAAGATCGCCGTCGAGAACGCCTTGCGTATCGGAGGTCTCCACCTGGGTGCGCAGATCCTTGACCATCTGGTAGGGCTGCAGGACGTAAGAGCGGATCTGGTGACCCCAGCCGATATCGCTCTTGGAATCGGCCTCGGCCTGCGCGGCCGCCTCCCGCTTCTGCAATTCCTGCTCGTACAGGCGCGCGCGCAGCATGTCCCAGGCCTTGGCCCGGTTCTTGTGCTGGGAGCGTTCGGACTGACACGCCACCGCGATCCCGGTCGGGATATGGGTCAGGCGCACGGCGGAATCGGTCTTGTTGACATGCTGGCCGCCGGATCCCGACGCGCGATAGGTATCGGTGCGCACATCCTTGTCCAGGATTTCGATATTGATGGTGTCGTCCACCAGCGGGTAGGACCAGACGCTGGCGAAGCTGGTATGTCGCCGGCCCGAGCTGTCATAGGGCGAGATGCGCACCAGGCGGTGAACGCCCGCCTCGGTCTTCAGCCAGCCATAGGCATTCTCGCCCTTGATCAGTAGCGTGACCGATTTCAGCCCCGCCTCGTCGCCCGCCTGATAGTCGATAACCTCAACCTTGTAGCCCGACTTTTCCGCCCAGCGCGAATACATGCGCATCATCATCTCGGCCCAGTCCTGGGCTTCGGTGCCGCCCGCGCCCGGATGGATTTCGACATAGCAGTCATTGGCGTCCGCCTCGCCCGACAGGAGCGCCTGCAGCTCGGCCTTGCCGGCGCGTCTGGCCAGCGCGCGCAGCGCTGACAGGGCTTCGTCGTACAGCGCCTCCTCGCCCTCGGCCTCGGCCATGTCGGCGACTTCGATCGTGTCGGACAGCTCGGTCTCGATCTCGCGCACGTCGCGGATCGCGGCGTCCAGCCGGTTGCGCTCGCGCATCAGCGACTGGGCCTGCTCGGGGTTATTCCACAGAGACGGATCTTCGGCCCGCGCGTTCAGCTCGTCCAGGCGTTTACCGGCAGTATCCCAGTCAAAGACGCCTCCGTAACAGGAGGGTGGACTGTTCAACGGCCTGTTTCAGATCGGCAATTTCAGCGCGCATGGCGAGGGGACCTTCGAGGACGGTTGATGGAATGGACGAGCGGGATACCGGTTGGAGACGCTCAATACAACCCGCCCAACGCCTCCTCGTCATCATCCTCGTCATCGGATCTGCGGCGATCGCCAGCCGGTCCGCCGAGCGCGCCGACGCCGAAGCTGAGCGTCTCGTCAACGGCTGACGCGCCGCGCTGCGGCTCGGTGCCGGGGCGGAACGCCTCCAGAATGGCGCCCGGACGGCCCAGTGCGGACGGTTCGCCCGTTTCGCGGTTGACCGGCGCGAGGCTCACTCCGTCAGGCAGGCGGAAATTCGACACCGCATAGCCCTGCAGGGCCGGGCGCAGGAAATCGCGCGCGATCGGCGCGGCCAGCACGCCGCCCGCCTCGCCCTGGCCCAGCGGCATCGGCGTATCAAAGCCCACATAAACGCCAACGATCAGGTCCGGGCTGAAGCCGACAAACCAGGCGTCGCGAAACTCGTTGGTCGTGCCCGTCTTGCCCGCCAGCGGACGCCCGAGCGCGCGCAGCGCCGTGCCGGTGCCGCGCTCCACGGCGCCTTCCAGCATGCTGACAATCTGATAGGCGGTGACCGGATCGGCCGCCTCCTCACCGAGGGGCGCCAGGTCCGGCTCGCCCATGGCGGCGCTCCATTCGTCCGCCTGGCAGCCGGGGCATTCGCGCTCGTCGGCGACCCATATGGTCCGCCCCGTGCGGTCCTGAACCCGGTCAATGATGGACGGCTCGACCAGCCGCCCGCCATTGACCAGCGCGCCATAGGCGCCGACCATATCCATGAGCGTCGTCTCGCCCGCGCCCAGCGACATGGCCAGCGTCGGCTGAAGATCGTCATAGATGCCGAACCGGCGGGCGAGATCGGTGACCGGACCCATGCCCATGTCCTGGGCGAGGCGCACCGTCATCACGTTGCGCGACAGCTCCAGCCCGCGCCGCAGCGTCGAGGGCCCGTAGAAGACGTTTGAATAATTGGTCGGGCGGTAGAAGCGCATCTCCGCATCGCCTGACGCCACAAAGGGCGCGTCCAGGATGATCGACACCGGCGTATAGCCGTTTTCCAGCGCTGCGGCGTAGACGAACGGCTTGAACGCGGAGCCCGGCTGGCGGCGCGCCTGGACCGCGCGGTTGAACTGGCTCTGGGCGAAGGAATACCCGCCCACCATGGCGAGCACCCGTCCGGTGAACGGGTCCATGGCGACAATGCCGCCATTGACCTCGGGGATCTGGCGCAGGCCGTAATGATCCTCGGCCACGGTCTCGCCGGGCGCGTCTTGCGCCGTCAGGCGCTCCACCAGCACGACATCGCCCAGATTGAGCGCCGCATCGGCGCGCGCGATGGCCGGGCCCAGGCGGGGCATGCCGGTCTCGGGATCGCGCGACGGCGCCCGCGCCCAGCTCAGCGCATAGAGCGGGATGCGCCCGCGCGTGCGGTCGGCAAAACCGATCTGCGCCTCGCGGTCATTAACCTCCAGCACCAGCGCCACAGCCCAGCCTTCATCAATGTCGGCGGGGGGGCGCACCGCGCCCAGGCGCGCAGGCCAGTCGTCGAATGCCTCAAACCGCGTCAACGGTCCGCGGAAGCCGTGGCGGCGGTCATAGGCTTCCAGCCCGTCGCGCAGCGCCCGGCGCGCCGCCAGCTGCATGCTGGTATCCAGGGTCGTGCGGATCGACAGCCCGCCTTCGTAAATCTGCTCATCGCCATAGCGGTTGAACACTTCGCGGCGGACCTGTTCGACGAAATACTCCGCCGCCAGATAGGTCTCGCCCGCCAGGCGCGTGGTCGCTTCCAGAGGCATCCGGGCGGCGGCGTCGGCGGCCTCGCGTGTAATGTACCCGTTGGCGGCCATGCGCGAGAGCACCCAGTTGCGCCGGCCCACCGCCTCTTCGGTGCGTTGCTCGGGGTGGTAGTTATTGGGTCCCTTGGGCAGGGCCGCGAGATAGGCGATCTCGTGCAGCTCCAGCTCGTCCAGCGAGCGGTTGAAGTAGTTCAGCGCCGCCGCCGCCACGCCATAGGCCCGGTTGCCGAGATAGATTTCATTGAGATAAAGCTCGAGAATCTGGTCCTTGGTGAAGGCGCGCTCCATGCGCCGCGCCAGCACCATTTCGCGCACCTTGCGGTCCAGCGCCTGCTCGGAGGAAAGCAGGAAGTTCTTGGCCACCTGCTGGGTGATGGTCGACGCGCCTTCGAGGCGCCGCCCGCCCAGATAATTGCCGATATTGGCGATCGCCGCGCGCAGGATGCCGGCGAAATCAAGCCCGCCATGCTGGTAGAAATTGCGGTCCTCGGCCGACAGGAAGGCGCTGATCACGTCGGGCGGGATATTCTCGATGGGCACGAATACACGGTGCTCACGTGCATACTCGGCGATGAGCAGGCCGTCGCCGGCATGCACCCGGCTCATGATCGCCGGCTCGTATTCGGCCAGCTGCGCGTAGTCCGGCAGGTCCTCGGTGACCCGCACCACATAAACGATCGAGGCGATCAGCCCGATCACCCCCAGGACGCAGACGGTGACGCCAGCCCAGACCAGCGCACGAAGCGCATTGCCAAAGGTCAACAGTTTCATCTGATCCTCACCCGGCGCACGGCCCCGCAGACCGCCCGCTCTCTGCCCCCCGAAACGGGCGCTATTATGGCGCAAGCGCCGCGCAAGCCAACAGGGCGCAGCGGTCAGCGGGCGCTGGCCACCGCAGCCGGGGCGCCGGTATTGGCCGCCCAGTAGGTCCACCCTGTCGCGCCGCATCCGGCGAAATGCGTGTCGATCGCCGCAGCCGCCGCCTGCATCAGGCGCCGGCGCCCGGCCGGGTCATTCATCCGCCGGGAATCCTCGCGATTGGTCAGGAAGCCCATTTCAAACAGCACCGCCGGCGTCTCGGCGTCGGTCAGCACCGCGAAATTGGCTTCCATCGGCGTGGAGCGCCACAGCGCCGCCGTGCGTCCGACCTCGGTGCGCAGCGCCTCGGCGAACAGCTCGGACTGGCTGCGCTTGTTGGCGATCGACATCTCGACGAGGATTCGCGACACCTCTTCCGGACGGCTGATATCCACCCAGTTGCCGTCCGTGATGGCGCGGTCGCGCGCCCGGCTTTCGGCGCGTGCGTTCATGGAATAGACTGTGGCGCCCTGCGGGCCGCTGTTATCGCCAGCCGAGTCGGCATGGATGGAGATGAACAGGTCGGCGCGCGCCTCGCGGGCGATGCGCACCCGGTCATACAGGTCGACGAACACATCGGTGTCGCGGGTCATGATCACCTCGTACCGGCCCGACTCGTTGAGGATGTCGCGCAAGGCCAGTCCCGCCGCCAGCACCACGCCGGATTCATGCATGCCGCCAAAGCGCGCCAGCGCGCCCGGGTCACGCCCGCCATGGCCCGGATCGATGACCACGCGGATGCGCTCGCAGGATTCGGGCGTAAAGCCCACGCCCGCTTCACGCGCCACCAGCTCGGTGATGGTCGCCGCCGCTTGCGGGAAGCCGGACACGCTGGCGAAAGCGGCCTGGCTGACCGGTTCAAGGTCGATGACGGTGCGATAGCCGCCGCCGGCCGGGTCGAGCGACATCTGCTGGCGGATATTGGCCGGACCCGACAGCGAGAACACCAGGCGCGGATGGCTGGCGGCGTCATCAAAGCGGAATGCACCCACAAGCCCGGCGCCAAGCCCCGCTGCGTCCGGCAGGCCGTCGACGGCCCAGGACGCCGATTCAAACGACAGAACGAGTCGCGCACCCGGTTCGGAGAGGGTGTGGGCGCGCACGCGCGCCGGCGTGCGCGTCTCGATCACCACCCGTGTGTGGGTGGCGTGCTCGCCGAAACGGATGGCGGTGATGTCCTGCGCATGCGCGGCTTGCGGCGCCAGCAGGGCGGCGGCGAACGCCAGGATCAGTGCGAAAATACGCGTCACCCTTACACCCTCATCATCCCGTGCGCCTTGTCCCGCATTTTGCAGGCAGACGTCTTGAAGCCCATCATAAGGGGGTCCGCGTTGCGATTCGGTTAGCAGACTGTTGAGCATTCCCTAACATGGACAAGCTTGCTTTTCATCGCCTGAAGAATGGTGCAATGTGCGGCGCGTCGGCGTGCGCAGGCTCCGGTGACTCGGTTCCGCGCGCCCGGTGAATAAGCGCCATCGGCCATGCCGGCCGGGCGCGGATGAAACATGTTCAGGACGACGCGCGCACGGGAATCCGACGCGCCGGCGCCGGAAACACCAGAGAACGGGCGCGTCGCGGAAGGCTGAGGCCATGGCGGGTGCGCACGGAGGACCAACCCCATGCGCGCTGCGTTCGCGACCGCTTTGATGTCATCAGGCCCTCGCCCCGCTTCGCGCTCCAACGAACGCCGCCACATGTCGCCGCCCGGTTTGTCGCGGGCTGGAGATGCTGTCGTGCGGCCTGGAGACCGCTCTAATGTCCCGCAAAATGCTGATCGACGCGGCCCACCCGGAAGAGACCCGGGTCGTGGTCGTGGAAAACAACCGCGTTGAAGAGTTCGACTTCGAATCCGCCTCCAGAAAGCCGATCCGCGGCAATATCTATCTCGCCAAGGTGACCCGCGTGGAGCCCTCGCTCCAGGCCGCTTTCGTCGAGTATGGCGGCAACAAGCACGGCTTTCTCGCCTTTAACGAAATCCACCCCGATTATTACCAGATCCCGCACGCGGATCGCGAAGCCCTGCGCGCGCAGGAGGCTGAGTTCAGCGCCCAGATGGCGGATGAGGCCGCGGCGTCCAACCAGTCCGACGACGAGAGCGAGACGGTCCAGGACGAGGACGATCTGCTGGACGAGGCCTCGCGCCGGCGCCGCAATCTGCTGCGCAAGTACAAAATCCAGGAAGTCATCAAGCGCCGCCAGGTGCTGCTGGTCCAGGTCGCCAAGGAAGAGCGCGGCAACAAGGGCGCGGCGCTCACCACCTATCTCAGCCTCGCCGGACGGTATTGCGTGCTGATGCCCAACACCGCGCGCGGCGGCGGCATCTCGCGCAAGATCACCAATGCGCCCGACCGCAAGCGTCTGAAATCGGCTGTGTCTGAACTCTCCGTGCCGCTGGGCATGGGGCTGATCATCCGCACCGCCGGCGCCTCGCGCACCAAGACCGAGATCAAGCGCGACTACGAGTATCTGATCCGCCTGTGGGAAAACATCCGCGAGACCACGCTGAGCTCCATGGCGCCCTCCCTGATCTACGAGGAAGGCAATCTGGTCAAGCGCACGATCCGCGACATGTACGACAAGGACATCGACGAGGTCCTGGTCGAAGGCGAGGAAGCGTACAAGGAGGCCAAGGCCTTCATGCGCATGCTCATGCCCAGCCACGCCAAGAAAGTGCAGCACTACAGCGAGGATGCGCCGCTCTTCCTGCGCCACCAGGTGGAAAGCCAGCTTGAAGCGATCCACTCGCCCACCGCCCAGCTCAAGTCAGGCGGGTATATCGTCATCAACCCGACCGAGGCGCTGGTCGCCATCGACGTGAACTCGGGCAAGTCGACGAAAGAGCGCGGCATCGAGCAGACCGCTCACCGCACCAATATGGAGGCCGCTGAGGAAGCCGCACGCCAGATGCGGCTGCGCGATCTGGCCGGCCTCATCGTCATCGACTTCATCGACATGGACGAAAGCAAGAATGTTCGCGCCGTCGAGAAGAAGATGAAGGATGCGCTGGCGCGCGACCGGGCGCGCCTGCAGGTGGGGCGCATCTCCCAGTTCGGCCTGATGGAAATGTCACGTCAGCGCCGTCGCACCTCGCTGGTGGAAGGCTCCACCGATATCTGCCCGCATTGCTCGGGCACGGGCTATATCCGCTCGGTGGAATCCAGCGCGCTGGTCGTGATGCGCACGCTGGAGGAGGAAGGCGTGCGCGGGCGTTCGGCCCATGTGCGCCTGAACTGCCCGACGGAGGTGGCGCTCTACGTGCTCAATGAAAAGCGCGACCATCTGCACTCGGTTGAACAGCGCTATGCCATGCGCGTGACCATCAAGGCGGACGATTCGCTGATGCGCCCGGCCTGCGCGCTGGAGCGGCTGGAAGCCGCCGCCGAAGGCGCGCGTCCGATGAAGGCGCGTCCGGCCCCGGTGAGCAAGGTGGACGCCGCAGCGGAAGCCGCTCTGGACGCCGCCGCCGAGGCGGCTGCAGCGGAGGCTGAAGAGGCGGACGCGGACGGCGAGCACGATGTCGACGCTGCACCGGCCCCGCGTCCGGCCAGAAAGGCGCCGGAGGGGCCCGCCGCCGCCGCTGCCCCTGCGCCGCGCCCGGCCGCCGCTGAAACCACGGCCGAGAGCGAAGAGAATGCCCGCAAGCGCCGCCGCCGCGGCCGCCGGGGCGGCCGCAACCGCAAGCGCCGCGACGAGGCCGGGTTCGAGACCGAAACCGGCGCCGACAACCGTTCGGGCGGCCTCGATGACGGCGCCGGCGCCACGGACGGCGCCGATGTGCTCCCCGTCGTCGAGCCCACGGGCGGCGACAATTTCGGGTCTGGCGAGGCGCCGCCGCGCCGCACCCGGCCGGCCCGCCGCCGCCGGGGCGCCGGTTCCGGCGAGCGCGCTGAGCCGGACGCGCCAGCCGCCGGCGATGCGCCGGCCGATGCGCCGTCGCAGGGCGTTGACGCCGAAGCGCCCGCCATCGCGGCTGACGATGGCGGCGCCGAAACGGCGGCGCCCAAGCGCCGCCGCCGCAAGACGTCCGCCTCTGCTGAGGCCAACGCTGACGCGGCGGCCGTAACCGCTGCGCCCGCTGCCGCTGCCGTTGACGCCAACGCTGACGCCGCCCCGCCCGAGCCTGCGCCCGCCAAGACGCCGCGCACACGCGGCCGGCGCAAGGCGGCGCCCGCCGCCGGGGCTGAAGCCGGGACAGAGGCCGCCGTTTCGGCTGAACCGGAGGCGCAGGCCGCCAAGCCTGACGAGGCCGAAGCGCCTGCAGCCAAAGCCAAGCCGGCCCGCACCCGGCGCAAACCTGCCGCGAAGGCGCAGCCCGGCGTGGCGCAAGAGGCTGACGCCCGGCCGGAGACCGGCGGGGCGCCTGACAGGCCCGCAGAAGCTGAGGCTGAGGCTGAGGCTGAGGCGCAGCCCGAGCCCCAGCCCGAGGCGCCTCGCAAGGCCGGCTGGTGGTCGCGCTCCAGCAAGATACTGGGTCTGAAGTAACGATCATGAGAGCGGCGCGCCCGCACTAGGCGCGCCGCCTCATATCCGTCTAGATTGCCTTGAAGATCGCTGAGGGGTCAGCCAGAGGGGGAGGGAGAAACGCCTTGCCCATAATCTCATTCCTGCGCCGGACGGCTGCGGCTTGCGCCGCGCTTGCGCTGGCTTCAGCCCCCGCCCTCGCCCAGGGCCTTGTGCGAGACGCCGAAATCGAAGCGGTGATGCGCGCTTATTCCGACCCGCTCATTGAAGCGGCGGGCCTCAATGTCAATTCGGTGGACATCTATCTGGTTGGCGACATGGAGTTCAACGCGTTCGTCACGCGTGGACAGAACGTGTTCCTGAACACCGGCCTGATCGTCGTTGCGCAGACGCCCAACGAGATCAAGGGCGTGATCGCCCACGAGATCGGCCATATCGAGGGCGCCCATCTGGTGCGCATGCAGCAGGCCGAGCGCAGCGCCATGGCCGCCATGGCCGCCGCCATCGGGGTGGGCATCATCGCCGCGCTCGCGGGCGCCGGCGATGCGGGCGCGGCCATCATCGCCTCCTCGCCCCAGTTCGCCACGCTGGACTTCATGACCTATACGCGCTCCCAGGAGGCCGCCGCCGACCAGGCCGCCGTGCGCTTCATGACCGCCACCGGACAGTCCGCGCGCGGCCTGGTGAGCACATTCGAGCGGCTGGCGCACCAGGAACGCCTGTCCTTCCAGCGCCGCTGGCAGTATTTCCGCTCCCACCCGCTGTCCTCGGACCGGATCGAGGCGCTGCGCCGCAATGTCGAAGCCTCTCCTTATGCCGACGTTCCCGACACCGACGAGGAGATCGAGACGCTGCGGCGCATCCAGGCCAAGATCATCGGCTTCATGGCGCCGCCCTCCCAGACCTTCGAGCGCTATCCTGAAAGCGACACCTCCATCCCGGCGCGCTATGCGCGCGCGGTGGCGTATTACAAGCAGGGCCTGATGGCCCGGGCCGAGGAGGAGGTGCTCACCCTGATCGCGGACGAGCCGGACAATCCCTATTTCCATGAGCTGCACGGCCAGATGCTGTTTGAAAGCGGTCAAATCGACCGCGCGATCGCACCCTATCGCCGCTCGCTGGAGCTCGCCGAACGCCAGCCCCTCTTGCAGATCGGGCTCGCGACCGCTCTGATCGCCTCGGGTGATGAGGCGTCTGTCAACGAGGCGCTGATGCTGCTGACACAGGCGCTCGTGGCCGAGCCGGACAACGCATTCGGCTGGTTCCAGAAATCCCTCGCCCACACCGCCCTTGGCGACCTGGCCATGGCCGAGCTCGCCACCGCCGAGCGCTATTTCGCTGTGGGCGATTCCATGCATGCGCACCTGTTTGCACGGCGCGCGCACGAGCGGCTGGAGCGCGGCGCCGAGGCGTGGATTCGGTCGGCCGAACTGCTATACGCCACCGAGCCGACCGCGCGCGAGGTCCGCGAGTGGAACCGGCGCGAACAAACCCGTCCGAACTTCGCCGGACTGCGATTTAACTGATTTGACTGGAGAGTTCATGATCCGTCTCCTCGCCGCCAGTGCGATGGCCGTCCTGATGACCGGCTGCAGCCAGGCCGCCGATCCCGAGCGCGACCGCGCCGAGATTGAAACGATTGTGCGCGAGTACATCGTGGCCAATCCCGAGCTGATCGAGGACGCGCTGGTGGAGCTGCGCCGCCGCGCCGAAGCGCGCGAGACCCGGCAATTGCGCGACGCGGCCTCGGCGCTGTCGGATTCCCTGTTCGCCGATGCGCGCGACCCGTTCATCGGCGCATCCGGCGCCATCGTCACCGTGGTGGAGTTCACCGATTACGCCTGCGGCTTCTGCAAGACCGCCAATGAGTGGAAGCAGATGATGCTCGCGCTGTATCCCGGTCAGGTGCGGTTCGTGCACAAGACCCTGCCCCTGCGCGGCCAGTCGTCCGAGATGTCGGCGCTCGCCGCCCTGTCGGTGTGGGAGAGCCAGCCCGGCGTCTATGGCGCCTTCCATCAGGGTCTGATGGCCCATCGCGGCGAGATGGACCCGGCAGTGCTGGACGAGATCGCCACCGAGGCGGGCGTGGATGTCGAGGCCATGCGCGCGGGCATGCTCAGCCCTGCCGTGGAAGGCCATCTCGAACGCGCCTTCGAGCTCGCCAATCAGCTTGGCCTGCGCGGCACGCCCATGTTCCTGTTCCCGGGCGACGTGGTCATTCCCGGCTACGCCCCGCCCGAGATGACGGCGGCGCTTGAAGCGGCGCTGGCGGCGGCCGGCGCAACGCCAGACGCCGAGGCCGACCTATAGATCCCTGTGCAGGAACTGGTTGAAGGGGCTCTCGGCATAGCCGCCGAACGCCTCGCCGCTGGCAAAGCCCCGCTTGCGGTACAGCGCCAGCGACGGCTCGAACGCCGGCCCGCTGCCCGTCTCCAGGCTGAGCCGGCGCCAGCCGCGCGCGCGCGCCGCGCCGATGATGTGATCGAGCAGCGCTGACCCCACCCCCTGACGCAAATGGTCGGGGTGGGTGCGCATCGACTTGATCTCGCCGTGATCGGCGCCAAGGCTTTTCAGCGCGCCGACGCCCGCGATGCGCTCGCCCCGCCACGCGGTCCACACCGTGACCTGCGGCGTCTTGAGCCCAGACAGGTCCAGCGCATGCACCGTTCCAGGCGGCGAGCTGGCGTGCATGCCTTCGAGATGCAGCGCCAGCAAGGCCTGGGTCTGCGCGCCGGAAAGGTCGTCTTCTCGAATGTTGATCATGGGGTGCGCCTCGCTGGAGGCGTCATCATCCATCACGGACACGCAATCGCGCAATCCTCCGCCGCCCGGATGCGAAAGGCGCCTCATCTTTCCCTCCCCTTGATGGCGAGGGAAGACGGCCTGCGCGAACCCCCTAGATCAACCCGCCCAGCGGGCTGGACGGATCGGCATAGAGCTTCTTGCGCATCCGGCCGGCCAGATACGCCTCGCGCCCGGCAATGACAGCATGCTTCATCGCACGCGCCATGCGCACCGGGTCGCGGGCTTCGGCGATGGCGGTGTTCATCAGCACTCCGCCGCAGCCAAGCTCCATGGCGATGGCGGCGTCCGAGGCCGTGCCTACGCCGGCATCCACGATCACCGGCACCCTGGCCGCTTCGATGATCAGGCGGATATTCACCGGGTTCTGGATGCCCAGGCCCGACCCGATCGGGGCGCCCAGCGGCATGATCGCGCACGCCCCGGCATCCTCCAGCTTGCGCGCATAGACCGGGTCGTCGGAGCAATACACCATCACATCAAACCCCTCCTTGACCAGCATGTCGGTGGCGCGCAGCGTCTCGGCCATGTCGGGATAGAGGTGTTTGGGATCGGACAGCACTTCCAGCTTGACCAGCGACCAGCCGCCCGCCGCGCGCGCCAGGCGCAGCGTGCGCACGGCGTCCTCGCCGGTGAAGCAGCCGGCCGTATTGGGCAGGAAGATGTATTTCTCAGGATCGATGAAATCGACCAGGCGCGGCTGGGACGGGTCGGCCAGGTTCACCCGGCGCATCGCCACGGTGATCATCTGCGCCCCGGACGCCTCCAGCGCGCGGGCATTCTGTTCATAGCTTTCATACTTGCCCGTACCGATGATCAGGCGCGAGGACAACGTGCGTCCCGCCACCACCAGAGGGGCGTCAACGGGGGCGGCGGCAGAAGGCGTGGAGACAGGGTTCTGGGTCATGGGTCCGTTCTAGCGCCGGGGCGCCGGGGCGTCATCCATCTGGCGCGGCGCGGTGCAGTGGGGCAAGATCGGCTCCGCTCAGCAAGGGGGAGACGGCCATGCACCCATCCAAGATCGCCGCCAGTCTTATTCTGGCAATCGTCGGGCTCCTGAACTGGGGCTATGCCGCCCTGCGCACGTTTGACGGCGCGCCGGTTGAAGACAGCCTGCCATTGATCACAGGCGGCCTGGTCTGCTTCGCCCTGATCGTGGTGTTCGCCGCCCAGGGCCGCAAGAAGCCCTGACGGCGCGGGGCGCCAGGATTGCGTCTACGCGCCCAGCGCCTCGGCCCAGAGTTCAAAGATCCGCCGGGCGTTGGCGGCTTTGAATACATACCCGGCGTCGCTATGGCGAAGCAGGCCTTTGAGCTCGGACGGGCTGGCCCGGTCCAGCAGGGCGCGAAGCACCGGCCTGAGGCCCTCCTGGTCTTCGGGATCAAGCCATTCAGCCGGCATGCGCGCGATGGCGGCATCAAAACTTCCCGCGCGCTCTACGTCGTGCACGAAGTCCTGATGGAAGCCCGCCATCAGCGTTCGCAGGGCGGCGGGCGGATCGCGCAGGATGTTCGACGCCATTGCCTCACCCGCCCCCGACAAAGTGCACGATCTCCAGCCGGTCGCCCGCCTCGATGCCGATGGCGGCGTACTGGCCGCGCGGCGCGATCTCCAGATTGCGCTCCACCGCGACCTTGCGCGGATCCAGCTCCAGCGCCTCGAGAAGGCCGTCCAGCGTCAGCCCGGCGTCCACCTGACGCGTCTCCCCATTGAGCTTGATCGTGATCTTTGGCATGGCTGCTGCGCTCTGGGGCAAGGGTTTGCTTGTTCTTCCGCCCCTTCACGTCGTAAAACTGACGCCAGTCGTCAAGGCGCCCCGGCGCCCGGAGCCGGAACATCTTGCCAGACCTCAAGCCCGTCCATGTGCTCAACGGTCCCAATCTGAACCTGCTCGGGTCTCGCGAGCCGGAGATTTACGGGCGCGCCACGCTCGGTGATATCGAGGCGCTGTGCCGCGAGGCGGGCGCCCGCCACGGCGTGGAGATCGTGTTCGAGCAGACCAATCATGAAGGCGCGCTTGTCGATCTGATCCAGCGGGCGGGGCGCGAGGCCAGCGCCATCGTCATCAACCCGGCTGCCTACACCCACACCTCGATCGCGCTTCTGGATGCGCTCAAGGGGGTGGACGTTCCGGCTGTGGAAGTGCATCTGTCGCAACCTGCTGCGCGCGAAGCGTTTCGTGCGCCGTCTTATGTCGCGCGCGCGGCGTCTGGCAGTATTTCCGGTTTCGGCCCCATGGGTTATGCCTTGGGGATCGAGGCTGCGGTGCAGCTGGCGCGCGCGCGCCAAAACCATCCAGTAAAGGGGAAGTGAGCTCATGTCGTCCAACCCGTCCGGCCCGCAGGGCGATGCGAAGTTCGTCCGAGAACTGGCCAAAATCCTCAAGGATACCGATCTTACCGAGATCGAGGTGGAGCGCGGCGATCTCAAAATCCGCGTCGCGCGCGAGTTCCCGGCCGCCCCGGCGGTCCACTACGCCCCGGCCCCGGTGCAGCACGCCGCGCCGGCCCCGGCGCCGATGAGCGCGCCGGCTCCGGCCCTGGCGAGCACGCCCGAAGCGGTCGCCGTCGCCGACCCGAAAAGCCATCCCGGCGCGGTGAACTCACCCATGGTGGGCACCTGCTATTTGCGGCCCAGCCCTGACGCCGACGTGTTCAAGAAGCCCGGAGACGCGGTGAAGGAGGGCGAGACCATCCTGCTGATCGAGGCGATGAAGACCTTCAACCCGATTACCGCGCCCAAATCCGGCAAGCTGATTGATATCCTCGTGGCCGAGGCCCAGCCTGTCGAATACGGCGAGCCCCTTTTCATCATCGGCTGAGGCGGATCTGCGCATGTTCGACAAGATCCTGATCGCCAACCGGGGCGAGATCGCCCTGCGCATCCACAGGGCCTGCCGTGAGATGGGCATCGCCACCGTGGCGGTGCACTCGGAAGCCGACGCCAACGCCATGCATGTGCGCCTGGCAGACGAAAGCGTGTGCATCGGTCCGCCGCCCGCCGGGCGCAGCTATCTGCACGTGCCCTCTATCATCGCAGCCGCCGAAGTCACCGGCGCCCAGGCGATCCACCCTGGCTATGGCTTTCTGTCGGAGAACGCGCGCTTTGCCGAGATCGTCGAGGCCCACGGCCTGACCTTCATCGGACCCCGGCCTGAAACCATCCGCCTGATGGGCGACAAGATCACCGCCAAACAGGCCGCCGTGGACGCCGGCATTCCCGTCGTGCCCGGCTCTGACGGCGCCATCACCGATATGAGCGAGGCGCGAAAAGTCGCCAAGGCCATCGGTTTTCCCGTACTGATCAAGGCCGCAGCCGGCGGCGGCGGTCGTGGCATGAAGGTCGCCGAAAGCGAGGCCCATCTGGAATCGGCCCTGCAGACCGCCTCCTCCGAAGCCAAGGCCGCGTTCGGTGACGGCTCGGTCTATATCGAGAAATATCTCGGCAAGCCCCGCCATATCGAGATCCAGGTCATGGCCGACGAGCATGGCCGTGTCATTCATCTGGGCGAGCGCGACTGCTCGCTGCAGCGCCGCCACCAGAAGGTCCTGGAAGAAGCGCCCTCGGTCGCGCTTGACGCGGCTGCCCGCGCCAGGATCGGCGAGACCGTCACCAAGGCGGTCAGCGCCATCGGCTATCGCGGCGCGGGGACGGTTGAGTTCCTCTACGAGAATGGCGAGTTCTATTTCATCGAGATGAATACCCGCCTGCAGGTGGAGCATCCCGTCACCGAGGCGATCACCGGCGTTGACCTCGTGCGTGAGCAGATCCTGGTCGCCGCCGGGCACGAGCTGGGCCTCACCCAGGACCAGGTTAAGATCAATGGTTGGTCCATCGAATGCCGCATCAATGCGGAGAACCCCAACACCTTCACCCCTTCGCCGGGCAAGGTGACGGACTTCCATGCGCCCGGCGGTCTCGGCGTGCGCCTCGATTCGGCGCTGTATGCGGGTTACACGATCCCGCCCTATTACGACTCCATGATCGGCAAGCTGATCGTGCACGGGCGCGACCGCCAGGAGGCGCTGATGCGCCTCAAGCGTGCGCTGGGCGAAATGGTCGTGGGCGGTGTGGAGACCACCATTCCGCTGCACCAGGCGCTCTTGAACGAGCCCGCCTTCCTGGCGGGTGATTATCACATCCGCTGGCTGGAAAGCTGGCTGGCCGAACGCAACAAGGTCTAGACGGGGAAGGCCTGCGCCATGCGCGGCTTCGGGGTCAGGGAATTGCTGGACTGTTATGCGCGCGGCGCGTTTCCCATGGCGGAAACGCGCGACGACCCGCGCATATTCCTGCTCGAACCCGATGTGCGCGGCGTGCTGCCGCTGGACAGCTTCCACATCCCGCGCAGCCTGCGCCGCACCGTGCGCCAGGACGTTTTCCACGTCACAGTGAATCGCTGCTTCGAGGCGGTCCTGCGCGGCTGCGCCGCGCCCGCCCCGGGCCGCGAGGACACCTGGATCAATGAGCGCATCGCCTCGCTCTACCTTGAGCTCCACGCCGCCGGCCACGCCCACTCGGTGGAATGCTGGCGCGACGGCGCCCTGGCGGGCGGGCTTTACGGAGTGAACCTCGGCGCGGCATTCTTTGGCGAAAGCATGTTCTCGCGCCAGACCGACGCGTCCAAGACGGCGCTCGTCCATCTGGTCGCACGGCTGAAAACCGGCGGGTTCGAGCTTCTCGACGCCCAGTTCCTCACCGCGCACCTGCAACGCTTCGGCGCGATCGCCACGCCGCGCGCGCGCTACAAGCTCATGCTGTCAAAGGCTGTGGCGCGGGAGGCCGATTTCTTCGCCCTGCCCGAAGGCCTGCCGGGCGCTCAGCTTCTGCAGTCGATGACCCAGACGTCATAGACCGGGTGCTCGAGCGCATTGAGCCCCGGGCTCGAGGCGAACATCCAGCCTGAGAAAATCTGCTCGCCATCGTCTTCCTCACCGAAACCATCGGTGCGCCGGTCATTGACCTGCAGGAAGGCGAACACTTCGGGCGGCTCTTCGGGCGGGCGCTTGCGGCAATACTGCACGGTGATCGACAGCGCGCCGAACTGCACCGCCTCGCCCACCGGGGCCTCGAAATCGCGGGTGCGCGCCGTGACCTTGTCGAGCCCGCGCAGCACCGCCATCACGCCGGGCCGGGACGACAGCTCGCGCATGCCGTCACCCTGCTGGGCGAAAGCGGGCGGCGCGACCAGCACCGATGCGGTCAGGATAAGTGTGCGTATCATGGCGCGCATCCTGTCATGCAATGTGTGGCGGGACCAAGGCCTACTCGCCCGGTTTCCACGGTTCATAGTCGGATGAGGTTTCCTGGCGCGCGCGCTGCGATCCATAGGCCAGCGAGCCCGCCGGCCGATAGGCGCGCAGCGTGCCGGTGAGGTTGGGCTCGTGATCGAGCTCCCACGGGCGGCGCGCCATCGTCGCTTCGGTCGGCGCCTCGTCAAAGGTGTGATGCAGCCAGCCATGCCAGTCGGACGGCACGCGCGAGGCGTCGGCATAGCCCTTGTACACCACCCAGCGGCGCGTCTTGCCGTCTGCCCCGGTGCCCGCATGGCGCTCTTGATAATAGCGATTGCCGAACTGGTCCTCGCCCACCTTCTCTCCCGAGCGCCAGATGGTCCAGGCCGCGCCCGCAGACGCGCCATTCCACCAGGTGAAGATTTTCGACAGCAAGCCAAGCATGGGCCGTTCCTCATCGATCCATATGCGCCTCGTATATGCCCCCGCCCGGCCCGCCGGTCCAGAGCCGCAGGCGGGATTCGCGCACAGCCCCTTCCCTCCGGTACGATAGCGGTGATTCGCGCGCTCGCGCGTCCGCCTGCCGAGGAGCCGCCATGACCGTGACGCCCCGCCTGACGCTGGCCGAGGCCGGATATGCGTTCGAGAGCCGCCCTTTGCTGGCGGCGGATCCCGATGCGCTGGACGCCCCCGCCGACGCCGCGCTGCGCGCGCCCGCCAGCTGGAGCCCGCGCGCCTGCGCCGCGTTCGCCGCGCTCACCGGCGCCGGGTTTGACGCCGACATGGATGCGCAGAGCGTTGTGAGTGATCTGGCGAGCCGCCTCGCCGGCGCCTTCCCCAAGCGCGATGCAGGCCTGGCGCGCGGCGAGATTGCCGCCTCGCTGCTGGCGCGTGAAGCCTGCCCGGCGCCCGCCTTGTGGCGCGGCGAAGCGCTGGACGCCGCTCCGGCGCCGCTGGCGGCGCGGGTGGAGGACCTCTCCTCCATCCTCCACGATCTCAACGCCGCCGCCATGGGCCAGGCGGCTGCCGATGTCGGCGCGCGCGTGCTCGCAGAGCGGCTCGAAGCCGTGGCGCTGGCCTGCGTGAACTGCACCGGCGCGGAAGCCGAGTGTTTTGACCCCCGCCACAACCGGGCGCTGGCGCGCGCCGTGCGCGCCGCCCGCCGCGACGGGGCGCCGGATGCGATGATTGAGCGGGCCATCGCCCGCGCCCGCCAGGGCGTCACGGCGCCGGAAGCCGGCCTGCACGCCGCCGCGCCCGCCTTCATGACGCCACCTGTCCGGCTCGATGCGCGCTTCTTTGATCTGGCTGACGCCGACGGCGCGATCGCAACCGGCGAGCCGGCGCGCAAGCTGGCGGCGGATCTCTCCGAAGCCCTGTGGACCCATGGCCTGCCAAGCTTGCGCTTTTCCGACATCGCCGCAGCGCCCGCGCCTGCGGTGACGCTGGAGCTGACGCGCTTCGTCACCGGCGAGGGCATTGATCTGGCCGCACTGTCCGCCGCCGCCAGCCTGTGGGGCGCCATTGCAGAAGCCGCCGGCGGGTCGCTGGCCCTGTCCGGTCTCGGCGCGGCGCTGTGCGCCCGCCGGCTCGCCTATGACAGCGACGGCGCGCGCGACGCCGCCGCCCGCCTGATCAACGCCGCCAGCGCCAGTCCAGCCCCGCTCTCACTCGCCCGGCCCGACGCCCTGTCCCTGACCTTCCTGGGCGCCGAATCCATCGGCGTGCATCCGCCCGCCGCGCTGGATTCGCCCGATGCACAGGGCTTTGCCGCCTGCGTCGACACCACTCTGGCCGATTTGCCTGAAGACACACGGGCGCAGGCCCTTGCTCACGCTCTCGGCGCCCGCTCTCTGAACGGTCACAAGGCCGGCTGGATCGACGCCCTGCGCCGTCAGGGCGTGGACGATGGCGCCTTCGCCCGCATCAATGCGGCGCTGGCCGACGGCATTCCGCTGCGCTACGCCATCAATCGCTGGAGCCTGGGGCCCGAGATCGCCCAGCGTTGCGGCATTAGCCCCGAACGCTTTGACCGCGCAGGCGGAAAGCTTCTGGAGGCGCTGGGCGTCGATGCCGTGGATATCGCCGCCGCCGAGCGTTATGTGCAAGGCGCCGGGCGCCTCGATGACTGCCCCGCCCTGACGCCGGAGCGCCGCGCCGTCTTCGCCGATCCGGTCCCGCAGGCGCGCCTGGCCATGGCCGTGGCGGTGGAAGCAGCGCTGGGCGCATCGTGTGCGCTGGAGATCGCCCTGCCCGGCGGCGCCAGCATGGATGAGGCCGGCGCCCTGGCCGCCTCGGCGGCGCGCCTCGGCCTGCACGCCATCACCATCCGGCGCGAGGGCGAAGCGCTCTATGACCTGCTCAACACGATCGAATTTGAAGGCGGCGATTACGGCCCGCGCGATGTGGTCACCGAGGAGCGCATCGTGGAGCGTCTGGTCGAAACCGTCGTCGAGCGCGCCGCCCAGCGCCGCAAGCTGCCCGACCGCAGAAAGGGTTACATCCAGAAATCCACGGTCGGCGGCCACAAGGTCTATCTGCATACCGGCGAGTTCGATAATGGCGAGCTGGGCGAGATTTTCATCGACATGCACAAGGAAGGCGCCGCCTTCCGCTCGCTGATGAATAATTTCGCCATCGCCATCTCCATCGGCCTGCAATACGGCGTGCCGCTGGAGGAGTTCGTGGACGCCTATCTGTTCACCCGCTTCGAGCCTGCCGGACCGGTGGAGGGCAATGATTCCATCACCTACGCCACCTCCATCCTCGACTATCTGTTCCGTGAACTGGCCGTCAGCTATCTCGGCCGCGAGGATCTTGCCCAGACCGAAGACCCGCGCGCCGACAGCGCCGGCATTGGCCGCGGCGTGGCGCGGGAGAAGCTCGCCGCCCAGGCCGACCCGGCCAGCCTCATATCGCGCGGATTTTCACGCGGCCAGCTGCCAGACAATGTGGTGATGCTCGCCTCGCGCCCGCGCAAGCCCGCAGGCGAAGCCTCAGCCTCAGCCTCCGGCGCCGCCGCCCCGGCCCGCGCCCCGGACCCGGAATACTATGGCGAGCCCTGCCCCGAATGCGGTCATTTCACGCTGCTGGAACAGGGCGCGAGCGTCGCCTGCGACGCCTGCGGCTGGTCGGGCCCGCCGCCAGGGTGAGGCCCCCTAAACCGCATCCAGCCCCAGATCGAGCGCCGGCGCTGAATGGGTCAGGGCGCCGACGCTGATCACGTCCACGCCGGTTTCGGCGATGGCGCGAATGGTCTCCAGCGTCACGCCGCCAGAGGCTTCCAGCGTCAAGCGGCCTTTGGCGATGGCGACGGCGAGGCGCAGATCGTCCAGCGAAAAATTGTCCAGAAGCACGCTCTCCGCGCCCGCCTCCAATACCTCACCGAGCTGGTCGATACGGTCAATCTCCACCGCGATGCGGGTCATGTGACCGCAAAAGGCGCGCGCCCGGCGCACCGCCTCGCCCGCCCCGCCGCAGACCGCCACGTGATTGTCCTTGATCAGCACGGCGTCATCCAGGCCGAACCGGTGCGACGCCCCGCCCCCGGCGCGCACGGCCTGTAGCTCAAGCGCTCTCAGCCCCGGCGTGGTCTTGCGGGTATGGGCGACCACGCAGCCGGTACCGGCAATCGCCGCCACATAGCGCCGGGTCAGCGTCGCCACACCCGACAGCCGCCCCAGGAAATTCAAAGCCGCCCGCTCCGCCGTCAGGATGGACCGGGCCGGGCCGCTGATCCGCGCCAGCGCCGCGCCCGCCTGCAGCTCACCGCCATCGCGCACAAGCCATTGCACGTCGACCGTTTCATCAACCTGATCGAAGACCTCATCGGCGGCCTGTACGCCCGCCAGCACGCCATCGGTGCGCGCCGCAATGACGAATTTGGCCCGGGCCCCGTCGGGGATGGTCGCCAGCGATGTCAGATCGCCCCGCCCGCCCAGATCCTCATCCAGCGTCATCGACACGATTTCCGCGACGATGCCGCGCGGGACAGGCGGTATGTTCATTCGGCCACTCCGGCGGCAGGCAGGCGCGGCGCAAGGGCGCGCGCCTCGTCAAGGGTCAGGCGGGTGGAGCAGGCCACATCATCCGTCATCGGGAAGTCCTGACGGAAATGCGCGCCGCGGCTTTCGGTGCGCGCCAGCGCCGCCACAGCGGTCAGGCGCGCGGCGATCAAGGCATGGGCGCCGCCATAGCGCGCTTCAAGATCATCAATGACGGTGATGAGGCGCGAGAGGCCCGCGCCATCACGCTCCACACCCGCTTGCGCGCTCATCACCTGACGCAGGCGCTGCAGCGCAGGTCCGGGCAGGACGGGCGCCGGCTCGGCAGGCCCAGCCGTTACGGTGCGCGCAGGCGCATCGCGCAGCGCCTCAGCGGCGCGGCGGCCAAACACCAGCCCGTCCAGCAGGGAGTTGGACGCCAGACGATTGGCGCCATGCACGCCCGGCGCGGCGCATTCGCCCACTGCATGGAGGCCCGGCACGCCGGTGAACCCGTCCAGATCGGTGGCGACGCCGCCCATGTGGTAATGCGCTGCCGGCGCCACCGGGATCGGCGTCACGCGCGGATCAATCCCGCCACTCATGCAGGCGGCGAACGCCGCCGGAAAGCGCTCGGGGAAAGCCTCGCCCACAGCGGCGCGCGCATCGAGAAACGCGCCCTTGCCGGTGCGGCGCTGACGGTGGACGGCGCGCGCGACCACGTCGCGCGGGGCGAGCTCGGCTTGGGGATGCACCGCACGCATGAAGCGCCGGCCTGCCCGGTCGATCAGACTGGCGCCCTCGCCGCGCAGCGCCTCGGTGGCCAGCGGCGCCGGATCGCGCCCGATATCGATGGCGGTGGGGTGGAACTGGACAAATTCAGGATCGCGGATCACCGCGCCCAGCTGCGCGGCCATGGCCAGCGCCTGCCCCTGGCTAGACCAGGGCGTGGTGGTCACGGCGTACAGCCCGCACAGCGAGCCGGTGGCCAGCACCACATCGCCCTTGAGCGCCGCCAGAGCGCCATCGCTCCCGCACGCCAGAACACCCGCGCAGCCGCCATCAGACGCAGGCAGCAAAGCTTCGGCCCGCCAGCCTTCGCGGATGTCGACATGGTCCGCCGCGCGCACAGCATGGATCAGCGCCGCCAGAATGCCCGCGCCGGCCTGATCGCCCTTCACCCGGGCCACGCGGGCCCGGCCATGCGCCGCTTCGCGCGACAGCGCCCATTCGCCATCGTCCGCACGTTCGAACGGCGCACCCAGCGCATGGAGCGCCTCGACTTCAGCCGGTCCGGCTTCAGCCAGAATCCGCGCCGCCTCCGCGTCCACCAGGCCTGCGCCCGCCGCAATGGTATCAGCCGTATGCAGCGCCGGCGCATCATCGCGCCCCAGCGCCGCCGCCACGCCGCCCTGGGCCCACGCCGTCGACGCCCCCTGCCCCAACGGTGCGCCGGTGAGCAGAATGACGGGGCGCGGCGCCGCGTGCAGCGCGGTCCAGAGACCCGCAATGCCGGCGCCGGCGATGATGATGGGGCGGGTCATGATACGTCCCCTTTCAACAGGAACCCGGCATGAGAAGGGCGGGAAGGCCGCGCGAGAATGATTTTCCGCGCCCCCTCACCTTTATCCTCTCCCCCATGGTCATGGGGGAGAGGAGCGTCTTGCGCCGCGTCATATACGGCGACGCCGGGCGCCTCGTTCAAAGAACACAATGCGGCGCTGACGCCCCCTCTCCCCTCTTTGAGGGGAGAGGATAAAGGTGAGGGGTGGGCACCCATCACACGCTCACATACGGCACGGCGACTGGCGCCTTGCCGGTGTCGAAGTGCGGCGGCGCAGACAGGCGCGGCAGGTCCAGCATCGCCTGCAGGCTGGCGCGGGCCAGCCTGGCGATTTCAGGGTCCACATGCACCTCGTGCTTCATGTCGCGCAGCGCCTCGTAAATACCCTTCAGGGTGATGCGCTTCATGTGCGGGCACAGATTGCAGGGCTTCACGAAGGCGACGCCCGGGTTTTCCACCGCCACATTGTCGCTCATCGAGCATTCGGTGATCAGGATGGCCTTTGTCGGCGCATGGTCCTTCACATAGGCCGCCATGGCGCCGGTTGAGCCGGCGAAATCAGCCTTCGCCATCACCTCGGGCGGGCATTCGGGGTGGGTCAGGATCACCGCGTCGGGGTGGGCGGCGCGCAAGTCATCAATGTCCTGCGCCGTGAATTGCTCGTGCACCTCGCACGAACCCTTCCAGGTGAAGATCTTGATGCCGGTCTGGGCCGCGACATTCTTGGCGAGATACTCGTCGGGGATCATGATGACGGTGTCCACGCCCCATTGCGCAGCTGCCGCCTCCACCACCTGCACGGCGTTGGACGAGGTGCAGCAAATGTCGGAATACGCCTTCACCTCGGCCGAGGTGTTCACATAGGTCACGATGGGCAGGTGCGGATAGGCCGCCTTGATGGCGCGCACGTCCTCGCCGGTGATGGATGCTGCCAGCGAGCAGCCCGCCGCCATGTCCGGGATCAGCACCGTCTTGTCCGGCGACAGGATTTTCGCCGTCTCGGCCATGAAATGCACCCCCGCCTGGACGATCACGGCTTCCTTCGCCTCGGCGGCGACCTGGGCGAGCTTCAGCGAGTCGCCTGTGATGTCGCCCACGCAGTTGAAGATTTCCGGCGTCATGTAGTTGTGCGCCAGGATGGTCGCGCCGCGCTCGGCCTTCAGCCGGTTGATGGCGTCGATCAGCGGCGCAAACAGCGGCCACTCCATCGGCGTGACGACATCCTTCACCCGGTCGTAGAGATGATCGGTGCGCGCCTTGACCGCGTCGTCATAGACCAGCGCCTCGGCCTGGGGCCAGTCGCTGCGGGGCGTGAAATGCATGCCGTCCATGGCCGCCTCCTTTTGCTCGAATTGAGCATTTCTTGGGCCTTAAGAAACGGCGCGTGCTCGGGAGAGGCGCGCCGCACTTTTGCTCTCAGTGAGCCTAAGGTGGAGTGGACTATACGCACGCCAAGGGGGCTGGCAAGAAAAATATCCGATCCGGGACGGTTTTTTGTACGGCCTCTGTCACGAGCGCACGGCCCGTCCCGCCAGCACATGCAGGACGGTCAGGATGACGGCCCAGGCGCAGAAGGCCGCAAAGGGCGCGATATCAGGGCCTTGCGCCGCCGCAAGGCCGCTCAGGACGATCAGGGCGGTCAGCCCGCCATAGACGAGCGCCACGCGCGCATGGCTCCAGCCGCCATCGATCAGGCGCTGATACACATGCTCGCGGTGAGCCTGAAGCGAGAACCGGCCGTGGCGCGCGCGGCGCAGAAGCGTCAGCAACACATCGGCCAGGAACACGAGGATGAAGAGCGGCGCCAGCCAGAGTGATCCGGGAAAGCCGTGTCCGGCCAGCGCCAGCGCGCCCCCCGCATACGCCGCCCCGGCCCCCAGCGCACCCACATCACCGGCGAACACGCGCGCCGGATTCCAGTTGAACAGGATGAACCCCGCCAGCCCCGCCGCCAGCGCCGCGCCGATAATGACGCTCGCCGTCACGCCCGCCACAAGCCCCGCCACCATCAGGCCGAGGCTCGCCGGGATCATCACCGCCGGAAACATGCCGTCCGACCCGTCCATGAAATTGACCGCGTTGACCGCGACGAACACGAACAGGGCCGAGCCCGCCCAGCCGAGCCAGACCGGCAGGCTCAGGCCGGCAACGCCATCCACCGGAATATGAGTCACCGGCCCCGCCACGGCGGCGAGCGCAATGCACAGGCAGACGCTGGCGACGAATTTACCCAGCTCGCCCAGCGTGATGAGGTCATCGGCAAAGCCCATCACCGCAAACGCGGCGGCGATGATCAATATCCCCGCCAGCGGCCCGCCCGAAACCGCAAACACGCTTGCCGCCAGCGCGCCTGCGCCCAGGCCCGCCATCACGCCGAGCCCCCCGGCGCGCGGGGTCGGGTTCACATGGCTGGAGCGCGCATTGGGCATGTCCAGCACGCCGGCGCGCCAGGCGAGCGCGGTCACGGCGAGGCTGGCCGCGAAGGCCCCCGCCAGGATGGCGAGGATCGCCAGGCTCATACCGCCCCCGCCAGGGTGACCGGCGCCGCAGGCCAGTCCGGCCGGGCGCGCTGAATGAGCGCTGCGCTCTGGCGCGCGGCGTCCAGGGTTTCAAAGATCGCAAAACAGCTTGCCCCGGAGCCGGACATGCGCGCCAGCCGGGCGCCGGGCAGGTCCGCCAGCAGGTCCAGCGCCTCACCCACGGCCGGGCACAGGCGCCGGGCCGGGGCCTCAAGATCATTGGCGTCCGCCGCAAGCCGGCGCAGCGCGGCGTCCAGATCGCCCGCCGCCATGACCGCGCCCGCGCTGAGCGGCGCAGGATCGCCCTCGTCGAACGCCTTGAACACGGGTCCCGTCGACAGCGCAGCGCCCGGATGGACGATCAGGGCCGGCAGTGACGGCCAGGCGGCGAGCGGCGCGACAATCTCGCCAATCCCGCTCATGCGGGCGGCGCGGGCATGCACGCACACCGGGACGTCCGCGCCCACCGCCGACCCGATCTCGGCGAGCTGGCGCAGCGAAAAATCAAGATCCCAGAGTGCCGTGAGCGCGCGCAGGGCCGCCGCCGCATCCGACGATCCGCCCCCCAGCCCCGCCGCCACAGGCAGGCGCTTGGTGAGGGTCAGGCGCGCACCCAGTTCGCGCCGGTCCGCCGCCGCGCGCAGCGCCCAGGCGGCCTTGAGCACCAGATTGTGCGGCTCATCCTTCAGGGCTGCAGCGCCGTCGCCTTCGACAATCAGAGACAATTCGTCAGCCGGCTCGACGGCGAGCGTGTCGCCCCAATCTGCGAAGACGACCAGGGAATCCAGCGGATGATAGCCGTCGGCGCGCGCGCGCCCGACGCGCAGGGTAAGATTGACCTTGGCGGGGGCGAACTGCTCCACGCCGCCGCGCAGAGCCGCACTCATGACGCCTCCACAGGTCCGGCCTCAAGGCCCAGCGACAACCGGCGCCTGATCAGCTCGGCGAGGGCCGGGTCGGGGTCAAGCTCCAGCGCCCGGCGCCAGTGGAAGCCGGCTTCCAGCGCCCTTCCCGTGGCCGCATAGACATCGCCCAGATGCCAGGTGATGACGGGATTGCCCGGCTCTCGCTCGATCGCGCGCTCCAGCCAGTCAATGGCTTCTTCCGGATAGCCGGCGCGGTAGAACCCCCATCCCACCGAGTCGAGGAAAGCGGCATTATCCGGCTCCATGGCGGCGGCGCGCTGGACCATGTCGAGGCCGCGCTCCACCTCGCCGCCTTCCACGATGAGCGAATAGCCCACATCATTGAGCACGGCAGGCTGATCGGGCGCCAGCTCCAGCGCGCGCAGCATCAGCGGCGCCGCCTCGGCCCAGCCCGCGCGCGACAGCTTGCAGCTGCCGGCGAAATAGGCCAGGCGCCAGTCAGGCTGTTCGCCTGCAGCCTGCGCCTGGTCCATCAGCGTCTGATAGAGCGCCTCGGCGGCCTCGCAATCGCCGGACGCCTGCAGAAGATTGGCCAGCAACATGCGCAGGGCCGGCGACGCCGTGGAGACGCCCAGCGTGCGCGCGCGCGCCAGAGCGGCATCGGTCCGGCCCGCTTCAAAGTCGAGCCAGGCGGCCGAGATCGCCGCGCGCTCGGCGAAGGGGCCGCTCATGACGCCTTCATAAGCGCGCCGGGCCGCCGCGGCCAGCTCCAGCGCCTGCAGCGCATCGGCCACCGCCAGCGTGTTGCGGTCAAACTGCGGATCAAGGCGCTGCGCAAGGCGCAGATAGAGGATGGGAAACTCCACCGGCGCGCGCGACATCAACAGCACGGCGGGCGCGTGGATCGCGCGCGCGGCGCCCTGCCGGGCCGTCGGAAGGCGCGGGGCGCGGCCGCGCGCCTGAACGCGCGCCAGGGCGGCGGCGACTTCTGCATCTCCATCCGGACCCGAGCGCGCCATCTGGCGCTCGTACAAAGCCTCAGCCTCATCGCGCCGGCCGCGGCGCTCGAGAAACGCGCCCAGCAGCACTGTGGTGTAGTCACGCATGCCCAGCGACGTATCCGCGCCGCGATAGGCGTCCTCGGCCCGGTCAAACTCGCCGGCGGCTTCCAGCACCAGCGCCTGGTGGATCAGCAGATACCCTGAGGCGCCCATGGGCAGATCGTGCCCCGACGCCGCCCGCGCCGCCGCGCCGGCCTGTCCGCGCCGCACCAGATCCCAGTCGCCGAGCATGATGGCGATGATTTCGCCAAACGGGCCATATCCCGCGCTGTCCGCTTCGACAGCGCGCCCGTCAGCCAGATTGGCCGCCAGCGCGTAAAGCTCCGCCACGCCACCCGCCGCGTCCTCTTGCGCAGCGTCTGAGGCCAACCGGTCAGCCCGCTCGAAATCGCCCGCCATCAGGGAGGTGGAGAAGGCGCGGTCCGCTACCAGCGCCATGTCCGGCTCACGGCCAAACGCAGCGTCATAATACGCGGCCGAGGCGCCGATATCGCGCATCTGCGCCGCGTAGCGGGCCGACAGGAAGGCGCCATAGGCGGTTTGCGGCTCATCATCGGGCGGCAGAAAGCGCGGCCCCCCCGCGCAGGACGCGGCGGGCAGGGCCAGGGCCAGGATGATGATCAGTGTGCGCATCGCGCCCGCGGAACGCTTGGACGCTCCACGCCTCACATGTTGGGGTAATTGGGTCCGCCCGCGCCTTCCGGCGTGGTCCAGTTGATATTCTGGTTGGGGTCCTTGATGTCGCATGTCTTGCAGTGCACGCAGTTCTGCGCGTTGATCACAAAGCGCTGGCCGCCGCTCTTCTCGTCGGACACCCACTCATACACCGCCGCCGGACAATAACGCGCCGACGGGCCGCCATAGACCTTGAGCTCGCTCTGCTTTTGCAAGTCCATGTCGGCGACCTTGAGGTGGACCGGCTGATCCTCCTCATGATTGGTGTTGGACACAAAGACCGAGGACAAACGGTCAAACGTCAGAACGCCGTCGGGCTTGGGATAATGGATCAGCTTGCAGTCGGCTGCCGGCTTGGTCGCCGCATAATCGGGTCCGCCATGGCCCATCGTGCCGAACAGCGAGAAGCCGGGGATCAGACGGTTCGTCCACATGTCCATCCCGCCCAGCGCCACGCCCAGCACCGTGCCGAACCTGGACCACATCGGCTTGACGTTGCGCACGGCCTTGAGCTCCGCGCGCACCCAGCTCTTTTCGTAAGCCGCTTCGTAGGCCTCCAGCGTGTCATGGGCGCGCCCCCCGGCCAGCGCCGCAGCCACCGCTTCCGCCGCCATCATGCCGGTCTTCATGGCGTTATGGCTGCCCTTGATGCGCGGCACATTGACGAATCCGGCCGAGCACCCGATCAGCGCCCCGCCGGGGAAGGCGAGCTTGGGGACGGACTGGAACCCGCCCTCGGTGATCGCGCGCGCGCCATAGGACAGGCGCTCGGCGCCCTCAAACAGCGGCGCGATCTCGGGATGGGTCTTGAAGCGCTGGAACTCGCCGAACGGAAACAGGTGCGGGTTCTTGTAATTGAGGTGAACCACGAAACCGACAGACACCAGATTGTCGCCGAAATGATAGATGAACGATCCGCCGCCCGTTGAGTTGTCCAGCGGCCAGCCCATGGTGTGCTGGACCAGGCCCTTGCGGTGGTTCTCCGGCTTCACGCGCCAGAGCTCCTTCATGCCGAGGCCGTATTTCTGCGGCTCGCGGCCCTTGTCCAGTCCATAGGCGCGGATCAGCTGCTTGGACAAATTCCCGCGCGCGCCCTCGCCAATCAGCGTGTATTTGGCGCGCAGCTCCATGCCGGGCTGATAGGACTCCTTGGGCGAGCCGTCCTTGGCCACGCCCATATCGCCAGTGATCACGCCCTTGATGACGCCGTCTTCCTCGATATAGCTGGCCGCCGGGAAGCCGGGATAAATCTCCACGCCCAGCGCTTCGGCCTTTTCGCCCAGCCAGCGGCAGACATTGCCCAGGGAGCCGACGAAGCAGCCGTGATTATGCATGAACTCCGGCATGGTGAAGCCCGGGATCGTCGCCGAACCCGCCTCGCCCAGCATCACGAACTTGTCTTCGGTGACCTCGGTGTCGAACGGGTGTGACGCATCATCGCGCCAGTCGGGCAGCAGCTCGTTGAGCGCCTTGGGATCGAGCACCGCGCCGGACAGGATGTGGGCGCCGACCTCGGAGCCTTTTTCCAGCACCGCCACCGACACGTCCTGCCCGGCGGCCTGCGCCACCTGTTTCAGCCGGATCGCCGCCGCGAGGCCCGCCGGGCCGGCGCCAACGATGACGACGTCATATTCCATGGCTTCGCGCTCAATCGACTGATCGGCCAATCTCGCCTCCTGCTGACACTGCTCGTTGCTACGCGCGCAGCGCCGTGTCTGGCGCGCGCCTTCAACCCGTCTTAGCCTAGGGTCTCCTGATGAGCTAGGGCGAACCCCGCCCTGCGCCACATCGCTTGCAGAGCCCCGGCCGATGTCGCTTCCCCTGAGCCCGGATGATGTCCGTGTCCTGAAAAGTCTCACCCATTGGTGGGAGCAGGCGGGAATCGAGCCTCTGGCGCCCCTGCCCGAAGCGCGCCCGTCCGGCCGGCCCGCCCGCCCTGCGGCGCCGCAGCGGTCTGATACGCCCGCGCCCGCCTCGTCCCGCGCCACGCCGCAAGCGGCCCGCGCAGCCGGGTTCGGCGCGCCGCCGCCTCATGAGGACGCCCGCGCCGTGGCCGCCCGGGCCGGTACGCTGGACGCGCTCAAAGCCGCCCTCACCGGCTATGACGGCTGCACGCTGAAGGTCACCGCCACCCGGCTTGTGTTCGCGCGCGGCAATCCCGAGGCGCGGGTGATGGTCGTCGGCGAGGCGCCCGGGCGCGAGGAGGATATCGCCGGCGCGCCTTTTGTCGGCAGGTCCGGCCAGCTGCTGGACCGCATGCTGGGCGCCATCGGCCTGGGTCCGGAGGATGTTTACATCAGCAATGTCGTGTTCTGGCGCCCGCCCGGCAATCGCAAGCCGACTGACGCCGAGATCGCCGCCTGCCGCCCCTTCGCCGAGCGCCATATCGCCCTGGTCAAGCCCGAGTTTCTGGTGTTGGCCGGCGGCATCGCGGCCCAGTCCATGCTGCGCGTCAATGACGGCATCACTGCCCTGCGCGGGCGCTGGAGCGAGTTCACGCCGGAGGGCGGCGCGCCGATCCCGGCCTTGCCCGTCTACCACCCGGCCTTCCTTTTGCGCCGTCCGCAGGAAAAGGCGCGGGCCTGGGAGGATTTGCTGAGCCTCAAGGCGCGGCTTGACGGCCAGGACGCTTGAGATCACCCGCCTCATCCACATCCCGCAAGGCCCGCAGCCGCACGATGGACAGCCCGCAGGCAGCCAGGCGCCCTTCCAGATCGGCGCGCGTTTCACCATGGGACCAGCGCACACCCTCAAACAATCCGCGCGGCGCCGGACCGTTGAGCGCCAGCAGCCAGTAGCCGCCATCCTCGGCCGGACCGATCACCGCGTCATGGCGTTTCAGCCGGGCGAAGGCTTGGGCGATGTCGCCGCGCGTCACGTCCGGCGCATCAGTGCCGATCACGCAGACCGGCCCTCGGCCCTCAAAAACCCGCGCCTGGCGCGCGCCCAGATCGCCGCCGCCCTGCCCTGCCCGCGCCACCCATCGCGGCCAGACGCCGGGGAAGCACCGCGCCACAGCCCGGTCCGGCGCAACCGCGAGCATGATGCGCCAGCGCGGATCATCCAGGCGGCGCACCAGCTGCGCCGTCATGGCGCGGTAGATCCGCCAGGCGCTGACCTTGCCGATGCCGCGCGCCAGGCGCGTCTTGGCGCCGCCGATCACCGGCGCCTTGGCGAAGATCACCAGCAGCGGGCGCGTCATGCGCGGTAGGCTGCCGCCAGCCGCGCCGGGTCCGCGCCCATGAAATACCGCCCCAGCAGAATGAGATTGCGCCGCGACCTTCGCCCATAGCCTTGCGCGCGGAACTTGTCCGCACTGGTGACCGCCGCGCTGCGCAGGG
The DNA here is from genome assembly GCA_016124675.1 of Alphaproteobacteria bacterium. Classification (GTDB taxonomy): domain Bacteria; phylum Pseudomonadota; class Alphaproteobacteria; order Caulobacterales; family Maricaulaceae; genus Oceanicaulis. Next base: position 79,838 of record WGNG01000010.1, read on the forward strand.
CCACAAGCCGGCGCGCGCCGATGCGGCGGACAATATCCACATCCTCGAACAATTCCATGGGCTTGTACCCGCCGAGCCGGTCATGGAACTGCGCCCCGATCAACAGGCCCTGATCGCCATAGGGCAGCGCGAACAGCCGGCACCGCCAGCGCACCGCCGCCTCCAGCCGCCGCGCCGCAGGCGCATGATCATCCAGCGCAAAACGGAAATACCCAGCCCGGTCACGCCCGGCATGGGTCTCGAAAAACGCCGCCGCCTCACGCGCCCAGCCGGGCTGCAGCACCGTGTCGGCATGCAGGAATAGGAGCCAGTCTTCCGCGCCGGCGATCGCGCGCGCCGCCTGAGCCCCCGCCGCCAGCTGGGCGCCGCGCCCGCGCGCGCCGGTGACGATCTGGCAGCCCGCCTTGCGCGCGATCTCCAGCGTCGCGTCACTGGACCCGCCATCACTGATGATCACGGCGCGCAACAGCCCCGCCCGGCGCGCCGGCGACAGGCTGTCCAGCGTGCGGGCCAGTCCAGCCGCCGCGTTCAGGGTGGGGATGACAACGGCCAGAGCGCTCATGAGGCCATGTTTGAACCGTGCGCCCCGGTGAAAGTCAACCGGATTTTGTTCTTGCTCCGTTCCGGTTTTGGAGTCAGCTTCAGGGCCATGAGCCCGCCCCCGACCCCCGCCCGCGCCGCCACGCCCCTGCCCGAGCCCTTGCGCCCGCGCGGGCGGGGCGCGGCGTCCAATGATGCGGGCCGGTTCGAGCGTCACACCCGCGAGCCCACAGATGATGGCTGGAGCGGGGCTGACGAGACTGCGCCCAAATTGCGCACCACGCTGATCAGGGACAATGCCCGCACCATTATCAGCCGCAATGACAGCCCCGACATCAGCTTTGACCGCTCGATCAATCCCTATCGCGGCTGCGAGCACGGCTGCATCTACTGCTATGCAAGGCCGAGCCACGCGTATTGGGGCTATTCGGCGGGCCTTGATTTTGAAAGCCGGCTCTTCTTCAAGCCCGGCGCGGCGGACCTTCTCGAAGCCGCTTTGCGCAAGCCCGGCTACCGGCCCGAACCCATCCTCATCGGCGCCAATACCGACGCGTATCAGCCGGTGGAGCGCCAGCTGCGCCTGACCCGGCGCCTCTTGGAGGTGTGCCTTGAGTTTCGCCACCCGGTCAGCGTGATCACCAAGTCGGCGGGGATCACGCGCGATCTCGACCTTCTCGGCGCGCTGGCCGAACAAGGCCTCACCAAAGCCGCCCTCTCGCTCACCACGCTGGATGCGAGGCTCGCCCGGGCCATGGAGCCGCGCGCGGCCACACCGGCCCGGCGCCTCTCCACCATCCGCGCCCTGACAAACGCTGGCGTGCCCGTCACCGTCATGACCGCGCCCATCATTCCCGGCCTCAATGATCACGAGATCGAGGCGCTGCTCGAAGCCGCCGCCGGCGCCGGGGCGCGCGATGCCGGCTATGTCCTCCTGCGCCTGCCGCTGGAGGTGCGCGATTTGTTCAAGGACTGGCTCGCCCTCCACCGCCCGAACGGCGCGAGCAAGATCATGAGCCTCATCCGCCAGACCCGCGGCGGCAAGGATTACGACGCCCGCTGGCATGTGCGCGGCGTCGGCGAAGGCCCCGTCGCTGACCTCATCGCCACCCGCTTCCGCGCCGCCGCGCGCCGGTATGCGCTCGACGGCCCAGGGACGGCGCTGCGCACCGACCTGTTCCAGCGCCCGCTGGCAGAGAACGCGCAGATGAGTTTGTTCTAGAGTGCGTTTGCGCGACTCAATTGGCAGGCGCTTGCCTCACTGCGGGACCACACATGACTTACCCCCTCATCGCCGGCCTCGACGAAGCGGGCCGCGGCCCGCTGGCCGGACCGGTCGTGGCGGCGGCGGTGATCTTGCCGGAGGGCTTCTCGGCCCTGAGCGCCCTGGACGATTCCAAGAAACTCACCGCAAAGCGCCGCGACGAGCTGGCCCAAATCATTCGCGCTGAAGCCACGGTCAGCATTGCGCTGGCCGAACCGGCCGAGATCGACCGGCTCAACATTTTGCACGCCACCCTGGCGGCCATGGGGCGCGCGGCGGCGGGTCTGGCGCGCGCGCCGCAGATCATCCTCATCGATGGCAATCAGGTCCCGCCGGGCCTGCCCTGTCCGGCGCGCGCCATCATCGGCGGCGACGGAACCGAGCCTGCCATCGCGGCGGCCAGCATCATCGCCAAGACCGTGCGCGACGCCCTGATGACACAGGCCGAGGCGCGCTTTCCAGGCTATGGCTTTGCCGGCCACAAGGGCTATCCCAGCCCCGTTCACCGCGCCGCCCTCGAGGCTCTAGGTCCCTGCCCCCTGCATCGGCTAGGATACGCCCCTGTGCGGGCCGCACTGGAGAAAAGCGGATTTGCGCGGCGTATGATGAATCCCGCTTAACCAACGGGTAAGCCGGACTGATTCATGCCTGTGCTCGTCGAGACTTTTCAAACGCGAGGCTTCACCGGTGTCAGGCGCTAAAAAACACAATCTCCCGGTCGATCAGGTGCTGGTCGGCGACTGCGTGGAGGTGATGGCGGGCCTTCCCGACGAGAGCGTCGACCTCGTCTTCGCCGATCCGCCCTATAATCTCCAGCTCGGCGGCGATCTGCACCGGCCGGACAATTCGCGCGTCGACGCGGTGGACGATGACTGGGACCAGATCGGCGATTTCGACGATTACGACCTGTTCTCCTGCGCCTGGCTCGAACAGGCGCGCCGGGTGCTCAAGCCCGATGGCGCGCTGTGGACCATCGGCAGCTATCACAACATCTTCCGCGTCGGCGCCTTCCTGCAGGACATGGGCTTCTGGATCCACAATGACGTGATCTGGCGCAAGTCCAACCCGATGCCGAACTTCAAGGGCACGCGCTTCACCAACGCTCACGAGACGCTGATCTGGGCGGGCAAGACCAAGGCATCGCGCGTCACCTTCAACTATGCCGCCATGAAAGCGCTCAATGACGGGGTGCAGATGCGCTCGGACTGGACGCTGGCGATCTGCGCGGGCGGCGAACGCCTCAAGGCCGCCGACGGGCGCAAGGCGCACCCGACACAAAAGCCGGAATCCCTCCTGCACCGCGTGCTGCTGGCCACCTCCAATCCCGGCGACATCATCCTGGACCCGTTCTTCGGCACCGGCACCACGGGCGCCGTGGCGCGCAAGCTCGGCCGTCATTTCATCGGCATCGACGCCGATGAAGGCTATGCCGACATCGCCCGCCGGCGCATCGCGGCGATCAGCCCCACCGCCGACGCCGACCTCAAGGTCACCCAGTCCAAGCGCGAACTGCCGCGCATCCCCTTCGGCGCGCTGGTGGAAGCGGGCCTCCTGAAAGCCGGCGACACGCTCTATTGCGCCCAGGGGCGGCGCACCGCGCGGGTGCGCCCCGACGGGACCATCAGCGCCGGCGGCGAAAGCGGCTCGATCCACCAGATGGGCGCCCACGTCCAGGGCGCGCCGGCCTGCAATGGCTGGACCTTCTGGCATGTGCGCCAATCCGGCCAGCTCGCCCCCATCGACGTCCTGCGCGCCCGCATGCGATCGCAGATGGAAGGGGCGTAGGGGCGTACCCGGGCCTCACCTCCTTTTACCGGTCTGGAGTGCGGGCTGCCTCCCGCTGAGGGCGCGGCAATCGCATTTGCCTTGCATCAATTCGCAAGCCCGCGCTCCAAGCTGGCGGGCTCGGGGATCAATCCTCCCCGTCATTCCATGCTGGAAGAAACCGCAAGGCGATCGCAGGCTGTCAAGGACGACCGAGCTTTGCTCGGTCGCCGCGCCGCGGCGGCCCGAAGGGCCGTCCTTGACAGCCTGCGATGCTTGCGAGAATGGGCCAGCAAGTATCGACGGGGAAATGGGGTCGCGTTTCATTGGAACACAGGCCAATGCCCAACCGCCCTACCCCAGCGCCGCGCGCACCGCTTTCTTCATGACGCTGGGCAAGCCCGAGGCCGAGAGCGGCTCGGCGGGCGCCCATCGCCCCTCCGCATCCGGCCCGCGCCAGCCTGAAGGGGCCTCGGCTGCATAGACATCAAGCTCCAGCGCGAAATGCGTGAACACGTGGGACACCGCCCCCGCCTCGCGCCAATCCAGCGCCGCAGGCGCCGCCGCTTCAACGGACGGCAACGCCCCGGCATCCTCGATCCACGCACTGCCCGGCGCCTCCAGCATCCCGCCCAGCAGGCCCTTGTCGGGCCGGGGGCGGACATAGACCTCCCGACGCCCCGCCAGACCGCGCAGGATCACGAACACCAGCCCGTGGCGAACGGGCCGGGCTTTCTTCGCCGCCTTGACCGGATAGCGCTCCGGATTGCCCGCCGCCCGCGCCGCGCACGCGCCCGCCCACGGGCAGGCATGGCAGGACGGCCCGCGCGGCGTGCACACCGTCGCGCCCAGATCCATGATCGCCTGCGCATAGTCGCCGGGGCGCACCGGATCGGCCAGCCCAGCGGCATGATCGCGGATCGCGCCCTTGGCGCCAGGCAGCGGATCGTTGATCGCGAACAGCCGCGTGATCACCCGCTCCACATTGCCATCCACCACGCTGGCGGGCTGGTCGAACGCAGCGGCGCGGATCGCGTTGGCGGTGTACTCGCCAATGCCCGGCAGGGCGCGAAGCCCGTCGAGATCGCTGGGGAAGACACCGCCCAGCTCGTTTGAAACCATTTGCGCACAGGCATGCAGATTGCGCGCGCGGGCGTAATAGCCAAGCCCCGCCCACTGGGCCATCACCTCATCGCGCGGCGCGGCGGCCAGATCGTGCACCGTCGGCCACAGCGCCAGAAACCTCGCCCAGTACGGGGTGGCGTGCGGCACCGTCGTCTGCTGCAGCATGATTTCAGACAGCCAGACCGCGTAGGGGTCAGGCGTCACGCCGCGCGCCCGGTCTTCGGGCCGCACCCGCCAGGGCAGGGTCCGGCCCTCGCGGTCATACCAGTCCAGCAACGCCGCGCGCAGGGCCGGCGCATCCGCGTGCGAGATCATGGAAACGGGCGTGAACAGCATGGCGCCTGCGGGTTTGTGGCGGCGCCCGCTTGCCAGAGCGGCGCGCGGGGGCGATCCTTGCCAGCATGAAACGCCCGTCTTTTCCGTCAAGCGGCGCGCGCCGCCCCGTCGCAGCCGACGCCGAGGCGAATGCGCAGGCCTGGGCCTGGGCGCAGCGCCATCGCGGACGCCCCGCCATCGCCCCGCCGCCTGCAGCCGCCGCAGCCCTGGCGCGGGTGCTCAAACCGCTGGCGGTCCACCATGGACCGGGCGTTGCCGAGCTCGCCGAGCATTGGGCGGAGATTGTCGGCGCGCCGCTGGCGGCGCACTCAAGACCGGAGAAGATGCAATCAGGCGCGGGCGGCCTCACCTTGGTGGTGCGCGCGCGCGGACCGGCGGCCGCCCTTGTGGAGGCGCAGTCAGCGCGCATCCTCGAACGCGTGGCGCGCTATGCCGGGCGGGCGCCGAGGCGCCTGCGCATCGTCCAGGGAACGCTGGGCGCAGCGGCCCCGGCCCCGGCGCGCAAGGCGGCGCCCGCGGCGCCGCCCGGTCTGGACACGCGCGCGCAAAGTCTGGATACGATCATGGCTGAGTTTCAGCGCGCAGTTGAAGAACGCGAAGGCGTACGGCTCAGCCCCGCCGCCTCGCCGCGCCCGCACAGAGAGGCCGAATGATGATGTCCCTGTCACGCATGCTCGGCGCTGCGGCGCTCGCCGCAGGCCTGGTGCTCACCGGTTGCGGCGGCGCCACGCCCGAAGGCCGTTCGCAGTTCGAACGCGAGGGCGATTTCGCCATAGGCCGCCCGGCCGCGCCGCTGACCGTCATCGAATACGCCTCGACGGCCTGTCCGGCCTGCGCCTATTTCCACGCCGAAGGCAAGCCGGTCATCGACCGTCATGTCGAGAGCGGCCAGGTGCGCTACGTCTTCCGCGAAATGATCACCGGCATGCCGGCGCTGGCCACCCCCGGCTTCATGCTGGCGCGCTGCGCGCCCGCTGACCGCTATTTCGACGTGCTGGATCTGTTGTTCGCCCAGCAGCAGGCGCTTGGCGTCGCGCTGCAACAGGGCCAGGGCCGCGCCCAGGCGCAGTTCCGCACCATCGCGCGCACCGCGGGCCTCAGCGACGCCGAGTTCCAGGCCTGCATGACCAATAACAAGATCTACCAGGCCGTGCTGGACGCCAATGAACAGGCCAGCCGCGACGGCATACGCGCCACGCCCAGCTTCATCATCAACGGCGTCACCCTGGAATCGGTGGACAATCCGGACGGAGCCCCGGATGCGGGCCGCCGCCCGTCCCTCGCCTTCGGGATCAATGGCCGGCCCATCAGCGATGACCAGGGCGTGATCGCGCTTGATTACGACGCTGACACGATGGAGCGAATCATCGCGTACTTCCTGGCTCGCGAAGGTGTCGCCGCTGAACCGGCGGCGCCCGAAGCGTCGGATGGTGACGCCGGATAGACCTTTGGGCCCTGCACAGGGCGGGCGGCGGCGTGAACGGAGGGTGTGGTGAAGTTCACCCAACTGCGCCTTGCCGGCTTCAAGTCGTTCGTCGACGCCACGGAGCTGCGCATCGATCCCGGCCTGACCGGCATCATCGGACCCAACGGGTGCGGCAAATCCAACCTGCTTGAAGCGCTGCGCTGGGTGATGGGCGCAACCTCTGCCAAGTCGCTGCGCGGCGGCGGCATGGAGGATGTGATCTTCTCCGGCACGGACAACCGCGCCTCGCGCGACCGCGCCGAAGTCATCCTGACCATCGACAATTCCGACCGGCGCGCGCCGGCCCGCTTCAACGACGCTGAAATCCTGCAGGTCATGCGCCGCATCACGCGCGGCAAGGGATCGGACTATGAGGTCAATGGCGAGGAGGTGCGCGCCAAGGACGTGCAGCTCCTGTTCGCCGACGCCGGCACCGGCGCCAACTCGCCCGCCCTGGTGCGTCAGGGCCAGATCAGCGAGCTGATCAGCGCCAAGCCGGAAAACCGCCGCCGCGTGCTGGAAGAAGCCGCCGGCGTCGCCGGCCTGCGCGCGCGGCGGCGCGAATCCCAGCTGCGCCTGACCGCTGCCGAGGCCAATCTCGCCCGCCTGCAGGACATCGTCGACGATCTCGCCGCGCGCCACGCCAGCCTGCAGCGCCAGGCGCGCCAGGCCGGGCGTTATCGCGAGCTGTCCCTGACCATCCGTCAGTATGAAAGCCTGCTCTGGCTGCGCCGGTGGAGCGAGGCGCGCGACGGCGTCGCCCTGGCCGAAACCGCCGTGGAGGCGGCGCGCGCCGAGGCGGACACGGCCCTGCGCGCCGCCGCCGCAGCAACCGCCCGCTCCGAGGAAGCCTCCGCCCGCGTTCAGCCCCTGCGCGAGCGCGAAGCCGAGGCTGCGGCCGCCCTGCGCCTGGCTGAACGCACCCGCGACCAGCTCGACCGCGACATCGAGGCCGCTCACGAGACCATCTCGCGCCTCGCAACCCGGCTCGCCGAGCTTCAGGGCGCCGAGGCGCGTGAGGCCGAGCTCCACGCCGAGGCGCGCACCTCGCTGGACCGGCTGAGATCGCAGATGAATTCGGTGCGCGAGCAGGCCCGCGCCGATGCGCCGGCCCAGACGCGCGCCGAAGCCGCGCTCGCCGACGCCGACGCCACGCGCCAGAAGGCCGAAGCCGAGCTCGACGCCGCCGGCGCCGTGTGCGCCGAGATTCGCGCCCACCTGCAGGGCGCCCGCCGTGACGCCGAGCAGGCCCGCCAGCGCGCCGAGCGCCTGGAGCGCGAGACAGCCGCCGCCCGCACGGCGCTGGAGCGCGCCGGCGCGGCGCAGGGTCCGGACCGCGCCGGGCTGGAGGCCGATGTGCGCGCCCGCACAGCGGCTCTGGACGCAGCGCGCGAGGCGCTGGCAGCCGCTGAAGCGGGCCTGTCCGACCTGCGCGACCGGGCCGGCGAGGCCAGGGACGCGGCCCGTGACGCGCGCGCCGACGCCGTGGCTCTCGAGCGTGAACAGGCGAGCCTTGAAAGGCTGCTGGCGAGCGGCGAGACAGGCGACCGGGCGCTGGACGGCGTGACCGCCGCCACAGGCTATGAACAGGCGCTCGCCGCCGCGCTGGGCGAGGATCTGGAAGCGGGACTGAGCCCGGACGCCGCGCGCCGCTGGACCCCTGGCGGCGTTGAGGCCGGCGCCCTGCCCGAGGGCGCTGCGCCGTTAAGCCGGTTCGTGCGCGCCCCGGACGCGCTGGCCGTGCGTCTGGCCGCCATCGGTGTGGTGAAAGAGGCCGATCTTGACCGGCTCGCCAGCGCGCTTAAGCCCGGCCAGCGTCTCGTCACACCTTCAGGCGCGCTGCGCCGCTGGGATGGCTACGCGGCGGACGCCGGCGCGCCCAACGCCGCCGCGGTGCGTCTTGAAACCCTCAACCAGCTCACCGGTCTGCGCCCCCGCCTCGATGCGGCCCGCGCGCAGGCAGACACACTGGAAGCGGCGGCGCTCGAAGCCCGCGATGCCTTGAGCGAGGCCGAGCGTGCCTGGGCGCGCAGCCGCGAGGCCGCCAGCGAGGCCGAGCGCGCCCTGCGTGCGGGCGAGCAGGCCCTGTCCGCTGCCCGGGCCGAGGCCGCCCGCGCCGAGGCGCGCCTTGCCGGCCTGGTCGACGCACTCAAGGCGGCTGAAGCGCGTCTGGCGGCCGCGCGCGCCGATTCTGACGCCGCACAGGCTGGCGTCACGGCGGCTCAGGACAGCGATGACGGCATGACCGCGCTGGAGGCTGCGCGCACCCGCGCCGAACGCGCCCGCGGCGCGGCGGCTGATGCGCGCGCAGCGCTCGAAACCATCAAGCGCGAGGCGCAGGCGCGCCGCCACCGTCTGGCCTCGCTGGAGCGCGAAGCGGGCGACTGGGAGCGCCGCGAGGGCGATGCCGGCGCCCGGCGCGCAGCGCTGACGGCCCAGCTGAACCAGACCACCGGCGAACTGGTAACGGCCCGCGCCCGCCCCGGCGAACTGGAGGCGCAGCGCCCTGCCCTGCTGGATGCGCTGGCGAACGCTGAGCACGCCGCCCGGACCGCACGCGACGCCGTCACGGACGCAGAAAGCGCCCAGCGTGAGGCCGATTCGCATTTGCGTCAGGCCGAAAGCGCCGCCGCCACGGCCCGCGAAGCGCGCGCCGGCGCTGAAGCCCGCCTCACCGGCGCGCGTGAGCGATTTGAAGAGACGGCCGCGCGCCTCGCCGACGCTACGGGCGAGACCCCGGAATCCCTGGCGCCCGCGATCGCCGACAGCGAATACGCCGCCCTGTCGAGCCAGGAGCTGGAGCGGCGCCTCGACGAAACCCGCCTCACGCGTGAACGCCTGGGCGCCGTCAATCTGCGCGCTGACGCCGAAGCCAGGGAGCTTGAGGCGGAACGCGCGCGCCTGGCGGGCGAGCATGACGAGCTCACCGAAGCCGTGGCGCGCCTGCGCAAGGCGGTCGACACCCTGTCGCGCGAAGGCCGGGCGCGGCTTCTTGACGCATTCGAGATCGTCGACCGCCACTTCCAGACCCTGTTCTCCGCCCTGTTCGGCGGCGGCCGCGCCGAGCTGGCGCTCACCGAGAATGACGATCCGCTCGAAGCGGGCCTGGAAATCTACGCCTGCCCGCCGGGCAAGAAGATGGAGACCATGAGCCTGATGAGCGGCGGCGAACAGGCGCTCACCGCTACGGCCCTGATTTTCGCCGTGTTTCTGGCCAATCCGGCGCCGGTCTGCGTGCTCGATGAGGTCGACGCGCCCCTTGATGACGCCAATGTGGACCGCTTCTGCACCATGCTGGAAGAGATGCGCTCCATGACCGACACGCGCTTCCTCGTGATCACCCACAACCCGGTCACCATGAGCCGGATGGACCGTCTGTTCGGCGTCACCATGGGCGAACGCGGCGTCTCGCAGCTGGTCTCGGTCAACCTGCGGGCGGCCGAAGCCATGCTGGCCGCCGAGTGACGGAAAACCCTTTTTAATTTCAATAACTAAGCGCGCCGTTGACCTTGCTTGACAGGGTTAGGGACCGCTTATAGGGTGCGCGCGCCTGACAGGGAGGTCCCTGCCGGGCTTACGGTCACTTATGTCCCGCCAAGACGACCCGAACCCGCACCCTGCCGACCGCGACGATTTCGAGCGAAGGCTTGACGCCAAGCTGGAAGAACGGCGCGCCCGGGAGGCCAGGCAGCAGGCCTCCGGCTGGAGCCAGGGCTTGCGCTACGGCTCGGAATTTCTGGGCGGGGTGATCACCGGCACAGTGCTCGGCTTTGTGGTCGACTGGCTGGCGGGATGGTCGCCCTGGGGTCTGGTGATCGGAATGATACTGGGTTTCGCGGCGGGCACGCTGAACATGGTGCGCGCCGTCAATGAGATGAACCGCAACAGCGACGCCAGCGGCGACGGACCGGTTTGAACGATAGCCAAGGGGACGCGCCCGTGCGCGTCCGTGACACGAAGGGGCGGGGCGTGGCCGACGCGACTAACCCGATCAAGCAGTTCGAGATCAACCCGATCGCCGATCTGACGATTGGCGGGCTGAATCTGTCCTTCACCAATTCAAGCTACTTCATGGTGGCGTCGGTGGTGCTGGTGTCGGGATTGCTGTCGCTGGCCATGTCCAGGCGCGCCCTGGTGCCCGGCCGCTACCAGTCCGTCGCCGAGATGCTCTATGAGTTTGTCGCCGGGATGATCCGCTCCACGGCGGGAGATGACGGGCTGAAATTCTTCCCCTTCGTGTTCACCCTGTTCGCCTTCATCCTGATGGGCAACATGCTGGGCATGATGCCGTACTTCCCTGCGCCAGGCTTTAGCGGCTTCACCTTCACCAGCCACATCATCGTCACCTTCGCGCTGGCCATGCTGGTCATGCTGGTCGTGGTGGGCTATGGCGTGATGAAGAACGGGCTGAAGTTCTTCTCCATCTTCTTCCCGTCGGGCGTGCCGCCCATCCTGTATCTGCTGGTCACCCCGATCGAGATCATCTCCTTCCTGTCGCGTCCGGTGACGCTCGGGGTTCGCCTGTTCGCCAACATGCTCGCCGGTCACATCCTTCTGAAAGTGTTCGCCGGCTTCATCGTCATGCTGGGCTCGGTGGGAGCGCTTGGCGTTCTCGGCGCCGCGGCCCCGCTGGTCATGGTCATCGCGTTGACCGCGCTGGAATTCCTGGTGGCCTTCCTCCAGGCCTACGTGTTCGCCGTTCTGACCTGCATCTACCTGTCCGACGCGCTCCACCCTGGTCACCACTAGGGGCGCCCGGAGCCTTTTCCTTCATCCGCACCGAACATCTACGAGGAGTAACATCATGGAAGCGGAAGCCGCTAAATTCATTGGCGCTGGTCTGGCCACCTTTGGCATGCTCGGCGCCGCGCTGGGCGTGGGCAATATCTTCTCCAGCTTCCTTCAGGGCGCGCTGCGCAATCCGGGCGCGGCCCAGAGCCAGTTCGGCACGCTGATCTTCGGTTTCGCCGTGACCGAAGCGCTGGGCATCTTCTCGCTGCTGATCGCCCTTCTGCTGCTGTTTGTGGTCTAGGCCAGAGCGTGACACGACGGTGCATGGCCGGGCGCAGCGCAGCGATGTGCATGCGTCCGGCCCACCGCCGCCATCCCTTTTGCCTCGGCTAGAGGAGAGACGCCCGTGACGGCGCCGCAAACCATCAATACGACGCCGACAGACGCGCAAGCGGCGTTTCCGCCGTTCGACCCGACCTATTTCGCCTCCCAGCTCTTCTGGCTGGCGATCAGCTTTGTCGCGCTCTACTTCATCCTGTCGCGCTTCATCCTGCCGCGCATTGGCGGGGCGATCGAGGAGCGGCGCGACCGCATCGCTGACGATCTCGACGCCGCTGCGAACATGCGCGATCAGGCTAACGAGACCGTGCGCGCCTATGAAAAATCGCTGGCGGACGCCCGCGCCCGCGCCCAGAGCGTCGCCGCCGCCGCCAAGGCGGAAGCAGACGCCGAGATCGCCGAAGCCGTGCGCGAGGCGGACGCCCGTCTCGACGCCCAGCAGACCGAATCCGAGGCGCGAATCCGTGAAGCGCGCGACGCTGCGCTGAAAGAAGTGCGCTCCATCGCCGCCGGGGCCACCGCCGCCATCGCCGACCGCCTGGCCGGGCTGGATGTCGCCGCCAGCGAGGCTGAGGCCGCCGTCGACGCCGTGCGCAAGGGTTAAGCCATGACCTATCTGTTCAGTGACACCAGCTTCTGGACCTTTGTCGGCCTCATCTCGTTCTTCGTCATCCTGTTCTTCGCCGGTGTCCACAAGGCGCTCGGCAAGGCGCTGGATGACCGCGCCGAGAAGATTCGCGGCGAGCTCGACGAGGCCCGCCGGCTGCGCGAGGAAGCCCAGGAGCTGCTGGCCTCCTACGAGCGCAAGCACGCCGAAGCCGCCGAGGAAGCCGAGCAGATCATCAAGAAGGCCCGCGCCCAGGCCGAATATCTGCGCGAGCAGGCCCAGGACGAAATCACAGACCGCATCGAGCGCCGCACCGCCATGGCAGAGCAGCGCATCGCCCAGGCTCAGGCCCAGGCGGCCAAGGACGTGCGCAGTCTCGCCGCCGACCTTGCCATCGATGCGGCGCGCAACCTGCTCACTGACGGCCTGACTAAGCCCCAGCGCACCAAGCTGGTGAAATCCGCAATTGCAGACGTCGAGGATCGCCTCAACTAGGGTATAACCGCCGGACAGCGCCACGGCGCCGGGTTCGGCGCCGGCCAGGATCACAGTAAGAGCCCGGCGCAGTCAGACCGGACCACGCTCTGAGCGAGGGCCGCGTGACAGACATGACAAGCCCGCCAGGCTCGCCCTGGCGGGCGTTTTGTTCGGCGGGTGCGCCGCCGTGACCACGTCAATTGCGGATCTGATCAATCCAGTCGCCCGGTCCGTCCCCGGTGCGCAGGTCCATCACCGTCGGCCATAGCCGCCAAGGCGCGCGGCCGTCGGAATTCCACAGGCCGATGAAGGCGAACCCGGTCTCCGGCTCCATCACGATCTGCGCCCCATAGCCCGACAGATAACCTGCATGGGCGATCAGGCGCCGGTCGCCCCAATGATAGATCCGCCAGCCCATGCCATAATGGGTTTCGCTGACCCGCTCGCGCACGCCGCCCAGACCGCGCGTCTCGCGCAGCGTCGCCGTGTAGGGCGTGAACACGCGCGCCTTGACCGCATCGGGCAGGCCGCCTTCGCCCTCGGGACGCAAGTGCGCCTGCACCCAGGCGATCAGATCATTGAGGCTGACCGTCACCGATGCGGCGCTCGGCATTGCATCATAGTTTGACTGGGGGCTGCCCGGAGCGTCCACGGTGCGCGCCCAGCCGCGATGGGGTGCGGCCCAGCTCACAGAATTGAGCAGGCTCTCCACCCCGACACCGGCGCTCTGGAGTCCATAAGGTTCAAAGACATAGCGGCGCAGCGCCGCGTCATAGCTGAGGCCCGTGCTCTCCTCCACCAGATGCTCCAACGCCGAAAACGCCACATTCTGATAGGTGTAGCAGCTGCCTACCGGGCACACGAGGTCGACACCGGCCAGCTGCGCGCGCGCAAACACCGCGTCACGTCCATCATTGATCAGCGTGTCATAGGCGTTGCGCGGCAATCCGGTGCGGTGGGTCAGTATTTCCATCCAGGTGGGCTGGCGCGGTGCGCGCAGCCGCAAGGTTCGGGTCGGAACCGCGCGATTGAGATCGATCTGTCCGTCATGCTCCAGGAGCGCCAGCAGCACGCCCGTAAAGCCCTTGCTCAGCGAGGCGGCGCGAAACACCGTGTCGGAGGTGATCATCTCACCTGACCCGGCCGATGTCTCGCCTGCGGTGTAGATCAGCACCGGCTCGCCATGCTCGAGCACCGCGATGGCCATGCCCACCGAGCGTTCAAATCCCGCCGCCTGTTCGAGGCGCGCCATCAGCGGCTCGAAATACTCAAGCGCCGGCAGGTCGATCTCCGGCGCCGCAGCGGCTGCGCTGGCGGCGCCAGCCATTTCGGTGAGCGCGCCGCCTGAATCACCTTCGGCCGGCGGCTCATCCGAGCCGCCCAGAGCCACGCCCAGCGCCAGAAGCAGGATCAGGTTCATCGCGCGGGCTACCCTTCAAGCGGCTCGTTACACGTGACGCAGTGGAATGATCCCCCGCCGGTGAGGATAGCATTCGACGCGCTGGCGGCAACCATGCGCTCCGCACACGCCGCCTGCAGCGCCTTTGCCGCCGCCCTGGCATGGTCGTTATAGGCCGGCATGACTAGGTTCCTTGGCCCGGCCACCCAGTTCATGTGCGACGCCGCCGCCGGTCCGCCCTCCACATGCTCGACAAAACCCGGCGAGGGAATGCGCACGACCTGGAGCGGGCGCCCGGCCGCATCGCGCGCGCTGTCCAGCTGACGGGCGATGGCGTCGAGCACAGCGGCGTTGGGATCGTCCCTGCCCGAAGCGGACTGGCACGCCACCACGCCGGGGCGCAGGAAGCGGGCGATATTGTCCACATGGCCGTCCGTATGGTCGCCCATGAGACCCTCATCAATCCAGATCACATTGGTGACGCCGAACAGCCGGGCCAGCTCGGCCTCCACCTGTCCCTCGCTCCAGCCCGGATTGCGGTTGGCGTTGAGCACGCACTGGCGCGTGGTGATGACACTGCCCGCCCCGTCAAACTCCAGCGCCCCGCCTTCGCACACCAGCGCGCTCGCAAGCACTTCGGCGCCCGCCTGGCGCGCAATGTCTGCGCCGATGGTTGAGTCGCCGGGCAGGTCATACTTGCCGCCCCAGCCGTTGAAAACCATGCGCACCGCCTGCAGCCCGCCAGGGGACGCCACAAAGACCGGACCGGTATCGCGCGCCCAGACATCGCCATAGGCGGCCTCGATCACCCGCGCACCCGGCACGCGTTGACGCGCATCCGCGGCGGCGCCCGGCGTGGCGGCGTAGATGATAATGTCCGGCGCCCTCCCGTCCGCGCCCGGCGCGGCGGCAAGGCCCAGAAAGGCCGCAAACTCGGCGCGCGCCGGATCGAGATCCTCCTCCCACAAATCTTCAGCGGCCGGCCACAGCGTGTGGATGGCGCGCTGGGGTTCGAACTCGTGCGGGACGCGCAAGGCGGTCATGGGCTGGGCTCCGGCTGATCACTGGGCCCAAGGCCTAGCACGGCAAGGGTAAAAGAAAAGGGGCGGCTCTTGCGAGCCGCCCCCGATAGTCAGTCGCCAATCGGCGGTTACGGGTCTGGTTAGAACTCGTAACGCAGGCCGATGCGCGCGAACCAGACCGAGCCCGCGTTGGAGCGGAAGCCGGTGACGGCCGCATTGTTGATGAAGGAGTTGTAGCGGTACACGCAGTCGGTGGCCGCGACGCAGTTGGTGCGCGGAGCGTCGCCGGTGAGAGCCGGCGCGCCGGCCACCCCCAGAGCCGCCACATCGGCAGCGCGCACGAGGTCCGCGTTGACGATGGGACGCTGACCATTGCCCGGCGCGTTGATGCGGGTGCCCCAGCTGTCGTTCAGCAGGTTCAGCACGTTCTCGATGTCGAGCACGAGCTTGAACCGGTTGTCGCCCAGGAAGCGATCCACGCCCGGAATGCCCGGCAGGTCCTGCTGGAGACGCAGGTCCCAACGCTGGTTCCACGGAGCATTGTCGGAGTTCACCTCGTGGATCTGGCCACGGGTCAGGCCGCGCGCATCAACGAAGGTGTTGAAGGCGGCCTGGTCGAACCCGGCAGCGTACACCACACGCCCGTCATTGGCAGACGGGATGTAGAGCGGCTGGTTCGGGAACTGGGTTTCGCCATTGCCCGGACGGCCGAACAGGGCGTTGCCGCTGACCGTGTTGAACGTGTAGGTGAACGGAGCGCCCGTGTTGATCTGGCCGAACAGGTCAACACGCGTGGTCAGGTCACTGATGAAGTCACGCTCGAACGACAGGCCAATCTTGAACGCATGTTCGATCTCGTAGATCGAGGTGCGCACGCTCGGGAAGTTGATGTCCGGATCGACCTGGCCGCGCAGGGACGAGATGCCGCGCGAGGAGGAGCCCTCGGTGATCATCTGGATGTCCTGGTTGGCGTAGGAGACGAAGAAACCGACGCCATTGTCGAACTCGTTAGCCAGCGAGACCGTGAAGGTCGTGCTTTCGTCGCCCGACGCGTTGGTCAGGATCGTCCGGTTCGACACGCCGCGCGCCTGCAGGTCGGCATAGATCGGACGACCGTCCGGAGCCACGCCCGTCTGGGCGAAGGGCTGCTGGTTGGTCTGGGCCGCTTCACGCCACAGGAAGCTGTTCTCGCTGCGGCTGTGGATGACCTGAACGGTCGCCACGTAGTTGCTGCCGAGATCGAAGCCGCCGAAGTTGAGGTCGAACTCCTGCTCGACGCGCAGGGAGTACTTCCAGTCGGACGGGATTTCGAAGTTCGGGTCGATGGCGTCGATGGCCAGCGGGGTGCCGCCAGAGACAGCCGTCAGCAGGGCGGCCGGAACATCGCGCCCGGTCACGCCGGTGAAGCTGCCGGTCGCCAGCACGGCCGGCACCTGGAAGGCGTTCGAGGTCCACACGCCCGGATCGCCGCCGGCGAACAGGCCGAAGCCGCCGCTCACCGTGGTGCGGTCCGTCGCGTCCCAGCGGAAGCTGACGCGCGGCATCCACAGGTCCAGGCCATCGGTGGTGGTGGTGTTGTCGAAGCCAACCGCCGGGCGGAAGGTCGGGTCGAAGGTCGGCTCATCATCGGTGACGAGGCGCTCGTAGCGCAGGCCGGCCGCCAGCTCGAGGGCCGGATTGACCTGCCAGCGGGCCTGGCCGAAGCCGACCCAGCGCGAATAGCCCCACTCGGCCGCACCGTCGCGGGCCACGTTGGACGGAACGTTGCGGTACTCGACGTTGGCGACGCGGTTCAGGATATTCTGACCGGCCGAGTTGCCAGAGAAGATGAAGCGGCCGCGCGAACGCTCGACGAACATGTTGTACAGGTCGAGGGTTTCGTACTCGCCGCCCACCGAGAAGATGAAGTCGTTCCAGGTGTAGTCGGCCTTGCCGAACAGCTGGAGACGCGTGTCCTCATACTCGTTGGCGTGACGGAAGCGGTCGCAGCCGCCCGTGATGGTCACGTTCGAGGTCAGCAGGCCCGCAAGCGGGGTGCCGGCGACGTTGGTCGGGGTCAGGCGGAATTCCAGCGTGCCGACATCCGACGGCGCACGGCAGTTCTGGCCGCGCACATAGTCGATGAAGCTCGCGCGAACCTCGGTCGACAGGTTCGGCGTCCAGTCGGAGAACAGCTGGGCGGTGTAGTTTTCCAGAAGGGTCGGCGTGTCATACCAGGCCGACACCATGGCGGTCGCCCCGATGCCGCTGACGCCGACATCTTCGGTCCGCTGGTAGTTCGCCTGGACGCGGTGGTTGTCGTTGATGTTCCAGTCCAGACGCAGGAACCAGCGCTCGGTCTCTTCCGGCACGGAGGTCTGCTGGGGACGGCCGAGCATGTCGATGCCGTAGGTGGTCTGGACCATCTGGTTCAGCGCGTCAAAGAAGGCCGGGCTGCGGCCGCCGGCGGCGTCCGAACCGGCGAAGTCGACCTGACGGGCGGTTTCGAACCGGTCATAGGACAGGGCGAAGAAGAGGCGGTCGCGGATGATCGGGCCGCGCACCGAGATGCCGTATTCCTTTTCCTCAAACAGGCCCGGGTTGAAGGTGTTCTCGCCGCCGAACGCGGTGGAGCCGACCCAGTCCTGGTCGCGGTAGTAATAGAACGCCGCGCCGTCAAACTCGTTGGTGCCGCCGCGCGTGGTCACGTTGACCAGGCCGCCGGTGAAGCCCGACGAGGTGACCGAGTAATCAGAGGCGACCAGCGAGACCGACTCGATGATGTCGATGTTGATGGGCGAGCGGGCCGTGGCGAAGGTGTTCGAACCCAGGCCGAAATTGTCCTGCTGGCGCGCGCCGTCAATGGTCACGCCGTTGAAGCGGGGGTTGACGCCCGCGACCGACAGGTTGTTCGGGCCGCCGGAGATGGTAAGCGGGTCACGGTTCAGGGTGGAGATCACGTCGCGGGCCAGCGAGGGCTGGTTGGCCACGTCGCGCGCGGTGAAGTTGGAGCCCACGCCCGCGTTCAGGTCGACGCGGCTGATGGCCTGGCCGGTCACCGTGATGACGTCAGTGGTGGCCGGGGCCAGGGTGATGCGCAGCGGCGGCTGGGCGCCCGGCGCCAGGCTCAGGCCTTCAATGGCCTCGCCGTCAAAGCCCGGAGCGTTGACTGACACGGTGTAGGGTCCGCCGACGCGAAGGCCGGACTGGACGAACGCGCCCGTGGAGCCGGTGGTGGCGACGTTCGCCGTGCCGGTGGGCGTGTGGACGACGGTGACGCGGGCGCCGGCAACCGGCTGGCCGTTCACGTCCACCACAGAGCCGCGCAGCTCCGATGAGGTTTGCTGGGCATGCACGGCCGCCATCGGCGCCATCGCCGCGAGCGCGACAGCCGAGGCTCCGAGAGAGAGCTTCTTCAGAATCGCCATTTTTTAGTTCCCCTAATCGACCAAGTCCCGGCGTCGACACTCCGCCAACGCTTCGAGGGGGGCTCTAAGTGCTGGCTCTGACGGATCAGCGACAGAATTGTGAAGCTTTTGTTGCGAAGCCCGCACCCTGTTGATTGGGGTCCGGATCAAACAGCGGTGACCACCCAGCTCTATCTCACTTTAAAATAAGGAGAAACCTTTACTGCAGCGCAGCGGGAGCCCTCGCGCACCCCTGTTGGTATCGTGCCGTGAACCCTCAGCGCGCCGGTCACAAAGGGATGGGGCGTGGCTTTTTGACCACGCCTGTTCGAACCGCTCCGGGCTGGAGGCTTTGACAAGCCGCCGTCTGATCCGCAAGAAGCGTGCATGATCGCCCCAACCCCACCGCACACCGGCCAGTCCCGCCCTGTCACGCTGCGCGCCCTCGCAGCGGATCGGTTTGCCGAGCTGTCCGCTGCGGCGATCCTTGCGCTGCTGGCGATCCGAATTGCGTCTCTTTTTATCAACCCCGCCAGCCTCTACGCCGACGAAACGCAATACTGGCTGTGGTCGCGCGAGCTCGACTGGGGCTATTTCTCCAAACCACCCATGATCGCCTGGCTGATCGCCCTCAGCACGGGATTGTTTGGCGATTCGGACCCGGCCGTGCGCCTGTTCGCCCCGCTTCTGCACGCCGTCACGGCTGGCTTCCTGGGGCTGACGGCAGCACGTCTGTATGACGCCCGCACCGGCGCGCTGGCGGCCCTGATGTGGACGATCATGCCGGCTGTCTGGCTCTCATCCACCATCATGTCCACGGACGCCGCGCTGATGGCAGGCCTGTCCGGCGCGCTCTACGCTGTGGTGCGCCTGCGCGATGGCGGGCGCTGGCCCTGCGCCGTCATGCTGGGCCTGGCGCTGGCGTTCGCCTTCCTTGCCAAATACGCCGCCATCTACTTTCTTGCCGGGGCCGGGCTGGCCGTGCTGTTCGACGCGCCGGTGCGCCGGGCGCTGATAAGCTGGCGCGGTGTTCTGGCGCTGGCCGTGTTCGCAGTTCCCGCTGGCGGCAATATCGCCTGGAACGCCGCCAATGACTTTTCCACGTTTAGCCACACCGTGGAGAACGCCAATTGGGGCGCGGACATGTTCAACCCGGGCGAGGCGCTCTCGTTCGTGGCCGATCAGCTGGCCGTCTTCGGCCCGCTCATGTTCCTCGCCCTGATAGCGGCCATCATCGCTGCGGGCCGTGCCTGGCGCCCGGACTGGAGCGCAGCCCGCACCGAGCTGATGCTCGCCGCCTTCGCCGCCCCGCCCTTGCTCATCGTGGCGTTTCAGGCCTTCCTCAGCCGCGCGCACGCCAATTGGGGCGCCGCCGCCTATGCGGCGGGCACGATCCTCGCCGTCGCCTTCCTCCTGCGCGGACCCTCCTGGCGGCGCTGGGCGCTGTACGCCTCCGTGTTGCTGCATATCGGCGTCGGTGCGGTCTTGATGACGCTTGGCGCCGCGCCGCGCCTCGCGGACGCCGCCGGCGCGGAGAGCGCCTTCCACCGCGTGCGTGAATGGCCCGCCACCGCCGAGGCCATGGCGACGGCGGCGCGCGACACCGGCGCCGCAGCCCTGGTGTTCGACAACCGCAATGATTTCCACCAGATGCAGCGCTATGGCGGCGCCATCCCAGCCCCCCTTTACATGTGGCGCCGCCATGAGGGCGCTTATAATTACGCCGATCTGGTCTGGCCGCTGCCGGCCGGATTTGAGGGCGAGGTGCTGGTCGTGTCCCAGCGCCCGTTCGAGGCGCCGCTGATCGCCGGGGATTTCGCCCGCTTCGAACCGGCCGGCGAGATCGTCATCCCCCTTGGACCCACCCGCATCCGCCGCTACCAGCTGTTCCGCGCCGAAGGCTACGCGCCCGTCGAACGCAACGCTGCCTTCGAGGCGCGCGCCCGCGCCCTCGTCGAAGCCTCACGCGCAGATCGCTGACGCCTCAGACCAGCGCCACATCGCGCGCACGCCCTGGACCATAGACGGCGGAGATTTGCGCCACGCGCAGCCGCGCGCCATGCATCCCGCCCGGCAGGGCAACGCTCAACGCCGCCGCCTCCAGCGACAGCGAGGGCTGCACCGTCTCGCCCTGCCAGACCGTCGCTCCGCCAGCGTCACACAGGCTCACCGCATAGCGCTCGCTCTCCTCTCTCAGAGGGATATCGGCGCTCCACGCGTCCGCATCAATCCGCCCGCGCCGCACCCAGCGCGCCTCCAGCGCCCCGG
Organism: Alphaproteobacteria bacterium; assembly: GCA_016124675.1. Lineage (GTDB taxonomy): Bacteria > Pseudomonadota > Alphaproteobacteria > Caulobacterales > Maricaulaceae > Oceanicaulis. The sequence continues at coordinate 100,558 of WGNG01000010.1, forward strand.
CCTGGACGCGCGCGCGCAGATGCACTGGCGCCAGCGGGCGCAGATCGGCCCCGCCATACACAACCTCCACCGTCCGCGCCGCCGGATCGGTCAGAGCCGCGCCCGGCGGGACGGCGATCACCACAAGCGGCGCGCCGCGCTCCTCCGCGCTCACCGGCATGACGGCCCCCGCCCCGTCCAGCACCACCGCGCGCGCGCCTTCGCCCGCGCCAGTGACCGGCGACCCGCCCAGCCCCCGCAACAGACCCGTCAGGCGCCAGGACTCAGGGCCCGTCATCTCGGCGCGCTCGAAACTCAGCACCTCCCACCCATCCTGGGTCTCCACCGCCAGCCGGTTGGCGCCTGACAGGAACGCGGCGCGCGTCACGCTGGACAGCGCGCCATCCATGAGCCGCAACGCCACGGCATTGCCCCGGTCGATCCGGCCTTCAAATCCTTCGCCCAGCGGCGCGGTCAGAACCCCGGTAAACGCCGGCGCGGTGATGCGCGCACGCTCGGCCGCGCTCTCGAGGCTGGCCCCGGCATGGATGATCAGTTCCCCCGGCCACGGATCAGCAGAGGCCGCCGCCCACAACCCGCCCCGCGCGCTTTCGCCCGGCGCCAGCGGCAGGTCCAGAAGCCTCAGAAGCGGCCGCGACGCCGGCGCCGCCGCCTCCCCCGCCTGCGGCTGCGGTCCGGACGCCAGGCCCGGTCCCGCGCTGGCGCCGGTCAGCTCCGCGCGCCGGGCGCCCAGCCCGTCCGTGACCGCCAAGCGCCAGACGCGCGCCTGCGGCCCCTCGTCCAGCAGGACGTGATCGCCCGCTTCCAGCATCGCCAGCGATGGCGCCAGCATGAGGCGCGCCGTCTCGCTCTCCGCCCGCGCGCGCGTCAGCAAGGCCTGCGCCCAGCCCGCCGCCAGCGCCCGGTCAGCCAGCGCCGGCAGGCGCACATCAATCAGGCCCTCGCGCACCGCATCAAGACAGAGCGCATGCACGGCGGCCGGGCGGTAATCGCCGTCATCGGCGATGACGGTCAACCGCGCGCCGGCCGGGCGCGCATCCTCCGGCGCACGGGTGAAGACCAGCCCCTCGCCCTGGCCTGGCTCGGCCAGCCGCGCCGCTTCCAGCGCCAGGGGCGCGTCCAGCGCGCGCACTGGCAGGCAGGCTGGCCCATCGGCCCGGTCCGCAATCACGAAGCCGAACACCGTCCCCAGCGCGTCGAGCACATCGCGCGCCCGCGCCGGCTCACCGATCACGAACCCCGCCAGCACGCCGTCAAGCCGCGACACGTCCATCGCCTCAAGCCCGGCGCGCGCGGCGATTCCCGCCACGATCTGCGCCAGCAGCGACTGACCCGCCCGGCCCGTCAGCCAGTGCCCGGTGCGCCAGTTCGCCCCGTCGGTCCAGACATCCTCGCGCGCGGGAAACTCAGGGAAGGGCCGCGCATCCCAGGTCCACACATGGCTCATCGCCAGGTCCAGCATCGGCCCGCCATAGACCGGCGAGACCGGATTGACGCCCGGCGCTTCCCAGTACGCATACAGCGCCTCGATATAGCGCCGCTGGATCAGGTCATCACGCGCGCCGCCCGAGAAATAGGGCGCAAAACTCTCCGAGCTTTTGGGATCCAGGAACACATTGGGCTGGTTGGCGCCCTTGTCCACTGCCGGGCATCCCAGCTCCACCAGCCGCACCGGCTTCATCCCGGGCGCCCAGCCGGTCGGCGTCTCGCTGCGGACGCCGGCCAGCCGGTCGTGATGGGCGCTGGCCCACCAGCTGCGCACATCCTTGTAGCGCCACACCCACGGCTCGCCATGTTCGCCGTCGGTGATGGGCGTGCGCAGCTGGGCGGCGCGGTCCGGGGCGCTGGCGTAATACCAGTCAAACCCCTCCCCGCCCTCCACGTTGGCGGCGAGGTAATCGCGGTCATAGATCGCGCGCGCGCCCGCCAGCGCATCGGCATGGCCCGCCCCGTCGCGCCAGTCGGACAAGGGCGCGTACCAGTCAATGCCGACATAATCGATATTGGCGTCCGACCACAGCGGGTCGAGATGGAAAATCCGGTCGCCGCCGCCCGGCGCATGGCCGAAATACTCCGACCAGTCCGCGGCATAGGACAGCTTCACATCCGGCCCCATGAGGGCGCGCGCCTGTCCCGCCAGCGCCTTGAGGTGCGCCACGAAGGGATAGGCGCCGGGGCCGGAGCGCACCTGCGTCATCGAGCGCATCTCAGACCCGATGATCAGGCTCTCCACCCCGCCCGCCGCCTTGGCCAGCGCGCCATGGTGCAGGATGAAGCGCGAGAACGACCATTCATCCGGCCCCGCATAGCTCACGCTCTGCCCGCTGACCGTGAAATGACCGGCGAGCGCTCCGCCATAAAACGCGCTGACCTGATCGGCCGCTGCGGCGCTCTGGTCCGGCGATCCCGGCTGGCCGGGCGCGGGATGGCAGGTGATGCGGCCGCGCCAGGGATAGGCGCCCTGCTCCACACCGCCCCAGGGGTCGGGCAGGCTGTTGCCCGGCGCCACATCCACCAGGATGAAGGGATAGAGCGTGACCTGCCAGCCGCGGGCCTTGAGCGCCCTTATGGCCATGATCACCGTCTCGTCGGCGGGCGACCCGCCATAGGCCGGGCCGCCGCCCGCCTCACTGATCAGATGCGCCGTCGCGCGCGTCTCGCCCGCCGCCGTCCAGACCAGCGGCCGCGTGGTCTTGGCGCGCGTCTCCACGCCGGGGCGGATCTGGCAGTGTGCGCAGCGCAGGTCCGTCCCCATCCAGGCCGTCACCAGCGCCACGCTGGCGCACTTGGGCAAGGCCCGCGCCAGATCATCCAGCGCCGCTTCAAGGTCGCTGCCCGCCCGCGCCGTATGCCGGTTCTCCGCCCGGTCCGAGCCCTCGCCGATCTCGCGCACCACCGTGCGGTCGGCATAGGCGAACTCGCCCGACGCCGGGATCAGGCACACCCCGCGCACCTGGTCCTCCAGCGAGGGCGCATCGCTGTCCGGCGCCGCGGCGAACACCTCGAAGGACAGATTGGGGATGCGCTCGCCAAAGGGGGTGAGGTCGAGATCCTCGAACACCACATAGGCCAGCCCGCGATAGGCCGGCGCCGCGCCTTCGATGGCGGCGATCAGCGGATCGGGCGCCTGGTCCTCGCCGCCCGTATGCACGCGCATCACCGCGCCCGCGCTCTCGAACGGCTCGCCATTGGCCCAGATGCGTCCGACCCCGCCAATGGGACCTTCGGCCAGACCCACCGCAAAGCTCAGGGAATAGCGGTACTGCGTCGTCTTCGGCCCGCCCTTGCCGCCGCCGGACTTGCGCGTCTGCGACGTCTCGCGAAACCGCGCCGCCCAGATCACCTGCCCCGTCACCCGCATGCGCCCGAACACGATGGCGATGCCCGCGCCCTCGGTGCTGGTCTGCACCGCCAGCTCGGACAGGCGCGGCCCGTCGCGATCGCGCGCAAACAGGCCACTGATCGCGCGCTGCGCTGCGCCGCTGATATAAGCAGTCGCCGCCCGCGCCGCCGCTTCGGCCACCAGCTCGCCCATCGGCCGCTCTCCCGTGATTGGCGTGTCAGATTTCAGGAAAGGCGAAAGCGCCCGCGATCCGCCGGCGCCACCAGGGGACCAGCGCGCTTTCGCACACCGCCCGGCCCTCGACTGCATGGATCATGTGCGCGCCGCCCGACAGGATCGCGCAATGGCGCACCGGCGCATCGCGCGCGTAGCGGAACACCAGCACATCACCCGGCGCCGCACGCTCCACCGGCGCCAGCCAGCGCCGCGCCGCATTGAGCAGCATCTCGCCCCCGCCCCGCCCGGCCCAGTCGGGCGCGTAGGGCGGGACCGGCTCGGGCTCGTCGCCATACAGCGCCCGCCACACCCCGCGCACGAGGCCCAGGCAATCGCACCCCGCCCCGATCAGGCTCGCCTGGTGGCGGTAGGGCGTGCCCAGCCACAGCCGCGCCTGCGCCAGCGCCGCCGCCCTCACCTTTTGCCCCCGTCGCGCACGGGCTCCGAGCCCGCCGCGCGCAGGATCAGATCATTGCCCGGCATGTGCGGACAGCCCCGGAAATTTAGCCCGTTGGCGAATTTATCCGTACACGTTGCAAACGCCTTGTCGCATCCGGCCGTGATCGTGAACGCGTCACCCGCCATGACCGGCGCCGCCGGCGCGGGATCAAGGCTCACCACCGCCCCCTCCGCCCCGGCGCGGTGATCCGTCACCCGCTGGCGTGAGCCCGCATTGGCGCCCGTCTGCCAGTCGATGACGCCATGGCTGAACCAACCCTGCGCGAACACCCCGAGCCCCGACGCCACGATCACCCCCGGCGCCAGCATGAACTGCGCCGCGCCCGTGCCGCGCCAGCCCGGCGCGTCGAGATTGACCCCGCAGCGCGCATCGCCGAGCTCGGCGTCGCACGCGCGCGCAAACACCCGCCCGATCATCCGGTCGAGCCGGGCGCTCAGCCCGGTGAGCTCGGCCTCAAAGCCCGAAGCGCCCCGCTTCACCGCCCCCGTCTCGCCGGTGAAGGCGCGAAAGGCGAGCGCCGGATCGCTCCAGTCCACCCGCCAGGCCTCCACACGCGCCCGGTCCCACACCCCGTTATCAAGATCGCCCTTGCTGACGCCGTCTGCGCGCAGCACGCCGAACACCGCCCCGCGCGCCGGCCCGTCGCCGGCCCGCGTCTCGCCCGCCTCGAACCCGCCGCCCGGCGCGCACGTGACACCCGCCACGTTCAGCGGCCCGTCATGATCGGTAAACCCGAACACCGCCCCGTCCCGCCGCGTCACGATCCAGCACCAGGCGAGCGTCGTCACCCCCGCCTCCAGCCTCAGCCGGAGCGGTTCAGGTATGGTGATCATGGGGGAGTCCCTTGGGGGTAAAGCATCGAGGCGCCAGTGCCCCACCCCCTTACCTTACCTCTCCCCCCTCAGAGGGGAGAGGGAGCTTTGACGGGGCATTTCTTTCAGGAAAAGCAAGCGCCTGTCTGAACCGCACAAAACGCGGCATAGACGCCTCCTCTCCCCCATTTATGGGGGAGAGGGTAGGGTGAGGGGGCCGCCGCCGTCAGGCGGCAACTAAAAATATCAGCCCGCGCACCCCTAATCCCACGCCCCGCACCGCACATCCGGCTCGCGATGGCATCCCGCCTCGACATAAGGCGTCAGGCGCGCGCCGATGAAATGGCGCCAGACATCGGAGACCAGCCCCGCCAGCGCGGCGTCCACCTCGCCGGACAGGGCGATGTCGACATGGAACACCGTGGCCGCGCCGTCTCCGGCCTCTTCCAGCCTCCAGCTGACCAGCTTGGTCACGGCCCGGCCCGACAGGCCGAACGGGCCGTCGAGGCGCAGCGCCTCGGGCGCGTTCACATAGATCACTGTCGCATGCAGCGCGCCGTCATCTGATCCTTCCGTGAAGCGCTCATAGAAGCGGCCGCCAAACACCGGTTCGATCACCAGCTCCGCCGGGGTCGGGCGTAAACCGGTGATCCCACCAGGGGGAAACATCGCCCGTCGCTGCGGCGAATACTTCATCGCGCGGCGCGTTGATCTCGAAGGACAGGCTGTCACGGAAGCCCTGCGGCTCGAAGGGTTCGGGACCAGCGGGCGCCACGGCCGGCGCGGCGGGCTCCATCGCGGACAGAATGACGGCGAATATCATCGACATGGGCAGCCTCCCGTTTGGCGCAAGTCAAAGCCGGTGCGGGCGAGCTGTCCAGTGCTCGATGTCAAAGTCTTCCGAGGCGCCAAAGAGCTCGGAATATTTCTTCTCCCGCCTTTCGGACGCGCCGACCCCACCTCGCCGTCGATCCTTGCTGAGCCATTCTCGCAAGCGTCGCAGGCTGTCAAGGACGGCCCTGTGGGCCGCCGCCGTGCGGCGACCGGGCAAAGCCCGGTTGTCCTTGACAGACTGCGATCGCCTTGCGGTTTCTTCCAGCATGGAACGATGGGGAAGGCTGACGCCCAGGGTGCTGCTTGCAGTTCAACGCGAGAGCCCAGCCCCACCCTAAACCCGCACTTCCACCAGCGGCACGCTGGGCGCGGCGCCCGCGAAACCTTCCGCGGCGATGTCGAGGCGGTCCGTGTCAAAGCGCGCGGGGCAGTCAAAGCGGAAGCCTGCGGTGACCGGCGCGCCGGGTGCGGGCGGGGTGTCGAACACGATCTGTGCGCCGCTCACGCTGAACGGGGAAGCCTCGCCGTCCACCGCCGCCAGCACGCTGCCCGCCACCGGCAGGCGGACCGGGCGCACCCAGGCTGCAGCCCCGTCGCCATAGCGCTTGACGAGGTCGAACGCGGTGCGCGTCCCGTCGCCTTCGCCCAGCGCCTGGTCCAGCGCGGTGGGCGTCTGCGACGGCAGGCAGGAGAGATGATCCATCGGATCGGTAAAGCGGAACGCGTGCAGGCGGCCACGCCGCGCCTCGAAAAACGCGATCAGCGCCGCCAGATCATCGCGCGTGCGCACCCCGGGCGCCGCGTCCCAGCGCCGTCTGGAATGCGCCCAGGGGCTGTTGCGCTCTTCGGCGCCGCTGGTCAGCGTCACGATCTCGGTGCGCCGCTCCGGCCCGCCGCGCGCATAAAGCCCGATCGACAGCGGAAAGCGCACATCATGAAACCCGCTCACAGCGCCCGCCGTCCGCTCAGCACGGCGCGCGCCACGCTCGCCGCGATCTGCCGCTCGGAACGCCGCACGGCCTCTGCGGGATCGCCGCCTGGCCCGGCCTGGATGATGATCTGCACCGGCGGCGCCATGAGCGGCTCGATCCGGCCCGAGGCCTGCGGCAGGAACACTTCCGGCCCCCGCTCGCCCACCAGATAGGGCGCGCCCGCCAGCACCGGCCCGCCCTCGGCGCGCTGACCGACGACATGGTCGAACAACCGCCCCAGCCCCGACGCCAGCCCTTCAATCTGCGGCGTGACGATCTCGCGCACCGCCAGGCGCGCCAGATCGCGCAAGATCGCCTCGCTCATGCGCGAAAACGACACTTCACCCGCCCGCGCCGCGGCTTCCAGGCTGGAGGTGATGGCGCGGCCCGCCGTCTCGAAGGCCTCGCTCACCCGCTGCGCCGCCGCCTCGCCGGCCGCGCCCGTCTCGCGCAGCGCTGCCGCAGTCTCGGCCGCATCCGCGCGCTGATCGTCCAAAGACGTCATGGCTTCATCCCCTGATCGGGCCAGGCGGCCCGCAATTGCTCCAGCTCGGCCCGGCTCATTGCCTCGCCGCGCGCGGGCGCCGCCGCGTCGAGCAGCGCGCGCCATTCACCCACGCTCAGCGCCCAGAATTCAGCTGGCGACAGCCCGAAGCGCAGGACCGCCAGCTGCAGCCAGCCCCGCCATCTCGCGCTCATGTCAAATTCGCCAGAAAGCACGCCGCCACCGCGTCCGCCGCCGCCCGGGGCGAAGCCCGCGCCGCCAGCGCCTCGGGCGCCTCGGCGCCCCCCGCCCGCAACAGCGCGGCCAGCACGCCCATCAGCTCGCCCGCGGTCAGTTTCGCCATGCGCGCGCCCAGCGCCTCCAGCCCGTCCGCGCCCAGCAGCGCCTCGATCTCGGCCAGCGCCGCCAGCGTGAAGGCGAGCCGCGCGCGGGCGCCCTCCACCACCAGCACCGCCTCGCCCCTCTGGGGATTGGTCATGGAAGCCCCTTTCGGGCGGGCGCAGGCTGATCGGATCAAAACCCCTCGCGCCCCGCGCAGGACGCGCTAGACTGCGCGCTCCGCAGCGGGATGAAGGGAAGCTCCGATGCTCCGCTTTTGTCTGTGTCTGGCGTGCGCCAGCGTGCTGGCCGGGTGCGAGAGCCTGGCCCGCGGCCTGTATGACAGCCGCGCCGAGCAAGAATGTGAGTCACTGCCCAATGTGGATGACCGCCGTGCGTGCGAGGCCGAGCGCGTGGACCGCGCCTGGCGGCGCGACCGGCCGAACAACTGAGCGCAGCGAAGCTAGGTGGGGGCGCCGCCGGCAGGCGGCTACCCAGTCTCTGCACCGGGCGGCTCCACCGCGGTTTCCTCCAGCACGGCGCGACGGGGAGGATTGATCCCCGCGCCCGCCAGGCAGGCGTCCACCTTCCCTGAACCGGGGACCACTTCACGCCGGCGCGAAACTCACCTCGCCCGCCGAGGCCAGCGACAGCGCATAGGCCGCCTCGCCATCATGGCGCCCGGAATATTCCAGCGCCGTGACCAGGAACTTTCCCTGCAACGTCCCGAAGCCGGGAATGATCAGGCGCCAGGCGCGCGCCTCCTGGGCGAAGAACACCGCGCGCACGGTCTCGTCAGCCGCGCTGTCGACAAACACCCCCGCCCCGCTCACCGAGGCCGAGCGCACGCCCGCCCCGTCCAGCAGTTCGCGCCAGCGCCCCGGGCTGTCGCCATGGGTGGCGTCGATGGCCCGCGCATTGAGCGAGATCGCCCGCGCCCGCAGGCCCGCCACGGCGGTGAAAACCTCCGGCGCGCCGCCGTCGCCAATCTGCAACAACATGTCCCGGCCAGCCTGAGCGGCCATGGTGGATCTCCTTTTGCGTATGAGACCAAAGAAAAAGCCGCCCGGTTGGGCGGCTTTTGGGGGGGAAGGCCGGTGTGAGGCGCTCAGGCGGCGGGGCGGTAATTGGCCGGGTCGTCGGCCTGGATGCGGATGGGCGCTTCGACAGCGGAGTACACGCTGCGCCGCGAAAGCTCATCCACGCTCATGCCATCGGCGCTCGCATGCTCCAGCGCCTTGCGCCGGATGACGATCTCGGACGCGCGGTCAACAGGCGTCTCGCCGCGCTCCCAGCGTCCCACCGTCTGGCCGTCACGGCCCACCAGCTCGGCCAGTTGCGCCTGCGACAGGCCCAGCTCGGTGCGCAGGAAGCGGATTTCCTTCGGGGTCAGCCCGCCTTCCTTGCGCGCCACCTCGATCATCAGCACCCGGTGCAGCGCGTTGATGCGCTGGATCGTCACGACCTCATCGCCGGTGTCATCGACGCAGACAGGCAGATCCAGCAGGATCACATTGTCCAGCCCGCACGCGTCATAGACATAGTCCACAGTGCGCTTCATCTCTCGTCTTTCCACATCACAGTCACAACTTTGACGGATGGTTCCGCACCAGGGATCACCACAACTCGAACATGACGGCCCGCGCTATTGGGCGACAGACCCTCTATCCGGTACTTCCAGAGGTCCGGCCGCGTCGTCGCTTCAGGCTCCTCATAGACAAAACCGGTTTTGATCACATGCAGTACGTCGGCCATGATCAGGCCGCGCTCTGTCATGCGGTCAATGGCATGCCGCGTCAGCGACAGATCCAGCTTTGCATCTGCCGCCATGGCGTTCAGATGGCGCGAGGCATCCGCAGGACTCCACTTGCCAAGAGCCGATTTCATGGCTCGACCATATATCACCGTGATACATGGCTACAAGTTACTTTTCCATCAAACGTCGGTGGTGTGGCGTGCAAGTCACAGGCGCGCCCCTACCCCTCCACCATCCCCCGCACCCGCACCAGGGCCTGGATGATCCGGCTGTCGGCGGCGGCAAACTGGTCGGTATAGACCACCTGGCACAGCACGCAGCGCCAGGGCGGTGCGAGCGCGAGGCCCGCGTTGTGCAGGGCCGTGCGCACCGCCGACACGGCCCTGCGCAGGCGGTCGCCCTCATCGCGCATGGCGTAGAGGCGCAAGGTCAGCCGGTGGTCGATCAGGTCCGCGCCGCCGCCGCCCGCCGGCTCGCTCACCCCGCGCCCCAGCGTGAGGAAGGGATAGGCCGTCCCGCCCGGCGCCAGCGCATGGATCCGCCCGCCCAGCGCCGCACCCACGCCGGCATCGCCCTTCAGGTGCGCCAGCACCGCATCGGCGAACGCCGCTTCCGCGCTCATAGCCGCACCCGCGTGTAGGGACGGATGAGATGGGCGACGCCGTCAGGCAGCGCCCCCTCGCCGCGCTCCGCCTCTGGCGCCAGCCGCCCGCCATAGGCATGGGCGGCCAGCCGCAGCACCGCCTCGCGCAGGGGCGCGGGCACGTCTTCGGGCGCCAGCCCGTAACCGGCGGTGAAATCAATCTCGATCCCCGCCGCACGCCGCCCCGGCCGGGGCAGGCTGAACGGCGCCAGCGGGATGATGCGCCCGGGATCGCTTCGCGTGTCGACCTGGTATTCGTCCGCGCTCCACAGCTCGGGCGCGCCTGCCGCGCCGTAAATGCGCACCGCCTCCACGCTGATCAGCGGCGGCGCGGGCAGGCGCACCGCGCCCGAGCGCCCGTCGGTGCGCGCGCGCGGCCAGTCATCCAGCGTCTCGCGCAAGCCCCGCGCGATCAGCGCCCGCCCCGTCAGCGCCTCGACGCGTTCGCGCGCGGCGCGTATCGCCCCGCCAAGCAGGTTGTCTTCTTCCGTTTGCGTGATCCTGAGCCAGGTTTTGGCGTCATCCACGCTCACAGGCTCCGCCGCCGGCGGCGACAGCAGGTGAAGGGTCATCAGGACCTCCGGGGGGTATGGGGATGCGGTTCTTTATGGCCTTGACCGAAGGCCCGGTCGTCCTTGACAGGCTGCGACGCGTGCGAAAATGGCCCGGCAAGGAGCGACGGAGAGATATGGCCGCATTTTTTAACAGGCCCTGCGGGCCACCTTCCCCTGCGTGCGGGGGCGTTATAGAGAGCCCCCTACTCCGCCGCGAACCTGAGCAGCTTGATGGCGTTGAAGTCCTGCACGCCGCCGCCGACCCGGCGCGTGGTGTAGAACAGCACGTAGGGCTTGGCCGAATAGGGATCGCGCAGGATCTGCACGCCCTGGCGGTCGACGATCAGATAGCCGCGCTCGAAATCGCCGAACGCAATGGAGAAGGCGTTCGCGCCAATGTCCGGCATGTCCTCGGCCTCGGTGACGGGATAGCCCATCAGCGTCGCCGGCTGCCCGGCCGCCAGGCCCGGCTGCCAGATATAATGGCCCTCACTGTCCTTGAACTTGCGCACCGCCGACACGCTCGCCTTGTTCATCACGAAGCGGGCGTTGGCGCGATAGGCCGCGCCCGGCGCGTAGATCAGATCGATCAGCACATCCACCGGATCCTCCGCCGGGAAGGCGCCCGCCGCCCCGGTGGCCACATAGCCGATCTCGCCCCAGACCTGATCGGCCAGAGGCGCCTTGGGATAGTTCAGGAAGCCGCGCGGCTTGTTGGTCCCGTCGCCATTCACGAAGGCCGCCCCTTCAGCCTCGGCGAACACGTCGCGCACCTCGTCGGCCAGCCATTCCTCCAGATTGACCAGCGCATCATCCAGCAGCGCCGGCGTGGCCGCCGGCATGGCGTAGAGCTCGGCGGCGGGAAACTCGATCAGCGCCAAAGTGGAGGTGTCGGTCTCGGGCCGCGCCGCCGTTTCAGCCGCCCAGCCCGCGCTCGCCCCGCCCAGGCTCACCGGCTTCTTGAACACGCCCGCCCCGGTCTGGCGCACGCTGGCGATGGCGCGGATCGGGCTCGCCTCGCGCACCCTGGCCGTGATCAGCGCCTCGATCTCGGGCGGGGCGACATGGCCGCCATCGGCGGGCGATCCCGCGCTCAGCGCCTTGGCCTCGACAAGCCGCGCCGCATCTCCGGTGCGCAGGAAGTGGGCGAACGCCGCCTTGGCCTCGCTCCCCTGCCCGCCCGCGCCCAGCGCCGGGCGCCCGGCCTCCAGCGCGATGCGGTCAAGCCGCGACTGCGCGGTGTGCAGCGCCGTGTCGATCCGGTTGATCTTCTCTTCCAGCAACGGATCGGCGCTGCGGCGCGTCTCGATCTCCTTCAGGCGCCGGTCATTGGCGTCCTTGAAGCTTTCAAACGCGGCCAGCAATTCATGCATCGCCGCGCGCGACTTGCCGCCCGCAGGCGACATCTTGGTTTCCGGGGTCATGGCCATCCTCTCCAGGGTTTTAGTTCGGTTGTGACGTGTCTTCTCTGATCGTCAGGCCGCCGCTCGTGCGGACGCGCCCTCGCCGGACAGCACCTTCAGGCGCGCGCCGGCCAGCATGGGGAAGGTGACGATCGACACCTCCCACAGATCGATTTCCAGCAATTCGCGCCCGCCGCCGGGGCGGGGCCGGGCCTTCACGGTGCGAAATCCGATGGACAGACCGTCCACCGCGCCGTTGCGCACCAGCGCCATTGCGGCGCGCCCGCGCGGGGCGTCGCCCAGGATGCGTCCGCGCACGAACAGGCCGCGCGCATCCTCCGCAATCACATCCCACACGCCCACCGGCTCGCCGGAATCGTGCTGGAACAGCATGCGCACGCCGCCCGCGGCCCGGCGCGTCAGGCTTGCCGCAAACGCCCCGCGGCGCACGATGTCGCCCGCATGATCAGGCTCATCAAACAGGCTGGCATAGCCCGCCATCTCGAGCATCCCGCCCGGGCCGTCCTGCGCTGGCATGCGCATCTCCTTTGTATGTGAAGTGTTCTTGGGAGGCGTAGGGCTGGCGCCGCACCCCTCACCTTACCTCTCCCCTCCAGAGGGGAGAGGAGGCTTGGACGTTGCGCATTTTCGCAAATGCTTGATCCCAGGCCCGAAGGATGAGGCGCAGCGTGGATGCCCCCTCTCCCCCATGGACATGGGGGAGAGGTAAGGTGAGGGGGCGCGGGAGATCCCTTGCCCCCCCTACCCGGCCTCATCCAGCTTGCGCTCGATCCGCGTGATCGCCTCGCGGGTGTAGAGGCTGTGCTCTTCCAGCCGCGCCAGGCGCTCATTGACGCTGTCGGCGGCCGCCGTGCGGGTTTCCAGCTGGCTGAGGCGTTCGCGCACGCCGCCCGCCCACATCAGCGCGCTGGCGGTCTGCAGGGCCAGCGCCACCGCCACGCCCAAGGTGATGGTGCGCTCGAACCGCCAGGGATCGCGCATCGCGCCGAGCTCCTTCATCACCCTCTCCCGCGTTCGACGCCCAGCAGGGCGCGCTTCTCGTCATCGCTCAGGAAACCCGCCGCGCTCACCTGCGCCCAGCGCGCCGCGCGCTCGTCGGACAGGGCCGGCAGCGCCGTCTCGTCGGCCTCGACCGCAAACCCGCCCCCCAGCCACGGCGCCAGCCATCCGCTCAGCGCGCTGGCGGTCTTGCGCGCCAGCGGCAGCACGGTCTGGCGGTAGAAGGCGAGGTTCGCCTCGCGATAGTTCGTATACGTATTATCACCCGGCAGGCCCAGCAGCATGGGCGGCGCCCCGAAGGCCAGCGCGATCTCGCGCGCCGCCTCGCGCCTGGCCTCGATGAAGTCCATCTCGGCGGGCGAATGGCCCATGGGCTTCCAGTCCAGCCCGCCCTCCAGCAACAGCGGCCGTCCGGCATTGGCGGCGCCCGAATACAGCCCTTCGAGCTCGCCCTTCAGCCGGTCATATTGCGCCTCGGTCAGGCGGCCATCCCCGCCCTCGCGGCCCGTCACCACCAGCGCGCCGGACGGGCGCGCGGCATTGTCCAGGAGCGCCTTGGCCCAGGTCCCGCCGGCATTGTGCACGTCCACCGCCCGCGCCGCCGCCTCCATGGGCGACTGGCCGTAATGATCGTCGACGGGATTGAAGAGCTTCATGTGCAGGATGGCGCTGCGCCCGCTGGCCCGGTCGCGGGCGAACACCCGCGCCTCGGACCCGAGGCGGTATTCCCATCCGTCCGCCCAGCCCCTGGGCCCCGTCACCACCCGCATGCGGTCGGGCCGCAGCGCATAGAGCGCGTGGGGCCCCTCCGCGCCGCCGGCCAGCTCCAGATACGCGTCCCCCGCCACCTGCAAATGGCCGTGAAAGGTCTCAAACACCTCCGCCCCGCACTGGTCGGGATTGGGCCTCGCCAGCAGAGCCCGCGCCGCCTGCGCCCCCGCCCCCTCGCCGCTGACCTGCAAGGGACAGGACGACACGGCCTCGGCGATCAGGCGCACACAGCGATGGGCGATGGCGTTGCGTGCATAGCCCTCGCGGGCGAAGGCCGCATAGCTGCGCGCGCTCCACGCCGCCCCCGGCCCCAGCGCCAACGCCCAGCTCCCTCCGGACGCCTTGGCGTCCAGGCCCGGAAGTTTCTTCAGCATGGGAAAAGTCCTTCCAAAAGCGCCGGCGCGGGGCCCCACCCCTCACCTTTATCCTCTCCCCTCCAGGAGGGGAGAGGGGGCTTTGACGTTGAGTTCATTTCGGAAATGCTTGTCGCCTGGCCCAGATGACTATGAGCGGCGTCAAAGCCTCCTCTCCCCCATGGACATGGGGGAGAGGTACGGTGAGGGGGCGCGGGTCAGTGCGGGCTCAACGTCTCACATCCCCCGCAGCCTCGGCTCCGCCGCGCCGCCTGTGAGCGCCGCCAGCGCCCACACCAGGGCGTCAACCCGGTCAGGGCTGGCGGCGGGTCCGGGCGCGCCGAACGCGCACATCTGGTCTTCCAGCGCGGCAAAGCGCCCGGCATGGGCGACCCGGCCCGCCGCATACAGCGCCGCCGCCGGTTCGGCGCGCGCCCGCTTGCCCCGGCTGGCGCGCACCAGACGCACCGGCAGGTCGCGGGCCGCTGCCTGCAGCACCGCGCGCACCATGTCGCCGCCCTGATTGGCCTCGGCCACCACCGTGTCGGCGTCATGGGCCTCAAAGGCCTGCGCCACCCGCGCCGCCCAGGCCTCCGGCCCGGCCCGCAGCGAGTAGTCGGCCAGCACCAGCGCCCGCGCCGCCCGGCCCACGCCGGCCGCACCCGCCACGATGATCCCGCACGCATCGCCCGATCCGTCGCCCGCGGGCGGGTCCACCGCCACCACGATACGGTCTGGCTGCGGCCGGTCCGCGCGCAGCGCCTGTTCGATCAGGGCCCGCGTCCAGAGCGCGCCTTCGGGGTCCTCCACCAGCACCCCGTCCAGTTCCTGCCGGGCGAGATGGGAGCCCGCGTATTGCGCCTCCATCGCCTCGACAAAGCCCGGCGCCAGATTGTGCCGGTTCTCCACAGTGGCCAGGCGCGTCACTTCCACGCCGGGGGCGTGTATCAGCGCCTTCACCGCCGCAATGGCGCGCGGCGTGGTGGTGATCATCAGGCGCGGATCTCTGCCCAGGCGCAGGCCCAGGCGCAGCATGTCCAGCGTTTCCTGCGGGTGCGCCCACGCCGCAAACTCGTCAGCCCAGGCCGCATCAAACTGCGGCCCGCGCAAGCCATCGGGGTCTTCGGCGCTGAAGGCGTATCCCACCGTCCCGCCCGGCCACACCACCCGCCGGCGCGACGCCTGGTAGGCCGGGCGCTCGTGCGGATAGCCGATATTCATCACGCCTGACGGTCCGCCCAGCATCACCTCGCGCACGTCCTGAAAGGCCGGGCCGACCAGCGCGATGCGCCTGGCGCCCGCGGCCACCCGGGCTCTCACCCATTCGGCGCCCGCGCGCGTCTTGCCCGCGCCGCGCCCGCCCAGAAACAGCCAGATGCGCCAGTCGCCGGCGGGCGCCGTCTGCTGTTCATGCGCCCACTGGTTCCAGTCATAGAGGTCCTTCGCCGGATCCCTCTGGCCGTTGCGCGCCTCCTCCAGTATCCGCTCTTTGCTCGAGGGATCTTGCGAGAGCATCAAGGCGAGCTTCGAGTTCGGAAACAAGCTGCTTGTGTTCCTCGCTCCCGGGCTTTGCGGCCTGCTGTGTTGCGTCACGCGCTTGCGTCCTGTCCCTGTCCTGCGCC
Organism: Alphaproteobacteria bacterium; assembly: GCA_016124675.1. GTDB lineage: Bacteria > Pseudomonadota > Alphaproteobacteria > Caulobacterales > Maricaulaceae > Oceanicaulis. The sequence continues at coordinate 116,139 of WGNG01000010.1, forward strand.
GTCGATGAGCGTGTCTTCATGAGCTGTTCCTCCCTGAGGATGATCGCACGGGCGATCCCCGTGACGAGCCGGACGATCCGTTCGGCCAGCGTCCAGTCGCCCGCAGCCGCCGCGTCCAGCGCCTGCTGGATCAGGGCGTCGATCCCTGACAGCCGGGGCGCCGTCTCTGTGTACGGAAAAAAGTGATCCACCCACGCGCAGCGGCGCTTTATGGTCAGCACCTCCAGCCCGTAGCGCTCGGCCAGCACCTGCGGGCTCTCGCCCCGGCGCCAGTCAGCATGGATCGCCGGCCAGTCCGCCCTGACCACCATGGCCCGAACCCTCCTTGCCGACCGTGCCATCACCCTACCCCGCCAGCGCCCCGGTCGGATTGTTTGTCATCTGCAGGGCCCAGGCGTTTGAAATGACTGGCGTGGCGCGCGGGACAGG
>WGNG01000013.1 GCA_016124675.1 Alphaproteobacteria bacterium
GAAAGACGGGGAGGTGGGATCGCATTTTGCGAAAGCCCAAGCTGGTCTCTGCACGCGGACTTGGTGGGCCTTCGCTGCTGACCCTGCTTCAGCAATGACCGGGACACACGCCCATTGACCGGCGATGACGACGCGAACCAACGTTCCGAGCTGGAAATAGGTGTGTGTCCCCGGTTTTACCGAGCGGGCACTATGTTTGAGGCGTCAGGCGGACATTGAGACTTGCGGCGCCTTTCCGATTGAAGCAAATCTCGTATCGAAAGCCGGGGGTTAATCTCCGGCCCTGTGCGGGGGGACGATATCATGCTTGGGCGTGCAATTCCGTTTGTTCTGGGGCTTCTGGTGGCAGCCATTGCGTTCGGCGCGTGGACGCAGCGCGACGCCATATCGGGCGCACTGGCCGACCTGACCAGCTCCAGCCGTCCAGTGACGGAGCAATCGATCAGCGCCGTGACGCGCCTGGCCGGACGCGGCGAGCTTGACGCCATGAACGAGCTGGCGCGCCGGTATCGCGAGGGGGATGGCGTCGAGGCTGATCCGGTCCAGGCATCGGGCTATACCCGGCAGGCAGCCGAGGCAGGCGATCTGGACGCGGCGGTGCGGCTGGCGCTGGCGCTGTTCAATAGCGAGGGCGCCGAGCCTGACGCTAACGCCGCCATTGAATGGCTGGAGCGCGCGGCCGAGGCCGGCCATGCCGAAGCACAGGCGGAGCTGGGCGAGCGCTTTTTCGACGGAACCGGCGTGGAACAGGACAGGGAGCGCGCCCTGCGATGGAACCAGCTGGCGGCGGAGGCGGGCAATGCGCGCGGGCAGTATTTCCTTGGGGCGCATTACCGCAGCGGTCTCGGCGTCGAGGCCGATTATGCCGAGGCCATGCGGCTGTACACGCTGTCGCGCGAGCAGGGCTACGTGGACGGCCTGTTCGGGGTGGCGTCCCTTTATCACTATGGCCAAGGCGTCGAACAGAATTATGCCGAGGCGCTGCGGCTTTACATTCTCGCGGCTGAAGCGGGCAGTGTCCGTGCCGTGAACAATCTCGGCGTGATGTATTTCAACGGTGATGGTGTTGCACGCGACCCGGCTGAGGCTGTGCGCTGGTTCCGCCGGGGCGTGGAAGCCGGAAATTCGACGTCCATGCTCAATCTCGGCCGGCGCTATGTGTTGGGGGAGGGCGTGGAAGCCGACGCCGCCGAGGGGTTCCGCCTCATGGAGGCCGCCGCTGCGCGCGGGATTAACGACGCGCTGGTCGGTATGGGCATCTATCTGCGCGATGGCGAACATGTGGAGAGGGATGTGCCCCGTGCGCTCGCGCTTTTCGGAGAAGCTGCGCAACGAGATTACGCCCCCGCCTGGCGTCAGCTGGGCTGGAGCTATGGTTTTTCCGAGCATGTGGAGCGCGATTATGAACAGGCTGTGACCTGGCTGACGCGGGCGGCGGAGCACGGCGACGCCCCTGCGCAGGTTGATCTCGGCGTGCTGTATGAACGCGGAAATGGCGTGACGCGCGATTATGCCGAGGCAGCCCGGCTTTACCGGCTGGCCGCTGACCAGGGTAATCAATTCGGCCAGAGTAATCTGGCCGGTTTGTACTACAGCGGAAACGGCGTGACGCGCGATTATGGCGAGGCGCGCCGACTGTCCCTTCTGGCCGCCGAACAGGGCAATCCCAACGCCCATTACAGATTGGGGCTGATATACCAGAGCGGTCACGGCGCGACCCGCAATTACGCCGAGGCCATGCGCTGGTTTCGCCTCGCGGCTGACCAGAATAACGCAACGGCACTGTTTGCTATCGGCGTGCTCTATCGCGACGGGAGCGGCGTTACCCGCAGTGACGCCGAGGCCGCTCGCTGGTTCCGGCGCGCCGCCGATGCTGGCCTTGTCGACGCCCAATATACGTTAGGGCATTGGCAGCATACAGGGCGGCATTTCCAGCAGGACTTTGCGCAGGCCGCACGCTGGTACCGGCTGGCCGCCGCCCAGGGTGACCGGGACGCCCGCAACAATCTGGGCACGCTCTATGAAAACGGGCAAGGCGTGACGCGTGATCGCGGCGAGGCGATCCGGCTGTACCGGCTGGCCGCCCGGCAAGGTAATGACAGAGCCCAGAACAATCTGCGCCGCCTGGGCGAAACCTGGTAGCACGCGGGCCGGGGCGAAACGGCGACGGCAAAGCGGGGACACACACCTGTTGACTGAACACAGGTCAGCGCACTCAAGCAGCGCAGGAATGGGTTTGTGTCCCCGGTTTTTCCCGACGCGAACCGGCGCGCCCGAGCTGGAAATGGGTGTGTGTCCCCGGTTTACCCCCGGTTTACCCAATGGGTGTGTGTCCCCGGTTTACCCCGGTTTTACCCTACCCCTCAGCCTCGGCCGCGCGGCGGGCGATCAGGTCTTCGGCGTGCTCTCGGCTGTCGACTTCTTCAATCGTGTCGATCAGGCAGCGCCAGCCATCATCGGGGATGATGTATTCCATGTGGGGCTGGCAGATGCGCTCATTGTCGCTGAAGCTCAGGCCGATCTGCACGCCAAAGCGCATGCCCGAGCAGCGCTGGCGGGTGGTGACGAGATACTGACGGCTCGGCCCGCCCTGGATCAGCAGATGGCGGTCATCGATAACGCTGTAGCCCGAGATGGTGCGGATGGTGACGCAGCGCGGGGCGTCGTCGCCGTCCGCCCGGGCGGACGCGTCCTGCCCGGCGCTGTCCTGAAGCCCTGCGCCCAGGACAGGCGCGGCGGTCAGGGTCAGTGCCAGCGCGCTGGCGGCGAGCAGCAGGGCCGCCAGGATCGGGTCCTGCGCGGCGCGGGTGCGGGTTTGCGTGCGGGCATCGGTGCGGGTCTCGGTGCGGGTGTCAGTGCGGGTCGCCATGGGGCGCCTCCTCATGTTGGGGGCGGGGTCTGCCCGCCGTGGCTGGGGGCTGGCGTTGAGCCTCAGCCCCTGGAGGTTTACAGGCTCACCATGGCCTGATTGAGGCGCCGCGAAGCCATGCTGTCCACCCCCAATCCCCCACCGCAGCACACGCGCATGCGCATGGCGATCGCCGGGGCGGGCGCGGCGGGGCTGACATGCGCCCTGGCGCTGGCGCGCGCCGGGCATCAGGTGACGCTCGCCGATGCGGGCGCGCCGGGACGCGGCGCGCTGTGGGCTTCGGCGGGCATGCTGGCGCCGGGGTTTGAAACCCTGTTCGAGCTGGATCCCGCCCATGCGCTGGCCGATGAGTTCGCGGCCCTGTGCCAGCGTGGCGCGGCGCTGTGGGACGAGTGGGCGAAGACGCTGGCGCCCGCTGCGCTCGGCCATGCCCGGCTGGGCGTTCTGGTCCCGCTCCTGGACGCGGGCGATGAGGCGCGCGCGCAGGCGGCGCTGGCGCGCGCGGGGCGGTTTGGCGTCACGGCCGAACGCCTGAGCGCCCGCGCGATGGCGGCCGCAGAGCCGGCGCTGGGGCGCTTACGCGGCGGCGTGCGCCTGCCGGGCGATGGCCAGATTGATAATCGCGCGCTGGGCCCGGCCTTGCTGGAGGCGCTGCGGGATGCGGGGGCCGTCGTGCTGGGCGATGCGCCGGTAAAGGCGGTCGGGACGCGTCAGGGCCGCGCCTGTGCGCTTGTGCTTGAGGACGGGCGTGCGGTTGAGGCTGATCTGATCGTGCTGGCGGCGGGCATCGGGCGGATCGAAGGCGCGCCGCCTCTGGCGCAGGCGGCGCCGGTGAAGGGCCAGATGATCGCCTGGGGGCCGCCCGCGCCGGTGCGGCTCAATCACTTAGTGCGCCATGTCTCGCTCTATCTCGCCGCCAAGCCTGGCGGCCGGGTGATTGCGGGCGCCACCAGCGAGCCGGGAGAGGCGGGGCTGGAGACCGATGACGCGGCGCTGGCGGCGCTGGGCGAGCGGGCCGGGCGGCTGGTTCCGGCGCTGGCGGGGCGCAAGCCGGACGAGGGCTGGGCAGGCCTGCGCCCGCGCATGCGCGACGCCATGCCGGTGATCGGCGAGGCCTCGCCTGGGCTCGTTCTGGCGGGCGGGGGCTATCGCAATGGCGTGCTGCTGGCCCCGGCGATGGCAGAGGCTGTGGAGACGCTGGCGCGCACCGGATCGCTGCCGGAGTGGGCGCGCGCCTTCGCGCCGGACCGGGCGGGCCTGCGGGGCGAATGAACGCGCCTGGCGGTCAGGGTTCCGGCGCGCACAGTTAACGAAGGCTTATGGGCTCTGGCTGCAGGCTGACGCATGAGCTGGGCGATTCGCCCGCTCGCGCCGCATCCGGAGTGGCCATGTCTGATCCCCTGTCCGGGCTGGGCGAGGCCCTGCCTTCACCGCGCCGCCTGATCGCCGACGCGGCGCGCGAGACCGGCGCCAGCTTCGAGTTTCTGGTGCGCACCGCCCAGCGCGAAAGCAATTTCGACCCGCTGGCGCGTGCGCGCACGTCGAGCGCGGCGGGCCTGTTCCAGTTCATCGAGCAGACCTGGCTTGCCATGGTGTCGCGCCACGGGGCGCAGCATGGGTATGGCGCCGAGGCGGCCGCGGTGACGCGCGACGCGCAGGGCCGCTTCCAGGTCAGCGATCCCGCCCAGCGCAGCGCAATTCTAAACCTGCGCTTTGACGCGCGCGCGGCCAGCGTGATGGCGGGCGAGCTGGCGGCGGAGAATGCCGCGATCCTGCGCAGCGCCACGGGCCGCGAGCCGACCGATGGCGAGCTGTATGCAGCGCATTTTCTCGGCGCGCGCGGCGCGGCGCGGCTCATCGCCCAGGCGGCCGAGAACCCGGCGCAGCGCGCTGACGAGGTCTTTCCTGAAGCTGCGGCGGCCAACCGGGCGATCTTCTTTGAGCAGGGACGGCCGCGCAGCGTCAGCGAGGTGCTGGCGCGCCTGACCGGCGAGGCGCGCGCTCCGGTGGAGGCGCCGGCGGCGTGGCGGGCCTCGCTGCGCACCTCCTCTTCCTCCTCCCTTTCGCCGTCCGCTGCGGCGCCGGCTGCGCGCGAGACGGCGGCGGTGCGCGCCGCCGCCGCGCTGGGCGTGGGCGAAACCGCGCCGCGCGGCGGGCTCGGGGGGCTGGCCGCCATGGGCCGCACAGGGAGCGTCCTGACCCCGGCTCTGGTGGAGCTGCTCGCCTCGCTCGACGCGCCGCGCAGCACACGGCGCAAAGGGTAAGTTGCGCGTTCACCGCGTCTGACAATTGCGCGTTAAGATTTGGCGCGCAGGGTGGGAGCGGTCCCTTGCCGGAGGCGTCTGGAGCCCATGAGCGTGCATACCCTGAGAGCTCGCCTGACTGCGGATGATCTTGTCCGGCTCACTGACCGCGGCGATGACGAAGCGCGCGCCCTGGCCGCGCGCAAGGTGTGCGCGCGCTATGCCGCCCCGGGTCTCAGCGATGAGGAGCGCGCGCTGGGCGCAGAGATTGTCCGCGTGCTCGCCCGCGACGCCGCCGAGCTGGTGCGCCGGGCCCTGTCGGTCACGCTGCAGCGCTCGCCGCATCTGCCTGCGGATGTGGCCCGCCAGCTGGCAGCCGACGTGGATTCCATCGCCATACCGGTCATTGCCGGCTCACCGGTGCTGTCAGACGACGATCTCATTGACATTGTGCGTTCGGGCGCGGCCCGCCGGCAGGTGGCGGTGGCGGCGCGCGGGCAGGTCTCCGAAGCGGTGACCGGCGTGATCGCCGAGCATGGCGTGACCGAGGCGGTGGGCGTGCTGGCGGGCAATAGCGGCGCGGCCTTCAACGCCGGCGCCTTCGCCAGCGTGTTCCGCCGCTTCGCCCAGACGCCGCACGTGCTCGAACGCTTCATCGACCGCGACTCCCTGCCGCTGGAGATCACCGAAAAGCTGGTGGCGCGCATTTCCGATCAGGCCTTGCAGCGCCTGGTGTCGCGCCACGCCCTGCCGCCGCAGCTCGCGGTGGAGCTGGCCGAGGGCGCGCGCGAGCGGGCCACGGTGGATCTGGTGGACCAGGCGGGCCTCGCCCCCGATCCGCGCCGCTTCGCCCAGCAGCTCCAGCTCAATGGCCGGCTGACGCCGTCGCTGATGCTGCGCGCCCTGTTCCGGGGCCATGTCACCGTCTTCGAGCATTGCGTGGCCGAGCTGGCCGGCATCGAGCACGCCAAGGCCTGGGTGCTGATCCATGACGCCGGGCCGCTGGGCCTGGAAGCCGTGTTCCGCAAGGCCGGCCTGCCCGAGCGCATCCTGCCGGCCGTGCGCGCCACGCTGCAGGCCTGGCATTCGCTGGAGATCGGACCGGGCGGTGCGCGCGATCTGATCCGCTTCCGCAAGCAGCTCATCGAACGCGTCTTCACCCGATTCCAGGGCGCACCCCTGGCCGAGCTCGACTATTGCCTCGACCGCCTGGACGCCGACATCGCCGCGGCAGGGTATGCACAGCGGGCGGGGTAGGGGTTTGCCCGTTTCCCTCCCCCGTAGTGGGGAGGGTGGCTGAGCGAAGCGAAGCCGGGTGGGGGCGCCGCCGTCAGGCGGCAGCTCAAAATCCTGCAACGGGCGGCGCTATCACCCTACCCGGCCCGGGGCTGCGCCCCGGCCCACCCTCCCCATCAAGGGGAGGGAAAGAGAGGCCAAACCTTCGCCGCCTGAGCGTGGCAGGCAAAAGCCCCCCCTAACCCCGCTCGCCCACCAGCTTCGTCACGCGGGTTTCGAGTTCTTCGGCGAGGGCTTTGCCGATGGGGTCGGTGTCGTCGCGGATGTTTTGCAGGATCGCGGCGCGGATGGCGCCGACATGGGCGTCCACCAGGGCCACAGGCGCGGCGGCGCGCTGCTGCGGCGTTTCGATCAGCTTGGACAGCGACGCGGCGATGCGGGTGATGATCGGGAACTCGTAGGTCGATCCCAGCCCGCGCAGATCATGGGCGCAGGTGAACAAGGCCTCGCCCGTCTCGCCCTCAAGCCCCTGGGCGCGCGCGGTGCGCATGGCCGCTTCCAGCTTGCCCACCTCCTCTTCCAGCCAGGCCTTGAAATTCTGGCGCAGATCGCCGACGGCGGCCTCGGCGCGCGCCATCATGGCCTCGTTGGCGGCGGGCAGGGGACCGCCCACCTTGGCCTTGAGCATGTTGGGCGGGGTGATGATTTCGATGGGGCGTTCGCGCTGGGTCATGGGTGAGGCGTCTTTCGCTCGTTGTCAGATGTCAGGACAGGGGCGCTGCGTCGTCGCGGCGCTCCGGTCCCTGGTAGCCGCTCGCCAGACGGCGGCGGTCGGGTCCGAAGAACGCTTTCGTGCGCACGAAGGGGCGGGGGCGGTTCACGATCATCTGCAGGCGCCGGTACAGGCCGTCGGCGGCGAAAGGCTTGACCAGAAACTCGGTCACCCCGGCGTCGCGCGCCTCCTTCACCTTGGAGGGTTCGGCATAGGCGGTCAGCATGATGATGGGCAGAAGCGGGCAGGGGCTTTCCTCAGGGTCGCGCAGGGTGCGCACCAGGGTCAGCCCGTCCATTGGCTTCATTTTCCAGTCGCAGATCAGAATGTCGATCTTCTCGCCGCGCAGCATGTGCAGCGCCGTCTCGGCGTCAGAGGCTTCATGGACGTGGATGACGCCGAACGCGCCCAGCACAGAACGCACGATCCCGCGCATGGCGGCGTTGTCGTCCACCACCGCAATGCGCAACTTGCCCAGCCCGGCTGGCGTGGCTCCGTTTGCGATCATGAGGTGCGTCCCCGGTCAGCGGCACAGGCATTCGCACCCAAAACTACGTCCATAGACTTAATGGCCCGCTAAATTGCATCGCGTCAGTCGGCGGCGAACTGCTCCATCAGGATGCGTTCGCCCAGCGCCATGCCTTCATCAAACAGGAGGGTGAGGGAGATCGAGCGCGCCTCATTGATGGTGACCGTGAGCGCGTCGCGAAATTCCTGGTTATCGGCGACCACCGACACCGGCCGCTTGGCCGCTTCCAGCACGTCAAAGCGCACCTGGCTGACATGGCGCAACAGCGCGCCGCGCCAGCGCCGCGGGCGGAAGGCGCTGATCGGGGTCAACGCCAGCAACTGGGCGTCCAGCGGCAGGATCGGCCCGTGGGCTGACAGGTTATAGGCGGTGGAGCCGGCGGGCGTGGCCACCATCACGCCATCGGCGGCAAGCTCATTCAGGCGCAGGCGCCCGTCGACGCTGATGCGGATCTTGGCGGTCTGGCGCGTTTCGCGCAGCAGCGACACCTCATTGATCGCCAGCGCCTCGAAAGTGCGGCCGTCCACATGGCGGCCCACGGCGCGCAAGGGATGAATGACGGCGCGTTCGGCGCCAGCCAGGCGCTCGGGCAGGCCGTCCTCACGCGCCTCATTCATCAGGAAGCCCACCGAGCCGAAATTCATGCCGTAGACGGGAATGGCGCGGCCCATCACGGCGTGCAGCGCGTCCAGCATGGCGCCGTCGCCGCCAAGCGCGATGAGGCAGTCGGCCTCGTCCAGGGGAACCTCGCCATAGCGGCCGGCCAGACGCTCGCGCGCGGCGAGGGCGTCGGCGCGGTCGGCGGCGTGATAGGCGAGACGCATGAAGCCATTGTCCGTTCTGGTCGGGTCGGCAAGTCTAGTGGATTGAACCGCCCGCGCCCATCCGGTGCAAGGCCCGGCGCGCATCATCACGCGAGAAGTCGCCATAGATGTCGGCGCGGGCGCGGTCCAGCGCGTCCGGGGCCAAGGCGTGGGCGCGGCCCGATTCAGCCATGGCGTCGATGAGATCGGCCGCCTCGGACGGGGTCATGGCCATGGCGCGCGCCGCCAGAAGGCAGGCGCGCAGCGGCGAGCGCCGCATGGCCTGGCGCCAGTCGGGGGCCTCGATGCCGGTAAGGCGGGCAATGGCGTGATCGGCGATCTCGGCACGGCCATTGCGCGCGGCGCGCAGTACGTCCGCCGTGGTGAGCGCGCGCTCGGCCAGCAGCTGGCGCGTCACGGCGTCGGCGTCGCGGTCGGCGTCGGGGTCGACGGCGATGTCCATGCCCTCCGCTTCGGGGGCGGCGATATCGGCCAGATCCGGATAGCGCTCCACCAGGATCGAGCGCACACGGTCGGCGGCGATGGCATGCAGCGAGCGCACGAAGCCGGCGCTGAGATCGCCACGCCCGGCCAGCACGTCCTGCAGCTGTTCATGGCTGCGGGCGATGGCGATGAAATCGCCTGCCGAGCTTTCGCCCAGAACAGCGCCTTCGTGGGCGGCGAGGGCCATCAGGCAGTCGCGCTCGCGGTGGCGGGCCATGGCGGCGGTGACCGGCGCGCTCAGGCGGATGCGGCCGACGAGCGCCATGCGGTGGTCATGCCCCAGATCGGCCAGCGCGATCAGGTCGCGCTCGTCCAGCGCCATGGAGCGCTCCAGGATGGGGCGGGCGATGTCGAGCGGTCCGAAGGCCAGCAGGCGCACGGCCTGGCGCGGGGCCCAGCTGCATCGCGCCAGCCGGGCGGCGGCGTGGGCGCGCGCGCGGTCCTCGGCGATGCGCAACAGATCGGTGAGCACGGGATCGATCTCGGCGATGACCTCGCCGGGCAAGGGCCGGATGACGCACAGATCGCTGAGTTGCATCGCCTTGCGGCCCGCCGCCTGAAGGGAGCTCGGATCGTCGTGGGCAGGGCTGGCTTGCGGCATGACGCGCTCCATGGGGTCCCTCTGGCGAAACATGCTGACTGCGCTATGGTTAGGATTGCGTTAGTGCAGCCTGGAGCGAGCGCATGGCCAGAGACCTGGCGGACACAATCGGCGCGCGCCTCAAGGGGCGCTTTGAGGCGGTGCGGGCGCGCAGCCTGGCGCTGGCCGCGCCGTTTTCGCCCGAGGATCTCGCCGCGCAGGCGATGGCGGACGCCTCGCCCGGCAAATGGCATCTGGCCCATCCCACATGGTTCTGGGAGACATTCCTCCTCAAGGCGTTCGCCAGCGGCCACACGCCGTTTGACCCCCGGTTCAACTATCTGTTCAATTCCTATTACGAGGCCATCGGACCGCGTCAGGCGCGGCCCGAGCGCGGGCTGATCACGCGGCCGGGGCTCGGCGCGGTGCTGGCCTACCGGGCGTATGTCGACACGGCGGTGACGCGCTGGTTCGATGAGGCCGATGCCGGCGCGCTGGAGGCGGCCCGCGGCGTGATCGAGACTGGGATTGCCCATGAGGAGCAGCATCAGGAGCTGTTCCTCACCGACATGAAATACCTTTTGTCGCGCGCCGCCTGGCGCGAGGCAGGGTTCCCGGCGGCGCTGAAGCCGGACGCCGCAGGCCCGGCGCCGGCGCTGGAGTGGGTCGCGTTCGGGGGCGGGGTGTTCAGGTTCGGCCATGAGGGCGGCGGCTTTGCGTTCGACAATGAAGGCCCGGCTCATGACGCCGTGCTGACGCCCTTCGCGCTGGCCTCTCGCCCGGTGACCAATGGCGAGTTTCTCAACTTCATCGAGGATGGCGGCTATCGCCAGGCGCGCCACTGGCTGTCGGACGGCTGGGCGCTGATCCAGTCGCAGGGACGCGCCGCGCCGCTCTACTGGACGAAGGGCGGGGCGGGCTGGAGCGAGTTCACCCTGCATGGCGAGCAGCCCCTGGACCTGCAGGCGCCGGTGAGCCATGTCGATTATTTCGAGGCCTCGGCCTATGCCGCCTGGACCGGCGCGCGCCTGCCCGAGGAGCGCGAATGGGAGCATGCCGCGCGCGGCGTGGATCCGGCGTCCGCGCGCCGGACGGATGCGGCGGGCTGGCTGCACCCGGCGCCGCCGCCGTCCCGGACCGGTCTGGCGGGCCTGTTCGGCGAGGTGTGGGAATGGACGCGCTCGGCCTACGCGCCCTATCCCGGCTACCGCGCCGATGACGGCGCCATCGGCGAGTACAACGCCAAATTCATGTGCGGCCAGTTCGTGCTGCGCGGCGGCTCGGCGCTGACCCCGCCCGGCCATGTGCGCGCGACCTACCGCAATTTCTTCCCGCCGGGCGCGCAATGGCAGATGACAGGCCTGAGGCTGGCGCGGGATCTGTAGGGCCTCAGGGATTTGGTGAGCTGGCGGTGATCACGCAGAGCAAGGATTACTTCGCCGATGGCTGCGGGCGCTGTGAGCGGTTCGCCACCGCCCACTGCTCTGCGCGGCTGTGGGCGGACGGGCTGGCGGCGCTGCGCCAGCTCTGCCTGGAGGCAGGGCTTGAGGAGACGGTGAAGTGGGGCCAGCCCTGCTATCAACATGAGAAGCGCAATATCGCGATCATCGGTGCGTTCCGCGGTGATTTCACTCTGAGCTTCTTCAACGCCGCTCTGATGACCGACCCGGAGGGCATTCTGCAAAAACCCGGGCCGAATTCGCAGCATGCGGAGGCGATCCGCTTCACGGACGCGGCGCAGGTCGAGGCCATGGCACCGGTGATCCGGGCATATCTCACAGAAGCCATGAGCTATGCGCAGGCCGGTGTGACTGCGCCCAAAGCAGGGATTGATCTGGACCTGCCCGATGAACTTGTGGAGGCGCTGGATGGCGACCTTGATCTTGCCGAGGCGTTCCATGCGCTGACCCCCGGACGTCAGCGCAGCTATGTCATCCTGTTAGGCTCCGCCAAAACGTCCGCGACCCGTGTGGCGCGCATCGCCAAGGCGCGCCCGAAGATTCTCGCCGGCAAGGGCGCGATGGAGCGGTAGGACGCCAGGATGGGCGGTGAGGTCCGGTTTGACGCCCGGCCCGGCGCGCGCGATCATGAGCGGACCGGCGCACGCCCGACCGCGCGCCCTCGCAGGGAGACATGTCATGGACGATCAGGCCAGCCTCAGCGTCAGGGATCAGGTGACAGCCGAGGAGTGGAAGGCGCGCTGCGATCTCGCCGCGCTGTACCGCCTCATCTTCATGCATGGCTGGGACGATCTGTTCTTCACCCATATCTCCATGCGCGTGCCGGGTCCGCAGGAGCATTTCCTGCTCAACCCGTTCGGGCTTCTGTTCGAGGACGTGACGGCGTCCAACCTCGTGAAGGTCGATCTGGAGGGTAATGTGCTGGCGCCCAGCCGCTATGGCATCAACCCGGCGGGGTTCACCATCCATTCGGCGATCCACCATGCGCGTCCCGACGTGAAGGTGGTGATGCATCTGCACACCGATCAGGGCGTGGCGGTATCTGCGCAGAAGCGCGGGCTCTTGCCGATTTCCCAGAGCGCGATGACGGTGATGAAGGACGTGGTCTATCACGGCTATGAAGGCATTGCGCTGGACGCTGACGAGAAGACGCGCCTGGTCGCCGATCTCGGCCCGCACAATCTGATGATCCTGAACAATCACGGCACGCTGACCACCGGAGACCATCCGTTTTCGTGCTATGTGCGCATGTACATGCTGGAGCGCGCCTGCAGGATGCAGGTGATGGCCCAGGGCGCCGAGCTGGTGGAATGGGACAAGGCGATGCAGGACCGGGTCTATGCCCAGGGCGAGCAGGCGTTCACCAACGAGTTCTTCAAGGAAATCGCCTGGGCCGCCATCCGCGCGCGGGTCGACCGCCAGTGTCCGGGCTACGATGTCTGATCGCGTCTGAAGGGAAATTTGACTCGACTCAACGCCTCGCGCGTGTGCGTAATGGGCCCTCCCGGCAGGGGAGGCGGGCATGGCGCGGCGGGAGCGGCGGGCTGCAGGGTGTGTGCTGGCGGGCGTGCTGGCGGGCGTGCTGGCGGCCGGTGTCTGCGCGCCTGCGCAGGCGGGCGCCTGGACCAAGCCGCGCGGCGAGGGGCTGCTGATCAACACCACGAGCTTTCATTATCTCGACCGCGCGCCCGGCGGGATCACCCAGACCAAGCAGGAAAGCGCCCTGTATGCCGAATACGGCCTCAGCGATCGTGTGACGCTGGTGGGGCGCGCTGCCCTGCAATCCATTGACCGGACCGGCATAGATCCCTGGCGCGGGATGGGCGGCGCGCAGGCGGGGGCGCGGGTGCGGCTGTACCGCGAGGGACGCTGGGCGGCGTCGCTGCAGACCAGCTACAGTGCGCGCACCGGCGGGGAGAACCGCAACAACGCGGCGCTGGGGGAGGGCGGCGGCGATCTGGAGCTGCGCCTGATGGCGGGGCGCTCCATCGGACGCGGCGGCTTTGTGGATGTGCAGGGCGCTTTCCGGCGCCGGCCGGGCGGGGAGGCCGACGAAATTCGCCTTGATATCACGGCCGGGACGCATATCTGGCGAGGCGTACGGGTGATGGGGCAGAGCTATTCGGTCTGGTCGGCGGGCGGTCCGGATGGATTTGACAGCTATGCCAGCCATCGCCTGCAAGGGTCCATCCTCTGGCCGGTGAGCCGCCGGCTGCGCCTGCAGATCGGCGTCCTGCGTACGGCGAGCGCGCGCAATACGGGTTACGAGCGCGCCGCATTCCTGTCCGCCTGGCGCACATTCTAGGGGGCCTGACTTTTTTGTTACCGCCAAGCGCTTTGAATTGACTGCGATTTGGCGCATATCCCACCGGGTCCTGCCAGGAGACCTCCCCATGAAGCGCATCGCCTTCCTGATCGTCGTCGCCGCCGTGTTTGCATTGATGGCCGGCGCGGTCGGTCTGCGCGCGCTGCTGTCTGCGGACGCGGGCGGGGGAGACTGGGGTGCTGCGCGCGCCATGCCGGTGGCGGTGATGGAGGTGGGCTCGCGCGAGTTTTCCGAGCTCGTCGAGGCGCTGGGCACGGCGAACGCCAACGAGTCCGTGGTGATCACCGCGACCGTGGCGGACCGCATTTCGCGCGTCGCATTTGAGTCCGGCGACCGGGTGAGCGCAGGCGACATTCTTGTGGAGCTCACCGATACCGAAGCGGCGGCAGGACTGGCCGAAGCGCGCGCGGAGCTGCGTGAAGCCCAGCGCGAGCTGGACCGGACACGCGAACTGGCCGAGCGGGGCATCGCCTCGCGCGCGCGGCTGGACGAGCTGACATCGGGCATGGAGCGCGCGCGCGCCCGCGTCGCCGGGCTTGAGGCGCGTGTCGCCGAGCGTATCATCCGGGCGCCGTTTGACGGGGTTGTGGGCCTGCGCAATGTGAGCCTGGGCGAGCTGGTGCGTCCGGGAGACGTGGTGGCCCAGCTTGATGATGTGAGCGTCATCAAGCTCGATTTCACCCTGCCGGAGCGTTTTCTGTCGGTGCTGGCGGCGGGCATGGCCATCGAGGCGCGCGCCGCGGCCTTTCCCGAAACGGTATTCGCCGGCGAGATCGTCAATATCAGCAGCCGCGTCGATCCGGTGACCCGCACGGTCACGGCGCGCGCCTTGATCGGCAATGAAGACCGCCGCCTGCTGCCGGGCATGCTGATGACGGTGCAGCTGCGCCGCGACGTGCGCGAGCGTCTGGCCGCGCCGGAAACCGCGATCACGCGCTCGGGCGACCAGGTGACGGTGTTCGTGGTGCGCGAGGCGGGCGAGACGGTGTCGGTGGAACAGCGCCAGGTCCGGGTCGGACAGCGCCAGGCGGGGCATTTTGAAGTCATCGAAGGCCTCGAGCCAGGCGAACGCATCGTCATGCACGGCGTGCACCGCCTGCGCGACGGCATGGCGGTGCGCATCCAGGCGCGCGCTGAAACATCCGAGCCGCGCATCGCCGCCGCTGCCCGGAGCGCTGCGTCATGACCCTGTCCGATATCGCCGTGCGCCGCCCCATGGTCGCCTTCGTGGCGAGCGCGCTGATCATCGTGTTCGGCATTCTGGGCCTGCGCGACCTGCCGCTGCGCGAACTGCCGGACGTCGATCAGCCCGTGGTGTCGATCAATGCCGACTTCCCCGGGGCCAATGCCGAGATTGTCGAAAACCGGGTCACCGAACCGCTTGAGGCGCAATTGTCGGGCATTGACGGGATCGAGGAGATTTCCTCGCGCTCGGAGGATGGCGACTCCCGGATCTCCGTCACCTTCAGCCTGGCGCGCGATCTCGAGGCGGCCGCCAATGACGTGCGCGACGCGGTCAGCCAGGCCCGGCGCCAGCTGCCGCAGGACGTGGAGGAGGTGCGCGTCAACAAGCAGGATTCCGACGCCCGCCCGTTCATGTGGTACAATCTCATGTCGGAGACGATGACGGCGGAGGAGCTGACCGACTACGCCGACCGTTTCCTGCTCGACCGTCTGACCATCATCGACGGCGTCACGAATGTGAGCATTGGCGGCAATCGCCGCTACGCCATGCGCATCTGGCTCAATCCCAGCGCCATGGCCGCCCGGCAGGTCACCGCGGCGGACATCGAGAACGCAATCCGCGCCGAGAATATCGAAGTGCCGGGCGGCTCGCTGGAGACCGCCGGCTCCCAGATCGCCGTGCGGGTGGAGCGCGTCTTCTCCAACCCCGAAAGCTTCGCGCGCCTGCCCGTGCGCACGCTGGCCGACGGCCAGGTGATTCGCCTGGGTGAAGTCGCCGATGTGGAGCTGTCGGCCGAAGAGCCGCGCGCCATGTTCCGCGGCAACCAGCGCAGCATGATCGGGCTCGGCTTCGTGCGCCAGAGCCAGTCCAACGCCGTGGCCGTGGCCTCGGCCATCCATGAGGAGATGGACCGCATCCGCGCTCAATTGCCCGAGGGCATGGAGCTGATCGTCGCCAATGACGAGACCGTGTTCATCCGCGAATCCATCCGCGAGGTGTGGCTGACCCTGGGCGTCGCCGCCACGCTGGTGGTTCTGGTCATCTATCTGTTCCTGGGCAATCTGCGCTCGGCGATCGTGCCGGCCGCCGTGGTGCCGGTCTGCCTGATCGGCACGTTCGCGGTGCTGTCGGCGTTCGGCTTCTCGCTCAATATCCTCACCTTGCTGGCGCTGGTGCTGGCGATCGGCCTGGTGGTGGATGATTCCATCGTGGTGATCGAGAACATCCAGAGGCGGGTGGATCTGGGCGAGCCGCCCATTACGGCCGCGCTCAATGGCGGGCGCCAGGTCTTCTTCGCGGTGATCGCGACGACCGCCACGCTGGTGGCGGTGTTCGTGCCGCTGGTCTTCCTGCCTGGCCTGATCGGCCGATTGTTCACCGAGCTTGCCGTCGCCATCGCCGGGGCGGTGATCCTGTCGAGCTTCGTGGCGCTGACCCTGTCGCCGATGATGGCGTCCAAGCTGGCGCGGCCGAGCGTCAATCTGCGCGGACCGGCGCGCTGGGCCGACAACCTGACCAATCGCTTGCGCGACAGCTATATCTCCTCCCTCAAGGTCGTGGTGAAAGCGCCGTGGATTGTGGCTCCGCTGGTCATCCTGTCCGTTGCCGGGTCGATCTTCATGTTCTCGCAGCTACCCAGCGAGCTGACCCCGGACGAGGATCGCGGCAGCTTCTTTGGCCGGTTCTCGGCGCAGGAAGGCGCCAGTTTCGAGTTCACCTCCGAGCAGGCGCTGATCCTTGAAGACATGCTGATGGACTATGTCGAGGCGGGCGAGCTGCGCCGGCTTCTCATCGCGGTGCCCGGATTTGGCGGCGGCGGCGGCGATTTCTCCAGCGGCATCGTGGTCGGGTCCATGGTCCCGCAGGGCGAACGCCGCGCGGGCCAGGAGATCGTCAATGAAATGAATGCGCGCCTGGGCGAACTGACCGGCGTGCGGGCTTTCGTGACCATGCGCGGCGGGCTGGGCGGCGGCGGCGGCGGGGATGATGTGGAGGTCGTGCTTCTGGGGTCTGATTATGACCAGCTCAACGCCGAAGCCGAAGCCATGGTCCAGGCGATCCAGGCGTCCAACCCGAACCTGCAGAGGCCGCGCAAGAATTTCGAACCCAATGCGCCGCGCCTGATTGTCGAGATCGACCGGGAGCGGGCGGGCGCGCTGGGCGTCTCGGTGGCGGAGGTCGGCCGCACGCTGCAGACCCATCTGGGTGCGCGCCGCGTCGGGCAGTTCATCGAGCGCGGCGAGTCCTACAACGTCATCATGGAGAACCGCTCGGCGGACCGCTCCGGCGGCGGCGACCTGGAATCGCTCTATGTGCGGGCGCGCGGCGGCGAGCTGATCGCCCTGTCCAATCTGGTCGCCTTGCGTGAAACCGGCGAATCCTCCACCCGCAACCGGCTGGACCGCCAGCGGGCGGTGGCGGTGTCGGCGACCTTGTCGGCGGGCTATACGCTGGGCGAGGCGGTGGCCTGGCTTGACGCGTATGCGGCCGACAATCTGCCCGCGGATGTGAGCACGCAGTACACCGGATCGGCGCGCGACTTCCTCGATTCCAGCAACGCCATCCTGTTCGCCTTCGCCATGGCGCTGCTGATCGTGTTCCTGGTGCTGGCGGCGCAGTTTGAAAGCTTCATCCAGCCCGCCGTGATCATGCTGACCGTGCCGCTGGCGGTGGCGGGCGGGCTGTTCGGCCTCTACATGGCCGGCTCCTCGCTCAACATCTATTCCCAGATCGGATTGATCATCCTGATCGGCCTGGCGGCCAAGAACGGCATCCTGATCGTGGAGTTCGCCAATCAGGTGCGTGATGAAGGCAAGAGCGTGCTGGACGCGACGCTGGACGCGGCCGGGACGCGCTTCCGCCCGATCCTGATGACCGGCATCTCCACGGCCATCGGCGCGCTGCCGCTGATGCTGGCCAGCGGGCCGGGCGCGGAGAACCGGGTGACCATCGGCGTGGTGATCTTCACCGGCGTGATGGTGGCGACCCTGTTCACCCTGTTCGTGATCCCGGCGGTCTACGCCGCGGTGGGCAGGTACACCAAGACGCCCAACTGGGTGTCGCGCCAGCTCGCCAGGGAAGCCGAACAGGCTCTGCCCAAGGGCAGCGCCGCGCCGGCGGAGTAGCGCCGGGGGCGTCAGCCCTTTTTTCTTGCCTCTCCTGCAAGTCCCCGCTAGGCGAGTTTCGACGCCACAACGGGGAGCGGCGGGGGCATGGGTGCAGTCTTCACCGTGGTCATGGCGACCTATAATCGTCCGGGCACGGTGTTGCGCGCAGCCCGAAGCGCCATCGCCCAGAGCTTCACCGACTGGACCCTGCTGGTGATCGGGGACGCCTGCACCGATGACACGGGGGCCTGGCTGGCTGAACTGGGCGAGCCGCGCATCCGGTTCATCAATCTGCCCCAGCGGTTCGGCGAGCAGGCCGGCCCCAATTCCATCGGCGTGGCGCTGGCCAGGACGCCTTATGTGGCGTTTCTCAATCACGACGACATATGGCTGCCCCACCACCTTGAGGACGCGCACACGCGGATGTCGGCCGGCGCGGAGCTTTACTGGGCGCGCGCCGCCTTCTTCACCGGGCGCGGGCCGCGTGACGATGCGGTGCTGTTTTGCGAGGCTTCGCCCGAGCAGCGCTCCCTGGACGAGGCGCTGGACGCTCCCTTGCAGTACTCTGAGCCGATGAGCAGCTGGGTGGCGACCCGGGGCCTGCTGGAACGGGCCGGGCGCATGCCGCTGTCCGGGGAGGGGCGCATCGTGCCCATCGAAGCCTATCTGCGCCGGCTCTGGGCGCTGGATCCGCGCTTCGAGGCCGGCCGCCGCCTGGCCGTCCTCAAGGACCGGGTGCAGCTCCCCCCGCCGATCTACGGGCATCCCGGGGATTATGCCGAGCCGCTGATCGAGGCGATCGAGGACGGCCGCTCTGCCGGTCTGCTTGAGCGAATTGAGGACGACCTTGCCCTGGCTTCTGCGATCAGGATGGCGCTGCCCATGCAGGCGCACAGGCCTGGCGGCAGCGCATCGTCTGCGGACTTGCGGCGTGGCGTGGGGCTCGAACTGGACCGCTTGCAACTGGCGGCCCGCGGCCGCCCCTGGACGCTGACGGGCGAAATGGCGGTGCGCCGGACCGGTCTCGCCGTCGATTCACAACCCGATTTTGACGCCATGCTGGAGATCGTGAAGGCCGGTCATGGCTGAGGGCGCGGAGCGCTGGACGCACTGGCTTGAGGCGCGCACCCGCGACAGCGGGCTCGAGCTGGAGCGCGTGCCGATCAATGAGTGCCATGGCTGGTCGCTGCGAGACGGCGCGCTGGTGTCCGATACGGGCGGCTTCTTCACCATCACGGGCCTTGTGACGCAGGCTGCAAACGCCCCTGATCCCGCCTTCGCCGGGCCGATGATTGATCAGCCCGAGATCGGCCGCCTCGGCTTTCTCATCCGGCCGGCGGGCGAAGGAGTCGAGTGGCTGCTACAGGCCAAGACCGAGCCCGGCAATCATCAAGCGACCCAGATCGCGCCTTCAATCCAGGCCACGCCAAGCAATTTCAACCGGCTTCACGGCGGCTTGCCCACCGTGTTCCTCGATCTGTTCAGGCAGGCCGACACCAGCATCAGTGACGGGTTTCACTCCGAGCAGGGTTCGAAATTCATCTGGAAGTTCAACCGCAACCAGATCGTCGCCCTGCCTGCCGGCGCCGATCCGGCCCCCGACGACCGCTGGCGCTGGGCCGGATCGCGCGATCTGCGCCAGCTGCTCGGACTGAGCTATACTGTCAACACCGACGCCCGCTCGGTGATCGCGACGGGGGCCTGGGCGCTGCTGGGCGATGGCGCGGCGCTGTTTCGCAGCCCGTGCCTGGCCCGGTCCTACGCGGCCCCGATCCGGCCGGTTTCGCGCCGTCCGGAAGACCTGCTCCAGCCGATTCAGATGAACTGGACGCGGACGCCGCTCGACGGCTTGCCCGGCCGGACGCTGGAGCCGGACCGGCTGGCCGGACCGGGCGGAGAGACGGAGATCGTTTGCTTTCGCACCCGGGTTCGGGGACGGGAGGTCGCAGAGTGGCGCCAGCCCTTCCTCACCCAGTCACATGCGGGCGAGCAAACGCTCGCCATGCGGATCGTCAATGACAAGGCCGAGGTGTTTGCGAGGATCCTGCATGAGCCGGGCTTTGGCGGCCGGTCGGAGCTGGGCCCGACTGTCACGGACCTGTATCCAACCCCGCCCTCTGTCGGATGCTGGTTCGACGGTCAGGAGACAGAGCTGCTGGCCATCGACCAAAGCGATGAGGGCGGGCGGTTCTTCCGCACTTGCGTGCGCTACCGTATTGTTCTGGTGAAAGGGACGGCCGCCGCACGCCGCTTGCCCGCCGGCATGTGGCTCAGCCTGAGCGAGTTTGAGGTAGCGGCCCGCACCTCAGGCGTTTGCACCAATGAGCTGCGCACGCTGGCGTCGCTCATGCTGTCAGCGCCGTTCGACGAAGCCTGCCTCGCCCTCTGATCAGCCGAAGATCTGGCGCCACACGAAGATCACCACCACGCCCTGGAACAGGAGCGGGACGGCGAAGCCCAGCGCGCCGATGGCGGCGGCGATCAGCATCAGGAGGCTGCGCGGCAGGCGCATGGCGTTGGCGCGCAGGCGCTCGGCTGGCGTGGCGTAGCGTGAGCGGACGATCTCGTCGAGATCCTCGAACCCGCCGCGCGTCAGCAGCACGGCGATCCAGACAAAGGCGGCCACGCCGATCCCGGCGCAGATGAGGAGCCAGGTCCGGTAGGCGCCCTCGCGCGCAAATTCGGTCCAGTCGACCTCAATGCCCCACAGATCCATCGCTCGTCCTTCTGGCGGCCCGGCGCGCCGGCGCCTTGATCCCCCGGCCGCGCACGGAGCATGACGTCTTGCACAGTCCGCGTCGAGGCTCTCGCCTGCATCCGGCGCTTCGCGCGCCGGCCTACAGGTCAGGCTGCTGCGGGCCATGGGCGAACACAGGGACGGCCTGATGATTCAGAGCAGGGCGATTTCTTGTGCTTTGCGCCCAAGCGCGCCTATCGTGCGCTGCAACACGCACTCAATGAGGAGACCGCCCATGCGCGCCCTGGTCTGCCGCGACTTCGCCCCTTACCAGCAGCTGCAGGTGGAGGAACTGCCCGAGCCGGCCCTGCCGGACGGCTTCATCATGCTCGACATCAAGGCGGCGGGCGTGAATTTTCCCGACATCCTGCTGGTCGAGGGCAAGTATCAGATGAAGCCCGAGCTGCCCTTCGTGCCGGGCATGGAGGCGGCGGGCGTGGTGAGCGCCGTGGGCGAAGGCGTCAGCGGCATCAAGGCGGGCGACCGGGTGATCGCGGCGACCATGCTGGGGGCGTTTGCAGAGAAGGTCCCGGTGCACGCCAGCCAGGTCGTGCCCATGCCGGCGTCGATGAGCTTTGACGAGGGCGCGGCGCTGACCACGATCTACGGCACGAGCTGGCATGCGCTCAAAGACCGCGCGAAGCTCAAAGCTGGCGAAACCGTGCTGGTGCTGGGCGCCGCCGGCGGCGTCGGCATTGCGGCGGTGCAGCTGGCCAAGGCGGTGGGCGCGCGGGTCATTGCGGCGGCGAGCTCGGACGCGAAGCTGGCGTTCTGCCGCGAGAACGGCGCGGACGAGACGATCAATTACGCCAGCGAGGATCTCAAGGCGCGCGTCAAGGAGCTGACCGGCGGCAAGGGCGTGGACGTGGTCTACGACCCGGTCGGCGGGGATCTGGCCGAGGCGGCGCTGCGGGCGTCGGGCTGGGATGCGCGCTATCTGGTGATCGGGTTTGCGTCCGGGCCGATCCCGAAAATCCCGCTCAATCTCGCCCTGCTCAACAGCCGCAATATACTGGGCGTGTTCTGGGGCGCGTGGGTGGGGCGCTTCCCGCGCGAGAATGCCGCGAACATCAAGGAAATCTTTGACATGTTCGAAGCCGGCAAGGTGCGCCCGCCCGTGTCGGCCAGCTACGCGCTCGCCGACTATGCGCAGGCATTCGAAGACCTGCTGGAGCGCCGGGTGCAGGGCAAGGTGGTGCTGAACCCCTGAGCTCGCCCGGGGTCGGCCCCTGCTACAGAAGACGGGGGCGGGGGCGCTCGCCGCGAATGTGGACAGTCTCGACGTCGGAGAACTCCGATGGCGGCACGTAATCGCGCCGGAACCAGGGATACTGGGCGGAGTCGAAAATCTCCCGCAGCCAGTCGATGACCTTGCGCGTGCGCGTCACCCGGCGCTGGTCGGGATGGTAGACCATCCACAGCGTGATCGGCACCTGAAGCTCGAGATCGAGATGGATCAGCGAGGGCTCCACCCGCGCGGCATAGGTCGGCAGGAGCGAGATCACGGCGCCCGACTTCACCGCCTCGATCAGCACGATGGCGCTGTCGGTGGTGAGCGACGGGTTCATCATCTGCTTGATGGCGGCCGCTTCGCGCGGCCAGTGCGTTTGTTGCTCGCGGTAGCTGACAATATCGGCCGTGCGGTGATTCAGCACATCCGCCAGCCCCCTCGGCGGACCATAAGTATCAAGATAATGGCGCGAAGCAAACGGAACATAGTGCAATGTGGCCAATTCTGTGGCCACATGACTCATCCGTTTCGATTCGGACATCTGAAGGACGATGTCGGACTGGTCGATAGAGGATTCGCCCTCCGTGCGCGTGCTGACCTCGAGTGAAATATTCGGATTGGCTTCCACGAAACTGGGCAGATGGCGCGCGACCCAGTAACCGGCCACGCCTTCCGGCGCGGTGAGCCGCACCCGGCCAGCGTCCGCGCGGTCCGCCTGATGAGCGATGCGTTCAATGTCCCCGGCGGTGCTCTGCATGATCTGGACCTGGGTCCAGATGCGCTCGCCCACATCGGTGAGTTCGATCCCCTCGGCCAGCCGTGTGACCAGGCGGGCGCCGATGCGGGTCTCCAGCTGGTCCAGGCGGCGGCTGACGGTCGGCTGGCCGATGCCGAGCTTGCGCGCCGCGCCGCTCATGGAGCCGGCCGCCACCAGCGCATGGAAAATGCGCAGGTCGTCCCAATCGAACAAGGCGGTCTTGCCGGTCATGTGATCAACCTAAACGTTTTTCGCATGGGGGGCATTCCGTATTCGCAGAGGCATAATCCGCGCCGCATTGGTAAACAAAACATTAACTTTGGCCGGGGTTGAGATGCGAGACGAGTGTATGCTCTCCAATGCCGAAGGGCCAGACGCCCTCCGGACAGAACGGCTGCTCGCCGTGCTGGAGAGGCATGCCTTTGCCGCGTCGGACTCGCCGGACGATATTCGCGCGGCGCTAGAACTTGGCGCAAGCGCGCTCGGCGGCGAGCTGGTGGCCGCTGACACGGTGGCTGCATGCCAGCATCGCACCCGCCGCTGCTTTTTTATCCGCCGGGGCGCGGACGCGGCGGCGGATGGCTTCATCGCGCTGCTCTACCTTAATGACGAAGGCTATCAGGCGCTGATGTATGGCCGCTTCCGGCCCGAACAGCCTGACATGGATCATCTGGCTGCGCCGCACGAGCGCGCTCAGGCCATTTATGTCTGGTGCCTGGCCGGACGCGAAGCCGAGGACAAGCGGGCGGTGGTGCGCGCCGTGACCGAGGCGCGCCGCGAAGCCTTCCCCGACATCGCCCTGTTCGCCCGCCCGGTCAGCCGCGAGGGCCGGATGATGACTGCTGCGCTGGATGCGCCATCGGCGGGCGCGGCCTGGCTGGGCTGGGTGCCGGCGGCGCGCGGCGCCGGGGAGGAGAGCTGACATGGACGGCACGCCCCTGTCGGAATTCGAGCCGCCGGTCATTGTGCGCGTGGCGCGCACGATGGACGATCTGCAGCGCGTCGCGGTGGTGCGCGCACTCGTCTACATGTCCGAACAGGCCTGCCCGTATGACGAGGAGTTCGACGGCAATGATCTGGCGGGGGCCACGCACCTGATCGCCGAAGCCGGGGGCGAGCCCCTGGGCTGCCTGCGCCTGCGCTGGTTTGCCGACTTCGCCAAGGTGGAGCGGGTGTGCGTACGCCCCGGCCATCGCCACGGCCGCGTCGCGCGCACGCTGATGACCGACGCGATCGACCTCATCCGGCGCAAGGGGTACCGGCGTTTTGTCGGCCATGTGCAGCAGCATCTGATCCCATACTGGAAGCGCTACGGCTTCATTCACAGGGCCGAACGCGGCGTGTTCGTATTTTCAGATAGGGCCTATGCTGAAATGGAAGGGCGCTATGAGCGCCTTCCCAACGCGCTGCATATTGACAGCGATCCTCTGGTTCTGGATCGTCCCGAGGGAGCGTGGGACCGGCCCGGGCCGCTGGACAAATCGGTGCAGCGCGGCGTGTCGCCCGATCAGTTCAACCGGCGGCCCGCGCCCGAACCGGCGCCGGCGCAGACGGCGCAAGAGAAGGCTGACTGACATGATGCCAGGCACCCCTGTGCTGCTATGCCTTGATCTGCAACAGGAATTCATCACCCCGGGGCGGCCCTGGTCGGACCCGGACGGTGACGAGGTGGTTGCGGTGTGCGCGCGCATCATCGAGGCGGCCCGCACGGCGGGCTGGTCGCTGGTGCATGCCCATCTCCACCAGGGCGCGCCGATGATCGCCGGCCATGGCCTGACCCAGCCCATCCCGGGATGCGAGCCGCGCCCCGGCGAAGTGCTGCTGCGCCGGGCGGGCGTGTCGGCCTACGCCCATCCCGACCTCGACGGAATCCTGGAAGGCGCGGACGCCGGCTCGGCCTTCATGATCGGGTTTTCAGCGCCCATGTCGATGACCGCCACCCTGTTTGATGCGGCCGACCGCGTGCATGCGCTGAGCCTGATCGCGGATGCGGTCGGCGCCGCGGATGTGGGCGAGTGGGGCGCCGAGCACACGCGCGCCCTGTGCATCGACACCGCCCGGAAAATGCAGCGGGCTGTGCGGCTGGCTGATGTGAAGGGTCTGGAGATGCCCGCCGTCACGGCGCCCGGCGGGCGCCGCATCGCCTGAGGCGATCGGGACCGCACGCCAGGCCCGGCTTGCATTATGGCGCGCGCGGTGGTCGTCTGGCGCCGACAGCCATCCCGGGAGACCGCCATGATCCGCCGCCCAGCCGCAACTGCCTTGACCGCGCTCGCTGCAGCGCTGGCCCCTGCGAGCCTCGCAGGCGCGGCCGCGTCGTCGACTGCCCAGAACAACGCGCCCGGCTGGGCGCTGGTGCTGCATGGCGGCGCCGGCGTGATCGAGCGCGGCGCCATGGATGCAGCGACTGAAGCGGCCTACCGCGCGGCGCTCGGTGAAACGCTGGCGATGGGTGCGGCCATGCTGGAGGCGGGCGCGCCGGCGATGGATGTGGTCGAGGCCATGATCCGGGTGCTGGAGGACGATCCCCTGTTCAATGCCGGGCGTGGCGGGGTGTTCACGTCGGACGGCCGCATCGAGCATGACGCCTCGGTGATGCGCGCGTCCGACCGGCAGGCCGGCGCGGCCGCCGGCGTGCGCGGCGTGCGCCATCCCATCTCGCTGGCGCGCGCCGTGATGGAGGACAGCCCGCACGTCATGCTTCAGGGCGCCGGCGCGGAAGCCTTCGCCGACGAGCAGGGGCTGGAGCGTGTGGACGAAAGCTATTTCTTCACCGAGCGGCGCTGGCGCGCCCTGGAGCGTCAGGTCCAGGCGCTGGGCCTGCCCGTGCCGCCCCGCCCGGGCGGTGCGCCCGAGCCTGAACCGGTGCGCGAGGGCTTGCTGGAGCAGATGGACCGCGAGCACCGGTTCGGCACGGTCGGCGTGGTGGCGCTGGACCGCACCGGCGAGATGGTGGCGGGCACCTCTACCGGCGGCGTCACCGCCAAGCGCTGGGGCCGGGTCGGCGACACGCCGGTGATCGGCGCGGGCACCTTTGCTGCGGGCGATTGCGGCGTCTCGGCGACGGGCACGGGCGAGTATTTCATCCGCCTGGCGGTGGCGGCGCGCATCTGTGCGCGCATCGAGCTGGCGGGCGAGGACGGTCAGACGGCGGCGGACGCGGTCATCCAGGACGAGCTCACCGCACTGGGCGGCGATGGCGGGGTGGTGATGCTCCATGACGGCGCGCCGCTCTGGAGCTTCAACACCTCGGGCATGTACCGCGCCGCGCAAGTGGCTGGCGGCGCGCCGGTGGTGGCGATCTTTGAGGATGAGGGGTAGGGGCCGGGTCGCGGGTCTGCGTCCTTAATCCTTTCGCGCCGCCGCCGGGTCGTCGCGCAGCCGCTCGACGGCGGCCCTCAGCTGGGCCGTGGAGGAGATCGGGAAGATCTGGTGGATCTCGGTGTCGAGCGGGAACACGGTGACGCCGGGAACATCCTCCAGATGGCGCGCGTGGATCACGTCCACCGGGTGCGGGGCGGGATAATAGAGATGCGCCGCGCCGCGCCAGCCCTTGAACAATGGCTTCACATCCAGCGGCCGGTCCGGCATGCGGGCGTTCATCCGGTCGCGCATCACCATGACGCGATCCTCCTCGGGCGGATGATGGGTGCCGCCTGAGAAGGTGATGGCGTTGGGGACCGCTGTGGTCGCAGCGAACTGCAGGGCGGGAAAACCGGAGGCGGAATTACCGACATAGAAGGCGAACGGATAGGGTTGCGCCTGGGCCTCGATCCAGCGCAGGCCGTCATTGAGGCGCCCATAGAATGACCCGAAGCCCTGCTGGAAGATCAGGTTCTTGCGGTCGCCCAGGATCAGGAGGGACATGCCGAGCTCCTGCAGCGCCCGCCACAGGAAGAACTCGCCCCATTCTGCGCCGCGCGCCGGGCCGTTGCTGCGCGCGAGCATGACGGCCAGGCCCTGATCGCCTGTCCGGTACAGGCGCGCGCCGTCGCGCGGCAGCAGCACCTCGCCGGTGCGGGCAAAGCGGCGCAGTTCGGCCATGCTGGTGCGCTCAATGCGGTCCTTGAAGCGTCCCTCGAACACGAGCTCGTCGGGAAGCTGGCCGAGCACATCCTCACAGGCCGCGAAAAAGGCGTCGATCCCGGCGCCCGCGCGCTGCTTCCAGAGCACTTCCGCGATCTGCCAGAACCCGAAAAACGGCGTTGCGCCGGTGCGCTCGAAGCGCTTCAGGCATTCATCAACATGCGCCCGCATGGCGGCGCGTGACGCGTCCGGCGGCAATCGGTCCAAGGCGTCGCTCCATTCAGGCAAGGGAGCGCGAGACTTACCATATTCGCCAGCGGTCCGGCAGATGCTTCGTTCAGACGTTGTGTGCAGGCGCTATCTGACAAACGCCCGCACATCACGCGCCAGCGCCTCGATGGAGGGCTGGTGCAGATACATCATGTGGCCGGCCTCGTAATAGGTCAGCGTCACCCGGTCGCGGTCAAAGCCCGGGCGGTTGAACACCAGCTCCACCGGATAGAAGGGCGTGGCCTGATCATAGATCCCGTTGGCGGCCAGCACGCGCAGGTCCGCGTTCTGGCGCATGGCGCGCTCCAGCCAGGGCGCGACATTGACGAATGAGTTGCGCCCGCCCGCCTCGCCCGCATCCCAGTTCCAGGACGCAATGCCGCCCAGCGTCACGTAAGGGGTGGTGATCTCGACGCCGAGATTGCGCGTGAAGTGGTCGAGCATGGCCGCAGTGTAGCCGCCGTCGATGCCATAGCCGGACGGATCGCCTTCGGGGCTGTCGCTCACCGCGTCGGGCTCGACGCCGGTGAAGCGCGAATCAAACCGGCCCACGGACAGGCCCTGATCGCGCAGGAGCTCGGTGCGGAAGCGGGTGAGGTCGATGCGCAGATTGGCGCGGGTGACGTAGTCGGCCGAGAGGCCTGTGAAGGCCGCGTAGCGCGCGGCGATCTCGCGCTGGCGCGCCTGCGGCAAAGACTGGCCGCGCAGGATGGCGGGCAGGTATTCATCGCTGGCAAAGCTGCGCGCCTCGTCGAGGAAGCGCGCCCGGTCGCCGCCCCAGGCGGCCTGGTCGACACGGTCATGATACCAGGCGGTGGCGGCGAAGCCGGGAATGGCGGCGGCGAAAGCGATCTCATTGCCCGGATTGGTGCGGTTCAGCGAGAAGTCCAGAATGGTGGAGACCAGCACCACGCCATTGATGGAGACATCGTTCCACCCTAGCTCGAGCTGGCGCATCAGGGCGCCGATGCGCGTGGTGCCATAGCTTTCGCCGATGAGGTATTTGGGCGAGTTCCAGCGGCGGTGCTCGGCCAGCCAGCGGCGGATGAACTGGCTGATCGCCTCGGCGTCCTCGTTGACGCCCCAGAACGCCGAGCCTTCCGTCTCGCCCAGCGTACGGCTCCAGCCGGTGCCGACGGGATCAATGAACACCAGATCGGCGCGGTCGAGCAGGGTTTCAGGATTGTCGCGCACGTCGAAAGGCGCGGCGCCGTCATCGGCGGCCTCTGACGGCAGCACCACGCGCTGCGGGCCGAACACGCCCATGTGCAGCCAGAGAGAGGCCGAGCCGGGCCCGCCATTGAAGATGAAGGCGACGGGCCGCGTGCGCGGATCGGTGACGCCTTCGCGCAGATAGGTGGTGTGGAAGATCGCGGCGGTGGGCGTGTTCTCCGCGTTACGCAGGAACATCTCGCCGGCGATGGCGCGGTAGCGGATGCGCTCGCCATTGGCGGTGACCTGCCCCTGGCTTTCCCAGATGCGCGGTTCGGTCTGCTGCGGCGTGCCCGCGTGCTCGTCGGCGCTGGCGGGCGCAGCTGCGAGCAAACAGGCGCTGGCGAACAGAACAGCCAAACGGATCATGGTCTTCCTCCCCGGGCATCCATCGTGTGACGGCGCACAATGGACCCGCGCCAGCCACGCCGGTCAAGCGCAGCGATGTCACGCTGGCGTGATCGGCGCGCTTCGCAGGTGCAAAACATTGCCATGGCGCATGGGCGCGGCTAAGCCGGTTCGCGCCTGTTTTGTCGACACGCCTCGCGGCTCGAGGATGCCATGACCCACACGCTCGCTGATCCCGCCAAGACGCCCTTTCTCGCCGATCTTGAGGCGCGCGGATTGCTGCATCAGAAGACGCCGGACCTCACCGATGCGCTGATCGAATCCGAGCGGCCGCCCCTCTATGTCGGATTTGATCCCAGCGCGCCGAGCCTGCATGCGGGCAATCTGATCCCGCTGCTGGGCATGGACCGGTACCGGCGCCGCGGCGGGCAGGTGATCGTGCTCTTGGGCGGCGCCACGGGCATGATCGGTGATCCGTCGGGCAAGGATGCCGAGCGCAATCTGCAGGCCGAAGAGGCGGTGCTGGCCAATATCGAAAGCCAGCGCAAGCAGTTCGAAGCGCTGTTCGCGGCCACGGACGGGCCGGCGCCGATCTTTGTGAACAATGCCGACTGGTATCGTGGCATGGATGTGATCGCCTTCCTGCGCGAGGTGGGCAAGCACTTCTCGGTCAATGCGATGCTGCAAAAGGACGCGGTGAAGAACCGCATCGAGAACCGCGAGCAGGGCATCAGCTTCACCGAGTTCACCTATGCGCTGTTGCAGGGGTATGACTTCGTCCACCTGCACCGCACCCATGGCTGCCGCATCCAGATGGGCGGGTCCGACCAGTGGGGCAATATTGTCGGCGGGGTTGACCTGATGCGCCGCATGGACGGCGTGGCGGCGCACGCCGTGACCTATTCGCTGCTGACCAATTCGGAAGGGAAGAAATACGGCAAGAGCGAAAAGGGCGCGGTCTGGCTCGATCCGGATCTGACCAGCCCGTACGAGTTTTACCAGTTCTGGCTCAACTCCGCCGACGCCGATACGCCCAAATTCCTGGCCTGGCTGACCGACATTGATCTCGACTATCTGGAAGACCTGAAGTCCGCCCCGGCCCATGAGCGCCGCCCGCAAAAGGCGCTGGCCGAGCTCCTGACGGCGCGGGTGCATGGCGCGCGCGCGGCGGCGCTGGCCGAAGAGGCGAGCGCGGTGATCTTTTCGGGCAAATCGGACAGTCTGGGCGCGGAGCTGATCGCCATGATCGCGCGCGCCGTGCCGACCCTCGAAGCAGACGAGGGGCCGTGCGTGCTGATCGATGCGATGGTGGCGCTGGGCGCCGCGGCCTCCAGGGGCGAGGCGCGGCGGCTGATCGGGCAGAATGCGGTATCGGCCAATGGCGCGAAACTGAACGAGGAAGGCGCTGACCTGCGTGATCACCGGGCTGGCGCGGGCGCCGTGGTGCTCTCGGTGGGCAAGGCCAAACGCTTCCTCGTCCGCTTTGATCGTCAGTAGCCTAGTAGGCCGGACGCCAGACGCCGTCGCCGCCCTGGCACATCAGCACCTGGGCGCCGTTGCCGGCGGCCATGTAGCGGCAATCGCCGCCGCCCTGGGGCGCGTAATAGCCCCCGCCGGCGACGGTCACACGTGCCTGGGACGGCGGCGCATAGCCATAGTCCTCGCCGCCCAGAAGGCCGCCGGAGCCGCCGGCATAGCCGTAACCCTGATCCTGGCCGGCATAACCGTCATAGCCATAGCCCTGGTGGCCGTAGACCGGCTGATGGCCATAGCCCTGGTGCTGGTAGCCGGCGTAGCCGCCGCGCTGGCGCGGGTAGCGGTTGCAGTCGGTATTGCCGGTGACGGCCGCGCCCGCCAGCGCACCGATCGCGCCGCCTGCGATCACTGCGCCTGAGTTCGACCGGTGGGAGGATTGGGGCTGGTGATAGCCGCCATGGTATCCGCCATGGCGCCCGCGATGATAACCGCCATGATACCCGCCGCGATGGCCATAGCGCGGGGGCGGCGCGGAGTGGCGCGGCTCGGTGGCGTTATGGACCTGCGCGCCGACCACTGCGCCCAGAAGCCCGCCGACGACAGCGCCCGCGACCTGGCGGTTCTGCTGCTGGCGCACGCACTGCTCATAGGTCATTGACGGGGCCTGATAGCCGTAAGACTGCGCGGAATAGTGCTGGGCCGAGGCGCCGGATGCCCCGAGGGCGGCGGCGGACACGGCGGCGAGCGATACGAGGGCGTGTTTCATGTCGGTCTCCTTGGCTGACCGGGGGAGGCGGGGCCTCCATGGCCAAATATGACGCAAATCCTAAGCCATTGGCGATGAGCCTGAGATGAACGGGGCATGGACCCGCCATTCATGCGCCAGGCCAATTGTGCAAACGGGCCCGGCGCATGCCGGACCCGTCCGCTGTCCCCGAGCCTGTCCCCCTGGCCTGACCCGATGGATATTATTGCCGGCTTGCGACCTGCCACCGGCCGTAGCCGTCGCGGCACATGCGCACCCGGTCATAGACGACCTCGCCGTTGGGCATGAAGATTTCCGCGTCGCCCCAGCGGCACTGGCGCGCGTTCCAGTGGTGATACTCGCGCGCATAGACCACGCCGCGCACGCCCGAATACGGATTGTGCCAGTAGAACGGCGCGCCCGAGTTGAAC
Source organism: Alphaproteobacteria bacterium (assembly GCA_016124675.1). Taxonomy (GTDB): domain Bacteria; phylum Pseudomonadota; class Alphaproteobacteria; order Caulobacterales; family Maricaulaceae; genus Oceanicaulis. The sequence goes on from WGNG01000013.1 coordinate 30,849, forward strand.
GACTGGTAGACGCCATAGGTGTAATGGCCGCGGTCGCAGTCATTGAGCGAAGCGCCGATGCCCGCGCCCAGGAGCCCGCCGCCGATATAGCCGAAGGCATCACCGTCACTTACCACCGCGCCGAACAGGGCGCCAATCAGGGCGCCCGCGATCACCGCATCGCCGCTGGGACGGCAGAAACTGTCCACATAATTGAAGGTGCGGCTGGAATAATGCGTCTGGTAGCGTGTGTGGTAGCGCCAGTCATGGCGCACCGGATAATGGTGGATATGCCGGTACACGACGTGTGTGCGCGGCGCGTGATAGTGGTGATGCACCGTGCCCCTGTGCTGGGGATAGTGCCCGGAGTGACGGGGCGGCGTGTAGTGGTGCTGGGGCTGGGGCTGGTGAGGCCATGGCTGATACTGGTGCTGAGGCGCGCGTGAGCCATGATGCTCGCGCCGGTCGCGGCGCTCGTGGTCGAAGCCATGATGAATGTGCGGGGTGTGGTCGAGCCATTCATCGCGCCCGTATCCGCCGCGCGTGTGCCGGGGCTCGCGATCATGATCGCCCCACACGCCGCCGGGATCGCGGTGCTGCGGCGCGCGCCCCTGATGCGGCAGACGATCCTCGACGGTCTGCTGATAGCCGCCGCGGCCCTGCCACTCGCCACGGTCACGGCCCTGCCACTCGCCGCCGCTGCGGCCCTGCCACTGGCCACTGTCACGGCCCTGATAGGCTTGCGGACGCTCGGCCGCGAACGGCTGGTTGCGCATGGGCGGAGCGCCGTCGAGCTGGCGGTGCTGCGGGGCGCTCTGGTGACGGTCCCGGGCGCCGCGCTCGATATACTGGTCGGCGCGCCGATGCTCCAGGTCGGCGCCGCGTTCGCGTTCCTGCGCCGTTGTGACGGACGCTTCAGCGGCCAGGCTCGCGGACGGGACCGCCAGAAGGTCGGGCGCCGTGGCGAGGACCGCCGCCAGCGCCGTGGCTGCGAGAAGTCTGTTGATCATCGCACGGCCTTTCTGTTCAGGGGCCGGAACGCAGTCCGGAAGGTTAACGCAGATTAACGTTGCGTACCTGACGCGAACATGAACGCGGCAGTCATGTAAGGCGCTGCGGGCGCGCTTGACCGGCAGGCTGTACATCGCCAGACACCGGCTCATGAAACGCCGCCGCAAACCCGTCCCCGCGCCCCGGCGCCTTGTCCTGACCGCCGAGAACCTGGGCGCGCGCGGCGACGCCGTTCTGCCCGGGCCCGTCTATGCCCCCGGGCTTCTGCCCGGCGAGAGCGCCGAGCTGGAGGTGCGCGGCGAGCGCGGGCGGGTGGTGCGCCGGTTGAGCGAGTCTCCTGACCGCGTGACGCCGTTCTGCCCGGTGGCGGAGCGCTGCGGCGGCTGCTCGGTGCAGCATATGGAGGCGGGCGCCTATCGCGCGTGGAAGCGGGGCCTGGTGGTGGAGGCGCTGCAGCGCGCGGGGGTGCGCGCTGAGGTCGGCGAGCTGATCGACGCCCATGGCGAGGGGCGCCGGCGCGCCACGTTTCACGCCATGATGCTTGGCGGCCGGCTGGTGTTCGGCTTCATGGAGCGGGCGGGCGACCAGATCGTTGACCTTGCCGACTGCCCCGTCGCCCACCCTGCCATCCGCGCCGCCATCCCCGCCCTGCGCAAGCTGGCGAAGGCCGCCGCCCATCCCAGGCGCAAGCTGGAGATCGCCGTGGCGGCCAGCGATACCGGGCTTGATGTGGCGCTGACGGGGGCGGACACGCTCGATCTCGCCATGCGCGAATGTGCGGCGCATAGCGCGGGGGATAATGGCTGGGCGCGGGTGACAATCAATGGCGATCCGGTGTTCAAGATCGCCGATCCGGGGTTCAAAATCGGCTCTGTGGAGTTGTCGCCCCCGCCCGGCGGCTTCCTGCAGGCGACAGCGGCGGGCGAGGCGGTGCTGGCGGCCATCGTGATGGAGGCGGCGCAGGGCGCCAGGCGCGTCATCGACCTCTATGCCGGGTCGGGCGCCTTCGCCCTGCGGCTCGCCGCCCACGCGCCCGTGCTGGCGGTGGAGGGCGAGGCGGGGCCGCTCAATGCCCTGAACCACGCCGCCCGGCGCACGCCGGGGCTCAAACCTGTCGACGCCAAGGTGCGCGATCTGGCGCTGGAGCCGCTGAGCGTGAATGAACTGGCCGGTGCCGATCTGGTCGTCCTCGACCCGCCGCGCGCGGGCGCCCGCACCCAGTGCGAGCGCCTGTCGGACTCAAGCGTGCCGGTGATCGTCTCGATCTCGTGCAACCCCGCCACCTTCGCCCGCGACGCGGCCATCCTGATCGAAGGCGGCTATCTCATGGGCCCCGTCACCCCCGTCGACCAGTTCGCCTGGACCGGCCATGTGGAAGTGGCGGCGGTGTTCAGGCGGCGGTCAGCCGTTTAACGCCCCCACCAGGAACGGCAGGCTGATATCCATGCGGTAGTCGATGCCGGAATGGTCGTCGGGGAATTCCTGGTAGTCGTGGGGCACGCCCAGCGCGTCGAGGCGGCGGTGGAGGCGGCGGGCGCCGTAGACGAGGTCGTACTGGTCGACATCGCCGCAATCGATGAACAGGCCCTTGAGCTGTTTGAGGGCGGTGTGATGGCGCTCCACCAGGGTGAGGGGGTCCCAGGCGAGCCAGTTGGCCCAGAGATGGTCGATGCGCTCGCACGTGTCTTCGGTGACCGGCAGGCGCACGCCGAAGGGCTGTGACGGGTCGGGGTCGTAGGTGGCGGCCATGGCCAGCGTCATGAGCACGTGAATGTCCGCGCCGCCGGGTTTGAGATTGGCCTCGAAAGCGTCCATGAAGCCTCGCACGCCGCCTTTCTTGGCCAGGGCGCGCAGCACGCCCGGAAACTCGCGCCCATAGCACAGCTCGAACGCCATATCGCCCGAATGGCAGGCGGCGGCGGCCCAGAAATCGGCGTGCAGGAGGGCGTGGACGATGGCGCCATAGCCGCCGGAGCTCTTGCCGAACACGGCCCGGCGCCCGGCGCCGCCGCACCTGAACCCAGCTTCCACCGCGGGCACGAATTCGGTGATGAGCACGTCCTCCCACGGGCCCATGACGGCGGAGTTGATGTACTGGTTTCCGCCCAGGCGCGTGAAGCAGTCGGGGAAGGCCACGACAGCGGGCGCCATGATGCCCGACCCGATCAGGCGGTCGAGGCGCTCGGGCACGTTCTCGCCGAAATTCTTCCAGGCGGTATGGGACAGGCCGCTGCCGGTATAGCCGGTCAGATCCACCAGAAGCGGCAGGCCGTCCGGATCGGCGCCGTGGGGGATGTAGACGTCGATGGCGCGCGACGCCGGGTCGCCGAGGAAATTGTCCTTCAGGAGTGCGCTGTCCACATGGATGCGCTTGACGGCGCCGGCGGGGTGGGTGTGGCGGGCGGTCATGAAGCCTCCATCATGCGGGGCGGCGGCTGCGGAAGGCGGCGGCCAGCGTGCCGTCGTCAAGATAGTCGAGCTCGCCGCCCACCGGAACGCCGCGCGCCAGCGAGGTGAGGATGATCCCGGTTCCGGCGAGCTTGTCAGCCAGGAAATGGGCGGTGGTCTGGCCATCCACCGTGGCGTTGAGGGCCAGGATGATTTCAGTGATCTCGCCCGAGCGCGCGCGCTCGATCAGGCGCGGAATGTTGAGCTCGTCCGGCCCGATCCCGTCAATCGCAGAGAGGACGCCGCCCAGCACGTGATAGCGGCCCCTGAAGGCGCTGGCGCGCTCCAGCGCCCACAGATCGCTCACCGTCTCCACCACACAGATCACGCCCGCCTCGCGGCGCGGATCGCGGCACACGGTGCACGGATCGGCGACATCGAGATTGCCGCAGATGGAGCAGGGCTTCACCTTCGCGGCGGTTTCGGCCAGCGCCTGCGCCAGCGGCGCCATGACCGTGTCGCGCTTTTGCAGCATTTGCAGCGCCGCGCGCCGCGCCGAGCGCGGCCCCAGGCCCGGCAGCTTGGCCAGGAGCTGGATCAGGCGTTCGATTTCAGGTCCGGCCGCCGCCATGGGGCTTGCTCTCCGCGCGCGTGATTCGCTGTTGGAGAGTGTAGCGCGCGATGCGCGAAATCGGCGTTGCGCAAACATCTGGATCCGCCGCTCACCCCTCACCTTTATCCTCTCCCCTCAATGAGGGGAGAGGGGACTTTGACGCCGAGTTTGTTCCGGAAATGCCTGATCCCAAGCCCACAGGTAAGAACGCTGCGTTCAAGCCTCCTCTCCCCCATGGACATGGGGGAGAGGATAAAGGTGAGGGGGCGCGGTGAAGGAGATCGCGACGTCCGGGAAAACGCAGATCTGACTGAAGGGGCCAATCGGCGACCGCACCCCCCTTCGCACGCGCAGCATGCCCTTCGCACCGGCCCGCGCGGTTGCCAAACGCGCGCCTTACGGCTACCTCGCCCGCGCAAACGCCTTGCGGGGCAAGAGGAAACGTACGGACAATCCATGTCGAACGGACAGTCGCGCTTTCATGTGCCCACGCCGCCCTTTCGTCCCGGGGATGCGCCCGATTTCAGCTATCTGAACCTGCCCAAGGCGGGGACAGCCAGGCGCCCCGATGCGCTGGCGTCCTGGCGCGAGACGGTTGATCTGGCCACCGGGCTCGTTGGCGTGCTGGACCATAACCACCAGGCGGTGGGCGACTGGGACCCCAGGCTGAGCCCGGAGCTGATGCGCGAGGGCCTGTCGCACATGGTGCTGACGCGCATCTATGACGAGCGCATGCTCAAGCTCCAGCGTCAGGGCAAGATGAGCTTCTACATGAAGTCGGCCGGCGAGGAGGCTGTCGCGGTGGCCGCCGCCATGGCCCTGCGCCCCACTGACATGGTCTTCCCCAGCTATCGCCAGCAGGGGATATTGTTCGCGCGCGGGCGCAATATCGTGGACATGATGTGCCACTGCATTTCCAACAGCCGCGACAATCTGAAAGGACGCCAGCTGCCGGTGCACTATGCGTGGGCGGAAGGGCATTTCTTCACCGTGTCAGGCAATCTGGGCACGCAGTTTCCCCAGGCCGTCGGCTATGCCATGGCCTGCGCCTACAAGGGCGAGGACCGGATTGCGGCGAGCTGGATCGGCGACGGCACCACGGCCGAGGGCGATTTTCATGGCGCGCTGACGCTGGCGTCCACCTATCGCGCGCCGGTGATCCTGAATGTGGTCAATAACCAGTGGGCCATTTCCAGCCACCAGAATATCGCGCTGGGCGACGCGCCGACCTTCGCCGCCAAGGGGCTCGGCTATGGGCTCGCCTCGCTGCGCGTGGACGGCAATGACTTCCTGGCGGTGTATGCGGCCACCCAGTGGGCGGCCGAGCGCGCGCGCAAGGGCGGCGGGGCGACCCTGCTGGAATTGTTCACCTATCGCGCCGACGCGCACTCCACCTCCGACGACCCGTCGAAGTACCGGCCCAAGACCGAAGCCGGCCTCTGGCCGCTGGGCGATCCGGTCGAGCGGCTCAAGCAGCACCTGATCGGGCGGGGCGAGTGGGACGAGACCCGCCACGACACGCTGGTGGAGGCCATGACCACGCTGGTAGTGCGATCCTATAAGGAGGCCGAAAGCCACGGCACGCTGCATGACGGCCCGCTCTCGCCCACTGAAAGCATTTTCGAGGACGTGTATGCGCGCCCGGACTGGCGTCTGCGCCGCCAGCGCCAGGATCTGGGGGTTTAGCGATGGCGCGGCTGCAATTTGAATGTCAGGCGCCTCACCCCTCCCGGCCCGGCGCTGCGCGCCGGCCCACCCTCCCCATCAAGGGGAGGGAAAGCGGCAGCGGCTTTCTCCCCGCCCATGACAGGACCTGACCCATGCCGGCGATGAACATCATTCAGGCGCTGAACTCGGCGATGGACGTGCTGCTGGACGGCGATCCGGACGTCGTCATCTTCGGCGAGGATGCAGGCTATTTCGGCGGCGTGTTCAAGGCGACCGACGGGCTGCAGGCCAAGTATGGGCTCGACCGCGTGTTTGATGCGCCCATCAACGAGGCGGCGATCGCGGCCATGGCCATCGGCATGGCGGCGCGGGGGCTGAAGCCCATCGCGGAGATCCAGTTCGCCGACTATATCTTCCCGGCCATTGACCAGATCGTGTCGGAGATGAGCCGTATCCGCTACCGCTCGGCGGGCCAGTTCACCGCCGGATGCGTCATCCGCAGCCCGTGGGGCGGCGGCATTCGCGGCGGCCAGACCCATTCCATGAGCCCGGAAGCCTTTTTCACCCATGTGCCGGGCCTGCAGGTGGTGGTGCCGTCCAACCCCTATGACGCCAAGGGCATGCTGATCGCGGCGGTGGAAAGCGGCGATCCGGTGATCTTCTTTGAACCCAAGCGCATCTATAATGGCCCGTTCGATGGCGTGCCCGACAAGCCGCTCTCCTCCTGGGCGCGCCATCCCAAGGGCGAGGTGCCGCAAGGGCGCTACACGGTGGAGCTGGGCAAGGCCGAACTGGTGCGCGAGGGGTCGGCCTGCACCCTCATCACCTATGGCACGCTGGTGCATGTGGCCGAGGCCGCGGCCGAGCATTGCGGCATTGATGTGGAAATCATCGATCTCAAGTCGCTGGTGCCTTACGATATCGAGACCATCGCAGCCTCGGTGAACAAGACCGGCCGGGTGGTGGTCGCCCAGGAGGCGCCGCGTACATCGGGCTTTGCCGCCGAGCTGGCCGCCCAGATCCAGGAAGAGTGCTTCTATGCGCTGGAAGCGCCGATCTTCCGCCTGACCGGATGGGACACCCCCTATCCCCACGCCCATGAATGGGCCTATTTCCCGACGCGCGACCGCATGATCCGCGCGCTGAAAACCGTCACGGAGGCCTGAAGCCATGGCCGAATACACCTACAAGCTTCCCGATGTCGGCGAGGGCGTGGTCGAGGCCGAGATCGTCGAATGGCACGTCAGGGAAGGCGACCAGGTCGTCGAGGACCAACACATACTGGATGTCATGACCGACAAGGCCACAGTGGAAATCCCCTGCGCGGTCAATGGCGTGGTCAAGACAATCGTCGGCGAGCCCGGCGAGGTGCTGGCCGTGGGCACGGTCATCCTTGTGATCGAGATCGACGGAACGGCGCCGACGCAAGAGGCGGCGCCCAAGCCGGCCAAGGATGAGGCCAAAGCGGATTCTTCTCCTCCCCCGCCTGCGGGGGAGGTGTCCGCGAAGCGGACGGAGGGGGCAAGCGCCGCTTCCGAAAAACCCGACGCGCCCAAACCGTCCGCTCCCCCCTCCGTCCCGGGTCAAGCCCGGGACACCTCCCCCGCAAGCGGGGGAGGAAAGGGTGCTGCGCCGGCCCCCGCTGCCCCCTCACGCCCCTCGGGCGAGCGTGCGCTGGCCAGCCCCGCCGTGCGCCAGCGTGCGCTGGAGGCGGGTATCGATCTGTCCGCCGTGCCGGGCTCCGGCCCCGCAGGCCGTGTGACCCATGACGATCTGGACGATTTCATCGCCTCGGGTGGGCGCCTGGCCTCGCGGTCCGGCGCGGCCAGCGCGGGCCGTGCGCCGCGCACCGGCGTGGAGACGATCAAGATCATCGGCCTGCGCCGGAAAATCGCCGAGAACATGGCGCTGGCCAAGCGCACCATCCCCCACATCGCCTATGTGGAGGAGATCGACCTGACGGCGCTCGAAGATTTGCGCGCCCATCTCAACGCCAATCGCAAGGAGGGGCGCGAGAAGCTGACCATCATCCCCTTCCTGGTCACGGCGCTGACCAAGGCCGTGGTGGACGTGCCCCAGGCCAACGCCCATTACGACACCGAGAGCGCGGTGCTGACCCAGTATGAGGGCGTGCATTGCGGCATCGCGGCGGCCACGCCCAAGGGCCTGATGGTGCCGGTGATCCGCCACGCCGAGGCGCTGGACATCTGGCAGATCGCCGCCGAGGTCAAACGCCTGGCCGAGGCGGCGCGCACCGGCAAGGCGACGAAGGAGGAGCTGACCGGCTCCACGATCACCATCACCTCGCTGGGCGCCATGGGCGGCATCGTCACCACGCCGGTGATCAACCATCCCGAGACGGCGATCATCGGCGTCAACAAGCTGCAGGTCCTGCCGCGCTATAACGCGGACGGCCAGATCGTCCCGCGCAAGATCATGAACCTCTCCTCCAGCTTCGATCACCGCATCGTCGACGGCTATGAAGCGGCACGCCTGATCCAGGCGGTGAAGGCCTATCTGGAGCACCCGGCGACGCTGTTCATGGAGTAGGGGGGCATCGCCTCGTCCTGCAATGGACGGCGCCGCACCCCTCACCTTACCTCTCCCCTCTTAAGAGGGGAGAGGAGGCTTTGACGCTGCGCTTCTTTCAGGAAAAGCAAGCGCCTGGCCTCACCGATGTAATGTGCAGCGCGGAGGCCCCCTCTCCCCCATGACGATGGGGGAGAGGTAAGGAGAGGGGGTGCGGGCAATCATTGCGCCCCTCCCTTCCCCTTTGCCCCGCCAGCCATCATGATCAGCCAGCGTCAGGTTGATTTGCGGAGACCCCCCCATGCGTATCGCGCTCGCCGTTATCGTGATCCTGCTGGCGCTGACCGGCTGCGCCGAGCCTGTGGCGGGCGGGGTGCAGGCGGGGGCGCCGGGGTTTTTGTATGGGCTGGCCCATGGCTTCCTTCTGCCCTTCACCTTCATCGCCGGGTTTTTCATGGAGGTGGCGGTCTACGCCTCGCCCAATAATGGCTGGCCCTATGATCTGGGCTTCCTGATCGGGGTGACGGTGTTCTTCAGCGGCTCGGCCGGGTCGGCGCGGCGGTAGGGGCACCGCTGCCGGGTTCCCCTTTGGGCGTGAAGCGGCTAGATCGGGCGCGATATCCTCTGAAGCCAAAAGGACGCCCCCATGTCTGAGCGCAAAACCCGCAAATGCCAGGTTCTCGTTGTGGGCGGCGGGCCGGGGGGATACCCGGCTGCGATCCGGGCGGGTCAGCTGGGGCTGGACACGGTGATCGTGGACAAGGCGGGGCTGGGCGGCACATGCCTTAATCGCGGCTGCATCCCGTCGAAAGCCTTCATCCACGCCGCGTCGAAATTCGAGGAGATGCGCCATCTGGCGGAGAAGTCCGATATGGGCCTGTCGCTCAGCGCCGCGCCGCAGCTGGACATGGCGGGACTGACGGCCTGGAAGGATGGCATCGTCAACAAGCTGACCCGGGGCGTGGGCCAGCTTCTCAAAGCCGCCAGGGTGGACGCGGTCAATGGCTGGGCGGTGTTCCGCAACGCCAAGACCTGCGTCGTGGCGCTGGCCGATGGCGGCGAGCTGGAGATCACGGCCGAGCATGTGATCCTGGCCACGGGGTCCAAGGAAACCGAGCTGCCCTTCATGAAGTTTGGCGGCGCGGTGATCGGATCGACCCAGGCGCTGGAGCTGACCGAGCTGCCGGAAAAACTGGTGGTGGTCGGCGGCGGCTATATCGGGCTGGAGCTCGGGATCGCGTTCCGCAAGCTCGGCAGTGCGGTGACGGTGGTGGAGGCGCTCGACCGCATCGTGCCGCTGTATGACGGCGAGCTGACGCGTCCGGTCACGATGTGGCTGAAGAAGAACAAGGTCGATCTCCACCTCAAATCCAAGGCCAGGGGCGTGGTGGAAGAGGGCGGGAAGACCTTCCTGGAGTTCCAGACCGATCAGGGTGAGACCCAGCGCGTCGAGGCGGACAAAATCCTGGTGTCCGTGGGGCGCAAGCCGGTCACGGATGGCTGGGGCCTGGAAACCATGGGCGTCGACATGGACGGGCCGTTTGTGAAGATCGACGACCAGTGCCGCACCGCCATGCGCGGCGTCTACGCCATCGGTGATCTGACCGGCGAGCCGCTGCTGGCCCACAAGGCGACCGCGCAGGGCGAGGCCGTGGCCGAGATCATTGCCGGCCACAAGCGCCGCTTTGACCCCGTGGCCATCGCGGCGGTGTGCTTTACCGAGCCCGAACTGGTGGGCGCCGGACTGACGCCGGACGAGGCGAAGGCCAGGGGCGAAGAGGTGATCACCGGCAAATTCCCGCTGGCCGCCTCGGGCCGGGCGCTGACCATGGAGGGCGGGGCCGATGGCGGCTTCGTGCGCATCACCGCGCGCAAGAGTGATCATGTGATCCTGGGCATCCATGCCGTGGGCAAGCATGTCAGCGAGCTGTCAGGCGAGTTCGCCCTGGCGCTGGAGATGGGCGCGCGCCTGGAAGACATCGCCGGCACGATCCACGTCCACCCGACGCTGACCGAAGCCTTCGCCGAAAGCGCGCTGGCGGCGCTGGGTCACCCGATCCACATTTCGGCCTGACGGGCGGGTGGGCCGGTTTTAAGCCCTTTTCTGGATGGGAGGAAATGGCCGTTTGCGTCCCGCGCATGGACGCCACCGCCACCGAGGCCGGCCCCTTGCGCCGCACAGGTCAGCACCGCCTCGCAGGCGCTGGATGCGGACCCCGGTGCGCTGAAGGGCGCGGTGTCCGAGTTGCTGGCTGGCGCATCTCGGCCCCACGGCGGGCCTTGCGCGTCAGGCACACCCGGCTCACTGGCGGGCGCGGCGCACGCTTGCACGCCAGGGCGCGCACGGGTATACGCCTGCCTCCGGCCCCAAGGGCCGCACCTCCCCCGGCGGGGTAGCTCAGCTGGTTAGAGCGCAGGACTCATAATCCTGAGGTCGAGGGTTCGAGTCCCTCCCCCGCTACCAATCTTTTCAAGTCATTATCTTACTGGCATAATTGCTCCTATCGCCTCGGGACTGTCCCACAAACTGTCCCACAAGGGCGAGGAGTGCGGATGCCCTAGACGCCGTGTCATGAACCATAATCTGAAGCGCAGGGGGAAGGTGTGGTGGCTCCACAAGGGGGTCCCCCATGGAAAACCAGGGGAAAACCGGGGACACACACCCATTTTCCGCCTCCAGCCGGGACGCCCCGGGGCTCAATCCTCCCCCATCGTTCCATGCTGGAGGGTCCCGCAAGGCGATCGCAGCCTGTCAAGGACGACCGGGCTTTGCCCGGTCGCCGCATGGCGGCCGCCCGCAGGGCCGTCCTTGACAGGCTGCGACGCTTGCGAAAAACGCCCAGCAAGGAAGAACAGGGAGGTGCGGTCGCATTTTGCGGGGGGCAAAACGGGGACACACGCCTGGTGGCTGACCATCAGTCGGCGCAGCCTTGCCACGCGGGAAACAGGTGTGTGTCCCCGGTTTTCCCCCGGTTTTCCCGGTAATGTCAGGCTATGGCAGGCCGCGCCGGACAATATTCGGGCTGGGGATGCAGGGCTGGCCGTTCACCGAGGACGTGAAAGTGCCGTACTGAACACGGCCGCCAAAACCGGATGACGTGCTGGAAAAGCCATAGCCCTGGTTGGCCCAGCTGGGACAGGGATAGACGCCAGCCGCGCGCGCGTGCCCGCCATGGGACGGGCTTGGCTGGCTGAAGCGCCGGATGGCGGCGCGCTGACGCTCCAGGCAGGCATTGCTGTATCCGGCAAAGGTCCCGTCCGGGCGATAGACGGCGCAGAGCGCAAAATCGCCCTGTCCCAGGGCCTGCGCGGACGCCGGGGCGCCGGCGCCCGTGGCGGCGAGCCCGGCGGCGGCGATGGCCATCGCCGCGAGGCTGAGAGCGGAATATCGGATCATTGGCCCCTCCTGGTGCGCTGCGCGCGCCCGCTTCGGCTCCACAGCAACATTCATCTTCAAGACGGGCAAGCGTGGGAGAGGCCGCGTGAACGCCAGATGAATGGGCGACAGCCGCCGGGACGGGCGGGACCTCCCGGCCAAGTCATGGCAATGAAAGGCGGATCTGGATCATTCCCGCAAACATACACGCTGAATGCCGAGGCTTCTGCCCGCCAAGGCAAGGCTTGAATGCCGCCTCAGGAGAGACACGGGCAAGCTCAGCTGTTCGCCGGCCATCGGTATTCGCCCGTGTTGCGGGAAACGGGTGGCTTTCCCCGGCCTTGGCGCCGTCTACGCTTGCGCCGGTGCGAACCTTACGTCCGTCAGGCGGCATGAATTGCTCAACCAGGAAGGTCCGTTAGGGTCTGGGTAAGGCTTGGCGTCTAGTGATGAACCATACACAGTGAAAATAATCATTAAACACGTTCAGCGAGAGTTCTCTGATGCTGGCCACCTCCGACAGGGCGCGGTTTGCGCTCAAGAACCCGGCCTCGCTCGGCGCCATGCTGGTCTATGACTGGCGGGTGCGCGGGCTGCTCACTGACGCGGAGATCCTGGCGGGCGCGGTGTCCTGGCCGGTGACCACCAGCCTGCTGCGCCAGTTGCAACGCCAGGGCCTGATCCGCGCCCTGCACGGAGTGCGGGCCCGGGGCGGGCGCATGCGCCTGTGGGTGATGGGCGATGTGATGCGGGTGCAGGCGGCGCTGGATTTGCGCGCAGCCACACGGGCGCCGCTGGGCGCCTGCGTCCAGGCGCTGGTCACATTTGACGATGCGGTGAGCGCCGTGCTCGATGACTGGCGCAGCCAGATCGGGGCGCGTGCGCAGGGCGCCGCCGCGCCGGCGCTGACGGCGCGCAAGGGCCTCCTGTCGGACCGCGACGGGGTGGCGGGGTTTGTCGCCGCGTCGATGCGCCAGTTCGTGGCGAGACAGGCCTTTGAAACGGTGCGCCAGCCCGCCTTCCTGCAGCAGAGCTGATCGGGGGCGCCGCGCCCCGCCAGCGCCCCGGCCGGGGCGTGCGGTGACGCGCCCCATTGCAATTGGCCGCCAAACCTTGTCGCATGCCGCCCTCCATCAAGGGCAGGCGAGGGCGATCCCATGAGCGATATCCGTTTTGACGGCCGGGTGGCCATTGTGACCGGGGCGGGCACCGGCCTCGGCCGCAGTCACGCGCTGGAGCTGGCGCGGCGTGGCGCGAAAGTCGTGGTCAATGATCTGGGCGGCGCGCTGGACGGAACCGGCGCATCGGTGAGCGCGGCGCAGACGGTGGCCAGTGAGATCATCGCAGGCGGTGGCGAGGCGATGGCCCACGGCGCCAATGTCACAAAGGCCGACGAGGTGGCCGACATGGTGGCGGCGGCGCAGGCGCGCTGGGGCCGGGTCGACATCCTGGTTAATAATGCCGGCATTCTGCGCGACAGGAGCTTCTCCAAGATGACGCTGGAGGATTTCCGCGCGGTGGTGGACGTGCACCTCATGGGCTCGGTCACCTGCACCAAGGCGGTGTGGGATCTGATGAAGGAGGCCGGTTATGGCCGCATCGTCATGACCAGCTCCTCGTCCGGGATTTACGGCAATTTCGGCCAGTCCAATTATGGCGCGGCGAAGATGGCGCTGGTGGGGCTGATGAATGTGCTGCATCTCGAAGGCGCCAAGAACAATATCCGCGTCAACACGCTGGCGCCCACCGCCTATACCCGCATGACGCAAGGCCTGATCCCGGAGGAGGCCGGCAGGCTGATGACGCCTGAAAGCGTCACGGCCGGCCTGATCGTGCTGGCGGGTGAGGATGCGCCGAGCCGGACGATTCTGTGCGCCGGGGCGGGCGGTTATGCGGCGACGCGCATCTATGAAACCGACGGGATTTTCCTGGCCCCCGCCGACCAGACGCCGGAACAGGTGGCCAGAAACCTCGACCAGATCACCGATCCCAAGGGCCAGGAGCCCTATGAGCAGGGCGGCCAGCAGACCATGAAATTCCTGGTGAAGGCCGCCGCGCAGGCGGGGATCAGGCTGGGTTAGCCCGGCTTGCGGTAATGGATCACGCCCCAGGCCAGCAGGCCCCGGTCTGCGGCGGTCACCCAGTGGGTCAGGCCGTCCAGCATGCGGGCCACATAGGCGTCCGACACCTCGCCCTTGAGCTCGGCCCGGCGGGCGGTGAGCTCGGCGCGCACGCGGGCATAATGAGTGCGCAGCTGGCCGGTCATGGCCTCGCTGCCGGAATCCTCCAGACCCAGCGCGTCCAGCTGTTCGCGGTAGAAGGCGAAGGAGCCGAGGTTGGGCAGGTGGATGCGCTCATAGACGGGTTTCAGCGCCGCCGGGTCGGCGATGGTGTCAGCCTGCATGGGATCGGTGAAGATGAACTCGCCGCCGGGCCTCAGCACCCGCGCCGCGCCGGCGAGGACCCTGGCGCGATCGGCTGAATGCAGGAAGGCGTCCTGGGACCAGACAATGTCGAAGCTGGCATCGGGGTAGGCCAAGTCCTCGAACGCGCCGTGATGGACGTCGATCCGGCCGCCGAGGCCCTGCTTGGCGGTCAGGGTGCGATTGCGCGCGTTTTCCACCTCCGACAGGTTCAGGCAGGTCATATGGGCGCCGTGCTCACGCGCGAGATAACGCGCCGCGCCGCCATAGCCGGCCCCGAGATCCAGAACGCGCGCGCCGGGTTTCAGGCCCGCCAGCCGGGCGGCCATGTGGGCGACGGTCCTGCGGCTGGCCTGCGCGATGGGCTCGTCAGGGTGCTCATACAGGCCGACATGAATGTCCTCGCCGCCCCAGATGATGGCGTAGAAGCTGTCGGCGTCATCGCTGTCGTAATAGGCCTGTGCGGTTTTCACGGCGGCCTGCGCCTCACCCGCCATAGGTCTTCTCCGCCACGTGGATGAAGAAGTCGGGATCGTGATCGGCGTAGGTTTCCTGAAAGTCGCCATAGGTGCGCACGGTCTGGAAACCGCTCTCCAGCATCAGATTGCGCACGTAATTCTTGCGCAGCGGGAACATGTTGAGGTGATAGACCGAGGTGTCGGGAAACTCGTAGCGAAAGCGCGCGAGCGTATCGTCGACATATTCGGGCGCGGCCGAGACCTTGTCGCCGCAATAATAGTATTTGTGCTGGCTGTCGAAACCGACATCGAGAATGGCGTCGTAATTGCGCTGGTCCATGATGAGAATGCCATCATGCTTGAGCGCGGCATAGAACTCGGCCAGCGCCCGGCGCCGGTCGGCCTCGTCGTGCAGATGGGTGAAGGAATTGCCCAGGCAGATGACGGCATCATAGCGCCCGAGTATGTCGCGGTTGAGCGCGCGCCAGTCGGCCAGCGCCGTGTGCAGGACCAGGCCGCGCTGGCGGGCGTTCTCGAACGCCTTGCCCAGCATTTCGGCCGAGCCGTCTGCGCTGGTCACCTGGAACCCGGCTTTCAGGAGCTGGACCGAGTGAAACCCGGTGCCGGTGGCGACATCGAGCACGCTGGTCTTGCCGCGCGCGCGCAAGATGTCGATGAAGAACTGGCCTTCGCTTTTGGCGCGGGCGTCCCAGTCAATGAGCTCGTCCCATTTCTCGACGAAGCCCTTGACGTATTCCTCGCGGTACAGGCCGGATTCACGGGCGCCGGTCGGGTCCTGCCCGTAATCCTGAGCCGGGGTCTGGAGGGGTGCGCCGGTTTCGGCGCGCAGTTCGGCAGGGCCGGTCATGGACTGGCTCCCTGGCGTGGCTTTGCCCCTCTTTGAAAAAGAGTTCGCGCGAGGGACGGAACGGTGCTGAGCGGGGGCAACATACCCAAGGCGCCCCGGCAATGTAACCCCCGACAATCGAATTCTTTGATTGCGCGCCCGGACGGGCTATGACGGGTCAATTGCCGGGTCAGCGGCCCGGCGCGCCAGGATCAGGAGATCAGCCATGCGTGAAGCCCTTATCGTGTCCACCGCGCGCACGCCCATCGGCAAGGCCTATCGCGGCGCGTTCAACGACACCCAGGCCCAGGCGCTGGGCGCCCATGCCATCCGCCACGCGGTCCAGCGCGCCAGGATCGATCCGGCCGAGATTGACGATGTGGTGATCGGCGCGGCGATGCAGCAGGGCTCCACCTTCCAGAACGTGGCGCGCCAGGCCGCGATCCGCGCCGGCCTGCCCACCGCCGTGTCGGGCATGAGCGTGGACCGCCAGTGCGCCAGCGGCATGATGGCCATCGCCATCGCCGCCAAGCAGATCATTTGCGACGGGATGACGGTCACCGTGGGCGGCGGGCTGGAATCCATCTCGCTGGTCCAGAACGAGCACATGAATATCCACAAGGCGTTCGATCCCTGGATCAACGAACACCGCCCCGACCTCTATATGAGCATGCTGGAGACCGCCGAGATTGTGGCCGCACGCTATGGAATCAGCCGCGAGGCGCAGGACGCCTATGCCGTGCAGTCCCAGACCCGCACCGCCGAGGGCCAGGCCGCCGGGCGCTTTGATGCCGAGATCGTGCCGATGACCACGCACATGCTGGTCAAGGACAAGGCCACGGGCGCCATCTCGAGCCAGGAAGTCACCCTGTCAAAGGACGAGGGCAACCGCCCCGGCACCACGCTTGAGAACCTGCAGAGCCTGAACCCGGTCTTCGCCCACGGCCAGCAGGTCAAGGAAGGCAAGTTCATCACCGCGGGCAACGCCTCCCAGCTGTCGGACGGCGCCTCGGCGGCGGTGCTGATGGAGGCCAGAGAGGCCGAGCGCCGCGGCCTCGCCCCGCTGGGCCGCTATGTGGGCATCGCGGTGGCGGGCCTCGACCCGGACGAGATGGGCATCGGCCCGGTCCATGCCGTGCCGAAACTCCTCAAGGCCAACGGCCTGAAGATGGATGATATCGGGCTGTGGGAGCTCAACGAGGCGTTCGCCGTGCAGGTGCTCTATTGCCGCGACACGCTCGGCATCCCGGACGAAAACCTCAACGTCAATGGCGGCGCCATCTCCATCGGCCACCCCTATGGCATGAGCGGCGCGCGCATGGTCGGCCACGCCCTGATCGAGGGCAAACGCCGCGGCGCGAAATATGTGGTCTGCACCATGTGCGTCGGCGGCGGCATGGGCGCAGCGGGCCTATTTGAGGTTTTGTAGGGGCTCCGCCCCTCTGCAGACACCGCGCAGAAAATCCTTGAATTATGCACTTGAGTGCATATCTTAAAGCATGGTCCGGTCTGTCGAGTACACAGACGAGTTTGAGGCGTGGTGGCGGACCCTGACGGAGACGCAACAGATTGACGTTGCCGCTTATGTGGGCCGGCTTGAGGCGCGTGGGCCAAACCTGCCTTTTCCGTACTCGAGCGCAATCATCGGCTCACGCCACGGGCACATGAGGGAATTGAGGGTGCAGAGCGAGGGACGGCCTTTGCGGGTGTTCTACGCCTTCAATCCCGAACGCACGGCGATCCTTTTGACCGGCGGCGACAAGACCGGCGATGACCGGTTCTACGACCGCATGATCGCACAGGCTGACGCGCTCTATGACCAGCATTTGAACGAGCTGAAGGCGGAACGAGGAGAGTAAGTACATGGCTGGCCGCAAACCGTTTTCCGGGCTGCAGGCGCAGATGTCTCAAGAAGCGCAGGCTGCGATTGCCGCCCGTTCCGCTGAGCTTGAAGCGGAGATGACGCTGGCGGATTTGCGCCGGGCGATGGCGCTGTCACAGGAAGAGCTGGCCGCCGTGCTCAATATCAGTCAGGGCTCGGTGGCGAAGATGGAAAAGCGCGCCGACATGCTGGTGGGCACGTTGCGCCGCTTTATCGAGGCCATGGGCGGTGAGCTTGAAATCGTGGCGCGCCTGCCGGGCGGCGACGTGCGCATTGATCAATTCGCCACGATCACGCCGCGTGAGCCCGGCGAGACAGTCCGGCCTGATCCGCTTACGTCCTAACCCGCCGCCACCGCGCCATCTTCTCCCGCCGGGATATCCGCTTCGCTCAGGATATCCTCCATCACCTCGCCGGTGCGGGTGATGTCGTGGCCGATGCCCTGAATGGTATTGCACCCCGTGAGCGCCAGCGCGGCGGCGAGGATCAGGAGAGGGGAGAGGGGTTTCATGGCGGCAGGACTCCTCAAGCGAATCGGTTCGCGCCCAGTTTATGCGCGGCTACGGGCCTGCACAGCCTCAATTGAACGCCGGGGCGGTCCCGCCTCACTCCATCAACTCCGCCAGCGGGGCGTACCAGTCTTCGGGCAGGTTGGCGCGGTCGCGGGCCTGGATGTTGAAGGGCGGTTTGAGGGCGCCGCGGAAATACTGGCGCACCAGGGCCTGGAAGCGCTCGCGCGGGTCATGGCCCTCGGCGCTGGCCAGCGCATCGAACCAGCGCCGCCCGGCGGCCACATGGGCGATTTCCTCTGAATAGATGATCTCCAGGGCCGCCGCGCTGGCTTCGTCCCCGGCGGCGCGCAGGCGCTTGATCATGACCGGGGTGACGTCGAGCCCGCGCGCTTCGAGCACCATGGGCGCGATGGCCAGGCGCGCAGGCAGATCGTCTTTCGTGGCTTGCGCGGCGCTCCACAGCCCGTCATGGGCGGTGAGATCGCCATAGCTGCCGCCCAGCGCGGCGAGGCGTTCAGTCAACAGCATGAAATGGCGCGCCTCGTCATCGCCGACGCTGATCCAGTCGGTGAGGAAAGTGGCGCGGTCCTCGTCGGAGATGCGCGCATCGCCGCCAAAGCGCGCCACCAGATCGAAGGCGAGATCTATGGCGTTGAACTCGATATGGGCGACGGCGTGCAGGAGGGCGAAGCGCCCCTCACGCGAACCGAGCTTGCGCTTGGGCACGGCGGAAGGCGGGGCAAGGACCGGCTTGTCCGGGCGGGCCGGGCGGTCCGGCGCCAAACCCGGCGCGCCGCGCATTGGCAAAGCCAGCGCGCCCGCACGCCAGTGCGCCGCTACGCGCCGGGCGCAGGCGGCCTTGGCGGCGGGATCGGCCGTCATCAGCACGCTGAGGGCGGCGGCCTGGACGCAAGGGGCGGGGGCGGAGGCGGTCATGTCGGGGCGTGTGTGCCATGGCGCGCGGGATGCGGGCAAGGTGAAGGCTCCGGGCGCGTTGTCCCGGATCAGGGGCGCCGCCCGCCCTTCCCCTTGGCGAGCGCCCGGCCTATACGGCGCGCCACAGCCGGACGGCGCGAAAGGAGACGGGCATGGGATTCAAATGCGGCATTGTGGGCCTGCCCAATGTGGGCAAATCCACCCTGTTCAACGCCCTGACCCAGACCGCGGCGGCGCAGGCGGCCAATTATCCCTTCTGCACCATTGAGCCGAATGTGGGCGAGGTGGCTGTGCCCGAGCCGCGCCTGACGACGCTCGCCGGGATCGCCAGATCGGCCAATATCATCCCGGCGCGCATGAGCTTTGTGGACATTGCGGGCCTGGTGAAGGGCGCCAGCCAGGGCGAGGGGCTGGGCAATCAGTTTCTGGCCAATATCCGCGAGGTGGACGCGGTGGTGTATGTGCTGCGCTGCTTTGAGGATGACGATGTCACCCACGTGTCCGGCCGGGTCGACCCGCTGTCCGATTTCGAGGTGGTGGAGACCGAGCTGATGCTTGCCGATCTCGACAGCCTGGACAAGCGCCGCGCCAATCTGGAGAAGAAGGCCAAGACCGGCGACAAGGATTCCAGGGAAATGCTGGCGCTGGTCGATCTGGCGCTGGCCGAGCTCAATGAAGGCCGCCCGGCGCGCAAGGCCAGGGTGCCCGCCGACCAGACCCGCCAGTGGCGCATGATGCAGCTTCTGACCGCCAAGCCGGTATTGTTCGTGGCCAATGTGGACGAGGAGAGCGCCGCCACCGGCAATGCGCACTCGCGCGCGGTCGAGGCCCGGGCGACGCAGGAGGGCGCGGCCTGCGTGGTGATTTCCGCGAAGATCGAATCGGAACTGGCC
Source organism: Alphaproteobacteria bacterium (assembly GCA_016124675.1). Taxonomy (GTDB): domain Bacteria; phylum Pseudomonadota; class Alphaproteobacteria; order Caulobacterales; family Maricaulaceae; genus Oceanicaulis. The sequence goes on from WGNG01000013.1 coordinate 50,364, forward strand.
TTGCTCGATGCCGAGGAGCGCAGCGAATACCTCGCCGAGCTGGGGCTGGAGGAGCCGGGGCTCAACCGGCTGATCCATACAGGCTATCAGCTGCTGGGCCTTTTGACCTATTTCACCGTGGGTCCGAAAGAGGCGCGCGCTTGGACCATCCGCAAGGGCTGGACCGCGCCGCGCGCGGCGGGCGTGATCCACGGCGATTTCGAACGCGGCTTCATCCGCGCCGAGACCACCGCCTATGCCGACTATGTCGCCCATGGCGGCGAGGCGGGCGCGCGCGAGGCCGGCAAGCTGCGCCAGGAAGGCAAGGAATACGTGGTCCAGGACGGCGACGTGATGCTGTTCAAGTTCAACGTCTAGAATTGCGGGACGGCGAGGGCGTCAGGGCGCGCCCTCATACACCCGCGCGGGCCGCTGGGTGAGCCCGGTCAGAAGCTCGTAGGGCAGGGTGTCGGCCAGGCGCGCGGTTTCGGCGAGGTCCGCGCCCAGGAACACCGCCGGCGCGCCGGCCCTCACGTCAGCCTCGCAATCGCTGACATCGAGCACCACCAGATCCATCGACACCCGGCCGAGGATCGGCGCGCGCGTGTCCCCGATCCGGGCGAATCCTTTTCCGGACAAAGCGCGGGGCAGGCCGTCGCCATACCCGGCCGCGGCTGTGGCGGCGATCATGGCGCGCTGCGCGGTGAAGCTCGCCCCATAGCCGACGCTGTCGCCGGCCTTGAGGGCGCGCACCTGCAGGATCGGCGCCTCCAGGCGCACGACCGGCGCGAAGGGATGGGACGCGTGTGTATCGGCGCTGGCGCCGTAGAGGCCGATCCCGGGACGCACGAGGTCAAAATGGTAGTCCGCGCCCAGCATCACCCCGCCTGTGTTGGACAGGCTGAGGCGCGCGGCGGGCAGGCGGGCGGCGAGCGCCGTGAAACGGTCGCGCTGGGCGGCGTTCATGGGGTGGGCGGCATCTTCAGAGCAGGCCAGATGGCTCATCACGAGGCGCAGGTCGAGACCGGCAAGCACGCCCGGATCGGCGATCAACGCTTCAATCTCGCCCGACGAGAAGCCGAGCCGGTTCATGCCGGTGTCGAGATGCAGCGCGCAGGCGCCGGCGGGACTGGCCGCGAAACCGGCAAGCTCGCTGGCCTGGTTGAGCACGGCGCCCAGACGATGGTCCACGTAGAGGCGGCGCGCCGCCGGGTCATAGCCGTTGAGCACCCAGATATCGCCCTCGCCGCCGCGCAGGGCCCGGCGCAGATCGGCGCCCTCTTCCGGCGTTGCGACAAAGAAGCTGCGGCAGCCCTCGCGCAACAGGCGCGGCGCCAGGGCGCTGGCGCCCAGGCCATAGGCGTCGGCCTTGATGGAGGCGCCGGTTTCAGCGCCGGCGGCCAGCCTGCGCAGGGTCTGGTAATTGCGCGCCAGCGCATCACGGTCGATGACCAGGCGCGCGCCCCGGCCGAAGGGCGGCGCAGTCGCGGCGCGGGGTGCATCAGCCATGACGCGCCTACTCGAAATCGCGCCGGCCGGATGTGTCCAGATCGGAGAACTTCGTCCGGTCGGGGTCGAAATGCACTTTCACCGCGCCGATCGGGCCATGGCGCTGCTTGGCGATGATGATGTCGGCCTCATTGCGCACCTGGCGCATCTCGTCCTCCCAGGCCAGATGCTGCTCGGTGCCTTCCTTGGGCTCGAGGCGTTCGAGATAATAGGACTCACGATAGACGAACATCACCACGTCGGCGTCCTGCTCGATGGAGCCCGATTCGCGCAGGTCCGACAGCTGGGGCTTCTTGTCGTCGCGCTGCTCGACCTGACGTGACAGCTGGGACAGGGCGATGACGGGGACGTTCAGCTCCTTGGCGAGCGATTTGAGCGCCATGGTCACTTCGGAGACTTCCTGCACCCGGTTGTCGCCGCGGCTGTTGGAGCCGGTGACGAGCTGGAGATAGTCGACAATCACGCAGTCCAGCCCTATTTGAGGATTGCGCTTCAGGCGGCGGGCGCGCGCGGCCAGCGCGCCGATGGACAGGCCGCCGGTATCATCAATGTAGAGCGGAATGGCGTTGATGTCGGCCACGGCGTCGCGCAGGTCTTCAAACTGCGCCGCGTCGATCTTGCCCTGGCGGATATGATAGCCGGAAATGCCGGTATAGTCGGCCAGCAGGCGCGTCGCGAGCTGCTCGCTCGACATTTCCAGCGAGAAGAAGGCGACCACCCCGCCATCACTGGTGCGGCGCACGCCGTCACTGCCGGTTTCGGTGCGGTGGGCTCGGGCCATGGAAAAGGCGATATTCAGCGCCAGCGAGGATTTGCCCATGGAGGGCCGGCCCGCCAGGATGATGAGGTCGGAGCGGTGCATGCCGCCCAGCTTGGCGTCCAGCGATTTGAGGCCCGAGGATATGCCTGACAATCCGCCGCCGCGCTTGTAGGCGGCCTGGGCCATGGCCATGGACTGGGCGAGCGCCTCGCTGAACGGCTGCAGCGTGCGCGAGACGCCGCCGGATTCGGCCAGCTTGAACAGGCGCTGCTCGGCGGTCTCCAGTAGCGCGGTGGCCGTCAGGGAGTCGCTGGGACGGCTGGCGTCAAAGGCCACCGAGCCGCCAAAATCGATCAGCGCCCGGCGCACGGCGAGATCATAGATGACGCGCGCATATTCCGGCGCCGAGGCGGAATCCGGGGCCTCGCTCATCAGCCGGGCGAGATAGCTCACCCCGCCCACGGCGGCCATGCCCGGCTCGCCCTCGAAATGGGAGCGCAGGGTGACGGCGTCGGCCAGCGTGCCGGCATTGATCATCTGGGCGGCGCGCCGGTAGATCGCGGCGTGGAGCGGATCGTAGAAATGCTCCGGTCGCAGCCAGTCGCTGACCCGGTTATGGGTCTCGTTGTCATACAGCACAGCGCCGATAAAGGCCTGCTCCGCCTCGATATTGCGGGGCGGACCGGCGGTCTCGGACGAGGCGGGCGGGGCATAGGAGGGGGCGGCTTCAGCGGTCATCTGCGCATGCTAGCGGGGCGGCGCGGCCGCGTCATGGCTCGCGTGCGGATATCCCCCGTGAATAGGAGCAATGTGGAAAAGTCGGGGCGGCGGGCGGCGGCGGTCGCCAGGTTTTCAGCCGCCGTTATCTTTCCCTCCCCTTGATGGGGAGGGTGGGCCGGCGCGAAGCGCCGGGCCGGGTGGGGTGAGGCGCCGTGCGGTTCAGGATTTTAGCAGCCGCCTTTCGGCGGCGCCCCCACCCGGCTTCGCTGACGCTCAGCCGTTCGGCCCGTCGAACGATCCCCCGGATCGTTCTTGGGGGCCTCACCCCCACGAGTGGGAGGGGAAGAAGAGAGCGCCTTGTTTTTCCCTCCCCTTGATGGGGAGGGTGGGCCGGGGCGTAAGCCCCGGGTC
>WGNG01000021.1 GCA_016124675.1 Alphaproteobacteria bacterium
AGCTTCACCGCTCGAAGGCGAAGATCCTCGCTCAACGTTCTCATGGCCGCCCTCCCTGTACAGGCGACACCCCATGAATCACGCTTCGCCCCTAAACGGAATCCCCAACCGAGTCAGACCCAGGCGAAAATGCTCTAGCCTATCTCAAGCGCATTCCAGCCGACGAACTGAAACTTGACAGAGCCTTTATCAAGGATCTGCAGGCGCAGCCCCGTGACCGCTTGCTGGTCAAGTCAACGGTCGAGTTGGCTCATCACCTGGGTCTCACCCTGACCACCGAAGGCGTTGAAGACGAAGAGACGCTCAAGATTGTCCAATTGCTGGGCGCAGACCGCGCCCAGGGTTTCGGATTGTGCCGCCCTGTCCAGTCGATCAATCTGGTGGGGTTCCTGCAGCGTCACGACGGCCTTGTTCCCGGCGCCAGTGGCGGCAAGGCGCCGCATTGAGAGCGGGCCAGACAGGCTGATTGACCCGGCGCCACCGAGTCCACCAGCTCCCGTTCTCGGCTGCCTCTCCTGTTCCGATTGTCTTGTTGGCGAGGGGCGCTTGTTCATACAAATTTATAATGTTTAACGCCGCGCACAAGATGGCATAAGATATACCACTCTTGGTTTGAGTTGGTGCCCATAAATGAGAGATCAATTTGGGAAAATATTTTTCATTGTGTGTGTCATCATTGCGTTGTTGATACTGTTGGGCGGATAAAATATCTGGATCAAAAAGTGTGGCGAAAAGAAAATCCTAAGCATTACATCTATCGACCTTGTAAGATAATCACTGAAACAAATCGATTATCATTTTCAAAGTAAATGCTGGCATTATGACGGCCCATCAAGTAAGATAAAATTTCATGCAAGCACAGCTGCTCCCCGAATGCTGTTCTCAAGCCCGCAGCGATTTCATTCAGGTCGCCCTTGAAGTAGTTTTCACAGTAGATATGTTCATAGGACGTCGCCACCTTGATCCCGGCCACGGACCCGTCTTGAGAGGCATGGTCCGATAGGGCAATACTGTCTGCGGGGCCGAGCAGTGCGCTCATGATGTCGATCATCGTCGCTGCGAATGAAAGCCGGCCAATGACATCCGGATGATCGGACGCTCCAAGATTGAAGGTTATCTGAGTGCTTTGAGCGTGCGCGCGTATCATCCGGGCGACAAGCTCATCTTGTGATGTGGCAAGGGACTCATTGGCGATCGTCGCTGCTTCGTATGCCCTGACCCAGCGATCAATCTGATGCAGGGCCTGAAGCGAGACCTGGCTGGTAGCGACAATTTCGCCCAAATTCTCCATCGGAGCGGCACGTTCGAGGGCCATGACAGCGACGCGAAGACGGGTAAAGTGCAGCTTCATGAACTGATAAAAATTCAATCTCGGGATCTCATCGAGCTTGCTCGGATCAAACTGATGAAGGGCGCTGTTTTGGCGTACAAACAGGGCGACACTGCCACAGCATGCCGGGTTCTCAGACCACTTCAGGGGTGTCGCAGACACTGACAGCCAGGTTATCCCGGCATCGGGAATGAGGACGCCCATCGGGGTGGGCGGAACCGGAAGCCCGGTCTCAATCGCCAGCATGGCCGGATGGCCGGTCCCGGCGAATGCGGTTCCATCAGGATGCAGCGCCTGCCATCTTGGATCCATGGAATCGCGCCCCAGCAGGACGTCGAGGCTCAAGCCAAGCAGATCACAGGCAGATGTGTTGGCGGCAACGATCTGCCCATCGGGCGCGTGGACGACCGCGCCCTGTGGCAGTATATCGATAAGTCCCTGAATACAATTGATATCCAAGTGAGCCCCCGCAATAAAAGGTCAAAGCCGCCAGTTCTGTAATTGAATCAGATTATCCTACACTGCCCCCTTCGAGCCTGGCGCCTTTTGAACGCCGAAATCCAGTAAATGAAATTCTCGAAGCGCCCCCCGCGGGGCTCCCGGCAAGGTGTCTCCACACCACGCCGCTCCGCCCGTCTCCCCACGATCAGGCCTGCCGGATTGACCCCACCCGGCCACCATCGCCCGCAAACATGGCATTGGGAGTCGGGCGGTTCAAGGATGTATCTCCAGCAGTCCGGGCCGAGGCGCGCCAACCGGCCCCAGCCGGCGCCCACAGCGCCCGGCCGCAGCGCAGCTACAATCCGCGGGTGTCGGCGAGCAAGGGAGGCCAAACACAGCGGCTCTGGCTATCGGTCCGGCTGCGCTGCAAAGCCGGATGCCGGGCTGCCGCCTGCAGGCGCCTATTGCTTGTGTCTTTGGCCGCAATAACGCGCGCTGTATTCGCTGAAGGTAGGCCAGTCCAATGATACAGGCGATGACCGGTTGGTCAGCAGGCCGTATGGAACCGTTTCCTTCGCCCAAATGACTTCACGGCAATGGCCGCCCCAAAACTCTTCAGCAATGTTGGTATTGGTGCAGAGAAAAAAGTGTGCCGATTCAAACTGCCTGAGCATGTCTCGGATCAATGCCGCTCTGTTGCTTCTTTGAGAAATATCCGGATTGGTCCCGGCTGCATCAATAAAGCTCTCATAGAGAATTCTGTCGGCGATGGAGTATTCCTGATTGCCTATGAGCCTGATGCCCGGTTTGATGTGGGCGCTGGCCGCGATCTGACTTGCTGTCTCTTCGTTGTACGAAACAACAAACAGACGCAAGTCGCCGATTTTTGTAAAAATGTTATTTTTCATATCGCTTTCACTATATGCAGCGATGGCAAATACAAATTGTGAGGAATGAACCTTTTGAGAAATTTTTGAATTCAGAACGCCGCTGTGATTTGAATTATTGACTCCGACCCGCTCCAATGCCTTGAGAAAAGGCGTGATCCCGGGTCCGATGATGCACGCGTCGGAAATGCCGAACTCAATGATCTTGCTGCGTGAAGCCGAGCTGAAGAAGTTCGCCATCTCGCGATCAAACTCGTTCACCAGGCGGCTGGAAAGCTTGTAAAAATCATTGCCGCGAGGCGTTGGGCTGACACCTGTTCTCGTTCTTTCAAGCAGTTCCACGCCCACTTCCTCTTCGAGGAGTGTGACCGACCGCGACAGGGCCTGCTGCGTCACGCCGATAGTGTGCGCGGCGGCCGAAATCGAGCCGGCCTTAACGGTTGCATTGAAGTGCCGGAGCTTTTTCAGGTCCATTTCAGAAATTCCTGACAGGTCAAAACCCAGCGTGCATCTTGTGAGCATGCAAGCTGAGCGACGGCACCATAATGACGGTGAACACACACTCTTGAGTTAATGATAATCATTTGCAGCTTACTTTTTACCTGTTATGTTTACGAGGACGGCGACTATTTGGATGCCCTCCAATTTCATGGTGGGCACATAAGAATTTTGTGGGGCGGGGGATGCAGAGCCTGTCCCGAAATGGTCGCAGGGGCGCCCTTGCCGATCGCGCAGTCGCGGGCTGCGCCCCGGTGAGTGAGCGCACCTGGCGGCTATCGGCCGGCTCGAACGGGGCTGCCGCAGGAAAGCCCATGGCGTGCCGGAAGCCGGGCAGCGCGATGGTCTGAAGCGGGCCGGGCTGGCTGGTTTCATCAGGCCTGCGGTCATCGTTTGCCTGCGCATGGTTGTTTCCCCGGACTTGCCGCGCCGCTGGACAGGGCGGGCATGGAAACACCGCAACATGGAAGCCAGTTTCTGCCGCGATTAAATTAAGTCTAAATAAAAAATGAATTCGTGCTCTCAGATAAATCGAGCCTAAATGAGATGTTATTGTTACTGGCCGGCCTGTGTTTGATGGTGCGGTTTGAGGCGTGTCTGCTGTTCATGTCCCTGTTTGTAACAAACACCCGCCGGCTCGGTCCGGCGGCGCCCTTCCAGGCGGCGTCCGGCGCGTGGTGTTTGATCAGGGTCCCGCGCTCCAACTCCTGGCTCGACCTTGGGCGTCGCGGTCAGGGCCCCGGCAGCTCCACAGGCGGATCACGGCGAGTTGGATGAAGCTGCCATAGCTGTCGGCGGTCTTGTCTTGGCGTGTTGCGAGGCGGCGTGAGCAGCGCAGCGTGTCGAGGCGCCGCCCGGTACGGTTTCTCAGCCCATAGACGAAGTCGTCGAGCTGGACGGGGTTCTTGCGGTTTCGGCGCATCGGGATCATCGGCACTTCGCCGCCGGCTTCCAGTGATGTTCGCGAACGATGGTGGAAGCGACCATTTGGAGACTGTCGGGTCCGCCCACTTCGCCCGGCGCCTCCAGCACCACCTTCCATACGCCTGGACAGCGTCCAGCAGCAGAACGGGCGGTAGACCGCCGTCCCGCCATCATTTGTCAAAGAGTTAGAGTATGCGTCCAGTCCCTCCGGGTGCCGGTTCTGATTGACCCAGGCCCCCGTTTTCGGGCCACGGGGGGCTGGAACATCCCCGTGTCATGGCGCCAGGGCGGGCTGCCTGCGCCCTGACGTCAGGGACGGGTCCCTGAATGCTGGCCCGCACCAGGGCGCGCATTCGATCTTGCCTGTTCGGGCCGCATGTCTGATTTATGCGATCACCAAGCACAAATGGACGGTGATCACGTGGCGACCATCATAGACGTTGCAAAGCGCGCAGGCGTTTCGATCAAGACGGTATCGCGTGTGCTGAACAACGCTGCGAACGTGCGCACAAAAACGGCCGAGCGGGTGCGTGAGGCCATGACGGCGCTGGACTACACGCCCAGCATGGCGGCGCGCGAATTGCGCAGCGGGCGCTCACGCTCCATCGGCATGCTGTTCTCTGATCCGTCCAGCGGCTTCCAGGCGCGCCTCCATCACGCCGCGCTGACGGCCTGCAGCCGCGCCGGATACTTCCTGGCCGCAGGCATTTTCGACGAGGCTGAGACCGACTGGGGTCGCCAGATTGCCGACTTTCTCGCTCGCACGCGGGTTGAAAGCATGATCCTGGCGCCGCCGCTGTGCGATTCTCTCGCGCTGCACGAGGAGTTGGCCGCGCATGATGTCGTGACTGTGCTCATATCGCCCAGCCGGGAGGCCGCCTACGCCCACACCGTACGCATGGACGATTATGGCGCGGCGCGGGAAATCACCCAGCACCTGCTTGATCTGGGCCATGTGCGCCTGGGCCATCTGACCGGTCCGGAAGATCATGTCGCCTCCGGCCATCGCCGGCGTGGCTTCGTCGACGCCATCTGCTCTGACGAGCGTGTGGCGCTGCGCGAGGACTGGATCCTGCCCGGCCTGTTCCGGTTCAAGGACGCTGTCGTCTCTGCCGAGCGCGTGCTGACCGGGGCCGACCGTCCCACGGCGATTTTTGCAGCCAATGACGAGACCGCGGCGGCGGTCTGCTTCGCGGCGGGCCGGCTGGGGCTTCGGGTTCCTGACGATCTGTCGGTGGCCGGGTTCGACGACACGCCGATCGCCACCACGGTGTGGCCGCCCCTGACCACGATCGCCCAGCCGTTCGATGCGATGGCCGAGGCCATGGTGGCGCTGATCGCCGACACGCCGTCGCCGCGGGAGGCGGACTGGCGCGGCAAGATCCGGCAGCTGCCCCACGCCCTGCGCGTGCGCGCCTCCACAGCGCCGCCGCCCTGAGGCCAAAGGGGGGAGCGCCGGGGAGAATGACAAGGATATACATTTGAATTGACAAGGATGGACATATCGGTCTTTCTTACCTCATACAGCGTGGACCGGCTTTCTTAAAACCGTCGGCCGCCCAGGGGAGAAAGCCATGATCCAACACCGTCGCAGGACGTCACTGCTCGAATCCGTCTCGCTCGCTTCGCTGCTGTTCGTGAGTGCGCCCGCCGTTTTCGCGCAGGAGGCCGAGGAAGCCCAGCCGGAAGCCGCGCAGACTGATGACGTTATTGTCGTCACCGTCGAGCGCCGGGCCCAGAGCCTGCAGGACCTGGCCGGCACCGCCGCCGTCTTCGACGGCGAGGCGCTGAAGGATGTCGGCATCCGAAACTTCGTTGACCTCAATGGCCGCTATCCAGGCCTGCAGGTGGCCAACAACCAGGGCAATATCGAGGTTTATATCCGCGGCGTCGGATCCTCGAACAACACCGAGCTGGGCGAACCCGCTGCGGCCACCCATCTGGACGGCGTATATATCCCGCGCCCGTCCGGTTTCGGCGCGGCCTTCTTCGATATCCAGCGCGTCGAGGTCAATGTCGGCCCGCAGGGCACGCTGCGCGGGCGCAACGCGACGGCAGGCTCGGTCAACGTGATTCCGTGGGCGCCGGGCCTCGGCGTCTACGACGCCGCGTTCGAGGCCAGCTTCGGAAATTACAACGAGCGCACGCTGGAAGGCGTGGTCAATATCCCGGTCACCCAGAACTCCGCCTTCCGCCTTGCCGGATACTATCTGGAACACGACAGCTATTTCAACAACGTCAACCCGACCAGCGCCGAGCTGGGCGTCAACGTGCCCACGGCTGAATCCGAGGGTGTCGGTGTGGCCGAGGCGGCCGAGAGCTTCGGCTTGCGTGCATCATACCTGATCGAGCCGACGAGCCGTCTGCGCCTGACCTTCACCGCGGACTGGCTGGCGGAGAACGGGTCCGGCTATACGGGCGTGAACTACGCCAACCCGCTGGGCAACGGCATCCGGCCCGAACAGATTTCCCGGCCACGCGATGTGGTCGGCCGGGCGTTCACGCCCGAGCTCGACACGGACCACTGGGGCTTGAAGGCCCATGTCGAGTTCGAGACGGACTGGTTCGACATTGAATATATCGGCGGCTATCGCGACCTGGTTTACAATTATCGCGCCGCCACACCGCTTTCCCCCTTCTATGACGGCGTGTACGACAATCTGCGTAACCCCGTGGACGGCAACCTGAACGAAGCGTTCGACAATTTCTCCCAGTTTCAGTCGATCACCGACTCTGAGTCCACGGTCCATGAAATCCGGCTGTTCGACGAGCTCGAAAACGGCGCGATTTGGAATGCGGGCGTTTTCTATTTCGAGGAAAACCAGCGCACCTTCCTGGGCTCCACCGGCGACCGCGGCCTGTTCTTCCAGGGCATCGAGTTCAACCAGCGCACCCAGACGCAAGCGCTGGCCTTCTATGCGGATGGCACCTGGCCGGTCAGCGACAATGTCCGCATTACAGCAGGGGTTCGCTATTCCGAAGAGGAAAAAGCCCGCCAGGGCGTGAATGCGCGCTACGGCTTTGCCATCGGCGGGGCCGGGTACAGCTGCTGCGGTGGCGTGCGCGTGGGTACCGAAGGGTTCGAATTCAGCGGCCTGGGCCGCACCATCATCAATCCAGACACCAATGGCGACGGGGTCGTCACCGAGCAGGAGACGCTCGAATTCTACTTTGACGGCATCCGTAACTTTGGTGGCCGCGACAATGTGGACGACATCTTCATCGACCCGATCACCGGTCAGATCCGGGGCCTGGTGGGGGTCGATCTTGGCAATCCCGGCCAAATTGCGAGCTATCCCAATTGCATCGACACCATTGTCGGTGACTTCTGGAGCTGCCCGTCTGCGACCGACGGAATACCCTGGGATAATGCGGCGGCCGGGAAGCTGACCTACGCGCTGCCTTTCCTGGGTCAGATCGCGCCGCAGAACGGCTTTGCCGACTTCAGCTTCGTCGACTGGCGGTTGCGCTTCGAGTGGGATGTCACTGACAACAACCTGCTCTACGCCTCAATCAGCACGGGCCACAATGGCGGCGGCTTCAACGACAACCTGCCCAACGTCTCCGGGATTTCCGTGAACATATCGGGGGGCGGCGCCGCGCCGTTTGATACCACTGAACTCGCGCCGACCTTCGGCGAGGAAAGCGTCGTGGTCTATGAATTTGGCTCGAAGAACGAATTCTCGACCGAGTGGGGTGATGCTTACTTCAATGCGTCGGCATTCTATTACGACTACTCGGACCTGATCCAAAACACCTTGCTGTCGGTTGGCCAGATTCTCCAGAACGAAGGCTTGGACACCACCGGCGCCGCGCCCAACGAGTTGGGTCTGGTGGTGAATTACAATTTCAACGCCGCCGACGCGGAGATTTACGGCGCCCAGTTCGAGGCGGGCTTCGACCTGCCGGCGAACCTGCAGTGGAAGGGGACGCTGTTGTGGATGCCCGAGGCCCGGATCCAGAACTCTGAGCCGGTGCAGGACTCGCGCTTCCAGGCCGATGTGGCTGCCGCCCAGGCGATCCCGCAATCCATTGACGGCTTCCGTCTGCGGCGCACGCCGGAAGTGTCGGTCCAGATGTCGCTGTCGCAGCGCCTTTTCCTGGATCAGGGTGATTTCGACTGGATTGTCTCCTATGGTTACCGCTCAGAGCAGAACCAGGACCTGTTCAACGGAGTCATTTATCCTGAATTTGACGCCGTCAATGACAACCCGCTGCGCCTGAACGACACGGTGGAGGGGTATTCCACCTGGGATCTGGGGGCGGGCTTCAGCCCGGCCCGGTTCCCGAACCTCGACCTGGAGGTCTATGTTCAGAACGCGACCGATGAGCAGCGCGAAGCCGCAATCATCATCACCCAGTTTGACAATACCCGCTTCTTCACGCGTCCTCGCACCTATGGTGCACGGGTGCGCTGGGTCTACTAGGAGCCGGCGCCAGTAATCTCCAAGGGGGCCCGAGATGGTTGTCTCATCACTGCTCGCCGGGTTCGTCGCGATGTCTGCATCCTGCGCCGCACAGGCGCAGGATGGCGGGGCCGGGCCGGCTTGGCGTCTGGTCTGGGCTGACGAGTTCGAAGGCGAGGCCATTGATCCCGCGCGCTGGAACCGTGAGGTCGATTGCTGGGGCGGCGGCAATGAGGAGCGTCAGTGTTACACGGCGCGCGATGAGAATGCGCGTCTGGAAAACGGGATGCTGATCATCGAGGCGCGTCTGGAAGAGGCGACGGGTCCGGCCCTCCCGGCGCACTTGCGCGCGACCGTCCCGCCCCAGGAGGCCGCCGCCACTGCGACCCAGCCTTTCACCTCTGCCCGTCTGACGACGAGGGGCAAGGGCGACTGGCGCTATGGCCGTATAGAGGTGCGCGCACGCCTGCCTGAAGGCCAGGGCGCCTGGCCGGCGATCTGGATGCTGCCGACCGACGAGGTCTATGGCTCCTGGGCGGCGTCCGGCGAGATCGACATTCTCGAGGCGGTCAATCTCGGCGAGGCATGCCGGGAATGCCGCGGCGGAATCGAAAACCGCATGTTCGGTACGCTGCATTTCGGTGGCGAATGGCCCCATAACCGGTATCAGAATGTCAATACGACCCTGCCGACCGGCGACAATGGCGAGCAGGTCTTCCACACTTTCGCCGTCGAGTGGACGCAAGGCCGGGTAGAGTGGTTCCTCAATGGGGAGTCCTATGGATATCTGACCCAGCGCCGCTGGCGCACGGACTCCGACGCCGAAGCCGCGCGCGGCAATCCCTACGCCCCGTTCGACGAACGCTTCCACCTTATCCTCAATCTGGCGATCGGCGGGCATCTGGCCGAAAGCCGGACGTTGGGCGGGGTGCGTCCCACCGGCTACCCCAAGCAGTTCGAGATCGACTGGGTGCGGGTTTATGACTGTCCGGCTGATCCTGAAACGGCCGAGGCCTGCCGCCGCGCCGCGATCCAGTAGCGTGAGCTCTAGCGCAAAGGCGCCGCATTCATGAGTGAAGCTACCCGCGTCAGCGCACCGGAGGACCGCGTGTCCTTCCTGCACCGGCTCGCATACGGGTCGGGCGCCTTCGCCAACAATCTGCTGGCCGGGGCGATCACCGGCATGATCGTCCTGCTGAACGAGAATCTCGGCGTCAGCCTGGTCATGCTCGGCCTGATCACAGGGCTGCCGCGCCTGTTTGACGCGATCACCGATCCGATTGTCGGCTACATCTCCGACAATTTCAAATCACGCTGGGGGCGCCGCCGCCCGTTCATCTTTGTGGGCGCAATCCTGGTCGGGCTGTGCTTTTTCCTGCTCTGGCAGTTTCCTGACGGCCGTGATCCGGGCTTTTACGTGTGGTGGTACACGATCGGGTCAATGATCTTCTTTCTGGCCTACACGATCTATGCGACGCCCTGGGTCGCCCTGGGCTATGAGCTGACCCCGGACTACGACCAGCGCACATTGCTGATGGGGACGCAGAACTTTATCGGTCAGCTGGCCTTTTTCCTGCCGCCCTACATGCTGGTCATCGCCAAGCAGGCCGAATGGTTTTCCGACCCGATCGAGGGCGCGCGCCTGGTCGCGGGCGGGGTGGCCGTCATCGTCATGATCTGCGGCGTCATTCCCGCGATTTTCCTCAGGGAACGCCTCGCCAGCATCGCCGGTCATGAGGCCGGGCCGGCCGGCCACCGCAGGACTGTCGTCGCCGAGCTGAAGGGCTTCTTCCTGAGCATGCGCCAGGCGCTGAGCTTCGTGCCCTTCCTGAAGATCTGCTTCGTGACCTTCCTGGTGTTCAACGGCTTCATCCTCATTGCGTCCTACGGCTACTTCGTCCTGAGTTACTATGTGTTCGCCGGCGATACCGAAGCGGGGGCGGAGCTGGGCGCGCTGGTCGCGACCGTGGGCTCCTTCGCCAACTTCTTCATCGTCGCCTTCGTGACCTGGCTGGCCTCGCGCATTGGCCAGAAACGCACGTTCATGATCGCGATTTCGCTGGCGATCCTGGGCTATGGGCTGAAGGCGTTCGCCTACAGCCCCGAGCATCCCTGGCTGATCCTGCTGCCCGCCCCGCTCATGGCATTCGGCCTAGGCTCACTCTTCACGCTGATGCCGTCCATGATGGCCGATGTGGTGGACCAGGACGAGCTGCGCACCGGCCAGCGGCGCGAAGGCATGTTCGCCTCAATCTACTGGTGGGTTGTCAAGCTGGGTCAGACCGCCGCCGCCATGGTTGGCGCGTGGCTGCTCGCCAGCACCGGGCTGCAGACCGAACTGGGCGGTGACCAGGCAGACGCGACTATGATCTTGCTGCGGGTGTATGATATCGGCCTTCCGATCCTGCTGTACGCGCTGGCGATCGGCGTCGTGCTGACTCTGAACGTGTCCCGGGAGAAGTCTGAAGCGGTGCGCGCGAAGCTGGAAGCGCGCCGCGGCGCGCCCGATCCGCTTCCCGCCTGAATTCAAGCCGCCCCTCAAGGACTGACCATGGCCCACGCCGCCCACGCCGCTGACACTCAGCCTGATACGCCGCAATCGCGCGCTGACGCGCTGCTGGCCCGGATGTCGCTGGAAGAAAAGGTCGGCCAGCTGCACACCATCGACGCCTCGGGCCCCGACCCCGTTGGGCGGCTGGGCGGCGAAATCAAAGCAGGCCGGATCGGCGCGGTGATCAATCAGGTCGATCCAGACACCCTGTACGAGCTCCAGCGCATTGCTGTGGAGGAAAGCCGGTTGGGGGTGCCGCTCCTGGTCAGCCGCGACGTGATACACGGCTTCAACACGATCTTTCCGCTGCCCATCGGCCAGGCCTGCAGCTGGAGTCCTGAGCTGGTGCGAGACTGCGCACGCGCTGCGGCCGGTGAAGCGGCGGCCAGCGGCGTACGCTGGACCTTCGCCCCCATGGTCGATATCGCCCGCGATGCGCGCTGGGGCCGGATTGCGGAGAGTCTGGGCGAAGATCCCTATCTCGCTTCGGTCCTCGGCGCGGCGATGGTGGTGGGCTTCCAGGGCGATGGCCTGTCCCGGCCCGGAACCCTGGCGGCCTGCGTGAAGCACTTCGCCGGCTATGGGGCGTGTGAAGGCGGGCGCGATTACGACGCGACGAACATTCCCGACAACGAGCTGCGCAACACCTATCTACCGCCGTTCAGGGCAGCCCTGAAGGCAGGCGCGGCCTCGGTCATGACCTCGTTCAGTGATATAGACGGCGTGCCGGCCACCGGTAATCCCTATCTGCTGGGCGAGATCCTGCGCGGGGAATGGTCCTTTGACGGCGTGGTGGTCAGTGACTGGGACGCCATTGGCCAGCTCATCACTCACGGCCTGAGCGCGGACATGGCCGCCGCTGCACGCGCGGCGGCAGAGGCCGGCGTGGATATGGACATGATGTCGAGCGCCTTCATCGATCAGCTGCCCCGGTTGGTGCACGAGGGCGTCGTGACCGTGGATAGGATCGACGCCATGGCGCGCCGCGTGCTCCTGCTTAAGGCCACGCTGGGCCTGCTGGATGATCCTTATGGGGCCGCGCACCGCAGCGCCGCGCCGGCCCGTCAGGCGACCCTCGACCTGGCGCGCCGCGCCGCCCGTGAAAGCATGGTGCTGTTAAAGAACGATGCCGGCGCCCTGCCGCTGGATCTCGCCGGGATCGGACGCCTTGCTGTCATCGGCCCGATGGCCGACCAGCCCTATGAACAGTTGGGCACCTGGGTGTTCGACGGTGATCAGACCCGCAGCGTCACACCGCTCGGCGCCCTGCGCGGCGCGCTTGGCGAACACCGCGTGGCCTTCGCGCCAGGGCTGGAGACCACCCGGTCCCGGGACCGGTCCGGATTTGCCGCCGCGCAGGCGGCGGCGCGATCCAGTGACGTCGTGCTGGTGTGCCTCGGCGAGGAGGCGATCCTGTCGGGTGAGGCTCATTGCCGCGCCGACATCACCCTGCCGGGCGCCCAGCTGGCGCTGCTGGACGCCCTGAAGGCGGAAGGCAAGCCGGTCATCGCTGTCATCATGGCCGGGCGCCCGCTGACCCTTGCGGCGGTCCTGGAGCGGGTCGACGCGCTGATCTATGCGTGGCACCCGGGTAATATGGCCGGGCCGGCCCTGGTCGACATCGTGTCCGGCGCGGCGAACCCGTCCGGCAGGCTGCCGGTCAGCTTCCCCCGCTCGGTGGGACAGATTCCGATACACTACAATCGCAAGAATACCGGACGCCCGCCGCAGGCCGAGCGGATCCTGTACATTGACGAGATCCAGGTGGGCGCGCCCCAGACATCCTTCGGAATGAGCGCTTTCCACCTTGATGACGGCTATACGCCGCAATTTCCGTTCGGCTTCGGGCTGAGCTACACCCGGTTCATCTACGCCGACCTGGTCGTGAGCGCTGGCGAAATCGCGCGGGGCGAAACGCTGGACGTCATGGTGACCGTAACCAATTCCGGCGAGCGCTTCGGGACCGAAACCGTGCAGCTTTACCTACGCGACCCCACCGCCAGCCTCACCCGGCCGGTACGCGAACTGAAGGGATTCCAAAAGGTCGCATTGAATGCGGGTGAGCGGCGCACGGTCCGCTTCACACTCGGCGAAGGCGATCTTGCCTTTTCCGGACGCGAGCGGCGGTTCCGTGCCGAGGCGGGGAGGTTCGACGTCTGGGTGGGCGGCGATTCAACCGCTGATCTGCACGCAAGCTTTACATTGCGCGACTAGATGTAATCTCCCGCGGTTTGATGGGCGGGTAGCCCATCCCTCGCGCGCAACCGGCACAAACGGA
The DNA here is from genome assembly GCA_016124675.1 of Alphaproteobacteria bacterium. Classification (GTDB taxonomy): domain Bacteria; phylum Pseudomonadota; class Alphaproteobacteria; order Caulobacterales; family Maricaulaceae; genus Oceanicaulis. The sequence goes on from WGNG01000021.1 coordinate 13,316, forward strand.
TAGCGGTCTTGGGACAAATTGCGCCCCAGATCAGACGGTTGGAGCGTGCGGCCGGAGCGGCCAGCCTACTGGGCGGCGCCGGCCTCCTCGCGCAGAAGCGCATCCATGAAGCGCACGCCCCACCCGGCGTGTCCGATCGGTGCGGTCGGGGTCGGTGCGTCGCGCCAGTCCACCCCGGCAATGTCCAGATGCACCCAGGGCAGGTCCTCGGCGATGAATGTCGCGACCACGGCCGCGCCGATGGACGCGCCCGGATCGCCGCCGATATTCTGGATGTCGGCGATCCGGCTCTCGATCTGGGTAAAGTGGTTGGGGTGCAGCGGCAGCGGCCAGACGTCCTCGCCGGCGCGCGCGCCGATCTCCATCATCTCCAGGCTCAGGTCCATCTCGCGCGTGATCACCACCGCGTACTCATCGCCCGTGGCCCGCGCGGCCGAGCCGGTGAGCGTGGCGATGTTCACCAGCATGCGCGGTGCGTACTCCACCTGGGCGTAGTGAACCGCGTCAAGCAGCAGGAGGCGGCCTTCCGCGTCGGTATTGAGCACCTCGACCGTGCGGCCGGACATGGACCTGAGCACGTCGCCGGGCCGGATCGCATCCTGTGAGGGCATGTTTTCGGCCAGCGGCATCAGCCCGACCACATTGATCGCCTCGCCGCGCAGGGCTGCGGCGAGCACCGCACCGGCGACCGCTGCGGCGCCGGACATGTCAGACTTCATGTACCACATGCCCTGGCTGTCCTTGATGGAGATGCCACCGGTGTCGAATGTCACGCCCTTGCCCACAAGCGCGATCGGGGCCGCACCGCGCTCACCGCCGCGATACTCCACGATCATCAGGCGAGGGTCGTGGATCGAACCCTGCCCCACGCCCATGAGCGCGCCCATGCCGCGGGCCCGTATATCGTCGGCGTCGAGCACCGTGATGCGCACATTGTCAACGCCCTCGAACGCCGCCTCGACACGCTCGACGAAGCGCTGCGGCCACAGCGTGTTGCCCGGCTCGGTGCCGAGATCACGCGTGAGCGTGATCGCGCCGGCCAGATGGGCAAGATCGGACTGGTAAACGCGCGCATGATCGTGCCCTGCCCCGACGATCCGCACCTCGCCGCCGGCGGGCGGAGGGTTCTGGGTGAGGTAGGCGGTGAAATGGTAATCACCCAGCGCATAGCCGAACGCCACATGGGCGCCGGCGGCGTCGACCGCACTCTCCAGCCCGTCGACGATCAGGCTCAGCCCCTCGTCATCATCTTCCGCCATGGCGGCGTGGCCTCCCAGATCATGCAGCTGGCGCGCGCTCAGCGCCTCGTCACCGGCGCCGATCAGCACGACATTGCGAAACGGCGCGACCGCGGGAAGGGCCAGGGTTTCGCCAAACGCCCCGGAAAATCCGGTCACCTCCATCGCCCAGGACAGGCGTCCGCCGGTGGTCTCGTCAATGGCCTGGCCGAGCGGGCTCAGCGCGCCCTGCGCGCCGACATACAGCACCACCCGCCCTTCGCTCGGCGCCTGGTCCGCAACGAAGGTGAAATCGGCGGCGCCCGCGGAAGACAGCGCGGCGAAAACGGACAAGGCTCCAGCGGTCAGGAGACGGGCAAGCGGCATGGATCGAACCCTCGTGGCGGACACGCAGGCGCATGCGCTCAAGGCGCCGCCCGGCATGTAACGTTATGATGACCGCACACTAGGGGCGGCGAGCCCGGGGTCAAGTTAATCTCGTCCACGGACATTCGCCCGGCGGACATGCGAAACACCAGGCTGCCGGATCGACCTGCCAAGCGCCCGCAACCCGGCTGCCCGCGCGGGCTTGCAGGCTTCGCCGCCGCACTCATGACCGCTCCACGATCATGGCGGACCCGGCGCCGGACCCGCCATGGGCGACGACGAGCCCCAGCGCTCCGCCGCACCGTGCAAGCTCGTGCACCAGGGTGGTCAAAAGGATTGCGCCCGAGGCGCCCATGGGGTGGCCCATGGCCAGATGCCCGCCATTGACATTGATCCGCTGGGGATCGGCGTCGCGCTCGCGCCGGAACAGGGCGGGCACGGCGGCGAACGCTTCCATGAACTCGATGCGGTCAAAATCGCGCAAGGTGAGCCCGGTCTGCTTCAGCAGCGCGTCCATCGCCGCAAAGCCGGCGGTGAGCTGGTCAACCGGGTCGCCGGCCGCGTCGGTGCGGGCGCGGATGCGCGCCAGGGGCTTCAGCCCGGCGGCCTCGCCGGCGGATTTCGATCCGATCAGGGCCAGCGCCGCGCCATCGGCCAGGGGCGGGCAATGGGCGACCGAGTGCAGATGCACAACCTGCTCCAGGCCCGGATGGGCCGCCAGCATCATGGCGTCATACCCCGCTGCGCCCAGCTTCGCAAAAGCGGGGGGCAGGGCGTCCAGCGCCGCCTGGTCCATGGAGGGGCGGATGCATTCGTCCTGTTCGAGCAGGACCGCGCCGTCCGGTCCATGCACGGGGATGACGGCGCCGGCATGGCGGCCCCCGGCCCAGGCCTGCGCGGCGCGCTGGTGGGACTGGAGCACTTCGGCGTCCAGCGCCGCGCGGTCCAGGCCCTCTTTGGTGGCCATCAGATCGGCTGACAGCGCCACCGGCGCATAGCGCAGCGCGCGCGCCAGATCGGGGTCGCAATAATAGCTCGCCTTGTCGCCCATGAAGGGGACCTGGCTCAGCATCTCCACCCCGCCTGCCAGCATCAGGCGGGTTTCCCCGGCGCTGGCGAGCGCGGCGGCCTGACCGGCGGCAGTGAGCCCCGCCACGCAGAAATTGTTCAGCGACCAGGCGGCGACCTCATGGGGCAGACCTGCATGCAGCCGGCTGACGAGCGCGATATTGCCGCCCTGGCTGCCCACCTGCCCGACGCATCCCAGGATCATGGCGCCCGCTGAATCGATCGCGTGCGGGCTGGTGCGCCGTTTCAGGGCCGCCACCAGCTGGGCGACCAGCTCATGCGGGCCGAGTCCCGCCAGCGCGCCGTCCTCACGCCCCTTGCCGCGCGGCGTGCGCACCGCATCAAATATATAGGCGTCGTTGAGGATCATGCGCCGATCACCAGCGATACATTGGCGGTCGCCGACCCGCCCACATTATAGGTCGCGACATGGCGTGCGCCCTCGACCTGACAGTCGCCGGCGCGGCCCTCAACCTGGCGCGCGGCGTCGAGCGCCATGCGCACGCCCGTGGCGCCCACCGGATGGCCGAGCCCGATCAACCCGCCGGACGGGTTCACCGGGCAGCGCCCGCCCAGCGCGATGCGGCCATCTTCCACCGCCTCGCCCGCGCGGCCCGCAGGCGTGATGCCGAAATGCTCGATGGCGGCCAGCTCGGTGATGGAAAAACAGTCATGGGTCTCGAAGGCGTCGATCTGATCGGCGCCCGACAGGCCCGCGCGCGCATAGGCATCAGTCATGGCCTTGCGCATCCACGGGAACATCCAGCCGTCATTGCGCCCGCGCGAGGCGGCGAGCTTGGCCTCCAGCAGCAGCGGCGCGGTGGTGTGGCCCCAGCCCTTGATCCTGGGAATGTCTTCCAGGCGCCGGCCCGTGCGCGCGGCGTGGGCGCGCGCGGCCTGCGCGCCCGCCAGCACGATCATCGCCGCGCCGTCGGTCACCTGCCCGCAATCGGACTTGCGCATGCGCCCTTCAATGACGGGGTTGGCGGCGTCGTCTTCTGCAAAACTGGCGTCGGTGAAGGTCCAGCTGCGGCTTTGCGCGTGTGGATTGCGCCGGGCGTTGGCGAAATTGATCCGGCTGATCTCGGCCAAATGCGCCCGCTCCAGCCCGAAGCGCGCGTCATATTCCTCGGCGATGCCGGAGAACATGGCGGGCCACAGATAGGTCGCGCCTTCCGCCTCCCGCCCCGCCCAGGCGGCAGCGCCCAGATGCTCGGCCGCGGTCTGGCCGGGCACGTTGCGCATCATCTCCACGCCCAGAACGGCGGCGATCCCATAGCGCCCCGATTCGATATCGGCCATCGCCGACAGGATCGCCATGGAGCCCGACGCGCACGCCGCCTCATGGCGCATGGTGGGCAGGCCCTCCAGATCAGGATGGATATGGCTGATGAAACCGCCCAGCAGGCCCTGGCCGCAAAACAGCTCGCCGGCGAAATTGCCGATATGGACCGTCTCCACCTCGCCAGGCCGGATATGCGCGTCCTCGAGACCCGCCAGCATCGCCTCGGCCATCAGGGCCTTGAGATCATGCCCCTCACGGGTCCAGTTGCGGGCGAAATCGGTCTGCGCCCCGCCCAGAATGAACACGTCTGCGCTCATCGCCCGCTCCTTCCCGCCCGTCTGCACCGTGAGGCTAGGGGCAATTGGGCCGGTGAGACAAGCGCTCACTGTCCCGGCCGAGCCGGCTTGCCGCGGTGGGCCCGGCCTTGCCACATGACCGGGCGCGCCGCACACTTTGTATCGCCTGACACTGCGGCGTTGCGCCGGCGTCAACTGAAGGAGAGCCGCCATGACCATGATCGTCACGGAGTTTGAGCGCGACGAGCTCACCACGCCGCTCAACCAGCTCAACCCCTATCTCAAGGGCGTCTACGCGCCGGTGCGCCAGGAGATCACTGCGCTGGACCTGCAGGTGGAGGGCGAGATACCGCGCGATCTGCACGGGCTGTACGTGCGCAACGGGCCGAACCCGCTCAACGCGCCCCGGGGCATGCACCACTGGTTTGACGGCGACGGCATGCTGCACGGCATTTATTTCGAGAACGGCAAGGCGGAATACCGCAACCGCTATGTCCGTTCAGCCGATCACCAGGCCGAGCGCGCCGGCGCGCTGGACGCAGGCGGCATCATGATGCCCGCCATCAAGACCCGGCGCCCGACGACCTACAAGGATACGGCCAATACCGACGTCGTGTTTCACAACGGCTCGCTGATGGCGCTGTGGTACGTGTCCGGCCAGCCGGTGCGGGTGGATGCGCGCACGCTCGAGACGGTGCGCACCGAGACCTTCTCCGGCCGCCTGCCGAAAAACGTGTCAGCCCATTCCAAGGTCGATCCGGAGACCGGCGAGTTCGTGTTCTTCGATTACGATCTGTACCGGCCGGTGATGAGCGCCGGCGTGATTTCGCGCGACAATGAACTCAGCTGGTTCCGCGAGATCGAACTGCCCGGTCCGCGCCTGCCGCATGACATGGCGATCACCGAAAACTACATGGTGCTGATGGACCTGCCTGTGGTGTTCACCGAGTCCGGCCTGCGCAACGGCATGTGGCAGATCAAGCAGCCCAAGGGTCAGGCGACGCGGTTCGGCGTGCTGCGCAAGGACGGGACCGGCGATGTGCGCTGGTTCGAGGCCCCGCCGTGCTACATCTATCATGGCGTCAATGCGTGGGAGGAGGGCGACGAGATCGTCTTCTTCGCCTGCAAGATGATCCCCAACGGTCTGAAGCCCGACCCCGCCTTCGGCCCGTATGCGCCCATGGTGGGCGTGCTGGCGCTGCAGGCCGTGCTGCACGAGTGGCGCTTCAATCTGAAGACCGGCGCCGTCACCGAGCGGCCGGTGGATGACCGGGTGACCGAGTTCCCGGTGATCAATCTCGACAGGACCGGGCGCAAGAGCCGGTATTCCTACCATGTCTCCATCCCCAACACGCAGACCCAGGTCTTTGACGGGCTGGTGAAGTATGATCTGTCCACCGGGCAGGGCGATCACCATGGCTTCGGCGCCGGGCGCTTCGGCTCCGAGCCGGCCTATGCGCCCCGCATCGGCGCGATGGATGAGGATGATGGCTATGTCATCAGCTTCGTGTTCGATGCGCAGAGCGGCGCCTCCGAAGCGCTGATCCTCGACGCCAAAGACTTTACCCGGCCGCCTCTGGCGCGGGTCAAGCTGCCCCAGCGCGTGCCTGCGGGCTTCCACGGCGCCTGGGCGCCGGGCGGCCAGATCCGCGCCGCCTGACCACGCAGGGCCCGGACCCTTCAAAACTCAGCGCGGTCATGCGGCGCTGCCCGCCGGGACGGGTTCGCGGAACTGCACGATGCGGAAGCGGTTCGCCACGAACGCCAGATCGGCCAGGCATGCATTGCCCGCCGGATTGAGCCCCGTGACATGGTAATCGGAATAGGCCGCCGCGAAATTGATCGGCATGCGGTCATCCATGTTGATCCAGAGCGAGGCGCCCGCCTCGGCGAACCGGTCCTGCGCCTGCGCGATGAAGTCCCGGTCGGCGGAGTAGAGATAGGATGAGATCGCGCCGCGCTCGCGCGCGATGCGCGCGGCATTCTCCAGCGCCGCCTCGCGTGACGCCTCGCGGATCAAGAAGCAGACCGGGGCGAACACCTCCTCGCCATAGAGATCGATCCGGTCCGCATCGACGGCGACCACCAGCGGCGTCGCGGTGCGCGCATCGGGGAAATCGGGATGGGCGTAGGGACGCGAATCCAGCAGCACCTCTCCGCCTGACGCCAGAACGCGCGCGCGCACATCCGCGATGAGATCCAGCGACTGCTCGGCCTGCATCGCGGCGCACAGGCCTGCGGCGCGCGCCGGGTCCGCCGTCCGCTCGGCGATCGCGGCGGTGATGCGGGCGGCCATCGCGCCGAAGTCCAGCGCGCCGCCCTGCGCGCGAACGCCGGTTGCAGGGATGTGGATGTTCTGCGGGCTGGTGCACATCTGGGCGGAGAAGCCGCACAAACCGTTCGCCAGCCCGCCAATGCAGGCGTCGATATCGTCAAAACTGTCGACCACCACGCCATTGCACCCGGCAGTCTCGGTATAGACCAGCCGGTCGGCGCAGTGTTCCTCGATCCACGCCCCGAAGCGCTGGCTGCCGGTATAGTCGATGATGGCGCAGGCTTGATGGCGCAGAAGGTCGATGGTGACGGGCGCCTCGCGCTCATCGGCGGCCAGCAGCACCATGTTGGGATCAAGCCCGGCGCAAACCAGCACCTCGCGCATCCGCTTCACCGCCAGCGCCACCGGCAGAATGCCATTGGGGTGGGGTTTCAGTATGGCGCCATTGCCGGTCATCAGATTGGCGAACACCGCCGGATAGGCGTTCCACAGAGGAAATGTGGCGCAGCAGACCACCACCGCGACGCCGCGCGGGCGCAGGCGGTAGCTCTTCTTCAGGCGCACCCGGCCGGTGTGGCCGAAATCCTTTTCCCACTCGGCCTCGCGCGGCACATCCGCCATCGCCTTGTAGGCATAGGCCAGCGCCTCCACCCCGCGATCCAGCGCATTGGCCCCGCTGCCCGAGAACGCCATGAGATAGGCCTGACCGGCGGTATGCATGGTGGCGTGGGCGTTGACGAAGGCCTGTTCCTCCAGCGCGAACGCCATCTCGAAGCACACCCCGGCGCGTTCCTCGGGGCTCAGCCGGTTCCATGGCGTCATGGCGTCGCGCGCTGCAGCAAACAGCGCGTCCGGGTCCGATTTCGGATAGGCGATGCCCAGCTTTTCTTGCGTGTAGGGCGAGATCTCGTGCCCTACGCTGCCGATCGTCCCGGGCTGATCAAGCTCGAACGGACGGCCCAGCATCGCCTCGAAACGCGCCTTGCCGTCAGCGGGCGCCGCCTCGCCATGGATTTTGGAGCTGGGCGATTCCCTGAACGGGCTCCACTGCTCGCGCGTCGCGCACGCGTGCAGGGCGGCCTGCAGGCGGGGCGCGTGACGCCGGGACAATTCATGGGGCAAGGCGGTCATGTCAGGGCTCCGGGCCGGTCAGCTCATCGAAGGGCGCGCGCATGGTGGCGCAGACGGGTTTGGTTGTCCAAGCCACATGGGGGCCTGCGCCGTCCGGGCCGGCGATGGCAGAGCGCGCGGCTTGCACCTCCCGCCGCGGATGCGGGCGGGCGTTCTGCCACGGAAGCCCCCCCTACCTGCGCAAATCCCGCCCCTCGCGCCAGGCGGCGATATCCTCGCGGCGGACCTTGCATTGATCGCCGGGCATGGAGTGCTTGACCGCCATCAGGGTGAGGGCGTCGGCAAGGGCGGTCTGGCGGTTCGCGCCGCGGGCGAGGCCGTCGATCAGGCCGGCGGCGAAGGCGTCGCCGCCGCCAATGCGCTCCACGATGCCGTCGAGCGGCTCAGGCCCGGCGTCCACAACGCCGTCGCGGCTGATGAGGCGCGCGGCGAGCGTCTGGTCCAGCGTGCCGCGCGTGTCGCGGAAGGTCGTGGCGATATGGGCCAGGTCCGCGAAGGCGGCGAAGGCGGCCCTGGCGCCGGCCGCCAGGCTGGCGTGCGGGTCTGACACCGCCTCGAAACTGACGATTCGGGCGAGATCCCCGGCGCTGGCGAACAGGACGGTGACATGGGCGGCGAGCGCGCGCAGCACGCCCGCCGCTTCCGCCTCGCGCCCGCCCCACAGCATGGGCCGGTAATTGACGTCGAACGAGACCTGCGCGCCTTGCGCGCGCGCGGCGCTGGCGGCGTCCAGCGCGGCGCGGGCGGGACCCGCCCCCAGCGCCGGGGTAATGCCCGACAGGTGCAGCCAGGTGACGCCGTCCAGCGCACGCGCCCAGTCCCATTCTTCAGGCGGCGTCAGGCAGAAGGCCGAATGGGCGCGGTCATAGACGATCTCCGCCGGCCGGCGCATGGCGCCGCTGGCATGGAAATAGACGCCCATCCGCCCCTCGCTGCGCAGCACATGGCCGGTGTCGACCCCGTTGCGGCGCAATTCGCCCAGGCACGCCTCGCCCAGCGCGTTGACGGGCAGCGCGGTGATGACGCGCGCGCGGTTGCCCAGCGCCGCGAGCCCGGCGGCCACATTGGCCTCGGCGCCGCCGAACCAGGCCTCCAGCCGGCCCGACTGCAACAGGGCTTCGCGCCCCGGCGCCGCCAGGCGCAGGAGAACTTCGCCGAACACGGCCGCGTTAAGCGTGGTCATGGATGAGGCTCCGATACGGTGGGCGCCGGCGGCGCGCCGCGCTCCAGGGCAAGGATGTCACGATAGCCGCGCGACAGCGCGGCGCGAAAGTGGGGGTGTTGCGCCAGTGCGGCGCCGAACACCGATGGCAGGGCGAGGAAGCGGGCCGTGTCCGTGTCCGGATCATCACTGCAGGACAGGGCGGTCCGGGTGAGGATCGCGGCCAGCGGATCGGTGAGGTCAGCGCCCGCCCTCGCCGACCGCACCACAAAGCGCATCCACGCTGCGGCGGCGCGCGCCAGATGCTCCACGGGCCGGCCCGCAGCCAGATTGGCCGCCACCGTGCCGAGCAGTCTGACGGGCAGTTTCTGCGAGCTGTCCCAGGCGATCTGCGACAGGCGGTGCACGATCGACGGATTGGCGAAGCGCGTGAGCACGCTCGCGGCGTAAGTCTCAAGATTGAGCCCGTCCGGCGCGGCGAGGCCGGGCAGGATCTCATCGCGGATCAGGGCCTCGATCCCGGCGCGCAGCCAGGGATCGCTCATCGCCCCGGCGACGCTGGCCTGACCCATGGCCAGGCCCGTCCAGGCGAGCGCCGAATGGGCGCCGTTGAGCACGCGCAGCTTGACGAGGGCGTGACCCTCCACGTCGGACGTCACGATGGCGCCGCCCGCACCGAGCACCTCGACCGGCTCGGCGTCGGCAGCCTCGATCACCCAGGAGGTGAACGCCTCGCGCTGCACCGCCGCCTCGTCGCGCACGCCCAGCTCGGCCTCCACCGCGTCCAGAAACGCCGGATCGCTGGCCGGGGTGATGGAATCCACCATGGTGCGCGGGAACACGGCCTGCGCCTCGATCCAGCCGGCCAGCGACGGGTCGGTCTGGCGGGCGAGGGTGATGACCGCCTGGGCCAGCTTGCGCCCGTTATCCTCCAGATTATCACAGCTCATGATCACCGGCGCCGCGGCGCCCGTCGACCGGCGCCGGGCGAGGGCGGCCACCAGCCAGCCCGGCGCGCTGCGCGGCGTGGCGGGGTGGGCGAGGTCGTGGACAATGTCGCGATGGGTCAGGTCCAGCGCGCCGTCCGGCGCCAGGCAATAGCCCTTTTCGGTGACGGTCAGGGTGATGAGGCGGGTTTGCGGACCGGCGAGAGCCATCAATGTCCCCCACGGGTCGTCCTGTGACCCGACAGCGCGCCGTATTGACCCGATCACGCGTGTTTGTGTCCCCGCATGGAGACACTTCAGCGTGAACAATCCGCCCTGCGCGCGCAGCGCATCCAGGGTGTCCCGGCTGCGCAGGGCGACGACGTCAATGCCCCAGCGCGGGTCTGTTTCCAGAATATCATCAATGAGTTGAGCCTGGTGGGCGCGGTGAAACGCGCCCGGTCCGATATGGACGATCGCGCTGCCCACCCGGGCGCGGTCATAGCCGGGACGGCGCACATGGGCGGGCAGGGTTATCAGGCGCGCCGGCGTCAGGCGCGCGCTCATAGCGTCACTCCCCGCTTCCAGATGGCGATCTCGCGTTCTTCATTGATTTCATTGCGGGTTTTCGCGCCCGAGGCGGTCGCCAGCAAGAGCTCGAACAGGCGGACAGACGCCGCGTCAAGCGTCTCGCCGTCCAGCAATGTCCCCGCGTCAAAATCGATCCAGTGCCCCTTCCTGCGCGCCAGGTCGCTATTGGACGCGATTTTCAGCGTCGGGACAGGAAAGCCCAGCGGCGTGCCGCGTCCTGTTGTGAAAACAATGAGATGCGCCCCGGCTGCGGCCAGAGCGGTGGAGGATACCGCATCATTGCCGGGCGCCTCCAGCAAGGTCAGGCCCGGGGTGTGCGCCTGCTCGCCATAGCCGATGACAGAGGTGAGCGCCGCCTGGCCGGCTTTCTGTACCGCGCCCAGCGACTTCTCCTCCAGCGTGGTGATGCCGCCGGCGATGTTTCCAGGCGACGGGTTTTCGTGAACCGGCTGATTATTATCTGTAAAATAGCGCTTGAACCGGTCGACGAGGTCAGCGCCGGCGTCAAAGATATCCCGGCTCACAGCCCGATTGAGGAGGAGGTGTTCGGCGCCGAAAATCTCCGGAATCTCGGTGATGAGGCTGGTCCCCCCTGCCGCCGTCACCATGTCGGTCATCCGCCCGGCCAGCGGATCCGCGGTGAGGCCGGAGAATCCGTCCGACCCGCCGCATTTCACCCCTATTTTCAATGCCTTGACAGGGCAGGGCGAGCGCCTGTCATGGCTTGCGGCGCCGGCCAGTTCAGCCGCCAGGGCCAGCCCGGTCTCAAGCTCATCCCCGTCCGACTGGGCCTTGAGCGCGCGCACGCGCGCCGGATCAAGCCCGGGCGCGGCTGCCAGCAGCGCATCTATCTGATTGGATTCGCAGCCCAAACCGATGATCAGCACGCCGCCTGCATTGGGATGCCCGGCCAGCGCGGCCAGGATGGAGCGCGTGTCAATGAGATCATCGCCCAGCTGGGAACAGCCGAACGGATGGGTGATCGCATGGATTCCATCCACCGCGCCGGCATGCCGCCGCGCCGCCTCCGATGCGATGCGCCGCGCGGTCTGCGCGACGCAGCCGACCGTGGCTATGATCCAGATTTCACTGCGAATTCCAACGCGGCCATCCTTGCGCCGATATCCGTCAAAGCGGCGCTCCGGCATGGACGGGGCAGGTTGCGCGCTGGCGGCATGAGGCGCGTACAGCCACGCGCTGCCTGCCGTCAGCGCCGTCCTCACATTGTGCGTATGCACGTGCTCGCCGGGCGCGATATCACACACCGCCACGCCCATCGGCCAGCCATAGCGCACCACCGTCTCGCCCGCCTTCGTCGGCGCGAGGGCGAGCTTGTGACCGCGAGGAATGGGGCTGGTCAGTGCAAGTATCTGATCCTTATGCGCCAGGCGTTCGCCTGCGGACAGGTCGCGCAGCGCCACCGCCACCGTGTCGAGCGGCGAGACCTGGAAATGGCTGAGGCCGGTATGGCCTGTCGCGTCGCTCATCAGCGCCCCTATCCCTCTCATTCACGGCACGGAAACCGGTGTCATTTGACGGCCGCTTGTACGCCAGCGTGCCCGCCAGCGCTACATCGCTGCGTCACAAGCGGCTTGGCGCCCTGTCGGTGCGCTGTGCTATGCCAGTCCAGAAGGCGGGACGCGCCAGGGCTGTTCTCGGGAATTTTCAATGACAAGCAGACGCCCCGACTATGAGGAGGAGGCGGATCGCGGCGGCGGCGCCCTGCGCAAGCGCGCCACGATCAATGACATCGCCCGGCTGGCGGGCGTGTCGAAAAAGACCATCAGCCGCGTCATCAATGATTCGCCCTTCGTGAAGGTCGAAACCCGCGACAAGATCCACGCGATCATGAAGGAGCTGGGCTATCGCCCGGACCCGCAGGCGCGCGGGCTCGCCTTCCGGCGCTCCTTTCTGATCGGCATGATCTACGACAACCCGAACCCGCAATACGTGGTCAATGTGCAGCAGGGCATTCTGGAGGCGGTGCGCGAGTCCGGCTTCGAGCTCGTGGTGCACCCGTGCAACCGCGCAGACGCCGGCTTCCTTGACCAGGTGCGCACCTTCGTGGAGCAGCTCAAACTGTTCGGCGTGGTGCTGACGCCGTCCGTGTCCGAGGACGATGACCTGGTCGCCATCCTGCGCGAGCTCGATTGTCCGTATGTCCGGGTCGCGTCCGTGTCGCTGGACGAGGCCGAGCGGATGATCGTCACGCATGACGCGGACGGCGCGGCAGAGGCGGCGCGGCATCTGGCGGCGCTCGGCCATACGCGCGTCGCCTTCATCAGCGGCCCGCCGAGCTTCCGCTCCTCGCACGAGCGCCGCCGCGGTCTCGCCGAGGGGCTGGCCGAGCAGGGGATCACGCTGGAGGACCGCTACATCATCGAGGGCGCCTACACGTTCGACTCAGGCGTCGCCTGCGCGCGTGCGCTGCTTGCCATGGATGAGCCGCCTACGGCGATATTCACGGGCAATGACGAGATGGCGGCGGGCGTCTACACGGCGGCGCGCGACGCCGGCGTCTCGATCCCCGACGATCTGTCCGTGGTCGGGTTTGACGACAGCCCGATGGCGGCGCGCCTGTGGCCTCCGCTGACATCGGTGAAGCTGCCCATCCGCAATATGGGCCGGTTCGCGGCGGAAAAACTGATCGATATGGCCACGCCCGAGAGCGAGCGGCGCACCCGCAGCCACCAGGTCGAGCCCGGCCTGGCGGTGCGCGGCTCTACCGCCTCCCCACGCTGACATCCGCGCGCCCGAGCCGCAGCGGCCCTTGAATTCGGTTATGACACCGGTTACCAAAGCGCGTGCGGCGCCGGCGCTCAGAACAACAAGGCCCCCGGGAGGAACGCCATGGCCCATCAGCCCCTGACGCTGAACCCTGACCGGTTGTTTCCGGCCGATCCGGGCGTTCGCGCCATTGCGCGCGACCTGTACCAGGGCGTGCGCGCCCTGCCGATCATCAGCCCGCACGGGCATACCGACCCGTCCTGGTTCTCGCTCAACGAGCCCTTCAGCGATCCGGCGAGCCTGTTGCTGGCGCCGGACCATTATCTGTACCGCATGCTCTACAGCCAGGGCGTGCCGCTTGACGCCTTGGGCGTCAGCGGGCGCGATGGCGGGACGCACACGGATCCGCGCCAGGCCTGGCGGACCTTTGCGGCGCATGTCCATCTGTTCCGCGGCACGCCCTCGGCGATGTGGCTCAACCATGTTTTCGTGGAGGTGTTCGGCCTTGATGTGCGCCTGAGCGCGCAAACGGCGGACCTGTACTACGATGTGATTGACGCCGCCCTGAAGACTGCAGCGTTCCGGCCGCGCGCGCTGTTCGACCGGTTCGGGATCGAGCTTCTGGCGACCACCGAATCCCCCCTCGATCCGCTGGACCATCATCACGCGATCGCGCGGTCGGGCTGGGATGGGCGGGTGATCACGACCTACCGGCCTGATCCGGTGGTCGATCCTGAATTTGACGGCTTTGCCGGGGCGCTGGAGGCGTTCGGCGACCTGACAAATGAGGATGTCTATTGCTGGCGCGGCTACCTGGACGCCCACCGTGTGCGCAGAGGCGAATTTCAGGCGGCCGGCGCCACGGCGACCGATCATGGCCATCCCACGGCGGCGACCGCTGACCTGTCCAGGGCCGACGCCGAGGCGCTCTTCGCCCGGATCGTGCGCGGCGGCGCCAGCGCGGCCGACGCCGAGCTGTTCCGCGCGCAAATGCTCACCGAAATGGCCCGGATGAGCCTCGACGATGGTCTGGTCATGCAGATTCATCCGGGCTCGTTTCGCAATCACAACAGGGCGCTGCACGCCGCTTACGGGCGCGACAAGGGCGCCGACATTCCCACCCGCACCGACTATGTGCGGGCCATGAAGCCGCTTCTCGACCGGTTCGGCAATGAATCGAGCCTGACCATCATTGTGTTCACGCTGGATGAAAGCGCCTATGCGCGCGAGCTGGCGCCGCTCGCCGGACATTATCCGGCGCTCCGGCTCGGCCCCGCCTGGTGGTTCCATGACAGCCCGGAAGGCATGCGCCGCTTCCGCGAGCAGACAACCGAGACCGCCGGCTTCTACAATACGGTCGGCTTCAACGACGATACCCGCGCCTTCCTGTCGATCCCGGCCCGGCACGACGTGTCGCGCCGGGTCGATTGCAGTTTCCTGGCGCGCCTCGTCGCCGAGCACCGTCTCGAGTTGGATGAGGCGGCCGGGCTCGCCCACGACCTGGCCTACGGGCTGGTCAAAACCGCTTACCGGCTGGACGAACCGGCCCAGGGCGGCGCCTGGAATTCCCTGAAATCAGCCTGACAGCGGAGGCCTTGATCGTGTTCAGCAAAACTCTCCACGCGACCCATCCCGACATGATGGACGGCGCCAGCAATGACGCCCTGCGCGATCGCTATCTGGTCGACGGGCTGTTCGAGGCCGGCCGGATCAAGCTTGTCTATTCCCACAATGAGCGCTTCGTTCTGGGCGGCGCCTGGCCCGCCGGGGCGCCCTTGCACCTGCCGGTCCAGACCGAACCGGCCTCGGCCAGCGGACATCCCTTCCTTGAGCGCCGCGAAATGGCGGCGGTCAATGTCGGCGATGGCCCCGGCGCGATCATCGTGGACGCGGTGCGTCATGACCTCGCCCCGCGCGATGCGCTCTACATCCCGATGGGCGCCAAGGAGGTGACGTTCGAAAGCGCCTCCGCATCGGCGCCAGCCCAGTTCTACATCGTCAGCTGCCCGGCCCACGCCGCCTTCGAGGTGAAGAAAATCTCCATCGCGCAGGCCACGCCGCTGGAGCGCGGCTCGATGGAAGAGAGCAATCAGCGCACGATCTACCAGTTCGTGGTGCCGGGGGTCTGCCGCTCCGCCCAGCTGCTGCTGGGCATGACGATCCTGAAGCCGGGCAGTGTCTGGAATACGATGCCTCCGCACCTGCATGACCGCCGCTCGGAGGTCTATTTCTATTTCGGGCTGGGCGAGAAGGGCCGCGTCTTCCACTTCATGGGCGAGCCCGACAATGCCCGCCACATCGTGGTGTCGGACAAGGAAGCCGTGATCTCGCCGCCCTGGTCGATCCATATGGGTTCGGGCGTGTCCAACTACATCTTCATCTGGGCGATGGCGGGCGAGAACCTCGACTACACTGACATGAACGTTCTTGATATCTGCCAGCTCAAGTGAGGCGATAATGGCCGTATCCTTCAGCCTTGAGGGCCGCAATGCGCTCGTCACCGGCGCCAATACCGGCCTGGGTCAGGCGATCGCCGTGGCGCTGGCCGAAGCCGGCGCCAATATCGCGGCGGCGGGCCGCTCAAGCGCCGCAGACACCGGTGACCGGGTGAGGGCCGCAGGGCGCGCCTTTGCAGAGATCAGGGCGGACCTGGGTGACGCAGGCTGCGCCGCCGGCGTGGTGGCTCAGGCGGTCGGCGCGCTGGGCGGGGTCGACATCCTGGTGAACAATGCCGGCATCATCCGCCGCAACGATGCGCTGGATTTCACCGAGGATGACTGGGATGCGGTGATGACCGTCAATCTCAAATCGGTGTTCTTCCTGTCCCAGGCGGCGGCCCGGCACATGGTGTCCGGCGCCAGGGGCGGCAAGGTCATAAATATCGCCTCCATGCTGTCCTTCCAGGGCGGGATACGGGTGGCGTCCTACACGGCCAGCAAGAGCGGCGTGGCGGGCCTGACCCGGCTGCTGGCCAACGAATGGGCGTCGAAGGGCATCAACGTCAACGCCATTGCGCCGGGATATTTTGCGACCAACAACACCGAGGCGTTGCGCGCTGACGAAAAGCGTAATTCGGAGATTCTGGCGCGGATACCTGCGGGCCGCTGGGGCGGCCCCGAGGATCTGGGCGGAGCGGCCGTCTTCCTGTCCTCATCGGCTTCCGACTATGTCCATGGCACGGTGATCGCCGTCGATGGCGGCTGGCTAGCGCGTTGATATAAAATAGGAAAACCAACTTCAAAAGAAATTCGACCTGCGTATTGATACCGGTGTCATAGTCGTGCCATAGTTGTTGCGGACCCCGGAGCGCGTCATACGGTCCGGAGCATCGTGCGTCGGCTGTCATCCGCGCCAAATTGCCACCGGTGTCATAGACGGCGCGGGGACGAGAAAAAACAGATCGAGGCAAGCCGAAAGCGGCTGCCGCAGGGGAGGTAGATCAATGCGTAGAAACTCAGGAATGGCGCGTGCGCGCGTCTGGATGGCCGGCGTGTCGATGATCGGCCTCATGGCCGCCCTGGCGGCGCCTGCAAATGCCCAGGAGCCCGCGCCGGCTCAGCCGGCCGCCGCGAGTGATGTCGTGACCGTGACCGGGTACCGGTCCGCGCTGCAGGCCGCCGCCGTCGTGAAACGCGAAGAGACCGGGGTTGTCGACGCGATCGTGGCGGACGACATCGCTGCATTCCCCGATCTGAACCTGGCCGAAGCGATCCAGCGCCTGCCTGGCGTGGCGATTGATCGCGATGCTGGCGAGGGCCGCCAGATCACCGTTCGCGGCCTGAGCCCGGATTTCTCGCGGGTGCGGATCAATGGCATGGAGGCGCTGAGCATCACCGGGGGCACCGACTCCTCTGGCGGCGGCAACCGCTCGCGCTCGTTCGACTTCAACACCTTCGCCTCGGAGCTGTTCCAGTCCGTCATCATCCGCAAGACCCAGTCGGCGTCTGTCGATGAGGGCTCTCTGGGCGCGACGGTGGACCTGCAGACCGCGCGGCCGTTCGACTATGACGGGTTCACGTTCGCCGCCGGCGCCCAGGCCGGGTGGAATGATCTGTCCGAGGAATTCAACCCCCGCTTCACTGGCCTGATCTCGGACCAGAACGAGGCGGGCACCATCGGCTGGCTGATCTCGGTCGCCTATTCCGATCGCGCCCAGCTCGAGGAGGGCCACTCCACGGTCCGCTGGCAGAACGCCAACAGCTTCGGCGGCTGCACGGCCTGCGCGACGCCGGCCGATCTTGCGGCGGTCAATAATGCCTTCCATCCGCGCATCCCGCGCTATGGCCGCCTGGTTCATCAGCAGGAGCGTCTGGGCATTACCGGCTCGCTGCAATTCCGTCCGAGCGCAGTCACCGAAATCAGCGTCGACGCCCTCTACTCGCGCTTTGACGCCACGCGCAACGAGCAGTTCCTGCAGAACTTCTCGTTCTCGCGCGGTGGCAGCGGCACGCCGCAGCTGGTGGGCAAGCCGGCGATGATTGTGACCGAGTACGAGATCGACGCGAACAACAATCTGATCTACGGCCGCTTCAACAACAACGATATCTATGCCGAGCACCGCGATGACGAGCTGACCACCGAGTTCACCCAGTTCACCTTGACCGTCGAGCACGATTTCACCGACCGCTTGCGTGTGGACGGCGTGGTCGGCCGGTCCGAAGCGAACTTCTCCAATCCGGTGCAGTCGACCATCCTGTTCGCCAATCTCGATGCGCCCGGTTTTTCGTACGATTACCGGCAGAACAGCCGCACCCCTGCGATCAACTGGGGTTTCGACGTCAGCAATCCCGCCAATTTCCGGCTTGTCGAGACGCGTGACCGGCCGAACTATGTCGACAACACCTACAGCACGGCGCAGTTCAACGCCGAGTTCGACTTCAACGCGTCTGTCACGATGCGCGCCGGCCTGAACTGGAAAAGCTATGAGTTCGACACCTGGGAAGCGCGCCGCGACGAGCTGCTGCCATCGGCGCAGTGGATGCCGGTGACGGCGGCCATGGCGTCGCAAGTCAGCGGCTTTGGTTCTGGCCTGGGCATGCCGTCGGGCAATGTCACCAGCTGGTTGATCCCGAATGTCGGCGCCGTGGCGGACATGATCGGCCTCTATGCGCGCCCCCTCACGCCGTTCAACGGCAATATCCGCAATGTTCAGGAAGACAATCTGGGCGGTTACGGCCAGGTTGCGTTTACCGGCGAGCTGGGCGGCATGCCGGTGCGCGGCGATCTCGGCGTGCGCGTGGTGCGCACCGAGACGAGCTCGACGGGCATCATCTCGGGTGTCCAGGTGACGGTGGACAACGAATACACCGACACCCTGCCCAGCGTGAACTTCGCCATCGAGCCGACAGGCAACATGGTTCTGCGCTTTGGCGCCGCACAGGTGATGTCGCGTCCGTCCCTGGGCGCGCTGACGCCCGGCGGGGCGGTGAGCGGCGTGGCCTATACCGTCAATTACGGCAACCCCTTCCTCGATCCGTTCCGCGCCAACAATTACGACTTCAGCGCCGAATGGTATTTCGAGGATGACTCGCTCTTCGCTGTCGCCCTGTTCTACAAGGATATCGAGACCTTTGTGGCGCGTGCGACCGACACCATGCCCTTCAGCATGACCGGCCTGCCCAATTCAGCCGTGCCGAGCGGCACGCCGCTGGCGGCCGATCTCGCCGCCGGGCTTGATCCGGATGTGACGGTCAGCCGCAATGTGAACGGTGTGGGCGGCGACCTCAGCGGCTTCGAGGTGCAGTGGGTGCGCCCGTTCAACTTCCTGCCGGGGCCGTTCGACCGGTTCGGCACGGTGCTGAACTATACCTGGGTCGACTCCTCGGTGAATTACGGCGCGGCCGGAACGAATCAGCTCATCGGCCTGTCGCCCAGCTCCTACAACGCGACTCTCTACTATGAAGACGAGCGTCTGAGCGCGCGCGTCTCGGTGAACGCCCGCGATGCGTTCCTCACCCAGTTCCCGGGCCGCAACGGCAATAATGAAGAAGGCAAGGAAGCCACCTTCAACGTCGACGCCGCGGTTCGGTATCTGCTCACGGACCGTGTCACGCTGACCTTTGACGCGATCAATCTCACCGACGAATTCAACAGCCAGTATGTCGACACCGCCAACAGGGCGTCCGTCTATCATCACACGGGCCGTGAATACCTGTTCGGTGTCCGTTACCGGTACTGATGTCTCCCCATCCATGAGGTCCCCCCTTGGCCCCGGATCAGCACGCTGATCCGGGGTTTTCTTTTGCCTGATCCTGTTCGGGGCGAGTGGGCCTGGCGAGGCCCGCCCGATGCGCTCGCCTCTCTCGCCGCCCGAGCGGCCTTCATGGCCTGCTTGGCGCCTGGACAGCGCCGGTCACGGGGCGGGGCTGCGGCCGCTGCGCCGGATGGGGGTGATCTGGCCGCCCTGCGCGCCGGATTTGCCGGCTGGACCCGCTCCGGCCCCCGGCCTGGCCCATGAATCGCCCGCCGGCACTCGCGGCGGGCGGTTGATGTACCGCTCGGCAGGTCCGGTGTGCCGCGATGTGCCGTAACCGCGCGCGGCGCGCCCGGGGATAGTCCGCGGCGCGCCGGACCGGTTGCGCAGCACGGTGCGTGCGCGATAGCGCGCGGGATGCTAGCCGCGCATCAGCTCCACCAGTCCCATGGACAGGAAGGGCAGGTAGGTCACAGCGATCAGCGCTGCGACCAGAGCGCCGTAGAACGGCCAGATCGTCCTGACGGTCTCTTCCATGCGCATGCCGCCCACGGCCGCGCCGACAAACAGCACCGATCCCACCGGCGGCGTCACCAGCCCGATGCCCAGATTGAGCATCATGATGACCCCGAAATGCACCGGATCAATGCCCAGGCTGACCGCGATCGGCAGGAAGATGGGCGTGGTGATCACGATCAGGGGCGACATGTCCATGAACGTGCCCAGCGCGAGCAGGATCAGGTTGATAATCAGCAGGATAAGGATCGGATTGTCGGTGACGGAGAGGATCAGCTGCGCCAGCTGCGCCGGCGTCTCGAGGACCGCCAGAACCCAGCCGAAAGCCGAGGCGGCGCCGATGATGAAGAGAACCATGGCGGTGGTCTTCACCGCGGCGAGGGTCGCTTCAATGAAGGCTTTGAAGCTCAGCGAGCGATACACCAGAACGGCGACGATCAGCGTGTAGATGACGGCGATGGAGGAGGATTCCGTGGCGGTGAAGAACCCGCCCAGAATGCCGCCGACGATGATCACGGCGGTCATCAGTCCGGGCAGGGCCGCAATGAAGGCCCCCAGAAACGCCGGCCAGCCCGGGAACTCGCCGCGCGGATAGTTGCGTTTGACCGCCACCAGCCAGGCGACGAACATCAACAGCGCGCCGGTGAGCAGGCCGGGGATGATCCCGCCAATGAACAGCTCGCCCACGCTGACGCCTACGCCTGCGGCCGCCGCGTAGATGATCATGTTGTGCGAGGGCGGGATGAGCAGGCCCACCACCGCCGATGTCGACGTGACGTTCACGGCATAGTCGGTGTCGTATCCCTTCGCCTTCATCATCGGCATCAGCGTCGATCCGAGCGCCGACACGCTGGCGACGGCCGAACCGGACACCGCGCCGAACAGCATGGAGGCGCCTACATCCACCTGGCCCAGGCCGCCGCGCGAGCGTCCGAACACGCCCTCGGCGATGCGCACAAGCCGCTCGGCTATGCCCGCCCGGTGCATGAGTTCGCCGGCGAATATGAAGAAGGGTATCGCCATGAGCGAGAACACGCTCATCCCCGACGCCATGCGCTGGATAGCGACGATGGCGGGCAGATCCAGCAGCGCAAACGCCACCAGGGTCGCCCCCAGCAAGGCGAACGCGACCGGCACGCCGATGGCCAGCAGCACCACAAGCGTGCCCAGAAGAATGGCGAGCTCCATCAGACGCGACCTTCCATGCGGCCGCGCTCCCGCCCTGCGGCGAGCTCGGCGAGACGTTCAACGGCGAACAGGATGATAAGCCCGCCGCTCACGGGCAGGGGCAGATAGGCGAAGCCGCGCGACACGCCGAGCGTGGGAATGACATGGCTCCACACAGCAAGGACCAGCTCGGTCCCCCACACCGCAAGCGCCGCGCCGCAGGCAGCGATGATCAGCAGGGCCAGCCCCCGGCAGGCGGTGCGGATGCGCAGGGGCAGCGCCTCCACGAGGACGCTGATGCGGATATGGAAGCCCTCGTGCACCCCGGCCGCCGCGCCGAACATGACGAACCAGACCATCAGCACCAGGGCGGCCTGCTCGGTCCAGGCGGGGCTGGCGTTGAGGACGTAGCGGCCATACACCTGCCAGCCGATGATCGCAGTCATCACGACGATGCCGGCGGCCCCGATCATCATGAGACACCGTGCGAGCCAGCGCGTCATTGTTGCGAAGCGGTCAAGCATGCTCCTGGCTCCCGGCCATGTTGCGGATGTCTTCCAGGAGGCGCTGCTGGGCCGGCGTGCGCACGAACCGGTCCCAGACCGGGCGCATCATGTCGGCGAAGGCCCCGACATCGTCCACGTCATTGACCTCGACGCCGGAGGCGGTGATCCGCTCTTGCGCGGCCGATACGCGCGCGTCCCACAGGCCGCGCATGAACGGAACGGACTCACGCGCGCAGTCCGTAACCAGCGTGCGGTCTGCATCGCTCAGCTTGCGCCAGCTGCGCAGGCTCATCACCAGCACTTCGGGGGCCATCACATGGCCCGTCAGGCTGTAGAAGGGCGCGGTCTCGAAGTGGCGGGTGGATTCGTACGACGGCCAGTTGTTTTCAGCGCCATCGATGACGCCCTGCATGAGGCCCTGATAGACCTCCGACAGGTCCATTGGCGTCGCATTGGCGCCCAGGCCTTCCACCATGGAGACGTAAAGATCGGAGTTTTGCACCCGGATTTTCAGGCCGCGCAAGTCCTCCGGCGTCCGGATGGGGCGGCGGGTGTTGTAGAAATTGCGCGCGCCGGAATCGTAAAAACAAAGCCCGATCAGACCGTGCGGCTCGAGCGATCGCAGAACGCTCTGGCCTGGCGCGCCATCGAGCGCTGCGCGCATGTGCGCTTCGGATTCAAAGACGAAGGGCAAAGAGAGGATGACGGTCTCCGGCGCAAACGCGTTCAGCGGCGCCAGATTGACCCGGTTAAGGTCGAGCCCGCCAAAGACGGTCAGCTCCAGCGTGTCGCGCTCGGAGCCCAGCTGGCCGCCCGAATAGATCCGGATCGACAGCCGCCCGCCGGAGCGCGCCTCCAGAAGCCGGCTCATCATCCGCACCGCCTCGACTGTGGGATAGTCGCTCGAATGGGTGTCGGAGGAGAAGAAGGGTCTTTCAAGCTCGCCGCAGCCGGACGCCGCCAGCACGCCGCCCGTCACCAGCCCCCCGGTCACCGCCCGGCGCGTCAGCCTTGCCATCACGGGTCTCCTACTCGGCCAGGCTGTTGAGCCAGCGTTCGATCAGCGTATAGCCGCTGTCATCGGTCTCGTTGGCAAGGCTTGGTCCATTGGGGTCGAGGCCCTGTTCGATGAGCCACGCATCGGGAATTCCATCGCCATTGGAGTCGGCGCGCGGCTCGCCCTGCGTCACCTCCACCCATCCCCCGACATCCGAAGCGCTGTCGGGGACGAAACCGGTGCGGTTGCGCACTTCGTTGACCACCCGGGCGTCAATGGCGTCACGGTAGAAGGAGGCGCCTGCACGCTCCAGAACCCGCTCATACGCCTCCAGCGCCGGAACGGTGGTGACGTCGCCAGCCGGGAAGGCGCGATTGACGAAGGTTCTGTCAGGGGCGGCGGACCGCACGAGATTGAGCTGCGGCAGGAGCTGGCCATCGACCGTATTGCCTTCGAAGAAGGCGCGGCCGGTGGCGTTGCGCATGTAAAAAATCACCGGACTCAGCGTCTCCGGACCCTGGACATAGGCGTTGTTGACGAAATTGTAGCGCGCCACAGACGCCGGATCGAGATCGGCGCCGGCGGCGTGGTGATAATCAAACCCCTCGCGGCCATACAGCATGTCGCTGACGAGCCCCTGGGCTGCGGTGTAGTCAAAGCCGGCGTCGGCCGGGGTCCAGTTCCAGAAATCGGTCTGGGCCCCGCGTCCCCAGTTGTAGAAGACGTTGTTGCGGAAATCGAACAGCACACCTTCCGGATCCATGTACGGCGTTGCGTAATTGCCGACCCGCGGCATGCGCGCGGTATTGTTGGCCCACAGATTGTTCAGCCAGGAATAGCGCGCGCCATGGCTGCCGCGGATCAGGCTGCCATAGCCGCGGTCGCCCTTCTCGTGGCCCGCCCTGTAGAGGCCTTCGGAAATGATCGACCACTGGATCGTGATGTTGGACAGGTGATTGCCGCCGCGCTCGGGATTGAAGCTCTGCGAAGCGGACAGATTCTCGTCCATGGCCCAGCTTGCCGAGACATGATCGAGGATGATGTGGTGGCCGCCGCGGATGGAGATGGCGTCGTCTTCGTGGCCGGCCTCATTGCCGATCCGCGAGCGGATATGGCGCACGATGACGTGGTTGGCGTTGATGGTGAGGTCATAATCGCGCAGCGTAACGCCGCCCCCCGGCGCGCTCTGCCCGGCGATGGTGATATAGTCATTGCTGATGACGAGCGGGCTTTCGAGCCGGATGATGCCGTCGACATCAAAGATCACGATGCGCGGGCCCGCGGCCTCGACCGCTTCGCGAAGGGATCCCGGGCCTGAATCGTTGAGGTTGGTGACCTTGAAGACCTGTCCGCCGCGTCCGCCGATGGCATAGCGTCCGAAGCCTTCAGCGCCCGGGAAGGCCGGGATGTCGCCGGGCGCCACGAACCAGGGCGCGGGTTCCTCGCTGAGGGCAGGGATGTCGGGCTCGGCCGGTACACGGTCCGGTCTGGCTGCAGCGGCGGCCAGCGCGGCGGCGGCTCGCTCCTGCGCGGTGAGGGCGGGCGCATCGGCGCTGGAGACGGTTTCACCCGGCCCGGCCTGCGTCCCGGCGCCGGTTGACGCGCCGCCGTCTGGTGCGCCTGGCGAGCAGGACGCAATCAGGACTGCGGCCCCCAGGGCCGCCAACATGGTGCGCATGACATCTCCTCCCGCGTCCGGTTCGGCGTTCGAACCGGCGTCATTCGTTCTGGCAATTTTCCGTTCTTGCGATGGTGTTTGCAAAAACGCACTTGCTATCCGTCCCGGTGTTCGTAACTATGCAGCATAATGACACCGGTTACCTTTTGGCAGGTTAGCGGGTTAATCCATTCGGCGGAAGCCCCAAAGCAACAAAAGATTATCGCCTTCGCACCGGTGGCCGGACATCGCAGTCCGGGCGGGCGAGGCCATCGAACACAGTCAAAGGACGCGACGTGCCAGCAGGTTCATCCAACACACGGGCCATCTCGGACAGCTTCACGGCGGCGCGCGCCCGGGGCGTGTGCGTGAAGGATTATCCGGGCAATCTGCCCGCCACTCTTGACGAGGCGTACGCTGTTCAGGACCGGGCCATTTCGAAATGGCCCGACGCCGTGGCCGGCTGGAAGATCGGGCTGATCCAGCCCGCCTACCGCGCCACCGCCGGCGCAGAGCGCCTGGCGGGGCCGATTTTCGCCCGCCAGATCGTCATGCAAACGCCCGGCGCAATCGTGGACATGCCGGTCTTCGCCGGTGGATTTGCGGCCGTTGAGGCCGAGTTTGTGCTGCGTTTGAAGTCCGGCCTGTCTGGCGAGGCGCACGTGACGCCCGAGGCTGCGGCGCAGATCGTCGACAGCCTTCATATTGGCGTCGAAATCGCCTCCAGCCCGTTTGCGGGCATCAACGATCTTGGACCCATGTCGGTGGTCAGCGATTTTGGAAACAATAATGGCCTGATCGTGGGCCCCGCCATTGACGGCTGGCGCGAGACGGCGCTCGGGGACATGCCCGCGCGCGTCGAGATCGATGGACGCACGGTGGGGCGCGCCAGCGCGGCCGCGATTCCCGGCGGTCCCCTGGGCGCGCTCTGCTTCCTGATCGAGCTGTGCCGCAAGCGCGGCATCGACCTCAAGGCCGGCGACCTCATCTCCACTGGCGCGGCTACCGGCGTTCATGAGGCGTTGATCGGCAGCACCTCGATCGCGGACTTCGGACCCCATGGCGCGATCCATCTGCGCCTGGTCGCGGCGGGAGCATCCCGGGCGCAACTGGCGAGCGCCTGACCCTGCGAGACTGAAAGCCTCGCAGCTTCGCGGGTGATGGTCGCGTCACCAGGCCCCGCGTCCCAGCCAGCAAGATGCAAGCGTCTCATTAGCCTGGCGCACACCGCGGCTGGGCTGAACTCCGGCTCCTTGTTCTTTGCCGCCGCGAGCATTCATGCGGCGCGCGTGGAGCCAATCGGGCGCACGGGCGTTGAAATCAGGCAGGTGAGCGCCCGCGTCGAGACGGCGGCCTGCAGGAGAGATGATGACCCAGCCATTATCGCCAGAGCCGCCGCCCGCCTGGCATCGCCATCTGGTTGAGCGCGCGGGCGCGATCATCCTGCGGCCCAAAGCGACGTGGGAGGTGATCGACGCCGAGGCGGCGCCCATACGCGGCCTGGTCGTGTACTACGCCGTGCCGCTGGCGGCGATCGGGCCCGTCGCCTATTTCCTGGGAGGGCAGATATTCGGCCGCGGCGATACCGTGCTGGGCCTTGTCTACCGGCCGTCGCTCTTGAACGCCGTGTTTGCGGCCATCCTCCAATATGCGTTCGCGCTGATCGCCGTGGCGGTGCTGGCGGGCATCATCCAGGCGCTGGCGCGCCGATTCGGTGGCGTCTCCGATCCGCGCCAGGCGTTCAGAGCCGCGATCCATGGGTCCACAGCTTTCTGGCTGGCGGGCATTTTTCAGCTTGTCCCGGCCTTGGCGGTGCTCAGCATTGTAGGTTTATACAGTTTATATCTGATTTATATCGGCTTGCCGAAAATGATGAATACGCCGCGCGAACAGGCGCTGATTTACGTCATTATTGTTGTTATCGCGGCAATTATGGTCTGGATTGTTGCTGGAACTCTGGGCGCGGCGCTGACTCCGCGTGCAGTAATCTAAAGATGCCGGGCCCTCATGTAGTCAGCCCTAGAAGCGCGCAGCCCTATACTGCTGCGCACCGCCTACGGCAGTTGTCACTAGGATTGATGTGAATTTTTTTCTGGCACGGCTGGCGCTTTGCGCGGTCAACGCTATGATCCGCGCTGCCAACTTCAAAGGAGCAGGCATCATGAAAACCACCAGTTTCCTCGCCGCGCTGTTCGCATCCACGGCTCTGGCCGCTTGCGCAGATGCCGGCGACCAGCCCGCATCGCAGCCGTCTGACCCGGCGGCGTCAGAAACCCCCGTCACCGAGCCGGCGGCTGAAGAGCCAGTTGCGGCTGAACCTGCCGCGGCCGAACCCGATGCGGCTGAATCCACTGCGGAAGAGCCGGCCCCGGCTGAACCCGCTGCGGAAGAGCCTGCTGCGGAAGAGCCTGCTGCGGAAGAACCTGCTGCGGAAGAACCTGCTGCGGAAGAACCCGCTGCGGAAGAGCCTGCTGGCGAAACGCCTCCCGCTGGCGGCGGCGAGTAATCGGTAGCGGCCCTTTCCGGGTTCGCCAGAACTGACACCGAACCCGTGTTGGCGGGGCGGGTCAGGGGTGTGACGGACGCAATCGATTATATCCGCGTATGCTTGACCCCCGCGCCTCTGGGCGCGGGGGTTATTGGTTGTTTCTTGCGCTGGATGCGCCAGATCGCTGATGTGCGCATCCTTGGAGATAGCGATCATGGCCTTGCGGCGGCCGGCGTGGCCCGGCAAGGCTTGATGTGTGATTTTTTGTATCAAGGCTGGCGCTTGGCGTGATGAGCGCTATTATTCACAATGCCAACTTCGAAGGAGCAGGCCTCATGAAAACTACCAGTTTCCTCGCCGCGCTGATCGCATCCACGGCCCTGGCCGCTTGCGGAGATGGCGGCGAACAGCCCGCCTCGCAGCCGTCTGACCCGGCGCCGGCTGAAACGCCCGCCTCCGAGCCGGCGGCCGAACAGCCCGTTGCTGAACAGCCTGCCGCGACAGAGCCGGCGGTCGAAGAACCTGTCGCCGAAGAACCTGTCGCCGAAGAACCTGTCGCCGAAGAGCCGGCGGCCGAAGAGCCTGTCGCCGAAGAGCCGGAGGCCGAAACGCCTCCCGCTGGCGGCGGCGCCGCTGGAGATGGACAGTTTCTGATCGCTGGCTTGACCGGCGACCCGGCTGCGGGCCGCCGCGTGTTCGTGCGCTGTCAGACCTGTCATGTGATTGAGGAAGGCGTTAATCGCGTCGGCCCGTCGCTGTACGGGATTTTCGGACGCACGGCCGGTACGGTGGAGGGCTTCCGCTATTCCACAGCGAACGCCGAATCGGGCGTCGTCTGGGATGCGGAGAACATGTTCGAGTATCTCGAGAATCCGCGCGCCTTCATTCCGGGCACCATCATGGCCTTCCCGGGCATCCGCAGCGAGCAGGAACGCGCTGACGTGATCGCCTATATCAAGGATAATGGCGGCGTCGCGCAGTAGCGGCCGCCATTACGCCGCGCCCCGGCGCCGGCGGATAACGTCCCAGAGATGA
Source organism: Alphaproteobacteria bacterium (assembly GCA_016124675.1). Classification (GTDB taxonomy): domain Bacteria; phylum Pseudomonadota; class Alphaproteobacteria; order Caulobacterales; family Maricaulaceae; genus Oceanicaulis. Next base: position 40,940 of record WGNG01000021.1, read on the forward strand.
AATACGAAAGCGGCGGCCAATATGGCCGCCGTTATCGTATGGGGCGCCCCCGTCAGGGCGCAGCGCAGCGCCAGCAGCAGCATGACGCCCGGCGCAATCAGCCCGGCGACATCGGCCAGGCTCATGCGCCCGCGCAGGCGGGGCCAGAGGACAAGGGCGAGGATTTCCACCACCACGACCAGCAGGATAAGATCAACCACCCTGCCGGACGTGAAGAGGCTGGCGAAGAGCTCGCCCATCAGCGCGGCGACAGGCCGAGCAGGTGGGCCATGTCCTTGAAGAAGATCCTGGCATGGGCGCCCGGATCGCGGCGCACCAGCTCCTTTTCCATATAGCCCTGCCAGGTCAGGCGCTGGACATCCTCATCGGCGCAGATCTTCACAAAGCGCTCGCGGCGCTGGTCATTGCGATACCAGAAGTGCTGCATGATCCCGAGGATAAAGAAGACCTTCCCGTGCGCCTTCATGAAGCGCTTGCGCACGTTCGCCAGCGCCCTTGCCTGTCCGGTAGCGAGGAATTCCAGCGCGCCCTCGGCGGCCATCTGACCTGACGTCATGGCGTAGAAAATGCCTTCGCCGGACGAGGGCGCGACCGCGCCGGCGGCGTCGCCCGCCAGGACCACATCGCGGCCATTATCCCAGCGCGGGGCGGGCTTGTAGGGCAGGGGGGCGCCTTCGCGCCGGACCACTTCGCAGTCGGCGAGACCGGCTGATTCGCGCAGCGACTTGACCGCGCCGCGCAGCGAGAAGCCCTTGACCTGGCTGCCGGTTCCCACGCTGGCGACCGCGCCGTGCGGGAAGACCCAGCCGTAGAAGTCGGGCGATATCCGGCCGTCATAATAGACGTCGCAGCGCTGGGGATCGTAATGGCTGTGCGACCCGGCTGCGGGCGCGCGCACGATTTCATGATAGGCGAACACGCTCTTGACCTTGTCAGCGCCCTTGACCGTCTGCTGGGCGAGTTTGGAGCGTGCGCCATCCGCCGCGATCACCACCCGGGCGCGGGCGCGCGCGGTCTGGTCAGGCGCCTCTGACGGCGAAAACACAATGATTGCAGCGCCCTGGTCGTCGCGCTCGAAGGTTTCAAACGTCCCGTTGCGGCGCTCGGCGCCGGCGGCGGCGGCGCGCTCGCGCAGGAATTCGTCAAAGTGCTCGCGGTCGACCATGCCGACATAGCCTTCGCCGATCGGCATGTCGACTTCGAGGCCGGAGGGGGCGAGGATACGCGCGCCCTGGGTGCGGGCGACGATCTGGGAATCGGGGATTTTGAAGGCGCGGATAAGCTTGGGCGGAACCGCGCCGCCGCAGGGCTTGATTCGGCCCGGCTTGTCGATCAGCAGGACCGACGCGCCCGCCTCGGCCAGGGTCTGGGCCGCGGTGGCGCCGGCGGGTCCGCCGCCTACGATGATGGCGTCATAGGTCTTCACCGGGTCTGTCACTATCCACCTCCCACGGGGGTTCGAACGAGTCCTCAAGCGGGCGGATTGCGCCCGCCCTTATTCCTGATTTGCGGTACATCAAAGCCTGTGACGGGGTCGTCAAACGGCCCTGTGGGGACATGACGCGCCCGGCGCGTCACGACACCGCCCCCTGATTGAGACCAGCCAGCGCAAAGGCGCTCGCCAGCATGCCCAGAACATAGAGGGTGACGCCGGTCGCGTTGTACCAGGGCGCCAGGGCCCTGGGGTCGCGCATCAGGCGCGCCATCAGGCCGAGCTGGGCGAGCAGCGCGGCGCCGACGATCGCGGCATGGATCGGCTGGCCCCAGATGGCGAGCAGGCCGACGACAATGAATTGCGGCGCAGCCATGGTGGCGCAGGCGATCCAGGCGGCCTTGCGCGGGCCCAGCGCGACCGGCAGGGATTTGAGCCCCATGCGGATATCGCCCTCGATGGCCTTGAAATCATTGAGCACCATGATGCCATAGGCGCCCAGGCTATAGAGGACAGCGAGAAGGATGGTGCGCCCATCGGGCAGGGCCTGCGCCATCACGGCGGCGCCGGTGAACCAGGCGAGCCCCTCATAGGAGATGCCGACCGAAAGCGGGCCCCAGACGCCGCTGCGCTTCAGGCGCACGGGCGGCGCGCTATAGGCCCAGGACAGGGCGACGCCGACGGCGGCGGCCGCAAGGACCCAGACGCCCAGAAACGCCGCCCAGACCAGTCCGGCGATGGACCAGAAAATGGCGATCCACAAGCCCCAGCGGCCCGGAATCCGGCCTGAGGGAATCGGACGGTTGGGCTCGTTGATGGCGTCAACCTCGCGGTCGAACCAGTCATTGACCGCCTGGCTGCCCGCGCAGAGCAGAGGTCCGGCCAGCAGCACTCCGGCGACGAGCAGGCCGAGATTGTCGAGGCTGAACCGTCCTGACGAAACGACGCCGCATCCAAACGCCCACATGGGCGGAAACCATGTGACCGGTTTAGACAGCTCCACGACCGCCAGAAGCGACGTGCGCAGGTCGGGTGTTGGCAAGGGGGCCGAGCGCTCCATGCCTGTAAGCTAAGACGAGCAGATCAGACCGTCAACTAAACTTGACGCTTTTTCAATGCTCGGATTTGGACTGGAGCTCGCCGATCTTGTGGCGGTGCATCTTGGCGTACAGGCTCTGCCGGCTGAGGCCGAGAATCTCGGCCGCCGAGGCCCGGTTGTCATTGGTCAGCGCCAGCGCCGCCTCGATGCAGCTCTGCTCGATCATGTCCGTGCTCTCGCGCACAATGTCCTTGAGCGCGACGCGTCCGACCAGATCGGACAATTGATCGACGCTGCCGGGCATGGCCCCGCCGCGCTGGCGGCCGGCGACCAGGCGGCGTCCGACCGGACGGATGGAGAAGCCGAACACCGTGCCTGCGGGTCCCGGCGCGGACACCGCCGACACCTCCACCGCCTCGCGCAGATCATGCTGGCTGCGCACCATGGTGGCGAAGTTGCGGATGACGCCATGCTCGCGCAAATTGGCCATCAGCACATTCACTTCGGTTTCGGTGCGGCCAAGATAGGACTCGATGGGCACGCCGACCGCAGACTCGATATCGCTGAGCTGGGCGATGTCGACGAAGGCCTCGTTCACGGACAGGATCTTGCCGTCCTCGCCCGTCAGCACCAGGGCATCGGGCAGGATTGCGGCAAGGCGGGCCATGGACGCGTCGCCTTCGGCGCCGGCGGCGTCCCGGGCCGAGACGCGCGCCAGGAAATAGACTTCGCGCCCCTGACGATAGACCGAGGCAAGGAGCAGACAGGGATGCCGGGCGCCCTCCGGAGTCACCTCGACCTGTTCGGTGCGGCCGGTGCGGCGGGCGACGGCGAGCGTCTCGCGCACCATGTCGGCGGCCGCGGCGCCCATGGCGCCATCCAGCGAACGGCCTTCGAGGCGCTGCGAGGAGCGGCCCAGAAGGCGCGCGGCGGCGGCGTTGACGTCGGTGATGCGGAAGGTCGAGCCGTCTATGATGATCACGCCTTCGGACGCCAGCTGGAACAGGAGGCGGAAGCGGGTTTCGGCTTCGCGCACCCGGGCATAGTCGCGCTCCATCGAGCGCTGCGCCTCGATCAGACGCTTTTGCATGCGCGAGGCGGCGCGCAGGTCGCGCCCGATGGCGAGCGTCCAGCCGTCGCGCCCGGTGGGCAGGGTGAAATAGCGCACCGGCAGGTCGGACCCGCTCGGCTGGGTGTGATTGACATGGCGCCAGCGGCGCTGGCCCGGCGCCGACGGGCTGCTCAGGAGGGCCGTGACCTTGTCGCGCGAATCATCATGGACCAGATCAATCCACCTGCGGCCGATCCAGCTGTCAAACTCGTCATCGCCGTCGGAGAACTCGTCGCCGGAAAAGGCGGCGTCGCGGACCACGCCGCGATTGTCGATCAGCAGGGCCACATCGGCGGCGTTCGCAGCCAGATCTGTTGCGGTCTCGTCAGAGAACGCCAGGCGCGCGACCTCGCGGGAGCGGAACCGCGCATTTGGGCCCTCAGCGGCCTTGGTGTCCATGGAATCGCCTTGTGACAATGATCATCTCATTCAACTCGCGTGCGCCAGCCTATGGACCAGCCGTTCCGCTGTGACAACCGCCCGCACCCCGTCCGTCGCCGTCGCGTCCGCGCCGAGACGCCGCGCCAGCCCCATGTCGCCATTAAACAACTGACCCCCGACCATGACGATAATGTCCTGATTCTGCGACCTGGATCGTATCAGTTTGATCAGTGCCTTGAGGTCCTTGACATTCGCTTCTGTGCTCGCGGAAAAACCCACGACATCGAAATGAGTCTCCACGACCGCGGCGATAATGTGATCGTTCTCCGGCGCCGACTCGCAGCGCACCCGCCAGCCTGAGCGGGAGAAGAATTCACCCACCATGACGATGCCGAACACGTGCTGCTCGCCCGGCGCCGGGGCCAGAAGCACGCGCGGCGACACCTTGCGCGAGCCCATGCTGCAGAGCGTGTCGGCGTTCATGCGCTCCAGCACGCGGTGCAGCTTCATCAAACCGATCGTCACATCGGCGAAGTCGCAGGCGTCCTCCTCCCACATCTTGCCCAGATGGCGCGCTGCGGGGGCGAGGAGTTTGAGGAGGATGTCTTCATGGGAGGCGCCGTCGAACAGAAGCGCATTGACCTCGTCGACCAGGTCCTGCGGATCACACACGAGCGTGCGGCGCGCAAAGTCGGCGACCTGCGAGGCGTCGAAACCGCTGCTGCGTGCGGCCGGCGGCCGGGCCGGACCCTGCACCTGGCCGGCGTCGCGATTGATCAGCATGAGCCGGGGAATGATCTCCGCCTCGATCAGCTTGTCGAGGATTTCCTTGGGCGGGCCGGCCTTGTCGAGATCGCAGGGCCGGGCGCCCCGGGTCCATTTCTTCCAGTCCAGAGTCGCCTGTGTCGTGCGGGCCAGCCCCGCCAATCCGAACCTGTCGAATTCCGCCTGCGCCATTGTGGGTGCCTTCTCTCCCCTGCGCCGCTGCAAGGCGGAGGGGCCGCCCGGTGCGCCACATTGCTCTCGACCGCGCCCCTCCAGAGGAGGCGTCGGCTCTGGCGGCGGACCAGGCTGGAGGAAAGCGCGCCCAGAGGATGATCCGCCCCGAAACTGCGCTGGAGCCTGACAGGTAATTTCGCCAAGGGCCAGAAAATTCGTCACGGACGCTTGACGTCAAGCAGGTCAGCCGCTGTCAACGAGTCAGAACGTCAAACAATATTGACACTTCCTCAAACCCTGCCTTACCTTTCCCGGACAAACACCAAGGGAGGGCGAGCCATGCAGGCCGAAGCTGACAGCCGCAATCGCCAGTTTTCAACCGTACAAGGGCGAACGCCCGGCGGTTCTGCAGGCCTCGGCCTGACGTTTGATCGCATGATGCAGGGCTGGATCGACTCGGTCGCCCCCTGCCCCTGGACCGCGCATGCGGGCTGCGCCAGCCACCGCCGCCGCGCCCGGCACGCCGCCTCCAGGCCTCAGGCTCCGCTCTATACGCCCGAACAGCGCCAGCGCCGCGACGCCACCCCCTGGACCCTGGTTCAGGGCGTGCTGGCGCCGCTGCAATTCCTGGTGTTTGCTGTCAGCCTGTTTCTGGTCGTGCGCTATCTCGCCACCGGCGAAGGATACGGGCTGGCCACCGCCTCGGTGATCATCAAGACGCTGGTTCTCTATCTCATCATGGTGACGGGCGCGGTGTGGGAGAAGGTGGTGTTCGGCCGCTATCTCTTCGCCCCGGCCTTCTTCTGGGAAGACGTCTTCTCGATGGTCGTGCTGGCGTTGCACACGGCCTATATCGGCGCGGTGGTGTTCAACCTGGGCGCGCCGGACCAGCAGATGATGATCGCGCTGGCGGCCTACTTCACCTACGTCGTCAATGCAGGACAGTTTCTTTGGAAGCTGAGGGCGGCGCGCCTGGAGGGAGCTGTCTCTTGAGCGCCTGTTCCGCCCCTGCGCCTTCGGCGGCGCTTGCGCCATCGGGGATGCGCGACATCCCGGTGCTGCGCGAGCGTGGCCAGCGCGAGGTGTTCTGTGGCCTGACCGGGATCATGTGGCTGCACCGCAAGATCCAGGACGCCTTCTTCCTGATCGTCGGCTCGCGCACCTGCGCCCATCTCATGCAGTCAGCCGCGGGCGTGATGATTTTCGCCGAGCCGCGCTTCGCCACCGCCATCATTGAAGAGCGCGATCTCGCCGGCATGGCGGACGCCAATGAGGAGCTCGACCGGGTCGCGGCGCAGGTGCTGGCCCGGCGCCCGGACATCAAGACGCTGTTCCTGGTGGGGTCCTGCCCGAGCGAAGTGATCAAGATGGATTTGTCGCGCGCGGCGGCGCGCCTGGACGCAGCCCACGCCAATGTGCGCGTGCTCGCCTATTCGGGCAGCGGCATCGAGACCACGTTCACCGAGGGCGAGGACGCGTGCCTGGAGGCGCTCGTCCCCGAATTGCCGCAGGACACGTCCGGCGAAACCTCGCTTCTGGTGGTGGGCGCGCTCGCCGATGTGGTGGAGGACCAGTTCACCCGACTGTTCCAGGCGCTGGGCATCGGGCCGGTGCGCTTTCTGCCGGCGCGCACGTCCAGCGATCTGCCCCCCGTGGGACCCAATACGCGCTATTTGCTGGCCCAGCCTTTCCTGGGGCGAACCGGCGCGGCGCTGGATGACCGCGGCGCGCAGCGCATCGCGGCGCCGTTCCCGCTGGGCGCCAGGGGGACTGAAGCCTGGCTGCGGGCTGCGGCGGAGGTGTGGGCCATCGATGACGCCCGGTTTGAAACCGTGGTCGCCGCGCCGCGCGCGCGCGCCGAGCGCGCGCTCGCGGGCCATCGCGCCGCCTTCACCGGGCGCAGCGTCTTCTTCTTTCCCGATTCCCAGCTGGAAATCCCGCTGGCGCGCTTCCTCTACGAGGAGCTCGGCGCGCAGCTCATCGAGGTCGGCACGCCGTATCTGCACCGCGGCCATCTCGATCGCGAACTGGCGCGCCTGCCGGCCGGGGTGCAGCTGAGCGAGGGCCAGCACGTGGATTCACAGCTCGACCGCTGCCGGGCCGCGCGCCCGGACCTGACGGTGTGCGGGCTGGGCCTGGCCAATCCGCTGGAGGCCGAGGGGCTGTCGACCAAATGGGCGATCGAGCTCGTCTTCACGCCGATCCACGGCTTTGAGCAGGCCGGGGACCTGGCCGAACTGTTCACGCGCCCGCTGCGGCGCCGCGATCTGTTGAGGGTCGGATGAAGCTGACGGTCTGGACATATGAGGGTCCGCCTCATGTGGGCGCGATGCGGGTCGCCACGGCGATGACCGACGTGCATTACGTGCTGCATGCGCCGCAGGGCGACACCTATGCCGATCTCCTGTTCACGATGATCGAACGGCGCGGCAAGCGCCCGCCGGTGACCTACACGACCTTCCAGGCGCGCGATCTGGGTTCGGACACGGCCGAATTGTTCATGGAAGCCGCGCGCGACGCCTATGCGCGCTTCAAGCCGGCGGCGATGCTGGTGGGCGCCTCGTGCACGGCGGAACTCATCCAGGACGATCCGGGCGGCCTCGCCCTGACGCTGAACCTGCCGTGCCCGGTGCTGCCGCTGGAGCTGCCGTCCTACATGCGCCGCGAGAACTGGGGCGCGTCGGAAACCTTCTACCGCCTGGTGCGCGGCCTTGCCGGTCCGCACGCGCCGGCGCCGGGCGAGGCCCGCGCCGAGCGCAGGCGGGGACCGCCGCGCTGCAACATACTGGGCGGCACGGCGCTGGGCTTCCGCCACCGCGACGACATCAAGGAAATCAAGCGCCTGCTCGCCCGCCTCGGGATTGAGGTGGTGGTGAGCGCGCCGCTGGACGCCAGCACGGCCGACATCACCCGCATGGGCGAGGCGGACTTCAACGTGGTGCTCTATCCTGAAATCGGCGAAGAGGCGGCGCGCTGGCTGGAGAAGAATTTCGGCCAGCCGCGCACCAGGACCGTTCCCATCGGCGTGGGCGCCACGCGCGACTTCGTGCGCGAGGTGGCGGCGCTGGCCGGTGTCGATCCGGCGCCGGCGCTTGACGATGAGGACCTGCGCCAGCCCTGGTGGGCGCGGTCGGTGGACAGCAATTACCTCACCGGCAAGCGCGTGTTCGTGTTCGGCGATGCGACCCATGCCGTTGCGGCGGCCCGTGTGGCCGTGGAGGAGATGGGCTTCGAGCTGGTGGGCCTGGGGGCCTATAACCGCGAGTTCGCCCGCACCGTGCGCGAAACGGCGCAGCGCTACGGGGTCGAGGCGCTGATCAGCGACGATTATCTCGAAGTGGAGGCCGCCATCGAGGCCGCCGCGCCCGAGCTGGTGCTGGGCACGCAGATGGAGCGCCATATCGCCAAGCGTCTGGGCATTGGCTGCGCGGTCATTTCCGCGCCGGTCCATGTGGAGGACTTCCCCGCCCGCTTCGCCCCGCAAATGGGCTATGAGGGCGCCAATGTCCTGTTCGACACCTGGGTGCATCCGCTGGTGATGGGCCTGGAGGAGCATCTTCTGGGGATGTTCCGCGAGGACTTTGAATTCAACAACGAGGCCGGACCCTCCCATCTGGGTGCGCACAAGCCCTCGCCGGCGCCAGTGACGGCGTCCGAGCCCGAACCTGCACTGGCCGTGCAGGCGGACGACACCGCCGAGACAGAAGACGCCGCCGCCATCTGGCGCGACGACGCATTGGCCGAGCTGAAGAAAATACCCTTCTTCGTGCGCGGCAAGGCCCGCCGGAACGCTGAGACCTTCGCCGCCCAGAGCGGCGCCCAGGTCATCACGCTGGAGACGCTCTATGATGCAAAAGCCCATTTCGGCCGCTGAGGCGGCCCCGATACGGGTCGTCATCGTCACGCTGGACAATCATCTGGCGGGGGCGGCGGAGCGTGCCCAGCGGACCTTGCGGGCCGACTATCCCGGGCTGGAGCTGGCGTTTCATGCGGCGGCGGATTTTGCCGCCAGCCCGGACTCGCTGGCGCGCTGCCTCAATGACATCGCGCGCGGCGACATCATCGCCGCCAACATGCTGTTCCTCGAAGACCACATCCAGGCGGTGCTGCCGGCGCTGACGGCGCGCGCGCCCCATTGCGACGCCATCGTCGGCTCCATGTCGGCGCCCGAAGTGGTGCGCCTGACGCGCCTGGGCGGGCTGGACATGAGCGCGCCCCAGAGCGGGCTGATGATGGCGATCAAGAAGCTGCGCGGCGGGTCCAACAATGGCGCCCCCAAGGCGGGCGGCAAGAGCCAGATGGCGATGCTGCGCCGCCTGCCCAAGCTCTTGCGCTTCCTGCCGGGCAAGGCGCAGGATCTGCGCGCCTATTTCCTGACCATGCAGTACTGGCTGGCCGGCTCCGAGGCGAATTTCGCCAACATGATCCGCAACCTCATCGACCGCTACGCCGCCGGCCCGCGCGCGGTGCTGCGCGGGCGCGCCCGCATCGCGCCGCCGGTCGAATATCCCGAAGAGGGCCTCTACCATCCCGACCTTGCGGGCCGGATCGCGGACAGGGTTTCGGCCCTGCCGGGCGGGCGGGGCCAGGGCAAGGGCGCGGTCGGGCTTCTGGTCATGCGCTCCTATCTGCTGGCGGGCGATACCGGGCATTATGACGGCGTGATCCGCGCGCTGGAGGCCCACGGGCTCGACGTGATCCCGGCTTTCGCCAGCGGGCTTGACGCCCGCCCGGCGGTGGAGTCCTTCTTCATCGAAAACGGTCGCCCGAAAGTGGACATGGTGCTCTCGCTCACCGGTTTCTCGCTGGTGGGCGGCCCGGCTTACAACGATGCGCGCGCGGCCGAGGCGCTGCTGGCCAAGCTCGACGTGCCCTATCTCGCCGCCCACCCGCTGGAGTTCCAGTCGCTGGAAGACTGGCGCGCCTCCACGGCCGGCCTGACGCCGGTGGAAGCCTCCATGATGGTGACCTTGCCCGAGCTGGACGGCGCGACCAATCCGACCGTGTTCGGTGGACGCTGCGCGGACGGGCGCGTGTGCCGCGGCTGCAAGCGCGAATGCGCCTTCCCCGAAGGCCAGCCGCGCGCCATGCAGGTCTGCGCCGAACGCGCCGAAGCCCTGGCGGCCCGCGTGGCCAGGCTGGTCAGCCTGCGCCGCGCCAAGCTCCAGGACCGCAAGGTCGCGATCATCCTGTTCAACTTTCCGCCCAATGCCGGCGCGGCGGGCACGGCGGCCAACCTCTCGGTCTTCGCCTCGCTCCATAATCTGCTGCACGCCATGAAAGCCGAAGGCTATGCGGTGGCGCCGCCCGCGACAGTGGACGCGTTGCGCGCGGCGGTGCTGGAGGGCGACGCGGCCCGGTTCGGAACCGACGCCAATATTCTCCACCGCATCCCGGTGAACGACCACGTGATGCGCGAGCCGCATCTGAAGGAGATCGAAGCCCAGTGGGGACCGGCGCCGGGGCGCAAGGACACGGACGGGCGCTCGATCTTCGTGCTGGGCGCCAAGTTCGGCAATGTGATGATCGGGCTGCAGCCCGGCTTTGGCTATGAGGGCGACCCGATGCGCCTTCTGTTTGAAGGCAGCTTTGCGCCGACCCATTCCTTCTCCGCCTTCTACCGCTATGTGCGCGAGGATTTCGGCGCCGACGCCGTGCTGCATTTCGGCACCCACGGCGCGCTGGAATTCATGCCCGGCAAGCAGACCGGCATGTCCGGCACGTGCTGGTCGGACCGGCTGATCGGCGATGTGCCCAATTTCTATCTCTATTGCGCCGACAACCCGTCCGAAGGCCTGATCGCCAAGCGCCGCAGCGCGGCCACGCTGATCAGCTATCTCACCCCGCCCATCTCCAAGGCCGGCCTGTATCGCGGCATGACCGAGCTCAAGGCGACGCTCAGCGACTGGCGCCTCCTGCCGCCGGACACGCCCGCCAATCGCCGCGACGCGCTGGCCGAGCTGATCCAGACCCAGGCCTCTGTGCTCGATCTGGCCAAGCCCGAGCCGCTGTGGACCGGCGCGGATGCCGCCCACATCGACAAGCTGCGCGACACCCTGACCGAGCTGGAAAGCACGCTCATCCCCAACGGACTGCATGTGCTGGGCGAAATACCTGACACCGCGGCGCGGCGCGACCTGCTGTCAGCCATCGCCGAGATCGAGCGCGGAACACCGCCGCCCGCCGACGCGCTGGACCGGCTGATGGAAAAGGGTGACGCGGCGTCGGCACTGTCGCTGCTGCCGCCCTCGCAGCGCGAGACCTGGGCGCCGGTGTTCGACCGGCTGGAGAAAACCCAAAGCGGGCTCAGCGCCAACCGGGAACTGGAATCGACCCTGCACGCCATTGGCGGCGGCTTCGTCGCGCCGGTGGCGGGCGGCGATCTGGTGCGCAATCCCGACATCCTGCCCACGGGCCGCAATCTGCATGGCTTCGACCCGTTCCGCCTGCCGAGCCCCTGGGCTGTCAGGGACGGCGCGGCGCAGGCCCGGCGCCTGATTGAGCGCCATGTCGCGGACACCGGCGCGATGCCGGAAACCGTCGCGCTGGTGCTGTGGGGCACCGACAACCTCAAGACCGAAGGCGGACCCATCGCGCAGGCTCTGGCGCTGATCGGCGCGCGGCCCCGGCAGGACTCCTTCGGGCGCCTGGCCGGCGCCGAACTGATCCCGCTCGCTGAGCTGGGCCGGGCGCGCATCGACGTGCTGATGACGCTGTCGGGCATTTTCCGCGATCTTCTGCCGCTGCAGACGAAAATGCTGGCCGAAGCGGCCTGGCTGGCGGCCACTGCGGACGAGCCGGCGGACATGAATCCGGTCCGGCGCCATGCCCTGGCCTACGCCGCCGCGCATGGCGTGGACATGGACACGGCGTCCTTGCGCGTGTTCTCCAATGCTGACGGGGCCTATGGGGCCAATGTCAACCAGCTGATCGACAGCGGGATGTGGGATGACGAGAACGAGCTGGCCGACGCCTATCAGACCCGCAAATGCTATGCCTTCGGACGCAATGGCATGCCGGCCAAGCAGGACGGGCTTCTGGGTTCGATCCTGAGCGAAGTGGATCTGGCCTACCAGAATCTCGACTCGGTCGAGCTCGGCGTCACCACCATCGACCATTATTTCGATACGCTGGGCGGCATTGGCCGCGCCGTGCACCGCGCCCGCGGCAAGGAAGCCCCGGTCTATATCGGCGACCAGACCTCGGGCGAAGGCAAGGTGCGCTCCCTGAGCGAGCAGGTGGCGCTGGAGACCCGCACCCGGGTGCTCAATCCGCGCTGGTATGAATCCATGCTGCGCCACGGCCATGAGGGCGTGCGCAATATCGAGGCCCATGTCACCAACACCATGGGCTGGTCGGCGACCACCGGCCAGGTCGACCCCTGGGTCTATCAGAAGATCACCGAGACCTACGTGCTGGACGAAGCGATGCGCGACCGCCTCGCCGAGCTTAATCCGAAGGCCTCGGCCCGCCTGTCCGAACGTCTGATCGAAGCGCATGAGCGCAGCTACTGGCGGCCCGACGCCGCAACGCTGGAGGCGCTCAAGCGCGCCGGCGAAGCCATTGAAGACCGGCTGGAGGGAATCGCCCCCGCCGCAGTGAAGATCGCCTAACCCGTGCGCCTGAAAACCCCGCGCCCAAGGATGATTCAATGACCACGCTGAACCTCAATCGACCCGCGCCGCGCCGCCCTGACGGAGAGGGCAGCCTGCAGGTCCATCTGGACCCGACGCTGGCCATTGATTCTGCGAAAGTGTTCGCAGTTTATGGCAAGGGCGGCATCGGCAAGTCGACGACCTCGTCGAACCTGTCGGTCGCCTTTTCCAAGCTCGGCAAGAAGGTCCTCCAGATCGGCTGCGACCCGAAGCATGATTCCACCTTCACCCTGACCAAGCGCCTCGCCCCGACGGTGATCGACGTTCTGGAAAGCGTCGACTTCCACACCGAGGAACTGCGCACCGAGGACTTCGTGTTCGAGGGCTATAACGGGGTGATGTGCGTGGAGGCGGGCGGTCCGCCGGCGGGCACGGGCTGCGGCGGCTATGTCGTCGGCCAGACGGTCAAGCTTCTGAAAGAACACCACCTTCTCGATGACGCCGACGTGGTGATTTTCGACGTTCTGGGTGATGTGGTGTGCGGCGGGTTCGCCTCGCCGCTGCAGCACGCCCATCGCGGCCTGATTGTCGCGGCCAATGATTTTGACTCCATCTTCGCGATGAACCGGATCATGGCGGCCATCGGCGCCAAGTCGAAGAATTACGAAGTGCGTCTGGGCGGCGTGATCGCCAACCGCTCGGCGGCCACCGACCAGATCGACCGGTTCGCGGCGGAGACCGGGCTCAAGCGCCTGGCGCATTTTCCCGATCTCGACGCCATCCGCCTGTCGCGGCTGAAGAAGCGCACCCTGTTTGAAATGGACTCCACGCCCGAGCTGGAAGCGGTGAAGACCGAGTATCTGCGCCTGGCCGCCTCGCTGCTGGCGGGGATCGAGCCGTGCGTCGCCACGCCGATGAAAGACCGCGAAATCTTCGACTTCCTGGGATTTGATTGATGGCCAACGCCACCTACACCCACACCCGCGACGCGCTCGAGACCTATTTCGACCGCACGGCGGCTGACGCCTGGGCCAGGCTGACATCCGAGGCGCCGGTCAGCGGCGTGCGCGCGACCGTGCGCGCCGGCCGCGACAGCTTGCGCGACACCTTCCTGTCCTGGCTGCCGGAAAACATGCGCGGCGAGACGGTGCTGGATGCGGGCTGCGGTCCGGGCCAGCTGTCCTTCGCCATGGCGGGCCGCGGCGCTCATGTGGACGCCGTCGATCTGTCGGCGACTCTTCTGGAGATCGCCGCCCAGCGTGCGCCCGCTGATCTGCCGGGATCGGTCACCTTCCGCGCGGGCGACATGCTCGATGCGTCGGGCGGCATGGTGGACCGGGTCGTGGCGATGGATTCGGTGATCCATTACGGCCCTGACGACATGGTCAACATGATCAAGGGCCTGGCGAGCCGCGCGAGAACGTCCGTGATGTTCAGCTTTGCGCCGCGCACGCCCCTGCTCACCGTGATGCACGCGGCCGGCAAGCTGTTTCCCAAATCGGACCGCGCCCCGGCGATCGTGCCGATCTCCGAACAGGGCCTGCGCCGCCGCATCGAAGCCTGCCCGGACCTCCAGGGCTGGCGGATCGGGCGGACCCGGCGCATCGACAGCTTCTTCTATATTTCGCAGGCGATGGAGCTTGTGCAGGCATGAAGCGTGAACCGGCATCTCTGGCGCGGCGCTGGGCGGAGTTTGGAATGTCCATTCTCCCCTTTGCGGATGTGGCGACCAAGGAGCTGCCGCTCAGCCGCATTCTGCGCCTGTCCCTGTTCCAGGTGTCTGTGGGCATGGCTGCGGTCCTGCTCACCGGCACGCTCAACCGGGTGATGATCGCCGAGCTGGGCGTTCCGGCGGCGCTTGTGGCGCTGATGGTGGCCCTGCCGCTGGTGTTCGCGCCGCTGCGCGCCCTGATCGGGTTCCGGTCGGACACATATGTCTCCGCCATCGGCTGGCGGCGCGTGCCCTTCATCTGGTTCGGAACACTGCTTCAGTTTGGCGGGCTGGCCATCATGCCGTTCGCGCTGATCCTGCTGACGGTCGAGAATGCCGGTCCGCTCTGGTTCGGAATGGCGGCGTCAGCGCTGGCGTTTCTGCTGGTCGGTGCAGGCATGCACACCACCCAGACCGCCGGCCTGGCGCTGGCCACCGACCTGTCCAGCGACGAGAACCGGCCCCGTGTGGTGGCGCTGCTCTACGTCATGCTGCTCCTGGGGATGTTGATCAGCGCGCTCATAATCGGGCTGGCGCTGAATGATTTTTCGCCCACGCAACTGATCCGGGTGGTCCAGGGGGCCGCGGCGCTGACCCTCGTGCTGAACATGGTCGCCCTTTGGCGACAGGAAGCGCGCGCGCCCCAGAAGACCGGCGCCAATCGTCCGCGCCAGACCTTTGCAGAGGCCTGGGAGGCCTTTTCCCAGGGTGGGCGCCAGACGCGCCTGCTCGTCGCCATTGGCCTGGGCGCTGCGGCCTTTTCCATGCAGGATGTGCTGCTGGAGCCGTATGGCGGGGAAGTGCTGGGCCTTTCCGTCGCCGGAACCACGGTGCTGACCGCGCTGTGGGCGTTCGGCGCGCTGGCCGGCTTTGCCGTGGCGGCGAAGGGTCTCGGCGCCGGGGTCGATCCTCATCGCCTGGCGGCCTATGGCATGGTGGTGGGCGTCTTCGCCTTCGCGTTCGTGATCCTGTCCGATCCGCTGGGATCGCCCTTCCTGTTTCGCGCCGGCGCCGTCCTGATCGGACTTGGCGGCGGCCTGTTCGCCGTGGGTACGCTCACCGCAGCGATGGAGCTGGGCGAGAGCAGCGGGTCGGGCATGGCGCTGGGCGCCTGGGGCGCGGTGCAGGCGACCTGCGCCGGCGCGGCCATCGCCCTTGGCGGCGGGGTGCGGGACGTTGCCGACGCGCTGGGTCAGGCTGGCGCGCTGGGTCCGGGCATGACCGGGCCCGCTGTCGGGTATTCGGTCGTCTATCACATTGAAATTGCGCTCTTGTTCGCCGCGCTCGCGGCGATCGGGCCGCTGGCCCGGTACAAGGTCAGCGGACCGGGGCGTGCTCGGGGTAAATTCGGCTTGGCCGAGTTTCCCGGCTAGGGGCTTGAAGGAGGCCACACATGGAAGGCGTACAGATCGTTGGATCTTTAGACTTCGCAACACTCCTGTTCATACTGTTTGTCGTGTTTTTCATCGGCCTGGTTTTTCATCTCCAGAAAGAGGGGCGCCGTGAAGGCTTCCCGCTGGAGTCCGATGAAACCGGGAAGCTGGAAAGCATCGGCGTCACCTGGATGCCGGCTGCCAAAACCTACAAGCTCGCCGACGGGCGCTCGGTGGTGAAGCCGGACGGCCAACGCGATGCGAGCCTGGCTGACCGGTTCAAGCGGCTTGCCCCCTGGGCGGGCGCGCCCATCCAGCCTGTCGGCGATCCCATGCAGTCGGGCATCGGACCGGGCGCCTATGCGATGCGCGAGGATGTGCCGGACCTGACGCATGAAAACCTGCCGAAAATCGTGCCGCTGTCGATCCTGCCGGCCTTCTCTGTCGCCGAGCAGGATTCCGATCCGCGGGGGATGGACGTGGTGGGCGCAGACGGCGTGTCCGCCGGCAAGGTGACCGAAATCTGGGTCGACCGCGCCGAGGCCCTGGTGCGCTATTACGAGGTCGAGCTGTCGGCGGGCGGACGCAAGGTGCTGCTGCCCTATGCCTTCGCCAATGTGAAGGGCAAGGCCGGCCGGGTGATCGTCCCGTCAATTCTGGCCAGCCAGTTCGCCGGCATCCCCGCCCATGCGTCGCCGCACCAGGTCACGCGCCTGGAAGAGGATCGCATCAGCGCAAATTACGGGGCTGGCACGCTCTACGCCACGTCCGACAGATCGGAGCCCTGGTTGTAAGATGTGTGATCCCGACAAGATAAAGCCGGAGCCGATTCCGGGCCTGCCCGACAAGCTTCCGGAGGGCGAGCGTATCCTGTGGAGCGGCGCGCCGGACTGGAAATCGCTGGCCCTGCACGTGTTCCACGTGCGCGCCGTGGCCGTGTATTTTGCAATCCTGATCGTCTGGCAAGGCGGGGCCGGCCTCTCGGCCGGGGTGACAGGCGGCGAAGCGGCGGTGACGGCGATGCTCCAGGCTCTGCTGGGCGCGGCCTCCATCGGCCTGTTGTCGCTGTTCGCCTGGCTGATCGCACGCTCCACGGTGTACACCGTGACCAATGAGCGTGTGGTGATCCGGGCCGGGGTGGCGCTGCCCAAGGCGGTCAACATCCCGTTCAGGGTGATCGGTTCGGCGTCGATGCGCGCCAGGGCCAATGGCAATGGCGATATTCCGCTGGCGCTGACGGGACCCGACCGCGTGGCCTATCTGTCCCTGTGGCCGCATGTGCGCCCCTGGCACATCAACCACGCCCAGCCCATGCTGCGCGGACTGCCCGATGCGGCCAAGGCGGCTCAGGTTCTGGCCTCGGCGCTGGCGGAGAAGGCGGGCCAGCCCGCCCCGCGCATCGCGGTCGCCGAACCGGCAAGGCGCCGCAAGTCGATGCCGGACGGCGCCGCCGTTGCGGTGAATTCCTGAAACAGATGGATACCCAGCCGATGCAAGAGAACCGCCAGGAAGTCATCCACAGACGCGCTGTCCAGGGCATGGGCGCCATCGTCGTGCTGACGGTGATCCTGGCGGCGGTGGCGTCATTCACTGGCAGCGGCGCGCGCTATGCCCCCGAGGGCGTTCCCGTCGCCGTGACCGAGCTCTTGTTTGAAGACGGCGAGCGCGGACTGGTCACGGTGCACGACGCCGCGACCGGCGCGCGCCTGATCGCGTACGGAGAGAATGAAGGCGTATTCGTGCGCGCCATCATGCGCACCGTGGCCCGCCAGCGCCGCATGCGCGGCCTGGGCCGGGAAATCCCGGTCCGGCTCACGCGCTTTGATGGCGGCCAGCTCTGGCTCATCGATCCGGCCAGCGGGGTGGACCTGTATCTCAATGCGTTCGGACCTGACAATCTGGCCGCATTCGCTGAAATCATGGAGCGCGGGCAGGAGGATCTGCGCGCCGAGGCTGAAGGATACGCCCCATGAGCCGCGGCCCCAGACGGTTTGACGTCAACTGCACGATCGATATCGAGCACACCAACGAGCATCTGCATGCGCACGTGGCGCTGGAGGGCGATATCCCGATCTATCCGGGCGACCGGGTGCGGGTGCATGGCTCGGCCATCCGCGTCAATTACGGCGAATCCGCCTCGTTCAAGCGCGTCGCCACGGTGATGCGCGCCAGCTGGCTGTCGCGCCAATGGACCCGCCTGCTGGCGCGTCTGGAAATCACCGAGCTTTACGAAGTCAGCTTCTCACCTGTGAGGAAACTATGACCACCGCAACCCTTGACGCCGCGCCCGCCGGGCGCGCCCGCACCGAGCCGAGCGAAACCACGCGCCTGGCCCAGACAGACACCATTCTGAGCCCCCGCTTCTACACCACCGATTTCAAGGAGCTGGATGCGTTTGGCGTCGACAGTGTGCGTTCCGAATGGGACAAGCTGATGGCTGAGATGGAGGCCGATCCCAACAAGGGCCATTTCCGGCGCACCGAGGCGTTCGACAATGCGCTGATGAGCCTGCCCGAGGGGCTGCGCAAGGAATTCGTGGACTTCCTTGTCAGCTCCCTGACGTCCGAGTTCTCGGGGTGCGTCCTGTACGGGGAGATCGTCAAGAACACCCAGAACCCGGACTGGCGCAAGCTGTTCAAGATGATGGCGCGCGACGAAAGCCGCCATGCCGGCTTCATCAATACCTGCCTGAAGGATTACGGGATCGGGGTTGATCTGGGCTTCCTGACCAAGACCAAGAAATACACCTTCTTCAAGCCCAAGTTCATTCTGTACGCGACCTATCTGTCCGAGAAGATCGGCTATGCGCGCTACATCACCATCTACCGCCAGCTCGAGCGCAATCCCGAGTACCAGTTCCACCCGATTTTCCGCTGGTTCAAGGAATGGTGTAATGACGAATTCCGTCACGGCGAGGCGTTCGCGCTGATCATGCGGGGCAATCCGGAACTGCTGCGCGGCATGAACACGCTGTGGATCCGTTTCTTCCTCGTGGCGGTCTACGCCACCATGTATGTGCGCGATCACAACCGGCCCCATTTCCACGCGGCGCTGGGTGTGGACCCCACCGAGTATGATCATCAGGTGTTCCGCCTGACGACGCAGATCACCCGCCAGGTCTTTCCGCTGACGCTGGACACCGACAGCAAGACATTCCGCGCGGGCCTGGAGCGCATGCGCGCCATCAGCGCGCGGATGGACGCCGCCAAGGCCCAGGGCGGGGTGATGGGCGGGCTGAAGCGCGGCGTCGCCGCCTTCCAGGCCTTCACCACGTTTGTCAGCCTGTACCTGCACCCGGTCCAGCGCCACGACCTTCCCGAAAACGCGCGCCTGCAGCCGGTCTGGTAGGTGCGCGCATGAGCCTGGCCGCCCCCATCCTCGCCATGCTGGCGCTCTGGTGGTTCTCCACCGGCGCGATCCTGGTGCTGGGCGAGCGCTCCGACGCAGCGCGCCGTCTCGCGATGGTCATCGTCAGCGTGCTGGCGCTGGCCAGCCTGGCGGGCCTGTGGGCGGTGCGCGATGTCACGACCCCTGCGGGCGCCTATGCCGGGGCGATGTGCGCCCTGGTGCTGTGGGCCTGGCACGAGATGAGCTTCCTGTTCGGCTATCTCACCGGGCCGAACCGCCAGCCGTGTGCGGACAATCTGACCGGCTGGCCGCGCTTCCGGGCGGCCGCAGCGACCCTGATGCACCACGAGCTCGCCATTGCGGCGACGGTCGTGCTGATCGGGGTGATGAGCATCGGCGCGGCCAACATGGTGGCGCTGCAGCTCTTTGTGCTCCTGTTCGCCCTGCGGCTGAGCTCGAAATTCAATCTCTTCCTCGGCGCGCCTCACTTCACCGACCAGTTCCTGCCCGGTCGGCTTGGCCATCTGCGCAGCTATTTCAGCCCCCGGCCGGCCGGGGGTTTCTTCGTGGTCACCACCAGTGTGATCGCCCTTGTCGCGGGCGCCCTGATCTGGTCCGCCGCCACGGCCGCCTCTCCGTTCGAGGCGGCCGCCTTCGCGCTCCTGGGCACGCTTGCGGCCCTGGGCGTGCTCGAACATCTGTTTCTGGCCCTGCCGCTGCCTGACGCAGCGCTGTGGCGTTGGCTCTTGCCGGCGCGTGACCCGCGCCGCTCGCCCGATCTGTGAGGGGAGGGGAAATCATGGACTTCCAGGCTTTTTTCGAAAACGAGCTGTCCAGCCTCAAGGCTGAAGGCAATTACCGCGTTTTCAACGATATCGAACGGCGCAAGGGGGCATTTCCGGTCGCCACCCGCTATGAGGACGACGCCGAGACCGAAGTGACGGTCTGGTGCTCGAACGATTATCTCGGCATGGGGCAGCACCCGGTCGTGCTTGACGCCATGCACGAGGCGCTGGACCGCTGCGGCGCTGGCGCCGGGGGTACGCGCAACATATCGGGCACCAATCATTATCATGTGCTGCTGGAGCGAGAACTGGCCGACCTGCACGGCAAGGAGTCCGCGCTTCTGTTCACCTCGGGCTATGTCTCCAACTGGGCGACGCTGGGCACGCTGGCGGCGCGCATTCCAGGCTGCATCGTCCTGTCGGATGCGCAGAACCACGCCTCGATGATTGAAGGCATCCGCCATTCGCGCGCGGAAAAGCACGTCTTCGCCCATAATGATCCTGAAGACCTCGACCGGCGCCTCAGCCGCCTCGACCCGGACGCGCCCAAGCTGGTGGCGTTTGAATCGGTGTATTCCATGGACGGCGACATCGCCCCCATCGCCGAGATCTGCGACGTGGCCGACCGTCATGGCGCGATGACCTATCTGGACGAGGTGCATGCGGTGGGTCTTTACGGTCCGCGCGGCGCCGGCATCGCCGAGCGCGAAGGCCTGATGGACCGCATCACCCTCATCGAGGGCACGCTGGGCAAGGCGTATGGCGTGATGGGCGGCTATATCGCCGGCTCGGCCGCGCTGTGCGACTTCGTGCGGTCCTTCTCCTCGGGCTTCATCTTCACCACCGCCCTGCCGCCGGCCGTGGCGGCCGGCGCGCTGGCGGCGGTGCGTTATCTCAAGGTCTCCGACATGGAGCGCCAGCGCCAGCGCCGCAATGTGCGCCGCGTGCGCGCCAGGCTCGCCGCCATGGGCATTCCCACGCTGGACAATCCCAGCCATATCGTGCCGGTGATGGTGGGCGAGCCGTTGAAGTGCAAGCGTATCAGCGACTGGCTGATGCGCGAGCACGGCATCTATGTGCAGCCGATCAATTACCCGACGGTGCCCAAAGGCACCGAGCGGCTGCGCATCACGCCCTCACCTGTGCACAGCGACGCTGATATTGACCGCCTGATCTCAGCCCTGTCGGAAATCTGGTCGGAATGCGCCCTGCACCGCAAATATGGCGCCGCCTGACGCCCGCTCCGGACGACCGG
Source organism: Alphaproteobacteria bacterium (assembly GCA_016124675.1). GTDB lineage: Bacteria > Pseudomonadota > Alphaproteobacteria > Caulobacterales > Maricaulaceae > Oceanicaulis. The sequence continues at coordinate 61,909 of WGNG01000021.1, forward strand.
CTCATTCCGGCGATCGCCGCTGATGAAACCCGCTTCCCGGTCGGGAAGCTGGCGGCGCACCGGGCCGGCTTGCTGCATGATGCGGTGTCGGTGTTCGTCTTCGACGGCGACCACACGCTCCTGCAGCGCCGGGCGGCGGGCAAGTACCACTGCGCCGGTCTGTGGGCGAACGCCTGCTGCACCCATCCTGACTGGGGCGAAGACGCTGCGGCCAGCGCACGCCGGCGCCTGGGCGAAGAGCTGGGCATGGATAGGGAGCTCACCGAGTTTGCGCAGACGACCTACCGCGCTGATGTCGGCAGCGGTCTGATCGAGCATGAGCGGGTGCGCCTGTTCCGCGCGGATGTGGACCGGCGCACGCTGGCTTTCGATCTCAATCCTCTGGAAGTCGCCGAAGTGCGCTGGGTCAGCCGCGCGGCGCTGCTGCGCGAGAGGGCGCAGACGCCCGAACGTCTCGCCCCCTGGCTGCGCATCTATCTCGATCGCTGGAACGCGCTCGGCCTCGGCTGAGCTTGCGGCCCAAGAAAAAGGCCCCCGGGTGGCGCCTGAGTGCGCCGCCCGGAGGCCTGTGTATACGCCCCTGAGCAGGGCTGCGGGGTTTAGCCGAGCGGACGGGCGATCCCGTTCTCGCTGGCCCAGATGAACCAGTTGTCCACCAGCGTGCCTGTGATCAGGATGCCGATGCCGCCCGTCAGGGTGGTCAGCACCGCGAACCACCACGCCCAGCGATGGATGGACTCCATGGTTGCATTGAAGCCCATGGTCCAGCGCCAGAACAGCGCGGCCCGCTCGGTGGCGGTCCCGCGGTCGGTGATCTGCTCGATCTCGCGGTCCCCGCCAAACCGGCCCACCGCCAGGATCGTCGCGCCGTGCATGGCGAACAGCAGGGCTGAACCATACAGGAATGCGATCGAGAGCATATGGAACGGGTTGTAGAAGAGGTTCCCGTAGACGAGCGAGAAGTTATTGGTCCAGTCAAGGTGGCTGAAAATGCCGAACGGCACCGCCTGGGACCAGTCATTCATCAGCATGGGCCGGATGAATCCCAGCACCAGGTAGAGCCAGATCGCCGAGGCGAACGCCCAGGCCACGTGGGTTCCAAGGCCAAGCTGGATGGCGCGCCGGTAGGTGCGCACCCACCACAGGATGATCGAGGCGGTCAGGAAGAAGCCGGCCAGGATGTACCACCCGCCCTCGTTGAGGGGCACGAAGGGCTGGAAGCCGTACTCAGGTCCCGGCGGGTCCAGGGTCAGCCAGAAGAACTCCCGCCCGAAGGCGAGGGGATCCCAGTTGACCGAGGCCAGCATGTTCAGGCCGATGATCTCGATGGCGATGAAGCCGCAGATCAGCGAGGCGACACCGGTGAAGCCGAGATAGATCGGGCCGATCTGGGCGTTGCCGATCCGGCCGAGCAGGTGACTGAAGAAGCCTCCGCCATAGCGGGGCTCGTCGCCGGCGGGCAGGTGCACGCCTTGCTCGACCGGGCCGCGGACCTGAACCTGGGTGAAGATGTTCTGGTAGGTTGTCATGATGTGTCTCCCCTCAGCTCCAGATCGGCAGCTCGCGCCACCAATTCCACCAATCCGGCCATGACCGGATCCACGGTCCCGAAATGATGATGCAGACCGCGCTCCAGAAACCGGCCGACAGGGCCAGGAACAGGCCCAGGCGGTGGATCCCCAGCGGGCCGATGGAATAGCCCAGGATGTCCCGGAAGAAGGTATCCTCGTGGTCAGGCGTCTTTACGGTCTTGCCCTTGCCGGGATTGGTCGCCGACAGCACCAGGGCGCCGTGGAGGCCCAGGGCGAAAGTCGTGATGAAGAAGAAGCTCACCGCGATCATGTGCGCCGGGTTGTAGTGGAAGTTCACGTAGGCGTAGCCGACATTGGACACCCAATCGAGGTGGCTCATGATGCCGTAGGGGAAGCCTTCCCCCCAGGCGCCCAGAAGCATGGGCCGGAAGACGTTGAGGGTCACAAAGGCGAAGATCGCCACCCCGAAGGCGAAGGGCACGTGGTAGCCGATGCCCAGCTTGCGGCAGATTTCAACCTCCCGAAGCGCCCATGAGATAAACGCCCCCGTGGCGCAGATCGTGATGATCTGCCACAGACCGCCTTCCCGCATCGGCGCCAGGGCCAGCCCGTAGCTGACGTCGGGCGGCTGGATGTCGATCAGCCAGGGGTTCCAGGTGTCGCCGAGCGAGGCGGCGAAGATGATGAGCCCTGTGCCCAGCACCGTGAAGAAAATCGTGGTCACGCCGAAGAAGCCGACAAAGAACGGACCGACCCAGAAATCAAACAGATCACCGCCGATCAGCGTTCCGCCGCGGACCCGATATTTGCGCTCGTAACTCAATAATGCCATTGCGCTGTCTCCGTTATCGGTCGTCCGGGCGGCGCCGGGCGCATCGCGCCCGGCCCCGCTGTACGGCCGTCAGCATTGACCGGAACACACACACGCGTCCGGTTTGCCGCCCCAGGACGGGGCGGCATCAAGATGCCCAACCTGCTAGAGGTTGACGACTTCAACGTCCTGGCTCAGTGACGCCGAAGCGCCACCGCCCGCTGCACCATCAATCCAGTTGTACCTGTCACTTGAGAGCAGGATGAAATGGATAAGCACGGCGAGCGTGAACAGAAAGACCGCAAGCGCGATCATCACGCGGCGCGGATCAAACAGAAGCCAAACTCTCCACATTGTCTCGATTCCTTTTGTTGTGTGACTCTAGAACGAGAGCCAAGGCTTATAGAGCCACAGTGAAACGTGGGCGAGGAACGGGAAGAGGGACATGAGGATCGCACTTTTCACAAAATAGCGATGAATCTCCTGCGCCTCTCCGTGGGTGAGTCCCGAGAGGGACTCTCTATCTGAAGCCATAGCAATGACCTCCCTTTTGCCTGTCGGCGGTTACCGCGCAGAACCCTCGCGGCAAGGGCGCCAGATCAAGTCAGGATCCGGCTCATCCGCACCAGAGGTCAGGTTCTGGTGTGAAATGTTCTTTGGAGCGGGTGTGGCCGCATGCCCCGGCGCGGCCCGATTGGCTGCTGGCGCGGAGATCCAGGTTTCACTCGCATGATGCGTGAGATGTGTGGCCGGGGTCATGCGGGACTCCCTGCCTTCAAGGCCTGCCCGGTCCTGGCCACACGGGTGGTGGACACCCGGGTCTCGCCGGCGGCGCGTGCGTCGTGTTCGGCTGCGTCGCGCAGCTGCTTGGCGGCTGATATGCGCACCAGGATGGGTTCGCGCGAAACCAGCTCGTCCAGCAGGGCGCGCGCGTCGCTGTCCCAGGCGAGCTCGCGGGCGAGGCGGGCCGGGGTGGCGGGCGCGCGGTCCATGTCCGTGCCCAGGGGCAGGATGTGGAACAGCGCGTCAAACAGCGCGTTGCAGGTTTCCTGGATGATGTAGGTGGCGCCCGAATAGCCCATGAAGGGCGTGCCGGTGTGGCGCCGGATCACCGCGCCCGGGAAAGAGGCCGGGATGAAGCGCGAGCGGCCGCCGGTCTCGGCCAGATACATGCGCTCATTGAAGCTGCCGAACATGATGAAGGGCGGGGTGTCCTTGATCGCCTGACGCACGGCGGCATTGTCGGGCTTCACCCCGGCCCGCCGCGAGAAGGCGAAGGTGCACGGCAGGCCCATCTCTTCGTGCAGGAAGTGCTTGAGGCCCCGCGCATAGGTCTCGTTGGCGACCACGGCGAAGCTTGCCGTGCCGAAGAAATCCTGGGTCACCGAGCGCCACAGATCCCACAGCGGCTTGATCGTGGTGTGGCGCTCGCGCTCGATGAAGGGCTCGGCGTCCAGCTCCAGCAGTTCAGCCAGCTTGCGCAGGAATTTGGTGGTGGAGTGCAGGCCGATGGGCGCCTGCAGGTAGGGCGTATCGAGGGCTTCGCACAGCAGGCGGCCGAACTCGCGATACATGCAGATATTGACGTCGGCGTCGACCAGGCGCGGGGCGTTGGCCAGATGGCTGCCCAGCGGGAAGACCATGTTCACTTCCGCGCCGATGCCTTCGACCAGGCGGCGGATTTCAGCCAGATCCGAGGGCATGTTGAACATGCCATAGGCCGGACCGATGATGTTCACGCGCGGCTTGGCGCCCTCGGCGCGCTTCTTGGCCTTGGGCCGCTTGCCATGCTTGGCGCCGTATTCGGTCCACAGCCACAGGAGGGCGCGATCGGCGCTCTGCCACTGATCCTCGTCGATCGTGCGCGGCAGGAAGCGGTGAATATTCATCCCTTCGGGCGTCACGCCGCCGCCGATCATCTCGGCGATGGAGCCGGTGACGACCACGGCGGGCAGGTCGGTTTCGAGCACGGCGTGGGCGCGCTTCATCGCCTCTTCGGTGCCCGCGCCCATCTCGTCTTCGCTCAGGCCCGTGACCACGATGGGCAGCTCATGGGGCGGCAGCGCGTCGGTATAGTGCAGCACCGAGGTGACAGGCAGGTTCTCGCAGCCCACCGGCCCGTCGATGATGACCTGCAGGCCCTTGACGGCGGTGAACACATACACCGCGCCCCAATAGCCGCCCGCCCTGTCGTGATCGAGCACTAGCATCCTGTGGGCGCCTCGATCGCTTTTTCGCGGGCCTTTTCGGCGCTGAAGCGCTTGCGCGCTTCCTTCATGCGGAAGGTGCGGCTGTCTTCGGGCGTATCTTCCCAAACCCCGGCCGCATGGCCGGCGCCGACGCCTTCAAAGAAGTCGCGCATGGTGTCGAAGCGGTGTTTGGAGCCCATGGCGGCGTTGACCACTTCGGCCAGCGAGCCCGCGCCCGCCGCGCCCATCAGGGGCCGGGCGGAAATGAGATTGGTGAAGTAAAGCGACGGCGTGCCAGTCTCTTTCACCGCCTGCACCACCGGCGTCGTGCCGATGGCGAGATCCGGCTTGAATTCACGGAACGCCGCCATGTCCTGCTCCAGCGAGGCGCGGAACTGGACGTGGACGCCCTTGGCCTCCAGCCAGTCGCGGTCATCCGCCGACCAGGGCGTTTTGGGACAGGCGGTGCCGACATAACGCACGTCCGCGCCGCTTTCGACCAGCAGGCGCGCGACGAGCAGCTCCGAGCCTTCATAACCTGACAGGGTGATGCGGCCCTGGATCGGGCGGGCTTTCAGCGCGGCCTCGATGGCGGGCAGGACGGCCTGCTTGGCCGCCTCGATCCTGTCATTGGAGACGTTCGCCGCCGCGCCGATGGCTTCAAGCCAGGCTGCGGTGCCGTCGCGGCCTACGGGCGCAGAGCCGACAATGGCGCGCCCCGCGGCTTTGAACTCGCGGATGGAGGCGGTGTAGAAGGGGTGGATGGCGCCGACAACCTGGCTATCGAGCGCGGCATAGAGCTCGCGCCATTCGCGCGTCGGGACCACGGGACCAGCGCCCAGACCCAGGGGCTCCAGCAGGCGGCCGATCACGACCGGGTCAGCGGGGAACATCTCGCCCAGCAGCGTCACGGTGGGCCGCTCGCCGCGCGGACGGTCGGGCGCCTGGACGGGGCCGAGCTCGGCTTCGGTACGGGCATAGTTGAGCATGGCGCCGGCCAGAACGTCCTTGGCCTCGGCATGGGTCGGCACCCCAAAGCCCGGCACGTCAATGCCGATGATGCGCACGCCGTTGATGTCCTTGGGCAGAAGACGCAGCGGCACGCCGGACGCGGTGGGCACGCACAGATTGGTGATCACGATGGCGTCGTAATTGGCCGGGTCGGCCATGTCGTAGACGGCGTCGCGGATGTCCTCAAACAGCTTGCCGGTGACCAGGGTCTCCGAATTGAACGGGACATAGCCCACTGTCCGGCGCGCGCCGTAGAAATGCGAGGTGAAGGTCAGCCCGTACACGCAGCAGGCCGAGCCCGACAGGATGGTCGCGGTGCGGCGCATGCGCAGGCCCACGCGCAGCGAGCCGAAGGCCGGGCACATCGATTGCGGCTGGTCGTGGGGGCCTTTGGGATAGTCTTTCTCGTACTGCTCGAGAATTTCCGACGCGCCCGAGGCTTTCGCCTGGGCGCGCATTTTCTCCGCGCCGGCGTGGCAGCCAGACCCGTCGCCGGCATCCGCCGCCGGCCGCGCATCCGAGCGCGGCGCAATGTGAGGCGCTTGAGCCGCAGGCGACGCCGGCGCCTTGGCGACGGCGTCGTTCAACACCGTCTCGCCCGCGCCGTCATAGCGCACTTCGGCGCCGGCGCGGGAGCTGATGAGGGTGATGGAGTCCTTCGCCATGGAGCCGCCCTCAGACTTCGTCGTACACGACTTCAAGGGAGGGCTTCTCGACATGATTGAGCCCGCACATGTCCGCGGTGGTGGCGGGCGTCATGGAGAAGCCTTCGGCCTCTTCGGAGTCGAACAGGGCCAGAAGCTGGTCCTGGCTCAGCGGGCTGGGCTGGACCGGGGGCGCCTCGGCGACATTGATCCCGAGCTCCTCAAACAGCGCCGCCCAGGGCGAGCCCGGCTTGCCGATGATCTCGTAATTGGCGCTCTTCTTGCGGATGTCGTCATCGGCCGGAATGGCGGCCAGAACCGGAATGCCCACCGCCTTGGCGAAGGCCTGCGCCTCGCCGGTGCCGTCATCCTTGTTGATGACCAGTCCGGCCACGCCGACATTGCCGCCGAGCTTGCGGAAATACTCCACCGCCGAGCAGACATTGTTGGCCACATAGAGCGATTGCAGGTCGTTGGAGCCGACCACGATCACCTTCTGGCACATGTCGCGCGCGATCGGCAGGCCGAACCCGCCGCACACCACGTCGCCCAGGAAGTCCAGGAGGACGTAGTCGAAATCCCACTCGTGAAAGCCGAGGCTTTCGAGCAGTTCAAACCCGTGAATGATGCCGCGCCCGCCGCAGCCGCGGCCGACTTCCGGCCCGCCCAGCTCCATGGCGAACACGCCGTCACGCTTGAAGCAGACATCGCCGATGGCCACGGCCTCGCCGGCCAGTTTTTTCTTGGAGGAGGTTTCGATGATGGTGGGGCAGGCGCGCCCGCCAAACAGAAGGGAGGTGGTGTCGCTCTTGGGATCGCAGCCGATGAGCAGGACCTTCTTGCCCAGCTGCGCCATCATATAGCTGAGATTGGACAGGGTGAACGACTTGCCGATCCCGCCCTTGCCATAGATCGCGATAACCTGGGTGGCTTTCTTGACCGGTCCGGTGTGAACCGCGTCGGGCTCGATCGCCGCTTCGCGCCGCAGTGCGTCAGCGCTGCCCGAACCGGTGTCATGCTTGAATTCGCCGTCCATTAATGGGCACTCCAATCGATGATCATCTTCAGGCAGCTGGCGTCGGAAAAGGCGGTTTCATACGCGTCTCCCGCCTGCCCGGGCGCGCTGTGATGGGTGATCAGCCCATCCAGTGACAGTGCGCCGCTATTGAGAAGGCGCCCGACGCCCTCGAGGTCGCCGGGATTGAATTCCGCCGCGATGCGCAGGCGGGCTTCCTTCATGAAGGCGGGCGCGAAATTGAAGCTGAGGCGCTCGGCGTAGAAGCCGGCCAGAACGATCTCGCCGCCCCTGGCCAGGCGGCCCACGAGCGAATCGAGCAGGGCGGAATCGCCGCTGACGTCATAGATTGCGCGATAGTCGCGGCGGGCATCGTCCTCGGGGCGCACGACCGGATAGCCGTGCGCGCCGTCCATGCGCATCGGGTTGATTTCCCACACGGTCGGCGCAGGCCCGCCCGAGGCGACAGCAATGCGCGCCAGCAGGCGGCCAAGCGCGCCATGGCCGATGATCAGATCCGGCGCGGCGCTCGCGCCCGCCATGGCATGCCAGGCGGTGGCGGCCAGCGCCAGCAGCACGCCGCGCTCGCCGAGATTTTCATCCACCGGGGTCACGCGCGCGCCGGGCAGGGTGACCCGCGAGGCGGAGCCGCCAAACAGGCCGCGCACCGCGCCAAAGCATTGCGCGCCGGGCACAAACACCCAGTCGCCTTCAGCCCGCCCCGAAGCGGGGCCTGCCTGCACAACCCGTCCAATGGATTCGTAACCGGGGACCAGCGGATAGCCCATGCCGGGGAAGGCTGGCATCGTGCCGGACCAGAGCAGGCGCTCGGTGCCCGTGCTCACGCCGGACCAGGCGATCTCGACCACCACGTCCTGCTCGCCGGGCGCGGCGATATCGAGCCTGTTGAGCGCAATGCGCCTGGGCTCTTCGAGAACAATGGCGCGGGCGTCCAAGTTTTGCCTCCCCAGGCTTGTGGCCACATTACAACGTCATATGTCAGTTTACATTGACACTGCGCGCAGTCAATTCTGATTTACGCTTTTGCGGCCCGGGCGGTCATCACACTGGCGATCAAGGGGATTTGCGATTTGTGGGTGCGTATGCGGGCGAAGCCCGCCTCGCCCAGCATGCGGGCCAACCGGGCAGCGTTTCGCGGCCGGCCGCTGCCCATGGCCGCCAGATAGAATCCGAAATACGCGTCTCCCATCGGCGCGGCGCCGGGCGCATCGGCCATGGGTTCGGCCACCAGAAGCGTTCCGCCGGGCGCAATCGATTCGCGGCACGCACGCAGGAGGCGCATGGCGTCTTCGTCGCTGTGATCGTGGATGATGCGCACCAGCGAGATAAGGTCCGCGCCTTGCGGCAGGGTGTCCGTAAGGAAACTGCCGCCATGGACCTCGGCGCGTTCGGCCAGTCCGGCTTCACCAAGGCGCTGGCGCGCCCGCGCCGCGACGGGGGGCAGGTCGAACAGGGCCAGCGACAGCCGCGGGGCGGCGCGGGCGGCCTCCTTGAGGAACGCCCCTTCCCCGCCGCCTACATCGAGAAGCTTCCTGTATTTCCTGAGGTCCACCGCAGCGAACACTTCCTCGGCGACCATGGGCAGGGTGGCGGCCATCAGCTCTGAATAGGCGTCCGGGCGCCCTGAAGCGCCATCGTCCCGCCCATAGCCCCAGAAGTCGGCAAGCTGGCCGGATCTTTGCCCGCGCAGCACAGCCATGGGGTCGATGAGATCGTGATAGAGCAGGCGGTGATGCCGGATCATGGCCACCAGGCCAGGTTCGCCGATCAGCGCTGCGCCCAGCGGGCCAAGCGCGAAGCGGCCGGCGCTGCGCGGTTCTAGAAGCTTGAGAGACGCCGCAGCGCGCGCCAGCAGCACGGCGCCATCCAGGGGCAGGCCGGCATGGGCGGCGATCGCCTCGACCGGCCGGGGACCGTCCTTGAGACAGGCGAACAGGTCGGCCTCGACACAGGCCAGGACAGTCTGGGAGTATACGAATCCGGCAAAAAGGTCGAAGAGCGAGCGCGCACTGGCCCTGGCGCTGCCGCGCGTGGCCGGGAAGGCCTTGGCCCACCGCCGGAAGCCCGGCTGCGACACCAGCCGGTTGCGAAAATCACCCAGAGCGGACCGCCAGCCCATGTGCGGCCCTACTCTGCGGGCACGGCTATGTTCTTGGGTACAAGCCGATGAGCCTGGGCGGTGACGATCTGGCGCAACCGGTCGGCGCCATTGACGTTGGGAATTGACGCGACGGCTTCGGACACGCGCGCCTTCAGCCGGCCAATCGCCCCGTCCATGCCGAGCTCGTGAACGCAGTTGGGCCGGCAGAGCTGGGCATCCTTTCCGGCTCCCTTGCCCGCTTCGCCGCCGCCTGCAGCATCCATGATATCGTCAGCGATCTGATAGGCCTCACCGATCTTCTGACCCAGGGTCCGCCAGCGTTCCGGGTTCCCGCCTGCCACCAGCGCCCCGCCCATGGTTGCGGCGACGAAGAGCGCACCGGTCTTGGCGCGGTGATATTGCTCCAGCGGTATCGCCGGTTCGCTCTCCCAAGCCTGGCCGGCCGAGATTCCGTTCGGCGCGCCGATGGAGCGGGCAATCAAGGCGGTCAGGGCCGGCAGGCGCGAGGGGTCCGGCGCCCTGGCCACCGCGATCGTTTCAAAGGCCAGCGCGATCAGCGCATCGCCCGTGAGAATCGCCAGAGGTTGCCCGAATACGGCGTGCACGGTGGGTTTTCCGCGGCGCAGGCTGGCGTCGTCAAAGGCCGGAAGGTCATCATGAACCAGCGACGCGCAATGCAAGAGCTCAAGTGCGGCGGCGGCCGAATCGGCCAGATCCGGCGCAGGGTCGCCACAGGCGGCCGCCACAGCGAGCAAAAGCTGCGGCCTGACCCGAGCGCCGCCCGGAAACACCGCATAAGCCAGCGCTTCGGAAAAGCGGGGCGGGCATCCCTTGCCGCCAGCCCGCTCGATTGCGGCGTGAAGCCTGGCCTCAATGCGTGCGTCCGCGTCCATGTCCCGCTCCTCATCGCTTGCGAGCGTCAAGAATACCTGTCACTTTAAGTGTTATGATGATTGGACACTTCAGCCTGGGCTGTCAATGATGCGGACGCGGTCCGAGCACGGCGCGGTGATTATCGGCGCCGGCGTCGGCGGGCTGGCGGCCGCGATCGACCTGTCGTCGCGCGGCTTGCCGGTGACCCTTGTCGAGCGGGCTGACGGCCCCGGCGGGAAGATGCGCGCGCTCCATGTAGGCGGGCAGGACATTGACGCCGGTCCGACCGTGATGACGCTTCGAAGCGCCTTTGACCGCCTGTTTGAGGAGGCCGGGTCGGCATTTGAAGACTATGTTGGCCTCATCCCGGCCGAGCGCCTGGCCCGCCATGCCTGGGATGCAGAGGACACGTTCGACCTGTTTGCAGATCCCGAGCGCTCCATTGATGAGGTGGGCCGCTTTTGCGGTGCGCGGCAAGCTGCCCTGTTCCGCCGTTTCCTGTCGGATGGTTGCAGGCTCTATGAGGCTCTGGACAGGAACTTCATGCAAATGCCCCAGTCGTCGCCGGTCGGCCTGGCCGGCCGCATGCTGCGTCATAATCCGCGCGGCGCGCTGACGCTGAGGCCCTTCTCCAGCCTCTGGAGTGCGTTGGGGGATTATTTTCCGGATCCCCGGCTGCGCCAGCTGTTCGGCCGGTACGCCACCTATTGCGGGGCGTCGCCCTATCAGGCGCCGGCCACGCTCATGATGATCGCCGAGCTGGAGCAGCGCGGCGTCTGGTACGTCAAAGGCGGCATGAGCCGGCTGGCGCACGGCATGGCCGCCTTTGCGGCCCGGCTGGGATGTGACATCCGCTATGGAGAGGCCGTCGATCAGGTCCTTGTCGAGGGCGGGCGGGCCTGCGGGGTCAGGCTGAGCTCCGGTGAGGTTCTGGCTGCGCGCGCGGTCGTGTCCAATGCCGATCCCGACGCCCTGCGCCAGGGCCTGCTTGGCCAGGCGGCGGTCCCGGCTCTGGGTGCGGTGCGGTTGCCGCGCAGCCTGTCGGCGCTGGTGTGGACGGCCACAGGGCGCCCCAGGGGCTTCGCGCTTGATCGGCATAATGTTGTTTTCTCAAGCAATTATGCCGCCGAGTTTGACGCCTTGTTTGCGCAAGGCCGCATCCCTGATGATCCGACAGTCTATGTTTGCGCGCAGGATCGCGGCGCAGGTCCGCCGCCTGACGGCCCCGAACGGTTTCTGATTCTGATCAATGCGCCCGCGGATGGCGATGCGCGCACATATACGGCCCGGGAGACGGATGCATGGCTCGATCTGACGCTCAACCAGTTGCGGGCGCGCGGTCTCGACCTCGACCTCGAAAGCATCGCCACAACAGCGCCGGACGGTTTCGCCAGGCTCTGCCCCGGGTCCGGCGGGGCCATATACGGCAGAGCCCTGCACGGATGGCGGGCGGCGTTTCTCAGGCCGGGAGCGCGCACCCGCCTGCCGGGCCTGTATCTGGCGGGGGGCGGCGTACATCCGGGTCCGGGCGTGCCCACGGCGATGCTGTCGGGCCGGATCGCGGCGCGCTCGATCTGGGACGATTTGGCTTCGACGCGGCGCCTGCGCCCGGCGGCTACCGCTGGGTCTATGCGGACGCCGTCAGCGGGGACGGACGTTACGCCCTCGTCCTGATCGCGCTTCTGGGCAGCGTGTTCTCTCCCTACTATGCCTGGTCCGGACGCGGCGATCCGCTCAATCATTGCGCCCTCAATGTCTGCCTCTACGGCCCCGGCGTGCGGCGCTGGGCCATGACCGAGCGGCGGCGCGGCGCGGTGGAGGCGAACGCCGACAGTCTGGCCCTGGGTCCCAGCCAGGTCCGCTTCGAGGACGGGGCGCTGATCTACGACATTGCAGAGTACGGCGCGCCCTTGCCCAAGGGCGTGCGCGGCCGGGTGGTGATCCGGCCCGAGGTGGAGCAGGGCGAGACTTTCACGCTGGACGGGGCCGGCCGCCATGTCTGGCGCCCGGTCTGGCCACGCGCCCGGGTGGAGGCGCGGTTCGACGCGCCGGAGCTGACATTCTCAGGCGATGGCTATGTGGACATGAATGCGGGCAGCGAACCGCTGGAGGCCGGCTTCCGGTCCTGGAACTGGGCGCGCACGCCGACGCACGACGGCGCGGCCGTCCTGTATGACTCGGTCTGGGCGGACGGGGGCAGGCGGTCGCTGGCCCTGCGCATCGACGGCGCCGGGCGGGCGGAGGGCTTTGACGCGCCCGTCGAGCAGGCTTTGCCAAAGACCGGCTGGCGGGTGGATCGCGCCGTCCGTTCGGATGGCCGGGCGCGGGTGATCACAACGCTCGAAGATACTCCCTTCTACTCGCGCTCCCTGATCGAGACAGGATTGCTGGGTGCGCGCCGGACATGGATGCATGAAAGCCTCGACCTGACGCGGTTTTCCTCGCCGGTGGTCAAGATGATGCTGCCCTTCCGCATGCCGCGGGCGTACTGGCGCTGAACAGGCGGCGGTTGGCCCGGACGCGCCGAACAGGCCCGCGTCATGACCTGGTCCTGTTCAGCCGCACGATCTCAAGATTGAGCGTGGCGGCGATGGAGACCCAGACCAGATAGGGCGCCAACAGCCAGCCGGCGATGGCGTCGATCTGGGCGAAGGCGTAGAGATTGGCCGTCACAGCGAGCCAGAGCAGGATCACTTCGGCCAGCGCCAGACCCGGCTTGCGCATACCGAAGAACACCGCCGACCAGAGCGCGTTGAGCCCCAGCTGCAAGGCCCATAGGGCGAGCGCGGGATGCCATCCGGCAAGGCCCCAAACCCGCCAGGCCGCTATGGCCATTGCGATGTAGAGGGTGGACCATACGATCGGAAAAACGATGTCCGGCGGGGTCCAGCCGGGCTTGTTCAGAGCCTTGTACCAGGCGCCCGGACGAAAGATCGCCCCGGTCAGGGACGCAAGGAACACTGCGGCGAGAAACGGCAGAAGGGTCCAATAGGGGGCGTCCATCACTCCCCGTTACTCTCTTTGACATTCTTGCGCTTCATGCGGCGAAGCTCGCGCACGCCCCAGATGATGACCACCAGAGCCAGCAAGGCCTCCAGGGCGAAGAATACATAGTGGATCATGCTCGCAGCTCCTCCGGGTCTTCGGCCGCATCAGCCGCCGGCCGCCCTGTCTCTCATCTTAACATCATGCAGGATTCCGATCACCCGCCCCCACTCCTCATCCACGCGCCACCAGGGCGGCGGCGTGTCCGGGGCCGGCGCGTCCGGGGCGGCATCGACGAGAAAACGCGTTTCGGCCAGCGGTCCCTCGGCTGCGGCGGTGGAGGCGAACACGGCATCAAGCACGGCGGCGCCCGCCAGGCCCAGCTTGCGCAAGGTTGACGTGGTCGCGCGGCGATTGACTGTATCGAAGCGGTTACGCCCGGCCTCGACGCCAATCTCCCGGTAGATCCGCGCCGCGGCGTGAATGGCGGGCCGGCACCGGGACGGGAGAAAGGCAATGCCCGGGCGCGCGCGCCGGTACAGCCGGTCAGCCTCCGTCAGCAATCGCTGGACGCAGGCGGCGATATGCGCGTCGAAGCGCGGCTCGGCCAGCCACGCATCCGGGTCGCGGCCCGCTTCGGCAAACCAGGCGCGCGGCAGGTACAGGCGGCCCACCCGGGCGTCCTCGCCCACATCCCGTGCGATATTGGTCAGCTGCATGGCCACGCCCAGATCGCAAGCGCGCGCCAGGGCCTCGGCGCTGCGGGCGCCCATGACCAGCGACATCATCGCTCCGACCGAGCTCGCCACCCGGGCGCCATAGGCGCGCACGTCCGACAGCGTCTCATACTGGCGGCCGGTCGCATCCCAGGCAAAACCCTCGATGAGGGCGTCGGGCAAGGCTTGTGGTATGTCGCATTGGCGCACCACATCACTGAAGGCGCGGTCGATCGGGCTGTCGGCCGGTTGGCCGGCGTAAATCATCGCCAGGCGCCGGGTGACCAGGCTGCAGGCCGCCGCGGCGTCCTCGCCCTGATCGACCGTATCGTCCGCCCACCGGCAGAATCCGTACAGCGCGAAGGCCCTGTCACGCGCCTCGCGAGGCAACAGAAACGAGGCGGCAAAAAAACTCTTCGACCCTCCCCTGATCGCTGCGCGGCAGGCCTGGATATCCTGCGGGCTGGCAAACGGTTCAGCCATAGGCGGCGGCATCCGGCACGATGGCGTCAAGCACGCGTGCGGACGACAGAACGCCCGGAACGCCTGCTCCGGGGTGCGTGCCTGCGCCGACCAGGTAAAGCCCCTCGACCTCCTCGCTCTTGTTGTGGGCCCGGAACCAGGCTGACTGGGTGAGCAGGGGCTCCAGCCCGAAGGCGGCGCCGTGAACCGAGTTCAGACGGTCGCGAAAGTCCAGGGGGGTCATGACCCGCGAGACCTCAACGGAGTCTTTCAGGCCGGGCAGCAAAGTCTCTTCAAGCCGCTGCTCCACCGCCTGGCGGTAGGGCTCGGCCATCTTTGCCCAGTCGGTGTCGCCGGTCAGATTGGGAACCGGAGACAGCACATAGAACGCCTCGCATCCCGGCGGCGCCATGGAGGGGTCTGTGGCTGTCGGGCGGTGAAGGTACAGGCTGAAATCCTCCGCCAGGCGCTTCTTCTCAAAGATATCGCTGAGCAGCCCCCGGTAACGCGGACCCAGCAGAATTGTATGATGATCCACGTCCGGGTACAGCTTTCTTGTCCCGAAATACCACAGGAACAGGCTCATGGAGTAGCGGGCCGTGTCAACCTTCCGGTCCGTCCATCGCTTGCGCCGCACGCCGGACATGAGATGCTTGTAGGTGTGTCCGACTTCGGCGTTGGACACGATCACCTGCGCCGGGATATGGCGCCCGCCAGCCAGCTCCACGCCCGTGGCCCGGCCATTCTCCACCGTGATCTGACGCACTTCGCTGTTGCACAGCACCTCTCCGCCCTGGCCCCGGATCAGGTCAACCACACCCTCCACAAGCCGGCCCGTCCCGCCCATGACGAAGTGAACGCCCCACTGACGCTCCAGGTGGGAGATGAGGCAATAGAAGGAGCTGGCGGCGAACGGGTTTCCGCCCACGAGCAGGGGATGAAAGCTCAGGGCGACCTGGAGCTGCGGATTCTTGATATACTTGGAAACAAGCTGGTGCACGGTCCGATAGGAGGACAGGCGGATCAGGTCCGGTGTCGCCCGCGCCATGGATGACAGCGTGTGGAACGGCGCATGCGCCAGCTCCTTGAAGCCGACCTCGAAGATATCCTTGCTCTTGCGCAAGAAGCGCTCATAGCCCTCGAGATCGTCCGGGGCCACCCGCATGACTTCCGCCCGCATGGCGTCGGCGTCGCGCGGGCAGTGAATGACGCTGCCGTCGTCAAACCGGATGGCGTAGAACGGATCGATCTCGCGCAGATCGATCTCGTCCTCGAATGTGCGCCCGGCCAGCCGCCACAATTCCTCCAGCAGGAACGGGGCGGTAATGATGGTGGGCCCGGCATCGAACACATAGCCGCTGTCCTTGAACACGTAGGCCCGGCCCCCGGGCGCATCGAGCTTCTCGAGCACGGTCACCCGATACCCGCGCGCGCCGAGCCGGACGGCCGCCGCCAGCCCGCCAAAGCCCGCTCCGATCACGATCGCATGGGGCCTTCCCGGCTGCTGGGCGGGAGTGTCATCGGTGCGTTCGAGCATGGCAGCCTCCATCCGCGCATCGTTCAGCTTCGGCGCAGTCACTTCAGTATCTATATTGACACGCCCAGCCTTGCCAGCCCGGCCGTGCGCGGTGAGGTACAGCCGCTGCGCGGCCTGCGCCGGGTGAATTCATGTTGCCGAGCGGTGACTAATTTGTTTCAATTTTGCCGCTGGGCCAGTCGGCCCGGACGAATCGGCGGTGGACATGGGCAAGACCATTCTGTTGACCCTGGGGCGGTTGCCGAAAGGGTTGGAATTGGCGCGATGCCTGCACGGGGCCGGCAACCGGGTGATCATTGCGGACCCCTTCGCCCTGCATCTTTCGAAGCCGTCCAGAGCTGTCGCGCGCTGCGTGAGGACGCCGGCGCCGGCGTCAGACCCTGAAGCCTATCTGGACGCCCTGTGCCGGATCATCCGCGAGGAGGCGGTGGATCTGGTCATTCCCGTGTCCGAGGAAGTCATGCATGTGGCCGCTCTGGCCGGCCGTCTGCCCGCGACGGCCGAGCTCCTGTGCGAACCGTTCGAGCGCATCCTGACGCTGCATGACAAATTCGAGTTCATGGAGACTGTCGCCGGGGCGGGCTTGCGGGCGCCGCCGACCTGCCTGGGCGACAGCGCCGGGGCGGCGGCGCTGGCGGAGTCTGGCGAAACGGTCGTGAAGGCGCGCTTTGGATGCGCGGGATCGGGACTGCACTTTCTGAGCGCCGGCCAGATCCTGCCCGATCAGCTCAGGTCTGCAGACTGGGTGGTGCAGCGCCGGATCAGGGGGCGGGAGTACAGCACGCAATCTCTCTGCCGCAACGGCGAGGTGCTGGCGCATGTCAACTATCGTGGTCTCATTTTCTCCGGAACTGTCGCGGTGTGCTTTGAGCAAGTGGCGCTTCCGGCCATTGATGAGTGGGTTTCAAGGTTTGCCGGGCAAACCGGGTTCACAGGGTTTGTCGCCTTTGATTTCATCGTTGACGCGGATGGAACGCCCTGGCCCCTGGAGTGCAACCCGCGCCTGACCAGTGGCCTGCATTTCCTGCGCCATGATGACCTCGCGGCGGTGATCATGGGACAGCCCATCGGCCATCGCGTGCGCCTGAAAGCCCAGCCACGCTTCCAGGAAAGCCATACCGCGCTGACCCGGGCCTACAGCCAGGCGCTCAGGCCCGCCGCCTTCTGGCGCATGTTGAAGACCATGGCCAGCGCCCGCGATGTGCTCTGGTCAGCTGCCGATCCCTGGGTGTTTCCGCTGATGACGCCCATGTCATGGCCGGTCCTGAAGCAGGTGATCTTCCAGGGGCGCAGTTTCGGCGACGCGGCGACGCTGGACATCCAGTGGCATCCTGCGGGGCCCGTCCCGCCCCAGTCCGGCGCGCCGGCGCATCAGGCGGCTGCGTTGTGACGCCTCACCCGTACACGGATCTGCTCAGCAGGGCGCGTCGTAAGGCGGGCGGAGGGGCGCACCTTGTCGCGCGCCAGGACGTCAAAATCAAACTGCTGCGCCAGGGTCGCCAGAATCAGCACCGCTTCCAGCGTGGCGAACCCGGCTCCGACGCAGGTGTGCGGACCGGAGCCGAAGGGGATGTAGGCGTGGGGGTTTATCTCGGCCTCCCGGCCAGGCATGAAGCGATCCGGATCGAAATGATCGGGCCGGGGCCAGTATTGCCGGTGGCGCTGCAGCGTCCAGGGCGAAATCATCAGCAGCGCCCCTTTGCGAACGGCGTAGGGGCCTATTCGCCCTGCCCGCATGGCCACCCGCGGCATGAAGGTGATCGGCGGGTACAGGCGAAGGGTTTCACGAAACACGCTGCGCGTGAACAGCAATGTGCGCACGGCCTCGAAGCTGAGGGCGCCGCCGCCGGACACGGCGCTGACCTCCCCACGCAACCGAGCCAGGATATCGGGCTGGATGGCCAGCAGGTAAAACGCCCAGGTGAGCGCGCTGGCCGTGGTTTCATGTCCGGCCAGGAAGAAGACGCCCAGCTGGTCGATCAGCTCCTCTCGGTCAAAGGGTTGGCCGGTATCGTTGTCGCGCGCCGCGATCACCGCGCTGGCGATGTCGTCAAAGGCGCCGTCCCCGGCCTCCAGATGGGTGTCGATCAAGGCGCCCAGGTGCTTGCGAATCCGGGTGCAGGCCGCCAGCACATCCGGATCCTGCTGCGCCCTTGTCCAGGCCGGGTCAACGATAAGCCGCCATATCTTCACCTGAGCGACGCCCCGTTCGAAGATCGAAAAATCTTCAAACACGTCCCGCGAGATCTGGGAGTCGAGCGAAATGGAGAAAACCGTACGGCATATGATGTCGGCGGTGAGCTCGCTCATGATCTGATCGAGGGAGAGTGTTGCGCCCGTCTCGGCGGCCGCGCCGAGGCGTTCGCAGCAATCCGCCGCTGCCGCCTGCATGGCGCCGAAAGCCAGGTTGAGGCGCATCTTGGAGAAGGCCGGATCGATCATGGCGCGCTGGCGCCGCCATTTGGGACCGTCCGAAACGAAAATGGAATCGCCGATGAGCGGCTCCAGCGCTCCCACCATCAGGTCGCTCTTGGGATAAAGCCCGTCCGTTTCATGGAGAATCTGACGCACCAGGTCGGGATCATTGAAAAGCTTGATGGAGCGGCGCGAAAAACCGAGCTCGCCGGCCTTCATGGAGAACGCTTCGCCGGGAAGCAGGCTGAGCAGGTCGCCGTCCCCGTGCCATACAGTGCGCATCAGCGACAGGATTGCCGGGAGCCGCGAGGGCCGCGGCGGCCTGAAATCTCCTGCTGGCATGCCTGTCGCCTCCGTCCAGATACGAACATTTCAACCGGGTGGTGCTAAATCCATGTCTGCACATGACATCTTCGTTGTCTTCATCGTCCTTCACATCATCACGGGCGCGCCGGGCCTGATCGCCTTCTGGGTGCCCGTCGCCGCCCGTAAGGGCGGCAGGCTTCATCGCCTGTCGGGCCGGTTTTTCGCCATCGCGATGCTCATAACCGCGCTGGCCGCGACCAGCATGTCAAGCCTGACCTTGTGGCAGCCCATGGAGACCCACCCCCACCTGGCCGAGCATGCGGAGTTTTCCGATCCCGCCCTGGTGCGGGGGATATTTGGCTGGATGATGCTTTACCTGTCCATCCTGACCATCAATCTGGCCTGGTATGGCTGGCGGGCCGCCGTCAACAAGCATGATCACGCGCGCAATCGCGACTGGGTCAACGGCGTGCTGCAACTGGCCTTGCTTGTCGCGTCCGTCCAGTGCGCCCTGCAGGGGTTCGGTCTGGGTCAGCCGATGATGATCGGGATGTCGCTGGTGGGATTCGCCACTGTAGGCACAAATCTCTGGTTTCTTCTCAGGAGAAGCCCCGGCCCGGTCGAGTGGTTGCTGGAACACATAAAGGCCATCGTCGGAACGGGGATATCGGTCTATACGGCCTTCTTTGCCTTTGGCGCCGTGCGGCTGGTTCCCGAACTGGCGCTTGCCCCTGTGCTCTGGGCCGTGCCCTTGCTGATCGGGCTGGGCCTGATCCTGTACTACCGCCGCCAGGTCAGCCGCCGGTTCAGGGCCGGCCACGCATCAAGACTGGCGCCGCACGCACATTGAGCGGCTCCAGCGCGTCAATCCTCCTGCACCGACTTGCCGAACCCGCCGCGCACGCGCCGCAGGCCCAGAATCAGCGCCAGCGCGACCAGGGGAACGGCGGCGGCGGTGATGATGGCCGCGTCCAGCGGCAGGCCGAGCACCTCGGTGCCCTTGGCGAAATAGGCGATCAGCCCGACCAGGTAATAGGTGATGGCGGCGATCGAGAGACCTTCCACCGTGCGCTGCAGGCGCAGCTGGATCTTGGCGCGCCGCGCCATGGCGGCGAGAAGCTTGCGGTTGTCCTGCTGCTGGGTCAGGGCGACGCGGGTGGACAGCAATTGCGTCACCCGCGCCAGGTGCTCCGACATGGACTCCAGCCGGTCGGAGACGGCGTCGAGCGTGCTCATCGCGGGCGCAAGGCGGCGCTCCACGAACTCGGCGAAGGTTTGCAGGCCTTCCAGGCGCTCCTCGCGCAGCTCCTCGATGCGCGCCTGGACGATGCCGTAATAGGCCGCCGAAGCGCCGAACCGGTAGCGGTGCTGGGAGTGCCGGCGTTCAATGTCCGACTGCAGGCGCGTGATCCGGTCGAGAAGCTTGCTTTCGTCGGAGCGCACATCATCGGCCATTTCATGGGTGATGGCCGCCAGCTCCTGCTCGCGCGCGGTCATGATCCGTCCCAGATCGCGCGCGGCGGGCAGGCCGAGCAGCGCCATCATGCGGTAGGTGTCCATCTCCAGGAGGCTGCGCATCAGGCGGCCGGCCTGGATCGGCGACAGGCTGCGATTGCGGATGAGATAGCGGTTGAACCCGTCGCCATGGGCGCGGAAGCTGGTCAGCGCCACGGCGCCGCCGGACGCAAGCCTCGAGCCGACGAGCTCGGCGTCGCCGAACAGATGCCGGGCCAGCTCGTCATCGCCTGCCGCGTCATCGGGCGTGTTCACCATCAGGACATGGGCGGCGAAAATCACCTGGCCCGGCAGGCCGGCGAGCCAGTCGGCGGGCGCCTCCGCGATGGGCGGATTGTCGAAGGGCGAGCGCACATCGCCGTTCTGGCGGATGAAGGTGTAGCGGGTGAACTCGGTATGGCGCTCCCAGATCACGCGCACGGGACCGAGATGCGCATTGTAATGATTGGCGCCGTCGGCAGGCAGGGCGGCGCTGAAGCGCGCCGCCAGCGCGGCGATGGCCGCGCGGTCGGCGGCCTGCTCCTCCGGGCCGGTGTAGAGCACCAGATAGGATGCGCTCAAAGGCGCAGTGAGCGCCTGGGGCGGGCGGGCGTGAACCTCCTCGCTCAGTTCAACCCGGCGCGGATGGTTGGCAGGCAAGGTGAGGGCAGGCATCAGTTTCCTCCGGCCAGGCGGTGCGCTGGCTCACGGACCCTTGTATCAAGCCCGGCGGCTTGCGCCGCAAGCCGTATGATGCCGGCGGCGCGGACAGGGTCTTCTTCATGGGCGAGATGGCCAAGGCCGGGCAGGCGGATCGCCTGACACCCGGGAATGCGGCGCGCCGCGGCCCAGGCGTCCTGCGCGGGCGTGGCGCGGTCGTTCTCTCCCAGCACCACGGTCACGGAGGCCGTCACCCGGCACAGATCGGCCAGAAGCGGGCGCAGCTTCCAGTGCGCCATCAGGCGCAGCGTCCCCGCGATGTGGCCGGGCTGCCGCAGCAACTGGCGATACAGCGCCACGCCGGACGCGTCTAGATGCGAGCCGGTGCGCGCCATGAGGCGGGCGATGCTCTGGTCATTGGCGCGCATCGCCACGAGGCGCGGGGTGAGCGGGTTGAGCATGGCGAGCCGCGCCATTTTCGAGGCGAGCCCGTCAGCCGCGCCGCCATAGGGCTGCAGCGCCGGCGCAAAACCGATGAGCGCACGCGGCCGGATCAGTCCGTCGAGCGTCATGCGCAGCGCGACAGCCGCGCCGGCCGAATGGCCCGCGGCGATGGCGGGGGCCACGCCGATGCGCGCCAGAAGCGCGCCGAGCGCCTGGGCGACCAGGGGCAGTTCGGGCGCCTCCATGGGGCCGGAGAATCCGTGGCCGGGCAGGTCGGCCATGACGATGGTGAACTCGCTGGCGAGGGCGCGCGCCAGGTGCTCGAACGAGTGGGTTGACGCCCCGGCGCCGTGAATGAGCAGCAGGGCCGGCCCCGAGCCGAAGCGCTGGACATGCCAGCTCACCCCGCCAGCGGACACGATCTCGCTGGCGTCGCGCCAGGGCCAGTCAGCCGGGATGCGCGCCAGCGTCATGCGGCCGCCTTTCGCGCCAGATCGGCGAGCGCGCCGGGATTGCCTGCGGGCAGCCGCACATAGCGCGCGGCCATGGCCTGCGCGACCGAGCGGGCAGTGTCCGCGCCGCGCCTGGATACGTCGACGATGATGGCGCCATGGCCCGCCGCGCGCAGGCGCCTTGCCGCGTCATGCGCTTCGGCCTGGGCGATGTCGCGCCCGCTGGTTCCGGCGCGCGTGACATTGGCCGCGCCGTCCGTGAGGAAGACCAGCGTCACGGTGCGCCCCTGACGCGCGGCGCCGTGGGCGAGCGCTTCGGCCGCGTCGATCGCGGTGGCCAGCGGCGTGCCGCCGCCGCCAGGCAGGGCGGCGAGGCTTTTCTTGGCGCGGGTGAGCGAGCGGGTTGGCGGAAGCAGGGTCTCGGCGGTGCTGCCGCGAAAGGCGATGAGCGCCACCTGGTCGCGCCGCACATATGATTCCGCCAGCATCAGCTCCACCGCGCCCTTGGCTTCGGCCAGGCGGTTCAGCGCCAGGGAGCCTGACGCGTCCACGACGAAGATCGTCAGCGTCTCGGCCTTCTGCTTGAAATGCTTGATGCGGAAATCCTCACGGCGGACCTCCAGCGCCGGACCGGATTTCAGCCGGTCCCAGCCGCGCCGGCGCATGCGGCCCCAGGGCGCAGCGGCGCGCAGCGTCGCCAGCACGTCAAGCTTGCGCCCCTCGCCCGGATCGCCGCGGCGCGTGCCGGCGGGACGTCCACGCTGGCCGCTCCTGCGCGTGGCGCCCGCCCGACCGCCTGCGCCGGAGCCGCGCGGCGGGGCGCCGGCTTCCAGCCGCGCCAGCAAGCCCGCAGGCATGGCGGCCTTCGCGGCCTCGGTGGTGATTTCGGTCAGATCGTCGGGCGTCTGAACCGTGTCGGGATCCGGGTCAGGCTCGTGATTGTCGTGCTGCGCGTCCTGATCCTGCGGCGGGGCGTCAGGCGGCTCGCCGGGCGCGGGATCGTCCTCAGCCTGGTCCTGATGGGGCAGGTGCAGGGCGCGCGGCGCCAGCACCAGCCGGGCCGCCAGCGCAGCCTGCGCCTCGCCGATCTCATCCAGCCCGTCCAGCGCCGCCGCGGCGCGCGCGGCGCGCAGCGCCAGAAGCGGCGGGCGCAGGGAGGTGATCCCCAAGGCGGCGGCGGTCCGGGTCAGCGCGCGGTCAGCATCGCCGTTCTCGACATAGGGCAGGCGCACGCGCGCCATCGCCACGGCCTCGCGGTCATGCTCCGCCTGGGCTTCGCTCAGATCGCTCAAGGCCACGCCCGACAGATCGAGATGGAAGGCGAGGCGTTCGGTCAGCGCGCCGGGCGCGCCGTCATCGGGGTCCGCGCTTTCATCCAGCGCGATGATCATCGGCGCCGGGGCGGCGTCGAGCGCCAGGGCGAGGCGCGCCGCCAGCCCGGCCCCGGCGCGTTCGGCCATGGCCAGCACGCCGACACCGTTCCTGATGTCATCGAGCAAGCCTGCGCGATGCACGGCGCGCCCGGCTTTCAAGGTCCCGGCGAGATCGACGCCGCCCAGCAGCGCTTCGTCGCCGACCCCTGCCGGGATGCGCCGCCAGGGCGCGGCTTCGTTGACAAGGTTGCGCAAGGCCTCCAGCCAGGCGTCGCGCGCCGGGCCGGCGCGGGCCTTGAGCATGGCGCCGCCAAGTCCGGGATCGACCGCCAGCAGCGCGGCGGCCAGGCGCGCCTGCGCCCAGCCGCCCCGCGTATCGGCGGGCGCGCTCACGCGGCGAAGGCCTCGGCGAGCCCGCGTTCAATGCGGACCGACGAGCCGGCCTCGTCGAGGGGATCGCGGCGCAAGCGGTGGCGCAGGGCGGCCGGCGCCACGGCGCGCAAATGCTCCAGCGACATCGCCGCGCAGCCTTCAAGGGCGGCTTGCGCGCGGGCGGCGCGGATGAGGGTGAGTTCGCCGCGCAGGCCGTCGGCGCCCAGAGCCATGCAGATTTCCGAGGCGCGCCGCAGCACTGCGTCGGTCGTTTCGATTTTCGCCACCAGTGTCTGGGCCTTGGCGATGCGCGCGCGCAGCTCGCCGACCGCCTCCTCCCAGCGCGCGCAGAAGGCCACGGGATCGCGCTCGAAAGCATCGCGCCGCCGCACCACTTCGATGCGGTCCTCGATATCGCGCGGGGTGGAGACTTCAACCGACAGGCCGAACCGGTCGAGCAATTGCGGGCGCAGCTCGCCTTCCTCCGGGTTGCCGCTGCCCACCAGCACGAATTTGGCCGGATGGCGCACGCTCAGCCCGTCGCGCTCGACCACGTTTTCGCCCGTGGCCGCCACGTCCAGCAGCAGATCGACGATGTGATCCTCCAGAAGATTGACCTCGTCGATATAGAGAAAACCCCGATTGGCGCGCGCCAGCAAGCCCGGCTCGAACGCCTTTTCGCCCTTGCGCAGCGCCTTTTCGATGTCGAGCGCGCCCACTACCCGGTCCTCGGTCACGCCCAGCGGCAGATCGACCACGGGCGTGGGCTTGCGCACCTGATGTCCGCGCGCCCTGGCGTCGCCGCCAATCGGATCGGAGCCCGGCGCGCTGTTATAGGGGCAGTGCTCGTAGGTCTCGATCTCGGGCAGAAGGCCGGCCAGAGCGCGCACGGCGGTGGATTTGGCGGTGCCGCGATCGCCGAAGATCAGCACCCCGCCGACCCTCGGCTCGACGCAAGCGATCAGCAGGGCCTGCTTCATCTCTTCCTGCCCGACAATGGCGGGGAAGGGAAAGTTCAGTGTCATGGAGGCGCCTCGGTTCGTCACAAGCGTGAAGTGTCTAGCAAATTGGACACTCGCACAATTTTTTTCGTCTGGCACCGCCGTCCGTGACGTTTTTCCACCGTGGCGCTGACCGCGCTTGCGCGCGTCCGGGGCGGGCGCACCAGGGCTTGACCCTGGCACCCAACGCCATGATCCTCGCGCATCATCAAGGGGCGGAGATCATGAGCAGGCTTATTCTCGGCGCGGCCGGTATTGCGATTGCGGCGATCGGCGCAGGCGCGATTTACGTCAATACATCGGCTCTGGGCCGGATCTATCTGCCCAGCGGAACCGGCATCACCGCCAAGCAGGTGTGTTCGCTGGTGTTCGTGTCGGGCCTTGATCGGCAGCGGGCCCAGGCGCTCTACACCGATCCCTTGCTCGGGCCCGCCCTGCCGCTGGTCAGCGTGAGCGTGAACGAGGCCGCCCGCGAGGCGCAGGCGAGCGTGCTCGGCCTCGCCTGGCGCCAGCGCGCGGTTTACCGCGAGGGCCTGGGCTGCACGCTGGTGCATGGATCGGGCGCGTTCGACGCGGCCCTCGCCCTGCCCGCCCGGCCCGCGGACACGGCGCAGCCTGACGCCGCCCACCGGGAGGCTCATTTCGACGCTGCGGCGCTGGACGCAGCCCTTGACGGCGCCTTCACCGGGGATGGCCGCAACACGCTGGCGGTCGTGGTGATGCATCAGGGCCGGATCGTCGCCGAACGCTATGCCGACGGGATCACCCACGAGACGGCGCTGCACGGCTGGTCGATGACCAAATCGCTGGCGGCGACCATGGCGGGCGTGCTCGTCCAGCGCGGCCTCATCGACATTCACGCACCGGGCCAGGTTTCCGCGCTCGCCGCCGCCGGCCGGCCGGAGATCACGGTCGATCATCTCCTGCGCATGACGGGCGGGCTCGCCGGGTATGAAGGCAATGACGGCACGGACCCCACGTCTGAGATGCTGTTCACGCAAAGCGACATGGCGATGTTCGCAGCGACGCGCGAACAGATCGCCGCTCCGGGAGAGCGGTGGGACTATCAGTCGGGCAACACGATTCTCGCCGGCTCTGCGCTGGAGCCGTATCTGGGCGATACGCCTGCTGACGAGATCGCGACCATCCGCGAATGGCTGTTCGAGCCGCTGTCGATGAACACGGCCATTCTTGAAGCGGACGAGTCCGGGACCCAGAAATGGTCCAGCTACATGTACGCCAGCGCCCGCGACTGGGCGCGGCTGGGCCAGCTCTATCTCAATGGCGGGCGCGCGCCGGACGGCACACAGATCATTCCGGAAAGCTGGGCGGACTATGTGTCCGAACCGACGCCCGGCTCGGACGGCCATTATGGATCGGGCTTCTGGATGTTCGAGTCCGACCTGCCAGACGGCCATATGAGCATGAACGGGTTCCAGGGCCAGTTCGCGTTCATCATTCCGGGGGAAGACCTGGTGGTGGTGCGCCTGGGCGCCACCAATTCCCGGAGCACCGGCGCGCTCGATCTCGCCCTGGCGGTGGTGGCGGCGCGGCGTGCGTCCGCGCCGACGGACCCCGTGCCGGAAGGCGATGGCGAGGCCAGCGAGCCGGCTGAGCCGGATGCGCCCGGCGCGCCGTGATCACGGGTTTGCAGGCGCTTTGCGGACGGCGGCGTCTGGGCGCCTGTCCCTTGCTCAAGGATGCAGGGCGTCGAAGGACAGGGCGAAGTTGGAGCCGCCGAATTCCTTCATCAGGCGGGCGTGCTCGGCCTCGCTGATGCGCTGGATCTCGCACAGGCACCAGATATCGCCATCCCAGGTGAAGTGCGGGGTGTCCAGCGTCTTGATGTACGCGGTGCGGCCGGGGCTTTCGATGCGATTGAGCGAGACGGTCATGGCGAGCTCGCCCTGGAAAATGCCGGTGCTTTCCCAACGCTCGGTGACGCAATCGACGTCCGGGCCGAACAGTCCGTAAATGCTGCGCCCGCGCAGATCGCTGGCTTCAACGCCGATCTCGCTCAGGGCGCGGGCGTTGAACTCGATGAACACCGCGCCCGGCCCCACCAGCGAGGCGGGCCACAGCGCATTGCGCACCCGGGCGCGCGCCACCAGGTCCTGCTTGCCGGCCGCGCGCTGACGGTAGAGGTCGCGGATGCGCTGGCGCAGCCTGAAGGCGGGCGCATCCTGTCCGCGCTCCCAGCGCGACACCGTCGTCTGGTCCACACCCAGCCAGGACGCCAGCGCCGCCTGGGTCAGGTTTTCGCGCGCCCGCACGCTCTTGATGAGGCGCGGCCAGTAGCTTTCGCCCTCGATCATCGAGGTCTCCTTGCTCTCCTCGCCCATTGTCCGCCCATCGTATGACAGGTTCGTGACAGCCAGTTCCGGCCTGCGGTGCGCGGCTGTGCCGGTTTCCGGCTTTCAGGCGCTTTCAGGCGCTTGCGTTACGGAAAGTTTTCAGCGCCTTGGCGCCGGTGTCACATCAATGATGCAAACCCTGCAGGCCATTTGGCCCAGGAGGGGACCCATGACCCGTTTCAAGACCGCGATCCGTCTCGCCAGCTGTCTCATCGCCGTGAGCGCGCTCGCTCCGGCGGCCCATGCCGCATCGGAGGCCGGGCTCACCGCCGCCGGCCAGCAGGCGCAGGACGCCCAGACCGAGGCGCAGCGTAATGCGCGCGAGGCTGACACCATAACGGTCTACAGCCGCGTGCCCCAGCGGATCGACCAGGTGGGCTCGGCCGCCAGCCTGTTCACGGCCGAAGATATCGAGCTGCAGGATTTGCGGGTGCTGGACGACGTGCTGCAGCGCCTGCCGGGGGTGGCGATCACGCGCTCGGGCGGGTTCGGCCAGAACACCCAGGTGCGCATGCGCGGCTTCACCACCAAGCACACCCTGATCCTGGTGGACGGCGTGCGGATGAATAACCCGTCCGAGTTCTCCAACCAGTTCGGCATCTCCCACGTCATGCTGGACATGATCGAGCGTGTCGAAGTGCTGCGCGGCCCGCAATCGGGCCTTTACGGCGCCGAGGCGGTGGCCGGCGTGATCTCGATCACCACGCGGCGCGGGCGCGGCGAGCCGGACTTCCGCCTGATGGGCGGCTATGGCACGCACAATACGGTGCAGGCTGGGCTCGGCTCCCAGGGCGAGATCGGCGATTTCGGCTATGCGGCGTCGCTCTCCCACATCGAGACCGACGGCATCTCCATCGCCAGCCGCGCGCCGGGCAATGTGGAGGATGACGGCTATCGCAACACCACGGCCTCGTTGAATCTGGACTATCGCCCGCGCGAAGGTCTGGAGCTGCGCAGCGGCGTGCGCTTCTCCCAGGCCGTCAACGAAACCGACAATGCCTTCCTGTTCGGCAATCCGGTGCTGCCCAACTTCCTGTTCCAGGACTCAGCGGGCTATATCGACAGCGATCAGCTCATCCTGAACGCCGGCTTCAGGGCGGATTCGCTGGGCGGACGGCTCCTGCATGACGGCCAGATCGCCTATACCCGCCTCGACAGCCTGAGCGAGGCGCCCAACAGCGCGTCTGACAGCGTGGGCGAGCGGCGTGAGCTGCAATACTTCGCCACCTGGCAGTTCGAAGGCGACAGCCGGTATCTCGGGCCGGACTCCTTCTTCCTCGCCGGGATCAATCATACCCGGGACAGCGCCCAGTTCCGCAGCCTGCGCGGCGCGCCGTTCGCGGCGATCGACGAAAGCGTGGAGAATCTCGGCGTCTACGCCAATTTCAACTGGCAGCTGGCGCAAGACCTGTTCATCTCGCTCACCGGGCGTCATGACGAGAACGAGCTGTTCGGCGGCGTGCAAACAGGCCGCGCGGCCGTGTCCTGGGGCGTGCCGGAGACCCTGACCGGGCCGGTCAGCGTGCGCCTGCGCGGCTCCTACGGCACAGGCCGCGAGGCGCCGAGCCTGCGCCAGCTTCTGGGTCAGTCGGCGACCTTCCGGGGCAATCCGGATCTGCAGCCGGAGGAAACCTGGATGGTGGACGCCGGCATCGACCTGGTCTCGGCGGGCGGCGGCTATTCGCTGTCGGTGACGGGGTATCTGGGTGAAGCCGACAGAGGCATCTTCTCGGTGTTCAATCCGGCGCTCGGCGTCAGCCAGCCGCAGAACATCGCCAGCGTGGTGGAGATGGACGGGATCGAGGTGGAGGCTGGCGCGCAACTGACCGGCTGGCTGGATCTGACCATGGCCTACACCAATGCGCGCTCGGTGGTCGCGGCGACCGGCGTGCAGCTGTTCGGCCGTCCCGAGCACGAGTTCAGCTTCGCCTTCACCGCCCGCCCGGCCGAGCGGGTGAGCCTGACCTTTGACGGCTATGCGCGCAGCGACTTCCTGTCGGACTTCCCCTCGACCTTCGCGATGCCGGGCTTTGAGCTGTTCAACGCCGCGGCGCGTTATCAGCTCACCGACGCGGTCACCCTGCAGGGCGCGGTGAAGAATATTCTCGACACCGAGTATGAGTACAAGCTGGGCGACGGCGCCTACGGGCGCACATTCGATGTGCGCATCTCGGTGCGGTTCTAGTTCTGACCGACTGCAGACCAGAAGCCAGAGACAGGATGATCCGATGAAGACGACCCTTTTGGCGTCCGCCGCCGTCACCTGCCTCTGGCTTGCCGCCTGTTCGGCGCCGCAAGACGCGCCTGAAGCGCCCCCGCCGTCCGAACCGGAGGCGGCGTCGCCGCAGGGCGCCGCGTCCGCGCCGGACGTCCCGTCTTCGCCGGAGCAGTCCGCCCGCGCGGCCCTGCCCGAGCCGCTGATCCTGGCGGTGGCGCCGGAAGGCCAGATCATACCGGACGTGCTGCGCTGCCTGCATGACCAGGGCGCGGCGCTGATCAGCGCCCATCGCGGTGGCTGGGGGCCGGGCTATCCGGAGAACGCCATCGAGACGGCTGCGCACACCCTGTCGCGCGGGCCGATGATCCTGGAGATTGATGTCAGGCGCACGGCCGACGGGGTGATCATCGCGCTGCATGACGATACGCTGGAGCGCACGACCACCGGCGAAGGCGTTGTGAGCGAGATGAATTTCGCTGATCTTGCGGATGTGCGGCTTGTTGATGAAGACGGGGCCGTGACCGGTTTTGCCATTCCCTCCCTTGAAGAGGTTCTGGACTGGGCGCGCGGACGCGCCTTCGTGCAGCTGGACGTGAAATCCACCGTGCCGGTGGAAGAGGTGGCCGCCGCCGTGGTGGCGGCTGACGCCATCGGCTACGCGGCGGTGATCGTCTACACCGGTAAAGAGGCGATCCGGGCTGCGGGTGTTGATCCGCGTGTCGCCATTTCGGTGGAAATCCAGGATCGCGAGCGGCTTGACGCCCTGATGGCCGCCGGCGTGGCGCCGCAGCGGCTGATGGCGTGGACCGGGGTGCATCGCGCACCGGTTCCGGATATCTGGGACATGCTGCACGCGGCCGACATCCCGGTCGCGTTTGGCGCGCTCTGGTATATCGACGCAGACGTGCGCGCGAGCGGCGACGCCTCCATATATCGCGAGATCGCCGATGGCGGCGTGGCGGTGATCGCCACCGACATACACTGGACCGCGTATGAGGCGCTCAGTGAACGCCAGGACACGATCGCTGCGTTCCGGGCCTGCACGGCGGGGTGAGCCGACGGGCGCAGGCAGCGCAGCGGCGGCAAAATTGTCGCGCTGCACGATCAACCGCTTGCGCCGAATTTGGCGGTGCGGCGCGTAAAATCGCCCGGAGCGGCCTTCTGTTTTCCGCGCCGATGGGGTATGGCGCAGGCATCATCGCCCTTGCAACGAAGAGCCCCCACATGACCTGCAGACGTCCCATGCCGTGGATTCACGCCGGTAGCGCGCTCGCCGCCGCCTTGCTCATCGCCTGCTCGCCGGAAGCGGCGGCGCCTGAAACGTCCGCAGAGCCGGCCCCGGTCAGCCAGGACGCGCCCGCCGGCCAGGACGCCCCGGCCCCGGAAACAGCCCCCGAGCCTGCGCCCGCTGAAGCCGCCCAGCCCACCGGCGGGGAGGCTGTGGCCGGGAGCGACATCGCCGTGCGCTTTGCGGTGCTGGGCGACGCCGAGCCCAAGCCGTGCGCGCTGTTCCCCGGCGTGGAAGCGGCGGTGCTGGACGTGAACGCGCTGGCGCAAGCGGGCCGGATCGATTTTGTCCTGGGCGTCGGCGATCTCGCCCACAAGGGCACCGAGATCCAGTACGAGAACGTCACCCCCGCCCTGCAGTCGCTGACTGCGCCCTTCTATCCCATCATGGGCAATGAGGAGCATGGCGACACGGTGGAGCGCTATCTGGAGTTCGCCGGCCAGTGGAACCCGGAGGTGACCGAGGTCAGCTATACGCTGGAGCGCGGCCCGGTGACCTTCGTGATGGCCTCGCCCGATTTCAGCCGCCAGTTCAGTGATGAAGGCATTGACTGGATCCTGGAGCAGGTGCGCGCGGCCGCGCCCCGCCCGGTCTTCCTGGTGGTGCACAGCGCGCAGATGGGCGTCTATTCGGCCGAGCCGGACAAGGGCGTTGAGAACCCGCGCTTCCTCGAGATCGTGGCCGAGCCCAATCTGGCGGCGGTGATTTCCGGCGATCTGCACATGGACATGAACCGGGTGGAGCATTCGCTGGAGATCGACGGCGTGCACTATCTGCACATCCCGGGTCTCGAGCGCACCAAAATTCCTGACGAGACCACCCACACGCCGATGTTCCGCGTGTTCACGATCACCAATGAGGGCGAGGTTCTGGTGGATACGTATGAGACCGGCGTGTCCGGGCCGCTGGAGCGTCACGCCTACAGCTTCTCCCTGAGCGACGGCGCGCGCTAGACGCGTCGGCCTCAGACGGCCTCCCTGACAGCCCTGTGCGCCTTGGATCACATCCGGCGCGCGGGGCTTTCTTGTGGACCGGGCGCGGGCCTCAGATACGGTCTGTCTTTCCCTGCCGCGCCGCGTTTTGTTCATCGATCCGTCACGGACGTGAAGCGGTGCTGTCAAATTCACGGAATAACGTTGAAGCCCATCGGGTGCGTTGGGCGCCCTGTACGGGGGCATTCATGACACGATTTGCACACATGCTCGGAGCCGCGTCTGTGCTGGCGCTGGCGGCCGCCGCGGCCGCGAACGCTGCAGAGATTACGGGGCGGGTCACCGAAGCGACCGGAACGATTGGCCTTCAAGGCGCGATCGTGCGGATCGTCGAGACCGGCCAGACCGCCACCACGAACCAGGACGGAACCTACCGCTTCGCCAATGTCCGCCCGGGCGACTACACCGTGCGCGTGAGCTATCTGGGCGCAGAGGACATGGTGCGCGGCGTGGTGCTCTCGAGCGAAAGCGAAACCGTCGAGACCAGCTTCCGCATCGGCGCCGATCTGTCGGTCACTGACAACGTGCTGGTGATCGGCCAGCGCGGCCAGCTGACCAGCGCGATCAACCGTCAGCGCTCAGCCGATTCGGTGCTGACGGTTCTGTCGGCTGACGCCATCGGCGCCATCCCGGACGAAAACGTCGCCGAAGCGGCGCGCCGCGCGCCGGGCGTCAACGTGCTCAATGATCAGGGGGAGGGCCGCTTCGTCTCGATCCGCGGCCTGGATCCGAATTTCGTGACGTCAAGCTTCAACGGCGTGCGCCTGCCTTCGCCGGAGGCGGGCGACCGCCAGGTGCCGCTGGACGTGATCGATTCCGAGGTGCTGGCCGCCATCGCCATCTCCAAGACGCTGACGCCGGACATGAATGGCGACACGGTGGGCGGCAATATCGAGATCGAGACCCTGTCAGGCCTCAGCCGTGCCGAGCGCCTGGCGCGCCTTAACCTGGCCGGGATCTACACCGACCTCGTTGAGGAGACCGGGTACCGCGGCTCGCTGACCTTCGCTGACCAGTTCGCTGACGGCCGGTTCGGCCTCGCCGTCTCGCTGGCTCACCAGAACCGCCCCTTCGGTTCGGACAATCTGGAGACCGGGGCGGAGTGGGAGACGAGCCCCGCCTTCTATCCGCTGGAAGTGGAGCTGCGCGACTATCTGGTCGAGCGGGAGCGCACCACGCTGGCGCTCAATCTCGACTTTGCGCCGGATGACAACACCCGGCTCTATATCCGCTCTCTTTTTTCTGACTTCTCCGACCAGGAATACCGCACCACGGCGGTGATTCCGTTCGAAGACGGCGTTCTGGACCCGTCAAGCGCAGGCAACAACGCGATCATCCGCGCGGAACCCGGCGATGAGATCGAAATCGAGCGCGAGCTGAAAGACCGGCTTGAAATCCAGCGCATCTACTCGGTCGCGGTCGGCGGCGAGCGCACGGCGGGCCTGTGGACCTTCAATGCCCAGGGCGCCTACTCCCAGGCCGAGGAGATCGAGGACAACGCCCTTTACAGCGTGTTCGTGCAGGAATTCGACACCGGGGCCTTCACCATCGATTCCAGCGATGGCGAGCTGCCGCGGATTTCTCTCGACGGCGCGGCTGCGGGCCTGTGGAATGACGCGTCCGGCTACGAATTTGACGGATTCGAACTGGTCGATGGCGTCAGCCGCGACGAGGAGTGGACGTTCGATTTCGACGCCGAGCGCGAAATCTCCCTGTTCGGCGGCTCCGGCTTCATCAAGTTCGGCGCTGCAGCGCGCCTGCGCGAGAAGGGCTACGAGGCGGATGTGACCTTCTTTGAGGATTTCGCGGGCGGCGACCTGTTCCTGTCCCAGTTCCTCGGAGAGGTGGACTATTCGCTGGCGACGTTCGGCCCGGCGGTCGACGGCCCGGCGATGCGCACCTTCTTCAACAATAATCGCGGCCAGTTCGATATCGACGATATCGACACCGCGATCGACAGCAATGCCGAGACCTACTCCGCCCAGGAAGACGTGTTCGCCGGCTATCTGATGCACACGCTTGATCGCGATGCGCTGACCGTCGTGTACGGGGTGCGCGTGGAGCACACCGATTTCACCTCGACCGGCAATCAGGTTGACATCATTGAAGGCGGTGAGACGGTCAATGGCGTGTTCTATGCCGATGACACGGTGCTGGTATCGCAGATCAATGCGTCCAACCAGTACACCGACTGGCTGCCCAGCGTGAATGTCCGATACGAGTTTAATGACCGGCTGATCGGGCGCGCCGCCTATTTCGCCTCTATCGTGCGTCCGAACCCGGAACAGGCGACGGCGCGGGTTGCGATCGAGCGCTCGGGCGGCGATGTCGAGGGCGAGGCCGGCAATCCCGATCTGGTGCGGGCGCAGGCGGACAATTTCGATCTGGCGATTGAATACTATCCCAATAACGACTCCGTGCTCTCGGCAAACCTGTTCTACAAGCGCATAGAGAACTTCATCGGCGAGACCACGTTTGACAATACGGTGGTCAATGGCGTCTTGTTCGACGAAGTGTCCACCTTCATCAATCTCGATGACGCCGAGCTAATGGGCATCGAGCTCAATTACCAGCAGGCGCTGACCATGCTGCCGGGGCTGTTGTCCGATCTGATCGTCTCGGCGAACTATACCTATGTCGACTCCGAAGTGACCCTGCCCGACGGACGCACCATCACCGTCCCGGGCCAGGCGCAGAACGTCGCGAGCCTGATCCTGGGCTACGAGAACGGGCCGGTGGATTTGCGTGCCGCGCTGACCTATCGCGACCGTTTCCTGGACGGCATCAATGAAGGCGGCGACGGCGTCGACCGCTTCGCGCAGGATCATCTCGGCCTCGACCTGGCGCTCGGGCTCCGTTTCAGCGAGCAGCTGCGCGCCTTCCTGGAGTTCAAGAATCTGCGCGACGAACCTTTCGTCGCCGTGGTGAACCAGGGCGGCCGCAATCTGAACTCCCAGTACGAGGAATATGGCTGGTCCGCCCTGTTCGGGGTCCAGCTCACCTACTAGGCTGGCTTGCCGTCACTGGCCTGCAATGCCCCCCGGAACCTCAATTCCGGGGGGCATTTGCGATAGGCAGATTTCGGCGCATCTGCGGTGGCCGGGCGCCGCCGCGGACACGCGCCCTTGCTGCTCCGAGGCGCCGCGTCCAATCTGGCGCGAAGGGAACATGTGATGAAGACCGGCTGGACCTTGCGTTTCACCGTCGCCGCCATCTGCCTGGCGCTCGCCGCCTGCGGGGCGCCGGCCCGCGATGACGGGCGCGTCCTGCATCGCGGCAATTCCATTGAACCGGGGACGCTCGATCCGCACCGGGCGCTGATCTCCAACGAGCAGGCGATCATCTATGATCTCTTCCTCGGCCTCGCCCAGCCCGGTCCGGACGGCCGGCCGATCCCCGGTCTCGCGGACAGCTGGACGGTCAGCGAGGACGGGCTCGAATGGGTGTTTCATTTGCGTGAGGCGAGCTGGTCGGACGGTCAGCCCATCACGGCCGATGACGTGGTCGGCAGCCTGCGCCGCACGCTGGATGCAGCCACCCTCAACCCGTTTCCCGCCTTGCTGTTTTCAATCGAGAACGCCGCCGCAGTGAATGCCGGCGAGGCCCCGCCCGAGGCGCTGGGCGCGCAGGCGCTGGACCCGCGCACCGTGCGGCTGACGCTGGCTTATCCCGCGCCGTATCTGCTGGACGTGCTGATGCAGAGCACGGCCGTTCCAGTGCCGCTGCACGTCATCGAAGAGCATGGCGCGCAGTGGACGCAGCCCGACACCATGGTGGTGAGCGGACCCTACAGGCTGGCGCAGTGGCGCTCGTTTGAGCATATCCGCCTGGTGCGTAATGAGGCCTTCCATGCGGCGGACGGCGTCTGCATTGACACGGTATATTACTACCCCACCACAGACACCGCCGCCGCCGAGCGCCGGGTGCGCAATGGCGAGCTCGACCTCAACACAGACTATCTCGCCAGCAATGACGCCTTCCTGCGGCGCGAGGCGCCGGATCTGGTGCGCACCGTTCCGGGCCGGGTGTTGCGCATGCTGACGCTCAATACCGCCCGCCCGCCCTTTGATGATGTGCGCGCGCGCCGCGCGGTCGCCATGGCGATCGACCGCGATTTCATCGCCCGGGAGGTGCTGGACGGCGCCGATGCCGCCGCAGTGCAGTTCATGCCTGGCGATGTGCCCGGCCGCACCGGACCGGCGCAGATGGCTTTCGCGGACGAACACATGCCGGCGCGCCGCGCCGCGGCCCGCGATCTGCTCATCGAGGCCGGCTACGGCCCGGACAATCCCTTGCGGCTCACCTTCGCCCATCAGCCCGCGGCGAGCTGGCCGCGCCTGGCCCCGGTGATCCAGGCCGATCTCACCGCCATCGCGCCCTGGGTGAGCGTGGAGATCGAGACCGCCGACACGCCGATCCATTACGCCGGGATGCAGGCGGGCAATTTCGACATCGCCAGCGATGGCTGGGCGCCCTATTTCGACGACGCCTACGGCTATCTCATGGTCACCGAAAGCGCGGCGGGCGAGTATAATTATTCCCGCTGGACCGATCCGGCCTATGACGCGCTACTCACCCGATCCCATTTCGAGCTGGATCCGGGCGCGCGCGGCGCGCTGCTCGCTGAGGCCGAGCAGATGCTGCTCGACAGCGCCCACTACATCCCGGTCTTCTTCGAAAACCAGCGCGCCCTGGTCGGCCCGCGCGTCGAGGGCTGGACCGCCCACGCCTCGCTGATCAACCCGACGCGGTGGCTGTGTGTGGGGGAGGAGGGATGAGGAGTGAGGGCGGGCGCGCCATGGGAGGCGCGCCCGCCGGATAGACGCCTGTTCTACCAGCCGAAGCGCAGGCCTGCGCGTGCGCCGAACTTGCCGGTGTCGGCCCCGACGCCTACCGCGCCGTTGAACGAGACCTGGGAGTTGATGCGCGCCGCGCCGGAGAAGGCAAACGCGTTGGCGCTGTCATAGAAGCCCCAGTTGGCGCTGACCGCATAGCGCTCACCCGATTCCAGATGGGTGACGCCGGCCATGGCCATGGCGATGGCCGCGCCGTCCACGGCGGTGCGGATGCGCGAGTCGAGCTCGCCGACGCGGGTGTTGAGCTGGTCCACATCGGTGCGCAAGAGCGAGATATTGCCCTCAATGCCCTGGAAGCGGGCTTCCGCCGCCGGGGTGATGGCTGGGCTCATGGAGGCATAGGCGAAGTCCGATTGGGAGGGCGCAACTGCGCGAACGCCCGGCGTTCCCGCCGCGTAGGCCACGACCTCTTCGCTCGCGCCAGGCTGGCTGGCGTCCGCCGTATTGCGCAGGTCCGAGGCCGGCACATCCGAGCCGCCCGGCGCCGGAGCATCCGCCTGCGCCAGCAGCGCCGAGGCATCGCCGCCATTCTGCATCATCGCCATCATCTGGCTCTGCATGGCCTGCATCTGCGCCATCTGGGCCTCCAGCGCCTGAACGCGGCTATTCAGGATCTGATTTTCAGCGGTCACGGTTTCATTCTGCGCGCGAAGCGCCGCTACCTCTGCAGACGCGCCCGTTGCCGGTCCCGCCGGCGCTGTGCCGCCCATGGCCGTGGACGCGCCGCTTGAAGGAGCACCGGCAGACACCGACATGCCCGCGCTGGCGGCGAAGTTGGTCACATGCATCCGTTTAAGCGACCCAGTCCCGTCGGCGACCACCAGCCATTCGGCGCTGGTGACCGTGTTGTGCGCCGACAACAGGCCCGGGAAGGTGTAGCGCGACGCCGCAACGCCGAACATAAATTGCTGCGCCATGGAGGTCACGGCGCCGCGCCCAATCGCGACAGAGCCATTGTGCTCGGCCACCGCTTCGAAACCGATGGCGATCGCCCCGGTGCCCTGGGCGCGGCTGGACCGGCCGAGCGCGGTCGCGCCC
This sequence comes from Alphaproteobacteria bacterium, assembly GCA_016124675.1. Classification (GTDB taxonomy): domain Bacteria; phylum Pseudomonadota; class Alphaproteobacteria; order Caulobacterales; family Maricaulaceae; genus Oceanicaulis. Next base: position 99,069 of record WGNG01000021.1, read on the forward strand.
GATCCATTGGCGTTGGAGAAATAGCCAAGCGCGGTCGCTCCGAAGCCGCTGGAGACCGCCTGGCGACCGAAAGACATGGCTCCGCCCGTCGTGGCTTGAGCCTCAAGTCCGAAGGCGATTGCGCCAAGGCCGTTCGCCAAGGCATTTCGGCCGAACGCCACCGAACCGCCAAGATTGGCCGTGGTCCCAAGCCCGAGCGCAATGCTGCCGTCGCCAGTCGACGACGCTTGTTCACCGATGGCGACCGCGCTCGCGGCGCTGGCTTGCGCGTTGCCGCCCAGCGCCACCGAATTGGCCCCTGTAGCCTGAGCGGCCGCCAGAAGCGCTGTGTCGTCAACCGCAAGATAAAGAAGGCCACTGAGCGCCGCATTCATCTGGCGCAAGGTGACGGCATCCCGCGCATCCACCCCGTCATCGAGATTGGTGATGCGCCGGTACAGGTCCTCGGCGGCGTTGCCCACCGACACAGTGAAGGCGGCGCCCGTCAGCGAGTTGGCGCCCAGCGCGACGGCGCGAGTGTGGGCAGAGCCAACATTAGCACCGCGGCCGAGAGCGATGCTGGCCTCGCCTGCAGCCGAGGCATTGTAGCCCAAGGCGGTGCTCCAGTCGCCCGCAGCCGAGGCTCTGAAGCCCAACGCGGTGCTTAGGTAACCCGCAGCTGAGGCGTCTGCGCCCAAGGCGGTGCTCCAGTCGCCCGCAGCCGAGGCTTTGTAGCCCAACGCGGTACCTTCCAAACCCGCAGCGAAGGCGCCAAAGCCCATGGCGATGCTGGCCCGGCCCGCAGCGGAGGCTTGGAAGCCCAAGGCGATGCCCCCTGTGCCCGTAGAAGAAGCGAAATCGCCCAAGGCTATGCTGCTACCCGCCTGAGCTGAGGCGAATGCGCCCAAGGCGGTGCTGCCACCCGCCGCCGAGGCGTCGCGGCCCACAGCGGTGCCGCCACCCCCCCCCACGGCGTTGTGGCCCAGAGCTGTGCCCCCGCTCGTCGATGAGGCATTGTAGCCCACGGCGGTACCCCCAGGCGACCACCCAGCCGAGGCTCTGAAGCCCAACGCCGTGCCACGATCACTCATAGCCAAAGCGCCGCCGCCCAAGGCAACGGAATCCCCACCCGTAGCCCGGGCCGCCCTTGGATTGTCGGTCGCATTGAATGCCAAGAAGCCGAAGCCACCGGCGCTCACATTGCTGAGCGCAGCGTTCATCTGACGCAGCGTCACCGCGTCACGGGCATCCACGCCGTCGTTGAGATTGGTGATCCGGCGGAAAAGACCGGTGCTGGCACTGCCCACCGACACGGTGAAGGATGTCCCCGTTCTAGACGAATGGCCCAGCGCTATGGATCCTTCGTGCTCCGCAATGGCGCCAGCACCCAAGGCAATGCTTTGACTGCGCGTAGCCTGAGCCGCTCGGCCTAAGGCGATGCTCGAGGCGCCCGCAGCCGAGGCTAATGCGCCCAAGGCAGTGCTGTCGTGCACCGCCCAGGCATCACGGCCCACAGCGGTGCTGTTATCGCCTGCCGCCGAGGCGAATGCGCCCAAGGCGGTGCGGTTTTCGCCTGCCGCCGAGGCGAATGCGCCCAAGGCGGTGCTCCCGTCGCCCGAAGCCGAGGCCTCGCGGCCCACAGCGGTGCTGTTTTCGCCTGCCGCCGAGGCGAATGCGCCCAAGGCGTTGCTTGAAGTGCCCGAAGCTGAAGCGTCTGCGCCCAAGGCGGTGCTCCAGCCGCCCACAGCCGAGGCGCCAAAGCCAACGGCAGTGCTGCGCAAGCCCCTTGCTGAGGCCTTGGCACCCAACGCGGTGCCGAGGATGAGAGCTGTCGCGTCGGCACCCAGTGCTGTGCCGTCCGAAAACGCAGCGGAGGCGTTGAAGCCTATGGCGGTGCCGTAGTGTCCAGCCCAGGCATCGCGGCCCACAGCGGTGCTGTTTTCGCCTACCGCACGGGCGAATGCGCCCAAGGCGGTGCTATTATTAGACGCAGCCCAGGTATCACTCCCCACGGCGGTCGAAAAAAATCCTTCTGCATTAGCGCCATCACCACACTGCAAGCGTTTGGCGTCGTTGCTGTTGCGCTGACAGGCTGGGCCTGTATCTGCGGAAAGCGGCATGGCGGCTGTGTGAACCGCGTCTGCACTGATAAAATACCCGCTCAGCAATCCGGACAGATTGAAGCTGAAAGCCTCTGCGTCCTGTGCGTCATCGTCCTGCAGACGCGCGCGTGTAATCGTCAGGTCTGGGAATAGCCCGTTACGCCCAACCCTGCTGGATTCAGTAGGCGCCGTACGGCTTGGGCCAGCGGCATCCTGTGCGGCGCTCCCGGCTTCGGCGTCATCACGGGCATAGCCCGCCGCCGGAGACAGCACCGTGATGGCGGCGTACGCAAGAATGGCGCAGCCCGACATGAGCATGGATTTGGTGACAGACATGGCATCCCCCGTTGACTGAATTGCAGGCGGCTCCCGCCGCCTGAGGCGCAAAGCTTCAAAAGCTCAAACAGCAATCCACCATCGTGGAAAATTCTGGTTGCAACAAGCGAAACTGGGCCGGGCCGGGGATTGGTGCCAGCCTACACCTCCTTAAGCGCGCCAGCGTGGGTGGGCCGGGGGTTCGGGATAAGGGACCCCTTATGCTGCCGATAACTTATAGACCGGTGCGCGGTATGGATCAGCTTCAAAGGTGAGGCTAATGCCCCGGATCACGCCTGAGGCGCAGGGCTAGCTGGCCCCGAAATCATTCGATCCGTGGCTTCATTTAACCAAGGCCAGCGGAGCGCCTATGATGGATTTTTTGATGGATACGCCGAGGGCGGATTTACAGGAAAGCGTTATATATCAGTGCGTTGCGAGAAAACTCTGGTGCCCAGGAGAAGACTCGAACTTCCACTCCCTTTCGGGAACTGGCACCTGAAGCCAGCGCGTCTACCAATTCCGCCACCTGGGCAAGGCAACAGAGGCCGCGGGTGATACGGCGCGCGCGGCGGGGTGTCAACGCCTGTGCGCCCATGCCGGGGCAGGCTTCAGCACATGGGGCGCGGTTGAGGGCGGGGCAGGCGGGGCGGCGCGCGCCCCGGCGGCGGCGGGGTGTTGTGTGTCCGGCCGCGCGAGGCGCCGGTGTGTCTGCAGGCCGCATGGACAGGCGCGGTGATTTTTGGTCTATCGCGGGGAGATCGGTTTCAGAACCCAGACGCGCGCCGGTTTGGCCGCAGCGCGCGCTGCCGGGAGGTCAGGCGATGCAATTGCGCGACGATATGATCACGGTGTTCGGCGCCTCCGGCTTCATCGGCCGGTATGTGGTGCGCCGCCTGGCCAAGGCGGGCTACCGGGTGCGCGCGGCGACGCGGCGCCCGCATCTGGCCCATGAGCTCAAGCCCATGGGCGTGGTGGGGCAGATCCAGCTGGTGCAGGCCAATCTGCGCGATTCCGCCTCGGTGTCGCGGGCCATCGACGGCGCCCAGGGCGTGGTCAATCTGGTGGGCATTCTGGCCGAGGGCGGGCGCCAGACCTTCCAGTCCCTGCAGGCCGATGGCGCGGGGCTGATCGCAGAGACCGCCAGACGGGCCGGGATCGGTCGTTTTGTGCAGGTGTCGGCCATCGGCGCGGACGCGCACAGCAAGTCGCGCTATGCGCGCACCAAGGCGCAAGGCGAGGCCGCAGTGCTGGCCTCGATGCCCGGCGCGGTGGTGCTGCGCCCGTCCATCGTGTTCGGGCCCGAGGACGGGTTCTTCAACCGCTTCGCCGACATGGCGCGCTTTGCGCCCGCCCTGCCGCTGATCGGCGGAGGGGTGACGAAATTCCAGCCGGTCTATTGCGATGACGTGGCCCTGTGCGTGGTGCGGGCGCTGGAGATGGACGCGGCGTGCGGCCGGGTGTTCGAGCTGGGCGGGCCGTCTGTCTACTCCTTCCGCGAGCTGATGGAATACATCCTCAAGACGATCGACCGTCAGCGCCTGCTGATCCCCGTGCCGTTCCCGATCGCGTCGCTGATGGGGCTGGGCGGCGAGATCGCCGGGGCGCTGCCCTTCGTCGAGCCCTTCCTGACGCGCGACCAGGTCACCCTGCTGCGCCGCGACAACGTCGCCGGCGCAGGCGGGACAGATATGGGGCTGATCGACGCGTTCGGCGTGACGCCGGAATCGGTCGAGGCGATCGTGCCGAGCTATCTGGCGCGCTATCGCAAGGGCGGACAGTTCGCCGGGAAGCGCAAGGGCGCATGAGCGAGGCGCAAACTTTCCCCGGCTGGCGCGGCACTACCATCGTGTGCGTGCGCAAGGGATCGCGCGTCTGCCTGGCGGGCGACGGGCAGGTGTCCATCGGCAATACGGTGATCAAGTCGCGCGCGCGCAAGGTGCGCCCCCTGGCGGGCGGGTCGGTCATCGCCGGGTTCGCCGGCGCCACGGCGGACGCGTTCGCCCTGTTCGAACGGCTGGAAGCCAGGCTGGAACAGTATCCCGGCCAGCTGGCGCGCGCCTGTGTCGAGCTCGCCAAGGACTGGCGCACGGACCGGTATCTGCGAAGGCTGGAGGCCATGCTGATCGTCGCCGACGCCAGGGAGAGCTTCGTGCTGACGGGTGCGGGCGATGTGCTGGAGCCTGAACACGGCATCGCCGCCATCGGATCGGGCGGACATTTCGCCATGGCGGCGGCCCGCGCGCTGATGGATCATCTCGATGATCCCGAGGCCATCGCCCGGCGCGCGATGGAGATCGCGTCGGAGATCTGCGTGTTCTCCAATAATAATCTGACGGTGGAGACGCTGGGTTAGGGGGTGCGCCTGAACAGGCCCTATCCATCCCCCCAAGCGTTTTCCCGGCGCAAGCCGGCATCCAGAATCGCCAGCGCAACGGGGCCCCGGCGTGCGCCGGGGAAACGCTGGAGGGGGAGAGAGCTGATGGGTTCCCCCCAAAAAATCCCACTGGCAGATTGCGTGCGCGCGCTCTACATGCGCGCTGAGACCGAACTCTCACCATGGACCGATCATGAGCCCGTACGGGTTTTCTTCCGGCGACCCCCAGGCGGACCGCCGGTTTGCGTTCGCCGGGGCGCTGGCCGCGTCCGGCGAGATGGGGCCCGCCATCGAGGTGCTGACCTCGGCGCTCGACCTGGCGCCGGACTGGGCTGCGGGCTGGTATCAGCTGGGCGACTGGCATGCGGCGGCGGGTCAGAATGAGGCGGCCGGCGCCGCCTGGCGGCGCGTGCTGGCGCTCGACGCCAGCGATGCGCTGGGGGCCGGCGCGCGGATCGATCTTCTGGGCGGCCAGCCGGTCTCGGAAAGCCTGCCGCCGGCGTTTGTCGAGACGCTGTTCGACCAGTTCGCCCCGCGCTTTGACGAAGCCCTCACAGCCAGGCTCGGCTATCGCGCGCCGCAGCTGATCCTCGAGGCGCTCGACAGGGCCGGGTTCGAGCGGGCGGCGCGGGCGATGGATCTCGGCTGCGGCACCGGGCTGATGGGCGAGGTGCTGCGCGGGCGGTGCGGCTGGCTGGGCGGGGTCGATCTGTCGGCGGGCATGCTGGCGAGAGCTGAGGGCAAGGGGCTGTATGACCAGCTCGCCAAGGCCGACATCAATACGCTGGAGATTGACGGCGCGGGCTATGACCTCATCGTCGCGGCCGATGTCTTCACCTATGTGGGCGCGCTGGAGCGCGTCATCGCCTGGTGCGCGGGCTCGCTGACGCCGCGCGGCCGGCTTGCCTTTGCGGTGGAGGCGGGCGAGGCCGGCGTGGCGCTGCGCGACAGCCGGCGCTTCGCCCATGGGCGCGGCTATCTCGCCGAGCTCCTGGCGGCGGCCGGACTTGAGGGCGTCAGCCTGACCGATTGCGTGCTGAGACAGGACCGCGGCGCGGATATCGAGGGCTTCATCATCGTGTGCTGCGCGCCCGAAGCGGGCCGGGACCGCGAAGGCGACGGCGCGCTGGCGGCGATCATCTGAAACACCCGCCGCCGCCTGTCAGGCGCGGCATCCTGAGCGGAGGCTGCGTGTGCAATCCGCCTTTCAAAGGCGCACCAAGGCGCGCTAAGAGAGCCGCATGGCGCGCCGGCACAGAAACCTGACATGACCACCACCCTTGTTACAGGCGGGCTCGGCTTCATCGGTTCGGCGATGGTGCGCCGGCTGGTGCGCGAGACGCAGGACCATGTCGTCGTGCTGGACGCCCAGACCTATGCCGCCTCGCCGGAGGCGGTGGCCGAGTGCGCCGGATCAGGGCGCTACCGGCTGGAACCGGGTGATATCCGCGATGCGGCGCGGGTGCGCGCAGTCTTCGAGACGCACCGGCCGGACCGGGTTCTGCATCTGGCGGCCGAGACCCATGTCGACCGCTCCATCGACGGTCCGCGCGCCTTCGTCGACACCAATATCAACGGCACCTACACGCTGCTGCAGGCGGCGCGGGCGCATTACGAGCAGATGACCGGCGACGCCCGCGCGCGCTTTCGCTTTTTGCATGTGTCGACCGACGAAGTGTATGGCAGTCTCGGACCGGACGATCCGGCGTTCAATGAGACGGCGCCCTATGATCCGCGGTCGCCCTATGCGGCGTCCAAGGCGGCGGCGGACCATCTGGCGCGCGCCTGGTGCGAAACGTTCGGCCTGCCGGTGATCGTGTCGAACTGTTCGAACAATTACGGACCGTGGCAGCATCCTGAAAAACTCATCCCGCACATGATCGCGCGCGGCGCGGACGCGCTGAGCCTGCCAGTCTACGGCCAGGGCGCGAATGTGCGCGACTGGCTGCATGTGGACGACCATGCCGAAGCGCTGCAGCTCATCCTGGACCGCGCCCGGCCCGGGCAAAGCTTCTGCATTGGCGGCGGGGCGGAGCGCACGAATCTGCAGGTGGTGGAGGCGATTTGCGCCATCCTGGATGCGCGAAAGCCCGGCGGCGCGCCACATGCGGACCGCATCGCCTTCGTGACGGACCGCCCCGGCCATGACTTTCGCTACGCCATGGACTACACGGCGCTTCGCCGCGCGCTAGGCTGGTCGCCGCGGCGCCGGTTCGAGGACGGGCTGAAGGCCACCGTGGACTGGTATCTCGCGCACGAGGCATGGTGGCGCGCGCTGCTGGCGCGGACGGGCGGGACACGCCGGCTCGGCCTGGGGACGCCAGCGGCCGGGGAGGGGACATGAAGGGGATCATATTGGCGGGCGGCGCGGGCACGCGCCTGCACCCGGTGACGCTGGCGGTCTCCAAACAGCTCCTGCCGGTCTATGACAAGCCGATGATCTATTATCCGCTGTCGCTGCTGATGCTCGCGGGCGTGCGCGAAATTCTGGTCATCACCACGCCGCGCGACAGCGATGTGTTCCGCCTGCTGCTGGGCGATGGGTCGCGCTTCGGGGTGTCGCTCAGCTATGCCGTGCAGCCCGAGCCGGACGGCATCGCCCAGGCCTTCCTCATCGGGCGCGATTTCATCGGGACCGATCCGGTGGCGCTGGTGCTGGGCGACAATATTCTCTACGGCCATGCGCTGAAGGAGATCCTTTCGGGCGCCGCTGCGCGGCGGTCCGGCGCAACGGTGTTCGGCTATCAGGTGGCCGAGCCTGGACGGTACGGCGTTGTGGCGTTTGATGGCGAGGGCCGCCCGGCGTCCATCGAGGAGAAACCGAAAAAGCCCAAATCCAATATCGCCGTCATCGGGCTGTACTTCTACGGTAATGACGTGGTCGACATCGCCGCCAGCCTGAAGCCGTCCCGCCGGGGCGAGCTGGAGATCACCGAGGTCAACCAGATCTATCTCAAGCGGGGTGCGCTGACGGTGGAGCGCTTCGGCCGCGGCTATGCCTGGTTCGACGCCGGCACGCACGGCTCTCTTCTCGATGCGGGCAATTTCGTCGCCAGCCTGACCGAACGCCAGGGCGTGTCGATCTGCGCGCCCGAAGAAGTGGCGTGGCGCAATGGATGGCTCACGGATGCGCAGCTGGCCGCATCAGCGCGCGCGTTCGGGCGCAGCAGCTATGGCGCCTATCTCACCGCCCTGGTCAAGGCGGGTCATGCGGCCGAGGCGCCTTGAGCCGCGTCAGCGGAACATGAGCACCGGACGGAACAGGGGACGGGTTCCTGGTGACGGGTGTGCAAGGATAATCGCACCTGCATAACCTTTTCATCGCCAGCATGACGATTCAGGGACGACGCTCCACGCCCGGATCAGGATCGAGCGGTCAAGCTTGCCGGAGCACGTCACGTAGGCTTGAAAAACACAAGGGAGAAGACGGCCCCGCCGCACGGCGCGTCTTCAATGACCAGCTTTCCGCCATGGGCCTTCATGATGCGACTGACGATCGACAGTCCCAGCCCTGCGCCTTGCCCGTCACCAAATGTCTGTCGGGAGAAGCGCCTGACAATTTCGGCCCGGCGGGCCGGTGCGATGCCCGGTCCCTGATCGATCACGCTGACGCGTCGGTTCGAATCCGCGACCAGCCGGACGACGCCATTTGGCGGCGACGCCTTGATGGCGTTGTCGGTGAGATTGCGCAAGGCGTGGGCGATCGCGTCCGGATCCGCCACCACCAGGATCGCACCATCGGGTGTCTGGGCTTCGATCTCGATCCCGCCCTCGAGCGCCAAAGGCGCCATGTCGGCAGCGATGGACCGGGTCACAGACCCAAGATCGACCCTTGAATCGGGCGCCACGACCAGCCGCTCTGCGGCTGCAGACGCCAACAATTGTCCTGCCAGCCTCGACAGTTCATCGATCTCTTTGACGAGCGCACCGGCGAGATGGTGTGATGCGCTTGTCTCTAGTCGCGCTTTCAACGCAGCAAGCGGTGTCCGCAGGGCGTGGGCGGCGTCGAGCACGAACTCCCGCTCCCTGTTGGAAGCCTCCTTGACGCGTTTGATTGCGCCGTTGAGCGCCACGATCAGGGTTTGGATTTCGGATGGTGCATCGCTCACCTGCAAGATCGAGGCGCTCTCCATCGTCCGGATCGCTCGCGCCTGCTGCGCTGCGATTTCAACCGGTTTGAGAGTCTGTCGAACAATGGGCAGGCCAAGCAGAATGACGAGCAGTGCGAACGGCGCGAGGGGGAGCACGACGTGCACCAGCACTTCGCCGGCGATCAGGCGGGCGAGCAGTCCGGCCGGGTCCGATCTTGCTTCAACGATGATGTAGCCAGTAACGCCGCCGGCTAATGCCAGCCGCACGCCGGCGGTCCAGCCGACCATGTCTGAATAGCTGGTCCACTCCGGGGGTGGCGGCCATGGCATGTCAGAAGCCGACGCCGGCTCTCCGCCGACCGAGGCTGCCAGCAGATCGCCCGCGCTTGAGTAAAGCGCCCAGCGATAAGCTTCGGGATGATCTGAAAAGATTCTCCCATCTGCCGCCTCTGCGACCGGGAACCCGTTTTCAGCATGGGCGGCCAGACGTTCGGCGAGTTCCAGCACCTTGCGCTGGCTGAGATCATCTGCGTCGACGCCATAGTGCAGCGCAACAACAATGCCGGTGAGCAGTGTCGACAAGAGAGTGGCCAGCAGCAGCCGTGCGGTCAGCCGGCGTGTGATCGACCAGGAACCGGCCTTCCTCACGACATATCCTCTTTCAGCATGTACCCGACGCCGCGCACCGCCACCACCAGAAACCCGGCCTGGGCATTTGCAAGCGCGTTTCGCAGCCTTGAGGCGGTGACTTCGAGTGCGTTCGGACCGACGGCTTCATCACCGCTATACATGGCGGCCTCGAGCCGGTCCCGCGTCACGACACGCCCGGCACGGACCGCCAGTGCGCACAGGAGCTGGGTCTCGCGCCTGCCCAGGCCGAGCGGAAGCCCGTTCAAGCTGACCTCATGGCACAGCGGATCAATGTCGAGCAGGCCGAGCGTAATGCGGTTCGGTGAACGGTCAGCCGGGCGGCGCAGCAGGGCGCGGCACCGGGCCAGCAGCTCCTCCATGGCGAAAGGCTTCACAAGATAGTCGTCGGCCCCTGCGTCCAGACCGGCAACCTTGTCGTTGAGGCCGCCGCGTGCGGTCAGAACCAGAACGGGCGTTGTGTTTTCGCCCCGACGCCAGCGCTCCAGCAAATCAAGCCCGTCCGCGTCCGGCAGACCCAGATCGAGAAGACACAGATCGTATGGTCGCATGCACCTGAAATCTTCGGCGTCAGCGGCGCAGCGCGCCCAGTCGACCGTGAAGCCCGCCTTGGTCAACGCATTTCGGATACTGTCGCCCAGGCTCGGGTGATCTTCCGTCAGAAGTACACGCATTCCCGCTCCGACAGGTTCATGCAAGCTTTGCGCTATATCGCTTCGGTCCCCTGTTCTGGAGGAGCGCCGATGCTTTCGCAATTGATTCCGTTTACCTCCTATCCCTATTCCGGAGAAGCGCTCCCTTGCGACCTTTGCGGCGGCTTCCAGACCGTATTGTTGTCCGAGACAGACAGGCGCTGGAAGAAACTGACCACAGTGGCGTGCGCCGACTGCGGGCTTATACGCACCGATCCGATGCCGACCGAAGCCGAGCTCGAGCGGTATTACGCCCAGGAATACCGGGCCGACTATCAACTGGCCGGCCGTGAACCACCAAAGTTCCACCGCGTCCGGTCCATGCGCGAAGCCAGGGCGCGGATAGAGCGCCTGAAGCCCCATTTGAAGCCTGGCGCGCGCGTGCTCGACATTGGCTGCGGCAGCGGCGAATTTCTGCATCTGGCTCAAGAACTGGGCTGTGACGTTCTGGGCATCGAGCCCGGCGCCGACTATGCGGCCTTTGCCCGCAAAGCCTATGGCATTCAAGTTCTGGCAACGGGATGGTCGCACACCGGACTGGCTGATGGATCATTCGACGTGATCACGTCACATCATGTCATCGAGCACTTGCGTCAGCCTGTCACAGCCCTGAGGACGTTCTCCGTTTGGCTTAAACCTGCCGGTCACGTCTATCTTTCGGTGCCTGACATGAGGCCTAACGCAAAACCTGCATTCGAGCGTTTTCATTTCGCTCATGTTCATGGGTTCACGCCCCAAACCCTGGAAGCCGCCTGCCTCGTGGCCGGCCTGGTTTCTATTGACGGCATGCTGAACGAGACGACCGGAGTGTTCCGCAAAGCGACGCAAGCCGAGCTGTCCGAGGCGCGCCTGGCCGAATCGATCATCGCCCCGGAGCGTGCGGACGCCTTGCAGTCGGGCTATCCTAGGCAAAGCGTTCTCGGCTATGTGGCCGGCGGCGGCTATTTCAGGGATATGGGTCGCCGTTTTGGAAAGTGGCGGCGCGACACATTCGCAGCCAAGCCCTGACGGATTCGTACGCAGCCTCATGGCCATCCAGACGTGCAGCCAGGAGGGTCCATCCTCGCCACTGCCGCCGGAATGGGGACTCGATGGGGCATTGGAAGCCTGAATTCTGGCGTCCCCGACAGGATTCGAACCTGTGGCCCCCAGATTAGGAATCTGGTGCTCTATCCTGCTGAGCTACGGGGACGCAGCCAGCGCCGTATAGCGCGGGAGGGCCATTTTGGCGAGAGGGCAGTTGGCGCTGTGCAGGCGCACACGGCACGCCGGTTCTTTTGATTGTTGCCGCCAGGGCACACTGTCCAGGTAATCGCGCGGCGCTGCGCCATCAGGTGAACAACGCGTTGGCCAGGCGATTAGGCTAACATGCAATGCACGGCTCTCGGCAAATCAGGCAGGTCGCGTTGTGCGCGTCGGGCGCAGCGACGCGGTTCGCACGCCTGACACATAAGCGCAGAAATACTGTCATGGCGCCGTGATCGCCCTGTCACAAAATCCGGCCATCTAGCCAAAGATCGGCCAGCGCCCTTCCTTTGAATCGGCCGCTGTGGGCTGAGGGTTTCACAAACGGGGGCTTTCCTATGACGTTTCATGCCATGCTGCTCGGTGCAGCGTCCTCTTTGGCGCTGTGCGCCGCTACCGGGGCGGCCTACGCCCAGCATCCTGTCTCGGGCGTCATCCTGGACGAGCGCGGCGCGCCGCTTCCCGGCGCGCAGGTGCGCGTGCGCGAGCTTGGCCTGACCACGGCGACCAACCGCCAGGGCGAGTTCACCTTCCTGTCCCTGCCTGCGGGCGAGACGCAGCTGGAAATCAGCTATCTGGGCCTGCCCACCGGCGTGCGCGACATCACGGTGTCGGCCACGGATGCGAACTTCATCACCTTCACCCTCGCTGACAGCCAGGGCGAAGACCGCATCATCATCACCGGCCAGATCCTCGACTCCACGGCGCGCGCCCTGAACCAGCAGCGCACCAATGACGCCACGACCAACATCATCTCCGCTGACACGATCGGCCGCTTCCCGGACGCCAACATCGCCGAAGCGCTGCAGCGCGTGCCGGGCTTCGCGGTGGCGCGCGACCAGGGCGAAGGCCGCTTCATCAATCTGCGCGGCGCGCCGGGCGACTTCACCGGCATCACCGTGGACGGCGTGGCCGTGGGCTCGCCCGATCCGGAAACCCGCGCGGTGGATCTGGACACCATCCCGTCCGACATCGTCGCGGCGCTGGAAGTGTCCAAGACGCTGCTGCCCAACCAGGACGCCGACTCCATCGCCGGTTCGGTCAACCTCGTCACCCGTTCGCCGTTCGACCGGCCGGGCTTCAACGTCACCGGCCAGGGCGGCGTGAGCTATAACGAGTTCGGCGGCGGCAATGACCGTCGCGCCTCGGGTACGGTGTCCAACACGTCCGCGGACGGCCGCTTCGGCGCCCTGCTCTCGGCCAGCTATTCGCGCACCGACCGTCAGGTTGACAATATCGAGTCGGCCTGGACGATCGAGGATATCGGCGGCCAGGACGTGTTCATCGTCGAAAGCCAGGAATTCAAGGACTATGACACGGTGCGCGAGCGTTCGGCTCTGACCGGCGCGCTGGAATTCCGCCCTGATGACGCCACCCGCTTCTTCATCAATGGCAGCTATTCGCGCTTCCGCGATGACGAGTTCCGCAACACGCTGCTGGTGCTTTACGCCGATGGCGATCTGGAGCCGGGCGCGACCAACGGAAACGCCACCTGGAGCGACACCCGCATCGAGAAGGAGTGGCGCAACCGTATCGTGCAGAACGAGATCACCACGATCCAGGCGGGCGGCGAGCACTTGATTGGCGGCGGCGAGCTGGACTACTCGCTGTCCTACTCGCGCTCGGAGCAGTTCAACCCGCGCCGCGCCCAGTTCCTGTTCCGCTCCACGCTGCGTCCGACGCTGAGCTATGACTTCGCTGACTCGGACAATCCGGCCCTGTCGCTGTTCACCACCAACGAGCACCTCGACGCGGCCCGCTATAACTTCCGCGAGAACGTGTTCCGCGGCCAGACCACCGAGCAGGACGAGATCGCCGCGCGCATCAACTATGCCTTCAACGGCTCGCTGTTCGCCAATCCGGCCGAATTCCGCACCGGTGCGTCGGTGCGTGATCGTGACGTGACCAACGATAATGAGCAGTATCGCGACCGCCGCGGCGTCGCCAACCCGGGCCAGCCGCTCTCGGCCTTCCTGAGCGATGAGCGCTCGCAGAACTTCGGATACTTCCTCGGCCAGAAATACGATCCGGCCCGTGTGACCGCCTATCTGAACGGCATCGAGGCGACTTCCACCCAGGCTGATGTGCGCCGCGTGCCGCAATCGACCACGGCCGATTATGACGCCGCAGAGCGCATCTACGCCGTCTACGGCATGGCGACGGTGGAAGCGGGCGCCACGCGCGTGGTGGCGGGCCTGCGCGTCGAGCACACCGAGTTTGAAGGCTCGGCGCCGTTCATCGATGACAATGAAGACATCCGCATCAATTCGATCAGCCGCGACTACACCAACTGGTTCCCGAACCTGACGGTGCGTCACGAGTTCTCGGACAATTTCATTGGCCGCGTCGCCCTGACCCGCGCCATCAGCCGTCCGCGCTATCAGGATGTCGTGCCGCGGGTGGAAGAGGGCGACCGCACCTCGCTGCCGGTGGAAGTCAATCGCGGCAATCCGGACCTGCGCGAAACCCTGTCGAACAATTTCGACGCGGGCCTGGAGTACTACTTCACGCCGCTGGGCCTGGCCGCTGTCAACGTGTTCTACAAGGATCTGGAGGACTACGAGTTCACCCTGGTCCGCGACGGCACCTATGAAGGCCTGCCGGCGGAAATCACCACGGCGGAGAACGCGCCCGAGGGCTTTATCCGCGGGATCGAGCTGACCTATCAGCAGCAGTTCGTGAACCTGCCGGGCTTCCTGTCCAATACCGGCGTGTTCGCCAACTACACCTGGACCGATGCGGAAATCACGCTGGCCGCTCCGATCGCCGGCAGCGACACCCGCATCCTGCCGGGCCAGTCTGACACGATCCTGAACCTCGCCGTGTTCTACGAGACCGACCGCTTCAGCGCCCGTCTGTCGTGGAATGACCGCTCCGACTATCTGCAGGAAGTGGACGGGTCGGACTCCCGTCTCGACACCTTCTGGGAAGGCCGCAAGCAGCTGGACTTCACGGCCAGCTACGACGTGACCGACCGTCTGGGCGTGTTCTTCGAAGCCAAGAACCTGACCAATACCGAGGGTGTGCGTTACGTGGGCGACCGCAGCCGCGTGATCGAACGCGAAGCGTTCGGCTACACCCTGTTCGGCGGCCTGCGCTTCGACTTCTAAAGCCGCCTGTCACACCTGTGTTCTGCCAGCGGGGCGCGGAGGGGAAACCTTCCGCGCCCTGTCTGCGTTCGGGCGTCACGCATGTGTGAGCGCGCATGGCTTTCGCGGCGCGGCCTTTGGGCGTATGAATGAGGCCGATGCGTTGGTTCATGTCCCTTCTGGCGGTGCTGGTCCTGGTTGAGGCTGGCGCGCGCTTCTGCCCCGGCATGCTGGGCGGCCAGGCCCATGCCCATGCGGGTGAGCAGGCTGTTGCGGTCGCCGACTGCCATGGCGCGCCGGCGCATGCGTCTGACGCCGATGCCGGCATCGATTGCTCCGGCGGCGCGGCGTGCGGGACCTGCGTCCTGCTGGCCGGCCTTGAGACGGCGGCTGGTGGATTGACTGCTTTCGAGGCCGCCCCGGGCCACTTATTCGCCCCTCAGGCCGGGCCGTCCGTCCTGCGCCTCACCGATCCGCCCCCGCCGAAACGCTGACCGCGACACGAGTTTTCGCGTTCTTCGTTGACCCGGCAAGGGAGCGTATGACATCTCATGCGACACGTACTGACGGCCTGCGCGTGTATCGCGCTGGGCGCTGGGGCGGCTGACGCCCGCCCGGTGTCCTATGAAGGGGGATGGACCACCATCGCCCAGTCAGACCGGATGAATACCGGTCTTCTGATCCACTACACCCCGCGTTTTGACTACTCCATCGGCCTCAAGACCGAATGGGACCGGACCGACGATCTGTTGTTCACCGGCGGCCAGGCGACCTGGCTCGCCAGGCGCTGGTTCGGGCAGGACTATCAGGCCAATCTCTACGCCTTTGCCGTCGCCGGGGCAGCTCAGGGCATCAACGACAATGATCGCGGCGCGCGTGGCGCGGGCTATGCCGGCATCATGGCCGACTGGGAAACCCGGCGCTGGTTCGTGTCCTACATGGGCCGGGTCAGCGATATGGGCGAGGGCGCCCACGCCATGCAGTCGGCCCGCGCCGGGGTTGCGCCCTATGTCGCGGGCTTTGGCGAGTTGCACACCTGGCTGATGGTCGAGGTCGATCACCATCCCGAAGACGCCACGCCCGTGGCGGTGACGCCGCTGGTGCGCTTCTTCCGGGGGCCCGCCCTCCTGGAGCTGGGCTACACCGCGGCCGTCGACGAAGCCATGTTCACCTTCATGTACCGTTTCTGATGATCCTCAAAAGGAGAGATCCCATGTTTCGCAGCCTGATCGCGGCCATCGCCGCCCTGTCTTTTTCCACCCTGGCGCTGGCGCCCGCCGCCATGGCGGATGACCATGCCTACGCCACCCCTGAGCTGGCCGCCGCCGTTGAGGAAGGCGGCACGCTGGTCAGCGCCGAGATCCTCGGCATGGTGTGTGATTTCTGCGCCATCGCCATGACCCGCACCTTCGGGCGCCGGGCCGAGGTGGCCGCCGTGCATATCGATCTCGACGACAAGACGCTGCAGCTGGTGGTGCGTGAGGGCCAGACCCTGGACGACGCGACCATCACAGATCTGGTGCGCCGCTCGGGCTATCAGCTCACCGGTGACATCCGCCGCGGGGACGGCGCCTGATGCGGCTCGCCTTGCGGGAAACCGCAGCTCCGGCGCTGGCGCTCTTCGCCAGCGCCGGCACGCTGGTCTGCTGCGCCCTGCCGGCGCTGCTGGTCACCATCGGGGCGGGCGCCGTGATGGCGGGTCTGGCCTCCAGTGCGCCAGGCCTGATTGTCCTGTCTGCCAACAAGGAATGGGTGTTCGCCATCGCGGCCCTCGTCCTGGCGGCGGCCTTCGCCCTGCGCTGGGTCACGCGCAACGCGCCGTGTCCCGCTGATCCCGCCCAGGCCAGGGCGTGTGCGCGGATGCGGCGGATCGGGGGATGGGCGCTGTGGTCAGCGCTGGTGCTGCTTCTCACCGGCGGCTTTTTCGCTTTCTTCGCGGCAGACGTGTTGCTTCGATAGGCCATTCCCCTGAAGCGGGTTTTACGGCATGATATTCCCCTTTCAGGGGAGTGCGTCATGATGAAGAGCGGGCGGATGGGTGCGGCGCTGGCGCTGGCGGTGGTGATGCTGGCGGCGTGCGGGGAGCGGACCGGGGATGCGGCGGTTCCGGCCGGGTCAGCGTCGGCGGCGCCGGTTCTGGTGCGCGGCGCGGGCGAGGTGGAATCGGCCCATGCTTTCACCGTCCCGGGCGGGACCGGCGCCGGGACAAGGGTGATCCTGGCCGGTGTCGCCACGCCGCGCGCCGAAGCCGCGCCCGAAGCTGCCGCGCTGGCGCGCGCGCATCTCGACGCGCTGCTGGGCGAGGCCGGGACCGGCCTGTCCATCGTCCCGGCGGCGCAGGGCGACAGCCTCGACCGCTTTGGCCGGGTGCAGGCGCGCGCGGTGTTCACGCGCGGCGAGCAGGAATTGGACGTGGGCGCAGACCTGATCGGGCACGGCTGGGGCGTGGTGTGGCCGCGCGACGGTTTCGATCTGCCGCTGGAGGAGTTCCTCGCGCGCGAGGCGCAGGCCCGCGAGGGCGGCCTCGGGGCCTGGGGGCTTGGCGTGTTTGCGATCCGTGATCCCGATCCCGACCGTCTCGCCCAGCATTTCGACAGCGCGCAGATCGTGGAAGGGCGCGTGGTCAGCACTGGCGAGGCGCGCAATGGCCGGGTGTTTCTCAATTTCGGCGCCGACTGGCGCACCGATTTCACCGCCAGCGCCAGCCGCGATGTCCGCAACCGGTTCGAGGCGGCGGGCGTGCAGCTCGAAACGCTGGAGGGTGCGCAGGTGCGCGTGCGCGGCTGGCTGCAGGACGAAAACGGCCCGATGATCTTCCTCACACATCCCGCCCAGCTGGAGATCCTCGACGCGCCCGAGCCGCGCACGCTGCGCTGAGGCCTTCACCCGACGTCGACCCGGCGCGCCGGGGAGATTAGTGTGCGCGCCGCAAGAACAAGGAGCGCGCCATGGCTGACCCCCGTCTCATCACCGCGCTGGACCTGGCGTCCGTCGCCGAGGCTGAAGCGCTGGTGGAGCGGCTGGGGCCCGCCTGCAGCCATTACAAGATCGGGCTCCAGCTTCTGCCCGTGGGCGGGATGGCGCTGGCGGCGGGGCTTAAAAGCCGGGGCGCGCAGGTGTTTCTGGACTACAAGCTCCACGACATCCCCGCCACGGTGGAGAAAGCCGTGCGCTCCATCACCACCGCGCGCGCCGACCTGCTGACCGTCCACGCCGAGCCGCCGGTGATGCGCGCCGCGGCGGACGGCCGGGCGGGCTCGGACCTCAAGATTCTCGCCGTCACCGTGCTTACCGCCTATGACGACGCCATGCTGGCGCAGATGGGCTATGGCATGGGCGCGCGCGATCTGGTGCTGCGCCGGGTGGATCAGGCGATTGAATGCGGCATGGACGGCGTGGTCGCCTCGCCCCAGGAAGCCGCCGAGATCGCCGCGCGCGTCCCCGAAGGCTTCCTGATCGTGACGCCCGGCGTGCGTCCGGCCGGGTCAGACAAGGGCGATCAGATTCGCACCGCCGCCCCCGCGCAGGCCCTGCGCGCCGGCGCCACCCATCTGGTGGTCGGCCGCCCCATCAGCGCTGCCCCCGATCCGCGCACAGCGGCGGAAGCGATTGCGGCAGAGATGGCGGAAGTTTGATCCATCACCCGCCAAACACCAGCGGCGTCAGAAGCGTCGCCAGCAGGGCGATCAGCGGGGCGATGACGATATTGATGCGCAGGCCCGCGCGGATCATCTGGCTCATGCTGGCCGCGCCCGAGGCGTAGACGATGGCGTTGGGCGCGGTGGCCACAGGCAGCATGAAGGCGCAGCTCGCCGCCAGCGCCAGCGGGACGATCAGGTGGGCGGGCGGCACGCCGGCCTCCACGGCGATCGCCGCCAGCACGGGCAGGAAGCCGGACACCGTGGCGACGTTGGAGGTGAGCTCGGTCAGGAAAATGACCATGAACACCAGGATCAGCACGGTGAGGGGCAGGGGCAGGGCGGCGACCCAGCTCAACTGCCCGCCAATCCAGCCCGCGAGGCCCGTCGCCTGGATCGCCGCGGCGAGCGACAAACCCCCGCCGAACAGGATCACCGCCGCCCAGGGCAGGCGCTGGACCGTGTCCCAGTCCATCAGCGCCTGGCCCTTGCTGGCCTCGCCGCCGCCCGCGGGAATGAGGAACACCGCCACCGCGCCCATAATGGCGATCTGGGCGTCGGACAGGGCCAGGCGCACCGGCAGGGCCAGAGCCTCCGACACCCAGGCCAGAAGCGGGTTCCAGCCAAAGCTGATATCAGGCTGAAAGATCAGCGCGCCGGGCAGCTCACGCCCCATCCACAACACCGCCACCGTGCCGAAGGCCAGCGCCACGCGCCATTCGGGCGTGGTCATGCGCCCCAGCGCGCGCTTCTGGCGCAGCACTTCCTCATGGCCCGCCGCATTGGGCGCGCTGGCGCTGACCTTGAAGCTGAAGCGGGTGAGGATGATCCACATCACCGGCAGGATCACCGCCACGGCCGGCACGCCCAGCATCATCCATTCGACAAAGGTGATGGAGGCGGCGAACTCGCGTTCCAGAAACCCGATGGCGATCAGATTGGTGGGCGTGCCCACCGGCGTGGCGAGACCGCCGACGCTGGCCGAATACGCGACCGCCAGCGCCAGCGCCGGCGCGAGCATTTTCACGTCCACGCCTTCGTCGGCCATCTTCTCGGCGACTTTCAGGGCGATGGGGATCATCATCAGCGTGGTGGCGGTGTTGGAGATCCACATCGACAACAACGCCGTGGCCAGCATGAAGCCGAGCACCAGCAGGGCCGGCCTGCCGCCGAATCGCGCCACCACGTTGAGCGCGATGCGCGCATGCAGATTCCAGCGCTCGATGGCCAGTGCGACGATGAACCCGCCCAGCAGGAGCATGACGATGGGATCGGCATAGGGCTCGGCTGCATCGCGGGTCGACAGAACGCCAAACACCGGAAGCAGGGCCAGCGGGATGAAGGCGGTGGCCGCGATGGGGATGGCCTCGGTGGCCCACCAGCACGCCATCAGCACGGCGATGGAGGCGACAATCCAGGCTTCACGCGAGACGCCCTCGGGGACGGGCAGAAGCTGGATGATCAGGGCGAGAACCAGGCCCAGGATCAGGCCGATCCGCTTTGACGTCCACAATCCGGTCATGCGTGCGCGCCCCCCGCTCCTTCGCTCTGCGGCGATCAGGGCCGCGCAGGGGCTGATTGTGGCGGCCAGGCCGCGCGGGTCAACCGCATTGGGGGTGGCGCGGGCAGGAGAGCGTCAGGCGGCGGCTGCGCCCGGATCGTCCCTAGAGCCCTGCAGCACGAAGCGGCGGTCGCAATAGCCGCACTCCACGCACGTGTCCGTCCCCATATCATACCAGACCCGCGGATGGCCCAGCGCCCCGCCGCCGCCATCGCACATCACGCGCTTGGACGTCACCACGATAACCTCGGGCGGCGGGAAGGCGGGGGTCTGGGGCCGGGCCTGCATGGTTGAAACGGGGCTCCGCTTGGGGCCGCGCGGCGTTCCGGCGTGGACGCGCCGGGCAGCGCGGGTCTAGTTTGCATCCATCCGTACCTAGGCGCGCGGCGCGCTGGCGTCAATCGCGCGTCACGCCCGCCATGCCCTGACCCACCGGGACCGCCCATGACCCAGCATCTCCCCGACTACGCCCTGCAAGCCGAAGCGCTGGAGAAGATCTATCCGGCCAGAAAGAACAGCCCGGCCAAGCACGCGCTGCGCGGGGTCGATCTGGCGATCCCGCGCGGGTCGATCTTCGGCCTGCTGGGGCCCAACGGGGCGGGCAAGTCGACCTTCATCAACATCTTCGCCGGCCTGGTGACCAAGACCGCCGGGCGCGGCGCGATCTGGGGCGTCGATATCGACAAGCGGCCGCGTGAAGCCCGCGCCGCCATCGGCGTGGTGCCCCAGGAACTGGCCATGGACGTGTTCTTCACCCCGTTCGAGACGCTGGAGCTGATGGCCGGCTTCTATGGCGTGCCGAAATCAGAACGCCGCACCCTCGAGATTCTCGACATCATGGGACTGGCCGACAAGCGCGACGCCTATGTGCGCCAGCTGTCGGGCGGCATGAAGCGGCGCCTGCTGGTTGCCAAGGCTCTGGTTCACAATCCGCCGCTCCTGGTGCTGGACGAGCCCACCGCCGGGGTGGACATCGAACTGCGCCGCCAGCTGTGGGAGTATGTGGTGCGACTCAACGAGGCTGGCGTGACCATTGTGCTGACCACGCACTATCTCGAAGAAGCCCAGGAGTTGTGCGGCCAGATCGCCATCGTCAATCACGGCGAGGTCGTGGCGTGCGAATCCAAGGACCAGCTGCTCAAACGCCTCAACACCAAAACGCTGGTGATCGAGCCGGGCGAGCCCCTGTGCGCCGTGCCGCCGGGCTTCGAGCATGCCGACGCGGTGATCCGCAAGGACGGTGCGCTGGCCATCACCTACAAGGTGGGCCAGGCCTCGGTGGCGCGCCTGATCGAGATTTATCACGCCTCGGGGGGACGCATCGCGGACCTGCGCACCGAGGAGCCGGATCTGGAAGACGTCTTCCTGGCGCTGACCTATGCGGCAGACAGCGCGGCGTGACGGAGTGGCGTCACGGGCCGTCACTTCGCCGCATTTCTGGATATCATCTCCCCATGACCTTCATCGCGCGCCTGTTCACCCGGTTTCTTGCGCTGATCCTGGCGCTGAGCGTGCTGGGCGGCGCGCTCTGGCTCGCCATTTACATGCATCCCGAAAGCGCCGGTGGATGGGTTTTGCGCCTTGCCGTCCCGCTGATGGGCGCGCTCGGGGCGTTCCTCGTCTATCGCGGGCTGATGCGGGCGACCGGCTTTGGCGCCCCCCATGCAGAGCGCACCGGGGCGGGCCTGCTGATGGGGCTGGGCTATCGCTCGCGCCAGGACGAGGGGGATCAGCTTGATCTGTAAGGCGCTCCGCCTGCACGCCTGCATCAGGCGCGGCGCCATAGGTCCGGGATTAAATGTTGTACATTCGCAATAAATTGATTGCGCTCTCAAACGATCACCCTTAGACACGGTATCCAGGACGCGTCACCGCCGGGATGTCCGGCGCGGCGCGAAACGACCCGGAGCCGTCCCGCGTGAGCGATACTGCGATCATATACAACCGCCTGCCTGTGCTGCGCGCCGAGCGCGGCCTGTCGCGCAAGGCGCTCGCCGAGGCGCTCGGGGTCAATTACCAGACCGTCGGCTATCTGGAGCGGGGCGATTACAACCCGTCGCTGGAGCTGGCGCTGAAGCTGGCGGCGTATTTCGAGCTGCCGGTGGAAATGATCTTCTCCCTGCAACCCTTCACGCCGCTCTCGCGCCTGGCGGCGTCCGGCCAAGGCGACTGACATGTCCTTTTACATCCGCATGGCTTCGGGCCGAATTCCCTACCGGTCGCGCCGGTCTTTGTGCGGCGCCGTCATCCTGGTCCTCGCCGGCTATCCGGCCGGCTGCCTCCTCCAGCTTGCAGGCGGCGGACCGGCCCCTGACCTGATCGGCCTCGCCCTGGTTGTGGTGTCGGCGGCCGCCTTCTTCTGGCTCGCCACCTCCCATGTCCAGCGCATTGCGGGCGAGCAGGCGAGCGAGCTCGATGATCTCGAACGCGATCTGCGCCGGCGCGCCTTCGCCTTCTCCTATCAGGTCTTCACCGCCCTGATGGCGGCGGGCGTGTTCTATCTGGCGGTGGCCAATGACGACACCCGCCTGACCCTGTGGGCGCCTCAGACCTATGCCCACTGGAACGCGATCTTCTGGGGGGTGCTGCTCTACAGCTTCACCCTGCCGTCGGCCTGGCTCGCCTTTACCTTGCCCGCGCCCGATGACGAGGATCAGGACGCCGGCGCCGCGCCCGGCCGCAAACCCCATACGCGCTGGTGGCTGTGGGCGCTGATCACCGTGGGATTGCTCGCCGGCTTCATCCTGGCGCGCGTCATCACGCCGTGACCGGCGGCGCCAGCGGCGCGGCGGCCCGCGCCTGCCGCCGCCCGCGCGACACGATTGAACCGGCCGCCCGCCTCCTGTATGCACCTCATCTGGCCGATCAGCACCCGTAGCTCAGCTGGATAGAGCGCTGCCCTCCGAAGGCAGAGGTCACAAGTTCGAATCTTGTCGGGTGCGCCATCTCATTTTTTAATGCAGAAATCCGCTCTAACACATTGAAAGGCAAGGACGTTTTCGGTGTTCGAAAACCTGTTTTTGCATCGTATTCAATGAGGCCCGGAAAGGTCAGTTTGAGCACCGCGCGCTTGTCCTCGATATGATCAGATTTCCATAGATTCCAAGGGCTTGCGAGGAATTCCAGGGCTGTTCGAAAACTCTCCTCATAGCCTCGGCGCGGCTTGCCGCAGGAAGCGGCTTTTTCCTGCATCAACAACTTCTCCTGCTCCAGTTCGGCGACCCGGCGTTCATACGCGCTCACGACGCTTGGGCTGTCGGCCTCGATCAGCCGGTCCAGAATGCCGCCGATCTTGCTTTCCAGCGCCTTGGCTTCGCGCTCCAGGCTGTGGCGCATGGAACGGGTGCTTTCGGCCTGTCGGTCCCAAAGGTCCTTGAAGATGGCCGAGGCCAGGTTGAACAGCTCAACCGAGGGCGTCAGGCGCTTGAGCATATCCTCAAACGCGCCTTCGATGACTTCGCGTCGCATCGACTTGCCCCGGCTGGCGCATCCGCGCTGACGGCACAGGTAATAGGGATATTGCTTGGACGCCCCCTTGGACCAGTTGGCCGTGAGCGGGTGGCCGCAATCCCCGCAGGCCACATGGCCGCGCAGCGGGAAATCCTCGCACAGCGTCGCCCGGTTCGGGGAGCGCACCTTGCCCGACAGTCGGTCCTGAATGCGGGTGTATGTTTCCAGGCTGATAAGCGGTTCGTGCTGGGCCTTGGTCAGCGGGATTTTCCAGCGCGGAACCTCCAGATACCCCGCAAACAGCGGCTGGGTCAGAAGCTGCATCACCCGCTCATGCGGGACGATGCGGCTGCGACCGCGCGGGAATTGGGGATTGTTCTCAAGGAAACGGCGCACTTCGGCCTGCGATGCGAACCGGCCCGAGGCGAACCCTTCAAGCGCTTCGGTGACGATGGTGGCCAGCGGCTCGCTGCGGACCAGAACCTTTCCCCCGCATGGGCCGCGCGCATAGGTGTATCCCCACGGCGCCTGAAAGACCCAATAGCCATTCAGGACGCGGGCGCGCATGCGGTTGACGGTTTGCTCGCCATTCTTTTGGCGTTGGTGCTGGCTCACACTCGCCAGAAGATTTTCAACCAGGATGCTGTCGGAATCCTCGCCAAACTCGATCGACGGGGATTTCAGTTCGCCGCCCGCATCGGAAATCATCGAACGCAGGCGCAGGTGCGCTTCGATCCCGCGCGCAAGGCGACTGATGTCGTCAATGATGACGACGATTCCGCTTTTGCGTTTGGAGCGCAGGAACGAGAGCATCGCCTTCATGCCGGGGCGTTCGATCAGACTGCCGGAAGCGTCATCCTTGAACACCTGCACCACATCCAGATTGTGGTAGCGGGCAAATTCGCGGCACCGTGTTTCCTGGGAGCCGAGGCCATCGCCCCGGATCGTCTGCTTCACGTTGCTGACGCGGCAGTAGATGACGGCTTTACGGGATGTTGTCGGCTCCATGGGTGGTCTCACGGGGGTTAGGGTTGTACGGCTGCGCGCTGTCTGACGTTTCGCCCTCCAGCGCGTTCAATTCGTTGCCGGGCAGGCTAACACGGCGGACCTGATCCGCCGATGCTTGAAAACGACGGCGCGCGTCGGTCACCAGCTGCACATCGTTGATTCCGAACGCCATGTCGGTGAAGTGCTGCATCATCGCAAAGACGATTGCGATCATCTCGTCCTTGCGCGCTTCAGGAACATCGACCGAGGCGACAATCGCCCGATAACGCTCCAAATCCGATGCCGGAATATTCGACACCACGACACTCACTTTCCGCCGCCACGTGCGGCGCAACTACGGTTCCATGAGCGTCTGTTTTACTAGTCCTTCCCCGAGCGGTTGGGGGAAACTCACATCCGCTCATGCCCGTCGCCAAAATAAACGAATCAAACATAAACAGAGTAATTCACGGCGAATCATTGGAAAACATATATATTCACTCCACTACTCTTAATTGTATTATAGCAATTCTGTGGATAACTGCAATTAATACATATGTTGCAGATGCTTAGATTTTGGGCGTTTCACCCGCGTGCAGGGTACGCACATCGCGAATTTGATTCCTCCACGGATCGACCGCGTAGTAGGGAACACGGTCGCACACAAACAGATGCGGCACGCCCGCAACCTTGATGATTTGTCGCCCGTTGCCGATTGCGCGAATATCCTCGCTTTGCAGGACCGTGCGGCGGCTTTCGCCCAGATTGGCGGACGCGGCTTCAACCACGCCGCCGCTGTGGTTCACGCCGCGCGTCAAAACCGTGGTGTTGCCGGACCAGCGTTCAATGTCGGCGATTACGCCCGGCTCTTCCACACCGGTGGTGTTCAGGATGCTGGCCTGATCCTCAAACTCCTTTACCGCTTCGCGGCTCCAGCGTTCCTCCATCGAATAGCGTCCCTGGGAAAAGAACCAGAGCTGAATCCCCTTGCCGCGATACAGCCGCAGCGCCTTCATCGTTGCGGGCGTGCGCGGCAGCTGCGGGAATTCATCAAGCAGGAACGTGGTGCGCAGGCCGCCGCGTTCCTTGGCGACCGCTTCGATGATGAGGTTGAGCACAAGGCTCACCCACGGCGCAGCGACCGTGAGCTTGTCACTCGGGGCCATCAGATAAACCGTGTGCGGTGTATGTTTGAGGGCCGTGAAGTCAAAGTCATTCGCCGCCGTCGCGCGCGCCAGCGTTTTGCCCGGCTCAAACGCGCTCAGCGCGTCAATCGCTTCGGAGCGATAGGCTTCAAACTGCTTCGGCGCATCCTTGAAGGTCAGGAACAAGGCGTCGGCGCGCCGCGCAATCCCCTCCCGCCCGCATTCGGCCATAAGGCGGAAGGTCAAATGCGTGTCATCCTCCCCCGCGTTCACAAACGACCAAAGCCCTTCGAGCGTGCAGCGTTCAGGGTCGAACGTCGCCAGATATTCCATGCGCAGCGCCAGCAAACGGATCGCGCCGCGCCGCACCCATCCGCCGGACTTATCGTGCGCATCCGGCGGCACCAGGATTTGCACGATTTCATCGGCCTGCGTGTCGATCGCTTCGCCCCGGCGCATCACATCGATCAGGATATGCAACGGGTTCACCCGCGTATTCGGCAAACCCAGAATGCCAAAGGGGTTCAGAAAGATGCAGGTCTGCCCCAGACCCTCGGCCCGGTGTGCATGGGATGCGAAGGCCAGCTCCCCATCCTTCACATCAATTGCCACGACGCTGCGATTGCGGATATGCGCCAGGTTCGGCAGCACCAGATCGCGGCCCTTGCCCGCGCCGGTGCGGGCATAGGTCAGCAAATGCCCATCACCCGAAAAGAACATCATCCGCCCATCCATTGCGCCAAGGAACAGACCGCGCGGATCAAGCAGATCGGCCCCCGCCGCGTCATCTAAACCGGCCAGGCGACCGCGCCCGAAAACCCCGGACGGACGCGCATTACGCATCTGAGTTTGCAGGTTTTCGGCGCGTTCGCGTGACGCGCGTTCATACGCCCGTTGTTCAAAACGTGCGTGCAGAGCCAGAAGACCCTGCACGCTGGAAAACAGACGACCGCGATTCATGGCCGCTTATTCGCTCGATGGCGCGGCCCGTCCGGTGAATACCGGCGGAACGGGCATCGGCTGGGGCGCAAGGCGCGCGATGGCCGATTGCACCTCAAGCGGTGAGGGAAGGCCGGTGTTCCACCCATCGACCGAAATCGCGCGCCCGCTCGACGCGGCATAGTCCAGTTCGGAATAAACCTGATCGGACAACGCATCGCTGTAGCGCATGAAAGACTCGCCCGATCCGGGCTCCAGCGCATTCATCCCCAGACCGAACAGGCGCGCCAGGTTCGACATCCCGATTTCCGGCGCGCGCATCTGCCCGGCGGTCGCAATCCGGGCCTGCACCAATTCCGCCTGCATGCGCGCCGTGGCTTCGGCATATACGCGGCTACGATCATAACTGGCTTGATAATAGGCCGCGACCGAACCGGCGACAGCGCGGTATTGCTCCAGGTTCTGGGCATTGACCAGGCGCACCTGTTCAACCCAGGCGTCGAAAACGGCCTGTTGCTCCAGCTTGGCGGCGGCGACTTCGCCCTCGACTTGGGATGCAACTTCGGCTTCGTACTGTCCGATCAGATGCGATGGCCGCCAATCACGCGGCGCGAATTTCTCCGCGCTGAAAAACCCCGCCGCCACCAGTGCGGCGGCCAAAAGCGTTTGGAAAAGCGGCGGCAGATGAAAGGCCGCCCGCTGCGGCAACGCCGCGTCCTGATGCGCGGGAAGGGCCGGGACGACAGGCGCGCCCACCTGTTCCGGCGCTTCGTCCTTGTATTCGATTGTGTAACTCAAACGGGCCTCCTCCATGCAAATGGGCCTGCCCGCATTTCAGCAGACAGGCCCGGCGCAGCTGGGGGGAAGTGACCGCGTCAGCACGCAACGTGCTGCGCGATCTCAGGCCGGTCGATCAAAAGGGCGAGCAAGAGAAGCCGCAGACGCACCAGAACCCGGCGCTGCGCCGCCTGCCGTGGCGGACGGCTTGCGAACTTCAGGAAGTCCGAAAGCCAGCGGAACGATCCGTCATCATTGAACGCGGCGTCGATATCTACGCCGCACAGACAAACCGACCGGCCGTCCGCCGTGCGGATGTCGCCATCAAACCCGTAGATCGCATCGGCCATCCAGTTCGGGATATCTCGCCGGGATTTGCCAAGCCCGCCGATGGCCATCGCCAGGCGTTGCAGGCTCGATTGCCGCAGCAGCGTCTCATCATCCGGCAGCACCACGAACGGCTTGCCGGACTCATTGTCATTGGCGGCCTTCAGCCAGGGATGCTGGCAGCCCTTACTGCATTCACACTCACGCATGTCCTTCTAGAGCATTTTCGCTTTATTCCGGCTCATATCCGCAGGCTGTGAAGTAGTTGGCGCATTCGGCGGGGGTGATGGCGTCGAGGGCATCGGCGACGGCGTTGTGCAGATCGGGGACGGTGCGCGCGGCGGCTTTGCGAAGC
>WGNG01000009.1 GCA_016124675.1 Alphaproteobacteria bacterium
CCTCCTTCGTGCTCACACCGGCATCGTGCTCGCGCAGCATGCCGATAATCTGCTCTTCCGAATAACGGCTCTTTCGCATGGTCCATCCTCTCCTCGATGGACTCTACCATTCAGTGGCCGGAAATCAGGGGGCTGGGTCACTGCCGTGGGCCGAGCAGATGGCGGCGGTGTCGGGTGGGGCAGGTAAGTGTGGTGTCGCCGCCCGCCCGCATGGACCAGCGGCGTGACACAGCGCAGATTTGACAGCAGACTTTGGTGAGCAGCACAAAATCTGAAGAGAAGGAGCTCAAAACCATCGATATTTTTTTGACAATGATAACGCAAATTGATTATCACCAAGTATGCGTCCATGTCCCACTCGATGTTTCGATAACGACTTCAATGAAGTCACACTCTCCAAAAGGATTGTCGTATCTGTCTATAGGAGCCCTAGCTTGAAAATCAACTGATCTTCCAAATTGCAATGATATCGGAAAATTTGGTGCGGTAGCACGCGACCTTGCGCATTCATCTAAGCATAGTGATCGTTAGCAGGAGCCGACACACCGGTCAAGCTTATTCCAATCAGAGATACGCCCTGTGAGTGACCGTTGTGCCGAACCCGGCAGGACGATAGGCGTTTCATGTTATTCGAACCTTATGGCCTTTTGCTATGTCGAGCGACCCACATCGTATCCGATCATGAACATAGCTTTCTCAAGGCGAGGAAGGCCGCATGCAGGTGATAGTGCAATCATTGAACTTACGGTGTTGAGTATGTCGCTCGCATGGCGCACCATTTTGGCGTGAAGCCTGTCTCGGCGGGACCCAAATAACCTGGGGAAATTGAAATCCTCGTCCGACGGATTTCTCACCGGCGCTCCCCGGGACGATCCCCATGGAAAAGCCAAGGCTTCCGGCACAGCGCCGCGATAGCCTATCGATCGCAGATAATCCTTTGCCTGCAGGCCAAGTGCAGCGCCAACCCTGCCGTCATAAATGACCAGTTTGGCTGGATCGAAAGCCGCGTAGACCTTAGTCATTGCTGAATTCATGAGCAGGTCATCACCGTCAAAGCGGTCGAGTTCGGCTTTCATGCTCGTTAGTATGGAGTGAGCTTCTAGAATCTTGGTGCAGAGGCTTCCATTTGCTTCTTCCCGTTGCAGCCAAATAACTGATTTATCACTACCGCCTTTGCGCTGCCGCCCTACGCCTCCCCAAACGAAGATGGATTGACAGGTATAACAGGCTAATCTATCGTCTTTATTTTGCACTGCTTTTATCAATTGCTCAGAAAGGGTCACATAATCCAATTCCGAATTATTATCAATCCAGGAATAACGCTCGGCCGCTTGGCTTATAGAGTTACAATACCAATTTTTATCAACATTATCTAATGTCAGCTCGAAGCTCAATTGTCGCCATCTTTTCCAAGCTTTATGACGAGTGATGGGGTAACTGTGATAAAAATCTGCTTTCCACCTGCTGGCAAGGAATGCGGCGAAGCCATTCTTCCAGTCTTGATCCATCGACCGATCCCTCCGACCGCTTTTCAGAGGAGCGCGCTGCAGGCTGAAGTGCGCGTTGTGTCGCCCGTGAGCTGCCCCTGGTTTCAGTTACTCGTTTCATTGGGTTCATGCCACCATCTTGAGCTTGCATCTGGTTGCATCTAAGTTTGCCCGTGATGCTTGGAGGGAGAACCACACCATGACGAAAGCCAACCGATTTCCAGGCGGCCTGAAACAGTGGGCTTTGCCCTTGTGCGCGCTGGGCGCGCTGGTTCTGGCTAATTGCTCCCCCAGCGATCGTGCTGGCAATGTGTTTCAGGACCGGTTCACGGATGGATCTGGCCAGGGCCCCGAGATGGTGGTGCTTCCCTCGGGGAGTTTCATCATGGGCTCTCCGTCGTCGGAGGCGGGGCGCAATGCGGAGCATGAAAGCCCCCAGCGGACGGTGGAGATCGGGTATCGCCTTGCTGTGGGTCGCTATGAGGTGACGGTGGATGAGTATCGCGCCTTTGTAACGGAGACCGGGCGCAGTGCGAGCGGGGGGTGCTGGACATGGGACGGTTCAGATATCGGCGAGACGGAATCCGCAAGCTGGCAATGGCCTGGATTTGTTCAATCAGGCAATCATCCCGTGACATGCGTCTCATGGGATGATGCGCTGGCTTATGTGGAGTGGCTGAACCGCAAGACTGGCCTAGTCGTAAGTCCATATCGTTATCGCCTCCTGAGCGAGGCTGAGTGGGAGTATGCGGCGCGCGCGGGCAGTACGACGGCCTTCAGCTTTGGCGATGATGAGAGCCAGCTTGGCGCCCATGCCTGGTTTGAGGATAACTCCAACTTCAGCACGCAGCCTGTTGGTGGCAAGCGCCCCAACGGTTTCGGGCTCTACGACATGCATGGCAATGTGTGGGAGTGGGTCGAGGATTGCGGGAATGAAAGCCATGCGGGCGCACCGACCGACGGCTCGGCGCGCACAACCGGGGATTGCTCCAACCGTGTGCTCCGCGGCGGCTCGTGGGTCAACCTCCCGCAGTTCCTGCGCTCCGCCAACCGCATCGGGGTCACTCCTGGCGGCCGGGGCAGCAGCCTCGGGTTCCGTCTTGCGAGGACGCTTCCCGAAAGCTCGAGCAGTGCAGGTGCAGCGCAAGGCGGTCTGGGAAGCGATAACAACACGACTGTTTCTGATCCGTGCGCGTCAGCGCGAGCGGATTGGCCTGATATTGAGCGCGCGACTGACCGGGCGGTGGTGCAGGCGTATCGAACGCGCCTCCCCGAAGCCTGTACGACCCAGATCGACTTGGCCGATACGCGTCTGAGTGCGCTTCAGCCATCGCCGCCTCCTGCATCTGTGCCGTCATCTGCCATTGGAGCTGCAGGGGGTGTCGGGAGCGATGTGTCCGCCGAAGCGCAGAGCCGCATTGGTGAGGTGTTCCGGGACCGGTTTACAACCGGGTCGGGCCAGGGCCCCGAGATGGTTGTTCTGCAGCCGGGTAGTTTCACGATGGGTTCACCGGCGTCGGAGCCGGGGCGAGCCCTGGATGAGGGTCCCCAGCTTACTGTGCAAGTCGAGGATCGCCTCGCTGTGGGGCGCTATGAGGTGACGTTTGCGGAGTGGGACGCGTGCGTGGCTGCTGGGGGCTGTAACGGATATCGTCCCGACGATAGAGGCTGGGGCCGAGATGATCGGCCCGTGATCCGTGTGAGCTGGAATGATGCACTGGCTTATGCAGACTGGCTCAACCAAAGCACTGGGCTGACAGGGAGTGCACATCGTTATCGTCTCCTGAGCGAGGCTGAGTGGGAGTATGCGGCGCGCGCGGGCACGACCACGGCGTACAGCTTCGGCGAAGATGCAGGCCAGCTTGGCGCCCATGCCTGGTTCGCGGAGAACTCCAACGAAAGCACGCAGCCTGTTGGCGGCAGGCGTCCCAACGCGTTCGGCCTTTACGACATGCATGGCAATGTTCAGGAATGGGTTGAGGATTGCTGGAATGATAGCCATTCAGGGGTGCCGACGGACGGCTCGGCGCAAACAAAAGGGGATTGTTCGATCCGCGTCTTCCGAGGCGGATCATGGTTTAGCGGCCCTTTAATCCTGCGCTCATCTAATCGTAACCGAGGGGCCCCGAGCACTCAGAGCAATGTTATTGGGTTCCGTCTTGCGAGGACGCTTCCCGAAAGCTCGAGCAGTGCAGGTGCAGCGCAGGGCGGTCTGGGAAGCGATAACAACACGGCTGTTTCTGATCCGTGCGCGTCAGCGCGAGCGGATTGGCCTGATATTGAGCGCGCGACTGACCGGGCGGTGGTGCAGGCGTATCGAACACGCCTCCCCGAAGCCTGTACGACCCAGATCGACTTGGCCGATGCGCGTCTGAGTGCGCTTCAGCCATCGCCGCCTCCTGCACCTGTGCCGTCATCTGCTCGTAGTGCTGCAACTGAGCAAAGGCACCAGCCATCGCCGCTTCGGGCGCAGAGGCAGCAGCCGTCGCCTGTCCGAGTGGAGAAGTACATCGAATTGGATCCCCTGTTTTTCTATCCGATTTACGTCCTTCGAGTTAGGGGGATAACAGATGACGTAGAGCTTCTGAGCATTGTGGTTGATCGCGGTAGCTGCACGCTCTCACGCGGAGGAAGCGCCCTTAGCGTCTATATGCCTGCTACAGAACCAAATTTTCCGATATCATTGCAATTTGGAAGATCAATTGATTTTATTGTAAGGAATCCTAGCAATCAATTTAGTGAGTGTGACTTTATTGAGGTCGAAGTTGAAACGACAAATGGATCTTGGACGGCTAACTGGTAGTTTAGCGCATCCTTGGTGACCGGGGATGCTTGGGAGGAAAACCACGCCATGACGAAACCCATCCGATTTCCAGCCGGCCTGAAACAGTGGGCTTTGCCCTTGTGCGCGCTCTGTGCGCTTGTTCTGGCCGGTTGCGCTCCTGAAACAGAGGGCCGTCGTGCTGGCGAGGTATTTCAGGACCGGTTCACGGATGGATCTGGCCAGGGTCCCGAGATGGTGGTGCTTCCCTCGGGGAGTTTCACCATGGGCTCTCCAGTGTCAGAGGCGGGGCGATT
The DNA here is from genome assembly GCA_016124675.1 of Alphaproteobacteria bacterium. Lineage (GTDB taxonomy): Bacteria > Pseudomonadota > Alphaproteobacteria > Caulobacterales > Maricaulaceae > Oceanicaulis. The sequence goes on from WGNG01000009.1 coordinate 4,566, forward strand.
CGATTTCGAGGGCCCCCAGCAGACGGTGGAGATCGGGCATCGCCTGGCGGTTGGGCGCTATGAGGTGACGTTTGCTGAGTGGGATGCCTGCGTGGCTGATGGGGGCTGCAACGGCTATCGCCCCTACGATGAGGGCTTGGCCAGGGGCACTAGTCCGGTGATGAATGTCTCCTGGAATGATGCACAGGACTATGTGACCTGGCTGAACCGCAAGACCGGGCTGACCGGGAGCCCATACCGCTACCGTCTCCTGAGCGAAGCTGAGTGGGAGTATGCGGCTCGGGCCGGAACGACGACGGCGTACAGCTTTGGCGATGATGCGGGGCAGCTGGGCGCCCATGCCTGGTTTGAGGATAACTCCAACTTCAGCACGCAGCCTGTTGGTGGCAGGCGTCCCAACGCGTTCGGCCTTTACGACATGCATGGCAATGTTCAGGAGTGGGTCGAGGATTGCGCGAATGAAAGCCATGCGGGCGCACCGACCGACGGCTCGGCGCGCACAACCGGGAATTGCTCCAGCCGTGTGTACCGCGGCGGCTCGTGGATCCTCGACCCGCAGTTCCTGCGCTCCGCCTTCCGCCTCTGGTTCACTCCTGGCAACCGGGACAACTTCCTCGGGTTCCGTCTTGCGAGGACGCTTCCCGATTAGGGAAGCGGTTACATGTTGATCTGTTTACCTGTTTACCTGTTGAGACGGCGAGAGGTGGACGGTGAAGCGCTGGGTGAAGTGGCAAACACCCCTGTCCCGCGTAGCGGGTTCGTAATTTTTCACTACTTTACGCGCCCCTACGCCCACCTCGGGTTTCTCTGGCCATATGCCTGGCGAAAGAACCGTGCCCAAAAGTGCGGTTGGCTCAAATTTACAACCGCCTGTAATAATTGGCTTTTGTTCAAGCGCACCAATTTCGTCGAGGTGCGCTCGGTTTGAGACCAGGGCGGTTCAGAGCCCGAAATCCGGGCGCTCGCCAGTCTCCGTGGTTCGCATGGCGTGCACAAACCCCTTTGAAATAAAAAGAAAAAGGGCTCCAATGGGAGTCTCGTTTCGGGTTTGCTATTGGAAACTGGCGGAGAGGGAGGGATTCGAACCCTCGGAACGCTTGCACGCTCAACGGTTTTCGAGACCGCCCCGATCGACCACTCCGGCACCTCTCCGAGCAGTGTGTGCCGGTGTCGCAAAGAGCGGCGTCAAAATCAAGCGCTCAGGCGCAGATGGCCTCGACTGGCAAGCCAAGCGCTGATAGGGCTGTACCGGCTGTAACAGGAGTGTGTGCCCCGTGATCCGCTTTGTCCTTGCGCCGGCCTTGCTGGCGACCGTGATGCTCGGCGCGTGTGCGACCGACGCCCGGACCGAACGCCAGGAGATGGTGGATGCCGGGCAGCTGACCGGTGTGACGTCCGATGGCGACACGGTGCGTTGCCGCACCCTTCGCCCCACCGGCAGCCGCCTGTCGGAGCGGGTCTGCCTCACCCAGCGCGAATGGGACGACATGGAGGAGAATGCGCGCCGAACCGCCGAGGAGCGCGCCAACTCCCAGGTCGCCACGACGATCGGCGGACCGCGCGGAGGCGGCGGCCAGCCTTAGACCGCCACAGGGGCGCCAGGCCGCGCTGCCCGTCCGGAGCAAAGACGGGCCACGGGACGCTGCGCGCATTGACTCAGCAAGGCCCATGCGCCTATATCGCGCGCTCGCGCTGCGGCGGGCAGGCTGAAGGGCTTGTCCGGCCGGGTGCGCCAAACCTGTTCACAACGCCGGATCGCATCAGAACCGGCGAAGAAAAAGGGCTCCGGCCCGCGAGAGAGGCGCCTTTGGCGCGGCGCGGTCACGGATCCGGGTCAAAAGGAAGAGACACATGTACGCGGTCATCAAAACCGGCGGCAAGCAATACCGGGTGACGCAAGGCGACATCCTGCGCGTGGAGAAGCTCGACGCCGAAGCGGGCGACGTGGTCACGTTCGACCAGGTGCTCATGATCGGCGGCGAGGGCAACCCCCTGGTGGGCGCTCCCGGCGTGGACGGCGCCTCGGTGACGGCCGAAGTCCTTGACGAGCGCAAGGACAAGAAGGTCATCGTCTTCAAGAAGCGCCGCCGGCAGAATTACCGCCGCAAGCGCGGCCACCGCCAGTGGATCACGGTGATCTCGATCGCCGAGATCCTGAAACCCGGCGTGAAATCTGCGCTCGGCGGCAAGAAAAAGGCGGCGAGGCCGGCTGAAGAGGCTGCGGTGGAAACCGCTCCGGCCAAGCCGGCCAAGGCGGCGGCGGGCGCGGACGATCTGACCCAGCTCAACGGCGTCGGCCCGGCCTTCGCCAGGAAGCTGGCGGACGCGGGGGTGACCACCTTCGCCCAGGTCGCGGCCTGGATCGAGGCAGACCTTGAGCGCCTGGACGGCGAGTTCGCCGGCCTCAAGGCGAAGGCGGAATCGGGCGAGTGGATCGCCCGGGCGAAAGAACTGGCCGGCGCGTAACGCGTCTGCGCAAGGATTGAAGGAGAGCGGATATGGCTCACAAGAAAGCAGGCGGCTCCTCACGCAACGGCCGCGACTCTGAAGGCCGGCGCCTGGGCGTCAAGAAGTTCGGCGGCCAGGAAGTCGTTGCGGGCAATATCATCGTGCGCCAGCGCGGCACCAAGTATTACCCCGGCGACAATGTCGGCATCGGCAAGGATCACACCCTGTTCGCCCTGACCGAGGGCCGGGTGGAGTTCCGCACCAAGGCCAACCAGCGCACGTTCGTGAGCGTTGCGCCGATGGCCGAAGCGGCCGAATAGGGCGGCGCGGCAGCACGCGGGACCGCCTCACCCGACAGGGGCGATCCGGTCCGGCGCAAGGCTGAAAACAGGGGAGACGGGTCGCCCGGCTCCCCTTTTTCCTGCGCGCTCCCCGGCGCGCGCCGCACATCCGGAGGCCGGCCATGCGCGACCATCCGCGCCAGAGCGGCGACGCCGAGCCGGCGGCGCTGACCACGCAGCGCCTCGCCCTGCGCCCGCTCGCGCTAGACGACGCGCCCTTCCTGGCGCGCGAGGGCGGACGGCCCGAGGTGGCGCGCAATGTGGCGCGCATTCCCTCACCCTGCCCTGAGCTGGGCAGCGAGTTGTTCGTGCTGGCGATGCGCGCGGCAGAAGGCCTGCGCGGCGACCGGGTGCGGATGATCACCCGGCGCAGCGATGGCGCGCCGCTGGGGGTGATCGGCCTGCACCCGCACCGCGATGGCGCCTGGGAGCTAGGGTACTGGCTCGCGGTCTCGGCCTGGGGGCGCGGCTACGCCACCGAGGCCGGGGCAGCCGTTATCGCGGACGCCCGCGCGCGCGGCGTCGACCGGCTGACCGCCGGCCATTTCAGCGACAACCCGGCCTCGGCGCGGGTGCTCGCCAAGCTCGGCTTCGTCTATACTGACGGCGGCGCCGGGCCGGACCTGTTTTCCATGGGGCGGATGGGGCGGACCTCCCACCGGGCCATGGCCCTACACATCAAACCTCTGACACGGTAGAGCTTCGTCCATGAAATTCCTCGATCAAGCCCGCGTCTACATCAAGTCCGGCCAGGGCGGTCAGGGCTGCGTCTCCTTCCGGCGGGAGAAATTCATCGAGTTCGGCGGCCCGGACGGCGGCGATGGCGGTGCGGGCGGCAATGTCTGGGCCGAGGCGGTGGAGGGGCTGAACACGCTCATCGATTACCGCTACCAGCAGCATTTCAAGGCGGGGCGCGGCGTGCACGGGTCAGGGCGCAACCGCACCGGGCCGGACGGGCCGGACGTGGTTCTGAAAGTGCCGGTGGGCACGCAGATCCTCGATGAAGACAACGAAACCATCCTCGCCGATCTGGCCACGGCCGGGCAGCGCGTGCTGCTGGCCAAGGGCGGGCGCGGCGGCAAGGGCAATGCCCACTTCACCACCAGCCGCAACCAGGCGCCGCGCATTTCCCAGCCCGGCGAGCCGGCCGAGGAGCGCTGGGTCTGGCTGCGCCTGAAGCTGATCGCCGACGCCGGGCTGATCGGCCTGCCCAATGCGGGCAAGTCGACGCTTCTGTCGGTGGTCAGCGCGGCGACGCCAAAAATCGCCGACTATCCGTTCACCACCCTGCATCCCAATCTGGGCGTGGTGGATCTGGCGCCGGGCGCGCGCTTCGTGATCGCGGATATTCCAGGCCTTATCGAAGGCGCCCATGAGGGCGCCGGGATCGGCGACCGCTTTCTGGGCCATGTCGAGCGCTGCGCGCTCCTCGTCCATCTGGTCGATGCATCCGGCGAGGACCCGGCGGGCGCCTACGCCATCGTGCGCGGCGAGCTTGAAGCCTATGGCGGCGGGCTTGAGGACAAGCCCGAAATCGTCGTGCTCAACAAGATCGACGCGGTGGAGGCCGATGTGCTGGACGCCGCCGAGGAAGCCCTGCGCGAGGCCAGCGGACGCGAAGTGCTGCGCGTGTCGGGCGCCACGCGCGACGGCGTGCGGCCCTTGATGTTCAAGGTCTGGGACGCGGTGCAGGCGCGCCAGAAAGCCGAGCGCGACGCCGCCACAGCCGCCGCCGAGGCGGCGGCGCGGGCCGAAACCGGGTGGAGCCCGTGACTGCGGCCGCGCGGCTCGCCGCGGCGCGGCGGATCGTCATCAAGATCGGGTCCGCCCAGCTGATCGATGCGCAGACCGGCGCGCCCAGGGCCGACCGGTTCGCCGCCGTGGCCGCCGATATCGCCGATCTGCGCGCACGCGGGCAGGAAGCCGTGCTGGTGTCGTCGGGCGCCGTGGCGCTGGGCCGTCCGCGCCTTGGCCTCGGCCCGCGCCAGCGCCTGAGCCTGGAGCACAAGCAGGCCGCCGCCGCCGCAGGCCAGGCGCTGCTTATCCAGATGTGGGACCAGGCTTTCGCCGTGCATGGATATCCCGCCGCCCAGGCGCTCCTGTCGCCGGCCGACACCGAGGCGCGCGCGCGCTGGCTGAATGCCCGCAACACCCTCGAGGCGCTCCTGAGCTTTGGCGCCGTTCCGGTGATCAACGAGAACGACACGGTCGCCACGCAGGAATTGCGCTTTGGCGATAATGACCGGCTCGCGGCCCGCACCGCCCAGCTGTGCAGCGCAAGGCTTCTGGTCATCCTGTCGGATGTCGATGGCCTGTATGACCGCGACCCGGCTGAGCCCGGGGCGCGTCACATCCCCGAGATCGCGTCGGTCAGCCCGGAGATCGAAGCGCTGGCGGGCCCGCCCCGGCCTGGCGCCGGCACCGGCGGCATGGCCAGCAAGATCGCGGCGGCGCGCATCGCCATGGCGGCAGGCTGCGCGGTGGTGATCACCTCGGGCGCAGCGGCCCGCCCGCTGGACGCCCTGCGCGAAGGCGCGCGCGCCAGCTGGTTCGCCGCCCACGGATCGCCCGAGACCGCGCGGCGCGCCTGGATCCAGGGCGCCCTGTCGCCCGCCGGCACACTGCACCTCGACGCCGGCGCCCGCCGCGCCGTGGCGGCGGGGCGCAGCCTGTTGCCCGCGGGGGTGACACGGGTGGAGGGCGCATTCCGGCGCGGCGACACGGTGCGACTGGCCGGCCCGGAAGGACGCGGCTTCGCCACCGGCATCGCCGGCTATGACGGGGAGGAGGCGCGGCGCATCGCCGGGCTGGCGTCTGGCGCCGTGGAGGCGGCTCTGGGCTATCGCCGCGGGGCCGCGCTCGTGCATGCTGGCGATATCGTGCTGGATGGCGAGGAGGCGCCGTGACCCATCGTGACCGCTTCGCCGCCCTGGCCGCAAACGGACGCGCCGCAAGGCGCGCGCTGGAGGCCGCAGGGCCGGACGCGCGCAGTGCTGCGCTGCGCGCTGGCGCAGCGCAAATCCGCGCGAACGCCTGCGCCATCCTGGGCATCAACGCCCGCGAGACCGACGCCGCCCGGGAACGCGGCCAGACCGGCGCCTTTGTCGACCGGCTGAGCCTTGACGGCCCCCGTCTCGAAGCGATCGCGGCGGGCGTGGAGGCCATCGCCGGCCTGCCCGATCCGGTAGGCGGCGAGCGCCGGCGCTGGACACGGCCCAACGGGCTGGAGATCAGCGAGATATCGGTTCCCATCGGACTCATCGGCGTCATCTTTGAAAGCCGGCCCAATGTCACGGCGGACGCGGCCGCGCTCTGCCTGCGGGCGGGCAATGGCGTCATCCTGCGCGGCGGCTCCGAGACATCGGGCACCAGCGCCGCGCTTGCCGACGCCATGCGCGCCGGCCTTGCCGCCGCCGGCCTGCCGCAAGACGCCATCCAGACTCCGCCCGATGCGGACCGCGCCTGGGTCACCGCCATGCTGAGCCTGGATGAGGGCGGGTGCGATCTGGTCATTCCGCGCGGCGGCAAGAATCTCGTCGCTCATGTGCGCCAGCACGCGCGCGTGCCGGTGCTGAGCCATCTTGACGGGGTGTGCCATGTCTACGTCCATGCGGGCGCGGATCCCGACAAGGCGCTGCGCATCACGCTGGATTCCAAGATGCGCCGCACCGGGGTTTGCAACGCGGCCGAGACGCTGCTCATCGATGCGGCCTGCGCGCCGGACCTGCTCCCGGTGATCGCCGGGGCGCTGGCCGGGGCCGGATGCGCCCTGCGCGGCGACGCGGCCGCGCGCGCTCTGGTTCCCGGCATGCAGGCGGCGACTGAAGAAGACTGGAATACCGAGTATCTCGACGCCATCATGTCGGTGCGCGTGGTGGACGGGATGGACCATGCGCTGGCGCACATCGCCGCGCACGGATCGGGTCATACCGACGCCATCGTCACCGAGGACGCGCACGCCGCCGCGCGCTTCCTTGCCGGGGTGGATTCAGCGGTCGCCCTGCATAACGCCGCGACGGGATTTTCTGACGGCGGCGAGTTCGGCTTTGGCGGCGAGATCGGCATCGCCACCGGGCGGCTGCACGCGCGCGGACCGGTGGGCGCGGCCCAGCTGACCACCCACAGATACATCGTCCGCGGCGACGGCCAGGTGCGCGGATCATGGCCGCGCTGAAGAGCGAGCTGCTCGCCCCCGGCATGCGCGTGGGCCTCTATGGCGGCACGTTCGACCCGCCCCATGACGGGCATGCGCACGTTGCGCGCACGGCGCTGAGACGCCTGCAGCTTGACCGGGTCTGGTGGCTGGTGAGCCCGGGCAATCCGTTCAAGGACAATCGGCCCGCGCCGCTGGAGGCGCGCCTCGCCGCCGTACGCGCCCTCGCGCCCGGGCCGCGCCATGTGATCAGCGCGCTGGAGGCGCGCCTGCCCAGCCATCGCACGGTGGATGTCATCGCCTGGCTGCAGGCGCGCCATCGCGGGGTGCGCTTTGTCTGGATCATGGGGGCGGACGGCATGGCCGAACTGCACCGGTGGAAAGCCTGGCGCGGGATCGTGGCGCGCACGCCGCTGGCCGTGGTCGCCCGTCCCGGCGCCGGCCTCGCTGCCCGCTTCAGCCCGGCCGCGCGGGCGCTGAGCCGCAGGCAGACCCCGGAGGGCCAGGCGCACGCTTTGGTGAACAGGGGCGCGCCCGGGTGGACATATCTGACCGAGCCCTTACATCCCCATGCGTCGCGCCTGTTGCGCGGCTGACCCGCAGCAGCCTGGCCCGCGCCATGACCACCTCCCCTTCTGACGCCGGCGAGCAGGCGCTCGCGTTTTTCGAAGACCTGCGCCCGCCGGCGGATGATTTCCGCGCCGACGTGCTGGCGGGTCTCGCCAGACCGCAAAAGGCCATTCCGCCGAAGTATTTCTACGACGCCGAAGGCTCGCGCATCTTTGACCGGATCACTGAGGCGCCCGAATACTATCCCACCCGCACCGAGCTCGCCCTTCTGGACGCCATTGGCGCGGACCTGCGCGCGCTCGCCGGGCCCGGCGCGGTGGTGCTGGAGCCGGGCGCGGGGTCCAGCGTGAAGGTGCGCAAGCTCATCGATGCACTGGACGCGCCCGCCGCCTATGTGGGCATGGACATTTCCGGCGAGCACGTGAAGGCGGCCTGCGCCGACATCGCCAGCGACCATCCCGGCATGGTGATCGGCGCGGTCTGCCACGATTTCACCCGGCCGATCGATTTGTCCGCCCTGCCGCTGCCGCCGGGCCGGCGGATCGTGTTCTTTCCCGGCTCCACTATCGGCAATTTCGAACTGATCGATGCGCGCGCCCTGCTGCGGACCCTCGCCGGCTGGCTGCGGCCCGGCGACGCGCTGGTGGTGGGCGCTGATCTGCGCAAGGACGCGCGCACGCTGGAGGCGGCCTATGACGACGCCGGCGGCGCCACGGCGGATTTCAATTTCAACCTGGTGCGGCGCATCAATACGCAGCTGGACGGCACGCTGGACCCGGCGGGCCTGCGCTACCGGGCCTTCTGGAACCCGTACCGCTCACGCATGGAAATGTATCTGCAGGCAGTGCGCGATCAGCACTTCACGGTGGCGGGGCGCGCCTTCGTGTTGCGCGAAAGCGAGACGATCCACACCGAAAACTCGCACAAATTCACACTCGACACCTTCCGCGACCTCGCCCGCTCGGCCGGGCTCAAGCCGCTGCGCGCCTGGCGCGCGCCCGGTGAGCCTTACTCCATACACTGGCTCGAATGCCCGCGCGAAGCGTGATACGCTGGGCGCCGCCCGCAGATAGCCGGGCGTGACAGCCAAGGGAGTTAGGATTCTGTCCACTGACCTGCAACAGCGCGCACCCGCCGGCCATCCGGCGCCGGACGCGCACGGACCCCAGGCGCTGGAAGCGCTCGTCATCGCCGCCCTCGAGGACGACAAGGCCGAAGACATCGTCGCCATTGATATGGACGGCAAGTCCTCCGTCGCCGATATCGTGATCATCGCCTCGGGCCGCTCCAACCGGCATGTGGGCGCGATCTCCGACCATCTTCTGCGCAAGCTCAAGGATGCCGGCGTGGACGGCGTGCGGGCCGAAGGGCTCAAGAGCGCCGACTGGGTGCTGATCGACGCGGGCGATGTCATCATCCACGTCTTCCGCCCCGAAGTGCGCGCCTTCTACGATCTGGAAAAAATGTGGTCTGCGGCGCCGGGCGGGTCGGCCTGACCCGGCGGCGGACCGCGCGCGGAGCCCGGCCATGCGTGCGGAAATCCGGGCTGTAGGCCGGCTCAAAGCCGGGCCGGAACGCGAGATGGTCGATGACTACCTCGCCCGCGCCACCGCCGCCGGCCGGCCCAGCGGCCTCGGCCCGTTCACCGACCACGAAATCGATCCGCGCCGCCTCAAAGACAGGGCGGCCGAGACCGCTGCGCTGCTGGACGGGATCGATCCCGGCGCTCTGGTGTTTGCGCTGGACGAGACCGGGCGCACGATCAGCTCGGTGGATTTCGCCCGGCGCCTGGCGGGCGCCCGCGATGAAGGCGTTCGCTCGGCCGTATTCCTCATCGGCGGCGCGGACGGCCACGAACGCGCGCTTCTGCCGCCGGGAGCTGCCCTGATCAGCTATGGCGCGGCGACCTGGCCGCACAAGCTTGTTCGGGTCATGCTCGCCGAACAGCTCTATCGCGCCGCCTCGCTGATCGCCGGTTCCCCCTATCACCGGGAGGGATGATGCTCCACGCCCTCGTCCTCGCCGCCCTTCTGGCACAGACGCCGCCTGCCGCGGCGCCGCCGCCCGATCCCGAACAGGTCGACGCGCTCGACAGCGAAGCGCAAACCCTGCGCGAGGAGGCTGAGGCGCGCCGTCTCGAAGCGGAAGCGGCCAGCGAAGAGATCGCCCTGTTGCAGCGCCGTCTCGCGGCGGCGGGCGAGGAGGTGCGCTTGCGCGAAGGCGAGGCCGGCAACGCCGTGCGCACGCTGGAGGCGCTGGAAGCCGAGCGCGCGGCGCTGGGCCGGCGCCTCGCTGAAGATCGCGGCGGGCTGGCGCGTGTGCTCGCCGCCCTGCAGCGCATCGCCATGGCCGATCCTCCGGCGCTGGCCGTGACGCCCGATGACGCGGCGGAAGCCGCGCGCGCCGCCGGACTGCTGGCCGCCCTGGCGCCCCAGCTTGAAGCGCGCGCCATGGCGGTGCGCTCGCGTCTGGCCGAGATCGAAACCCTCGAAACCCGTTTGTCCGCCCAGGCTGAAACCGTGGGCCAGGCGCGCGAGGCGCTGTCGCAGACCCGCGCCGAGGTCGACGCGCTGATCGCCCAGCGCCGCGACGCCGAACGCCGCCTGCGCGCCGAAGCCGATGACCTGTCCGCGCGCGCCGCACGCATCGCCCGCGAGGCCGGCTCCCTGCGCGATCTCCTGGCCGACATCCGCCGCTTCGCCGCCGCCGAGCCCCGCCTCGCGCCGCGGCTGACGCCGGATCCTGCGCCCGCCACCGACCCGCTCGTCACCGCGCAGGTGACCCCCTCGCCGCGCCTGCGGCCCGACCCCGCCCTGACCGCCGCCGCAGCCCCGGACGCGGCCGCTGACGCGCCGCCCTTGCGGGCGGACGCCGGGCTCGACGCGATTCTGGCCGAGGCCGAGACCGCCGTGCGCAGCGAGGCGTCCGGCGGCGAGACCGGGCTTGTGGACGCACGCCCGCTGGCCGGTCCGATCGAGACGCTGCGCCTGGCCGATGCGCGCGGCGCCCTGCGCCCGCCGGTCAATGGCCGCCTTGTCATCCGCGCCGGAGAGCCCGGCCCCGACGGCGTCCGCCGCGACGGCGTCTGGTTCGAGGCCGGGGCGCGCGCCACGGTCACCGCGCCGTTCGACGGGGTGACGGTCTATGCCGGTCCGTTTCAGGGCTTTGACGGCATTGTGATGATCAACACGCCCGACGGCTACACGATTGTGCTAGGCGGGCTTGCATTGATCTATGCTTCGGAGGGACAGTCGCTGCTGACAGGCGAGCCGGTCGGGCTCATGAGCGAGCGTGTCAATCCGGCGCCGATGCTCTATCTTGAGATCCGCCGCAGCACGGACGACGCCGTTGACCCCGAACAATGGCTGCGGCCTGAATTTCGCAGGGGCTGACCCCTGGCATGGACTGCGCCGCCCCGACGATGCCGAACAAGGATGACTTCACATGCGCCTCCTGATCATTGCGTCTGCTGTACTGTTCGGCATTGGCGCTGCGACCCTGGGCATATCCCAGGAAACGCCCGACCAGCAGCGCGCGGAGACTTTCCGGCAGCTGGAGCTGTTCGGCGACGTGCTGAGCCGGGTTGAATCGGACTTTGTCGTGGAGACCGACAAGGCGCAGCTGATCGAGGCGGCCATCAACGGCATGCTCGCCTCTCTCGATCCCCACTCGCGCTATCTGCCGCCCGAAGCCTTTCAGGAAATGCAGACCACCACGCGCGGCGAGTATTTCGGCATCGGCATCGAGGTGACCTTCCGCAACGAGATGGTGACCATCGTGTCGCCCATGGCCGGCACGCCGGGCGAGGCGGCGGGGCTGGAAGCCAATGACGTGATCCTGGCGGTGGATGGGGAGAACATGGTGGGCGCCGGCATGGACGCCGCCGTGGACCGGATTCGCGGCCCCGCCGGCGAGCCGGTCACGCTGACCATCGGACGCGAGGGCCAGGAGCCGTTTGACGTCACCGTCGTGCGCGCCGCCGTGGAGGTGCGCTCGGTGCTCTACAACATGGACGAGGACGTGCCTTACCTGCGCATCACCACGTTCAACGACAACACCACCGAGCGCACGGTCGCTGCGCTGCGCGACATGACCACCGCCAATGGCGGCCCGCTGCCCGGCCTGATCCTGGACGTGCGCTCCAATCCCGGCGGCCTTCTGGAGCAGTCGGTGTCCGTCGCGGGCCTGTTTCTCGACCGCGGCGAGGTCGTCTCCACCCGCGGGCGCGATCCGCGCGACACGCGCCGCTACAATGCCGAGGCGGGCGACATCCTGGCGGGCGCGCCGATCATCGTGCTCACCAATGCCGGCTCGGCCAGCGCCTCGGAGATCGTCGCCGGCGCGCTGCAGGACCGCGAGCGCGCGACGGTCCTTGGCCTGCCGAGCTTCGGCAAGGGCTCCATGCAGACCGTGGCCCCGCTGCGCGGCGGCCGGGACGGGGCGCTGCGGCTCACCACGGCGCGCTATTACACGCCGGCCGGGCGCTCCATCCAGGGTCAGGGCGTCATCCCGGACATCCTCGTGGCGCCCCGCCAGATCACGCCCGAAACCCGGATCATGTCGGGCGAGGCGGACCTGCGCAACGCGCTGGCCAACGAAGCGCAAGAGGCCGAACCGCCCTTCGCCTTCGAGGATATCCGCCAGCCGCCGGAAGACTGGGCGGCCAGCGCCGATTTCCAGCTGCATGTCGCACGCGAGGAATTGCGCGCCCGCATGGCGCGGCGCGAGGCGGGCCTGTAGCGCGCCCCTTGCCGCCGCGCGCGCAGGCCTGCATAGACCTGCGCCATGGCTGCACCTCCGCTTCTGACCCTCGCGGGCATCCGCCTGACCTTTGGCGCGACCCCGCTGCTGACCGGGGCCGACATGATTGTCGGCGCGGGCGAGCGCATTGGTCTGGTCGGGCGCAACGGATCGGGCAAATCCTCCTTCCTGAAGATCGCCGCCGGCCTCATCGAGGCCGATGGCGGCGAGCGCTTCGTCCATCCCGGCTCCACCCTGCGGTATCTGCCCCAGGAGCCCGATCTCGCCGGATTTGACACCGTCATCGCCTATGTCCGCGCCGGCCTGACCGATGGCGATGACGCCTACCGGGCAGATTATCTGTGCGAGCATCTCAGCCTTGACCCCGAAGCCTCGCCGGCGAGCCTGTCGGGCGGCGAGGCGCGGCGTGCGGCGCTGGCGCGCTGCCTGGCGCCGCAGCCGGACATCCTCTTGCTCGACGAGCCGACCAACCATCTGGACCTGCCGGCCATCGAGTGGCTGGAGGGCGAGCTCAAATCCTGGCGCGGCGCGCTGGTGCTGATCAGCCACGACCGGCGCTTCCTGGAGACGCTGACGCGCGCCGTGGTGTGGATCGATCGCGGCGTGACGCGCCGGCTGGACAAGGGATTTGCGCATTTCGAAGCCTGGCGCGACGAGGTGTTCGCCGCCGAGGAAGCCGAGCGCCACAAGCTGTCGCGCCAGATCGCCCGCGAAGAGCACTGGATGCGCTATGGCGTGACGGCCCGGCGCACCCGCAACATGCGCCGCGTCGGCGAGTTCCAGGCCATGAAGGCCCGGCTCAAGGCCTGGCGCGGTCCGCAAGGCGGCGCCGCCATGTCGCTCAGCGATGCGGAGCGCTCGGGCAAGCTGGTCATCGAGGCCGAGGGCCTGTCCAAGCGCTTTGAGGACCGCGTCATCGCCGACGGCCTGTCCTTGCGCATCGCGCGCGGCGACCGGCTGGCGCTGATCGGGCCCAATGGCGCGGGCAAGACCACGCTGATCCGCATGCTCACCGGCCAGATGGCCCCCGATGCAGGCCAGGTGCGCCTGGGCGCCAATCTCGACATCGCCGCGCTGGACCAGAGCCGCGCCGCCCTGCAGCCGGAATGGACCGTCACCGAAGCCATCGCCCCGGGCGGCGGCGAGCGGGTCGAAGTGGGCGGCGTGTCCAAGCACGTGGCCGCCTACATGAAGGACTTCCTGTTCCAGCCCGAACAGGCGCGCACGCCCGTGCGCGCCCTGTCCGGCGGCGAGCGCGCGCGGCTGATGCTGGCGCGGGCGCTCGCCCTGCCCTCCAATCTTCTGGTGCTGGACGAGCCGACCAATGATCTCGATCTGGAGACGCTGGACCTGCTGGAAGAGCTTATCCAGGACTATGCCGGCACGGTGATCCTGGTCAGCCACGACCGCGACTTCATCGACCGCACGGCCACGGCGACGCTCGCCTATGAGAGCGATGGCGTCTGGCGCCTGTTCGCCGGCGGCTACTCGGACATGACGGCCCAGCGCGGCAGCGGCGTCTCCGCCCGCACAGCCTCGAACCCCGTCTCCGCCCGTGACGCGGCGCCCCAGCCGGGCGCACGCTCCAAATCCCAGAGCCGCGGCAAGATGTCCTTCAAGGACAAGCACGCGCTTGAATCGCTCCCGGCCGAGATCGAGACCCTCGCCGGACGCATCGCTGCGCTGGAGAGCGAGTTGTCCGACGCAAGCCTGTTCACCCGCAACCCGGCCCGCTTTGACGCCGCGACGGCTGAACTGTCCCGCCTGAGTGAGAAAAAGGCGGAACAGGAAAATCGCTGGCTGGAGCTGGAGATGCTGCGCGAGGAGATCGAAGGCGGCTAGCCTGGCAGCGCCTGATTTTAATGATTTGAGTGGCGCGCCCCGCTGTTTCAGGCTAAAGCATTGATTGAGCTTTGGGCTTTGGAAAACGAATGTCGCGTTGCGGGCGCCGAGCGCGCACGCCGGACGGGAGGATCAGGGTTCCCGACCGATGCGGCCTTTTCCGGCGTTCATGTCCGGTACAGCCCGTGTTCATGAAGCTCGAACGGCCTGCTGCTCTATGACGGATCGGCAGGGCAAACCGTCGCCGGCGATCGCCCCGGCTGGCGGGGGGGGGAATGGCGGGGCTTCAAGGGAACACCTTCAATGATTCGCACTCTTATGACGGCTGCCTTCGCTGCAACCGCGCTCGCGGGCGTGGCGTCTGCGCAGAATTTTTCGCTGAACCCGAACTACGGCACGGTCTCCCTGTCGGGCGGCTTCACGCCCGATCCGTACGTGATCAACCTGCAGTCCGGCGGCTCCATCCCCGCCAGCAACATCTCGTCCAGCTGCGCAGGCTTCATCACCGACGCGCCGGACGTGCGGCTGCAGTTTTCGGCCGGCAGCCTGCCGCTGATCATCTCGACCTCGTCCTCCTCCGACACCACCCTGGTGATCAACGGTCCGGACGGATCGTGGTATTGCGATGACGACGGCGGCGAGTACGGCCTGAACGCCTCGATCTATTTCAATAACCCGCGGTCGGGCCAGTACGACATCTGGGTCGGCACCTACGGGTCCGCCTCGCTGCGGCCTGCCCAGCTCCACATCTCCGAGCTGTACAGCCAGTAAGGCCAAGGCATCGGCCCCGCCCCTCCGGGCGGGGCCGAATTGCTTTCACGCCCTGTCATTCCGACACCGCCTTCAAGGAGACGCTCATGCCCAACCGCAATTTCCTTTTATCGATCTGTCTTGCGCCGCTGTGCGCGCTGGGCGTGTCCGCCCCGTCGCTGGCGCAGGGTTTCACCGGCGCGCCCGTCTATGGCGAGCTTGATTACACGCCGGGCGCAGAACCCGTCAGCCTGCGCGTGCGCGCCGCAGGGGCGATGTCCGCCGACCGGCTGTCTCCCGATTGCTGGGGCTATATCTCCGAACAGCCCACGGTCTCGGTGGTGCTGCGCGCCCGCGGCAATGTCCGTTTTGCGGCCGGCAGCGATACCGACACCACACTGGCCGTGCGCGCGCCGGACGGAACCATCACCTGCGATGATGATGGCGCAAACGCCGGCTACAACCCGGGCGTCGCCCTCGATAACGCGCCGTCGGGCCGCTATGACGTGTGGCTGGGCACGTTCTCGGCCGGCGTCGGCTATCCCGACGCGGTGTTTCACGTCGCCACCGACGCTTTCATCACGGACAATCCGTACAGCGTCGCCCCGTCTGCGGATGAGACCCCGCTCCAGACCCTCAGCCTGCGCGCCGGTTTCCGCGGTGATCCCCGGAGCATCAGCGTCGTGGCCGGCGGCGCGGGCGATATGTCATCGCTCGACTGGTCATGCTATGGCGGCGCGTCCCGGGCGGCGGCCCTGGCGCTGGACTACCAGGCGGGCAGCCTCCCGCTCTACATCTTCATGCGCTCGCAGAACGACGGAACGCTCGCCGTGCTCGCGCCCGACGGGACATTCCATTGCAATGATGACCGCATCGAGCTCAATCCCGGCGTCGCGTTCGGTCAGCCGCAAAGCGGGCGCTACCTGATCTGGACCGGCCTGCTCGACAACACTCTGCCGGCCGAGGCGGCCTCGCTGGTGATTTCCGAGATCGGCTTTGACGGGGTGGACAACCGCCTCGACGTCGCAGGACGGCCGCGTCATGGCGAGCGCCGCCTGCAGGGCGGCTTCCTGCCGGACCCGGTCGCGGTGAGCGTCATGGCTGGCGGCACGGTCGATCTGAATCTCGCCACAGAGGGCGGTGTGATCGCCGATGGCTGGTGCGTCGGCATGGCGACCCGCGAGCCGAGCTTCCGGCTGCGCTTTGATGATCCGGCTGGTCCTTTGTTCTTCTCGCTGGCCTCGGACGCCGACACCACGCTGGCCGTCAACTCCCCCGACGGCGCCTGGTATTGCAATGACGACATGATCGGGCTCGACCCGGTGGTGCGCTTCAACCAGGCAGAGGCGGGCGTCTATGACGTCTATGCCGGCTCCTTCGGCGGCGAGACCGCTGCGGCGACGCTGTATATTTCGGAAATCGGCGGCGGCGCCGACCCGGTCTCCAGCCAGGTCGACATCAATGCCGAGCCGCTGTTCGGCGCGGTGACCCTGGCCGCCGGCTTCCTGCCGGACCCGCATGATCTGGACGTCGCGGCAGGCGGGCCCATCGCCGCCTATGACGCGATCTATGGCGAGGATCTGTGGTGCGCGGGCCATATCACCCGCGAGCCGACCGCCAACCTGTTCTGGGAAGGCCAGGGCGGCCCGCTCTATATCTGGGCCGAAAGCGGCGCCGACACCACCATCGCCATCAATCTGCCCGATGGCAGCTGGGCGTGCGACGACGACTTCGCCGGCAATCTGAACCCGGGGCTGGTGTTCGATAGCGCCCTGTCGGGACGCTACGACATCTATGTCGGCACGTATGGGCAAGGCATGGAAGGCGAGCCCGCGCGGCTGCGCATCTCCGAGCTGACGCCGGACTGGGCCAGCTGGGAATAGCCAGACCGCCTCGCGCCTGACACGAGGGCGCGTCCGGGACCTCCCGGGCGCGCCTTTGCTTTGGGGCGCCGCCCCGCAGCCGCCCGCCCTGCTCGCCGGCCCTTGCGTTTTGGGCGGGCGCGCGTATAACCGCCGCTTCGTAAAAACAGGCCTACCCGGCCCAATCGACATGCCGGGCGGCCGCAGACCGCGTTGAGCGCCCAGCGCTGCAACGCTCCCCAAGGAGAGCAAAATGTCGAAGATGAAGACCAAAAGCGGCGCCAAAAAGCGCTTCAAGGTCACGGCTACGGGCAAGATCCTGGCCGCTCAGTCTGGCAAGCGCCATGGCATGATCAAGCGCACCCCCAAGCAGGTGCGTCAAAAGCGCGGCACCGTCGCCCTGTCGGCGCCGGACGCGAAGATCGTCAAGCGTTCCTATTTCCCGTACAGCCGCTAGCGCGGCCGGGACCCACCAGATTTAGCGACGTTTCAGGAGATACCCCATGTCCCGCGTGTCCACCGGTCCGGCGCGTCTCGCCCGGAGAAAAAAAGTTCTTGAGCAGGCGAAAGGCTTTTACGGCCGCCGCAAGAACACCATCCGCATCGCCCGTCAGGCTGTCGAGAAGGCCGGCCAGTACGCCTATCGCGACCGCCGCGCCAAGAAGCGCGTGTTCCGCGCGCTCTGGATCCAGCGCATCAACGCCGCGGCGCGCCTCAATGGCCTCACCTATGCCAGCCTGATGAACGGCCTGAACAAGGCCGGCATCGAGCTCGACCGCAAGGTTTTGTCCGACATCGCCATCCACGAGCCCGAAGCCTTTACCGCGCTGGCCGAGCAGGCCAAGCAGGCGCTGGCGTAAGGGCTGACCGCTCTCACACCGTCTCGACAGCGCCCGCCTGGCCCCGCCAGGCGGGCGTTTGCGTTGGCGCGCCGCCGGACGCACAAACCGGGCGCCCCAAGCGATCAAAACACGCTAGACACCGCGCGACAGACCTGAAAACCGGACCGACCATGATGAGCCAGACTGCTGACCTCGACGCGCTGGAAGCGCGCCTTTCCGCCGGCATCGCCGCCGCCGCCGATCTCAAGGCGCTCGACGACATCCGTGTCGCCGCTTTGGGCAAGAAGGGCGAGGTGTCGCTGAAAATGCGCGAGCTGGGGGCCATGAGCCCGGACGAGCGCCAGGTGATGGGCCCGGCCCTCAACGGCCTGCGCGACCGGCTCAGCGCGGCCCTTGATGCGCGCAAGCAGGTGCTGGAGGACGCGGCCCTGAACGCCGCGCTGGCGTCCGAGCGCATCGACATCACCCTGCCCGCGCGCCGCGAGCCGCAGGGCAGCCTGCACCCGGTGGCCCAGGTGATGGAGGAGCTGGCGGCGATCTTCGCCGACATGGGCTTTGCTGTCGCCGAAGGGCCGGACGTGGAGGATGATTTCCATAACTTCACCGCGCTGAACTTCCCCGCCGGCCACCCGGCGCGCGACATGCACGACACCTTCTTCATGACGCCCGGCGCAGACGGCGTGGCGAAACTGCTGCGCACCCATACCTCGCCGGTGCAGATCCGCACCCTGATGAACAACAAGCCCCCCATCCGCATCATCGCGCCGGGCCGGGTGTACCGGTGTGACTGGGACCAGACCCACACGCCCATGTTCCATCAGGTCGAGGGTCTCGTCATCGACCGCGACACCCATATGGGTCATCTCAAGGGCTGCCTCATCGATTTTCTCGCCGCCTTCTTCGAGACCGATGAGGTAGAGGCGCGCCTGCGCCCGCACCACTTCCCCTTCACCGAGCCCAGCGCCGAGATGGACGTGCGCTATGAGCGCGTGGGCGACGCGGTGAAGGTGGGGTCCGGCGACAGATGGATGGAGATTCTGGGCTGCGGGATGGTGCATCCCAATGTCATCCGCGCCTGCGGCCTCGATCCGGACGAATATCAGGGCTTCGCCTTCGGCATGGGGGTGGACCGCCTGGCCATGCTCAAATACGGCATGCCGGACCTGCGCCCCTTCTTCGAGCCCGATGCGCGCTGGCTCGCCCATTACGGCTTCAGCCCGCTTTTGCAGGCAAACCTCGCCACCAGCCTCAGCTGAGCGTTCCAGGAACCCGACCGATGAAATTCTCCCTCTCCTGGCTCAAACGCCATCTCGATACCGATCTCTCCATCCCGGCCCTGACCGACGCCATGACCATGGCGGGGCTCGAGATCGAGCATGTCGAGGACCCGGCGGCGCGCCTTGCCCCCTTCACCACCGCGCGCGTGATCGCGGCCGAGCCCCATCCCGACGCCGACAAGCTGCGGGTCTGCCGGGTCGACACGAAGGATGGCGAGAAACAGATCGTGTGCGGCGCGCCCAATGCGCGCGCCGGCATGACCGCCATCTACGCCCCGCTGGGCGCGTATATCCCGGGCCTCGATTTCGCGCTGGACCCCAAGCCGCGCAAGATCAGGGGTGTGGAAAGCCATGGCATGCTGTGCTCCACGAAAGAACTCGAAGCGGGCGAGGACCATGACGGCATCGCGGACCTGACCGGTGACTGGCCGGTGGGCACGCCCGCGGCTGAGGCCCTGGGTCTCAACGATCCGGTCATCGATTTCGAGGTGACGCCCAACCGCCCCGACTGGCTGGGCGTGCATGGTATTGCGCGTGATCTCGCCGCTGCGGGCGCCGGAACCTTCAAGAGCGCGCCGGTGGGGATCGTGGCCGGCCTCTTCCCCTGCCCCGTGACCATCGAGACCGACTGGCCCGAGGCCTGTCCGGTCTTTGCCGGACGGGTGATCAAGGGCGTGAAGAACGGCCCCTCTCCCGACTGGCTGCAGCGCTGGCTCAAGGCCGTGGGCCTGCGCCCGATCAATCTCCTGGTCGATGTGACGAATTTCGTCTCATACGACCGCGCGCGCCCGCTGCACGTCTATGATTTGAGCAAGATCGGCAGAACCATCCGCGCCCGGCGCGGCGCCGGCGAGGCCGACCGGTTCGAGGCGCTGGACGGGCGCGAGTATGATCCCGCATCCCATCACTGTGTCATCGCCGACGACACGCGCTGCCTCGGCCTCGGCGGCATCATGGGCGGCATGTATTCCGGCTGCACCGGCGACACCAAGGACGTGTTCATCGAGAGCGCCTGGTTTGATCCGGCGATCACGCGCGTCACAGGGCGCGAGACCGGCATCGACAGCGACGCCAAATACCGTTTCGAGCGCGGGGTGGACCCTGAAAGCGTGATGGACGGGCTGGAGCTCGCCACCGCGCTGATCCTCGAATATGGCGGCGGCGAGCCCAGCGAAGTGCGCGTGGCGGGCAAGGCGCCCGGGCGCCTGGCGGCCATCGAGCTCGATATCGCGCGGGTCAAGACGCTGCTGGGTCTGGACCTGCCGCCCCAGCGGATCGAGGACATCCTCACCGCGCTGGGCTTCAAGGTGACGCGCGGCGCGGTCTGGACCGTCGCGCCCCCCAGCTGGCGGCGCGATTGCCGCGAGGCGGCGGACCTCATCGAGGAAATCGCCCGCATCGAGGGCTATGACAAACTGCCCGCCACGCGCCTGTCCCGCCCCGAAGGCCGGCTTGATGCCCCCGCCACGCCCCTGCAGAACCGCGTGCGCGCCGCGCGCCGGGCGGTGGCCCAGCGCGGCTATCAGGAAGCGGTGACCTGGTCCTTCTGCCATCACGCCCAGGCGGCCCTGTTCGGCGGCGCCGGGCCGGGCCTGCGGCTGGCCAATCCGATCAGTTCGGAGCTGGACGTGATGCGCCCCAGCGCCCTCATCCATCTCATCACCGCGCTGGAAGCCAATGCCCGCCGGGGCCTCGGCGATGCGCGCTTCTTCGAGGCCGGGCCCATCTATCTCAATGACCAGCCCGACGGCCAGCGCACCGTCGTGGCGGCGGCCCGCCGGGTTGTCGCCTCGCGCGACTGGCGCGGCGGCGCAGCGCCCGATGTGTTCGACATCAAGGCTGATGTGCTGGCCGCACTCGCCGCCGCCGAAGCGCCGGTGGACAATCTGCAGATCACGGCGGACGCGCGTGATTGGTGGCATCCCGGCCGGTCGGGCGTCCTGCGCCTTGGCCGCAACATGATCGCGGAATTCGGCGAGATTCACCCGCGTGTCCTGAAAGCCCTCGACGTGGAGGGGCGCGTCGTCGCGTTCGAGATCGTGCTGGACGCGATCCCGGCGGCCCGCAAGAAGGCGCTGAAAGCCCGCCCGGCGCTCGCCCTGTCAGACCTGATGCCGGTGCGGCGCGATTTCGCCTTCCTGGCGCCCGATAGTCTGGCCGCAGGCGAGCTGTTGCGCGCGGTGCGCGGCGCCGACAAGGCGCTCATCACCGACGCCGCCCTGTTCGACCGCTATGCCGGTCAGGGCGTGCCGCAGGGTCATGTAAGCCTCGCCGTCGAAGTGACGCTGCAGCCCACCGGCAAGACGCTCACCGATGCCGAGATCGACGCGGCGTCCAAGGCGATCATCGCGGCGGCCGAGAAGGCCGGCGCGCGGCTGCGCAGCTAGGCTCTCGCAGGCCGCACGCCGACGTCTCTGACCGGCCGGGCTCTAGCCAGCCGGCGCCGCCTTGCGCGCGCGGCGCCGTTCCAGCCCCTTGCGCACCCAGCGCCGGATCAGCCAGGCGCCGGGGATGATCAGCACCAGCCAGGGCGCCAGCCCGGCGAGGAAGGTGATCAGGGCGCCCAGCGATTCGGCAAACGTCCGGCTCATGCTGTCGATCGCCTCGCGCACGGGGTCGAAATTCGACGCCGAGGCCGGGGTGAGCAAAGGCTGGTAGTTCACGCTGAGCTCCGACATCGACACGCGCAGGCGCAGCGCCGCGATGACGCTCTCGCGCGCTTCGATGTCCGACTGGACCCGCGCCAGCTCGCGCTCCACCTGGATCAGCTCCTCCAGCCGCGCCTCGCGCTGCTCCAGCATGGCCTGCAGCCGGTCGCGCAGGGCGATGCGGGCGCGCAGGCGCGCCTCGCCGTCGACGATCTGGGTGGTGAGGTCCTCAACCCCGGTCTGCTCGGAGATCACAGACCCGCCCGCGCTCTCCAGCTCGCCCGACAGGCCCTCGCGGAAACGCGCAATCCAGGCCGGCGCCGCGCGCAGGGTGAGATGGGCGCGCGCATTCTCGGTTCCCGCGCTCTGGGTGGAGGCGTGGATGACCTGACACTGGTTCAGCCCCGCCGCCTCACACGCCGCCACATGGGCGCCATGCAGGCCGCCCAGCGCCTGGCCCGGCAAACGCACCGCATAATCGTAACGATAGGCGAGATAGGCCGCAGGCTCGCCGGCTTCGGCCGGCGCCTGTGATGCGCCGCCGCCCGATTCCATCGCCTGCTCGGCCATCATGGCCGGTGGCGGCGGCGCAGCGGCGATGCGCGAGCCGGTCACCGACGACCGCGCATTGAACTCGCCGAGCACTTCCCCGTCCGACCCGGCTCCGCCGCCGTCCGAACACCCCGCCAGCAGCGCGCACGCCAGCGCGCCTGCAAGGCCCAAACCCACCTGTCTGATCATGTCCCTCTCCCGGTCCCTCGATGCGCCATGGTGCACCCGGCATTGCGGCCAGAAAAGGGGCGGATTTGGGCTTACTTTGCCGTGCGGCGGCGGGCGCGCTTGGGCTTGTCCTTGGTGGCGGCGATGACGGGGTTTTTGAGCTGTTCGTACAGCATGAACAAATGCTCCACCCGCTCGCGGTCCGAGGCGAAGGCCGCCTTGCGGTAAAGCCGGTCCACCGCCCGGTCATTGTCGCGATGCGCCTTGCGCAGCGCCGGCGGCATGGTGTCGGGATCATAGAGATCGGCCAGCGTGGCATCGGGAAACACCGCGCGCGCATCCAGGATCGCCTGCCCCAACGCGTCCAGCTTCGCCTTGTCGGCATCGGTGAGGGGTGGCCAGGGAAAGGTGTTGTAGACCACACCAACGGAGTACATATAGTCGGACTTCATGCGCCCTGTAATGGCGCGCATCCAAGCCATGTGCATTGCGGATGTCAGAACGGCAAACTGCCAACGTTCTGCACTAGACAACAATCGCAGCTTATCGCTCGGGACCGTTGGCGGCTCCAGCCAGCCGATCGGGAGATACTGGCGCCGTTCGGAGCTTGTCTGCGGGACCGCGAGAAACGCTGCCTCAGGCAATACGTTGACGTGGAACAAGGTTGGCTGACCGGCAAGCGCAACGGTGACCGGGCTTCGCGCTTGGGCTGGACGATTCTGAGATTGCTCAGGTGCCCGCTCCCCTCTTCGAAATTCTGCCACCGCCTGTATCCGCTTCCTAATCTCAGGAGAGGACCGCATATCACTCGGATCAGCCTTCTGGAGGCACAGCACCCATCTAGACAGACCATTTATATATTCACGCGCACCTATAAACGGTCTGAGATACTTGTGGGCTACAGGGTCGATTGATCTCAACGCCGCTGCTTGGTCGTCACCGAACGTGTAGTATCCTCCGTCGATTGGCTTTGAGCCAGTGATCATCTTCGGCGCCCCATTGATCGGCCTACTCACCTCCTCCACCACGACATGCGGATCCGCCAGCAAGGACGCATCGAACAGATAGGGCGACAGCGAGCCATGGCGCGATTCCACCGGCTCGCCATTAACGTGTTCATAGCTGAACAGGCGTTTCTCGGCGGGCTCGCGCCCGCGCGGGGTCAGCCCGATAATCACCACATGCACATGCGCCTTGCCGCGCGCATCCGACCCCCAGGCGAAGGTGCGGTGGGCAAAGCTGATCTCCAGCTTGCAGCGGTCAAACAATATGGGCCAGAGCTGGGCGACCTGTTCGCCTTGAGTAATGGAATTGGTCGACACAAAGCCGATACCGGCGCGCTTGCCCCCCGCATTCACATAGGCGCCGGCCTTGATGAACCACGCGCAGACATAGTCCAGCGTGCCGCCCGACCCGCCCAGTCCGGCGATGGACCGCACCTGCTGGCGCTGCTGCGCGCTCTGGTATTTCGCGCCAATAAACGGCGGATTGCCCAGCACATAGTCGCACCGCTCCGGCGCCAGCACATCGGCCCAGTCCACCTCCAGCGCGTCGCCATGGCGGATGACGGGTGATTTCTTCAACGGGATGCGCGCATAGACCTGACCGAAGGCCTGGCTGAGCGCGTTATTCATGATGTGGTCCATCATCCACATGGCCGTTTCGGCGATGCGGGCGGGAAACTCGAACAATTCGATCCCGGCGAACTGGTCAACGTCGACGCGCGACAGGCCGGTGACATCCAGCTTGCGCTGCAGCTGGCCTTGCGCATCGCGGTCCTCCGCCGCCAGCGCCAGCAGCACGTCCAGCTCCAGCTGGCGCAATTCGCGATAGGCGATGACCAGAAAATTGCCGCAGCCGCAGGCTGGGTCGAGAAAATGCAGGTTCGCCAGTGTGTCATGAAAGGCGCGCAGGCGCTTGTCACGCTCGCGCTTCAGGCCTTTGAGATGTTCAAATTCGGCGCGCAGCCCGTCCAGAAACAGCGGGCCGATCACCTTCATGATGTTCTTTTCGGTGGTATAGTGGGCGCCCGCCTTGCGGCGCTCGGCGCCATCCATCACCGACTGGAACAGCGAGCCGAAGATGGCCGGGCTGATTTTTTCCCAGCTGAACTCACACAAGGTGATCAGCTGGCCGCGCATGGCGGCGGTGAAGTACGGCGTCGGCAGGCGCTCGGCGAACAATTCCCCGTTCACATAAGGCAGCTGGTTCAGCTCTGCGCTGATATTGGCCTGGCGCCTGTCTTCGGGCGTATTGAGCACCTCGAAGGCTTCATTGATGAAGCTGCCGACATTGGAGCCGTCCTCGCGGGTGAAATCGCGGATCAGGTCCTCGAAAATCCCGCGCTGGAAAATGCCGGTATCGTCGGCGAACAGGCAGAACAGCAGCCGGACCAGAAACTGCTCCAGATCATGCCCCTCATAGCGATTGCTTTTCAGCGAATCGTGCAGCTGCCCCAGGAGCTCGGCCGCCACGATGTTGACCGGGTCCTGATCTTTGAAACTGCGCTTCTCCACCCCCATGATGAAGCCGAATTTCTCGACATGGGCGGGCAGGTCGGCCAGCGCGAAGGCGGTCTGCTCGCGCGTCTCAAGATCGTAAAGCTCAAACGTCTGGAAGTCCGACAGGAGGATGTAGCGCGGAAACTGCTCCGGCTTCAGCCCGTCGCCATACGCCAGCGCCTGTGCATAGGCGGCCTCCAGCGAGCGGCCCGCACTCTTCTGCTCCACCAGCAGCGTGCCCGGCCAGAACAGGTCGATGAACCCGCTCTTGTCGTCGAGAAGCTTGACCCGCTCCTCAAAGGTCGCCACGCGCCGGCGGCGAATGCCGAAAATCTCGAAGAACTCATTGTAGAAGGATTGCGTCTCGCCCTTCTCGTAATGGGCATCCTTCCATTCGCGCGCGAACTCCGCCGCCCGCGCCCTGACCTCGTTGAATTGAAGACGCATGCCGACTCACCCGCCGCTTTACTTTCGAGGCCACGCTAGGGTGCAGGCCTTGACGGATCGCTAACCGTGACGCCCTCACCCCGCCGCACACCCCGCCGTATTATACCCGGCGATCTTGGGCGTCCTGGGCAGATAGCCGCTCTCGATCCGGGTGATGGTGAACCCGGCCCGGGTGATCATCGCGGCGGGGTCGCGGGTGAGGTGGCAGCCGCCGGCCAGCGGCTTCCAGACCGGCTCGATGCGGCGCTGCCATCGGGCGACGCCTGCGTCAGGGGCCAGGCCATGCTCGCTGAACAATAGCTGGCCGCCGGGTTTGAGCGCCTTGCGCAGCGCGGCCAGCGCCCGGTCCGGATCGGGAATGGTGCAGGCAGTATAGGTCAGCACGAGGGTGTCAAAGCTTTCAGGCTCCAGCGCGGCGGTCTCGGCCGGCTCGCCGCGCCAGGTCACCGGAAGCGGAAACCCGGCAATGGCCGGGGCCGCCTTGCGGCGCATGCCCTCTGACGGCTCCAGGGCGACGAGTTCGGTGATTTTCGCCGGATCGTAGAAAGCGAGATTGGTTCCGGTCCCGAACCCCACCTCCAGCACCCTTCCCCTGGCCTGCGGGATCAGGCGCGCGCGCTGTTTCATGATCTGCGGCGCGCCGCAGGCGCAGCCGATCAGATGGGGCAGGACATGGGTCTCGTACAGCTGACCGATCATGCTGACATCGCCTCCACCACGCGGATCAGTTCGGCCAGATCCTCAGCTTCAGCCAGCCGGTGATCGCCGCTGCGCGTCATGGTCAGGGTGACCGGCGCATCTGGCAACTGCTCCATCAGGCGTACCGAATGGCTCCACGGCATGTCGCGGTCCTGCCAGCCCTGAAGGATGTGCACCGGACAGGTGAGCGCGATGGGCGCCTCCAGGATCAGCCAGCGCCGCCCGTCCTCGATCAGCCGGCGGGTGATCACCTGCTGGCCGCCGGGTCCGCCGGAGCGCGTCCATTGTCCGTCGCGCATGATCGCCTCGCGCGCATGCATCGGCAGTCGCTCCCAGATCAGGGTTTCGGTGAAATCCACCGCCGGGGCGATCAGCACCATCGCCTTGACCCGTTCGGGCCGCGCCAGCGCCGCCAGCAGCGCGATCCAGCCGCCCATGGAGGAGCCGACCAGCACTTGCGGCCCTTCAGCCACCTGGTCCAAAACCGCCAGCGCATCGCTGCGCCAGCGGGTGATGCCGGCCTCGCCCCAGGCGCCGTCCGACGCGCCATGGGCAAAATAGTCAAAGCGCACCAGCGCACGCCCGCTTGCCTGCGCCCAGGCGTCCAGCGCCGTCGCCTTGACGCCCTCCATGTCCGACGCGAACCCGCCCAGGAACATCACCCCCGGCCCGCGCCCGGGCCGCTGCACATAAGCGAGGCTTGATCCGTCGCGGGTGATGAGGAACTCCGGGGCCGTGGCGGCGGGATCGGTCATGGCGGGGCCTTCTCTGGCGCAGCGGGACGGGCAGGGCGGGCAGTTGGCGCGCGCACCCGATAGGGTTACATGAGCCCGGGCCGCGCGGGGCGGCAAGACGGACGCATGTGATGGTGATACTCCAGCTCATCCCGGAACTCGACGCTGGCGGCGCCGAGCGCACCACGATCGAGATCGCCGAAGCGGTGACGCGCGCCGGCGGGCGCTGCCTGGTGGCGAGCCGGGGCGGGCGGCTTGAAGGCGCTCTGGCTGACGCCGGCGGCGCGCTCATCCGCCTCGACATGAAGACCAAGAACCCGCTGTCGATCTGGCGCAATGCGGCCCGCCTCGCACGCATCATCCGGGCCGAAGGGGTGGACATCGTCCACGCCCGCTCGCGCGCGCCGGCCTGGAGCGGGCGCTTCGCGGCGCGGCGCACCGGCGCCCGTTTCGTCACCACCTATCACGGGACGTACGGGTCGGGCTCGGGCCTCAAGCGCGCCTATAACGCGGTGATGGCCTCGGGCGAGCGGGTGATCGCCAATTCGCATTTCATCGCCGAGCATGTGCGCGCCGAGCATGGCGTGGGCGAGGACCGGCTGCGCGTCATTCCGCGCGGGGTGGATCTCGACGTGTTCGATCCGGCTGCGGTGGCGCCAGAGCGCGTGGCGGCGATGCGCGCGCGCTGGGGCGTTGCGCCGGGCGAGGCGGTGGTCCTGCTGCCGGGCCGGCTGACGCGCTGGAAGGGCCAGGCCTTCCTGATCGAGGTGCTGGCGGACTTCGATGCGCCGGTGCGGCTTGTCTGCGCGGGCGACGCGCAGGGGCGCAGCGCTTACGAGGATGAGCTGCGCGCGCAGGCGCAGGCCGCTTGCGTCACGCTTGTGCTGCCCGGTCATGAAACCGACATGGCGGCGGCGTACAGGGCTGCTGATGTGGTGGTCTGTCCCTCCTTGCAGCCTGAAGCCTTCGGGCGCACCGCCGCCGAGGCGCAGGCCATGGGCGCGCCGGTGATCGCCGCCGATCATGGCGGCGCGCGCGAGGTGGTCGACCATGGCAGGGCCGGGGCCGGGACCGGCTGGCGCGCCGCGCCGGGCGATGCGCAGGCCTGGCGCACAGCGCTTGCACAGGCCCTGTCGCTGACGCCGCATGAGCGCGCGGCCCTTGCGGGCCGGGCGCGGGCGCGCGCCTGCGCGCTGTTTTCCAAGCCGGCGCTGCAAGCGCACACCTTGCAGGTCTATCGCGAACTTCTAGAGTAGCGCCATGAACACGGGCGAAGCCGACAAACAACAGATTCTGGTGCTGCACGATGGCGATCTGACCAGCGTGGTGCGCATGCTGGCGGCTGCGCGCCTGATCCGCAGCCATCACCGCACCGCGCGCATCACCCTGCTCACCGGTCCCGACTATGAGGGCCTGTTGAAATACTGCCCGTATTTCAACGCGGTGGAGACCACGATCGCCGATGCGGCCAAGAAGAATGTCTTCGAGCGCGTGAAGGCTGCGCGCAATTCGGGCTTCAGCATCGTCTATGATCTCGGCGCGCCGGGCGTGTCGGACAAGATCCGCCGGGCCATGCGCTTTGCGCGTGTGCGCTGGATTGAGGCGGCCTCCGATCCGAAGAAGCCCGGTCATCCGCTCGATCAGGTGGCCGACAGGCTCGGCGCCGCCGGATTGTGCCGCGTCGGTCATGCGCTGGGCGAAGCGGCAGGGCCGGAGCTGGATTGGGTCGATTTCGTCGCCCGGCGCTCGCGCACGCTGGACCCGGCCTATTTCGGCCTGCAGGCGCGCTACGCCCTGTTCTGCCCGGCCGGGGATGAGAGCGCGCCCGCCCAGCGCTGGCCCAAGGAGCGCTGGGCCTCGCTGGCCCATGAGCTGCGCCAGAAAGGCGTGGAGCCCGTGATCATTGGCGGGCCGTCCACGCGCGAGCTGGGCCGCTATATCGCCCACGTCACGCCTGGCGCGCGCGACCTGACGGGCCGCGCCAACCTCATCCAGCTGGCGGGCCTTGGCCGGCGCGCCCAGTGCGCCTTCGGCGAGGATATCGCGCTGTTGCATCTCATCGTCGCCGCAGGCTCGCCCGCCGTGCTGTTTCACCCGGGTGAGTCCGCACCGGTCTGGTCAGCGCCGCGCGGCTCGGCGCCCACCCTGCTGATGCATGCGCCCACCCTCGCCCAGATCAACGCCGGCGAGGCCGTGCAGGCCATGCGCTGCGCCGGTGGCTTCGCCGATGCGGGCGTGGCGGCGTGAGCGCCTTGCATTTGCATGCAGCCTCGCGATATTGCCTACCTGAACAGCGCCAGTTTCTGTATTCTGGCGTTTCCGGTATCAGCTTCCATGGAGAAGACGCATAGCTCGACGCCCGCATGCCGCGCCACCGATCAAGAAAGACGGCCCGCGCATTAACCGGGAGATCCGCGTACCGCGGGTGCTCCTGATCGACGAACATGGCGAGAAACAGGGGATTGTGCCCTTCGACGCGGCTCTAGCAGCCGCCGAAGAGGCTGGTCTTGATCTTGTCGAGGTGTCGCCGAACGCCGATCCGCCGGTCTGCAAGATCGTGGATTACGGCAAGCTGAAATTCCAGGAACAGAAAAAGAAGGCCGAGGCCCGCAAGAACCAGAAGACGCAGGACGTCAAGGAAATCAAGCTGCGTCCGGGCATCGACGTGCATGACTACCAGGTCAAGACGCGCGCGATGGCCAGGTTCTTTGAAGAAGGCGACAAGGTTAAGGTCACGCTGCGCTTCCGCGGCCGCGAGATGGCCCACCAGGATCGCGGCATGGACGTGATGAACCGCGTCAAGGCCGATTTCGCCGAGACCGCCAAGGTGGAGTTCGAGCCCAAGCTCGAAGGCCGCCAGATGACCATGATCCTCGCGCCGCGCTAAAGGCGCTGCGCCAGACACGGCACGCAACGGCCCGGCGTCAAGCGCCGGGCCGTTTTGTGTTCGGGTTGCGATGATGACTGCGACCGGCCCAGCCCGCGCGCGCCGCCGCAGCCTCGCCTGCGGAGACGGGGCCCGGGCGTGCGGCTTGGATGACATAGCCCTGGCGCACCGCATGGACCTGAACGGGAGGGCGCTCGACGCCGCCGCTGAGCGGTCCGTAAAAGAAATCCGGCGCGAGACGCACCGGACGCGCCGCCCCGGCGGGCGCATGCGCGGCGTATGGCGCCGCTTCAGCCCGATCTGTCTGCGCCCGATATGTCTGCGCCCGATATGTCTCAGCCCGATATGTCCTGGCCTGATGGGGTTGCGCCTCGCGCCGGGAGAGGGTGGGCGCCTCGTGCGGCGGCTTGTCCCCGGCGAACGGTGGC
Organism: Alphaproteobacteria bacterium; assembly: GCA_016124675.1. Classification (GTDB taxonomy): domain Bacteria; phylum Pseudomonadota; class Alphaproteobacteria; order Caulobacterales; family Maricaulaceae; genus Oceanicaulis. The sequence continues at coordinate 34,476 of WGNG01000009.1, forward strand.
GCATCCGGCCCGCCCGCCAGGGCAGGATCGGCGTACAGCGCCAGGGCGAGGATCATCAGCCAGCTCATGTGTGCCAGTTTAACACAGGCATCGGCCCGTGCGAGCGTTAAGCTTGGTTAACGCTCAGAAATCATACGCAATGCCCTTTTTCTCCCAATCGCCGTAGCGCGTGGGCTCAGGGCCGTTGGGTCCGCCGAGCTCGGCCGCGCGCGCGGCTTCACGCGCCGCCGCCTCGCGGCGCGCCTGCGCCTCGGCCAGGGCGCGCTGGGCCGCCGGGCTCAGCGGTTTATCTTCAGTGCTGGCCGGGCTGGTCATCGCTTGCAGTCGGGCTCCTCTCCGCCCAGATAGATAGGGTTCACGGCCCCTTCGGCCAAGTCAGGACATCACACACATGACCGCGAACGGTTTGAGGACCTTCATGCTGCTGGCGGCGCTGACCGCGCTGTTCATGGGGGTGGGCTATCTTATCGGCGGCGCCGGCGGCGCCGTGCTGGCGCTGGGCGTGGCCGCAGCGATGAATCTGTTTGCGTTCTGGAACGCCGACAAGATCGTGCTGCGCATGCACGGGGCGCGTGAAATCGTCCCGGAGGAGCGCGATCCGCGCCTGCGCCAGTATGCCTCCGACACCGCACGGATGGCGCAAGGCGCCGGCCTGCCGGTCCCGCGCATCTTCGTCATCGACAATCCCCAGCCCAACGCCTTCGCCACCGGCCGCGATCCCAACAACGCCGCCGTGGCCGCCACCACCGGCCTGCTCGCCCAGCTCAGCCGCGAGGAGGTGATGGGCGTGATGGCCCATGAGCTGGCGCACGTGAAAATGCGCGACACGCTGACCATGACGGTCACCGCCACCATTGCCGGCGCCATCGGCTTCCTGGCCCAGTTCGCCCTGTTCTTCGGCGGCGGGCGCGAGCGCGGCGGGATCATCGCCGCCCTGGCGCTGGCCATCCTGGCGCCCATCGCGGCGAGCCTTGTGCAGATGGCCATCTCGCGCGCGCGCGAATACGAGGCCGACAGGGTGGGCGCGGAGATTTGCGGCCAGCCGCAATGGCTCGCCAGCGCGCTGGAGAAGATCGAGCGCAGCGCCCGGCGCACCCTCAATGAAAGCGCCGAACGCCATCCGGCCACCGCCCACATGTTCATCATCAACCCGCTCAACGGCCAGGGCGCGGACAATCTGTTCTCCACCCACCCGGCCACCGCCAACCGGATCGCCCGCCTGCGCGAGCTGGGCGGCGCGGCGCCGACCCCGCCGGCCGGGCCCTGGGGTCATCGCGGACCCTGGGGCGGGGCGGTTGACGGCGATGACGCGCCGCGCAGCGGGTTTGGCGGCCCCTGGGGCTGACGCCGCGCGTCACTCCGGGTACGCAATTTTAACCATGCCGGGCCAGACTGGTCGTCTGTTCGCCAGAGGACCGGCATGGCCCGCCCCGTCACCTCCCGACCTCTCATACCGGCCCTGTGCCTTATCGCCTGCCTGGCGCTCGCCGCCGGCTTGCCGGTGGCGGGCGGCGTGCTTGCAGCGCCCGCGACCGGCCAGGCCGCTGTCCTGTTCGCTCCGGGGCTTTCCGCCGCCGAGCTGACCCGCGCCGCGGCCCGCGCCGGGGTGGACATCGTGCGCTTTGGCGGCGCGCCCGGCGCGCTCATCGTCAATCTCGACCATGCCGGCCGCCGCGCCGACCTGTACGCGGCCGGCGCCTGGCTGATCGCTGACCCTGCCATTCTGGGCGCTTGCGCCCGCCTGCCTGTGGAGGAGGCCCGCCCATGACCCGACTTCAGACCGTCCGCGCCGGCGCCCTGCGTGTCCTGTTTGCGGCCCAGTGCGCCTTCACGGCCGTCTATCTGGCCGCCGGCCTGATCATTGATCCCTCCAGGGCCCTGGCCGGGACACTGATCCTTGCAGCGGTGACCGCGCTGGCGGGCCTGTCCTGGCGGGCCGCGCCAGATGTGTGGACCACGCGCGCGGTGTTCGCGGCGGCCATGATGGCCTTCCCCGCCGCCCTCACCTTCCTGATGAGCGGCCAGGCCTGGCAGATCGACATGCACATGACGTTCTTCGCCGCCCTCGCCGCCGTCACTGTGCTGGTGGATTGGCGCGCCCTGATCGCTGCCGCCGCAACGGCGGCGATCCACCATCTGGTGCTCAATTTCGCCCTGCCGGCAGCGGTCTTCCCCGATGGCGGCGATTTGTGGCGCGTGGTGTTCCACGCCGTGGTGGTGATCGCCCAGACCGCCCTGCTGATCTGGCTGGCGCGCGGCGTGGCGCGCGCGCTGGGCGAGGCTGACGCCGCGCTCAGCCAGTCGGAAGCGGCCCGCGCCGAAGCGGCCGCGCTTCTGGAGGCGGACCGGACGCGCCAAAGCGAGATCGACCGCTCGCGCCAGACCATCGCCTCGGTGTCCAGCGCCTTTGAACAGAGCGTCACAGCCGTGCTGCGCGATCTCCAGGCGGCGTCAGGGGAGCTGGGTGGCCTCGCCTGCCAGCTGCGCGCTGACGCCGGCGCCACGCGCGCCAGCGCGGAGGGCGCCGCCGGTCAGGCGCGTGACACCAGCGCCCATGTCGAGGCGGTCGCATCGGCCGCCCAGGAGCTCGCCGCGTCGATTGCGGAGGTGACCCGCACGCTGGGCGCCGCCGACGAGATTTCCATGCGCGCTGAAACCGAAGCGGGCCGCGCGGGCAGCTCCATGGACGATCTGCACAACGCTGCACGCGAGATCGAGGACATTGCTGAACTGGTCAGCGCCATCGCCGAGCAGACCAATCTTCTGGCGCTGAACGCCACCATCGAGGCGGCCCGCGCCGGAGAGGCGGGGCGCGGCTTCGCCGTGGTGGCGAGCGAGGTCAAGCAGCTGGCGGTCCAGACTGCCCGCGCCACCGGCGACATCCGCAGCAAGATCGAAGCCATGCGCAAGGCGGCGGAGTCCGCCAACGGCGCCCTGACCGGCATCGCGCGCACCATCTGCGACATCCGCCAGGCCTCGTCCAGCGCCCGCAACGCCTTCTCCGAGCAGTCCTGCGCCACCGACGAGATCGCGCGCCTCGCGTCTGACGCGGCCAGCTCCACCGCCCGCGTCGGCGAGGAAGCCGGCGCCGTCACCGGCGCAGCAGCCCGCGCCGACGAGGCGGCGGCCCGGTTCGAGATGGCCGCCCAGGGCCTGGCGTCCGCCGCCAACCGCCTGGGCGAAGAGCTCGCGGCCTTCCGCAGCCGCCTGGCCGATGCGGCGTGAGCGCCCATCACCCCCCAGCAGCGCTGATCAGCGCATGCCGCAGCGCCTCGCGCGCAGCGCTGTCGGGGGCGCCGGCGCGGGTGATGATTCCCGGACGTACGGTCAGGGCGTCAAACGGTGCGCTGGCAAGGCTCAACGCCCCCTCTCCCGCCAGCCGCGCCAGCACGGGTTCGGGCGCGACCAGCACGTGGTCTGACACGGCGCACACACGCGCCAGCACAGCGTAATCATCACACACCAGGCTCGCTTCGCCCGACGGCCAGGGCCAGGCCGGCCGGCGCATGCGCGCGGGCGGCGTGGCCGAGACGAAGGGAAAATCCCCCAGCGGCGCACCTGCAAGGGCGGGATGGCCGGGCCGGACGGCGGCCGCGACCCCGGCGCCCGGCAGGGCCGTCACGTCAAGCGCCGGGTCGCCTTCCGCCGGCTCGCTGTCGCACACCGCCATGTCAAGCGCGCCGGCGCGCACCGCGTCGATCAGCGTGTCGGCGGCGCCCGACTGCACCCGCAGCCGCACCCGGCGCCCGCCGCGATAATACGCCGCCAGCGCCATGGGCAGGAGATGGAAGGCCATGGCCGGTCCCGCGCCCAGGGTGAGCGCCCCGTCCTCGCCCGTGCGCCAGGCGCGCGCCTGCGCGGCGAGGTCTGCGCTCTGCTGCACCAGCGCCCGGGCGCGCGGCAGGATCGCCTCGCCCAGCGGCGTCAGGGCGAGGCGGCGCCCCGTGCGCTCGAACACCGCGCCGCCCAGACGCGCTTCGATCAGCGCCAGCGTGCGCGACGCCGCCGGCTGGGAGACATTGAGCGCGTGCGCCGCCGCCGTGAGCGTACCCGCCCGGGCGCAGGCGGCCAGCAGGCGCGCCTCGCGAACCTCCATGTTTCATAACCTCTTTGCATGACAAAATGCCGAAATGATATTGGAGGTTATGATGGTTCGCGTCCAGTCTGCCTCGCGCACGCTGCCGCCCGGGGAATGTCCATGTCGTCATATCAGATCATCATCCCGGCGATTTTCGTCGCGTTCGCGCTTCTGGAAATCATCCTGGGCCGGTTCAATCCGAAGGAGCGGGCCGGCGCGCGCGACGCCGTCATCGAAGCGGTCTCCACGGTGACCATTCTTCTGATCACCGTACCGGCGATCTTCGCGATCGCGCCGCTGCTGGTGGAGCTGATCCGGCCCGGCTCGGCGGGCGCGCTGGCCGTCCTGCCGGTCTGGGCGATGGCTTTGATCCTGCTCGTCGGCGACGACATGACCCAGTACTGGTGGCACCGTCTGAACCACCAGATCCCCTGGCTCTACAATCTGCACCGCGCCCACCACTCGGGCCAGTACATGAGCGTGCGCATCGTCTACCGGAACAATCTGTTCTACTACCTGCTCATGCCGGGTATCTGGATCTCGGCGGTGCTGGTCCATCTGGGGTTCGGACCGGTCTATGTGGTCTACCTGATCATCAAGATGACGGTGATCTTCGGCGCGCACTCGAGCTGGCGCTGGGATGAGCCGCTCTACCGGATCAAGGCATTGTCGCCGGTGATGTGGCTCGTCGAGCGCACCCTCTCCACCCCCGCCACCCACGCCGCCCATCACGGGCTGGACGCCACGGACGGCGTCACCCGGTACAAGGGCAATTACGGGAATCTGTTGTTCTTCTGGGACGTGCTGTTCGGCACCGCGCTGATCACGCGGCGCTATCCTGACGCCTACGGCATCGAGAACATGACGCCGGTCAGCGCGCGCCGGGAGCTGCTCTGGCCGCTGGTGAGGAAATAGATCAGAGCGCAATCGGCAAAAGTGGGAACCGGTTTTCGGAAAAACTGCGCGCCAGATCAAAAGCTGGAGCGTGCGGGCTGACGCAGTCAGGACGGATACTCTAGCCCTTGAAAAAGGCCTCCACGTCGCGCATCAGCGAATCGCGTGCCGCCGCGACGATTTTGGCGCCCTTCTCCGGCGTCGCCTGGGATGGGTCAGACCCGATGCGCCCGTCGGGGAAATTGCGCCGGTAATCGGTCGCGTCCGTGAACGAGCCTTCGGGCGCAATGGCCGGGGTCATGACCACGTCCTTGATCGCCTCGGGATAGGCGTAATACGTGACCGACACTTCGGACGCCGTGGCGTGGCTGCCATCGCCCACCGGGAAGATCGACTTGCACACATCCATCACGCCCGGCAGCTCCCACCAGTTCATCTGGCGCAGCTTGTAGGGACAGGCGTCGCCATCCATCGACCAGGCCGCATAGCTTTCGGCAAACGCCGCCGAGATGGTGGCGATATTGCCGCCATGGCCGTTGAGGAAATAGATCCGGCGAAAGCCGTGGCGCACCAGCGAATCGATCCAGTCATTGATCGCCGCAATCATGGTGGAGGGCCGCAGCGTCATCGAGCCGGGAAAGCCCAGATGATGCTGGGCGACGCCCACATTGAAGGTCGGCCCCACCAGGAAGCCGCCGGCATCGCCCGCCTCGCGCGCAATGACTTCAGGGCAGATGGCGTCGGTGCCGATGAGACCGTTGGGCCCATGTTGCTCGAACGAGCCGATGGGAATGACAATGCCCCTGGAGGCCTTGAGATAGGTTTCGACCTCGGGCCAGGACGCCTGTTGGAGCTGCATGGCGATCCCCTTCACGCTGGGACGGACAATGCGCGCGACAGGACAACACGTTGGCGCGAAGCGCAAGCGGCGTGTTCAGGGTGGGGGGGTGGGGGGGCGGTTTGGCTTTCCCTCCCCCTCGCGGGGAGGGTGGCTGAGCGTTAGCGAAGCCGGGTGGGGGCGCCGCCAAAGGCGGCAACTCACAGAGCCTTCGCACCCCCTCACCCCACCTCGATCACATCGCCCGCTTTGAGCACCTTCAGCAGCGCTGCCAGATCATCGCGCGCAATGGCGATGCAGCCTTCGGTGGGCCGATAGTCCGGGCTGGCGCAATGCAGGAAGATCGCCGAGCCGAGGCCGGGGACAGGCGGGTCGTCATTATGGCCGAGCACCACCACAATGTCATAGAGCCCGTCTTCGCGGGTCATCACCTCATGGCGGCCCGGCCAGGGCAATCTGACAGGCCGGTTATAGGCGGGGTCGGCCGGATCGTCGCACCAGCCATCATCCGGCCCGATCGGGTCGAGCACCAGCGCCGTGTCCGGGCGTTCCAGCCGGTCGGCGCGCCACAGCGCCCGGCGCACCGTCCAGGCGCCCGCGGGGGTCGCGCCATCGCCCTCGCGCTTCATCTCGGCCGCGACAACCCCGGACCGGCCGATGGCCGCGCGCACCGGACCAAAACCGTCCCCGGTCAGAACGCCGCAATGGACGTCTGGCCCGCCTTGCGGGCCGGGTGTGACATGTGGCGGGCGATCATGACCCCGAAACGCGTCCTCATGACCCCGTGCCGGGCCGTTTTGACGCCATATGAACCGGGCCTGGGCCAAATCTGTCCCCCATGGGCTGGCGGCTTTATCCCCGGGCGCTATCCCCGTGACCGGGCCACCGCTATCACGCAAAGTTTGACACCACTCACCCATGCGTCAATCGCCCCGCGCCGCGCCCTGCGCTAGGGGACGGCGCCCGCCAGCGCTTGCGCACGGCGGCGGAACAGGCAAGGCTGACGGCTCGATCGTCCGGCCAGGGGAGCGCCCGCCATGACGAAACACACCATCCTGCTGGTCGATGACGACGACCTCTTGCGCGAAGCGCTGGCCGAGCAGTTTGGCTTTGAGGACGGGTTCGCCGTCCTGACCGCCGACGCCGCCCGCCCGGGCATGGAGCTCGCCAAATCAGAGCCGGTGGACCTGATCATCCTCGATGTCGGCCTGCCGGATATGGACGGGCGGGAGGCCTGCCGGCATTTGCGCAAGGCCGGGATAACCACGCCGATCATTCTTCTGACCGCCCAGTCCGGCGACGCCGATCATGTGCTGGGCCTGCGCTCGGGCGCCGATGATTTTCTGGCCAAGCCGATCTCGTTCGTGGTGCTGCTCGAACGGGTGAACACCCAGCTCAAGCGCCACCAGGCCAGCGAGGATGCGGTGCTGCCGCTGGGCCCCTACCGGTTCAAGCCGGCGATGAAGCTCTTGCTCACTGCCGAGGACAGGAAGATCCGGCTGACCGAGAAAGAGACCAGTATTCTCAGATACTTGTACCGCGCCAGCGGCAAGCCTGTGGCGCGCGAGGAGCTGCTGGACCAGGTCTGGGGCTATCACCGCGAGGCCAATACCCACACGCTGGAAACCCATGTCTACCGCCTGCGCCAGAAGATCGAGCCCGACCCCCAGAACGCCCGCCTGCTGATCACCGAAACCGGCGGCTACCGCCTGCAAATCTAGGGACTTAGGGCGCTGACCCAGGCGCCTCATAGCGGATCAGTATGGCCATCTGGCTGGCGCCGCCGATCTCGGGATCCACCCCGCCCATATCCTGAAACCCCGCGCCATACCCGGCCCGGCCCGCCACACGCCGCGCCCAGCCGCGAAACTCGCTGCGCGTCCATTCAAACCGGTGTTCGGGATGGCGAAACCGGTGCGCGGGGACGCCCAGGCGGCCATTATACTCGGCGTTGGGCGTGGTCAGGATCAGGGCGGGCGGGCGCGCCTCGTGCAGGATGCGCCGCTCCAGCCGGACAAGCTCGGCGGGGCTCAGATGCTCGATGACCTCCACCATGACCACACAGTCCGCCTCGCCGATCCAGCGCCCGGCCTCGATCAGCGAGTCGTGGCGCAGGGTCACCCGCGCCTGCGCCTGCGGCCCCCCTTCAGCCAAGCGCGCGGCCAGCGCATCCAGCCGCGCGCGGCTGATCTCCACGCCGGTGATGTGGTCGATGTCCGGATCGGCGGCGAGCCGGATCAGGAAATCGCCGTCGCCGCAGCCGAGATCCGCGACCCGCCGCGCGCCCAGCGCCCGCAGGGCATTGTGCACGGCCTCAAGGCGTTCTGCGTGCAGGGGCGTGGGCATGGGAGGGGTCCGTTCAGTGGGGCCGCGGTCTATAGCATGGGCGATGCGCACTCGCCGCCCCCTATCCTGCTCCCCCGGCGCACATCCCGGTCTCGCGCCCTGAATCACGCGCCGGTTTGTTGACTTTTTTGTATATGCTGGTCATATACAATAATGATTGACTGGGGCCGCCTCAAGGGTTTTGACTGGGACGCGGGCAACCGGCGCAAGAGCGTTGAAAAGCATGATGTCAGCCAGACCGAGGCCGAGCAGATTTTCTTCAACGAGCCTCTGCTTGTCGCCCCGGACACAAGTCACAGCCTGGAAGAGCCCCGGCTGCATGCGCTTGGCCGCACCGATGGCGGCCGCCTTTTGCATGTGAGCTTCACCCTGCGCGGCGCAGGCAGTCTGATCCGCGTCATCTCGGCGCGCGACATGAGCCGGAGAGAGCGAGCAATTTATGGCCCGGAAACCTGAACCCGTCCCCGTCTTCGAAACCGAGGCGGAGGAGCGCGCCTACTGGGAGAGCCACGACTCGGCTGATCATATCGACTGGTCGAAAGCAGAGCGCGTCCGCCTGCCCAATCTGAAACCCGGCGCGACCTCGATCTCCATCCGCCTGCCCGACGCGCTCCTGGAACGCATCAAGATCGCCGCCAACAAGCGCGACATGCCCTATCAATCGCTCATCAAGGCGTGGCTGGCGGAGAAGGCAGATGCGTCCTGATTGGGCGCACCCCTACCCCATCGTCGGAATGACAAACGCCTGATCGGTCACCTCGCCGGTGGGCCAGCGCTGGGTGACGGTCTTGATCTTGGTGAAGAAGCGCACGCCTTCCATGCCATGCTGGTTGGTGTCGCCGAAGGCCGAGCGCTTCCACCCGCCAAACGTGTGATAGGCCACCGGCACCGGGATCGGCACGTTCACGCCCACCATGCCCACATTGACCTTGGAGGCGAACTCGCGCGCCGCCAGCCCGTTGCGGGTGAAGATCGCCACGCCATTGCCATAGGGGTGCTCGCTGGGCAGGCGCGCGGCTTCCTCGAGATCCTTCGCGCGCACGATCTGCAGCACGGGGCCGAAAATCTCTTCCTGGTAGGAGCGCATGTCCGCGCGCACCCTGTCGAACAGGCTCGGCCCGATGAAGAAGCCGTTCTCATAGCCCTGCAGCGTGAAGCCGCGCCCGTCCACGATGAGCTCGGCGCCCTCGTCCACGCCCATCTGGATATAGTTCTCCACCCGCTCTCGATGGGCGGCCGAAACCACCGGGCCGTAGGCCGCGTCCGGATCGGTGGAGGCGCCAGGGACGAGCTTCTCGATCTCCGGCAGGAGTTTCTTGATCAGCGCATCGGCGGTCTTGTCGCCCACCGGCACGGCGACCGGCAGCGCCATGCAGCGCTCGCCCGCCGAGCCGAAGGCCGCGCCGATCAGATCGCGCGCCACCTGGTCGAGATCGGCGTCGGGCAGGATGACGGCATGGTTCTTGGCGCCGCCCATGGCCTGCACCCGCTTGCCGTTCTGCGCGCCGGTGACATAGACGTACTGGGCGATGTCGGACGAGCCCACAAAGCTCACCGCCTTGATGTCGGGATGGTGCAGGATGGCGTCCACCGCCTCCTTGTCGCCGTGCACGACGTTCAGGATGCCGTCGGGCAGGCCGGCTGCCTGCATCAGCTCGGCCAGGCGCAGCGGCACGCTGGGGTCTTTTTCCGACGGCTTGAGGATGAAGGCATTGCCGCACGCAATGGCGACGCCGAACATCCACATCGGGATCATGGCGGGGAAGTTGAACGGGGTGATCCCCGCAACCACGCCCAGCGGCTGGCGCATGGAGTAGACGTCAATACCGGGGCCAGCCCCTTCGGTGTATTCGCCCTTCATCAGGTGCGGCACGCCGCAGGCAAACTCGATCACCTCCAGTCCGCGCTGGATATCGCCCCTGGCGTCGGCGACGACCTTGCCGTGCTCGGTGGCCAGCAGATAAGCGAGATCGTCAATCTCGCGCTCCATCAGCTCCTTGAAGCGGAACAGGACGCGCGCGCGCTTCTGGGGATTGGTGGCGCCCCAGGCCGGCTGGGCCGCCTTGGCCGCCGCCACCGCCTCGCCCATCTCCGCCGCGCTGGCGAGCGCGACGCGCGCCTGCACCGCGCCGGTATTGGGGTCGAACACATCTCCATAACGCCCTGACGTTCCGGCGACGCGCTGGCCATTGATGAAGTGGGGAATCTCGCGGGGGCCGGACATGGGGCTTCCTCCTTGCGCCGCCTCTGGCGGGCGGCGGCTTCTGATCTGTCGGATGAATATCGGGGCCGGTTTAGCCGCTGGCGGCGCGTGTTGTCGAGGCTGCGCGCGCGGATGTGCTCAGCGGCGCGCCAGCCGCGCCCTTGCGCCCTGCGGCGTCTGGCCCGACCAGCCGCGCCGGCCATCCGGCGCAGCCGTCAGCAGGACGCCGCCCATGGCGTCGAATATGGTCAGGGCGGTGCCGGCTGCATCGGCGCGCCAGAAGGCCGCCTCTCCAAGGCCGGACGGGCAGTCGGGAAACGCCAGCACCAGACCGGACGCGCCATCGGTCGTCACAAGCGACCCCTCCGGCACCGGCGACGGCGCGTCCAGCACGATGCGGCACACCGCGCCATCGAGGCGCAGCTCATAAGCGCCCGGCGCCTCGATGCTCAGGAGCGCTGCGGCGGCGATAAGGGTCGCGATCATGGAGCGCTCCGGCGTCTGGGGAACCATGTTACTGCGGTCCGGCGCCGCGAGTCGAGGCGGGAGCGCCGTCCCGCGTCCAGACCCAGCCGCCAATCCCGCGCGCATGGCCCGCCAGCCGGCCCGGGCGGGTCATCAGACCGGACCAGAGGGGCACGTCCCCATCCCCGCCAAGGAGATCAAGGCGCAGGCGCTGTTCCGGCTCCAGCCGCCATCGGGTGATCTCGCCAAGCGCTGAGGGGCAATCGCCCGTGACATGGGCGGCGGCGCCTGTGTCTCCGGACGCCAGATGCAGAATGCACGCGTCTGATCGCCAATGTCCGGCCAGCGCGTCCTGCGTGATCGCCAGCGGCGGCCCCTCCAGCAGCGAGGCGTGGCGCGGCAGCACATTGCGCGACGCCGGGGGCGACGGATCAAGGACGGGGCGCACCGGCGAGTCGCCTGCGGCGGCGCAACTTGCCCCGGCGGCAAGGGCGCCAACCCCGGCCACCCATCGTGCTGCGCGGCCCAACCTGTTGAATCGCGTTTCACCTTGCCTCAAGCTGTTCCTCAGCTAGGTTGATGTCGCCGTATCAATTTCGCGACCAGCGCCTCGGCCTTTGATTGCATCGCCTCATCGCGCAAATCCGGCCTGCCTGTTCAATACACATCGCCATCGGGGACCAACATGATCAAGACACTGAAGTCCGGCCTTTACGCTGCGGCGTCCGCCGCCGTGCTCACCACGGCGCTGAACGCGCCCGCCCACGCGATCCCGTATCGTGATGATGTCGGCGACCAGGGCGCCCGGGAATTCGCCGCAGACTGGGATGGCGTCATCCAGATCTTCATGTGGAACCGCACGACCGGCGGAATTTCCTTCAATTGCACCGGTTCGATGATCAATCCCCGCACCGTGATCAGCGCCGCGCACTGCTTCAACGGCCGGCCGAACGCGGCCTATGGCGCCAACGGTCCGTTCACGCCGATCATCGCCTTCGGCCCGGACACGTTCGTGCCCCTGTTCAACTGGATCGGCACGGGCCGGCAGTTTGTCGATGATCGCAATGGCCTGACCTTCGCGCTGGATGTGCGCACGCCGGGCGAGGGCTCGTTCGGCGGGGAGCCGTTCCCGGCCGCCGACGTGGCGATGCTGACCCTGGTTGATCCGCTCTACATGCTGCCAACCTACGGCATGCTGTTCAGCCCGATCCCGGACGATGTGCTGAGCGCCGGCGTACACGTCAACATGATCGGCTACGGGACGTTCAACCGCGGCTCCAGCACCGCAGGCGCGACCATTAACGGCCGACGCCGCGCTGGCGAAAACATGCTCGGCTTCATGGGCAATTTCAATCACTTCTTCCAGGCCATCGCGCAGGATCCTGCAAACGGCTTTGACTCTCCCTCCGACAATCAGATGCTGTACTGGGTCGATTTCGACAATCCCGACCCGCAAGGCGAGTGCGAGCGTGGCGCCGCATTCGGCTTCACCAACTCCATCATCTGCTCGGACTATGCAGGCGGCGGGGCCTTTGTCGGCGGCGACACCGTAATTCTGCCCGGACCGTCGCTGGACCTGTTCCCGGGCGGGGCGCTGCCCAACGAGGTCGGCACGGCGGGCGGTGATTCCGGCGGTCCGCTGATGGCGATGAACATCTTCAACAATCCGCTGATCCTGGGCGTCCTGTCGGGCGGCTTTGTGGACGGCTCGCTCCACGCGCCCGGCCAGTCCTATGGCAAGCTGAGCTATTACAATCCGCTCTTCGCCTGGCATGAATTCATCGCTGAGAACAATCCCTACAAATACGTCACCAATACCGGCGGCGGCGACTGGTTCGACGCCTCGATCTGGCAGCAGGTGATGGACCCGAACTACTACATCTACGAGAACGGCCAGATTGTGAACGGTCTGCCCGGCACGCCGCAGCCCGGCACGAACCCCACCGATCCGTGGGGCGTCGTGTTCGACACCGATGTTCAGGATCTGCTCGCCGCCGGCGCAGCAGGCGCGGGTGCGCAAGGCCAATCGGCTCAGGACGACGCCGCTGACGGCGTTGTCGCGGTCTCCCATGCCGACGTGCGCGGCGGTGCGGCGTCAAATGAATCGGCGGCTGATTTTGCGGCCGACGGCCTGGTGGCGCATTCGAACGCCAGCGTGCGCAGCGGCGGCCAGGGGGCTTCTGGCGCGGATGGCCAGGTCGACGGCGAGCCTGCCGCGCTGGACGCGCCAGCCGCAGACGGCGCCGGGCACCATGGGATTGAGGGCGATCTTGTGTCCTTCGATGCGGCTCCGGCGAACACCGGCCCCGGCGCGACCGGCTTCGTGCCGGCCAATTTCTACGCCGGCGCTGGCGCGGCCCGCTTCTACGATGTGACTTTGGCGGCGCCGGGCCGGGTGACGCTGGGCGGCGCCTTCGTCGAGATTGACAAGCTCACCATCGCCGGCGCCGGCGCCGGACTGACGATCGAGGAAGACGGGACGCTCTGGTCGATGATCCGGTCCGAGGTGTTCGCCGGAAACCTGCGGGTCGACGGCACGCTGGTCACGCGTGAGATCGTGTTGTGGGGCGGGTCGCTGACCGGTTCCGGCGTGATCGACCTGTTTGACCCGACACTCCTGTTCGGCAACGGCCAGCTGTTCAACGGCGCCCTGTTCAACGTGGCCGGCATCGTCAATCCCGGCATTGCGGATCAAGCCGGCGCCCTGTCGATGACCGGCGACTATGTCCAGACAGCAGCCGGCGCTTTCCTGATTGACTGGACCGCCACCAGCGCCAGCCGGCTCAATGCCGCCGGATCGATTTCGCTGGACGGCGGCTTCGCCGTGAACCCGGCCGCCGGCTATATGCCGCGCTTTGGTGATCGCCGCCGGGTGATGACCTTTACCGGCGATCGGGTTGGCGGTTTCGCCAGCGCGCTGACGGACCTGCCGGGCGTGCTGTTCTTCGCGCCCGTCTATGGCGCAGGCTGGGTGGACATCCAGATCCAGGCCGCGTCCTTTGCGGGCTTCGCCAGCTATGAGACGCCGGCCCAGGCGAACCTGGCCCAGCGCCTTGACCAGCAGCGCGGCAGCCAGGCCGGCGGCGCCGGTCCGCTGGGCGGGCTCTATGACGTGATCGACCTGCTGCCTGCGGGTGCGCTGGTCGATGGCTTCGAAAACCTGGTCCCGCATGAAAGCTGGCATCTGCGCCGCACGGCCACCCTGCACAATGAGATGTTCGCGGGCGCCCTGCGCCAGCGGATGATCCAGGCGCCGGGCGCCGCCGCCACGGGCAGGGCCGAGGCGATGTTCTCGCTTCTGGGTTCCGAAGCCGGCCAGTCCATGGACGGGGCGAGCCTTGCCGCCATCGCGCGGCAGGCGGGCGGGACAGAACCGGTCGTGCATGAAGCCGGCGAGGGCCGTTCGGTCTTCTTCTCCGGGGGTGTGATCGACGGTTCTGCAGCGACCTCGCTGGCATCGGCGGACGCCGGCATTGACGGCGCGTATGCGATGGCCGGCGCTGACTTCACGGTTGCCGACAACATCCGCCTGGGCGGCTCCATCGGTTTTGCCAGCTCGGACGCCGAGCAGGTTCTGCCGGGCGGCGGAACGGCCAGCACCCGCACCGAGACCCTGCAGGCCAGCGCCTATGCCACGGTGCGTCAGGGCAATTATATCGGTCTGGCCACGGCCTCCTGGGCCGAGCATGACGCCCGCACCCAGCGCTCGGCAGTGGTGGGCGGTCTGACCCTGCCTGTCACCGGCGACCTTGGCGGGCGGACGGTGGAAGCGAGCTTCACCGGCGCTTACGAGTACGTGAACGGGGCCCTGCGGATTATCCCGTCAGCCAGCCTCAGCCTCAGCGAGACCGAGCTGTCGGGCGAACGCCTTGGCGGCTCCCCGCTGGCTGCGTTGACCCTGCGTGACGCCCGCTTCACCCGGCACGTGGCCCGGGCCGGGGCGGATCTCGGCTACAGCATCGTGGCGGGCAACGCCACCATCGAGCCGCGCGCCTATATCGGCTACGCCACCCTGCTCAGCAGCGGCGGCGAGAGCGTTGTCGGCGACTTCGCCAGCACGGGCGGAACCGGGATCATCCTGTTCGACACCGGCGTGACGCAGGACAGCGACTGGCTCGAACTGTCGGTCGGGGCCGCGGCGATCCTCGCCAACGGGGTGGAGCTCAACGCCCAGTACGCGACGCGCGAGCGCAGCAATCTGGTGCTGGAGAGCAATGTGTTCTCCGTCGGCCTGGCCTTCCGCTTCTAGCGATCGGCCCGGCATTCATACCGGCCTGATGACGCCGCCCCGGATGGCTCCGGGGCGGCGTTTTCATGTTCAAATACCGGTCTGATTGACCCGCGCCATCAGGGCCTCGGCGCTCTCCTTGCGCTCGGAGTACCGGTCCACGAGATAGTCGGCGCAGTCGCGCGTGAGCAGGGTGAACTTCATCAGCTCCTCCATCACATCGACGATCCTGTCGTAATAGGGCGAGGGCTTCATGCGCCCGTCCGGTCCGAATTCAGCCCAGACCTTGGCGATGGAGGACTGGTTGGGAATGGTGATCAGCCGCATCCACCGGCCCAGCACGCGCAGCTGATTGACGGCGTTGAAGCTCTGCGACCCGCCGCACACCTGCATCACCGCCAGCGTCTTTCCTTGCGTGGGCCGCACGGCGCCCAGCGATAGCGGGATCCAGTCGATCTGGGATTTCATGACGCCGGTCATGGCGCCGTGGCGCTCCGGGCTCGACCACACCATGCCCTCGCACCAGGTCACCAGCGCGCGCAGCTCGGCCACTTTGGGGTGGTCAGCCTCCGCGCCATCAGGCAAGGGCAGGCCGGACGGGTTGAAGAAACGGGTCTCGGCCCCCAGACGCTCGAGAATGCGCGCCGCCTCCTCCGCCGCCAGCCGGCTGTACGAGACCTCCCTCAGCGACCCGTAGAGCAGGAGGATGCGCGGCCGGTGCGTGCTGCGTGCGGACGGAAACAGCTTCTGCGGCTCGGGCAGGCGGAAGGAGGCCTCGTCCATTTGCGGCGTGTCGCGGCTCATAGGCTCAGGTCTCCGGAAAAAGGCGCCGCGTGCGATTGGCCAGGGCGACCAGCGACAGCATCACCGGGACCTCCACCAGCACGCCCACCACGGTGGCCAGCGCCGCGCCGGAATTGACGCCGAACATCACGATGGCCACCGCCACGGCGAGCTCGAAGAAATTCGACGTCCCGATCAGCGCGCAGGGCGCAGCAATGCGGTGCGGCGTCTTCCACGCCCAGGCCGCCGCATAGGCGAGGGCGAAAATGCCATAGGCCTGGATGAGCAGCGGAACCGCGATCATGGCGATGACCAGCGGGCGCTCCAGGATCACATCGCCCTGAAAGCCGAACAACAGCACCACCGTGGCGATCAGCCCGATCACCGAGGCCGGTTTGACCCGTCCGGTGAAGGCTGAGACCCGCGCGTCGCCGACAGGCTTGGCGTGACCGCGCGTCAGCCACAGCCGCGTTGCAATGCCTGCAAGCAGCGGGATCACCACATACAACACGGTGGACAGGATCAGCGTGTCCCAGGGCACGGCGATATCGGTGACGCCCAAGAGGATCGCCACCAGCGGCGCGAAGGCGAACACCATGATGACGTCATTGGCCGCCACCTGCACCAGCGTGTAATTCGGGTCGCCCCTGGTGAGCTGGGACCAGACGAACACCATGGCTGTGCACGGCGCGGCGCCCAAAAGGATCAGCCCGGCGATGTATTGCGTGGCGTCTTCGGGCTCGATGAAGGGCGCAAACACAAACTCGAAAAACACCACGGCAAGCCCGGCCATGGTGAAGGGCTTGATCAGCCAGTTCACCACCAGGGTGATGACCAGCCCCTTGGGCTTGTCGCTCACCCGGGCGAGGCTGGTGAAATCGACGCTGATCATCATCGGGTACACCATCGCCCAGATCAGCACCGCCACGGGCAGGTTCACCGAGGCGTATTCCAGGCTCGCCAGAGCGCTGAAGGCGCCGGGGAACCCATGGCCAAGGCCGACACCGGCCATGATCGCCAGCGCTACCCAGACCGAAAGCCATTTTTCAAACAGGCCGATCCCGGCGGCGGGCTTGTCCCGGGTGATATCGGTCATGAACAGGCCTCGTGCGCGGCTTTGAGGGCGGCGCTCAGCGCCCCGGGATCATCCGGGCCGGCGCCCGAGGCGAGCACATGCCGGATGCGCGCCTCCAGCGCCGCATACGTCGCTTCGAAGGCTGCGCGGCAGGCGTCCGGATCATCGATATGGGCGGGGTCGGGCAGGCCCCAATGGGCGCGGGATGGCGCGCCAGGCCAGACCGGGCAGGGCTCGCTGGCCGCCGAATCGCACACCGTGATCACCGCATCCATGACCGGCGCGTCCGGCGCCTCGAACGCGTCCCAGCGCTTGGAGCGAAAGCGGGCCGTGTCATGACCGTGGCGCGCCAGCGTGGCCAGCGCTTGCGGGTGCGGTTGCCCCTTGGGGTTGGACCCGGCGGAGAAAGCCGTCACGCGCCCCTGCCCCAGCGCGGCAAACAGCGCCTCGCCCAGGATGGAGCGCGCCGAATTGCCCGTGCACAGGATCAGAACATTCATCGAAACACCCCCGCCATCAAACCGGTTTTGCCGCTCATGAGCAGCCGTGATACGATTCCCACTTCAACATTTCAAGAGATATTGAAATGAGCGTTGAAGCGAGACAGGGCTCATGACGGCAGACACGCTGATACCGGTCCAGGAGACACGCGCGGCGGAGGCCTCGGCGCGTCTGGGCGCGCTGGCGCACGAGACGCGGCTGACCGTGTTCCGGGCCGTGATGCGCGCCGGCCCGGACGGGCTGCCGGCGGGTGCGCTGGCCGAGGCGGCGCAGGTCAGTGCGTCCAACCTGTCATCCCATCTGAACGTACTTCTGGGCGCCGGCCTGGTCACCGTGCGCCGGGACGGCCGCCAGCGCATCTATGCGCCCGATCTCGACGCGGTGCGCGCGCTTCTGGGCTTTCTGATCAACGAGTGCTGCCAGGGCGCGCCGGAAGTCTGTGGCGGGCTGGTGCGCTGCTGACCGCGCGCGATGAGGCCCGGCCCGGCTCCGGCCTGATTGACCCTGTCGCCGGGCTGTCATAGGGGCAGGTTAGACACGTCGCCTCGTCGCGGCCCCAGCCAGGATATCATCATGCTCCATCATTTGCGCCCCTTCGCCCTGATCGGCGCCCTCTGGCTGGCCGGCTGCGCGGCGTCCCAGACCGGCGCGTCCGCCCCCGATGCGCGCGCGGGCGCGGATGAGGAGACGCTGGTGGTCCTGTTCGCGGTGGATGGCTTGCGCTGGGACTCGCTGGAGCTCTATGACGTGCCCAATATGCGCGCCCTGGCCGCACGGGGCATGCAGGCCGAGCGCCTGATCCCCGTCACCCCCACCTCCACCTTCGTGCAGTTCACCTCGCTGGCCACCGGCCTGTGGCCGGAGGATCACGGCATCCTCAACAACAATACCTGGGACCGCGAACTCAACGAGCGCTTCACCAATCCCCAGAGCATGCGCGATCCGCGCTGGTGGCATGGCGAACCCTTCTGGATCACGGCTGAACGCCAGGGCGTGCGCACAGCCATCCAGTTCTGGCTGGCGTCAGAGAATGCGTTTGACGGCGACCGCGCCACGCGCTGGTTCCCCTATCACCATGTGATGCCCTATGAGGACCGCCCGGCGGCGGCCATGACCTGGCTGGACGGGCCGGAAGCCCTGCGCCCGCGCCTGATCGCGCTGTATTTCGACCAGCCTGACGGCGCCGGCCATAACTTTGGACCGGATTCAGAGGGCTATGGCGCCGAGATCAAACGCGTGGACGCCATTCTGGGCCAGATGATCGGCGCGCTGGAGGCCCGCGGCCTGCTGGAACGAACCGACTTCATCTTCCTGTCCGATCACGGCATGGCGCAGCTCAGCCCCGACCGGGTGATCACCATTGATGATCATTTCGATATCAGCACGGTCTTCATCCCCGAAGTGCACGGGCGCTGGGGCAATTCCTATCAGCCCTACATGAATCTCTACGCCGAGACCGAAGACGCCGCAGAGGCGGCCTATCAGGCGATGGCCGGCCTGCACCCGAACCTGCGTGTCTGGCGGCGCGGCGAGATGCCGGACCATATCCGCATCGATCATCCCAGCCGCGGGCCGGACGTGTTCATCATGGCGGACGCCGGCTGGATGCTGACGTCAGGACAATTGCCTGGACCGGAACGGCCCCTGACCATGCTCGGCACGCATGGCTATGACGCCAACGATCCGTCGATGCACACCGTGCTGATCGGCGCCGGCCCGTCCTTCCCGCAAGGCCAGACCACCGGCCCGGTGCATCACCTGGACCTGTACATGCTGGTGACCTGCCTTCTGGGCGTGACGCCGGTTCAGACCGAGGGTGATGCGGACGCGGTCGCGCGCCTCACCGGCGGGCGCTGCCCGGCAGACTAATTGGCCACAATGATGCGGGCGGCGTCCGGCGCACGCCCGAACCGGATGGTCTGCGCCCCGCGCAATTCGCGCGCGCCGGGGTCAAGCTGGACCACGTTTTCGAACACGCTGGCGAGCTCTACCTCGCGGCCGTCGGCGAAGACGGCGTAGGCGTCGGGCGCCGCGCCGTCGAACACGAAATCGACGCGGCGCGGCCGTGGCGCGATGAGGGCGCGCAGACCGAGCGCACGGCGCATGGCGGCGCGGGTCTGGGCGAGAGCGGCTTGCAGATCGGCGAGCGCATAGGTCTGCGCCGGCGCGCCGGTCAGGACAAATTGCACATTCACCGCGACCGCGCCCTGTGGCGCGTCGGTCGCCAGAAGCAGGCCTGCCGCCAGGCGCTCCGGCGCAGGGGGCGTCACGGCGCCGTCCGGGCCCGGCTCCAGCGCCTGCCAGTCTCCATCGCCTGCCCCCGTCCAGAAGCGCCGCTCGGTTCCGTCCGGACCCGGCGGCGTGCGCAGCTCATAGCGCAGGGAGAAGGCGCTGCGCTCGTCCTGGGGCAAAGCATGGTATTCGCCCCAGAAGGCGAATACGCGCTCGGCAGGGATTGTGCGGGCGTCCGGCGCAGGCAGCGCCGCACCGGCGAGCAAGACAGCGGCCAGGAGAGCGGCGATCATTCCGGCGCCGCCGGCTTGCGGAACAGAAGCGTCATGCGGTCCGATTCCCCGATCGCCTCATAGGGCGCGCGATCAAAAGACGGGTCGTGCGGCTCGCCCAGCGGCGAGGTGCGCCCCACCGGCGGCAGGGTCCACACCCCGAACGGATGGTCGGCCGTATCGGCCGGATTGGCGTTGATCTCGCTGGCCGCCACCAGTTCAAACCCGGCCTCCGCCGCCAGCGCGATCACGTAATCTTCCTGCACATAGCCCGACGCGGCGCGCGGGTCCTGCACCCGGCTGGCAGGCAGGCGGTGTTCCACCACGCCCAGAAGGCCGCCGGGCTTCAGCGCCTCGAACATCGCCTCGAACGCCGTCTCGACAAACCCGCCCGCCATCCAGTTATGGGTGTTGCGGAAAGTGACGATGGCGTCTGCAGAGCCGGGCTCAAGGTCGGTGAACCCGTCCGGGCCGAACGCCGTGAGCGTGAGTTCGCCAAATTCAGGCCGCTCAAAGCGCGCGGCAAACCGCGCGCGCAGGGCGACCGCGCCCGCATCGTCGGGCGCCACCGCCGGCCAGGCCGCCACATAGCGACCGCCATGGGCCGCGATCCAGGGCGCCAGAATATCGGCGTACCAGCCGCCGCCGGGCCAGATCTCCACGATCGTGCCGGACGGATCGAGCGTGAAGAATTCCAGCGTGTCGGCCGGGTTGCGCGCGCTGTCGCGCGCCCGCGCCGCCGCATCACGCCACGGCGCCGCTGTCACATCACCAAGCCTCGTGAAGTCAAGGTCCTCCGCCGCCTCCGAGCCGGGCTCATGGGGCGCTGCAACGTCCTGTGCTGCTGGAGCATCCGGCGCGCCTGGCTCATCGCCAGCCGGGCCGTCACCGCCGCAGCCGGCGAGCGAGAGGCTGAGACCGGCGCAGACGGCCAGCGCGTGCAGAGGGCGGGCGGACCGGATCATCAGACATCTCCCATTCGGCCAAGGGTGCAAGTCATGACCAAAGCCTGCCCCTCCGGCAAGTCGGCGGGGCGCCTCTTGAAGCGGGTGAAATCGATTCCCACATCGGCAGCGTCAGGCCGCCAGACGGGGTCTGACGCCTTGCAAACCGCCCCTCAAGTCCGGCGCTGCCCATGCGGGCCGGGCAAAGGGCAACGCAAACAGCATAAGGGCGGCGCCCCCAGGGTCCCGCCAGATCGCTTCAAAGGAGGATCAAGATGCGTACAGTCGACTTCACCCCGCTCTACCGGACCATTGTCGGTTTCGACCGCCTGGCCGACATGATCGACACCGCCGCCAAGCAGGAGACCGGTGTCGCCTATCCCCCTTATAATATCGAGCAGGTCAGCGAGCACGAATACCTGATCGAGCTGGCGGTCGCCGGCTTCGCCGAGACCGACATCGAGGTCGAGGTGCAGGAGAATGTCCTGTCAGTGTCCGGCAAGCGCGCTGTCAATGACAGCCAGACCCCCCGCAACTACCTGCATCGCGGCATCGCCGAACGCGCGTTCGAGCGGCGCTTCCACCTCGCCGACCACATCCAGGTGCGCGATGCGCGCCTGGAGAACGGCCTTCTGACCATCCGCCTCGAGCGCGAAGTGCCCGAGGCCATGAAACCGCGCCGGATCGAGGTCAATGGCCGCGCCGGCGCCAAGCTGCTCTCCGGCTCCAGGAAGGCGAGCGCCGCCTGATCGAGCCGCCGGGAGAGACGCACCGGCCGGGCGCGCGACCGCCCTCCCCCCGGACAGACCGGGCCCGGCCGGGCGTCTGTTTTCGACGATGAGTTCCCCGACCCTCCGGCGCGCCGCTCCCTGCGGCGCGCCGCTTGTCGTTCTGGAGTCAGCTTTTGGGATGGGTGTCGCGCCATTGCTCCATGGACTGGGAGATGGCGAAGGTCTCGCGATATTTCGGGCTGCCGGCCGGGCGCGGAGCACGGTCACGGGTCAGCTCCATGATTTCAGCCAGCTTGTTGTGCGCAGCGCCCGACTGGCCGGCCCCGATATAGGCGTGCAGCTCGACCAGCGCACTCGACAAAGGATCGTGGGCGCGGATGACGAAATAGGGCTCGTCCGCAGCGAGATCGGGATAGCAGTCATATTGTGACGGATTGGCTTTGGAGCCGAGAGGCGCGGCCATGGCGACAAGTCTCCCTGATGTGCGTGCAACACTGCAACGCTACACTAGCGGGCTTCGCGCGCTCACGGGAACCGGTTTCGCAGAGGCCTGTGGCTAAAGCGCGTTCAGCGCCGCGTCGAGATCGGCCCACAAATCCTCCACATCCTCCAGACCGACCGACAGGCGCACGAGGCCATCGCCGACGCCAGCCTGCGCGCGCGCCTGCGCGCTCATCGCGGCATGGGTCATCAGGGCGGGAATGGAGATGAGCGATTCCACCCCGCCCAGCGACTGGGCGAGGGTGAAAAGGGCAAGCCTTTGCGAGAGCGCGCGCGCCGCATCTGTTCCGGCATGCAGCTCAAAGCTCAGAAGCGGCCCGAACCCGTCCTGCTGGCGCGCGGCGATGGCGTGGCCGGGATGATCGGCGAGGCCGGGATAATCCACCCGCGCCACAGCCCGGTGCGCGGCCAGCCGCACGGCGATCTCACCAGCGCTCTGCGACTGCACCCGCGCGCGCACTGGCAGGGTGCGCAGACCCCGCAGGGCCAGAAAGGCGTCAAACGCCGCCCCGCCCGTCCCGGCGGCATTGGCCCACCAGGCCAGGCGCCCCGCCAGCGCCGGATCGCGGGTGCACACCACGCCGCCCACCATGTCCGAATGCCCGTTGATCAGCTTGGTGATGGAGGCCAGTGACACGTCCGCGCCATGCTCCAGCGGGCGCTGCAACACCGGCGACAGCACGGTATTGTCCACCACGCTCAAGGCGCCCGCCTCGCGCGCCAGCGCACACGCGGCGGCCAGATCGGTCAGGCGCAGGCGCGGATTGGACGGGGTCTCGAAAAACGCCAGCGCCGCACCGGGCGCCAGCGCGCGGGCCAAAACCTCCAGATCGGTGCAGTCGGCATAGACGAGATCAAATCCGCGCTGGACCGCACGCGCATCAAACAGGCGCCGCGTGCCGCCATAGCAGTCATGGGCGCAGACAATGCGCGCGCCATGGGGCAGATCATTGAGAATGAGATCGATGGCCGCCATGCCCGACGCGGTGACCACGGCCCCGGCCGCGCCTTCAAGATCCGCAATGGCGCGCGCCAGCAGGTCGCGTCCCGGATGCGCGGTGCGGGCATAATCAAAGGGACCGGCCTGCGCCGGGTCCTCGCGGCGATAGGCCGCCGACAGGCTGACCGGCGCCACGACCGCACCCTGGACCGGGTCGGGATTAATGCCCGCGCGCGCCGCCCGTGTGGGGATGCGGGTCATGACCGCCCGGCCAGGAAGGCGTTGACCGCCACGGCCTCCTTGAGGAAGCCGTCATGGCCATACAGGCTGTCTATGCGGGTGACGCTGGCGCGCGGGGCGCGCGCGGCGGTGGCTTCGATATCCTCCACCGGAACAAGCCGGTCGGAAGTGATGGCCAGGAAGCGCAGCGGAATGTCGATGGTCTCCATGGCGATATCCACCGCGTCCATGGACTGCGACAGCACCAGAAACCGCTCCGGCTGTGTCACCGCCGCATAGCGCGCGCCGCAGGCTGCCAGATAGGATTCCGCTTCGGCCGGGCTGGCGAAGCGGCCGGCGAACTCTTCCGGCGTGCGATAGGTCGTCATGGCGAGGCGCCGGGCGATGTCCAGCGCCTGCGCGCCGCGCCCGGTCTCCAGCCCCAGATGCACGATCTCGCGCTGGATGGACCGCCAGGCCGCCGCCATGGGGTGTGGCCGCGCTGCGGCGCACAGAATATCCGCCCGCACCACCCGGTCCGGCGCCGCCGCCGCGATCGCCAGCGCAATCATGCCGCCATAGCTGGCCCCGGCGAGGGCGAAGCGGCCGATCCCGGCTGTGTCGGCCAGGGCCAGAACCGCGTCGGCCTGGTCCTCCACGCTGGGAAAGGGCCGCGCCTCACAGCCCAGGAAGTCGAGCGTGAGAAAGCGCCCCTTGCGCGGGTCCAGCGCCCCGCCCGGCCCCGCCACGCCAGGCCACCAGCCCGCGCCGTCGGCGTCGGGCAGCAATCGTCTGCCGGCGGATATCCCGCCCAGCACCACGGTGACGGGCCCGTCGAGGGCGCCGGCGAGACGGCCCGACGCTTCGCACCAGGTCCCGCTGCGCGCCGCGAAACCGCACACGATATCCTCAACCGGCCACGGCGCCGGCTCGGTCTGCCGCGCCAGCGCCGTCATGAACACACCGCCGCGATCAGCCGGTGCACATCGCCCAGCATGCTGGCGGCCGTGGGGGCGCGCCCGGCGCCCTTGCCCGCCACGATCACCTGCGCGCCGCGTTGCGGGCTCAGCACCACGCAATTGCCCTCATCGCGCGTGCGCGCCAGCGCATCGGTCTCCGCCAGCGCCTCCAGACGCACCCGCGCGCTGACCCGGGCGCCGGCGCGCTCCAGAACTGCCACCTGGCGCAGGCGGCGCGACTGGCGCGCGGCGCTGGCCGCAGCGCTGGCCGGCAGGTGCGAGATCGATTCGCGCAGGATGGATGCCGGGTCGAGGCTGACGCCCCAGGCTTCGCGGGCGATGAGGACCAGCTTGTTGGCGGCGTCGAGCCCGTCGAGATCAGCGCTCGGGTCCGCCTCGGCGAAGCCCGCTGCCTGGGCTGCCGCCACGGCCTGCCCTAGAGACTGGCCGGCGCGCAGCCGGTCGAGCACGAAATTGGACGTCCCGTTGAGCACGCCGCGCACGCGCGCAATGCCCGCCCCGGACGCGGCGAGCCGCGCCACCGTCTCCAGCACGGGCGCCCCGCCGCCCACGGCAGCCGAATGGGCGAACACGCGGCCATGCGCCCGCGCGTCCCGGATCAGATCGGGCCGGCGTGCCGCCACATCCTTGTTGGCGCTGATCACATGGCAGCCCTGCGCCACAGCCCGCGCGAGGAGCGCTTCGGCCTCCGGTCCGCCGGGCAGGGCTTCGATGACGAGATCAGGCCGGGTGGCGAAGACCGCGTCGGCATCGGTGAAGACCGGCGCCGGGAACGCGCCTTCGGGCCGCGCCCGGCGCGCCAGAATGGCGGTCAGCGCCAGTGGCGCAGGCAAACGTTCGATGACGCCGCCGCCCACCACGCCGCATCCCAGCACCACCGTGCGCAGGGGCCGCGTGGGCCAGCGCGCCGCGAAGCGCGCCTCCAGAGGGGGCTGGACGGGCGGAGACGCCGGCTCGGCGCGGGTGCGGGCAGGTTTCGGGGTGGACAACAGGACGGTCATGGGCGGTCTCCGTTCAGGGTCTGCGCTCAGCCGCGCGAACGGAACAGGAGACGTCTCAACAGCGCCCGGCATGCACACGCCCCCGCCGGGGCGCATCCTTCATCCAGTCGCTTCGCTTTAGCCGCACTTGTTCCGCGCCCGCAAGCTGAAGCTCAAATCGGCGCGCTGTCAGATATAAAGATATGTTTATGTCGTGTCCAGAGGCAAAACGCGCCTCACAGAAGCGCCGCCGCGCCAGTGAATGTTGCGGTCAGCAGGATCAGTGAGGCCAGCGCGCACAGCGCCAATGGCCTCCAGCCGGCCTGCGTGATCCGGCGCGGATTGATCGCCAGGCCGAGCGCCGCCAGCGCCGCGCAGAACAGAAGCGAGGCGAGCCAGGCGCTGGCTTCGATCAGCCCGGCTGGCAGCGGCGCCTGCCAGGCCAGCAGGGCTGCAGCGGCGAAGCCGGTGACGAACCAGGGCGGCAGCAGTCGGCCGAGGCCCTTGGCGCCCGTCGCCCCGCCCGGCGCCAGCAGCATCAGGACCGGGGCGAGCATCGCTACGCGCAGAAGCTTTGCGCTGACGCCGGCGGCGCCCGCCTCCTCGCCCATGGCTGACGCCGCGCCTGTGGCGTGGGCGAGCTCATGCAGGGACGCCCCCGCCCATACCCCGCCGGCCAGGGCGCTCAGCCCGGCGGCATGCGCGATCACCGGGATCGCCACCATGGCCAGACCACCCATGAGGGTGATGGCGGCCAGCGTCGTGGTGACGGTCTCCTCGCGCGCCTTGAGCGCGGCGCCCGCCGCCAGCGCAGCCGAGGCGCCGCAGATGGAGACCCCGGCGGCCATCACCCGAGCCATGTCCCGGTCCACGCCCATGAGGCGCGCCAGACCCAGCGTCGCCGCAAAGCCCATCGCCACCGCGCCGATGGCCAGACCGGCGCCCGCCCAGCCGATGGCGGCGATGTCGTGACTGCCCAGGCGCAGTCCAAGAAGCACGACCGCCGCCTTGAGCACGGGGCCATAGGCTGCGGCGAGCCCGGCCTCCATCCAGACCGGCGTGCCGCGCAGAGCCGCCCGCACCGCCATGCCGGCCAGCAGCGCGATCGCCGGCGCGCCGAGCCAGGCCGGGCTGACACCCGCAGCAGCCAGCGCGCCGCCCGCCAGCGCCAGCGCCAGGGCGAGGCCCGGAATCAGGGGGAATGCGGCCCGCGGCCGCCAGAGGACAATCACCACAGGGCTCGATTCACAGGGCCGCGCCATCCGCGCCGGGCTAGGCGTCGCCCCGGGCCCGGGACGAGACAGGCGAATCAAGGCTCGCCTGTGCCGCGCGCCCGTCGCGATGGGTCACCATGCGCCGGTGCAGATCCTCGATGCAACGCGACCCTGACTTGACGAAGAGAAACGGAAACAGGCCGTGGATCAGGCAGGCGAATCCCGCCCCGATCATGGCGAGGCCGAAGGAGGACGCTTGCACGAGGTGCTCGCCATAGGTCTCGCCTACAGAGGCCGGGTGCTCGGTGAATGCGCGCCTGATCATGCCGGTCCATTCCTTCGCAAAGCGGTAGTACTTGGAAGAATGGCGCAATTCGCGTAGAAAAACTGTTCAAAATCATGCGCGCAGGCGCCCAGATATAGGAAATTTTTCTAGCCATGGCAGTGAAACTGGATTCGATTGATCGCAAGATCCTGCACTGGCTGCAGCAGGACTGCGACATGCCGATCGCCGATCTCGCTGAACGGGTCGGCCTGTCACAGACGCCCTGCTGGCGCCGGGTCAAGCGGCTGACCGAAAGCGGGGTCATCCTGCGCAAGGTGGCGCTGGCCGATCCACGCGCGCTGGGGCTGAAGCTGATCGCCTTCATCGCGGTGAAGACGAACCAGCATAATGACCGGTGGCTCGAACGCTTTGCGCGCGGTGTGTCCGGCCTGGATCATGTGCTGGAGTTTCACCGCATGAGCGGGGAGACCGATTACCTCATCAAGGTGGCCGCGCGCGACATGGAGCACTTCGACGCGATCTACAAGGAGCTGATCCAGATCGCCGATCTCAACGACGTGTCGAGCCATTTCTCCATGGAGACGATCAAGATGAGCACGGCCTATCCGGTGCTGGAAGACCGGTGAGTGCGCGCCGCGCCTAGTCCAGTGACTTGACGATGGACTCGGTCATCTTCTTGGCGTCGCCCAGCAGCATCAGCGTGTTGTCGCGGAAGAAGAGCGGGTTCTCGATGCCGGCATAGCCCGAGCCCATGGAGCGCTTGACGAACATCACCGTGCGCGCCTTCCAAACCTGCAACACCGGCATGCCGTAGATCGGGCTGGTGGGATCATCCTCGGCGGCCGGATTGGTCACGTCATTGGCGCCGATGACGAAGGCCACATCCGCCGTGGCGAATTCGGCGTTGATGTCTTCCAGCTCGAACACCTCGTCATACGGCGCCTGGGCCTCGGCCAGCAGCACGTTCATATGCCCCGGCATACGGCCCGCCACCGGGTGGATCGCGTAAGAGATGTCAACGCCTTCGGCCTTGAGGGTGTCGGCCATTTCCTTCAGGGCGTGCTGGGCCTGCGCCACCGCCATGCCATAGCCTGGCACGATGATGACCTTGCCGGCGTTCTTCATGATGAAGGCCGCGTCCTCGGCCGAGCCCAGCTTCACCGCGCGGTCCACCTGGCCGTGAGCGCCGGCGGAGGCGGCGTCGGCGCCAAAGCCGCCCAGGATCACCGAGATGAAGGACCGGTTCATGCCCTTGCACATGATGTAGGACAGGATGGCGCCTGACGAGCCCACCAGCGCGCCCGTGATCAGAAGGGCGGTGTTCTCAAGGGTAAAGCCGAGCGCCGCCGCGGCCCAGCCCGAATAGGAGTTGAGCATGGACACGACCACCGGCATGTCGGCGCCGCCAATCGGGATGATCAGAAGCACGCCCAGCACCAGCGCGATCACCGTGATGATCCAGAACGCCGTCTTGTTGTCGCCGCCGCTGGCGGTCAGGAAAACAATGAAGACTGCCGCGGCGACGCCAAGACCGAGATTGAGCCAGTGCTGTCCCTTGAACACGATAGGCGCGCCGCTCATCAGGCCTTGCAGCTTCATGAAGGCGACGACCGAGCCGGAGAAGGTGATCGCGCCGATGGCCACGCCGATGGCCAGCTCCACCAGAGACAGCGCCTTGAGCCCGCCGTCCGGCGCGGAAATCCCGAACGCCTTGGGCTCGTACAGGGCCGCAGCCGCCACCAGCACGGCGGTGAGACCGACCAGCGAGTGGAAGCCTGCCACAAGCTGGGGCATGTCGGTCATGGCGATCCGGCGCGCGATCACCGCGCCAATGCCGCCGCCGACGATCACCGCGCCCAGAATGAGGAGGATGGCGAGCCCGTTGAGTTCGACAACCCAAAGCGTGGTCCCGACCGCCACGGCCATGCCGGCCATGCCCAGATAATTGCCCTGACGCGAGGTCTCCGGGCTCGAAAGGCCCCGCAGCGCCATGATGAACAGAATCCCGGAGACGAGATACAGAAGGGCGGCGAAATCAGCACTCATCCGGACGGTCTCCAATCGCGCGCTCGAAGCGCTCACACAGGGTTGGCAGGTGATCGCGGACCGTCGAAACCAGCATGCCGGCGTCGACAGCGTGATAACCATGGATAATTCTGTTGCGCATGGCGATGATCTGGCTCCATGCGATGAACGGCATTGCCGCCTGATCTGCTTGCGGGACCCGGTTCGCCGCTTCCCCGATCAACTCGACGGCCCGGCAGACAGCGTAGGCTTTTTCCCTTGTTCCCAGCCAATTGCGCCGCGTCAAGTTCTCCAGGGAAGCCCAAAGCGTCGCATGCGAAAGTGAGCATATCTTTCAGATGATTTGGGGCCTTGGATTCCATCAAGCCGCTACCAGCTGCGGATCGCATCCAGCACCTGAGCGAGAGAAATATCGGCGCCGTGCGTCATGGCTGGCTTGATGCTCCTCAATCCGGACGGCCTGGCTTGGCCGGACGTTCCTTCTTCTTGTACATCGCCAGCATGCGTTGGGTGACGAGGAAGCCGCCAAAAATGTTGATGCTGGCCAGCAGCACGCCGAGCACGCCGAGCCCCTTGGCGAACTGGGCGCCTTCGCCGGCGGCGGCGGCCGCCGCCGCGATCAGCGCGCCGACGATGATCACCGACGATATCGCGTTGGTCACGCTCATCAGCGGCGTATGCAGGGCCGGGGTCACCGACCAGACCACATAATAGCCCACGAAAACGGCGAGCACGAAAATCGCCAGGCGGAAGACGTTGGGATCGACTGCGTCCATGTCAGGCTCCGTAAGGCGGCGGCGGGGTCTAGCCCGCGATGAAGGCGGCGGCGGCGAAGGCGCTGAGCGTGACGATGGCCGTCACGGCGATGGCGATCTGGATGATGCGGCGTTTCATGACTGGCTTCCTGTGAGGGTGGGATGGATGATCTCGCCATCCCGGGTCAGCGCCATGCCCTTGATGATGTCGTCGTCCCAGTGGGGGCTGAGCGCACCGTCTTCGCCGCGCACAAGCGGGAAGAGATTGACCAGGTTGCGCGCCAGCAGGTTCGAGGAATCGGCGGCCAGGCGCGAGGGCAGATCGCCATAGCCGGCGATCTTCACGCCGTTGTGGATGACCAGCTCGCCCGATTTTGTCAGCTCGCAATTGCCGCCATTGGCCGCCGCGATGTCGATGATCACCGATCCCGGCTTCATGGTGTCCACCATCGCCCTGGTCAGCAGGCGCGGCGCCGGACGTCCCGGGATCAGCGCCGTGGTGATGATCACGTCCTGCTTGAGGATGTGCGCGGCGACGAGCTCGGCCTGCTTGGCCTTGTACGCGTCGCTCATTTCCTTGGCGTAGCCGCCGGCGGTTTCGGCGGCCTTGAACTCGTCATCCTCGACGGCGACGAACTTGGCGCCCAGCGAGGCGACCTGTTCCTTGGCCGCCGGGCGCACATCGGTCGCCGTGACGATGGCGCCGAGGCGCCGGGCCGTGGCGATCGCCTGCAGGCCCGCCACGCCGACGCCCATCACGAAGACGCGCGCCGCCGCAATGGTGCCGGCCGCCGTCATCATCATCGGGAAGGCGCGCCCGTAGAGCGTGGCGGCCTCCACGACGGCGCGGTAGCCTGCGAGGTTGGACTGCGACGACAGCGCGTCCATGGACTGGGCGCGTGTGATGCGCGGCGTGAACTCCATGGCCAGCACATTGACGCCCGCCTTGGCGCAGGCGCCGGCGAAGTCGACGGCGCCATGAGGCTCGAACAGCCCGACCATCACCGCGCCCCGTCTGAGCCCGGCAATCACGTTCGCATCCGGCCGGCGCACGCAGAACAGCACGTCGGCGTCCTTGACGATCTGGCCGCGTGCGCCCG
The DNA here is from genome assembly GCA_016124675.1 of Alphaproteobacteria bacterium. Lineage (GTDB taxonomy): Bacteria > Pseudomonadota > Alphaproteobacteria > Caulobacterales > Maricaulaceae > Oceanicaulis. Next base: position 65,066 of record WGNG01000009.1, read on the forward strand.
TGCTGGCGCCCGCAGCCTCATACGCGGCGTCAGCGAAATCGGCGCGCGCCCCGGCGCCCGCCTCCACCAACACGTCCGCGCCCGTCTTGACGAGCGCTTTGACGCTATCAGGCGTGGCGGCCACGCGGGTCTCGCCCGGATGGGTTTCGGCAAGGATGGCGACTCGCATGCAAATCCCTTGGATGGCGCAGCTTTGGCTTGAGGCCCAAGCATGCGCGACTCGGCTGGAAAGGCAATTGATTTCTGGCCGGCGGAACGGCTCAGGCGCTGGCGAGCAGCATCACCATGGCGCCGGAGATCAGGGCGGTGACCGCTAGCACGCCCAGCGAGGCCCAGTAACGCGGGCCCTGCTTGAGCACGACCCCGGTCAGCCCGCCGGTGATCAGCGCCACGATGAGGGCGGTGATCCAGCTCATGCCGGCGCCGAACACCAGGGTGAGGTAGAGAACGATCAGGCCGAGAAGCGCCGAGACGAACACCGACACCGCCATTACGGCGTCATAGGTCATCTTGTGATGGGAGATGTCCATCTGTCCGCGGTTATAGTCTTCAGCCATCGTCACAGTCCTTGTCCGGAAAAGGCCTTGAGGCGCGCTCGCCCCTCTCCCGGGCGCCTCTAGCATGGCCGTGCGCCTGCGCCAAGGCGGCACGCGCGGCAGGGGCCTCAGCGCGGGGCCCAGCCCTCGATCAGCGCATCGAGGGCCGCGACGACGGCGATCGGGTCGTCAAGGATAAGATGGTGACGCGCACGCGGCACGGTGACAAAGGGCGAGGCGGTGAACACCGAGCGCATATAGGCCCACGTCTCGGCGTTCATCAGATCGGAGCGCTCGCCGCGCACAAACGCCAGCGGACAGCCCAGCGCCGCTGCCGCGGCCTCGGGATCGCGGCGCTGATAGGTGAGCTTTGCCCACAGATCGGGATCGAACCACCAGGTCCAGCCGCCCTCGGCGTCGCGCAGCGAACCGCGCGCCACATGGTCCACCAGCCACACATTCTCGCAGGGCTGGGCGGGCAGCAGCCGGAATCGCGCCAGCGCGGCCGCCAGGTCAGGATAGACCTTGCCGCCCCGGCGCGGCGGCGACCCCTCGCGCTGTTTTTCCGGTTTGCGGATCGGGCTGTCGAGGATGATCGCGGCGCGCAGATCGGCCCCGAACGTGGTCGCGGCCTGCAGCGTCACGAACCCGCCGAAGGAATGGCCGACAAATATGGGCTTGCCGCCTTCGAACGCACCGGCGTCTCCAGCCGCCGCGCGCATGTCGGCGGCGTGACCGGCCATGGCGTAGACCTCGCGCCAGCCGCTCTGGCCCATGCCGGACAGATCCGGCGCGATCACACGGCGTCCGGGCGCCGCCAGAAACGGCCCCAGCGCATCCCACCAGCCCTTGTGCGCCGTGCCGCCATGGATCAGCACCAGGGCGGGATCGCCGCGCCGCCCCCAGGCTTTCCAGACCAGCCGCACGCCGTCGCGCTTCACCGCGCCCGCCTCGAACGGAACCGCCAGCGCATCACCAAACCAGTCCGGCGCAGGCACAGGCGCACCGGCGAATTGCGCCAGCGGCGGAGGCAGGGGGGCGGGTTCGGTCATGGGTGTGGGAGCCTGAAAATTATGACGGGAAACAAGCAGAAGGGTTAGCCCTCGTGCTGCGGCGCGTCAAATACAAGTCCGGAAACGCTGGCAGCCCCCCGCTAACCCTTTCTTTACCCTAACCAAATCTCACCGCGCCTTACACGTGATCTTTACCGGGCATGTCCCATAACGGTGCGCATCAAGACGGGAGGCGGCCGCGGGGCCGGGACGGGGAACACCCTGGCCGGCTCCGCAGCAGAAGCCGCCCCCAGTGGATGGGACCGAAAGGGCTTGGGTGTAATGGCGAAGACCGTACTGGTCGTCGATGACGATCCGACCCAGCGCCGCCTGATGCAGGCGGTGCTGGAGAAGCAGGGCCATGTGTTCCAGGGCGCGCATGACGGCGATTCCGGCCTCGCCGCCGTCAAGCGCGGCGGGATCGACGTGGTCATGCTCGACATGATCATGCCCGGCATGGACGGGGTGGAGACCCTGGAGGCGATCAAGGCGCGCGAGCCGGATCTGCCCGTCATCATGCTCACCGCCCAGGGCGGCATCGAGACCGTGGTCAAGGCCATGCGCGCCGGCGCGGTTGACTTCTTTGTCAAGCCCGCGAGCCCGGAGCGCATCGCCGTGTCACTGCGCAACGCCCTGAAGGTGAGGGATCTGTCGGGCGAAGTGGCGCGCCTGACAAAAACCCGCTCCGGCCAGCTGGGCTTTGCCGACATGATCGCCGGCGCCCCGGCCATGCGCCAGGTGGTGCGGCTGGGCGAGCGCGCGGCCAAATCCAACATCCCGATCCTGGTCACCGGCGAAAGCGGCGTCGGCAAGGAATTGGTGGCGCGCTCCATCGCGGCGGCGTCCGACCGGGCGGGCCGCCCCTTCGTGGCGGTCAATTGCGGGGCGATCCCTGAAAACCTGGTGGAATCCACCCTGTTCGGTCACGAGAAGGGATCGTTCACCGGCGCCGTGTCCAAGCATCTGGGCAAATTCCAGGAGGCCGATGGCGGCACGCTCTTCCTGGACGAAATCGGCGAGCTGCCGCTCGACATGCAGGTCAAGCTCCTGCGCGCCCTGCAGGAAGGCGAGGTCGATCCGGTCGGCTCGCGCCGCCCGGTCAAGGTGGATGTGCGCATCGTCTCGGCGACCAATCGCGACCTGGCCGAACAGGTCAAGACCGGCGCTTTCCGCGAGGATTTGTTTTACCGGCTCAATGTCTTTCCCATCGAGGTGCCGTCTTTGGCCCGGCGCCGCGAAGACATTCCGGCGCTGGTGCGCCATTTCATCGCCCGCTTCAATGCACAGGAAGGCAAATGCGTGCTCGACGCCACCGGCGATACCATGGACCTGCTCGCCCGGCACGAATGGAGAGGCAATGTGCGCCAGCTTGAGAACGCCGTGTTCCGCGCCGTGGTGCTCAGCGACGGGGATTATCTCACGCCGGAGGACTTCCCGCAGATCTCCGGGCTGACGCCCACCCTGCGCGACGCCGAGCCTGCGCCGGCGGCGCCCCCCGCCCCGGCCCCGCAGGCGCGTGTGGAGACGCTTGACGCCGCCTCGCCGCCGGCCGAGGACGATGCGCTGCGCGTCGACATACTCGACGCGGGCGGTCACCTGCGCTCGCTGGAAGCGATTGAACGCGATCTGATCGCCTTTGCCATCGAGACCTATTCGGGGCGCATGGCCGAGGTCGCCCGGCGCCTGGGCGTGGGACGCTCGACCCTCTATCGCAAGGTGCGCGAATACGACCTCGCCGTCGATGATTTCCGCGAAGCAGGATGAGCCTGGCGGGCGCCGGGCCGGATCAGTCCGGCGCCCAGACCCGCTCGAAGCGTTCACAGACCACGGCCAGATCATCTGAATAGTCAAATCCGTGACGGTCAGCTTCCCGCCGCCAGAACGCGCGGTGGGCGTCGAGCCACCAGGCCAGGGTCTTGTCGCCCTCGCCTTCGGCCAGGGCGAAATCGGCGGTCACCTCGCTCACCCGGCAGATATCGACGCGAAGGGTCCGGATGACGCAGACCGGCTCGCCCGCGCCGTCGAGGATCAGCGCCAGATCGCCCGGCCTTGGCCGGGTCTCGTCGTCATACCAGCGGTCCAGCGAGGCGGAGGCGCGCTTGTCTCCCGCCATCACCAGCGCGGCGAGATCATCCTGCATGTCCGGATTATCGCCGAAGGCGTCCACAAAGCGCGGGCCATCGGCGTCGCAACCGGTGGCGGCCCGGAAACGCGTCCAGAATGCGTGTTGCCCTGGGGTCAGCTTCATCATCCCGATCAGCCTGTCTTGGCTCTTGCCGGCAGCGGAAACAGCGTGGCGAAACGCTGCGCCAGTGCGCTATCGCCTTCAACTGACAGGCCCGCCCCGCGCACCGCGTCCAGCGTCATGGCGCCATAGACCAGCCCCGCCACCAGGTTCGGGTCGCCCGACAGGGTGAAGGCGGGCTGCGCGGCTTCGCCCATCGCGATATCCAGCTGCGAATCCTTGATGCGCACCCGATGGGGCACGCCATCGAGCACCAGCGCGGCTTCGACATCGAGGCCGGCGGCGCGCTCTGCGTTGAACATCGTCCGGAACGACAGCATCACTGACGCCGCGCTCATCGGCTTGCCCGGCGCGAGCGTCGGCGATTGCGCCGCCCAGCGGCCGAGACCCTTGATCAGCGGCTCCAGCGCCGCGCCCCATGGGGTGAGCGCATAGACTTGCGACGCCGCGGGCGGCGGCAGCTTGCGGCGCACGAGGATGTGACCCGCCTCCAGCTCCGCAAGGCGCGTGGTCAGGATATTCGTGCTGATGCCGCACAGCGCGGCTTTCAGGTCGCTGAACCGCTTGGGTCCGGGGATCAGCTCGCGCACGATCAGCAACGCCCAGCGCTCGCCGATCAGATCGAGCGCATGAGCCGTCGCACATCCATCCTCATAAGGCTTCTTGCGGGCCATGCGCGAGAATTAAGTTGATTCTGCGAATTATCCAGTTGCTTTTTTGAACTAGAAAGTCGACCCTCCGCCTCGTTGCAAACCCAGGAGAGATGTTCATGGCCTATGTCGATGGCGTATTGCTGCCGGTCCCGACTGACAAGAAAGACGAATACCGCGCCCACGCCGAGCGCGCGGCGCAGGTGTTCAAGCGCTACGGCCTGATCTCCAGCACCGAATGCTGGGGCGATGATCTGCCTGAAGGCAAGATCAACTCCATGCACACGGCCGTGCTGCGCGAACCCCATGAGAGCGTGGTGCTCAACTGGATGGTCTGGCCCTCCAAGGAGGTGCGCGACGCCGGCTGGGCGAAAATCATGGACGATCCCGACATGGCTGGCATGGAGATGCCGTTTGACGGCAAGCGCATGATTTTCGGAGGCTTTGAGATTCTCCTGGAAGTCTGAGGGAGGCTGCGATGGAGTTCAAATCGCCTGTCCGAACCTGCCTCTTCCTGCCATCACAGGCCGAGGAGGCGGCCCGCTTCTATGTCGACCTGATCGCAGACAGCGCCATTGACCTCATCCACCGCCCGGACCCGGACGGTCCGGCGCTGGTGGTCGAGTTCACGCTGGGCGGCGCGCCCTACATGACGATGAACGGCAATCCTGATCCGGTCGCCAGCTACATGACCTCGATTTGCATCCTGACCGAGGACCAGGCCGGGACCGACCGGCTCTGGGACGCCCTGACCAAGGGCGGCGAAGCCAGTATGTGCGGCTGGCTGAAGGATCGTTATGGCGTTCACTGGCAGATCGTGCCCGAGGCTTTGCCACGCCTGATGGGACGCGGTGGCGACACCGCACAGCGCGTGTCCGCCGCGCTGATGAAAATGACCAAGATCGACATCGCCGCGCTGGAAGCCGCCGCGGCGGGCGGCTGACGTCTACCGGTTTCGGCGCCCCGGCTCTTGAGCCGGGAGCCGGGCTCGGGTCTGATGGGGGCGCTCAGACCGGGCCCATTGCGGCCCGGACGTTTCGGAGACGCCGCCATGATCCGCACCTTCGCCCTCGTTGTCGCGCTCGCTTTCGCGCCCTCTGCCGCCGCTCACGCACAGGCCGATGGGGCAGGCGCCTTCACCGCCCTCATCGCCGACTATGAAACCTTCATTGAAGAGCGCGATGTCATGGCGCGCGGGCGGCGTGGCGATCTGGACGCCGCCTCGCGCTGGCCTGACGCAAGTTTCCAGGAAGTGGCGGCCTGGGATGAGGCCATGGCCGGTTTCCACGCCCGGCTGGAAGAGATCGATCCGGGCACGCTGACCGGAACCGATGTGGCGAGCCACGCCGTGCTCGCCTACACCCTGCGCTACGCCATCGAGCTGCCGCGGGCGCAAAGCGCCATGATCCCCTTCACCAATGATAGCGGGTTTCATACCTCGCCCGATTTCGCGGCCATGAGCGCGCGGGTGCGCACCGTGGAGGAGGCGCAGGCCTGGATCGCCCGCATCCGCGCCCTGCCCGGTTATTTCGCCCAGCATCAGGCCTGGCTGGAGCGCGGGATCGAGACTGGCTTCACCCAGCCGCGCGCCATTCTGGATGGGGTGGCTGACCAGATCGCGGCGCAGATCACGCCGGCTGAAGACAGCGCGCTGCTCATGCCCATCGCCAACCTGCCCGAGAGCCTGCCCGAAGCCGAGCGCGCGCGCCTGCGCGCCGAGGCGCTGGACGCCATCGAGGCGGCCGCCCTGCCCGCCCTGCGCCGGCTGCATGACTTCTTTGTATCGACCTACATCCCCAACGCCCGCGAGACCCTGGGCGCGCGCGACCTTCCCGGCGGCGAGGCGTTCTATCCCGCCCTGGTGCGCCAGCACACCACCCTTGACCTCAGCCCTGAAGAGATCCACCAGACCGGGCTCGACGAGGTCGCACGCATCCGCGCCCAGATGGAGACCGTGATCGCGGATACCGGATTTGAGGGCGATTTCGCCGCGTTTCTCGACTTCCTGCGCACCGATCCGCAATTCTATGCGCAAAGCGAGATGGAGCTGATGATGCGCGCGGCCTGGCTCTCCAAGCTGGCCGACGACCAGATGCCCGCCTTCTTCAACCGCCTGCCGCGCCTGTCCTATGGCGTGCGGCCCGTGCCCGCCGCGATCGCGCCCAACTACACCACCGGCCGCTACTGGTCGGGCGACGCCGAGACCGGACGCGCGGGCGGCTATATGGTCAACACCTACCGGCTGGACCAGCGCCCGCTCTATGAACTGCCCGCCCTGACCCTGCACGAGGCCGTGCCGGGCCATCACCATCAGATCGCGCTGGCACAGGAGATCGAGGGTCTGCCCGAATTCCGCCGCCGCATCTACATCACCGCCTTTGGCGAAGGCTGGGGCCTCTATGCCGAGTATCTCGGCCTCGACATGGGTTTCTACCAGGACCCGTACGAGAATTTCGGCCGGCTGACCTATGAGATGTGGCGCGCCTGCCGCCTGGTCGCCGATACCGGCCTGCACTGGTTCGGCTGGACGCGCGAGCAGGCCGAGGCCTGCTTCCTGGAGAACTCCGCGCTGGCGCCGCTGAACATCACCAACGAGGTGTCGCGCTATATCTCCTGGCCCGGCCAGGCGCTGGCCTACAAGACCGGCGAGATCCTGATCCGGCGCCTGCGCGCGCAGGGCGAAGCGGACCTCGGCGAAGCGTTTGACCTCGCCGCCTTCCACGACGCCCTCCTGGAAGAGGGCGCTGTGCCGCTGGATTATCTCGAAGCGCGGATGGAGGCGTGGCTCGCCGATCAGGCTCAGTAGCCGCCATGCGCTCTCCTACTGCGCCGCGCCCTCCTGCGCCGCTTCCCGGGCGCGGTTCCAGTAGGAGACGCATTTGACCTTGGAGCGGTCGCACCGGCCGGCATACTTGCGCGCGATATCGGTGACCTCTTCCATGAGGCCCTCGGCCAGCGTGATGGGATTGAGCCCCAGCGCCAGGAAGGCCGCGTTCTCCACATGGAGGTCATTCTCGTCCGCCTCATTGCGCGGATTGGGCAGGAAGGCCACGTCCGCGCCCGTGAGCTTGGCGATCAGGCCCGCCAGATCGCTGACCCGGTGGGTCTCGGTCATCTGGTTCATGATGCGCACCCGGTCGCCGGTCTGGGGCGGGTTCTCCACCGCCAGCTGGATGCAGCGCACCGTGTCCTGGATGTGGATGAAGGCGCGGGTCTGCCCGCCCGTGCCGTGCACGGTAAGCGGAAAGCCGATGGCGGCCTGCATCAGGAAGCGGTTGAGCACCGTGCCGTAATCGCCGTCATAGTCGAAACGGTTGATCAGGCGCTCGTCCTTGCGGGTGTCTTCAGTCTGGGTGCCCCAGACAATGCCCTGGTGCAGATCGGTGATCTTGAGCTTGTCGTTCTTGTTATAGAACTGGAAGAACAGCGCATCCTGGGTCTTGGTCATGTGATAGATGGAGCCGGGATTGGCCGGGTACAGGATCTCGGTGTCCACCAGGCCCTGGGGCGTATCCACCTTCACCTTGAGATAGCCTTCGGGGATTTTCATCCCCGCCGTGCCATAGCCGTAGACGCCCATCGTGCCGAGATGGACGAGATGGATGTCCAGCCCCGTCTCCACGATCGCGGCCAGGACGTCATTGGTGGCGTTGAGATTATTGTCCACGGTGTAGCGTTTGTGGCGCGCCGACTTCATCGAGTAGGGCGCGGCGCGCTGCTCGGCGAAATGCACCACGGCGTCGGGTCGCTCGGCCAGAAGCAGATTGACCAGCTCCTGATAATCCTTGCCCACGGTCAGGTCGTGGAAGCTGATGGTGCGGCCTGAAATCTCTTTCCAGGCGGCCAGACGCACGCTCATGGGGGCGATGGGGGTGAGGGAGTCCACCTCCAGCTCCACGTCAATCTTGCGGCGCGACAGATTGTCGACGATCACCACATCATGACCGCGCGCCGACAGGTGCAGCGCCGATGGCCAGCCGCAAAACCCATCTCCACCCAGAACCAGAACCTTCATCAGGCGCCTCACTCGAAAAAATGACCGGTAAAATCCGCGTTAGTCATTGCAGGCCGCGCGCGCGCGCGCAAGCGGGCGCGCCCAGCGGCGCCCCCCGTATGGACGCCCGGGCATGAAGCGTCTAAACCCGCGCGCGACAGTCACCGGCGCTGCAGCCCGGACCCGGTCCGCGCGCCCATCACCGGATTGAGGAGCGAGCATCATGGCCCTTCGCGTGGCGATCACCGGGTTTGGACGCATCGGCCGCCTGGCCTTGCGCGCCGTGCTGGAGCAGCAGCGCACGGGTGAGCTCGACGTGGTGGCGATTAATGATTCCTCCACGCCGCAGACCAATGCCCACCTTCTCAAATATGACAGCGTCCACGGCCGCTATCCGGGCGAGATCACCGTCGGCGAGGACTGGATTGATGCGGGCTTTGGCCGCATCGCCAAGGTGTCGAGCCGCGATCCCTCCAAACTGCCCTGGGCCGATCTCGGCGTTGATATTGTCCTGGAATGCACCGGCGCGTTCAATTCAAAGGACGCCGCCATGGCCCATATCCGGTCCGGGGCCAAGCGCGTGCTGGTGTCGGCGCCCGCCAAGAACGCCGACAAGACCATCGTCTATGGCGTCAATCACGACGCGCTGACGGCAGACGACATCATCGTGTCCAACGCCTCATGCACCACGAACGGCCTGGCGCCCGTGGCCAAGACCCTCAATGACGCCATCGGCATCGAGCGCGGCCACATGACCACGATCCACGCCTATACCGGCGACCAGCCGACGCTGGACCGCAATCATTCTGACCTGCACCGCGCCCGCGCCGCCGCCCTGTCCATGGTGCCCACCACCACCGGCGCGGCGAAAGCCGTGGGCGAGGTGCTGCCCGAGCTCAAAGGCAAGCTCGACGGCTCGGCGATCCGCGTCCCGACGCCCAACGTGTCGGTGATCGATCTGGTGTTCACCCCGGGCCGCGCCACGTCGGTCGAGGAGGTCAACGCCGCGATCCGCGCCGCTGCCGACGGACCCCTGAAGGGCATCATGGGCTATGATGACCTGCCGCTGGTCTCCATCGATTACAATCACGACCCGCGCTCCTCGGTGGTGGCGCTGGGCAAGACCAATGTCATCGGCGGCCAGCTTGTGCGGGTGATGACCTGGTATGACAATGAGTGGGGTTTCGCCTGCCGCATGATCGACACCACGGTGGCGATGGGGCGGCTGCTATAGGCTCCCTCTGGGCCGCGCCAAAGGAAGGAGCCACCATGATCCGCCGCATTGAAGACGCCGATATCGCTGGAAAGCGTGTCCTGGTCCGCGTGGACTTCAATGTCCCCATGGAGGGCATGCGCGTCGCTGACGATACGCGCCTGCGCGCGGCGCTGCCAACCATCAACCATCTGCGTGATGGCGGGGCGATGGTGATCCTGGCGGCGCATTTCGACCGGCCGCGCGGCCGGCGCGTGCCGTCCATGTCGCTGGCGCCGGTGGCCTCGGCGCTGGAGGATTTGCTGGGCGCGCCGGTGAAATTCGTCTCCGACTGCATCGGCCCCGACGCCGAGGGCGCGGCGGGCCTCCTGAAGCCCGGCGGCGTCCTCTTGCTGGAGAACACGCGCTTTCATCCCGGCGAAGAGGAGAATGATCCTGAGTTTGCGGCATCGCTGGCGCGCCTGGCCGATATCTATGTCAATGACGCCTTCTCCGCCGCGCACCGCGCCCATGCTTCCACTGAAGGCGTGGCCCGCCTGATGCCGAGCTATGCCGGCCTCGCCCTGCAGCGCGAGATCGATCACGTGACGGCGGCGCTGGAAGCGCCCCAGCGGCCCCTCCTCGCGATTGTCGGCGGCGCCAAAGTCTCCACCAAGATCGACCTTCTCAAAAACCTTGTCGCCAAGGTGGACCGGCTGTTCATCGGCGGCGCCATGGCCAATACCTTCCTGGCCGCGCGCGGCCATTCGGTGGGATCAAGCCTGTATGAGCGCGACCTGCTCGATACGGCGCGCGCCATTGAAGAGGCGGCGGGCCGGGGCGGCTGCACGCTGATGCTGCCGGAGGACGTTGTGGTGGCGCGCGAGTTCAAACCCCATGCCGACCGGCGCGTGGCGGAGCTGGATGACGTGCAGGGTCCGGACATGATCCTCGATTGCGGGCCGCAGACCATTGACCGCCTGGCCGACGCCATCGAGACCGCGCGCACCCTGGTCTGGAACGGACCGCTGGGCGCGTTCGAGACGCCGCCCTTTGACACTGGCACGGTCGAGGCGGCGCAATTTGCCGCCCTGCGCTGCCGCGAGCACGGGCTGACGGCAGTGGCCGGCGGCGGCGACACGGTCTCGGCGCTGAACCGGGCCGGAGCGGCGGATGATTTCACCTTCGTCTCGACCGCCGGCGGCGCCTTTCTGGAGTGGCTGGAAGGCAAGACCTTGCCCGGAATCGCCGTTCTTGAAGGCTGACATCTTGACCCTGCTCACGGGCGGGGACACACAGGCGGCGCAAATCTCAACCGCAAATCAAAAAGGGGGCAGACGCCATGGATCTCGACCAGCTCAATGAAACAGCCATCGCCTTGACGGCGCCGGGCAAGGGCATTCTGGCGGCGGACGAGTCCACCTCCACCATCAAGAAGCGCTTTGACTCGATCGGGCTCGCCTCCACGGCGGACAGCCGGCGCGACTGGCGTGAAATGCTGTTCCGCACCCGCCCCGCGATGACCGAATACGTCTCGGGCGTGATCCTGTATGACGAGACCATCCGCCAGTCCGCCGCCGACGGCACGCCGCTGGCAAAGCTGATCACGGATGCCGGCTCGATCCCGGGCATCAAGGTGGATGCAGGCGCCAAGCCGCTGGCCGGTTCGCCCGGCGAAACCGTGACCGAGGGCCTGGATGGCCTGCGCGGCCGGCTGGACGAGTATTACAAGCTCGGCGCCCGCTTTGCCAAATGGCGCGCGGTCATCGAGATCGGCCGCGGCGGCGACGAGAGCATCCCCTCGCAATACTGCATCAACGTCAACATGCACGCGCTCGCGCGCTACGCCGCCCTGTGCCAGGAAGCCAATATCGTCCCCATCGTCGAGCCTGAGGTATTGATGGACGGCGACCACCCCATCGAGCGCTGCTATGAGGTCACCGAGTTCGCCCTGCGCCGCCTCTATGCCGAGCTGTTTGATCAGGGCGTGGTGCTCGAAGGCACGGTCCTGAAGCCGAACATGATCATCGCCGGCGCCAAATGTCCCGATCAGGCCAGCCGCGAGGAAGTGGCCGAGATGACGGTGCAATGCCTGATGAACACCGTGCCCGCCGCCGTTCCGGGCATCGCCTTTTTGTCCGGCGGCCAGTCCGATGAGGACGCCACCGCGCACCTGTCCATGATGAACGAGGGGTTTGACCTGCCCTGGCCGCTGACCTTCTCCTACGGCCGCGCCCTGCAGGCCGCGCCGCTGAAAGCGTGGAACGGCTCGAATGTCGAAGCCGGCCAGCGCGCCTTCAACCACCGCGCCCGCATGAACTCGCTGGCCGCGCTGGGCCAGTGGTCGCTCGACCTCGAACGCGACGCGGCATAGGGGGCAGACCGTTCCTCCCCCGCTTGCGGGGGAGGGGGTCCGAAGGGCCACAGGGGCGATGGCGCCGCCCGCTGCCGGGTCGTCAGGGGCCGCCTTCAGCGGCGCCCCTCCGGAGCCCCGCCAATTATCAGCCCCTGTCCGCGTCCTCCGCATCCAGCCCTTCAGGCGTCTCCGCCACGGTCTGGGGCAGGATGGTCAGGCGGAAGGCGCGGTCCGGATCCAGCGTCTCGCGGGCGAGGCTGACGATTTCCTCCACGCTCACCTCGCGATAGTGCGCTTCGGCGGTGCGCAGATCCTGCAGCCTTTGCGGGTCGGTCTGGGAACGCGCCAGCGCGTTGATCCAGAACGGGTTGCGCTCGCGCTGCTCGCGCAGTTGCTCCAGTATGGGCTGGCGGGCGCGCTGCAATTCGTCTTCGCTGACCTCGCCGGCCGCCATCACGCCGGCGATCTCGTCGATGATGGCGTACATGCGCGCAATGTCGTCCACCGCCACATCAAGCCCCACCCAGACAAACCCGAAGCCGGGGAAGACCAGGGAGGGCTGGCCCTGCACGATCGGCGAATAGGTCGCCCCTTCGCGCTCGCGGAAACGCTCGGTGGCCTTGAGCGAGAACACTTCGGCCATCAGGTTGAGCGCCCGGCCCCGGCGGCGGTCCAGACCGTCGCCGACTGGGAAGTAGACATTGGCCATGCCCTGATAGTCCTGGCCGTCGAAATAGATCACCTCCGGCTCGGGCCCGGGCTCGGGGAAGCGCAGCTGGCGGTTGGCCGCGTAATCGGGCCAGCCTGCCGCGCGCTGCGGCAGGGCGCCGAAGGTCGCGGCGGCCACCTCTTCGGCGCGCTGCACCGTGATGTCACCCACAATGGTGATCTCCACCGGCGCCTCGGCCAAAGCCGGCGCGAGCATCTCGCGCGCGTGGTCCATGGTGAAGTCTGCGATCTCCTGCGTGGTGGGAAAGCCCCAGCGCGGATCACCACTGCGCAGCATGCGCCCGCCGCGATTGACGGCGACCTGCACGGCCTGCGCGTTCTGGCCGCGGCGCACTTCCTCGGCGATGGCGCGGAACTGGTTGAGCCCGTCCTCGCGCCAGCCCGGCGCCGTCATGAACGCGGCCAGAACCTGCATCTGCAGTTCAAAGTCTGACGGGGTCGTGGCGTTGGAGAAGAAGAAGCTCTCCTCGCCCACGCCCAGGCCATAGCCCACCGAGCGGCCCGCCAGCAGGCGCTGCAGATCGTCCCGGTCATGGGCTTCCAGCCCGCCGCCGCCAAAGGCGGCGCCCAGGATCGAGCCGGCCGCGGGAACCGGCTGGTCGGTCATGTCCCCGGCGCCGAAATCGACGCGCACGCGCACCACGCGCGATTCAAAGTCAGTGGGCTTCACATTCACCCGTACGCCATTGGCGAAGGTCAGGCGGGTGACGCCGAACTCATCGCCCGTGTCGCGCGCAACCACCTCGCCGGCGGGTCCGAAATCGGTGTAGGCGAACGCACCCGAACCGGCCTCCGCGGGCGGGTCGACCCGCTCGGCGGTGGACGCGAGCCAGGCTTCGCGCACCGCCGCCTCGCCATCGGCGAGATCCTCGTTGAGGGCGACCATGACGTGGGGCGGCGCCGCCGCCCAGGCCTCGCGGAACGCCGCTTCGACCCGCGCGACGGTGATGGAGTCTTCGAGAGCGTCAAACCACTCGCGCACAAAGTCGGGATGGTTGAACACCGATCCGCGCAGCCAGCTCGACCAGAGGCTATCGGCCAGGCTGGTGGTCTGGCGGGTGGACGCCTGATCGGCGGCGTTGCGCACGGCGGTGCGCGTATTGGCCAGCTGCTCGTCAAGCTCGCTGCGGGTGAAGCCATGCTCGAGCGCACGGCGCAGCTCCTGCTCCACCATCGCCACGCCCTCGCGCCAGCGGTCCGGCGAGGACACGGCGAACACGCCTGCGCGCGTGGCCATATCAAACTCGCTGACATAGGACAGGCTGGCCTGAACCAGCGGAGAATCGCCGCGATTGATGCGCGCCTGCAGGCGGCGCTGCACGATGGACTGGCCAAGCTGGCGCAGCAGCGCCTGCTCGCGCGCTTCGCGCGTGTCCAGCGCGCCCGGGCCGGGCTCGACCATGTCCACCGTGATCAGGGTGAACACGCCCGGATCATGGAAGAAGCCGAAGCGGGGCCCGTCCGCGCGGGTCACCGAGCCCGGATCAGGATCCGCGCCCGGCTCGCCCGGCTGGGTCCAGCTGGCGAAGCCTTCAACCCGCTCCACCTCCAGGCCCGGCACGCTGATATCGAAGCCGTCGCGGATCATCGCCTCGACCTGGCCGCTATCAAAATCGCCCGTCACCACGAGCAGCGCCCGCTCCGGCCGGTAATACGCCTGGTAATAGCGCACGAAGGCCTCACGCGGCGCGGTCTCGATCACGCCGGTCAGGCCGATCGGATCGCGCTCGGGCACGCGCGTGCCGGGATAAAGGAAGCGGTAATAGGCCGACAGGAAACGGTTGACCGGCGTATTGCGGAACCGCTCCTCGCCCAGGATGACGCCCCGCTCGGACTCTATTTCCGCCTCCGCAAAGGTAAGCTGCGACGCCGTTTCGCGCATCAGGAACAGGGCGACCTTGAGCAGATCCTCATTGGCCTGCGGCAGGTTGAGCTGATAGCCGACCACCTCATGCCCGGTGAAGGCGTTGGTGTCCGGACCAAAGGCAAGGCCGTAGCGCTCCAGAAGGCGCACCATCTCGTTGCGCGGCACGTTGGTCGAGCCCTTGAAAGCCATATGCTCGATGAAATGCGCCAGCCCGCGCTGATCCTCATCCTCGGCCAGCGAACCGGCATCGAGGACGAGACGCACCGCAGCGGTGTTCGACGGGGTGGCATTGGGCATGACGGCATAGCGCATGCCGTTTTCCAGCACGCCATAGCGCACGCCCGGATCGGCAGGGATGTCGCTGGCCTCGTGGGGGAAGTCGGCCGCCTCGAACGCGGCGCGCAGATCGGCCGGCGGCGCGTCCGGCTCCCCGCAGCCCGCCATCGCCAGCCAGCCCAGCGCCGCAAGCGGCGCCAGCACATTGCGCCAGTTCATCATCGCACATCCTCTACAGCCCACCCGCGAGTGCGGAGGATAGGCGCCCGGGGCCGCGCAGCAAATGAAATTGCAGACACGCGCCGGTCAGGCTGGCTCCAGCACTCCGGCGAGCGTCTCGATGGGATCATGCTCTGCAACCCAGTGGCCGGGCGCGACCTCGATCAGCTTGGGCCGGTATTGCTCGGCGTCGGGATCATCGATCAGTTTCGACTTCAGGAAGCGCAGCTGCGCGCGGCTGTCGAGGGGGCTCGGAAGATCGCCGGACAGCTTGATGCGCTGGCGCGACTTCTCGATGGACGGGTCCGGGATCGGCGCGGCGCTGATCAGCGCGCGGGTATAGGGATGGCGCGCGTCGGAGTAGATCGTGTCGCGGTCGGCCAGCTCCACCACCCGGCCCAGATACAGCACCATGACCCGGTGGGAGACCTCGCGCACCACCGACAGATCGTGGGAAATGAACAGCATGGACAGGCCGAGATCGTCCTGCAGTCCGACCAGCAGCTCGATGATCTGGGCCTGGATGGAGACGTCCAGCGCACTGACCGCCTCGTCGCAGATCACCAGCTTGGGCTGCAGGATCATCGCCCGGGCGATGCCCACGCGCTGGTTCTGCCCGCCGGACAGCTCGTGGGGATAGCGGTTGATCATGTCGGGATCGAGTCCGACGCGCTCCATCATGGCGCGCACCTCGGTTTGGCGCTCGCGCCCGCTCATGAAGCGGCGATAGGTCAGCATGGGTTCGGCGATCGACGCGCCGATGGTCATGCGCGGATTGAGCGAGGCCATCGGGTCCTGGAACACGATCTGCAAATCCTGGCGCGCGGCGCGCATCTGCTTGCGGTTCAGCGCCAGCAAATCCTTGCCGATCCAGCTCACCGCCCCGGCCTTGGCGGGGACCAGGCGCAGGACGGCGCGCGCCAGCGTGGACTTGCCGCAACCGGACTCGCCCACAATCCCCAGCGTCTCGCCCGGCAGAAGCGCGAAGCTCAGCCCGTCCACCGCCTTGAGCGGCTTGGTCCTGGGAAACAGCCCGCCGCCAATTTTCACGGGGAACTGGACTTTCAGGTCCACCGCCTCCAGCAAAGGCTGATCGGTGTCAGCGCCCTTGCGCGGCGTGGCCCCGGTCAGCTTGCCCGGCTGGTCGAGACGCGGCATCGCATCGAGCAGCATGCGCGTATAGGCGTGGCGGGGCGTGCTGAAGATGTCGTGCACCTCGCCGGTTTCCACATAGGCGCCGTCCTTCATCACCTGGACGCGGTCGGCCATGCGCGCCACCACGCCCATGTCATGGGTGATCAGGGCGATCGCCGCGCCGGTCTCGGCCTTGAGTTCATCCATGATGTCCAGCACCTGGGCCTGGACCGTCACGTCGAGCGCCGTGGTCGGCTCGTCGGCGATCAACAGGTCCGGCTCGCACAGCATGGCCATGGCGATCATGACGCGCTGGCGCATGCCGCCCGACAGCTCATGGGGATACTGGCCCAGCCGCCGGCGCGCTTCCGGAATCCGCACGCGCTCCAGCCAGTCCACGCAGCGCTTCTCAGCCGCCGCGCCGCGCAGCTTCAGGTGCACGTCGAGCACTTCCTTGAGCTGGTCGCCGACGCGCATATGCGGGGTCAGCGAGGTCAGCGGATCCTGGAAGATCATGGTCATCTTGCGCCCGCGCACCCGGTTGAGCCTGTGCGGCGCGAGATTGAGAATCTCCTCGCCCGCATAGCGGATCGAGCCGGTCGCCTTGCCATTCGACGCCAGGAGGCCCATCGCCGCCAGAAAGGTCTGGCTCTTGCCCGAGCCGGACTCGCCCACAACGGCCAGGCATTCGCCCCGTTTGATCTCCAGGCTGACGCCGCGCACTGCGTTGACGGCGCCGTCAGGCGTGTCGAAGGTGACCTGCAGGTCGGACACCTGAAAGATTGGCGAGGTCGTCTGGGTCAAGGCGCAAATCCTGAAATCGTGGGCGAGGGATCGTCAGAACGCAGCATACCGCCTCGATTGGCCATGGCCAGCGCGCGCGGCGCCCGTGCTGGCGCGCCTGCCCCAACGCCGCAGGACAAACCCGCTGTATACTGACGCCATGGCCGATTCGCAGAGTCATCCCGCACACGGCGCACCGGGCGCGTCAGACGACGCCGCGCTGGCGAGCCTCACCTGGCGCGCGCTGTTCGATGCCTTGCCCGACCCGGCCGCCGTGCTGGATTCGCGCGGGATGATCGCAGCCGTGAACGCCGCCTTCACCGCCGCTTACGGACCCGGGCGCTGGACCGGGCGCGCGCTGGATGACGCAGCGCCTGGCTTCACGCGCCGCCCCGGTCCGGACGGGCTGCAAATCGCATTCGCCGCGCCGCGCGCACTTGAACAGCATGCCGCCGCGCTGGAGCGGTCCAACCGCGAGCTCGAGCGGTTCGCCACCGTGGCCTCCCACGACCTTCAGGAACCGCTGCGCAAGATTTCCGCCTTCGCCAGCCTTCTGGCGCGGCGCTATGAGGACAGGCTTGACGCCGAAGGCCGCCAGAGCCTGGCCTATCTCGTTGACGCCGCAGTGCGCATGCGCGGGCTGATTGATGATCTGCTGGCCTACTCACGCACCTCCAACCGCGATCTGGAGATCGAGCCGGTGGACCTCAACACCGTTCTGGCGGCGGCGCTGGACGAGCTCAGCCTGATGGCCGCCGAGGCCTGCGCCGAGATCGAGTGCGGACCCCTGCCGAGCGTGCGCGCCGACCTCATTCTGATGCAGCTCCTGTTCCAGAATCTGCTCAGCAACGCCTTGAAATACCGCAAGGGCGCGCATGTGCGCATCGTGGTGCGCGCCGAGCGCGAGCGTGCGGCCTGGCGCATCACCGTGGCCGATGACGGCATCGGCTTTGATCCGCGATTCTCCGAGAAGGTGTTCGCCCCGTTCCAGCGCCTGCACAACCGCGAGGCCTATGCCGGGACGGGGATCGGCCTGGCGATCTGCCAGCAGGCGGTGGAGCGTCATGGCGGGCGGATCTGGGTGGACACCGAACCAGGCTTTGGCGCCCGCTTCCACTTCACCCTGCCCGACCCGGCCCCCTAGGGATCGACCCGTTCGCCCGCCCAGTCGAAAACCTGTCCGGACTGAGCAGGCCCGATCGCATCGATCACACCCAGCAGCCGGGCTGCGGAATACTCGGGCGTGAACAGCTTGCCCTCGGGCACATTGCGCTGGAACGGCTTGGACAGGCCGGTATCCACCGTGCCCGGGTGCAGTCCGATGCACGCGGCGCCCGGCGCCTTGCGCGCCAGCTCCACCGACAGCGTGCGGATCATCTGGTTCAGAGCGGCCTTGGAGGCGCGATAACCATGCCAGCCGCCAAGCCGGTTGTCAGTGATGGAACCCACCCGCGCCGACAGCGCCGCCCAGACGGCTTTTTCCGGCGCGTCACGTGGACCGCGCGCCAGCCGGTCCAGCGTGTGGCGGGCGATCAGGGACGGGCCGATCACATTGACCCGCAGCACCTGCGCAAGCTGGTCCGCATCGAGATCGCGCCAGGATTTCTCCGGCTGCAGCGCCGTACCCTCGTGCAGAATGCCCGTGGCCGCGATCACCAGATGCAGCGCACCGTCCGCTCCCGCCGCTTCGGCCGCTGCAGCGATGCTGTCAGGGTCGCTGAAATCGGCTTGCAGGGTGGTCGCGCCGGGCAGGTCGAGCGGGCGGCGCGACACGGCGAAGACGGCGCCGCAGCGAGGGTCTTCGGCCAGGGCGCGCACGAAGGCGCCGCCAAGTCCGCCGCCGGCCCCGAAGACCAGCGCGCGGTAGTTTTGCGCAAAGGATTGAAGTGACACGCTCATGGAGCGCTGAGCTAGGGCGCGGCGCGCTCGCGTCCAGCGTCTAGAGCATCAGGGCGTCGCGGTCGCGCCTGGCGGCGTCCATCACGCGCTGCAAGAGTTCGGCGC
Source organism: Alphaproteobacteria bacterium (assembly GCA_016124675.1). Lineage (GTDB taxonomy): Bacteria > Pseudomonadota > Alphaproteobacteria > Caulobacterales > Maricaulaceae > Oceanicaulis. The sequence continues at coordinate 84,103 of WGNG01000009.1, forward strand.
CCCGCCGCGATGCGCGCCCGTCGAAATAGAGGTTCTTGTCGAGCAGGGTGATGTCAGACCCGATCTTGCCCGCATCAATCCCCGCCGACCCGGTGAGCACCAGGATCGGCGCGTCTCCGGCATGTTTCTGCAGCAGGCCGACCGTCTCGTTCGGATCCGAGGAATCGGGCAGGCGCAGATCGGCGATGATCAGGTCATAGGCGCGCCGGCGCAGCTTGAAACCCGCATCACGCAGGGTGCGCACGACTTCGAAACTGAACGCGTACGCGCCCGCGTCGAGCAGCGCCTGCTGCAGCAGCATGGCGTCCGCAAAATCATCCTCGACATGCAGCACGTCCAATTGCGCAGACAATGGAGCCCTCCTTCAGCGGTCCGGTAGCGGTATGCTCACAGGCTTAAGGGAGCGTTAAGACGTGAGCATGCGGGCGGCAGGTTCCGGCAGGTCAAGGCCTGCACGCCGCGCCGCCGCCGCCAGCGTGTTGACGAGCAGCATGGCGATGGTCATCGGCCCGACCCCGCCCGGCACAGGCGTGATGTAACCGGCCGTGGCCAGCGCCCCCTCAAAGTCCACATCGCCCACCAGCCGGCTGGACCCATCGGGACCGTCCACCCGGTTGATGCCGACATCGATCACTGTGGCGCCAGGCTTGATCCAGTCCACGCCGACCATGCCGGGCCGCCCAGCCGCAGCGACCAGGATATCGGCCTGGCGCGCCAGCGCGGGCAGGTCACGGGTGCGCGAATGGGCGAGCGTCACCGTGCAATCGGCCTGAAGAAACAACAGCGCCGCCGGCTTGCCCACCAGAATGGAGCGCCCGATCACCACGGCATGGCGCCCCGACAGCTCGCCCAGCGCCTCACGCGCCAGATAGACGCACCCTGACGGCGTGCAGGGGCGAAGGCCCGGCGCGCCCAGCACCAGCGCGCCAGCGCTTGCGGCGGTGAGCCCGTCCACATCCTTGGCCGGATCAATGGCCTGCACGACCCGGGTCGCGTCCAGCCCCGCCGGCAGCGGCAGCTGGACGAGGATGCCGTCCACATGAGCGTCGGCGTTGAGCCGCGCCACCAGCGCCAACACCTCGTCCTGGCTCACGCTGGCGGGCAGACGATGCTCCCGCGATGTCATTTCGGCGCTTTCAGTCCGCCGAATCTTGTTGCGCACATAGACCTGGCTGGCCGGGTCCTCGCCCACCAGCACCACGGCCAGGCACGGCTTGCGGCCGAGCCGTTCAGCCAGGGCCAGCGCGCCTTCGCGCGCCGCGGCGTCCACCCGGGCCGCTGCAGCCTTGCCGTCGATCAGGACAGCGCGCGAGCCGGAAGGGCGAAGGATCGGATCCATTGCGGTCATGGCGCGCGCTCATGGACCCGCCGTGCGGCGCCCGTCAAGGGCGCCATCAGCCCAGCGCGTTCCACAGCAGGTCCGCGACCAGCCAGTCGCGCACGAAGAACACGACGAGCAACAGCACGAGCGGCGCAAAATCGATCCCGCCCAGCGTCGGCAGCACCCGGCGGATGGGGTTGAGCAACGGGTCCGTGATCGCCTGCGTGGTGCGCCCGATCATATTGACCAGCTGATTGCGCGGATTGACCACGTTGAACGCGACCAGCCAGCTCAGGATCACGTTCACGAAGATGACGATCACCAACAGGGTGAGCACGGGGTGAATGAAATAGATGATCAGCGCCTGTCCGAACGTCATGAATCCTCCTTGCCGGGCGAAGCGGCGTCCTTGCACCTGCCTTACTCGGCGCGAAGGCGCCGGGCAAGGCGTGGTCAGCGCTGGCCGGAGCGCTTGACAACACAGGGGCGCATCCGTATCGGATCGCGCCTCTGGAAACGGGGCCGTAGCTCAGTTGGTAGAGCGCGTCGTTCGCAATGACGAGGTCAGGGGTTCGATTCCCCTCGGCTCCACCAGACCGCTTCCTTTTCAGCCTCCGCAGGGTTTTGCCAGACCATGACGCCTCGATTCGGCGCCTGGCGGCTTGAACGCATCCCCAAGGAACGTTACGAGACACGCAGCTATGGACGGCCTGTTGACAGGCCGCCGCCCTGGGGGGGGATTGATTGGGGGGACGAATGACTGTTCTTGTAACAGGCGGGGCAGGTTATATCGGCTCACACATGACGCTTGCGCTGCTGGATGCAGGCGAGTGCGTGGTGGTCCTGGACAATCTGGTCACCGGGTTTGACTGGGCGGTCGATCCCCGCGCCCACTTTGTGCGCGGCGATGCCGGGAACATGGAGCTCGTGTCCAGGCTGATCGCCGAGCACGCCATCTCAGACATCATCCATTTCGCCGGATCGGTGGTGGTCCCGGACTCGGTGGCCGATCCCTTGAGCTATTACGCCAACAACACCGCCGCTTCTCGCAATCTCATCGAGGCCGCCGCCGTAAACGGCGTGAAGCGCTTCATCTTCTCCTCCACCGCCGCTGTTTACGGCATGGCCGGCGACGAGCCGGTGAGCGAGGACGCCTCTCTGGCGCCTCTGTCGCCCTATGGCCGCTCCAAGCTCATGACCGAATGGATGCTGGCCGACACCGCCGCCACCGGGGCGCTGGAGTTCGGCGTGCTGCGCTATTTCAACGTCGCGGGCGCCGACCCGCAGGGACGCTCAGGCCAGTCGACAGCGAAGGCGACCCATCTCATCAAGGCCGCCTGCCAGGCCGCGCTGGGCGTGCGCGAGCGCCTCGATATCTTCGGGACTGATTATCCCACGCGTGACGGAACGTGTGTTCGCGACTATATTCATGTCAGCGATCTGGTGGACGCCCACGCCATGGTGCTCGCCCACTTGCGTTCCGGACACGGCAGCGTCACGCTCAATTGCGGCTATGGCCGCGGCGCCAGCGTGCGCGAGGTCGTCGAGACGGTCAAAGCCATCTGCGGCATTGACTTTGAAGTGCGCGAAACGGAGCGCCGACCCGGCGATCCCGCCGCGATCGTGGCGAGCGCGCAACGCCTGAGGACCGAGCTGAACTGGACGCCGAAATTTGACGATTTGACGCAGATTGTCGCCTCCGCCTGGGCCTGGGAGCAGGCTTTGCGCAGGCGAAACGCTCCTGAACCTTCCGACGCTATGTGAGCCGGCCCCTTGCTGGCCCAGATCAGATGCCTGTCTGACGTGACGACCTTGCCTGACGCGCCTGTTTTTGTGCAGATAGAGGACGATTGGACCCGATGAACCAGCCGGTGATGAGCGCTACGCCGCTTGAGCAGGAATACCAGGACCTTTTGGCCAAGCTGCCGAGCCGGGCGCCGATCTATCTGCCGACCGACAAGATCCCGCTCGAGGACAAGATTCGCGGCGTCCGCCACGTCATTCAGATCTACAAGCATGATCTTGATGCGGTTTACCGGCCCCGCCTGCGCGCTCTGCGCGAACAATACAAGGGCCGAAAGCGCTGCTTCCTGATCGGCAACGGGCCCAGCCTGAACGAAACCGATCTGGCCGTGCTCAAGGACGAAGTCACGTTCGCGGTGAACGGCTTCTTCCTCAAGGCCGCCGACCTCGAGTGGAAACCCACCTTCTACGTTGTTGAAGACCATCTGGTCGCCGAAGACCGCGCGTCGTGGATCAATGACTTCAAGGGGCCGATCAAGCTGTTTCCAGCCTATTTGGGCTATATGTTCGAGGCCAGCGAAGACACGCTCTTTTACAACCACCGCCCGCGCAAGAGCTATCCTCACGGCTTCGACTTCTCGATGGAAGCCGACAAGATCACCTATACCGGCTGCACCGTCACCTTCTCCATGATGCAGCTTGCAGCCTATCTGGGCTTTGAGGAGATTTACCTCATCGGCGTGGATGCGAGCTACGCCATCCCGGAGGACGCCAAGGAGAGCAAGGATTACGGCGTGGGCGTGCTGGACATGAAGTCCGACGACCCCAACCATTTCGACCCGAATTATTTCGGCAAGGGGTTCCGCTGGCACGACCCCCAGGTCGACAAGATGATCGAGGCTTATGCCGAGGCGCGCCGCACGCTCGAAGGCACCGGCCAGATGATCTATAATGCCGGGATTGGCGGCCAGCTTGAAGTGTTCGAGCGCCGCTCCTTCCATAGCCTGTTTCCGAACGCGCGCCCGCCCGAAGTCGTGCTGGCCCAGGGCCATGCGCGCGTCTATCCGCGGCTCTTGCTCCTGGACATGACGCCGTTCGCCAATGGCACCGCCACCGGCGAAATCAAGGCCAATCTGTTCGCCGGCTGGCCCGCGGACCGCTTGCTGCAGGTGGCGCGCCAAGGCAAGGACGGGTTCGCGCTGTCGCGTCCGGACGCCGGCAAGGGCTTCGCGACGAAGCCGTGCTCAGAGCTTGCGGCCCGTGAAGCCGCCCTGGGCTTCCAGGCTGACGTCGTGCTCTACCGCCCCGTTCCGGACGTACCCTATCTGCATGCTCTCGCCATGAGCCTGGTGAAGGAAATCGGCAAGCCGGCTGTGGCCTGGGTGATGGACGACTGGCCGCACGACCTGGCCGAGCGCGATCCCGAGCAATGGCGCGTGCTGAGGCCAGACCTTCTCGGCCTGCTCGAGCATGCCCACACGCGGCTGTCGATTTGCGATGCCATGTCATCGGCGTTCGAAGCGCGCTATGGCGTTCCTTTCAAGGCGCTGGCCAATGGCGTGCGGGTGAGCGACTGGCCCGAGCGCCCGGCCCATTCCGGGCGCCGGCTGCGCATCCGCTATGCCGGCGGCCTGGCCGCCAACATGCAGCGCGCCAGCGTGCTGCGCCTGGCGCGCGCTGTGGAGAGGCTGGGGAAGTCCGGCCACGCGATATCGCTGGAGATCAACACCCAGCCCTGGTGGATGCGCGAGGCGAAGGATGATTTCGCGTCCTTCGAGTTTACCTCAGTGACCGACGAGACGCGCCCGCTGGACGTGTACCGTGGCTGGCTTCGCCGCGCGGACGCCGTGGTGATCGCCTATAACTTTGATGAAGATACGCTGCGCTATGTGCGCTATTCGATGGCCAACAAGATGCCCGAATGCCTGGCCTCCGGCGCGGTGCTGCTGGCCCACGGACCTGCGGACGCGGCCACGATCGGGTATCTGAAGGAGCATGGCCTGGGCCTGGTCGTCGATCAGGAGGACGAAGCCGCGCTTGAAAAGGCGCTGCTGGACCTGCTCAACGACCCCGACCGCCGCCAGGCCCTCAGCGAGGCTGCGCGGGCTTTCGTCTTTGAAAACCACAACCTGGATATCCTGCACGAGCGTCTGCGCCAGATCGTCGTGGACGCCGCCCAGTCTGACACGGGGGCAATCCCCCTGGCGGTCCGCCAGGATGAGCCGCCGGTCATCGCGCCGCCGCCTCAGCCGGCCGCTTCTCCCGCGCCTCGGGATGCAGTGGTGACAGCGTCCCAGCCCGCAGCTGCAGCACCTGCACCTGCGCCTGCCCCTCAGCCTCAACCTGTGAAAGCGCCGGAGCCTGCTTCCGCCCCGAGCACCAGCGAAACGCCATCGCGGCCGGCGCCTCAGCCGGCGTTCACGGGCATTACCCCTCCAAAGCCGCCGCTCAGCCGTCCCTGGTATGCGCCGGCCGGCGATGCGATGCGCCAGATCGCGCCCGGCCTCTTCCCAATGCTGCGGCAAGCACGCCGCGCCCTCTGGAAATCCGGCAGTTCGGTTCTGATCGCGGCCGGGGGCGTTGTGGCGTTGGGCGTTCTGCTGTTCGCGGCGTTCGGGCCCGGGCTTCCGGGGACGCGTCTGGTTTTGGCCGGCGCCGTGCTGGGCTTTGGCGTCGTGCTTGGCGTCGGCGCCCTCGGCTTGCGCTTGCGCAAAGCCGTCAGGACATTGTCAGCCGAAAACCGTCAGCTGGCGGAGGAAATCGCCCGCATTCACGACCTCGCCGCCGGACGCGAACGGCGCGTCGAGCGCCTCTTGAGTGAGCAGATCGACTTCGAAGACCGGTTAAGCCAGGTCAGGGGCCTGCAGGCGCGGGGCGCCCACGCGCTGGAAGCGCAGCTGGCCGCACTCAAGGATGAGCACGGCCGCACGCTGGCCGCCCTCAAGGCCGAGATATCGCGCAGCAGCGCCTCCGCCCGGTCCGGCGCTGAAGCCGCCTTGCGCGAGGAGCTGAGCCATCTCGAGGGCAAGCAGGCCCGGATCACGCAAATGCTCAGAAGCGAGATCGCCAACGCCGGCGCGTCGGCGCGTTCCGGCGCAGAAGACGCGCTGCGCGCCGAGCTGGCGCAGCTGGAGGACCGGCAGGCCCGGCTGGCCGGCGCCCTGAGGCAGGAGATCGCCAACGCCGGCGCCGCTGCACGTTCCGGCGCAGAAGACGCGCTGCGCGCCGAGCTGGCGCAGCTGGAGGACCGGCAGGCCCGGCTGGCCGGCGCCCTGAAGCAGGAAATCGCCGACGCCGGCGCAGCGGCGCGTTCCGGCGCTGAAGACGCGCTGCGCGCCGAGCTGGCCAGACTTGAGGCGGAACAGGCGCGGACTGCGCAAAGCCTTAAGGACGAAATCTCCCAGGCCAGCGAAGCAGCCCGGGAAGGGGCGCAGGCGGGCTTGCGCGCCGAACTCGCGCGGCTGGAGTCCGAGCAAGCGAGAGTGACGAACGTCCTCAAGGGTGAGATTGCCGAGATCGGTAGAAAGGCGCTGTCTGGCGGCGAGGCCACGCTCAGGTCGGAGATCGCTGCGCTTGAGGCCCGGCTCGAAGCCGGTCAGTCGTCAAAGACCGCAGCGCTCAAGGACGAGCTCAAGCAGCTGCAGGATGCGCTGGAGCAGAGACTGATGGCCCGCGCCGCCAATGCGGCCGCCAGCTTCAGCCAGGCGGCCCAGCTTGCCCGGCAGCGCGAGTTGGAGCTGAAGGCGCGGATCGACGAGATCGGCGAAAAGGCCCTCGCTGGCGGCGACGCCGCACTGAAGGCTGAGATCGAAGCCCTCGAGACGCGCATGCGTGACAGCCATGCCGCGAATGCGGCAGCGCTGAGAGACGAGCTCAGGCGCTTGCAGGAAGCGCTCGAGCAAAAGCTCCTGGCCCGTGCTGCAAGCACAGCCGCCAGCTTTGGTCAGGCGTCACAGCTGGCCCGGCAGCGCGAGGCCGAGCTGCGCGAGCAGATCGCCGCCCTGCAGCAGGCGGTCAAGAAAACCGAAGAGGAGGCGCTGACGGCGCAAACGCTCGCAAAGGCGGGCGACGAGACGCTGCACGAGGAGATCCGGGCGGTCCGCCAGGGACTGGAACAGCGTCTGCGTGCCGAGGTGGATGAGGCGACCAGTGAATCCTTCGGGCGTCTCACCGAGCGCCTTGAGGCTGTCGCGCTCACAGCCGGCGAGGCGGATGCAGGCCTGCGCCAGGAACTCGAGGCCCTGAAGACGGCGCTGGAGCAGAAGCTTGAAGCGCGCACCGGCGCCGCGATGGCCAGCCTTGACCGGGTCTCCCAGGGCTCCAGGCAGCGCGAAGCGGAGCTGCAGGCGCAGATCGCCGCCCTGCAACAGGCGCTCAAACGCACCGAAGAGATCGCCTCTGCGGCCCAGTCGAGCGCCCGGGAGGGCGGCGATACGCTGCGCGAGGAGCTGAAGGCCGTGCGGGAGGGATCGGCCGAGATGGGCGCCACGCTGCAAGCGTCGCTCAAAAATGTTGCAACGCGCCTTAGCACAGCCGAAGCGCATTCTGTCTCCCTGCATGTCACCAGCGCCTTGCGTGCCATGCGGCCCCTCTGGACCGGCGGCAGCGCAGTGCAGGCGCTCAAGGAGCAGGCCGAGGTCGAGCACGGTCATGAGCTCCTCATGGCGGTGCTGGCCGATGAGGAGAAGGCCTCGCCCGGCAAGTTGTCAGGCAAGACCCTGATTGAGATCGGAACCACCCGGGAAAATGTACCGGCTCAGGCCTCCACTCAGAAACTCGGCGTCTTTTCCGCCCTCACAGGACTGCGCTTCATTACCGTGGACATGGATCCGGCCAACACGACAGCGGCCAGAAACATCCTGCGCTACATCAATCCGGGGGCGCAGGCGCTGACGCAGAAGGGCGAGACCTATTTGCGCCAGCACCCTGCGCCACTTGAATATGTCTATCTGGACGCGTTCGACTACGATCACGGCAAACATTCCGACGAGCGTCAGGCCAGCTATCGCAAGTATCTGGGAACCGACATCAATGATGCGGCCTGCTGGAAAATGCACGAGGACTGCGCCGATACGATCATTGCGCGCATGGTCAAAGGCGGGATCGTTGTCCTGGACGACACGTGGACCGATGAGGAAGGACGCTATGCCGGCAAGGGCAAGCTTGCCGCGCCGCTGCTGCTGGAAAGCGGCTTCAGGTTGATCGCCCGGACCCGCAAGACCCTGGCCCTGCGCCGCGGTGACGGATAGCCCCACCCACCCGCGCCCGCATACCAATCCTTTACGCAAGCGGGCGCATCATCGCGTCATGATGCGTTCGGCCTTGATCCTTGCTGTCCTCGCCGCCCTCGCGCCGGCGCCAGGTGCGCTGGCGGCGGGGCCGGATGCACCGGCCGCGCCGGCAGCGTCGACCGGGCGCCATATCACCACCGCCCAGACCTATCTCGCCCAGACCCCGGTGCACGCGCCGGTGCGCGCGCGCGGGCTCACGGCGGCGCAGTTGCAGATCACGTTCGGGCTCGACATTCCCCGGCGCGAGGACCGGGCGCTGGTGGAGGAACGCCAGCCCTGGCTGCGCGACGCCTACACCCGCGCCGTGCTCAATTATGCCGGGCGCCAGTATGACTGGCCCGGCGTGCCGGACGCCGAAGGCGTCGCCGCGCTCCTTCAGGCGGAAACCGACCGTCTGCTGGGCCCCGGCCGGGCGCGGGTTCTGCTCGACACGGTGATGGTCCATTCCGGCTGAGCCGGCGGGGCCTTACCGCGCTGCGGTCTCGATATACTCGGCGAGCTCCCGGTCGAGCGTTGTCACCCCGTCCGCGTCATGGGTCGACAGGGTGATGTCCACCGTGTTGTAGACATTGAACCATTCGGGATGGTGGTCCATCTGCTCGGCCTTCAGCGCCACGCGCGTCATGAAGGCAAAGGCGGTCTTGAAATCGTCAAAGCGGAACACTTTTCGCACCGCGTCGCGCCCCTCCACCGCCTGCCAGCCGTCCAGCGCCGTCACCAGCGCCGCTGCTCCGATCCGTTCCGCCATGAGGGTCTCCTGCTTGCTGTTCCGATGGGGCGCAAACTGAACCGCCCGTCCGGCGCGGGCAAGGCATGCGGCCGCGCGTTTACGGAAAAATGACGCCGCCATGCCATTGTAATGCATCAGACCCGCAACCAGGGAGGCGGACATGACGCGTTACCTTGTCTCCGACGACAATCCGGCCGGCTTGAAGCTGGAGGACATCCTTCTGGCGCTGCGCGCCGAAGTTCTGGTGCGATGCACGAAAATCTCCAGCGATTTCAGGCCCGAGGCGCTCCATGTGCTGGCCAATAACGTGAAGGTGCTCGAACATCTCACCGCCGCCATCGAGCTGGCGAGCGATTCCACTGTCACACTGAACCGCGCCTTCGGCCCGTCCGGAGCCGGCCATGGGGGTCCGCCGCGCATTGGCGTGGCCTGAACCGCAGCCTATCCGAACGCCCGGTAATAATGGCTGATCGCCACGGTAATCTGCAAGATCATCGGGTGCAGCTCGGCCAGCGGCGCGACGATGCGCGCCTGAATTTCCGGATAGCCGCGCCGCGCGGGCTCGTCGGCGCCGGTCTGCTCGTCAATCGCATCGAGCAGGTCCAGGCCCGGCCGCGACGCGGGAAAAATCTCCTGAAGCGCGGTTACGGCTTCGGGCAGGCGCAGGGCGAACACCAGATCGATCAGGTCCTCGCGCATCAGATCATGGCGGCGTGAAAACGCCGGCAGGCGTGAAATGATCAGGAAAGCCTGCATGATCAGCGCCTGCCGGATGGCGTGCAGCGCCTCCACCGCGCGCCGGTCGGGATCGTCGCGCCAGGCATGGCCGGAGCCGTCCGCGATGCGGTCAAACCGCATCAGATCCGCCGACAGATGATTACTGAGCCGGGTCAGCGCCGTCTGGCGCGACTGGTCGGACAGACGCCCCGCCAGGGCCAGAAAGGCGCGGCCGGCGGCTTCGGACTGCGCTGCGGCCGCCCGCCCGGTCCACTCGCTGGCGTCGAACAGGCGCGCATAGCCGCGCAGCGCATTGAGGCTGGTCAGGGTGCGCGCCCGCGAAATCATGCCGCGCAGCGCCGCCATGCGCGGCGAGCGCTCCAGAAACGCCGCCATGCGTTCAGGCTCCGAGCCGATGGCGGCGCCCAGCCCGCCCGACACATTCACCGGAATGCCCAGCTGCTGCAGCGCCGCGTTATGCGGGATGGCGCGCAGCATGGACAGATCGAGGCTCTGGCCCGGCGCGCCCGGCCGCTTGGCGCGGCGCGAGCCGCTGCGCACCAGCATGCTGGGTGCAAACGCCGTCACCGCCGTGCGGTAATCGGCATTGTCGAACAACGCCTCCTGCCAGGCTTTCAGCGCCCGGTAGACGTCCCAAGTATAGTCGATCTCAGCATAGAACGGATCGCCGCCCGGCGCGTCCGGCGCTGCCAGCAGATGGCGCGCCGTCGCCATGATCACTGATCGCGCCAGCTCCGGCCGGGCGAAGTGCACAAATCCGTCCCCGCCCTGATAGCTGGTCTCGTGGATCACCGGCGCGCCGGCCGCGGCGAACCTGGCCCGCGCCCAGGGGGTGAGCAGATGATCGAGCCGCCCGGTGAACCCGCCGGGATGCGCGCCGCGCCCCATGGATTCGCCATGGGTGTTGAACACCACCACCGCCACGCCCTTCACGCCATAGCGCGCCAGCGCCCGGGCGGTGAGGATGTGCAGGCGCTCGATGGCGAGCTGCGCGCCCGCCTGACCCATGAAGCGGCCCGAGTCCGAATAGCCCAGCTGGATGGCGAGCCGCCCGCGTCCGGTGATGTAGTCGCGATAGACCGGCTCGGCCAGCAGGCGCTCGATCAGCCGCCCCCCGCGCTCCAGCGCTTCGGGCGTCTCGAACAACGGCGAGATGTCGACCTGATCGGCCACGCCGTAAAGCCGGGCGAGATACAGCGCCCCCATCACCGTCGCCGCCGTCTCGCATTCGGCGATCAGGAAGCGGATGGGCGCGCCGTCGTCCACGTGCTTGAGAAGCTGGGCGCACAGCATGAACTGGCGCCGGGCCGTCATCTGCTCGAGAAACACCGAAGCGAAGCTGACTGCGCGCACCGTCGCCCCGGCCGCCCGCTCGGCGGCGCGGGTGAGGGCCAGGCGCCCGAAATCGTCTGAATCATCCTCCAGCCCCAGATCGGCGCGCACCGCGCCGCGCAGCTGGGCTGCGTTGATGCGCAGATGGACATGCGCCGCGCCCAGGCCCGCCGCCTTCATCTCCGCGCGCAACAGCACCAGCCGCGCCGCCACGTCATCGTCTGCGTCACCGATGGCGCGATCGAGTTCGGCGACGGGCCCGGAGAGGCTGGTCAGGCGCTCTGGATACGCCGCCGTCAGCGCATTGGCCGCGCGCACCACCGCGGACGGGTCATCGAGGTCGGCTTCGAACAGGGCCGCGTGCGCCGCGCTCGCCTGGCCCGCTGCACGCAGCCGTGCGGCGAGCGGCGCCAGGCCCGAGGCGCCCGACGCTTCAGCCAGCGCCGCATAGCGCATGAGCTGGCGGGATTTTTCCTGCAGGCGCAACGCGATGGAGCGGCCCCAGTGAATATCGGTGCGGCCATCAAGATCATATCCCACCCAGCTTGCCAGCGAGATCAGGTCGGGATCGAGCGTGCGCCAGCGGTCCGGGAAGGCCTTGCGCGCCACATCCAGCGCCAGCGCGTTGAGGGCGGTGAGCGCATCGCGCGCCGCCTCCACCGCAGCCATCGCCTCGTCATGCTCATGGATCAAGGTGACATCATCGTCGGGCCCGTGGACATGACCCGCGCCCACCAGCGCGTCCGCCTCGCCCGTCACCGCCGCGCCGGCGAGCGTATCGCGCACCGTGCGCGACAGGGCGAAAGTCGGGTGAGCGGTGAACACGATCCCGCCGCGCTTGCGCGTCACCACAGCGGCGAAGGCGTCAAACCCGTCCCCCGCCAAGGCTTCAAGCTGGCTGCGCACATCGCGTTCCGCCACGCCTGACAGGCCCTCTGCATGGAGCGCCGCAAGCGCGCGCGCCCGCGCCGCCAGCCCCACATCGGCGAAATGCTGGATCAGGGCTTTAAGCCCCTCCACCGACACCGCCCCCCGGCGCAGGCCGGAAAACAGCTCGGCGGCCAGATCGCCCACCGGATTGACCAGCGGCGCGTCCCAGTCCTCGCCCCATCCACCCCCCAGCGCCTTGAGGCAGTAGGCCGCCAGCGCCTCCGGCGCGCCGGGCAGGCGCGCGCCCAAGGCGCTCTCGGTGTCGTTCAGAGGCATGGCTTGTCTCGCGCGGCGTCTGGACGCGACATTATGCGCCAGAGCCTGCAGATGTCATCGCCCGCCGCTGTTGCAGGTGCGAGATGACTAGAGTTGGCAGCTGGCGGAAAGGCTCTGGCCACCGCCGTGCTTTGCTCTCCCGCATGTGGTGGGGGGACAAGACGGCCTGGGTTCCAACGACATGCGACCCTACCTTTCCGTCGTTCCTTGCCGGGCCATTTTCGCAAGCGTCGCAGGCTGTCATGGACGACCGGGCCTTGCTCGGTCGCCGCACGCGGCGGCCCGAAGGGCCGTCCTTGACTGCCTGCGATCGCCTTGCGGTTTCCTCCAGCATGGACCGATGGAAAGTACGGACCCCCGGAGCCCGCCAAGGCCGCCGGCGGCCAGTGGCATCGCCTCGAGCAAGATTCGTCTGCCCCCTAGCCCGGCGTCGTCTGCACGGCCTCGTCCGTCCCCAGCGCCAGCACCTCGCCCGCCAGATAGAGCGAGCCGCAAATGACGATGCGCGGCTGGTCGTAATCTTCCAGCGCGTCATGGACCGCCTCGCTCACCCCCGCCGCCGTCTGGGCGGGCAGGCCCGCCTGGCGGGCTGCGCCGGCGATGGACTGGGCGCTGTGCGCGCCCTCGCGCCCGCCCGAAAAGCTCACAGCGATCACCCGCGCCGCCAGGGTGGAGAACCAGGCGAAGAAGCCTTGCGCATCCTTGTTGCGCGACATGGCGCAGATCAGCACCAGCGGGCGTTCGCGCGCCGCCTCCATCTCGCCCAGCGCCGCCGCCAGCGCCTGCGCCGCCGCCGGGTTGTGCCCGCCATCAAGCCAGAGCTCGGCGCCGCCCGTCTTGGCGATATCCGCCAGCGGCCCCGCCGTCAGCCGCTGCAGCCGCGCGGGCCAGCGCGCATTGGCCACGCCCGCGCGCACGGCCTCAAGCCCATAGCCGCACACCCGCGCCGCCGCCACCGCCACCGCCGCGTTGGCCATCTGATGGGCGCCCTTGAGGCCCGGCGCGGGCAGGTCCCACAGGAGGTTCTCCTCCTCATAGACCAGGCCGCCATGCTCGGGCCGGATGGTGAAATCGCGATCCCAGACCCGGATGGGCGCGCCCCAGCGCCGGGCCGCCGCCTCGATCGCCATCAGCGCCGCCTCGTCCTGGGGCCCGCAGATCACCGGCGCGCCGGGCTTGATGATCCCGGCCTTTTCGCCCGCGATCTGCACGATCGTGTCACCCAGAAACGCCTGGTGATCGAGGCTCACCGGCGTGATCACCGTGCACTGGGGGTCGGGAATCGTATTGGTCGCATCCAGCCGGCCGCCCAGCCCCGTCTCCAGGATCAGCCGGTCGGCGGGCGTCTCGGCGAACAAGAGGAAGGCGGCGGCTGTGGTGATTTCAAAGAAGGTGATATCCGCCCCGTCATTGGCCGCCTCACACCGCGCAAACGCCGCGCGCAGGGCTTCGTCGCTGACGATCTCTCCGGCCAGCACAATGCGCTCGTTGAAACGCACCAGATGCGGCGAGGTGTAGACATGCACCCGCTCGCCCGCCGCTTCCGCGATGGCTTTCAGGAAGGCGGCGGTGGAGCCCTTGCCATTGGTGCCGGCGATATGGATCACCGGCGGCAGGCGCTTTTGCGGATCGCCCAGCGCGCCCAGCAGGCGCTCGATGCGCCCCAGCGACAGATCGATGGATTTGGGGTGCAGGCGCGCCAGGCGCGCCAGCCCCGCCTCTATGGTTTCGGCGCCCTGGTTCATGACGGCATTCTGTTTGCGCCCCCGGCGCCCGCGATATCAGTCCGCGCTGGCCTTGCGCCAGGCGGGGCGCGCCTTGATGCGGTCGAAATAGGCTTTCACCGGTTCGGGCGCGCCATCGAACTGCTTCACGATCTTCAGAAGGTAGAACATATAGCCCATCGAGATATCGGCGGCGGTAAAGCGCCCGGCGGCCAGCCACTCGCGCCCGTCGCCCAGGCCCCGCTCGGCCACCTGCACCAGCTGGCGGTTCACATTGGAGAGCGCCCACTGGGCCAGCGCCGGATTGCGCTGTTCCTGCGGCAGCAGCATGGTGTGGGCCAGCGTCAGGTTCACCGACATGGACATGGTCGCTTCGGCGAAATGCAGCCATTCGAGATAGCGGCCATAGTCCGGCTCGTCCGGCGTCACCGCCAACGGGGTGGGTCCGTATTTCGTGACCAGATATTCAAGGATGGCGGTGGATTCCAGGATCACCTGATCGCCGTCTTTGAGCGCCGGCACTTTCTGCATCGGGTTGACCGCCCGGTAGGCGTCCCCGCCCACATTGCCCCGGTCGAACGCCACCCGCTCCAACGTGTAGGGCAGGCCCATCTCTTCGAGCGCCCAGCGCGGACGGATGGAACGGGTCATGGGCGCGTGAAACAGGGTGAGATCAGGCTGGGCGGTCATGCGGGCGGTCTCCTCGGTCGGAACAGGCGCGCACTTCACTGCAAACCGACCGGCCGGGCAAGGCGGCTGGTCAGAAGGGCCGGGCGCCCAGCGCCAGCGTCACGATGATCAGGATCACTGCAAGCACCGAGAGGCCAAACAGCAGCGCGGCTCGCATGCCGTCGCTGGACGCGACCGCCTTGCGATTGTCGCGCTTGCTGGCGGCGGCGGCGTCCATCGCGCGCGCGATCAGGCGCAGCTGGGTGTGCGGGTGCGCCAGAGGGTCGACGCCCTGCGCCAATGTCTGCAGCCTGTCGGCTTGCTGGCTGGCGCCCTCCCCGTCAGCCCTGGCCGCCGCCACCGCCAGTATCGCCAGCGTACGCGCTGCATAGCGCGCCGGATCGTTGCCCTTGAGGCTCCAGGCCTCCAGATGCGGGGCATACTGCACCATAGGCACAACCGAGCCCGCAGCCCCGATCAGCCAGGCGATGTCCGATACCCGCAAGGTCGCGAAAAACGCGACGACGCCGACTGCAACCACGCCAAACGAGGCCCAGGGTCCCGACATCCCGCGCCGCAGAAACAGCCAGCGCATGGTCTGCGCCTCTCGCCAGACGGCGCGGGCGAGCGCGAGGGTGAAGCCCGCGTCGATCAGACGGAGAATTTCCCGGTCTTTCAGGCCAAGTGTGATCATGCCCCTCTCCGGCGCGCAGTGTGCAACCGGGGCGCCGCTTTGCCAAGTTGGCCGTGGCAGGCTAATCGGGTGGGCATGCGCCGCATTGAACGCCCTGCCCTTTTGATCCTCGCCGCCGCGATGGCTGCCGCGCTCATGGGCGGCGCCATTGCCGTGTGGCTCATCGCATGACGCCGCTGGAGGCGCTGGACGCCGCCGTGGCGGACGGGCGGCTGCAGGCCGACCCTGAGCAGCGCGCCGCAGCGCAGCGCCTCTCCGCGCTGGCCGGCGAGATCGCACACTGGAAGGGCGGCAAGAGGGGCCTGCTCGGCCGGTCCCGCCCTGCCCCGCGCGGGGTGTATCTGTGGGGCGGGGTGGGGACGGGCAAATCCCTGATGATGGATCTGTTCTTTGACGCCGCGCCGATCGGGGCCAAGCGCCGCGTGCATTTCCACCAATTCCTGCAGGAGCTGCAGGCGCGCATCACCCACGAGCGCATGCGCCAGCAATCTGATCCCCTGCCGCGCGTGGCCCAGGCGCTGGCGCGCGAGACGCGGCTCTTGTGCTTTGACGAGCTGCAGGTCACCGATGTGGGCGACGCCATGGTGCTGGGCCGGCTGATCGACCATCTGTTTGCGCAAGGCGTGGTGCTGGTGGCCACCTCCAACCGCCCGCCGGATGATCTTTACAAGGACGGTATCAACCGCGCGCTCTTCCTGCCCTTCATCGCCGCCATCAAGGCGCGCCTTGACGTGATGCGCCTCGATTCAGGACGCGATTACCGGCTGGAGCGGCTGGAGGCCGCCCCGGTCTACTATGCGCCCCTGGGCAAGGCGGCCGACGCGGCCATGGACGCGGCGTTCGAGCGGCTGACGCTGGGCGCGCAGGCGCGCGCCTGCGAGCTGACCATTCAGGGGCGCACGCTGGCCGTTCCGCGCGCGGCAGCGGGCGTGGCGCGCTTCAATTTTGAGCAGCTGTGCGGCCAGGCGCTGGGTCCGGCCGATTACCTGACGCTCGCCGAGCGCTTTCACACGCTGATGATCGACCACGCGCCGACGCTCGGTCCCGCGCGCCGCGATCAGGCCAAGCGCTTCGCCACCCTCATCGATGCGCTGTACGAGGCGCGCACCAAGCTGGTGATGAGCGCGCAGGCCGAGCCGCAGGCGCTCTATGTCGAGGGCGATTACGCCTTCGAGTTCCAGCGCACGGTCTCACGCCTGATGGAGATGCGCAGCCATGACTATCTCGCCGCGCCGCGCCGGGCGGGCGCGGCAAGCTAGACCGTCCTGGTCCTAGTCCTCGTCATCATCGTGGTCGCGGGCGGGCTTGCGCTTGGGCTTGCCGAACAGCTCGTCCAGCGTGGTGGGCGAGCTGCTGGGCGCGTCATATTCCTCGGCGGGCTTCAGCACGTCTTCCTCGACCTTGACCGTGCCGTCCTTCTCCATCTGGGCGCGGCGCGACGATGCCTTGGTCACCTGGGCGTCCAGATCGATCTGCGTGCACAGGCCCAGCGACACCGGGTCGGTCGGCTTGATGTTGGACGAATTCCAGTGCTCGCGGCTGCGCACCGACTCGATGGTCGATTTGGTGGTGCCGATCAGCTTGGAAATCTGCCCGTCGGTCAGTTCGGGGTGATTGCGCACGAGCCAGGCGATGGCGTCAGGCCGGTTCTGGCGGCGCGACAGCGGCGTGTAGCGCGGGCCCTTGCGGCCCGTGTCCTGGTATTCGGCGTATTTCGGCTTGCTCGAGACCATGCGGTAGGACGGGTCGGCTTCGGCCTTGGCCAGCTCGTCGCGGTCCAGCTGGCCGGCGGAGACCGGATCGGCCCCGCGCACGCCCGCGGCGACGTCGCCATCGGCGATGCCCTTGATCTCCAGATGGTGCAGACCGGTGAAATCAGCGATCTGTTCGAAGGTCAGCGCGGTGTTGTCCACCAGCCAGACCGCCGTCGCTTTCGGCATGAGAATGTCAGCCATGTCGTCCAACCTCGTTTGCAATAAAAAAACCCGGCGCGGACCGCCGGGCTCTCCGTCGACCGACCCTTCATCACCGGCGCATCCGCATCCACACGATGAAAGGATTTATTCGCCGTGCTTATAGCCTGCGCGCGCGGCCATGAAAACATCAGTTTGCAACCGCGCGGTCACGGCCTCAGCAATATCTTGCCGGCATGGGCCATGGCGTCCATGCGGGCGTGGGCTTTGGCGGCATCCTCCAGCGCAAACACCGAATCGATCACTGGCCGCACCCGGCCCGCCGCAATCCACGGCCAGACCTGGGTATGAACGCCGCGTGCGATCGCGGCTTTCTCTGCGGCGGGACGGCTGCGCAGGGTCGAGCCGGTGATCGTCAGCCGTTTGAGCATGACGCGCATCAGATCGAGCTCAACCTGCGCGCCTCTGAGGAAGGCGATCATCACCAGGCGCCCGTCCAGATTCAGGAGCGACAGATTGCGGGCGGCGTAATCGCCGCCGACCATGTCGAGGATCACATCCGCCCCGCCGCTGGCGCGCACCGCGTCGGCCCAGTCTTCAATGCGGTAATCGAGCACGAGGTCGGCGCCGAGTTCCCGGCACAGATGGCATTTTTCCGCCGAGCCGGCCGTGGCCATCACAAACGCGCCGTGGGCCTTGGCCATCTGGATCGCCGTCGTGCCGATGCCGCTGGCGCCGCCATGGACGAGGAAGCGCTCGCCGGGCTGCAGCCGGGCGCGGTCGAACACATTGCTCCAGACCGTGAAGACGGTTTCGGGTAGGCCCGCCGCATGGATCAGGTCCACGCCGTCAGGCGCAGGCAGCACGCAACCCGCATCCGCGCGCGCGATATCGGCATAACCGCCACCGGCCGCGAGCGCCACCACCGCATCGCCGGCGCGGACATGGGTGACGCCGTCGCCGGTCTCGCGCACATGGCCGGACACTTCCAGCCCCAGCCCCTCGGGCGCGCCGGGCGGCGGCGGATACAGCCCCATGCGCTGGAACACATCCGGCCGGTTGACGCCCGCCGCCGCGACATCAATCAGCACCTCGCCCGGTCCCGCTGGGGAGAGATCGCGCGTTTCGATGCGCAGGGCGTCGGGGCCGCCGGGCGCCGGCGCGGTGATGATGCGGGTCGAATGGATCATGGAAGACGGGACTCTGCTGCTGTTCGGCGCTAAGGTGACAGACTTTGGTGAAGAACGGAAAGCGGGACGCGTCATGTTTCAGGATGAACCGCATACGGAGCCTGCCGGCGCCATCCGGCCCGGCGAGGACCTGTCATTGATGGCGGTGGCTGAACTTGAACGGCGCATCGAGACCTTGCGCAGCGAAATCGCCCGCGCCGAGGCGATGATCGCCCACAAGCGCGACAAGCTGAGCGCCGCTGAGGCGGTGTTCCGGCGCGGGTGAGACAGGCCGCATGGCGGCTCTGGCCCCTGGCTTGCTTGGAGAGCCGGGCATGCAGGGCCGCCTGACCGGCAGCCGGGGGGATAGACTTTGAAGGGACTGCGCAATTGATGAGCCCGGTTGACAGCGACCGCGCGCCTGGCGTTGAAAGCCGGGTGTCCGAATTTGCAGCCTCAGAGCTGTTCCGCCGCCTGTTCCGCGACGGCATGGAGCTGGTGGAGGAGACCGCAGGCTATCTCGACGGCGCCGGGCGCGAGGACGCCAAGCGGCTTGGCCGCTCCGGCGCGCTCGCCTATGCGTCGGAATCCATGAGCCTGACCACACAGCTGATGCAGTGCGCGTCCTGGCTCCTGACCCAGCGCGCCGTGGCCGAAGGCGACATGAACCCTGTCGAAGCCGCCGAACAGCGCTACCGCCTCACCCCGGCGCGCCGCAAGGACGCGCTCTGGCCGGCCGGCGATGATCACTGCCCGCCGCGTCTCGGCGATCTGGCGCTGCGCGCCGCGACCCTGCATGAGCGCCTGGCGCGGCTCGACCGGTCGCTATTCGACGGCGAGGCGGCCCAGCCCGCGCCCAATCCGGTGGCCGGTCACCTGTCGCGCCTGAACGACGCCTTCGGGCGCAGCAGCGGTTAGGTCCGGCGCCGGGCCGCCGCAAGGACGGCCCGGACCCGGTTCGAAGGCTTGCTCCGGCGCTAGATCAGCTCGATCGCCATCGCCGTGGCTTCGCCGCCGCCAATGCACAGCGAGGCGACGCCCTTCTTCAGCCCGCGCGTCTCCAGCGCCGCAATCAGCGTCACCAGGATGCGCGCGCCCGAGGCGCCGATGGGGTGGCCCAGCGCGCAGGCGCCGCCATGCACGTTCACCACGTCATGACTGATGCCCAGCTCCTTCATCGCGATCATCGGCACCACCGCGAACGCCTCGTTGATCTCCCACACATCCACGTCCGCCGCGGTCCAGCCGGCGCGCTCGAGCACCTTGCGCATGGCCGGCACCGGAGCGGTGGTGAAATAGGCCGGCTCATGGGCATGGGCGGCGGACGCGACGATTTTCGCCAGCGGCTTCAGCCCCCGGCGGTCGGCCTCGGACCGGCGCATCAGCACCAGCGCCGCCGCACCGTCGGAAATCGCCGACGCGTTGGCGGCCGTCACCGTGCCGTCCTTGGAGAAGGCGGGTTTGAGCTGCGGGATCTTGTCGGGACGCGCGCGCTTGGGCAGCTCGTCAGTGTCCACCACCGTGTCGCCGCCGCGGCCGGGAAGGGTCGCCGGGGTGATTTCGCGCCTGAACGCGCCGGTCTCGGTGGCTTTCAGCGCCCGCGACAGCGTCTCCAGCGCATAGGCGTCCTGGTCTTCGCGGGTGAACTGGTGCTCGCGCGCGATCATGTCGGCATACACGCCCATGGCCTTATGCTCATAGGCGTCTTCCAGACCGTCCAGCGCCATGTGGTCCTTGACCACATCATGGCCGTACTTGAAGCCGGTGCGGTGGGTGGGCAGGAGGTGCGGCGCGTTGGTCATGGATTCCATGCCCCCGGCCACGATCACCGAAGCCTCGCCCGAGGCGATGGCCGCGCGCGCCATGATGGCCGCCTGCATGCCCGAGCCGCACATCTTGTTGAGCGTGGTGGCCTCCACCGATTTGGGCAGGCCGCCCTTGATGGCCGCCTGGCGGGCCGGGGCCTGGCCCTGACCGGCGCCGAGCACATTGCCCATATAGATCTGGTCCACGTCGTCGCCGGCGATGCCGGCCTCGGCCAGCGCGGCCCTCACCGCCAGCGCGCCCAGCTCATTGGCGGACAATGCAGACAATTCACCCAGCAGGCCGCCCATTGCGGTGCGCGCCATGCCGACGATGACAATCGGATCTTCGGAACTCATAGTCCGTCTCCTGAAATCTGTGTGGGCCGGGCCGCGACAGGCGGCTTCCGGCGGATGGCGCGCAGATGACCCTTTCCTACCGCGCCGCGTCAAGCCTTCTCGCAGACGCAACACGACGCTCAGTGCGCGCCATGGGGCGCAGGGGCGGATGTCTGCCCCGAAACCGGCCCCCCCAATATTCTACTTAAAGCTTTACATCTGCCGGGTTCGTGCAATTATACAATTTCAGATACCCGGGCGGCCTATATGATCTCCCTTGAATCCTTCGTCACAGCGGTGAAGTCGGCGGTGCACCAGGCCGCGCACATGGCGCGGGAGCAAAACCTGCAGATGGTCTACCGCTTCTTCGAGGTGCGTGAACCCCGCGCCCCGCAGCCGCCGCCTGCGCCGCCGCCGCCCGGCCCCGCCCGGCCCCAGGACGGCCTGCCGCTCGCGGCGCGCAAATCCCGCTCCGCCGGCGCCGCTGGCGGCGGCGCAGGCGGCGAGCCGCCAGCGGTCCCGCCATCCGACCCGGAAGGCCCGCCACTCCTGACCCCGCGCATGGTGGCGTTCGAGTATCCGGTGGACACGCCCGACGGGCCAGCCGTCCACACCACCTACGCGCCGCTGATCAGCCTCGTTGGCATGCAGGCCCTCGAGATCGCCGAGTTCCGCATGGTGCTGAAGGTGCATCTCGCCGACGACGGCAAGTCGGTGTCCATCGCGTTTCCCGGCGCGCCCCAGACCGGCGCGGCCGCGCGCGGGCGCCGGTCCCGCCCGGACGGCGAGACAGCCCCTGCGCTCTCCGACACCGAAGCCGGCACGATCGAGATCGTGCTCAGAAGCGTCGATCCGCCCAGCGGGTTTTACGAAATCATCCGCGGCTATGACCGCGCCCTGCGCGCCAACATCCCGGGGTGAAGCCGGGCCGGGATCCCGATTTAACCTGAACAGGAGACCTAGACATGGCGGAGAATAACGAACTTGTTTCAATGGCCCAGGCCTTCACCGGCCTGCCCATGCGCGACCTCATCGGCGGCCCGCTCATGGCCGCCACCGAAGCCAACAACCAGATGGTCATGACCCAGACCAAATACATTCTGGACACCGGCTTCAACCGGATCCCCAACGATCCCAAGGACCCCAAGAAGGGCTATCAGTACGAGCCGATCATGGTGAACATGGTGCTCAAGCGCCCCGTGATCATCGAGCCGGGTCCGGACAAGGACGGCAAGCCGCAGCCGCCCGTGATTGAAACCGTCACCAGCCAGGTGGACGTGCCGATCATCTCGCTCATGCCGATCCCGACGCTGGGCGTGGACGAGGTCGACATCACCTTCGACATGGAGGTCAAGTCGAGCTACGGCTCCACCCAGTCCAGCTCGCAATCTGAAAGCCTCGCCGAGCAGGGCAGCTTCGAGGCGAAGTTCGGCTACGGGCCGTTCTCGGTGTCGGTCAAGGGTTCGGTCTCCCACAACCAGTCGAGCCAGTCATCGAGCGATACCACCCACACCGCCTCCAATTCGGCGCACTACCATGTGGAGGTCCACGCCTCGCAGCAGCCCGTGCCCAAGGGCCTGTCGCTGATCCTCGAAGCCTATGCCAAGAATATCGGGCCGTTCACCCTGCCCACGGATGACGGCAAGAAGACCCAGAAACAGCTCGAAAGCGCCTGATGATTTGCGGCCGGGCGCGCGCTAGGCGCGCGCCCGGTCCGTTCCTGCAATCCAGCCGCCGCCCAGCACGCGGTCATGATCGTCCGGACTATAGAACACGCACGCTTGTCCCGGCGCCACGCCCTCTTCGCCCGTGTTCAGCAGCACATGCACGCCGCCGCCCGCGTCCAGCTCCAGCACGGCGGGAACCGGCGGACGGGTGGAGCGCACTTTCACGCCGACGCGCGCGCCGTCCGCGCTCATCAGATCGCCCTCACCCAGCCAGTTCACGTCCTTAAGGGCAATGCGGCGCACGGCCAGCGCCTCGCGCGGGCCGACCAGAACCCGGGCCGCCCCGGCATCCAGCGCAATGACATAGAGCGGCTCGCCCGCCGCCACGCCCAAGCCCCGCCGCTGGCCCACCGTGTAGTGGATCACGCCCTCATGGCGGCCCAGCACCCGGCCGTCGAGATGCACGATCTCTCCGGGACGCGCCGCGCCGGGGCGCAGCTTTTCCACTACCCGCGCATAATCGCCGTCGGGCACGAAGCAGATATCCTGGCTGTCGGGCTTGGCCGCCACGATCAGCCCGAAAGCCTCGGCCAGCGCGCGGGTCTGGTCCTTGCTCAGATGACCCAGCGGGAAACGCAGGAAATCAAGCTGCTGCGCCGTGGTGGCGAACAGGAAATAGGACTGGTCCTTGCCTGCATCGGCGGCCCGGCGCAGCTGCGCTTTGCCGTCGCGCACCTCGCGGCGGATATAGTGGCCGGTGACCAGCGCATCGGCGCCCAGCTGCTGGGCCGTGGCGAGCAGATCGGCGAACTTGACTGACTGGTTGCAGCGCACGCAGGGGATGGGCGTGGCGCCGGCCAGATAGGTGTCGGCGAAATCCTCCATCACCGCTTCTCGGAAACGGGTCTCGTAATCGAGCACATAGTGCGCAAACCCCATGGCCTCGGCCACGCGGCGCGCGTCGTGAATGTCCTGGCCGGCGCAGCACGCGCCCTTGCGCTGGATCGCCGCGCCATGATCGTAGAGCTGCAGGGTCATGCCCACGACCTGATAGCCGGCGCGGTGCGCCACAGCCGCCACCACAGAGGAATCCACCCCGCCGGACATGGCCGCGACAATGCGGTGGCTGGCGGGATCGCCGCCCAGGTCGAGGAAATCGCCGGTCAGGCCGAACTGCCCCAGCAGCGCATCAACACGCGCCGCGTCCATCACCGGGACGCCGGGCGCACGGCGCGGCGCATCCGCGCGCGGCGGATTGGAAATCAGGGTCGTCATCATCACCTCTCCCCCGCCGGGTCAAGGCCGACGGCGAATAGCATCACGGCCCTTGCATATAGGGGAAAGGAGGGGGCTGCGCCAGACAGGGCCGCCCCTCACGCTGAGCAGCTGGCGCCGCCGAGCACGCAGAACTGGGCGCAGAATTTGTGCTGCAGCTTCACCGGCCTCAGGGACGCCTCGAGCGTCCCGCCCATCTCGAACGCATCGTGATAGGGCAGGAGCGTGCACGATATGACGCTGGCGCGGGCAGCGCCCTTGCGCTTCACCACCATGCGGCTCGACGCGCACATGATGGTTCGCGGATCAAGGTGGAGGATGCCCCAGCAGGCGGTGGTGATCTCGGGCGGGTTGGCGGCCGGGTTCATTTCGGGAAACAGCACCAGACGGCCGGGATCGTGCGCGGGGATGTCCACGCTGAGCCGCTCGAACAGCTCGGCAAAGCCGGCGCGGGCTTCGGCCTCGCTCTCGGCCATGGCGATGCGCCCGGCGCAGGAGAGGCGGAAGCCATGGTCCGCAAGCCAGCTCAGGCCCTCGATCGTGGCGTCGAACGCCCCTGGCCCTCGTTCGGCGTCGTGCACCGCCGCGCTGTGATGATCGAGGCTGATGCGCAAGCTCAGCCGGTTGCCATGGCGCTCTTTCAGCGCCAGCAGGCCCGCCTGCACGGCAGGGCGCATCATCGGCCGCATGGCATTGGTCAGCACCAGCGCCGTATGGCCGCGCTCAAGCGCCATTCCGGTGAGCGTGTTCATGTGCGGGTTGAGATAGGGCTCGCCGCCGGTGAAGCCGATCTCCACCGGCCCGGCGCCCATGGCGTCGATCTCGTCCAGAAACGGTGCAGCGTCGTCCGGCGTCAGATAGACCAGACGGTCATTGGACGGCGAGCTTTCGATATAGCAGTTGACGCATTCGATATTGCACAGCGTGCCGGTGTTGAACCACAGCGTTTTGAGCCGGTCGAACGCCACATGTGCGCGCGCTTCGCCCTTCGCCGTCACATCAGGGTCAGCGAAAGGGGCAGGCCAGATCGGCTGGGCGGTGTCGGGCATGGGCGCGAATTCCTGCAAAAGGTTCATGCAGGACGCTAGGCCAGCGCGATGACGCGCTCAACCCGTGCTCACGCAAGCGTGCGCGGCGCGAACAGGCGTGTGAGGCTGACAGGGCGCTTTTGCCGCGCGCCGGGATCGGCTAAACCTTGTGCCCCGCGCCCCTTGCGGGCTCAATGCGCCCGCCCGCGCCGCCGGACAGAAAGTCACGTGATGAAGCATGCCCTGCGCCTGATCGCGCTCGCCGCCGCCGCTCTGGCCCTCGCCTCGTGTGCGGGTCGCGAGCGCAATGAGCTCGCCTATGTCGAGCGCCCCGTCGAGCAGCTCTACAATGATGGCTTCGAGCAGCTGGAGCGGCGCAATTTCGACCGGGCCGCCGCGTTCTTTGACGAGGTGGAGCGCCAGCATCCCTTCTCCGAATGGGCAAGGCGCTCGATCCTGATGGGCGCCTATTCCCATTACCGCGCCAACCGGTACGAGCAGGCGATCGCCAGCGCCGAGCGCTTCATCGCCCTGCATCCGGGCAGCTCCAGCGCTCCTTATGCCTATTATCTCATCGCGATCAGCCATTATGAGCGCATCATGGATGTGGGCCGCGACCAGTCCACGACCGAGGTTGCGCTTGACGCCCTGCAGCAGGTGGTGCGCCGCTATCCTGAAAGCCCCTATGCGCGTGACGCCCGCGTCAAGATCGACATGACGCGCGATCACCTGGCCGGGCGCGAGATGAGCGTGGGCCGCTGGTATCTGCGCAACGGCTTCTATCTCGCCGCCGCCAACCGGTTCCAGAATGTCATCCGCGACTATCAGACCACCAACCACACGCCCGAGGCGCTGCACCGCCTGGTCGAAGTGTATGTGGCGCTGGGTGTGGATGAAGAGGCGCGCATGGTCGCCGCCGTGCTCGGCCATAACTTTCCGGGCTCCGACTGGTATGGCGACAGCTACCGGCTGATGACCTCGCGCGGGATCGACATGGAGGGCCTTGAGCGCTCCGAAGAGAATCCCGGCCTGTTGCAGCGCGCGATGAGCCGTATCTTCGGTTAGGCGGGGAAGGCGGATATCGGCGCACCCATGCTGGTTTCGCTCTCCATCCGGGATGTTGTGCTGATCGACCGGCTGGATCTGGTCTTCGGACCGGGATTGTCCGCGCTGACGGGTGAAACCGGCGCAGGCAAATCCATTCTTCTGGGCGCGCTGGGCCTGGCCTGCGGGGATCGGGCCGAGCGCGGCCTGGTGCGCACGGGCGCCGATCAGGCCAGCGCCAGCGCCGTGTTTGAACCGGCCGATGATCATCCGGTCTGGGCGGTGCTGGAAGAGGCCGGTGTCAGCGCCGGACCGGGCGAGCCGGTCATCCTGCGCCGCACGCTGGGCGCTGACGGCCGCTCGCGCGCCCATGTCAATGACCAGCCGGCCAGTGTCGGCCTGCTGGCGCGCCTTGGCGAATTGATGGTCGAGATTCACGGCCAGCATGACGGGCGCGGCCTGCTCGACCCCAAAACCCATCGCAGCCTGCTGGACGCGTTCGCCGGCGCCGACGCCGCCCGGGCCGCTGTCGCCGGCGCCTGGGGCGCTGTCACCGCTGCCCGCACCCGGCTGGAGCGCCTGACCGGGGATCGCGCCCGCGCCGCCGACGAGGAGAGCTTCCTGCGCGCCAGCCTGGACGCCCTCGCCGCGCTCGACCCGCGCACCGGTGAGGACGCGGCGCTGAGCGATGAGCGCAAATTCCTCCAGCAGGCCGAAGCTGCGCTCGGCGAGCTGCAGACCGCCGCCGAAGCCCTCTCCGGCGGCCAGGGGCTGAGCGCGCGCCTGACCACGGCCCTGCGCGGTCTCGAACGCGTGCGCGCCGCTCTGGGCGCAGGCGCCGGTGAGGGGGATGGCGAGCCGGGCGGCGCGGCGTCGGCGCGCACGGCGGTCGACCGCGCCGCCAGCGCGCTGGACCGCGCCCTGATCGAGTTCAACGAAGCCGAAGATGCGCTCGGCGACGCCGCCGCCGCGTTCGAGGTGGAGCCCGGCCGGCTGAACGCCGTCGAGGAGCGCCTGTTCGCCCTGCGCGCCGCCGCGCGCCGCCACCAGGTCGAGCCCGACGCCCTGCCAGCCCTGCGCGCAGACCTCGCGGCCCGGCTCGACCTCATCGATCATGCCGGCGACCGCGTCCAGGAAGCCGAAGCCGCGCTGAAAGCCGCACAGGCCGACTACGCCAACGCCGCAGAGGCGCTCACGGCGCTGCGCCAGGACGCGTCACGGCGTCTGTCTGCCTCGGTGGAGGCCGAGCTTGCCCCCCTCAGGATGGACAAGGCGCGCTTTCGCGCCAGCGTCATCCCCGACCCCGCCCATCCCGGGCCGGCCGGCTGGGACCGGGTGAACTTTGAGGTGTCCACCAATCCAGGCGCGCCCTTCGGCCCGCTCGACAAGATCGCCTCGGGCGGCGAGCTGTCGCGCTTTGCCCTGGCCCTGAAGGTCTGCCTGACCGGCGGCGCCGGCAAGGTGATGGTGTTTGACGAGGTAGATCAGGGCGTTGGCGGCGCAGTGGCCGATGCCGTCGGGCAAAGGCTGGCGCGCCTGGCTGCTTCGGGTCAGGCCCTTGTGGTCACCCACGCGCCGCAAGTGGCCGCCCGCGCCGAGGCCCATATGCGCATTGATAAATCGGACAGCGAGGCGGGCGTGCGCACCACCGTGCGCGTCCTGACGCCTCCCGAACGCCGCGAGGAAATCGCCCGCATGCTGTCGGGCGCGCAAATCACCGACGCCGCCCGCGCCGCAGCGGACGAGCTGATGGCGCGGTGAGGGGTTAGCGCTCGCGGCGCTTGCGCCACTCGTCGCGCACGACCGGGATGAGCAAAACGCCAAGCAGAAGAAAGATGGCGAGTGTGGCGATCGGCAAGGCAAGCGGATCCATGTCTCATCCTTCCTTCTGTGGCGGCGCGGCGCGGGAAGTGCGTGCCGACATCATCTTCCATTCTAGCTCTTTTGCGCTGAATAGCACATACAGGCGCGCACCGAGCCAGAATCCTGCCCCGCTTACGGCGACAGCAAAAGCCACGCCCATGGGGTCCAGCAACGCAAACAGGGAGCCGATGGCGCCGATGCTGCCCGCCAGCGACAAATGCTTGCCAAGCTCCGCCGTCGCCGGGACAGGCCGCACCAGATCGTCTAGGAACCAATCGCTCAGCCGGGCCATCGCCATTGCGAACCACTCCTGCCAATCTGCGACCGATGCGAGGAATCGAGCGCCAAACTCTGCCTCTCTTGGCAAGCATTTTCCACGACTTTAAAGTTGGCGCCCATGTCCCCAGCCCTGAAAGACGTCTCCGCCCTGTCCGCTGACGAAGCCGCTTCGGAACTGGCGCGGCTGGCGCGTGAGATCGCGCTGCATGACCGGCATTATTACGAGCAGG
Source organism: Alphaproteobacteria bacterium (assembly GCA_016124675.1). GTDB lineage: Bacteria > Pseudomonadota > Alphaproteobacteria > Caulobacterales > Maricaulaceae > Oceanicaulis. Next base: position 112,160 of record WGNG01000009.1, read on the forward strand.
ACGCGCCAAAGATTTCCGACGCCGCCTATGACGCCCTGCGCGCGCGCAATGACGCCATCGAGGCGCGCTTTCCCGATCTGGTCCGCCCTGACAGCCCGTCGGCCCGGGTCGGCGCCAAGCCGTCCGGCCAGTTCGCCGAAGTCGTCCATGCCATGCCCATGCTCTCGCTGGGCAATGCGTTCAGCGAGGAGGATGCCGCCGATTTCGCCGCGCGCGTGGTCAAATTCCTCAATCTGAAGGAAGAGCCCGCCTTCACCGCCGAGCCCAAGATCGATGGCCTGGCCATCTCGCTGCGCTATGAGGACGGCGTGCTGGTCCAGGCCGCCACCCGGGGCGACGGGCGGGCGGGCGAGAACGTCACCGCCAATATCCGCACGCTCAAAGACATCCCCGAGCGCCTCACCGGCGCCGCGCCGGGCGTGCTGGAGGTGCGCGGCGAGGTGTATATGAGCCATGCCGATTTCGCCGCGCTCAACGAGCGCCAGGCGGCGGCGGGCAGGAAAACCTATATGAATCCGCGCAATGCCGCCGCCGGCTCGCTGCGCCAGATTGATCCGGCTGTCACTGCCCAGCGGCGCTTGCGCTTTTTCGCCTATGGCTGGGGCGAGCTCAGCGCGCCGCTGGCCGCCACCCAGTTCGAGGCATTGAACCGGCTCAAGGCGCTGGGCTTTCCGGTCAACGCCGATCTGGTGCGCTGCCCGGACGTGGCCGCCATGCTGACCCATTACCGCTCGCTGGAGGCAAGGCGCGCCGGGCTCGGCTATGACATTGACGGCGTGGTCTACAAGGTGGACCGGCTCGACTGGCAGGCGCGGCTCGGCTTTGTGGCGCGCGCCCCGCGCTGGGCCATCGCCCACAAATTCTCCGCCGAGCAGGCCATGACCGTGCTCAACGCCATCGACATCCAGGTGGGGCGCACTGGCGCCCTCACCCCCGTGGCCAAGCTCGAACCGGTGACGGTGGGCGGGGTGGTGGTGTCCAACGCCACGCTCCACAATGAAGACGAGATCGCCCGCAAGGACATCCGCATCGGCGACACCGTGGTGATCCAGCGCGCCGGCGACGTGATCCCGCAAGTGGTCGAAGTGGTTCTGGAGCGGCGCCCCGAGGGGAGCGCGCCGTTTGTGTTTCCGAAGGTCTGCCCTTGTCCGCTGGCCACCCCGGCGGAGCGCGAGGTCAATCCGCGCACCGGCGAACGCAACGTGGTGCGCCGCTGCAGCGGCGAGTTTGCCTGCCCCTATCAGCGCAAGGAGCACCTCAAGCACTTCGTCTCGCGCAAGGCCTTCGACATCGAAGGGCTGGGCGAAAAGCAGATGATCGCCTTCCACGAGGCCGGCGAGGTGAAGGAGCCCGCCGACATTTTCACGCTGGAAGCGCGCAACGCGTCCGGCGCACTGGTCCCGCCCCTGCAGGAACGCGACGGCTGGGGCGAGAGATCCGCCGCCAATCTGTTCGCCGCCATTGATGCGCGCCGCACCATCGCCCTGTCGCGCTTCATCAACGCCATGGGCGTGCGCCATGTGGGCGAGGAGACCGCGCGCCTCCTGGCGCGCACCTATGGCGACTGGCCCGCCTTTCGCGCCGCCGCCATGGCCGCCGCGCAGCCCGGCTCCGAAGCGCGCGAGGCCATGCTCTCCATTGACGGGCTGGGCGACACCGCCGTGGACGCGCTGGGGCGGTTTTTCAGCGAGGCCCATAACGGCGCGGCGCTGGACCGCCTGCTGGAGCAAGTCACAGTCAAGCCTGAAAAAGTCGAAACCCAGGAGTCCCCGGTCACTGGCAAGACCGTCGTCTTCACCGGCTCCCTCGAACGCTTCACCCGCGACGAGGCCAAGGCGCGCGCGCAATCACTCGGCGCAAAGGTGGCCGGCGCCGTGTCTAATAACACCGACTATCTCGTCGCCGGCCCCGGCGCCGGGTCCAAGCTGAAAAAGGCGCAGGAGCTGGGGGTTCAGGTGCTGACCGAGGATGAGTGGCTGGCGCTGATCGCTTGAGGAAGCTGCCTTCCCTCCCACTCGTGGGGAGGGTGGCTGAGCGAAGCGAAGCCGGGTGGGGGCGCCGCCGAAAGGCGGCAACTTAAAATCCTGCACCGGGCGGCGCTTCACCCCACCCGACCCGGCGCTGCGCGCCGGCCCACCCTCCCCATCAAGGGGAGGGAAAGAAAAACGACTCGCTGGCTCCTTTTCACCAGAGTCTCACCGCGCCGGCCAGACCTGCGTGATGAGCTGCGCCAGCGCGCGCAGGGCGCCGTCAAACGGCCCGCGCGTCCAGACGGCTTTCCAGATCATCGCCAGCACGGTCACCGCGACCCAGATGGCGACAGCCATGCCCAGCAGCGCCGCGGGGCCCAGCGTTCCGAACAGGCCAAAGCCCCATCCGTGGAAGATAATCCCGGCGATCAGGCCCTGCATAATATAGCCTGACAGTGGCATGGACCCGGCGGGCATTAGAACGCCGAGCCGGCCCGAGCATTGCAGGACGACATGCACGTAAACCGCCGCCAGCGCCGGCGCGCCGATGGTCAGGGCGGAGTATCCCAGCGCGCTCAGCCATGCGCCCGGCAGGAAGCCCATGACCGCCGCCGCATAGATGGCATTGGCCGGCACGGCGATCAGCGCCAGAAGCGGCCAGCGGCGCGCCAGCACGGCCTGACCCTTCGAGCCCGGCTCGAAAAACCCGGCCTTCTGCGCGGCAAGGCCCAGACAGAAGGCGCCAAACGCCAGCGGTCCGTTGAACAGCGCCACCACCGTCAGGGCCATGGGCCAGTCGTTGAGACGCTGCATCACCGTGCTGGCGTATGACCCGGCATAGCCTGCGCTGGTGAGGTCAAACCCGGACTCTGTCAAAGCCTCTGCGGCCTGCGACAACGCCCCCAGGGCGGCGAAAGTGAGCGCGGACACCAGACCCATCGCCAGCGCCAGCTGCACCAGGCGCCGGGGCGGCGCATCGCGCAGCGGCCACAGGCCAAGCCCGAGCAGCGCATAGGCCAGCAGGATATCGCCCTGGAACACCAGCACCGCGTGAAGCACGCCGAATATGGCCAGCGCCATGAGCCGCGCCCGGTACCGGCCCCACGGTTGCGCACCCGCGCGCGCCGCGGACGCCAGCTGCACGCCAAAGCCCCAGCCGAAGAGAAACGAAAACAGGACGAAAAACTTGCCCTCGAACAGTGCGCTCACAGCGAACCGGGCGGCGATATCGATCAGATCGGGCGGGAGCGCCATGGCCGCGGCTGCGGGCAGGGCGAGATAGGGCAGGTTGGCGATTCCGATGCCCAGCAGCGCGAAGCCGCGCAAGGCATCAACAGGCTGAGTGCGGGACATGAGGCCACTCCTTCGATTGAGCGCGTGCTCAATGTAGGGCGCCTTGAGCAGCTGCTCAATAGCTGATATTCCATTCTTATGAGTTCTGACCGCCGCACCGCGATCCTCGACGCCGCCGCCGCTCTGGTCCGTGAACAGGGCGTCGCCGCTGTGCGCACCCGTGACGTCACCACCCGCGCGGGCGTCGGGATCGGCCTGCTCAATCATTATTTCCGCTGGAGCGCCCTGCGCGCCGAAGCCGCCGCTCTGGCGCTGGACGCCGAGATTGATGCGCTGTTTGCCTCGGGGGCATCGCCGCCGGACCAGCTGCAGGCGTTTCTGGCGCGCGCTTTCACTGATGACGCCGATGCGCTGTGGCGGCTGTGGATCGAAGCCACGGACCTGGCCCTGACCGATGACGACATGGCGCGCGCCATGTCCGCCTGCGCGCAGCGCCTGGTGAGCCGGGTCGAGACCATGCTGGCGCTGGGCGCGGACGCCGGCGACTGGACCTGCGCCGATCCGCACGCCGCCGCCATGCGCATTCTCGCCTTCCATGACGGGCTGGTCGGATTTGTCCTGACCGGCCTGCCGCAACTCAGCCGCGCCGGCGCGGCTGCACATTTGCGTCATTTCGCCCGGTTCGAACTTGGCCCCGCGGCCGATCCGGGGTCAAATCAGGCCCGGACCTGAGGGGCGCCGCGTCACCGGTGACGCGCGCCCGCATGCCAATCCAAGGAGACCGATATGAAACTTCTCACAACCGCCGGGCTCGCCGCCCTCATGGCCATGAGCGCGCCTGTGCTGGCGCTGGCGCAAGGGCCCGAGCGCGTCACGCGCGGCAATCTGGTGATGGAGAACATCCCGGAGATCCCGGGCAGCGTGCGCGAGCGCCTGCGCCAGTACCAGAATGTGCGCAGCGCCGGTTTCTCCGACTTTGCGCCCGATGGCGGCGTCTACATCGTCACCCGCTTTGGCGAGACCAACCAGATCCACCATGTCGCCTCGCCCATGGGCATGCGCCGCCAGGTCACCTTCTATGACGAGCGCACCAGCGGCGCCAGCGTGCGCCCGGACGGGTCGGGCCAGTTCCTGTTCACCCGCGATGTCGGCGGCGACGAGTTCTTCCAGGGCTTCCTGTTCGATCCCGAAAGCGCGCGCTCGGTGCAGTTCACGCAAGATCAGACCCGCAATCAGGGCTTCACCTGGGCGCCGGACGGCTCGTTTGTCGCCTTCGCCTCCACCACCTGGGACAATCCCGACTACACGATCTTCACTGCTGACCCGGCTGACCCCGCCTCGGTGCGCGCAGTGTTTGCCGGCGAGGGCGCGATCACGCCCGCCGACATATCGCCCGACGGAACGCGCATGGTGATCGGGCGCTATATCTCGATCAACGAAACCCGTCTGCAGCTTCTCGACATCGCCAGCGGCGAGGCGTCCCCCATCAATCCCGGTGTGACGGCGGCTTATGGCGCAGTCAGCTTCTCGGCTGATGGCGGGAGCCTGTTCGTGGTCAGCGACGAGGGCTCTGAGTTCCGGCGCATTCTGGAGATCGATCTGGCCGGCAATGCCAAGCGCGTGGTCGCCGAACATGACTGGGACGTGCAGGCCATGGACCTGTCCCCGGACGGGTCCCTGATCGCCTATACGACCAATGCCGGGGGCATATCCGAGTTGCACATCATCGAGGCGGCCACCGGCGCGGCGCGCCAGGGTCCTGATCTGCCCGTCGGCATTATCGGCGGGGTCAGCTTCAGCCCGGACGGATCGCGCATCGGCTTCAGCCACAGCTCGGCCGGGTCGCCGGGTGATGCCTGGACCTATGATCTGGCCAGCGGCGCTCTGACCCGCTGGACGCAGTCGGAAGTCGGCGGGCTCGACACCTCGCGCTTCGAGGCGCCGGAGCTCATCGAGTATGAAAGCTTTGACGGGCTTCAGGTGCCCGTGTTCGTCCACCGGCCGCAGGGCGAGGGCCCGCACCCGGTGATCATCTCCATCCATGGCGGACCTGAGGCGCAGTCGCGCCCCGGCTTCAACGCCACCTACCAGTACTGGATTCATGAGCTCGGCGCGGCGGTCATTGTACCCAACGTGCGCGGCTCGTCCGGCTACGGCAATGAATACGTCAATCTCGACAATGTGCTCAATCGCGAGGATTCGGTGCGCGATATCGGCGCGCTGATCGACTGGGTGGCGGCCCAGCCGGAGTTCGATGCAGACCGCATCGTGGTCTATGGCGGCTCCTATGGCGGGTATATGGTGCTGGCCAGCCTGATGCACTATTCCGACAAGCTGGCGGGCGGCATCAATATCGTAGGCATCTCCAATTTCGTGACCTTCCTGGAGAACACGGCCGGCTACCGCCAGGATCTACGCCGGGCCGAATATGGCGATGAACGCGATCCCGGCGTGCGCGCCTATCTGGAAAGCATCTCGCCGGCCAACCACGCCCATCGCATCACCGCGCCGCTCTTCATCATACAGGGCGCCAATGATCCGCGCGTGCCCTTGTCCGAGGCCGAGCAGATTCTCGCCGCCGTGCGCGAGGCCGGGGGCGATCCCTGGTATCTGGTGGCGATGGACGAGGGCCATGGCTTCGCCAAGCAGTCCAACCGGGACTTCCAGCGCGAGGCCGAGACAATGTTCCTGACCGAAATACTCGGTCTGGAATAGGCTCGCGCCGGCCGTTGTGTCCGGTCCCGGCGTGCGCACGCCGGGGCCGTGACGTCTGGACTGTGTGGTTCTGGCATGTCCGGCGCCGGTACGCGGCAAAACCGGTTCCCACTTGTCCTCGAAAGGCGCTAGTTTGCCCGCAACCGCACCGGTTTCACGAGGACCCTGACCCATGATCCGCGCCCTTGCCCCCGCCTTTGCCGCCCTGATCGCCCTGGCCGCCTGCAACGCGCCGCCCGCATCGGAGCCGGCGCCCGAAACCGCTCCGGACGAAACCGCTCCGGCTGAGTCCGCCCCGGCGGACACCGAAGCGCTGACGGCCGAAGAGCGCGAGGTCGCCGATATTCTGGGCGCCTTCATCGAGAACCATGAGGAGGAAGCCGCCATCGCCCCCGAGATCAATCAGCGCGTCGCGCAGGCGCGCGCCTGCAGCGCCAGCGGCCGTGAGGCTGCGCCCTTCACCCTGCCTGAGCGGGCATCCGATCAGAACACCGCCCAGTACAATGCGGCGGTCTCGGCCGCCTTCCTTGAGGCCAACGCCAGCCAGCCCTGCGTCTTCACCCTGCCCTCGGGTCTTCAGTTCCGCATTGATCAGGCGGTGGAAGACGCCCCGTCCTTGCTCCGGTCCGGCGAGCGGGTGCAGGTCCATTATGAAGGCCGGCTCATTGACGGAACGGTGTTTGATTCCTCCTTCGCGCGCGGCGCACCGGCCGTGTTCCCGTCCGACCGCCTGATCGCCGGCTGGGTCGAGGCCCTGCCGCTGATGCATCTGGGCGAAGAGTGGACGCTCTTCATCCCGGCCAATCTCGCCTATGGCGCGGACGGCACCCGCGGCGGACCCATCGGCCCCAACCAGGCGCTGATTTTCCGCCTCGCTCTCCTCGGCCTGCCCGACCAGGGCGTGTCGGCAGAGCCGCGCTGATCCGCATGACCCTGCCCCGCACTGCGCGCGACTGGCTCAAAGAGCTGGTCGCGTTCGACACCACCTCGCGCCATTCCAATCTGGCCCTGATCGATCATGTGGAAGCCTATCTCGCCAACCTCGGCGCACGCTGCGAGCGCGTGCCGAGCGCCGACGGGACCAAGGCCAATCTGCATGCGGTGATCGGACCGGATGTGGATGGCGGCGTCGTCTTGTCGGGCCACACCGATGTGGTGCCGGTGGATGGGCAGGCCTGGTCCAGCGATCCCTGGACGCTCACCGAACGGGCCGGCAAGCTCTACGCGCGCGGGTCCTGCGACATGAAGGGCTTCATCGCCTGCGCATTGGCCGCAGCGCCGGACTTTGCGCGCGCCAGGCTGAAACGCCCGGTGCATTTTGCCCTCTCACACGACGAGGAAGTGGGGTGCCTCGGCGCCCCGGCCATGATCGCGCGCATCGCCGCGCACAGCCCCCGCCCGTCCTGTGTGATCGTGGGCGAACCCACCGGAATGCAGGTGGTAAGCGGGCACAAGGGCCTCTACTCGGTGCGCGTCGAGCTCACCGGCAAGGAAGCCCATTCCAGCCTGGTGGAAAGCGGCGCCTGCGCCGTCACCCACGCCGCCGGCCTGATGCACTGGCTGACGCAGGAAGCCGCGCGCCTGAAGGCCGCCGCGCCGGCCGACAGCCCGTTTGACCCGCCCTATGGCACGCTGACCATCGGGCGCATGGGCGGCGGCTCGGCGGTGAATATTCTGGCGCGCGACGCCTGGTTCGAGGCGCTGATGCGCCCGGCGCCCTGGGATGACGGGCCGGGCCTGGGCGCCCGGCTGGTTGAGCAGGCGCGCAAGGTCGAAGCCGAGATGCGCCGCACCGCGCCGGACGCGCGCGTCACCGTCACCGTGATGTCTGACGTGCCGCCCTTGCGCCCGGAAGACATGGGCGAGGCCGAAGCCTTGGCGCGCGCCCTCACCGGCGACAACGCCCCGCGCGTGGTGGCCTATGGCACCGAGGGCGGGCAGTTCCAGGAGGCGGGCTTCTCCACCGTCATCTGCGGGCCGGGCTCCATCGCGCAGGCCCACCAGCCCGACGAGTTCATCGCCGCCAGCGAGCTTGACGCCTGCATGGCCTTCCTGAAAAAGCTGGAGCAGCGCCTGTCGGCGTGAGGATCGTCAGGCCGCCTTGGGCGGATTGACGACGTCGTTGCGCTCATCCAGCAGCACGACCGTCGGCTGGAACACGCGCGCGGCTTCCGCGTCCATCGCCGCGTAGGACACCACGATGATCCGGTCGCCGGGCTGGGCCAGGCGCGCGGCGGCGCCATTGATCCCGAACGTCTTCGACCCGCGCGGCGCCGTGATGGCATAGGTGGTGAAGCGCAGCCCGTTATTGATGTTCAGCACATCGACCTGTTCGTGCGGCAATATGCCGGCAGCGTCGAGCAGATCGGCGTCGATGGAGATCGACCCTTCGTAATGCAGGTCGGCCTGCGTCACCACGGCGCGGTGAAGCTTGGCTTTCATCATGGTGAGCTGCATGGCCTCTGCTCCTTGCACGCGGCCCGTCCCACCCGGGGATAAGGCCGTATTGTGCAGCGCATATAGCGCGTCCGATGCGCCAGCGCACCCCCCTTTGCGTGACGAATCCGTCATCCGCCCGGCCGGTAAGGCTTGGCCTGCAGGCCCGGCGCTGGCTAGGCTGACGCCCGTCCCCGCAAGGAGCGCCGCCGATGACCCAGCCCGTCACCACCCACCAGGCCGAAGACGATGCGCGCAATGAGGATATCCTCATCTGGGTCAATGGCGCGCTGAAACCCAAAGCCGAGGCCCTGGTCAGCGTCTATGACAGCGGCTTCATGCTGGGCGACGGGGTGTGGGAGGGCTTGCGGCTCTATAACGGGCGCTGGGCGTTCCTCGATGAGCATCTCGACCGCCTGCTCGAGGCGGCCCTTGCTATCGATCTCGACATCGGGCGCACGAAGGCGGACCTCGCCGCCGCGCTGGAGGAGACCCGCGCAGCCAACGACATGGTCCATGACGCCCACGCGCGCCTTATGGTGACGCGCGGGGTCAAGACACGACCCTTCCAGCACCCCTCCTTGTCCCGTCAGGGGCCCACTCTTGTCATCATCATGGAGCATTCGCGCCCGGCCATTGGGCGCCCCGTGCGCCTGGCCACCGTGCCGCATATGCGCGGTCTGCCCATGACCCAGGATCCCAAGCTCAACTCCCACTCCAAGCTGAACTGCATTCTGGCCTGCATCGCCGCCGAGAAAGCAGGTGCAGACGAGGCGCTGATGCTGGATGTCCATGGGTTTGTAAATACCACAAACGCCTGCAATTTCTTTATTGTTCGCAAGGGCGAGGTTTGGACCTCTACCGGCGATTACTGCATGAATGGCATTACGCGGCGCAAGGTGATCGAATTGTGCCGCGCCAACGCAATCCCGGTATTTGAGCGCAATTTCTCGCTGGTTGACTGTTACGGCGCGGATGAGGCCTTCCTCACCGGCACGTTCGGCGCCCAGACCCCGGTCGGCCTGATAGACGGGCGGGTGATCGGAACCGGCGGGGCCGGGCCGGTCACAACGCGAATTCGCGAACTGTACAAACAGCTTGCCGGAGCCTGACCATGCGCCTTGCCATGTGGTCCGGCCCCCGCAACCTCTCCACCGCCCTGATGTATGCCTTCGCCTCGCGCGCCGATTGCGCCGTGATCGACGAGCCCTTCTACGCCGCCTATCTCGCCCGCACCGGCCTCGACCATCCCATGCGCGATGCGGTGATTGCGGCGGGCCAAACCGATCCAGACGCCATGATCGCGCGCCTCACCGGCCCGGTCCCGGCTGGCAAAGCCCTGTTTTATCAAAAGCATATGTGCCACCACATGCTGAACGGCTTTGACCGGGACTGGATCGCGTCCTGCGCCAACGTGTTCCTGATCCGCCATCCCGCGCGGGTCGCGGCGAGCTTTGATGCGCGCCATGAAAACCCATCGCTCGAGGATCTGGGCGTGCCCCAGCAGAGCGCGCTCTATGACGAAGTCACCGCGCGCGGCCTGCCGGCCCTCATCATCGACAGCGCCGATATCCGCGCCGATCCGCGCGCGGCCCTGTCCGCCCTGTGCGCCGCGCTGGGCATTGCGTTCGACCCGGCGATGCTGAACTGGACCAAGGGCGGACGCCCCGAGGACGGGGTGTGGGCGGCGCACTGGTACGCCTCGGTCCATGCGAGCACTGGCTTCGCCGGCCCGGAGGGCGACCTGCCCAGACTGTCCCCACGCCTGCAGGCCGTCGCGGACGCCGCGATGGAGGATTATCAGCGCCTGCATTCCCTGCGCCTTCGCCCAGGGCTGGACGCGACCGGCGCACGCTAGCGATCAGGGTGACCCCGTCCCCACCCGTCAAACAGGTAGGCGCTGGATGCGGGCGGATCGAGGATGCGGCATTCGGCGGTGATCATGCCGGTCCCGAGTGTGAAGCGCGCGACGCCGAGCCCGTCGCGCCCCGGGGAGAACACCAATGTTTCATCAATCAGCAGCCCTGTAACCGCGCCCCATACGTGCGGGCTGTCGGGGTGCAGCAAGTAATGGCCCGATCCGTCGATCATGGCCGCAGAGCCGGTACGGCCGCGCTCAAACGCGCCGGTGCGCGAATTGAAAAGCATGAAGCGTGCACCGATCTCGTACTCGTCTCTCCCTGTCTCGAAGCAATACTGGTCATAAGCGCGCTCGCGCGAGGCGGCCGGTTCTGGCGGCAGCGACGCGGAGCAGGACGCCAGAAACGCAGCGCAGAGGGTGGCAGGCATCATCATGGCGCCAGCATGCGCACCCATGGCGAGCACCCGCCATCCCCTGTTCAGGGCGGGCGCAAAGGTCTGCGACATCCTGCCGCATGCCTATGTCAATGCGGACCGCTTCCGCAGACGCGGTGCGAGGCGCATCTGTATGGAAGCCGGAGTATTACCGGTCTTTTTTGAGGTGTTCTTTCAATGACTGACATCCTTGTGCGCGCGCCTCGCCGCGCGAGCCTCGCCGACGCGGCAGCCGCCGCGACGGGGTCCCTGTTCTGCGGGGTGTGTCTGTTCTGCGCGGCGGGCGCCTTCATCTGGGCGATGGGCGCGCTGGCCGGCCTTCCGATGATCGTGATCGGCGCCGCCGAAGCGGTCACCGCGGCGGTCAGCCTCGCCATTGTGTGGCTTCTTTTCCGCGCCGGGACTGCCTACGCCGCCAGCGGGTTTCAGGGCGGCTGACGCGGCCCCGTTCCGGACGGGCGCGAATTGGGCTAGGCAGAGCACGCTTCTGCCCGCCAGCCACCGGACGCGACGATGAAAAAGGACCCCGTCGATGTGACGCCGCCCGATCCGGGCTGGGTGGACGAGGGACATGAATGGGCCGAGCGCGTGGCGGGCGCCCTGCGCGCCCTGGCGCTGCGCGTCGATCATGTCGGCTCCACCGCCGTGCCCGGCCTGCCGGCCAAGAACGTGATCGATATCCAGGCGATGGTGTTCCGGCTGGATGAACCCGAGGCCATCATCGCGGCCATGACCGGGGCGGGCTTTCGCCACGCGCCGGAGAACACGGGCGACACGCCGCATGCCGATGCGGCGCCGGTGCTGGGCGAGGATGACTGGCGCAAGCTGTATTTCCGCGAACCCAAGGGATCTCGCCGGGTGCATGTGCATGTGCGCCGCAATGGCGCAGCTGCGGCGCGGCGCACCTTTCTGATGCGCGATTATCTGCGGGCAGACGCCGCCGCGCGGCGCGATTACGGGGCCTTCAAGCTGGCGCTGGCCGAAAAGACAAGAAAGGACCGGGCCGCCTATCAGGCGATCAAGAGCCCGTTTATCGAGACCGTCATGCGCGCCGCCGAAGGCTGGGCCGAGCTCAGCCGCTGGCAGACCGGCGCGCCGGACGCCTATTGGAGGAGCGAGTGATGGCGGAGCGCTTTGTGCTGGGCGTGATCGGCGGGTCGGGGCTGTACGCCCTTGACGGGCTGAGCGATGTGCGCGCGACGCGCGTGGAGACCCCCTGGGGCGCGCCGTCGGGCGCGCTGGTGCGCGCGCGCCTCGAAGGCCTCGACATCGTTTTCATGCCCCGCCATGGCGAGGGTCACGCCGTGCCGCCCAGCGCCATCAATTACCGCGCCAATATCGATGCCCTCAAGCGCGCCGGGGTAACCGATATTTTGTCGCTCTCCGCCTGTGGCTCGCTGCAGGAACACCTGGCGCCCGGCCATTTTGTCGTGGTGGACCAGTATGTCGACCGGACGTTCGCCCGCCAGAAAAGCTTTTTCGGCGCCGGGTGCGTGGCCCATGTGGCCATGGCCGACCCGGTCTGCGCGCGCCTGTCAGGCCTGGCCGCCGACGCGGCGGAGGCTTCTGGCGTGGCGCATGTCCAGCGCCGGGGGACCTATCTCGCCATGGAGGGTCCGCAATTCTCCAGCCGCGCCGAAAGCGCGCTCTACCGCTCCTGGGGGCTGGATGTGATCGGCATGACCAACATGCCCGAAGCCAAGCTCGCCCGGGAAGCCGAGCTGCCCTATGCCAGCGTGTGCATGGTCACCGATTATGATTGCTGGCGCGCGCCGGACGCCGATGTGGCGATCGCCGAAATCCTGAAAGTCATGGCCGCCAACACCCACCACGCCCACGCCATGCTGCGCGCCCTCGCCAAAACCCTGGCCGGCCAGACCCGCACGCCCTCGCCCCAGGGCATCGAGCGCGCGCTGGACCACGCCATCATCACCCCGCCCTCGCATCGCGATCCGGTGCTGGTCGCCAAGCTCGACGCCGTCGCCGGCCGTGTGCTCAGGCCCTGACGGCCTATCCCCGGGCGCTGAGCGCGGGGGAGCCCGATGCCGCCCGGCGGGCGGGCGGAAGGCTGGCGATCAGGCCGGTCAGGGCGCCGGCCACGAAGGTGAGGGCGATCACGCCCGGATTGAGCTCAAACGGGAAGCGCGCAAACGTCTGCGCCAGCCCTGCCCCGGCCATGACCAGAGCCGACCCCGCCACCGAGGCTGCCAGCCCGATGATCAGCCCCTCGATCAACACCTGCGCTGTGATCAGGCGCCCGGTCGCGCCGCTCATCATCTGCAGGGCGATCTCACGGCGGCGCATATCCACGGCCGCATTGGCCGCCGCCGCATAGCCGGTCAGCGCGACGGCGACAGTCACCGCCGCGATTGTAATCAACAGCCGGCCAATCAGGTCGCGCTGACGTTCCAGCGCCCGGGTGGGGGCGGCCGGATCGGCATACTCGAACGGAGAGACCTGCGCTTGCGGCACGCCGTGGCTTCGCCTGAGGGTCTGGTCGGCAGTCATCAGCGCCGCCCTGCGCCGCGTCTCGGGGGTCAGGACGATGGTCAGCTGGCTCACTTCATTGGGCCCGGCCGAGCCAAAAGCGTCGGCGTTCTCGAAATAGCGCGCGGCGGCGGTAAAGGGTGCAAACACGCTCTGGCGATACCGCTCGGCCAGCTGGTTCTCCGCTTCGGCGAACACGCCTACCACGTCGCAGGAGATGCCATTGATCCTGATCGCCTCGCCGACTGCAGGGTCGTTCCGGAACAGCTGGCGCGCTGCGCCGGCGCCAAGCACGCACAGCCGGTCAGCGCCTTGCGTCTCGGCCAAGGTGAGGGCGCGCCCGGCCTGCAGAGGCATATCGGCTTCGCGCCGGTAATCGCCCAGCACGCCGCGCACCGGAAGATTCGCCTGCTCACGCCCATAACGCACATCGCCTGTCGCAGACCGCCAGGCGGCCCAGGCCTCGACGGAGTCTCTCAGCGCCTCCTGCAGGCGGGGGATGTCCGCCAGGCGCGGCGGGCCGAAGCGGTCGTCCAGAAACGTATTCTCCGTGATCACCAGCGAGCGCGCATAGGCGCCGAACGTCATTCTCTCCATCTCGCGGGCGTAGCCAGACATCACCCCTGCCGCCACGGCGACGCCCGCCGCCCCGCCGCCCAGCGTGGCGATCAGCAGCGCCGCCCGCGAGGGCTTGCTGAACGCCGCCCACATGGCGAGCCGCAACACAGCCAACAAACGGTTCACGCGACCGGCTCCGGTGTGACGACCCGGCCATGAGCCAGCGCCACCGTACGGGTGGCGCGCTCCAGCACGATGGGGTCATGGCTCGCCGCAATGACGCAGGCGCCGCCCGCTGCCGCGCGCGCGAGCCGGTCGATGACAGCATGGGCGGTTTCGGCGTCGAGCGAGGCGGTTGGCTCGTCGGCGATGATCAGCTGCGGCTCCAGCGACAAGGCGCGGGCGAGGCCGACGCGCATGCGCTCGCCGCCTGACAGCGCGCCGACGCGGCGCTCGGCCTTGTCCGCAAGGCCGACATCGCCAAGCGCCCGCAGGGCGATTTCCCGCGCGCGCCGAGCCGAGAGGCCCGCATAAAAGCCGGGCAGGCAGACATTGTCGACCGCTGTCATATTCTCGATCAGGCCCGCGTCCTGCAGCACATACCCGAGCGCGCCGCGCCGGGTCAGCGCCAGCCTGCGATCAGAATACCCGCTCGTGTCCTTGCCCAAGAAGACAATGCGTCCGCTCGTCGGGCGATCCAGCAGGCCCAGCAGGTTCAACAGCGTCGTCTTGCCCGAACCCGAGCGCCCCCGCAGAGCGCAGACCTCTCCGCGATGAAAGGCCAGATCCGCGTCAAGCAGCGCGGGTACAGCCGCGTTTGCGCGCCCGTAGACACGCCCGGCTCCGATCGCCTGCAGGACCGGTTCGGCCGAGCCGTGCGCGGGGGTCATGTCCCCATCTCATCGATGATGACTTCGTCACCGGGCTGAAGCCCGCCCTCTTCCTCAATCAATTCGATATAATCGTCGTCTTGCGCGCCCACGCGGATCAACACGGCCTCGGGGCCGTTGGGAGCGGCGCGGAAGACCCGCCTTTTCCCCTGTCGGAACAAATAGGCGATATCCATTCCTGTCAGGGCGGCCCGCCGAAGGCTTGGGTCCTCCGGGAGCGGGCCAAGGGCTGCCTCCCGTCTGTCAATTATCTCCTGTGGCGGTTCAGGTACAAAATTGTCGGGCGTGTAATACAGGGCGGCTACAGGGACGCGCATCACCGTGCTGGCTTCACCCCTGACAAACTCTACGCTGGCTGTCATGCCCGGCAAAAGGGTGATCGGTTCGCGATCAGCGCGCACGAGCACGGTGTAGCTGACGAAACGTCCAACCCGGACCGGGGCGCGCCGGATGTCCTCGATCACGCCGCCGAGGGTCCAGGTCGGAAAGGCGTCGACCTTGAACCGGACCTCCATGTCGCGATCAATCCGTCCGATATCGGCTTCGGACACCTGGGCCTCGATCATGATGTCAGACAGATCGGTCGCCACCACGAACAGGGTCGGCGCGCTCTGGACCGCGTTGACGGCCTGTCCCTGCTCGATCCGCCGGTCGAGCACGAACCCCGTTACCGGCGAGCGAATCTCGGTCCGGGCCAGATCAATGCGGGCCTGTTCGACCCGGCCCTCAGCCAGGTTGACATTGGCGTTTGCGCGCTGAAGCGCCGCTTCCAGGCGCTCCACCACAAAGGTCTGGTCGCGCCGGGGCGCCTGGGCGCTGGCGCCACGCTCAGCGAGCTGCGTCAGCCGGTCAAGCGCGTCGCGCGCCGCGGCAAGGTCGGCTGCTGCGGCGCGGGCGTCGGCACGGGCAATCTCCAGCTGAGCCTCCGCCTGCCGCAAGGCCGACTGAAAAGGGGAAGGGTCAATGCGCGCGAGAAGATCGCCTTCGGCCACAGGATCATTGAAATCGGCGGGGATTTCGAGGATGCGTCCGCTGATCTCGGCCCCGACCTCGACTTCCGAGGCCGCGCGCAATGTCCCGACGGCCGGCACGATGGCGCGAATATCGCCGATGTCGACGGTGGCGGTTTCGTATCGCGACATCGACACGGTCTGAGGCGGTCTATCCCCGCTTACCTCCCCGCAGGCCGTGGTAATCGACCCCACCACGAACACCAAGAGAATCCGGCTGCACCTCATGATCCACCCCGCAGCATTCAGGTTGAAACGTCAGCCGTTTAGCACGCTACAGGAGACAGCATGCGACCGCTAGTCCCAAACATTGACCAGAACCAATTCTCCTGCGCCGGGCCTGAATTCGCGGACCCACCAGCCATATTGGGGTGCGTAATCCTTGAACGTCTCGCTGCGCCGAATCTGCACCTCTCCGGATCTGTCGATATGCTCGAAGAACCGGTCAATGCGTACCCTGTGCACGAGGACGCTCTCCCCACGGATTTCCAGGCTTGTGCAGCCCTCATGGGAAATCGTGTAGGCGTCAGACAGCAAGGTTTCTTCTCCCTCGCGCCGAAGACGCAGGGTTACCGGCAGTTCGACGGTTTCACCGGCCTCCAGAACCATGACATCGGCAAGCACGGCGGTGCCGTATTCGTAGGAAATGTTGTAGCCAGCCGATGCTGGCGGAAGCTGTTCCGGAAGGATCGCATAGCGAAAATTCGTATGCCATGTCCCAGAGCCGACCCCGGGACGCGTGCTTGAGAAGCGTTCCGACACGCGCCAGCTTCCCGGACCCGCCTGCGCAACCTGATAACGTGTTTGCGAGCCCACAGCCTGACCATCGGGCCGACGGTACTCATATACATACTCACGATGGGTGGGGTTCAGCCGGGCAAGACTTAAGTTGTCGCAAGGTATGGCGATATCGAACATGAGCACAGGTTTCCTCAATTGAGCCCCAAATGGCGCCAGCGCCGATTACAATCGGCACCGTTGCCACCTAAAGCGTTATTTAAGTAAATGCGCTAGCCGCAACCTATATCGCAACCCTCATAGCAAGCATGCCGTTCAAAAGAGCCAGCTGCACCAGGGAATATCTGCTGACAAAAATCATAACATTCATATCGGCACTGATCAGCGAAAGCCACGCCCGTAGTGACGACCATGAGAAGTCCAACGGCCGAAGCGACCGCACCGAGAAATCTTTTCATGATGACTCTCCATTCATTGCCACAGAGCGCCGATCCCGATCAGCGTCCGAAGGATGCATAAGGCGGCAGATCGCGTCAAGAAAAAATCGTCAAACGCGAAAAAATGTCCCGCCAAAGGGTTTGCGCCAATCGAGCTGGCACAGCCCGGCGACCCTCAATCCTCATAATCCTCCGGGCGCGTGACGTAGTTGAGCGCCAGGCGGCCGCCGTCGGGGTAGAGGCACTGGCCGGTCATGTAGCTGGAATCGCGTGAGGCGAGAAACCAGGCGACGCCGGCGATCTCGTCCGGGTCACCGATCCGGTTCAGGGGCGTGCGCGAGAGGATGCGCTTCATGGCGGCGCGATCTTCCATCACCGATTTGAGGATGTCGGTGTTCACCGAGCCCGGTCCGATGGCGTTGACCCGCACGCCCCAGGGCGCCAGCGCCAGCGCCATGGATTTCGTCAGCTGGTTGAGCGCGCCCTTGGCGGTGCAGTAGGCAAGCTGGGTGGGAATGGCCACCACGGCGTTGACCGAGGACATGTTGATGATGGCATAGCGGCGGCGGCATTCGTCGGCGCGGGTCTGCTCCTCCTCGATCTGCTCGACCATCTGGCGCGCGGCGGCGCGCGCCACCAGAAAAGCGCCGCGCAGATTGACGCCCATCACCCGGTCGAAATCCTCCAGTTCGAGGCTCAGAATGTCGCCGCCGGAAATGATCGCGGCGTTGTTGACCAGCACGTCCACCCGGCCGAAGGCCGACCGCGTCTCGGCCATGAGGTTATTGACCGCAAGCGTATCGGAGACGTCGCACTGGACAAAGATCGCGCGCTCCTTGCCCGCGCCCAGCTCATCGGCCAGCACCTCGCCGGCCAGATCGTCAACATCGGCGATGACGACCCGCAGGCCCTCTTCAGCGAAACGGCGCGCGCAGGCGGCGCCAATGCCGTTGGCGGCTCCGGTGACAATGGCGACGCGATCGGACGCGGGCATGGCGTATACCTCTTGCTGGGCAGGTGGGGTGGCGGGGTGACGCTCAGGGTTGGCGGGTGCGCTCAAAGTCGGCGGCGATCTCGCGGCTGACGGGGTCCAGCTCATGGGCGCGCGCATAGAGATCGCGCGCCTCGTCAAGGCGGCCCAGCTGCTCCAGAGCCGCCGCGCGCGAATGGGTGATGGCGCCGCTGTCGGGGCGCGCCTCCAGCGCGGCGTCGCAAGTGGGCAGGGCGTCGGCGGCGCGTCCGGCCTTCACCAGCGCCCAGCACAGCGCGTTGAGCGCCCCGGCGTCGTCAGGCGCGATGCTGACAGCGTCCAGCGCGTCGGCCAGCGCATCGTCATGGCGCCCAAGCTCGGCGAACGCCGCCGAACGCCCCGTCAGCGCGCCGACATCGTCCGGGGCCAGCGCCAGCGCGGCATCAAACGAGGCCGCTGCCGCCTCCGCCAGCCCGGTCTCCAGCTGGGCCGATCCGGCGATCATCAGGGTGAGCAGGTCACGCGGCGCGCGCGCCAGCGCGATGTCCAGATCCTCCAGCGCCGCCTCTGGGCGCCCAAGCCGCAACAGCGCCAGCGCCCGGTTTCGGCGAACGACCGGGTGGTTGGCGTCGCCGGCGTGGGCCTCCATCAGGGCCAGAATCCGGGCATAGGTCACCAGCGCCTCTTCGGGCTCGTTCAGCGCCATTTGCGCGTGGGCCAGACCCATGCGCAGCGCCGCTTCGTCTTCCCACGCATGCTCGCGCGAGGCCAGGCACGCTTCGATCGCGCGCTCGGCCTCGGCATGGCGGGCATTGTCCAGGTGAGCCGTGCTGGCGGCGCAAGGGTCCTCGTCTGCGGCCGGCGAGCAGGCGGCGAGGGCGAGCACAAGAACAAGGCTGAGGCGCAGCATGGCGATCCTGACGCTGGGCATGCGATTGCAAGAGCGGCCAGCATGGCGGCGGCGCCGTGGCCGAGCAATGGGCGAATGCGGCCCGCCGACATGAAAGCGGGGCGGACGCTGCTGCGTCCGCCCCGCTGGAACCCGCTCAGAGCAGGTGCGTCATTACGGCCCGGGCTGACCTCATTGGAGTCGCCGGAGTCGCTCTATCTCTTCTTTCAGCCTGAGTTTCTGCTTTTTGAGGGTGGCGAGTTGAAGCGTGTCGGCGGAAGGATGTTTACGGGTTTCCTCGATCCGGGCGTCCAGTTGCGAATGACGGGAGTCCAGTTCCTTGATACGCGCTTCAGTGGCCATAGGTGCCTCCTTGGCTGGTTGGGAGTAGAGTGAACCATCAAAACGGGGGTGAAGGCAATTCACGAATTGCTCCGTGTCCCTGACAGTCTGACGCAAGGTGAAGCATGAGTGACCAGCCGCGCCTGGTGGTGGGAATATCGGGCGCCTCGGGCGTCGTGTACGCGCTGCGGGCGCTGTCGGCCCTGCGCGAGCTCGGCGTGGAGAGCCATGTTGTGGCCAGCAAGGCCGCCGAAATGACGCTGTCCTACGAGACCGGCCTCAAGCCGTCCGTGCTGCGCGAGCGTTCTGATTATCTTTACAAGATGCCCGATGTGGGCGCGCCCATCGCATCGGGCTCGTTCCGGACGCTGGGCATGCTGATCGCACCGTGCTCGGTGCGCACCATGAGCGAGATCGCCACCGGCGTGACGTCGAGCCTCCTGACCCGCGCCGCAGACGTGGTGCTGAAAGAGCGCCGGCGCCTGGTGCTGATGGTGCGCGAGACGCCGTTTCATCTGGGCCATCTGCGCACCATGGTGCAGCTCACCGAGATGGGCGCGATCATCATGCCGCCCCTGCCGGCTTTCTACGCCCGCCCTGAAACGCTGGACGACATGGTGGATCAGTCGGTGGGCCGGGCGCTGGACCTGTTCGGCCTTGACTGGACCCCGACGCGGCGATGGGGCGAGGACATCGAGGAGGGCGCCCGCCCGGCCGCGCGCACCCGCACGCCATGAGGCTGCCGCCGCAGGGCTTGTGGGACTTCTCCCTGGCGGTCTATCCCGCCCCGGGGGTGAAGCCGGCCTGCCTTGAGCTTCAGGCCGCAGGGCTCGACGTGAATGTGGCGCTCTGGATCGCCTGGCATGGCGCGCACGGGCGGGATGCGCGGCCGGCGCTGGAGGCGGCGCTGGCGCTTTCGGCGGACTGGAGCGGGCGCGTCGTCAAGCCGCTGCGCGCGGCGCGCGATGCGCTCAAAACCCCGCCTGGATACGTGGAGGCCCCATCCGCAAGCGCCCTGCGCGAGGCGATCTTGCGCGCGGAGCTGGAGGCGGAACGACTGGAGCAACAGGCGCTTGAGGCGCTTCCCGGCACGGCGCCCGCTGGCGGGGATGGGCGCGCGCTCACGCTTGCGGGCCTTGAGCGTTGCGCCGCCCGGCTCGGCGCCAGGGTCGCGCCAGCCGCCTTCGTGGAATCCGTTTTCTGTGCGCTTGAAATTGTGTAATATCTCCACATCTTGACGAGGGATGGTCCGGCCCGAAGGGCGAAGGGCCGTCCGTCATCATCTCGACCTTATCGATCTGGCGCGCCTGCAGCCTTTGGCGCGGCGCACCGCAAACAATTCGGAGGCTGTGATCAGCGCCATGGACGGGGAAGTTGACGAGCTGGTCCTGAGCCAGCGCCTTGAAGCCCTGAGACGCGAGCACCGCGCGATGGACGATGAAGTGCGCGCCCTGACAATGTGCGGGGTCGTCGACCAGCTCAAGATCATGCGGCTCAAGCGGCGCAAGCTTCAACTGAAGGACGAGATTTTCCGGCTCGAGGACATCCTCAACCCGGACATCATCGCCTGATCGCGGGGACGCCAACGGCGTCAGCCTGGCTAGCGATTGCGTCCGAGCTTTTCGTGGCTTTCCACCCAGTCGCCCGCCACCACAGCGCCGGCCAGCGACACCTCGCCCGCCAGGACGGTTGCGGCGCAGATCTCGATGAAGCGCCCCACCTTGCCGGCGCCGCGGCAGCCCAGAATATCGAGGCATTCGCCCTGGGTCGGCAGGCCGGTGCCGCCGCCGAACGTGGCGACGATCAGGGCGGGCAGGGTGATGGACCAGTAATAGGTCTGGCCGTCGTCTTCCAGGCGCACATAGGTCATGGCGGCGTGGCTTTCGGCCACGTTGGCGGCGTCCTGGCCGGTGGCGATGAACAGGGCGGCCAGGGCGTTGGCGGCATGCATGCCGTTATTGGCCGAGCCGGCCATGACCGAGCCGGCGAAGGAGTTGAGGCGGGCGCGGAACAGATCCGCCGCGCCGGTGCCGACGCGCGCGCGAAGGAGGGCGTCGGGGATGCGCGCTTCGGCCACCACGCGGGCGCCGCGCGAATGCAACACATTGAGTTGTGAGTGCTTTTTGTCGGTGTCCATGGCCCCCGACAAGGTGTAGCGGGCGCCGCCGGGATGGTGCGCGGCGATCCAGCGGCAGGCGGCGTCGGCGGCTTTTCCCGACATGTTCTGGCCGGCGGCGTCGCCGGTTTCGAAATTGAAGCGCAGGTGCAGCATGGGTCCCACGGCGTAGCGCTCGATGTGGGACAGCTTGACCACGGAGCTCGTGGCCTCGGCCGCGAGCCGGATGGAATCCATGTGTGTTTCCAGCCAGCTGGCGAAATCGCGCGCACCACGCGCATCGTGGAAATGGAAGACCGGCGCGCGCTGCATATAGCGCTCCACGATCGTGGTCTTCACCCCGCCGGCTTCCGACAGGAGGCGCATGCCGCGGTTATAGCTGGCCACGAGCGTGCCCTCAGTGGTCGCGAGCGGTACATAAACGTCCTCTCCGGTGACATGTTCGCCCTGAATGCGGACCGGACCGGCAAGCCCGATGGGCACCTGGGCCACGCCGATGACATTCTCGATATTGCCGCGCGTCACCGCCGGGTCGAAACTGAAGGCGCCGACATGGGTCAGGTCCGCGCCGGTGCGCGCGGTGATGAAGGCGCGCCGCTCGGCCGCCGCTTCCCGGCTGTGATCGCCCTCCTTGCGCCGGGGCACGGGCATGCGGGTGTCGTTGGGGATCATCACACAGCCTCCAGCCGCGCCGCCCAGTCCGGGACGATCTGCGTCGCCGGTCCGTCATGGCGCTCGTCAAACATCGCGCTGACCTCGCCCGGTTCGAGGGTCAGCTCCACCGTCCAGGCGCCCGCGGCCCTGGCCTCCCGGACAAAGCCGGCGGCGGGCCAGACCGTGCCGGAGGTGCCGATGGCGACAAACAGGTCCACGCTTTCCAGAGCGGCGTAGATGCGCTCCATCTCCAGCGGCATTTCGCCGAACCAGACCACGTGGGGGCGCAAACTCCCCACCGCGCCGCAGGACGGGCAGGCGCGCGCCCGGGTCAGCGGCTCGCGATCAGTGAAGACATGGCCACACTCCGTGCAGCGCGTCTTCAACAGCTCGCCATGCATGTGGAGGAGAGAGGCGGACCCCGCCTGTTCGTGCAGATCGTCAATATTCTGGGTGACCAGCAGGAACTCGCCCCGCCCCGCCATCATCCAGGCCTGTTCCAGACCGGCGAGCGCCAGATGGGCGGCGTTGGGCCGGGCGCCGATGAGGTTGGCGCGCCGGGCCGAGTAGAAGTCCAGCACCGCATCGGGATCGGAGGCATAGCCTTCGGGCGTGGCAAGCTTCATGGGGTCGAACTTCGCCCAGATGCCGCCCGCATCCCGGAACGTGCCGAGCCCGCTTTCAGCGCTGATCCCGGCGCCGGTGAGGATGACGATATTGCGGGCGGGGTTGCGCGAAGACCGGGTCATGGCGCCGAGGGTGGCCGGACCCGGCGCACCCTGTCCAGCGCTTTTGCGCACCGGGTTGGGCGCAAGGGGTTTGGTGAACGCTTTCTTAACCGCACGCGCGCGAGTATGGGAGGCAAACATCCTCGATACAGGGGAAGGCCTGATGCGCATCCGACCCGGCGATCCGACCGGCGCCGCCGCCACGCGGCGCGACCCGGCCTCCCCCGCGCGCAGCGCCAGCGCGCCGTCCGCCGCCCCGTCCGCCGCCCGCGCGCCCGACAGCGCCTCCATCATGGGCGTGCCGGAAGCCGAGCTGACCCCCAATGTGCAGCGCGCCCTGCTGACCCTGATGGGCGAGGTGGACCAGCTGCGCCGCGAGACCGAGGCCCTGCGCGCCAAGGTGCGCGATCTGGAAAGCCTCGCCGACCGCGATGTCTTCCTGCCGGTGCTCAACCGGCGCGCCTTCCTGCGCGAGGTGTCCAAAGCCCTGGCCCTGGCCGAGCGCCACGACGCGCCCTCCTCGCTGATCTATCTCGATCTCAACGGCTTCAAGGCGATCAATGATTCCCACGGTCACGCGGCGGGCGATGCGGCCCTGCGCGCCGTGGCCGAGCTGATCGCCGCCCATGTGCGCGAAACCGACGCGGTGGGCCGCCTGGGCGGTGACGAGTTCGGCATCGTGCTCACCCTCACCCCCGTCAACGCCGCCGAGCGCAAGGCCCGCGAGCTGGTGGAGACGCTGGAAACCACGCCCATCCTCCATGAGGGCCGCGAGCTGAAAGTTGGCGCCGCCTGGGGCGTGCGCGCCCTGGAAGCCGGCATCGACGTCAACACCGCCATGGCGCAGGCCGATGCGGCGATGTATGCGCGGAAGATGGGCAATGCCTGACCCCTTGGTGCGCAGCCGCCATCGTGCGTGTTGCGCCCTGCCTGTGCAGCGCCTAGAACGGGCGCATTGACGGGCGCCGGCTGGGGCGGTCCCGCTCAGAAAAGGCGTGCTCCATGTCCCGACTGACCGAATTTCGCGAGTATGCCCTCGCCCACAAGATGGAGCTCGAGGCCATATTGAGCGAAGTTTATGCCGAGCTGATGCGCGACCGCACCGGCTTTGCGATGTTCGATGGCGGCGCGCACAAGGGATACCACACCCTGCGCATGCTGGACCTGCCGGGCTGCCAGCGTGTCTTCGCCGTGGAGGCCGACCCGGTCATGGCGCAGCGGCTGAAAGACATTCTGGAGCGCGAGGCGCCCGGCGATGACCGCGTGACGCTGGTGCAAAAAGCGCTGCAGCGCGACCCATCCATCCGCTCCATCCCCTGGCGCTCATCCAGCAGCCATCAGGGACGCTCGTCCATCGTCTCGGAAAACACCGGCCGGCCGACCATCTGGCACGGCAATCAGGAGATGGAGTATCGCGAGATCACCCGGGTCGACGCCGCGACCATTGATGACATTCTGAGCGACAACACCCTTCCCGTCGGCTTCATCAAGCTCGATCTGGAGGGCGCGGACCTGCACGCCCTGTTTGGCGCGCGCGACACGCTGGCCTATCATCGACCGGTGGTGGCGTTTGAAAACTCCGTCCACGCCCCTGAAGTGCATGGCTTCACCCTGCCCGAAGTGGCAGGCTATTTCCATGGGCTCGGCTATGTGGGTATGGACGTGGTCGGCGACGTGATGGGCGTGGACAACTGGTTCGGCTTCTTCGAAGCCTGGGCGGTTCCGCGCGAGCTGGTCGCCGCGGTGTCGGGAATGATCAATAGCGCGCTGGCGCGGCGGGGATTTAAGTAGTTAGAGACTTGCAGGCGCGGCAGCAAGCATCGGCAAACCCACGGTTATTAGGCGGCAAGGCTTGTATCGAGATTTCTGCGCTGAGGCGCGCTTAAATCAGACGGCGGATGTTATTTTTCAGCAGCATAGCCAGCGTTGCACCGTATACATGGTCAAGCTCCTGCTGTATGGCATCAGGTAGAGCGACATTAGCTTTCTGAGCGAAAGAGATATGCTCGTTCTCAATGGGTATATTTGTTTTGTCAGGCGCAGTTGCCCCGGAGAATTCCAGAATCCGGTCTGCGGCAAGCAATAGATTGCTCGCCATACGCTCTTGAGAGACGACGAAAACCCGCTCAACGCCGACTTCGTTCAAGAGGCTAGCAATATATCGATCATATCTTAGGCGATCCTTTGCATAGCGTATATAATACGATCCAACATCGCAATTGGCATAAAAATCTCTTTCTTTATAGGCAAAATGGTTTTTGCTTTCTCCTGAAATCGCAATATTTTTATGCATATTCCACCAAGAGACCAAAGATCTCGCCGGATCCCGTATGCAAACAACGAACTTTCTATTGATGTCTTCCGCCAAATATTGTATAGCCTTCTTGTTGAACATATATGCAGCAAATTTATGGCAGACTAGGCGTGTGTCGCTCAGAGTAACGTGGCCCAGTGTAGCTTGAGCTTCATGGGCCTTGATTGCTGGCCAAACAAGTTCGAGCGCTCCGTTTGGCGCGGTCAACACCTTGACGCCCTCTCGCCTACCCAGCTCGCGTATCAGTGCGGACGTACCACACTTTGGGAACCCAACCACGACAAGACTTGGAATTTGGGTGATCATAACGGGTTTGCTCCAATAATTTGAGAAGGACGCCGGTGCCGAGGGCGTGGCAGCGGCCAGTTGCGGCGTCCTAAAACTCGCGCCGCACGATGGCGACCTTGGAGTAGTCGATATAGATCGACTGGCTGGGCGTCAGGATCAGGCGCTTTTCCGGCACGCGCTTTTCAGACACATAGCGTGCAAACGCCGCGACCATGTCATCGGCCTGTTGTGAGGTGGCGTCGATCTCAACGCTCGCGCCCGATTCAAGAATGATCTTAACCATCGCCATGACATGTCCCCCGACGAAAATATGAAGGCCCCGCCGCCTTTCGCCCTGTTCTAACAGAGGTTTGAAAGGCGTCAAAGGCTGATATGCGGCGGTTGGCGCGGCGGCCCGGTCCGGGCAGGGCGCGGGCGGGCAGAGCCCGGCGCACAAGGCCTGGCAAAGCGCGCGCCGGCCTGTTCTGGGCGGGCCGCGCGCTCGGCATATCTGATCCGGAGCCCACCTCACCTGCAGGCCGGCGCCCGTTTTGCGGGCCGGGCTCCAGGCGCGTTCACAGAACCGTCGCGCCGCTCCCATTCCCTTCGCACCCGCATCATTCTATAATGCCGGTCCCAAACCAAAGGAGCTAACGTCCATGCGATACGTGAATCGCCTGTCGGCCTTGATGTGCGCCGCCTCCCTGGCGGTGCTGGCCGCGTGCACGCCCGCCGAAGAGCCGCAATCGGGCGATGCGGCTGAAAGCGCCGCCCCGTCCGGCGAGGCCTCGCAGGACGCGGGTGCGGCTGGCGCAGACCCCCAGGACGCCGTGCGGGAAACTGCGCCCGCCCCTGCCGCCATCGAGCCCGCACCTGCAGCCGCCGGCCTGGCGAATGCCGTGTTCGCGATCGAGGGCGCGGCCCTCGGCGCCGCGCTGCAGCCGGGGGCGGGTCTTGAGATCATGCCCACAGATTCCGGGGCCGAGATTGCCGGCGTGATGGAGAACCCGGTCAGCACGGCCCGCACGGGCGGGGCGCATGTGGCGATCCCGGCCGAGCTGGCGGCAAGCCTGGCAGGGCGCAGCATTACCGTGACGATCCTGGCGAGCTCGCCCGATGGCGGCGGGCTGCAGGCGGCGTATTCCACCGCCCAGAGGGGCAATTCGGGCTGGCGCACGCTGGCGCTGACGCCGGACTTCGCCCCCGTCAGCTTCCAGTATGGCGTCCCGGCGCCGGGCGAGGCTGCGGTCGTGGCCAACTATATCGGCCTTGCCCCGGTTGGCGGAACGGTGAGCGTCCGGGCGGTGTCGGTGACGATCGACAGCTAGGACTGGCTGGCCCAAACAGACGCGCGCGAGGAAAAAACAGCCGCCCCATGCGGGGCGGCTGTTTGGTTTTCAGGGCGCCAGGCCCGCAGCGGCGCGTGAAACGCGCCGCCAGAGACGACTGTTGCCGATTGGCCTCTAAAACTCCCGCCGCACCACGGCGACCTTGGAAAAGTCGACATAAATCGACTGGTTCGGCGTCAGGATCGTGCGCTTTTCCGGCACGCGCTTTTCAAACGCGAAGCGCGCAAAGCTCGCCACCATGTCGTCGGCCTGGGCCGAGGTGCACTCGACTTCCACCGTCGCGCCCGATTCCAGGATGACTTTTACCAGTGCCATGATCTTGCCCCCTTGATGATGCGGTGAAGGCCCCGCCTTCAGCGCTGTTGCCCCGGAGCGTCCGGCCTGACGGCGTCAGGCCGCCCGCTCCAACCTTTCCATCGCGAGCGCAATGCCGGAACCGGCGCCCGCTTTTCCGAGTACACTCCGGCCGGCGGATCGCCGGCGTCGAAACCTGTTCAGGCGCGCTTGCCGCGGCGCGCCGGGCTGGCCGATGCGGCGGGGGCCCGGCCCTCTATGATCATGGACACCTTGCGGAAATCCACGAAGAAGCAGCCGCCATCCTCCACCTGGAACCGGTGCGGCGGCGCCTCGCCGCCATTGGCGAATTTGGCGAACGACGCCACCAGGCGCGTGCCCAGCGCGTCGGGCAGTTCCAGCGCGGCCTCGTGGCCGGAATCAAAGACGATCGTCACATTGGTCATCATGGCTGTCCCCTGTCGACTGGCCAAAGTCTGGCGCCGGGCCGGCGTGACGATCAGCTCGCCCGCCGCACGATGGCGGCTTTCGAGAAATCAACGTAAATTGACTGGCTGGGCGTCAGTATGGTGCGCTTTTCCGGCGTCCGCTTGCCGGACACATAGCGCGCGAACGCCGCGACCATGTCGTCGGCGATCTTGTCGGTGGTCTCCACATCGACCACAGCGCCCGAAACGAGCGTGACCTGAATTTTTGCCATGACGTCCCCCGCATCCGCCCCCCCGAGCCTGCGATGCGGTTGACACCAGTTTTTCGCACCTGCGCAACTTCATTTTATGCCGGGCGCCCAAAAAAAGTTCAGCCGGCGGCGCCGAGAAGCGCCTGAAGGATGGCGCGCACGTCGGCGCCATGCTCGGGATCGGCCAGAGCCATGGCGGCGCTGGCGCGCAGATAGCCGGTCTTGGAGCCGGTATCGAACACCTCGCCGGTGAAGGGCAGGGCATGGAACGCGCTGGTTGCCATGAGGGTGAGCATGGCGTCGGTGAGCTGGATCTCGCCGCCTGCGCCCGGAGCCTGGCGCGACAGGATGGCGAAAATCTCCGGCTGGAGGATATAGCGGCCGGAAATCATCAGGTTGGAGGGTGCGTCCTCGACAGCGGGCTTCTCCACCATGCCGCGCATTTCGATGAGGGCGCCCTTGCGCGCGCCCGGGTCGACAATGCCATAGCTCGACACCTCGCTGCGCGGCACTTCCTGCACGGAGATGAGATTGCCGCCGACGTCCGCATGGGCGTGCGCCATTTCAGCCAGGCAGGGCGGATCGGAGCGCATGATCATGTCGGGCAGCAGCACGGCGAAGGGCTCGTCGCCCACCAGCTCGCGCGCGCACCAGATGGCGTGGCCGAGGCCCAGCGGCGCCTGCTGGCGCACGAAGCTGCACGCGCCCGCCTGCGGCAGGTCGGCGCGCAGAGCGGCGAGCAGCGCGGTCTTGCCCTTGGCCTCCAGCGTGGCTTCAAGCTCATAGGCGGTGTCGAAATAATCCTCGATCGCGGCCTTGTTGCGCCCGGTGACGAAGATGAAATGCTCGATGCCTGCCGCGCGCGCCTCGTCGATGACATAGTGAAGGGCCGGCCGGTCGAAGACGGGCAGCATCTCCTTGGGGATGACCTTGGTGGCCGGCAGCACGCGCGTGCCGAGGCCGGCGACGGGCAGGACCGCCTTGCGGACAGGTTTGATGGCCATGAGCTTTCAGCGCCTCCCGATTGCGTCCCCTCGCGCCGGTCTAGCCCGCCGCCGGGGCGGGCGCAATATCGCGGCGGGCTGTGCAAGACGCCCGATTGCCTCTTCAAGCGCGCGCGCGCTTGGACTAGAACACCGTCTGAGCCGGGGGGCGAAAGACGCGGGGGCGGTGGCAGATGACCATGATGAGGCCGTTCATCCTGTGCGGCGGGTCCGGCACGCGGCTATGGCCGGTGTCGACGCCCGAACGGCCCAAGCAGTTTCACGCCCTGTCCGGCGCGCGCAGCATGATTGCGGAGACGGCCGCGCGCCTGCCGGCCGCGCTGGGACCGGTGACCCTGGCGCCCGCAGCGGCGGTGGCGGGCGCGCGCTGGCGGTCCGCCCTGGCCGCGCACCTGCCCGGCGGGGCGATGATCCTGGAGCCTGTGGCGCGCAATTCAGGCCCGGCGGTGGCGGCCGCGGCGCTGTGCGCGGCCGGCGATGATCTGGTGCTGATCCTGCCCGCGGACCATCATATCGCCGACGTGGCGGCCTTTCACGAGGCGCTGGCGCGCGGCGCCGACGCAGCCGCCGATGGCGCGCTGGTGACGTTTGGCATCCGGCCCGACCACGCCGCCACCGGCTATGGCTATATCGAGCTGGCCTCGCCCGAAGCGGCGCGCGAACCCTTTGCCCCGGCGCAGGCCTTCGTGGAGAAGCCCGTGCGCGAGATCGCCGAGGCCTATCTCGCCGGCGGGCGCCATTTGTGGAATGCGGGCATATTCCTGTTCCGCGCCGGCGCCATGATCGAGGCGCTGGAGCGCCATGCCCCGGACATCCTTGACGCCGTGCGCGCCGCCCTGCCGGCGGCCGGCCCGCTGGCGCCGGGCGAGGCGCGGGCGCTCGGCCGGGACGCATTCGTGCGTGCGCCGTCCATCTCCATTGACTATGCCGTCATGGAGAAAGCCGAGCGCGTGCATGTCACGCCGGCCTCCATCGGCTGGAGCGATCTGGGCGATTTCCGCGCGCTCAAGGCGCTGCACGGCCTCGACGCCGACAGCGTGCTCATCGGCCCGGCGGCGCAGACCCATGCCTCGGGCAATCTCATCTTCTCCACCGGCCCGCGCGTGGCGGTGCGGGGCGTGTCGGGGATCGCCGTGGCCGCGAGCCCGGACGGGGTGCTGGTCACCGCGCTGGATGAGGCCGCCGAGATCCGCAGCGCCGTGGAGGCCGCCAGCCGCAGCTATGCGCCCAACCTCAATCCGGACCTGGCGGCGCGGGCGCGCACCTGGGTGTACGGGCGCATGCTGCCGGCCTGGACGGCGGCAGGCTGGGATCCGGTCCATGGGGGGTTTGTGGAGACGCTGACGCGCACCGGGGCGCCCAATCTCGCCCAGCCCCGCCGGGGCCGTGTCGCGCCGCGCCAGGTGTTCGCCTTCGCCACCGCGCTGATGCACGGCTGGGACAAGGATGGCGCGGCGAGCCGCCTCGTTGATCTTGGGCTGGATTTGCTCGACGGCCGCGCGCGCTCGCCCTATGGCGGCTGGGCGCATGTGCTGGACGGATCGGGCGCCGTGTCCGACCCGCGCCGCGACCTCTACGATCACGCCTTCGTGGCGCTGGGCGCCGCGCGCGCCTTCCAGGCCACCGGCGATGCGCGCGCCGAGCGCCTGGCGCGCGAAGCCTTTGCGGTGATCGACGCCACCCAGCGCAATGGCGGGCCGGGATGGGCCAGCCCCGAAACCGCGCCGGGCCTGAAACAGTCCAATCCGCACATGCACATGCTGGAGGCGAGCCTGGTCTGGTTCGAGGCCAGCGGCGATCCGGAGGCGCGCGCCCGCATCGAGACGCTGTGCTGGCTGTTTGAGGCCTTCATGTTCGATCCCGCCACGGGTGCGGTGGGCGAGGATTACGAGGCCGACTGGTCGCCGGCCCCCGGCGCCGCCGGGGCCCGCATCGAGCCCGGCCATTGCTATGAATGGGCCTGGTTGCTGGCCGAAGCCCAGCGGCTGACCGGGCGCGACACTGGCAGCTGGTCGCGCCGCCTCATCGGTTTCGCCGATGCGCACGGGCGCGGGCGCGACGGGTTCACGCTGGACGCAGTGGCTGCAGACGGAACGCCCATGGCGACCACTGCGCGCGCCTGGCCGCAGCTGGAGCGCATCCGCGCGCGCCTGCGCTTTCCTGAAACCGCTGCGCCGGGCGAGGCCGGGCGCGAGCTCGCCGGCTTCATGGCCGCCTATATTGACGAAGCAAGCCTGGCCTGGTGCGACCGGCGCGAGGCGGATGGCTGCGCGCCGATGGACTATCTGCCCGCCTCCATGCCCTATCACTTCATGACGGCGCTGGGCGGGCTGTAGGCGCTACGGCCGCCCCACACTCACATAGCGGAAGCCGCGCGCGGCCGCTTCGGCCGGGTCGTAGATATTGCGCAGGTCCACGATCACCGGCGCTTTCAGCGCGGTCTTCAGGCGGGCGAAATCGAGGGCGCGGAACTCGTTCCACTCGGTGAGGATGACCAGCATGTCAGCGCCCTCTGCGCACAGATAGGGGCCGGTCACGAAGTCGACATTGTGCAGCAGCTTCTCGGCCTCCTCGATGCCGGCCGGATCGAAGGCGCGCACCCGCGCGCCGGCGGCCTGCAGCGCCGGAATGATGTCGAGGCTCGCCGCGTCGCGCATGTCATCGGTGTTGGGCTTGAAGGTCAGCCCCAGCACGGCGACGGTCTTGCCCTCCACCGACCCGCCTGCAGCCGCGATGATCTTGCCGGCCATGGCCTGCTTGCGCTTGTCATTGATGTCGACCACGGTCTCGATCAGGCGCACGGGCGCGCCGGCCTCCTGGGCGGTGCGCACCAGAGCAAGCGTGTCCTTGGGAAAGCAGGAGCCGCCATAGCCGGGGCCGGCATGGAGGAATTTCGACCCGATCCGGTCGTCCAGCCCGATGCCGCGCGCCACTTCCTGGACATTGGCGCCCACCTGTTCGCACAGGTCGGCCATCTCGTTGATGAAGGTGATCTTCATGGCCAGGAAGGCGTTGGCCGCGTATTTGATCAGCTCCGAGGTGCGCCGCGAGGTGAACACGATCGGCGTCTCGTTGAGATAGAGCGGGCGGTACAGTTCGCGCATGCGCGCAATGGCGCGCTCGTCCTCTGTGCCCACCACCACGCGGTCGGGCCGCTTGAAATCGTCAATCGCCGCGCCCTCGCGCAGAAACTCCGGGTTCGACACGACGGCGAAATCGCCGTCGGGGCGGGCCTCGCGGATGATCGCCTCCACCGCATCGCCGGTGCCCACGGGCACGGTGGACTTGTTCACCACCACGGTGAAGCCATCCATGACGGCGGCGATTTCCCCGGCGGCGGCGTAGACATAGGACAGGTCTGCATGGCCGTCGCCGCGCCGCGAGGGCGTGCCGACGGCGATGAAGACCACATCGGCGGTGCGCACCGATTCGGTCAGGTCCGTGGCGAAATCCAGCCGGCCTTCGCGCACATTGCGCTCAACAAGCAGATCGAGGCCCGGCTCATAGATCGGCACGCCGCCACTGCGCAAAAGCGCGATCTTGTCCGCATTCTTGTCGATACAGGTCACGTGGTGCCCGAAATCGGCAAAACAGGCGCCCGACACGAGGCCCACATAGCCCGTTCCGATCATCGCTACACGCATGGGCGGTCCTCTCCCTGCAAAGACCCTCAATGTCCCGCTCGTTCCGGGCAGGCAGCCATAGCAGCGGGCCGGGTCAAGTCCAAGCCGGACGGCCAGCATGGGGGGCTCAGAGCAGCGTTGAAACCGTCACTCGCGCGCGTTAAACTTCATGAACGCGCGTGAGGGCGTGCGAGGGGAGGGGATGATGGGGCAGGTATGGAAGCGCGCCAGTGCGGCTGACTGCAGGACTTTGGCGGACGCGCTGCTGGCGGTGCGCCGGCGCGGCATTGTCGCCGAGGCCTGGATCGCCAAGGCGCTGGACAACGCGTTGAGCAGCCACCCCTGGGACGGCGGCGGGCGGCCCTACCGGCGCGACCTCGCCAAGCGCGTCGCCCGGCTGGTTTGGTCCGGGACTCCCCAAGACAAGGAGGCGCTATCGAAAGCGCTCGCCAATCTCGCAGGCGAGGACCGCGTCCGGGAGGCGTTGCTCAGGTTTTTCCGAGATAGCGGAATGGCAACGCATGGCGTGCCGGTTGACCATCCCGCCATCGGCCGAGAACAGCTGATGTCCGCCATGCTGGGACGGCTGGTCTATGGCGAAGCTCCGGATTACCGCAATGAGCTGAAGCACCAAGGCAATTACATTCTGCTGCAGACAGCCGGGTCCGGCCAGATCAATCGGTCACTTCTAAGCGTACATGCCCCGGACCCCGATGGCGTGATGTGGGCGCTCCACTTGTATCGCGCCGCCGGCGATCCGCCGGCCCGGATCCGATGCCGCATGGGGCTTTTCCTGCCCGAAAGCCCGCAAACAGCCTTGTTGTCAGGCGCCCGTTGGATTGATCCGACACTGGTGGTCAAGGCGCGGTTTAAAGAAGACGCAGGACAGGCCGTCCTCAAAGCACTCGCCAACTCAGGCCGGGACGCAAGCCTTCAGGGCCGTGATCTGACCATCATCACATTCAAAACGAAAGATGCCGCACACCTGATAGATCAGGACGCCACGCGCGCAATCGGATACCTGCCGCAAGCGGATCAGCTGGACGCCAGCGCCCTTGAGCGGCTCGGCCTGACGTCGCGCGACGCTCTGGCCGTTGACGAGGCGGCCGTGACGCCACGGCTGAGCGCAGAGCAAATGCTAGCGCTCGGTGATATCCAGGCGGCGCTGGCGCAATTTGCGCCGGCCCCGGCGGCGCCAGACGATCCCGCTCAGATCTCCTGATCGAAGGCGCCGATCTCGGGGTGGCGCGCCAGCTCGCCGCGGATGGCGGCGAAGATGGCCCGCATGTCGTCCGTGCTGGTCAGGCTTTCCACCACGATGACCAGGTTGGGCGTGTTCGAGCTCGCACGCACCAGGCCCCAGGCGCCGTCGTCCAGCGTAAAGCGCACGCCATTGACGGTGTTGATGTCGGCGATAGCGCGCCCCGCGACGCGCTCGCCGGCGGCTTGCTTGCCCTTGAACGCGGCGATGATGCGCTCCACCACCTCGTATTTCTGCTCGTCGGTACAGGCTGGCGACAGGGTGGGCGAGCCATAGCTGACCGGCAAGGCGCGCTTGAGGTCGGCCATGGATTTGTGCGGGTTGCGGTCGAGCATTTCCATGATGCAGCGCGCGGACACCAAAGCGCAGTCATAGCCGCGCCCGATCGGCGGCTGCAGGAAGTAATGGCCTGACTTTTCAAACCCGGCCAGCGCGCCGAGCGCATGGGAGCGGCGTTTGATGTAGGAATGGCCGGTCTTGAAGTAATCGGTTGTCGCGCCATTGGCCTTCAGCACCGGATCGGTGGCGAACAGGCCGGTGGATTTCACATCCACCACGAACACAGCGCCGGGGTAGGACGCCGACAGATCGCGCGCCAGCATCAGCCCGACCTTGTCGGCGAAAATCTCCTCGCCTTCATTGTCCACCACGCCGCAGCGGTCGCCATCGCCGTCAAACGCCAGGCCCACATCAGCGCCGGTCTCGCGCACGCGGTCGGCCAGCGCGTGCAGCATCTTCATGTCTTCCGGGTTCGGATTATAATTGGGGAAGCTGTGATCAAGCGTGCAATCCATCTCGATCACCTCGGCCCCCAGCGCCCGCAACAGGTCCGGCGCGAACGCCCCGGCCGTGCCATTGCCGCAGGCGGCCACCACCTTGATGG
This sequence comes from Alphaproteobacteria bacterium, assembly GCA_016124675.1. Lineage (GTDB taxonomy): Bacteria > Pseudomonadota > Alphaproteobacteria > Caulobacterales > Maricaulaceae > Oceanicaulis. The sequence goes on from WGNG01000009.1 coordinate 146,362, forward strand.
GGCGGCTCAGCCGCACGCCTGCGGCTGCGTCGGCCTTGTAGGCCCCAGCCACGCCCTCACGGCGCACATAGCCTCCGCCGGCGCGGGCCTTGCCTTCACCGTTCAGAACGATCTCCTTCAGACGGCTCATTTCGTCCGGCCCAAAGGTCAGCGGGCGCTCGACGCCCATCTTCACCCCGGTCCAGCCATTGGCGTTGTGGCTGGCGGTGACCATGGCCACGCTGTCGATATCGAGATGAAACTGGGCGAAATAGGCCATGGGCGAAAGCGCGAGGCCGATATCGTGCACCTCGATGCCCGCCTGCATCAGCCCGACCGTAAGCGCCTGCTTCACGCTCAGCGAATAGCTGCGGAAGTCATGGCCGGTGACGATTCTGGGCGACTTGCCGAGTTCGTGGATCAGCGTGCCGAGCCCCAGGCCCAGCGCCTGGACGCCGTAGAGATTGATGTCGGGGGTCTTGTCAGAACCGGGATGACCGAACCACCAGCGCGCATCATATTCGCGAAACCCGGTCGGCCTGACCAGCGCCAGGGTTTCAAACTCCCAAGTGTTCGGCTTGATGTCGGCGTTCATGGCGGGTTTCCTTAAATCTGGCGGGCCTGCAGCGGCCTAGCGAGGCCGGCGGCCAGCGTCAACGAATCATTCGGCAGCAGCGCCTTCGAGAATGCGAACCTCGATGCGCCGCACCAGAAGCGGACGCCCGCTCCCGTCTTCATCAGGCCAGATTCCCACCCAGTCGATCCCGCCGAGCGGCGCGCCAGCCGGGATATGGTGGCGAAGGGTCAGTGTACGGAAGACCGTGCCGACCTCCACCTGGCGCCAGCCGGTGTCGGCGTCGCCCACCACGAAATAGCCGATATGGGCGTGGGTGAGGTCTGGAGAGGCCGCGCGCATCTCGACGCGCACCTCGATATCGCGGCCCACGACCGCCGCCTCGAATTCAGGCGGGATGACCGCGCCCACGCCGGCCGACAAATGGCCGGCGGCCTCGCGCGACGCCGTCGCGGTGAGGCGCGCCACCGGCCCGCCCGCGGCAGCCGGATCGAACATCGAGCGGGTGCCTGGCCCGGGAATGAGCTGGTCGAGGGCGGCGCCTTCCATGACGAAACTGGTCGCGGTCACAACCGCGTCCTGGCCGCTGGGCCGGTATTGCATCGCGCCCCAGATCAGCGCCCCGGTCACGGCGGCGGCGAGCGGCCAGAAGATCGTGTCCGGCAGGGAGACGCGCGGCATCGAGACCATCAGCTTACTCCTGCGCGCAACAGGTCATGGATGTGCAGAAGGCCTTCGGGCCGGCCGTCCTCGGCGCAGACAAACAGCTGGGTTATCTTGCGCGGGCCGGCCGTCATGTGGCGCAGCGCCTCGGACGCCAGCATGCCGGGGCTCACGGTGACCGGGGCGGGCGTCATCACCGCGTCCACTGTCTCCGACACCAGATCGGGGCTCATCTTGCGGCGCAGATCGCCGTCGGTGATGATGCCCAGCAGCCGGCCGCCGCCATCCACGACGCCCACGCAGCCAAAGCCCTTGCCGCTCATCTCGATCAGCGCCTCGCCCATGGCCGAACCGGACGCCACCAGCGGCAGCGCGTCGCCCGAATGCATAAGGGCGCCCACATGCGTGAGCGCCGACCCCAGCGCGCCGCCCGGGTGGAACAGGGCGAAGTCGCGCGCAGTGAAGCCGCGCGCCTCGATCAGCGCCACCGCCAGCGCATCGCCGTAGGCCATCATCATGGTGGTCGACGTAGTGGGCGCGCGCGTCTCGCCACAGGCTTCCTCGGCGTCGGGCAGCAGCAGAACAAGGTCCGACCCGCGCGCCAGGCTCGACGCCTCGCCAGCGGTGAGCGCGATCAGCGGCACGCCGAAACGGCGGCAATAGGCGATCATGTCGCCAAGCTCGCGCGTCTCGCCGGACCTGGACAGGGCGAGCACGGCGTCATCCGGCGTGATCATGCCCAGATCGCCGTGGCTGGCTTCGGACGGGTGGACGTACTGGGCGGGCGTGCCGGTTGAGGCCAGGGTCGCCGCGATCTTGCGCGCGACATGCCCCGACTTGCCAACGCCCGCGCAGATCAGCCGGCCCTTGAGCCCCGCGATCAGGCGCACGGCCGATGCCGCCTGCGCCCCCAGCGCGCCGGACAGCGCCGTCAAACCGCTAATCTCCAGCGCCAGCGTGCGGCGCATGGCGGCGATCAGCGCAGTTTCATCAAGCCGGGCGGCGTCAGGGCGGGTCATGGGGACTGGTTCTAGACCAAGCCTGCGCGCGCTCCAATGACCGTTTCAGGGCGCCTTCGACCGCTTGGCGCCGGGCGAGAATAGCCCGATGATAATGCCATGAAAGTTGAACCGCTTGAGCTGGATGGCCTTTGCCTGATCCGCCCGGTGCGCCATGGCGACGCACGCGGCTGGTTTGAGGAAGCCTGGTCTGCGCCGCGCCTGCGCGCCGCCGGTCTGGAGGCGAATTTCGAGCAGGATAATCTGTCCTACTCCGCCGCTGCAGGCACGCTGAGAGGATTGCATTTCCAGGCCCCGCCGGCCGCGCAGGGCAAGCTGGTGAGCGTGGTCACCGGCGCCATTCTGGACGTGGTGGTGGATGTGCGGACGGGGTCGCCAAGCTATGGCCGCCATGTCGCCATCAGGCTCACAGAAGACGATCCGGCGCGCCTGTGGGCGCCTGAAGGCTTCCTTCACGGGTTCGTCACCCTCACCGCCGGGACCCGCGTGGCGTACAAGGTGACGCGGGCGTACAGCGCCGAGCATGACCGCTGCGTGGCGTGGAACGATCCCGATCTCGCTATTGACTGGGGGGTCGAGAGCCCGGTTCTGTCTGCGAAAGATGCGCAGGCGCCGCGGCTGCGCGACATGCCCGCGCCGTTTCCCCCGGGCTGGAACACGCGCAGCTGATCACAGACAGGTCAGATTGGCGTTCTGGCTGACGAAATCGATAAACCGCCGCAGGGTGGCGGCCGTCTCCGTCTCGACAATCCGCCGGGTTTCGCCGGGCGTGGAGCCGCTGAGATAAAAGACGCATTCGCTGGATTGTTCAGACAGATCGCGCGTGAACTGCTCCACCAGCCGGTCCAGCGCCTGCGCTTCGCTTTCAGACGCGACCGCAACCGTCACTCTTTCCATGTCTGTCCCCCTCACGCCCCTCCCGACCTGACTGCAGGTTCTTTGCCTGCCGTTCTGACCGGTGTTTATGGTGCGATAACCTTTATGAGAGTGCAAGACCCATTCCAGCCCGGCCAGGTTCCATGCCCCGACTGCTTATTCTCGGCCGCAACGGCCAGCTTGCCCGCGCTCTGAGCGCTGCGCCCGGCCCCTTCGAGACGGTGCAGGCAGCCGGACGGGCCGAGGCCGATCTCGCCGAGCCGGGGGCGGTGGCGCGCCTGATCGAGGCGTGGCGTCCCGATGCAGTCATCAACGCAGCCGCCTGGACCGCGGTGGATGACGCCGAAGCGCAGGAAGCGGGGGCGCGGGAGATCAATGCACGCGGGGCGGGCGAGGCCGCGCAGGCAGCCGGTGCAGCGGGGGCGCGCTTCATCCATGTCTCCACGGATTATGTGTTCGGCGGCGCGCCCGGCGCTCCGTTTGCGGAGGATGCAGCGCCAGCGCCGGTGAACGCCTATGGCCGCACCAAGCTCGACGGAGAGAGGGCGGTGCTGGAGGCCTGCCCCGGCGCCTGCGTGGTGCGCGCCGCGGGCGTGTTCAGCGGGGGCGGCGCTGATTTTCCCAGCGCCATGTGGCGCCTGGCCCACACCCGGCCAGAGATCGGCGTGGTGGATGACCAGCTGACCGGTCCCACCTGGGCCGGCGATCTGGCGGAGCGTCTGATCGCCCTGGCGCTGGCGCCGGACGCGTCGGGCCTGTTCCACTGCGCCAGCGGGCCGCAGCTGAGCTGGGCGCAGTTTGCCGCCGCCTGTTTCGATCTGGCGCGCGAGGCCGGCCTGCCGCATGCGCAGGTGCGGCCCATCACCAGCGCCGGGTACGTGCGCCCGGCGGCGCGGCCTGCGGATTCGCGCCTGGCCTCCACGCGCCTGGAAGCCGCGACCGGCCTGCCGGCGCCCGATTGGCGCACCGGGCTATCCAAAGCCCTCGACGCCTGGCGGCGGAGCCGGTAAATCCGGGTCGCACTCCCCTGCCCGCATCGAAAGCGCGCCATGACCCGTCTTGTCCTCATCCGCCACGGCCAGAGCGTCTGGAACAAGGAAAACCGGTTTACCGGCTGGGTCGATGTGGACCTCACAGAGGCCGGCGAGGCCGAGGCCGCCCGCGCAGGCGAGCTGCTCAAGGCGCAAGGCTTCGCACCGTCCTACGCGTTCACCAGCGTGCTCAAGCGCGCCATCCGCACGCTGAATATCGCGCTGGAGGGCCTCGACCGGCTGTGGATCCCGGTGGAGAAGTCCTGGCGGCTCAATGAGCGCCATTACGGCGCCCTGGCGGGCATGAACAAGGCCGAGGTCGCGCAGGCGCATGGCGCGGAGCAGGTGAAGATCTGGCGGCGCTCCTATGACGTGCCGCCGCCGCCCCTGACGCTCGAAGATCCCCGGCATCCCCGGTTTGATCCGCGCTATGGGCAGGTCGATCCCGATTCCCTGCCAGCGGGCGAAAGCCTGAAGCTGACGCTTGAGCGCGTGGAGCCCTTTTTCAAGCAGATGATCGCGCCGCATCTGGAGGCTGGACAGGACGTGATCGTGTCTGCCCACGGCAACTCGCTGCGCGCACTGGTCAAGCTCTTGTTCGAGGTGTCGGACGACGCCATCGTCGAGATCGAGATTCCCACGGGCAATCCCCTGGTGATCGAGCTTGAGGGTCTGACGCCCGTCGCGGCGCGCTATCTTGACGAGGCAAGGGCGCAAGACCTTCCGCCCTGTCCGTGAGCGGGGCGCCGACACCGGCTGCGCGCCCGGTCACGCCGGACGATCTGCGCTTCATGGATACGGCGCTGGCGCTCGCCTTCGCGCAACTGGGACAAACGGCGCCGAACCCGGCGGTCGGCTGCGTCATCGTTCAGGGCCGGCGCGTGATCGCCGCGGCGGCGACGGCGGCGGGCGGGCGGCCCCATGCCGAGACGCAGGCGCTCGACATCGCCGGCCCCCTCGCCCGGGGCGCTTCGGTGTATGTGACGCTGGAGCCCTGCGCCCATCACGGGCGCACGCCGCCCTGCGCGCAGGCGTTGATCGCGGCGCAGGTGGGCGAGGTGATCATCGCCTGCGGCGATCCGGACCCACGGGTGCAGGGGCGCGGCGCGGAGCTTTTGCGCGAGGCTGGCGTCCAGGTGGCGGACGGGGTGCGCGCCGCCGAGGCCCAGGCGCTCAACGCAGGCTTCTTCACACGGCTGGCGACCGGGCGCCCGCTCGTGGCGCAGGACGGGCGTGCGGCGCTGTTCGACGCCGATCTGGAGATCGGTCCGGACGAGAGCTTCCAGGAGGCGCTCGACCGGCTGGGACGCGCCGGAATCACCCGCGTGCGCGTGCCGCCAGCACGCGCAACGGCGCGTTAACGCTGATGGCGTTAGGGTTCTTGCTGGCCGCGCGCCGCGCTGGCGCTCCGGAATGTGGACATGACCAGTTCGCCGATACAGTACCGGACCCTGTCCCAGGCCCAGGCTGACGAGATATGCCGGCGCCATGATTTCCTGATGACCGGCCGGATGGGAGGCGCGCGGGCGAGCTTCTGCTACACGCTCCTCCCGGGCCTTGACCTGTCCGGACGCCATCTCGCCGATGCCGATTTCACCGGAGCGATCCTGGAGGACGTGACTCTGGCGGGCGCCAACCTGACCCGCGCGGTGCTCTACGCGGCGGACCTGCGCCGGGCCAATCTGGCCGGCGCAGTGCTGCACCGGGCCGACATGCGCGGCGCCATCCTGCGCGGCGCGGACCTGACCGGGGCCGATCTGAGCCAGGCGGATTTGCGCGAAGGCGCGATCGCCCAGGCCGACAAGGAAAAGGGGCTCGCCATGGTGACCCATGAGATGCGCCCTGGCGAGGCGAGCATGGCGAATTTTGCGCGCGCCAACCTGTCCCAGACGCGCATGAGCGGGGTGGTGGCCCAGTCTTCGGATTTCTCCGACGCCGTTCTGATCGGCGCCCGGCTGACGCGCGCCAATCTGCGCAATTGCCGCTTCCCCGGCGCCAATCTGGAAGGCGCGGACATGAGCGGCGCTGACCTGACCGACGCCGATCTGCGTGACACTGTGCTGATCGGCACGAAGATGGATCTCGCCCGCCTCAATGGCGCGAACATGAGCGGCGCGCTGCGCGATGCGCCGCCCGGCGAGGTCGCCGATCCCGGCGGCGAGACCGCCCGGGCGCTCGACCGGCATGCGCGCTGGTGCGAAACCGGCGGCGCGCAGGGCGCGCCGTCCACGTTTGACGGCAAGGATCTGCGCGGGCTGCACACGCTCGCCCGGCGAAATCTCACCGCCCTGCAGGCGCGCGGCGCCATTCTCTACGGGCTCGACATGGAAGGCGCCGAGTTGCAGGGCGCCAAGCTCGCCAATGCCGATCTGCGCATGACCTCGCTGCGCGGCGCCGATCTGCGCGGCGCCGATCTCGCCGGCGCCAAGCTCAACAATGCAGACTTGCGCGAAGCGCGCATCGGCCCGCTCCTCCTGCCCAATGACCGGCTGCTGGCCGCCTCGCTCGCCGCCGCCGTGCTGCGCTACGCCGATCTCTCCGGTGCGGATTTGCGCCATGTCGACGCCAGCGGGGCTGATTTCTCCTTTGCGCGCATGCATGGGGCCGATATGCGCCGGGGACGGTTCGCCGGCGCCTGCTTTACCGGCGCGCGCGCGCCCGAAGCCATCGGGCAGGCGGCGGACCTGACCGGCGCGGTGGACCTGCCGGCAGGCTGAGTTGCCCAGCGGCCCGCGTCCGGATAAATACTCACTTTGAGCAAAAGCGCGGATGCGCTTTGTGCAGGCACGGAAAGGGCGGCCATGGCGGCGTTCGACAATCTTTACCGGCGCCGCATGGTGCGGGTTGCGGCCTTTGCGCCGCGCGTGACGCTGGCCGAGCCGGAGGCCAACCGGGATGCAATCCTCACCCTGGCGCGCGAGGCGCATGAGCGGCACGCGGCTCTGGCGCTGTTCCCCGAGCTGGCGCTGACCGGTTACTCGGTGGAGGATTTGCATCATCAAAGTGCGCTGCTGGACGCCAGCGAGGCGGCGGCGGGCGATCTGATCGACGCCAGCGCCGGCCTGTTCCCGGTGATCGTGTTCGGCTGCGCGCTGCGCCAGCACGGCCAGATCTTCAACTGCGCCCTGTTCGTCCATCGCGGGCGGCTGCTGGGCGTGATCCCGAAAAGCTATCTGCCCACCTATCGCGAGTTTTACGAAAAGCGCTGGTTCTCCGACGCTACCGGCGTGCTCTCGGCAACGATTAACGTCGCAGGCCACGCGGCGCCGTTCGGAACCGATCTGGTGTTCGAGGCGGACGATGTGCCGGGTTTCGTGGCGGCGGCGGACATTTGCGAGGATTTCTGGGCGCCGGTTCCGCCGAGCACGGACGCGGCGCTGGCGGGCGCGAGCGTCATCGTGAACCTGTCCGCGTCCAACGCGACCATCGGCAAGGCGCGCGAGCGCGCCGTGCTGATCGACGCCCATTCGCGGCGGATCTGCGCAGCCTATGCGTTCTGCGCCGCCGGCGCCGGAGAATCCACCAATGACCTGGCCTGGGACGGCCAACTTCTGGTCTACGAACTCGGCGCCTGTCTGGCGCAAGGCGAGCGCTTCCTGAACGACCACGCGCGCGTCTATGCCGATATCGACCTGGAGCGGATCGAACAGGAGCGGCTGCGCCTGTCCACCTTCCGCGACGCCGCCGCCCGCGCCGCGCCCCGGCTGAAGGCCTTGCGCCGGGTGCGTTTCACCCTGGCGCCCGAACAGGATGCGGCCGTCCCGCTGGAGCGCGCCATCGACCGCTTTCCCTTTGTGCCCGCCGATCCCGCGCGGCTCGATGAGGATTGCCATGAGGCCTGGAACATCCAGGTGCAGAGCCTCGCCCAGCGCCTGCGCGCCAGCGGCGTGCGCCGCGCGGTGATCGGCGTGTCCGGGGGCCTCGATTCCACGCAGGCCCTGATCATCACTTCGCGCGCCTTCGACCGGCTGGGCCGCGACCGGGCCGATATTCTGGCGGTGACACTGCCGGGCTTTGCGACCTCGGCGCAAAGCCATGACCGGGCGCGCGCCCTGATCGCGGGACTGGGCGTGACCCATCGCGAGATCGACATCCGCCCGGCGGCCGGTCTCATGCTCGCCGATCTTGGCCATCCCCATGCGCGCGGCGAGCCGGTCTATGACGTGACGTTCGAGAATGTTCAGGCAGGCCTGCGCACCGATTATCTGTTCCGCCTCGCCAATCACGAGGGCGCCATGGTCATCGGGACCGGCGATCTGTCGGAGCTGGCGCTGGGCTGGTGCACCTATGGTGTCGGCGACCAGATGAGCCATTACAACGTCAATGCGGGCGTGGCCAAAACCCTGATCCAGCACCTGATCGGCTGGGCGGCGCGGCGCGGCGAGTTTGGCGCGGATGTCGCCGCGACGCTGGACGCCATACTGGCGGCGGAGATCACGCCGGAACTGGTGCCGGCGGGGGAGGATGGCGTAGTGCAGTCCACCGAAGCGGCCATCGGGCCTTATGCGCTGCATGATTTCTTCCTGCACCATGCGCTGCGCTACGGGTTCGGGCCGGAGAAGATCGCGTTTCTGGCGCTGGCGGCCTGGGGCGACGAGGCGCGCGGCGGCTGGCCGCCGCATGTGGCGGGCGCCAAACGGCGCGCCTACACGATGGCGGAGATACTGCACTGGCTGGAGGTGTTTTCCCGGCGCTTCTATCAGACCGCCCAGTTCAAGCGCACCGCCATGCCCAACGGACCCAAGCTCACCTCGGCAGGGGCGCTGAGCCCGCGCGGGGACTGGCGCGCCCCGTCAGACGCATCGGCCCGTGCCTGGCTGGACGCCATCGCCGCCCTGCGCGCCGAATTGGGGCTGTCACAGCGCCAGGCGTGATCAGCGCCGCAGGCCATGAAAAAGGCCCGGAGGCGAGCCTCCGGGCCTTGTCTTGTCCGCCTGTGACCCCGGGGGATCAGTGCTTCACCCGGCTCCAGACCTTGCGGTAGGATGCGTAGAGCAGCACGGCCAGGCCAAACAGATAGATCATGACCATCAGGCCCATGCGCTTTCGCGCTTCCATGTGCGGATTTGACGCCCACGCCAGGAAATGGGTGACGTCGGTCGCCATCTGCTCCGTCGTCGCCTCGGTGCCATCGGCATATTCCACCATGCCGTCCCACAGCTGGGGCGCCATCGCGATCACCATGCCGGGCATGTAGGGATTGTAATAGCTGCCCGCGCGGATATCGAGGTCGGCGGGCGGCTCCTCGTCATAGCCCATCAGGAGCGAGCGGATATAGTCCGCGCCGTAGTGGCGCGCGCGCACGATGATCGACAGATCAGGCGGATAGGCGCCGCCATTGGCCGCGCGCGCCTGGGCCTCGTTCGCGAACGGATAGGGGAACATGTCCGACGGACGGCCCGGACGTTCGATCGTCTCGCCGATATCGTCGATGTCGGAGATGAGATACTCCGCCGCGATGGCGGCGATGACCGGATTGTCGTTGGGATTGGCGTAGGACTGCTCGACGCCATCCACCATCACGGTTTCGAACGGACCGCCCTCCTGGCCAAGATGGCGGAAGGCGAGGTGCTTGAGGCCGTGACAGGCCGAACAGACCTGCTGGTAGACCTGGAAGCCGCGCTGGACCGCCTGGCGGTCATACTCGCCGAAGGGGCCCTCGAAGGACCAGTCATACGGCTCGGGCGAGCGGTAATACCCGGCGCCGATGGCGGGCGCAGCGACCATCACGGTCACGGCGGCGACGGCGAGGAGCTTGGACAGTTTGTTCATGGACAGGCTCCTATTCAGCCGGTTGCGCTGCGGGCACGGCGCCGGCGCCGGACCCGGATTTCGCCGGCTTGTCTCCGTACAACACCGATTCCTCAATGGAGGCTGGCCGTGGGGTCGGCTTCTCCACGAAGCCCAGCACCGGCAGGATCACCAGGAAATAGGCGAAGTAGTAGATCGTCAGCACCCGGCCCAGCAGCAGGAAGTCCACCCCGATCGCGCCCAGCACCGGCACCAGCGTGTCGGGCAGTTCGGCGCCGGCCCAGCCGAGGCCGAGGCACGAGACCACGAAGAAGCCGAAGAACCAGCGCGCCATGGGACGGTAGCGCATGGAGCGCACTTTCGAGGTGTCGAGCCAGGGCAGGACGAACAGCACGCCGATGGCGGCGAACATCAGGATAACCCCGCCGAGCTTGTCCGGCACCGCGCGCAGGATGGCGTAGAAGGGCAGCAGATACCATTCGGGCACGATCATCGCCGGCGTCACCAGCGGGTTGGCCTCGATATAGTTGTCAGCATGGCCCAGCACGTCGGGCGCGTAGAACACAAAGCCCGCAAAGATCAGCAGGAAGACGACGATCGCGAAGCCGTCCTTCACCGTGTAGTACGGGTGGAAGGGCAGGGTGTCGGCCGAGGTCTTCACGCTGATGCCGGTGGGATTGTTGTTCCCCGGCACGTGCAGCGCCCAGATGTGCAGCACCACCACGCCCGCGATCAGGAACGGGATAAGGTAGTGAAGCGAGAAGAAGCGGTTGAGCGTCTCGTTGCCGACCGTGAACCCGCCCCACAGCCACTGGGTGACCGGCTCGCCGATCAGCGGCAGCGCGCCGAACAGGTTGGTGATCACCATGGCGCCCCAGAAGGACATCTGGCCCCAGGGCAGCACATAGCCGAGGAAGGCGGCCGCCATCATCAGGAGATAGATCACCACGCCGAGGATCCACAGGATCTCGCGCGGCGCCTTGTACGATCCGTAGTACAGGCCGCGGAATATGTGCATGTACACGGCCAGGAAGAACATGGAGGCGCCCACCGCATGGATGGAACGGATGAGCCAGCCATAGTTCACATCGCGGTCAATGCGCTGCACGCTGGCGAAGGCGTAGTCGATATTGGGCACATAGTGCATGGCCAGCACGATGCCGGTGATGATCTGCACCATGAGGCAGACCGACAGAATGCCGCCGAACGTGTACCAGTAGTTCAGATTGCGCGGGGTCGGGAAGTCCACGAAGGAATCCCAGCCCAGCCGCACGATCGGCAGGCGCGCGTCGAGCCAGCGCGTGAAGGGTGTTTTCGGTTCGTAAGTGCTGTTGCCGCTCATCGTCTGCGCTCCTAGCCAAGCCGAAGGGTGGTGGCCGAGATGAAGGTCATCGGCGGAATGGGCAGGTTTTCCGGGGCCGGGCCGCGGCGGATGCGTCCCGACGTGTCGTAGTGCGAGCCATGGCAGGGGCAGAACCAGGCGCCGTAATCACCCGACCCTTGCGTCGGCACGCAGCCCAGATGGGTGCAGTTGGCGCTGGTGACCAGGAGGGCGGCGCGCAGCGTCTCGTCCACGCTCTGGCCTTCCGCGATGGCGGCGCTCATGGCCGACCGGTTTTCGTCCGTGGCCGGGGCGCTGTCTTCGAGATTGCGGTTGCGCGCCAGGCGGTCGGGCAGATTGCCCATATCCTCGTTGCGCGCCGCCGCCACTTCCGCCTCGGTGCGCAGGCGCACGAAGTGAGGCATGGAGCGGAACATCACCGTGATTTCATCGCCCGGAGACAGCTGATCGACCGCGACATCGGTGGTGCCGAGCGCCAGCGTGTCGGCAGCCGGGTTCATCTGGTCGATGAACGGCCAGAGCACAGCCGCCCCGCCCAGGGCCGCCATGCCGGCGGCAGCGATATGGATGAAATCCCGGCGGGTTTCTCCGCCCTCGTCGGTATGGGAATGATTGTCCGTCACGTGCCGACCTCATAATTCTTGCCGCCGCACGGCCCAGGCCCGGATGGACGAGGTGGAGGCGGCAGCCTGACAAGACCTATGCGAAGCGCTTGCGCAGGCCAGTGCGTCCTGCTGACGCACGGAAATTGCCATGGAGCACCCCGTCAGCAGGCGGGAGTAATCCGACCCCCCGCATTTTTCAACCGGATTATCCGCTTTGCGACGTGATAGCGCAGACTGATACGGGCGGCGAACGGTCAGGGACAGAGCGGATACTCGGTTTCGGCATGATAGAGGTTCGGCCGGCCCGGCTTGGTGGGAGTGCTGGAATAGAGATGGAAGCGGTCCGCCAGCATGGGCGGGGAGCGGAACAGATTGAGGCGCTGCTCGAACCGCGCCAGGCGCACCGGATCGGTCCATGGCTTGAGGTAGGCGAGCGTGAGGTGCGGCGTGAACACGCGTCGCTCGGTCTGCACGCCCACGCGCCGCGCCGCCTGGACGCAGGCGCGCGCGAGCCCTGACAAGGCCGCGTTTTCCTCCACGCCCAGCCAGAGGGAGGTGGGCTCCGCCTTGCCGAAATGATTGACGCCCTTGAACACCAGATCGAAGGGCGCGCAGCGTATGCGGGCGAGCGCGTCGTCCAGCTCGGCGATCACCGCCTCGTCCAGCTCGCCGAAGAAGGCGAGGGTGACATGGAAATTCTCCACGGGGCGCCACGCCGCGCCGGGCACGCCCTTCATCAGCGGGGCGATGCGCGCGGCGAGCAACGCATCTACAGGCAGGGCGGCGAACACGCGCAAGGTCATGGCGCGCATCTTGGACGCGCGCGGCCCCCGGGCGTCAAGACCTGAGGGCTCCGCGCGGCGATCTGCGCATGCACACCGGTTTTGCTTGAACGCGGCGGCGTGAATCCTCATATATGGTTGCGAAATCCGGCACGGTCATACCGTCCGGGCGAAGTGACCTGCCGGTCCCGTACAAGGCCGCAGGGTTGCAGAACTCAGGAAGGAAAATATGAACCAGCTCAATAGCACCGCCTACGGCGCGCGCACGCTCGACACCTCGGTGGATGCGGGCCTGCGCAGCTTCATGCTTGGCGTGTACAACAAGATGGGCCTCGGCCTCGTTCTCACCGGCGCCATCGCCTGGATCGCCTTCAGCACGCCCGCCTTCATGGAGATGATCCTGACGGTCGATGCGACCGGGCGGGTCCAGCTCAGCGCCTTGGGGATCGCCCTTCAGTTCGCGCCGCTGGCGATCCTGCTTGTTTCCATGTTCGCGATGCGCAATCCCTCCCCGCTGAGCGCCAACATCCTCTACTGGGGCTTTGTCGCCACGCTCGGCCTGGGCGGCAGCATCTGGTTCCTGATCTACAATCTGGGCAGCATCGCGCAGGTCTTCTTCATCACCGCAGCGGCGTTCTTCGCCCTGTCGCTGTTCGGCTACACGACCAAGCGCAACCTCCAGCCCATCGGGGTCTTCCTGATCATGGGCGTGGTGGGCCTGATTGTCGCGAGCATCGTGAACATGTTCATGGGCGGCGCGATGTCGATGATCATCTCGGTGATCGGCGTGGGCCTGTTCGGCGCGCTTACCGCCTTCGACACCCAGCGCCTGAAGCTGCAGTATCACGAGGTGGGCGGCGATGAGCGGGCCAAGTCGGTGGCCACCACGTTCGGTGCGCTGTCGCTCTACATCAACTTCATCAACATGTTCCAGTTCCTGTTGATGCTGCTGGGCAATCGCGAGTAACCCCTCGCCGGACCGCCGGACCCGGGAACCCCCGGAGCCCCTTGGCTCCGGGGGTTTTTCTTATTCAGACGGGGCTGACGCCGTGCGCAGGAAGCGGCGGAACACGAGGTGCGCCTCGGCGCTCTGATCTGCGTCATAGCGCATGCGCGGGTCCCAGGGCTGGTCCTGGGCGTCGAAGGCGTGGGTGGCCTCGCTCAAGAGCACCGCAGGCCGGATCAAGGCGCCAGCGGCGCGCTGGCGCGTGAACAGGCGCTCGCAGGCGCGGTGGTCGGCGATCAGGTCGCGCCCGGCCAACAGGGGATACACGGGAAAGGGCGCCCCCACCGGGTCGCGCCGGGCCCGGATCACCGGGCCGCAATAGGGATAGATCAGAAAGGCGCCCTGCACCCCGGCAAACGCGGCGTCGCCGCGCTCGCCCGCCTGCGCCGACGCCATGGCGTCCAGCACGGTCCAGCCGCCATGGCTCCATCCGGCAAGCGTCAGGCGCGACGCATCGATGCGCGGATCGGCGCGCAGCATGTCCAGCGCCGCAAAGACATCGTCTGCGCGCGCCTGCCCGCGCATGGACAGGCCCGTGCAGACCAGAAGGCGGGAGCCGGATGGACCTATGCCCCGGGCGCCATGGGAATCCACAACCAGCACGGCCCAGCCTTCCTCATTGGCCTCACGCGCATAGACATCCTGCACCTCGCGCACGCCGCCGCATCCAGACAGGAACACCACGGCCGGGACCTGCCAGTTCGCCCCCTCCGGCATATGAAGCGTGACATGACCGGCGAGATCGCCCTGCGCCTGTGAGGCGGACGACAGGGCCAGGAACGCGAGCCCGGCCAGCAGGACAGACGCCAGCACCCGCATGGCTAGTGCCTGAAATGACGCATGCCGGTGAACACCATGGCGAGGCCGGCCTCGTCGGCGGCGGCGATCACCTCCTCATCACGCACCGATCCGCCGGGCTGGATGATGCAGCGCGCCCCGGCCTTGGCCGCTTCGCGCACCCCGTCGGCGAAGGGAAAGAACGCATCCGACGCGCAGGCCGAGCCTTGCGTGCCGGGTGTTTCCCAACCGTTTTCCTTCGCCGCGTCTTTCGCTTTGCGCACGGCCAGCCGCACCGCTTCAACCCGGCTGGTCTGGCCCATGCCGATCCCGGCCGAGCGGCCGTCGCGGGCGAACACGATGGCGTTGGACTTGACGTGCTTGACCAGGCGCCAGGCGAACAGGAGATCGGCCATCTCCTGCTCGTCCGGCGCGCGGGCGGTGACGACCTTCAGCTGGGATTCGGTGATCCGCCCGGTGTCGCGCGACTGCACGAGCAATCCGCCCGCCACCGATCTCAGCGTCCAGCCGGTCGCGGCCGGATCGGCCAGCGCGCCGGTGAGCAGAACGCGCACATTTTTCCTGGCCGAGAGGATGTCCAGCGCCGCATCTTCGGCGTCCGGCGCGATCACCACTTCGGTGAAATTGCGGCTGATGGCGTCGGCGGTGGCGGCGTCGAGGGGGCGGTTGAAGGCGGCGATCCCGCCAAAGGCCGACAGGGGATCAGCGGCGAAGGCGCGCTCATAGGCGGCGGCCAGGGACTCGCCCTGGGCAGCGCCGCAGGGATTGGCGTGCTTGATGATCACGGCCGCCGCGCATGTGCCGGGGTCAAACTCGCTGACCAGCTCAAACGCGGCGTCGGCGTCAGCGATATTGTTGAACGAAAGCTCCTTGCCCTGCACCTGACGGGCCGAGGCCACGCCGGCGCGCGCCTCGGGCGTGGCGTACAGGGTCGCGTCCTGATGCGGATTCTCGCCATAGCGCAGCTTCTGCAGGCGGGGTCCGCCGAGGGTGAACCAGCTGCGCGCGGGCTTCTCGGTCTCGGCTTCGAGACGCCCGGCGATGGCGCTGTCATAGGCGGCGGTGCGCGCGAACGCCTTGGCCGCCAGATGGCGGCGCACGGCGAGCGGCGTCGAACCTTCATGGCGCGCCATCGCCTCGAGCACCTTGTCGAGATCGCGCATGTCCACGCAAACGGCGACATGGCGATGGTTCTTGGCCGCCGCGCGGATCATCGCCGGGCCGCCGACATCAATCTTTTCGATGCACGCGTCGATGCCCGCGCCCGAACGCGCCGTCTCCTCGAACGGGTAGAGATTGACCACCAGAAGATCGATGGCCGGAATGCCATGGGCCTCCATGGCGGCCAGATCCTCCTCACGCTCGCGCCGGGCCAGGAGCCCGCCATGAACGCGCGGATGCAGCGTCTTGACCCGCCCGTCCATCATTTCAGGATAGCCGGTGATGTCGGCGACATCGCGCGCCTCGAGCCCGGCTTCGCGCAGAGCTTGCAGCGTGCCGCCGGTGGAGACGAGCTCCACGCCGGCGTCCGCCAGCGTGCGGGCGCGCTCGGCCAGCCCGGTCTTGTCGGACACCGAGATCAGCGCGCGCCGGATCGCCACAAGGTCAGTATCGGCCATGAGGGTAAGCTCCTGCAGGAATTGAAAAGCCATGGCGCAGCGCGCCGGATTGCACCATCGTTGCGGTCAGCCGCTGGCGGCGCCGACGCGGCCCAGGCGCTGAAACGCCCAGCGCACGCGATTGGGCGGACGATCGCCGCCGCCGAATGGCTCCGCCTCGCCCGCCACAACCAGCTGGGTCGAACGGCGCGGCGGGGCGCCCGCGGCCAGATACACGGACCGGTCCAACCTTACAGGCCCGCCATCGGTTCGAAAACGCCATCCATCGCCGCTTGGCAGCACCAGAAGCGCGCTCAGGGAGTCGCGCGACAGCGAGGCGCGCACATCCGGATGCAGGTGGAAGCGGATGGAAAAGCTGAGGCGCGCTTCGGGATTGGCCGGCGGGCCGTCCTCCACCGGGCGGAACAGCCCGTCCTCGCCGCGCAGATCCGCCCCGTCCATGGCCAGGAATATCCGCCGGCGCAGGCTCAGCCCGAACGCCTTGCGGTAGCCGTCATGGCTGGCTTCCAGCCAGACGCCGAGCTCTTCCTCATTGCGCCGCACCCGCACCGGGTCGGGGCCGTGGGCGATGCGCGCGCCGACGAGATTGCGCCGCCAGCCCGGCTCGATGAGGCGCGCCGACGACGTCTCCTCCAGCGTCAGGGCCGAATGGGCGGCGGTGGCGCGCACCGCCTCGCGCCAGCGCGCGCCGTGATCGGGCGCCCAGCCACAGCTGACGATGATGCGCGCGCCGGACGCGGCGAATTCAAAGGCGAGCGCGCTGGCGTGGCTTTGGGCGCCATGAAGGCCGCGCGGCGGCTCGGCCGCATCCACGATGACCACGCTGGCCCCGGCTTCGGCCCGGTGATAGCCGGTATGGGGGGCGACATTGAACACCTTGCCCGTGGGCGCCTTGCCCCCGACGGCATAGGCGAGCGCGGCGTCCAGCGCGCGCGCATCGCCCTCTCCGCCGCCATGAAAGCCGGGCAGCGCGCCGCCGGGCAGGCGGATGAAGCGCACAAAGCCGGTGAGCCGGTCGATGGCCCGGCGCACTTCGGGCGGCAGGGGGACGCCCGCCGCTGCGGCCGCCGCATCAAGTTCGCACAGGGCGATGAGATAATCGGCGGCGGCCTGCGGACTGCGGCTGACATGGCCGCCATCGGGCAGGATCTGGGATTTGAGCTCGGATTCAAGCGCCGCGCCGGCCCGCGACTTCAGCGCGCCAGGCAGATCGAGGCACACTGCCGTCAGCGCCAGACTCAACGCCGCATCGAGCCGCGTGTGGTCGGGCGGCGCGACTGCGATCGCGCGCGCCAGGCGGCGCGCCTGACGCGCAAGCGAGGCCAGGCGCACCGGCGCGTCCTCACCCTGAATCAGGGCGGGCGCCGCCAGCGTCCAGGCGCGCAGGCGCGTGCTGAGCACGCCCGGCTCCCAGCTGAAGAAATTCCAGGCGCCGAACCGTGTGATCCAGTCATCGACCAGCGTGCCCGCCGCCGCGCGGGCGTCCGGCTCGTCGACGGCCAGGAGATCGGCGAGCCAGGCAAATCCGTGCAAGGCTTCGGCGAAGCGCCGCGAGGGCGCGGACAGGTCCCAGGGCGACTCGCCCACCGGCACGGTCAGGGTTTCGCCCGCCAGCACGAAGCGCCCCGCCAGCATGGCTGCACCGCGCGCCTTGTCGCCCCGGCGCAGCGGGCGCGGCGCGGCGGCCAGCGCCGCGGGCGCGCGTCCGCCGAGCGTCACCGCCCGGTAGGGCGCGAAGGCGTTGGCGAAATCGGACACATCACGGCGCAGCCGCCGCGCCATGGCGGCGGCAAGATCGGCCGGTGTCACCTGGCGCCCCATTCCCCGCCCATCCGTTACTGGCCGCGCAGCGCGGCGATATTGGCGGCGTACTCGTCCGGTCCGCCCTTGAAGACCGCAGAGCCTGCCACCAGCGCATGGGCGCCGGCATTCACGCAGGCCCGCGCCGTGGCCGGATTCACCCCGCCATCGACCTCGATCAGAGTGGACAGGCCGCGCGCATCGACGAGGGTGCGCAGCGCCTCGATCTTGCGAAGCTGACCGGTGATGAAGCTCTGTCCGCCAAAGCCGGGATTGACGCTCATCACCAGAACGAGATCGAGCTCGTCAAGCACATGGTCAAGCACGGTTTCCGGCGTCGAGGGGTTCAGCGCCGCGCCCGCCTTCTTGCCCAGCGCCCGGATCGACTGGACGGTGCGGTGGAAGTGCGGTCCGGCTTCGGGATGCGCGGTGATCATGTCGGCGCCCGCCTCGGCATAGGCGGCGAGGAAGGCGTCGACCGGGCTGATCATCAGGTGAACGTCGAACGGCTTGGATGACCAGGACCGGATCGCGGCGATCACGCCGGGACCGATGGTGAGGTTGGGCACGAAGTGCCCGTCCATCACGTCGACATGGATCCAGTCGGCGCCGGCCGCGTCGACCGCGCGCACCTCCTCGCCCAGCCGAGCGAAGTCGGCGGAGAGAATCGATGGCGATATGAGGGGGGCGCTGGCCATGCCGACTGCGATACCAGCGCACGCATAGCGGAGCAAGCGGGCCGGTTCAGGCCGTGCGCACGATCCTGGCGATGAAGAAGCCGTCGAGCCCGCCCGCGTCCGCCCACATGTCCGGCCGCGTGCGCACCCAGCCTTCGGGCGCGATGGCGTCGGCGAGGCCGGGAAATTCTTCCGGGCCCACCGGATCGAGCGCCGCGCCGGGCGTGCGGAACAGGAAAGCGGGGATATGGTCCTCGCCCTCCTCGCGCTCCAGCGAGCAGGTGCAGAACACAAGGCGCCCGCCGGGTTTCAGCATGGCGAAGGCGGCGTCCAGGAGGCGCGCCTGGATGCGCGCAAGCGAGCGCACATCCTCCTCGCGCTTGGACCAGGCCGCGTCCGGGCGCCGGCGCAGCGTGCCGGTGGCGGTGCAGGGCGCGTCCAGCAGCACCGCGTCGAGCGGCGCGTCCGGGCGCCAGTCGGCCGCGTCCGCTGCAACGAGGCGCGCCGACAGGCGGGCGCGCGCAAGATTGGCTTCGACGCGCTTGAGGCGGCGCGCATTCAGTTCAACGGCGGTGACGTCCGCGCCGGTCGCCGCCAGCTGCAGCGTCTTGCCGCCAGGGGCGGCGCACAGATCGGCGACCGTCTCGCCGCGGCGCACGTTCAGCAGCCGCGCAGGCAAGGCCGCCGCGGCGTCCTGAACCCACCAGTCGCCGCCCGGATAGCCGGCGATGTCTTCCACCAGGCCGATCGCCTCGCGCCGGATCGTGCCGGTGGGAAGAACCTTGCCGCCAATCTCGGCGGCGATGCGGGCGGGGTCGGCTTCGTGGCGGGCAGTGAGGTCCAGAGGCGGCGGACCGGAGCGGGCGGCGGCCATGGCGCGCGCGGCATTCGGGCCCCACGCCTCTGACCAGCGCGCGGCCAGCCAGTCAGGCAGGTCGCCCAGCGGATCGGCGCGGTTGAAGACGGCGGCGCCCTTTTCCGCCACCCGGCGCAGGACGGCGTTGGACAGTTTGCGGAAGCCCGCGCTTTCCGGGCTTGCGCCCATCAGCTCCACCCACGCATCCACAGCGGCGTGGGGCGGAGTGGACAGGATCAGAAGCTCGGCTGCGCCACAGCGCAGCGCCAGGCGCGCGCGCAGGGCGGTGTCGGGCAAGGGCCGGTCAAGCATGGCGCCGACCGCCGCGTCGAGCGCGCCGGGCTGGCGGATCACCGCGGCGGCGAGCGCGCGGGCGAAGGCCCGGTCGCGCACGTCCATCGCCGCCCATTCGGGACGGCCCGCCAGACCGGCGTCCAGCGGGGTGCCCGCATCGAACACGCCGCGCAAGGCGGCCAGCGCCGCAGCGCGCGCATGCAGGTGCGCCGGCAGCGCGCCGGAGCGCACAGGATGAACGGGACGGGCTGGCCGGCGGGAGGGGGCGTGGGTCATGGAGCGCCCCGTACCACACAAGGCGCCCGCCCGGCGAGCGCGCAAGCCAGCAAGGATGAGTGCGTCAGCCGCGCAGACGCCGCCGGATCGCCTCCACATCATCGGCCAGCGCCGCGTCAGACGGCAGGGCGGCCGAAATCTTGCTCACCGCATGGATCACCGTGGAGTGATCGCGCCCGCCGAACCGCCGCCCGATATCGGGGAAGGAGCGCGTGGTCATGGTCTTGGCCAGATACATGGCGACATGGCGCGGGCGCACGAGGGTCTTGGTGCGGCTCTTGGACACCAGATCGTCCGTCGTGATTGAGAAATACGCCGCCACCGCCTTCTGGATGTCGTCCACCGAGATGCGCCGCTCCGCCTTCACTGGCAGTTCGCCGAGCGCTTCCTCCACAGTCTCCATCGTCACGGCCCGGTTCATGTAGGCCGTGCGCACGATGATGTTGTTGAGCACGCCTTCGAGCTCGCGCGCCGAGCTGGTGACGCGCGCCGCAAGGAAGTCGCGCACGGTTTCGGGCACTTCGAGGTCCGGGCAGTGGCGGCGCGCCTGGGCGATCTTGCAGTCGAGAATCTTGCGGCGCAGATCGAGATCCGGCCCTGCCATCAGGCAGGCGAACCCGCCCGCCAGAATGTCGCGCAGGCGCGGATCGGTGACGCCCAGCTGCGCAGGCGGGCAGTGGGAGGCGAGCACCACCTGCTTGTCGGCGGCCATCAGCGCGGTGACGGTCTGCAGAAACTCCAGCTCGGTCGCGGTCTTGCCGGCGATGAAGTGGATGTCGTCGATCAGCAGCACGTCACAGTCGCGCACCAGATCCTTGAAGGGTTGCACATCGCGGGCGCGCAGGGCGGACTGGAAGCCGTTGAGGAATTCTTCTGCGGTCAGGTAGAGCGCCTTGCGCCCGGACTCGCCCAGGCCCACCGCATGCGCGATGGCGGCCAGGAGATGGGTTTTGCCCACGCCGTAATCGCCGTGGAAATAGACCGGGTTGAAGGGGGGCGCGCCGGCATTGGCGACGGCCCGCGCGGCCGTGGCGGCCATCATGTTGGCCGAGCCGACCATGAAGGTGTCAAAGGTGAAGCGCGGCTCGCGCGACTCGGTCTGGGAGAGGCCGGAGCTTGCACCGGAGGCGGTCCCAAGGGGTGCGCGCGCCGCGCCCGAGCGCAGGGCGGATGCGCTGACCGGGCCCTTGCCGTTGGTGAACGCCGGCTCGGCGCCCTGGCGGGCGAGCGCGGCTTCGGTGGTGATGATGATGTCGCGCGGCGCCGCCTCGACCGACGCCCAGATGGCGCGCAGCCGGGCGCCGAGATTGTCCTCCGCCCAGGAGCGGCCGAAGGCGTTGGGGCAGATCACGCACACCCGGCCCGCAGCATCTTCCTCGACGCGCAAGCGGGCGATCTCTGCGGCGTAAACGATGTCTCCGTATTCCACACGCAAACGGGCCCGCACAGCACGCCACACATCAGGCACCGAGTCCGCTCCGTTCATCTCCATCCCCGCCGCACGGACCGCCGAATGTGCTGTTTGTGAAAAACCCATAACCCCGGCCCCTGTTGACTCGCCACGGTTAAGGCCGTGGTCAAACATTTGATTTTTAGACACAAATCTCCCTCACGGATATTTCCCCTATTCAGGGTCCGTCATTCCAGGATGGTCCGTATGGAGAGGACTGTCGTCGAGGTCCACAGAGTACTCGGCGCGCCGAACGAATCAACCGCATTAACCCTATTCCGGCGCCGATTTGTGCCCTTGACAGAGCGATTCACTAACCAGCTTGGAGGCTTGGGCGCTGAAATTTTTTTTTGGTCATTTCGCATCTTGCAAGCGGCCGGAAAATCTGTATCGGCTGGCCTTGCCGGGACGTGTCAGCGATTGATCGTGTTCACCTTGCCAGCAAGGCGTTCCCGCGCCCTTTCCAGGCTATGAAAATGCACAAAAAACGCCTGCAGCACGCGCTGCAGGCGATGATGTTTTTTGTCCGTTCCGGGAAGGAATTCTACTTCGCGGCCATCGCCTTGACGCGGGCCGTCATGCGCGAAACCTTGCGCGAGCCGGTATTCTTGTGAATGACGCCCTTGGAGACGGCTTTCATAACCTCGGATTCAGCCGTGTGAAGGGCCGTTTTCGCCGCCGCCTCGTCGCCGTCGGCCACGGCCAGCTCCAGCTTCTTCACGAATGTGCGCATGCGCGAGCGACGGGCCTTGTTGAGCGCCGTGCGGCGCTCGATCTTGCGGGCCATCTTCTTCGCGGAGGCTGTATTCGCCATGGATCGTTCCAAACCTTGTCATGAGCACGCCGGACGCTTCAGGGCGTGTACCAATTCCGTGAGGCGCGGCGTATAGCCCCGGCGCGCGCGGGCGTCAATCCTTGACCCCGGCGAGAGTCAGCTTTCAGGAGCCCTAGCGGTGCTTGAAGTGCGCCGCCCGCTTGTCGGCGAAGGCGGCCATCCCCTCGCGCCGGTCTTCGGTGGCGAACTGGGACTGGAACACCCGGCGTTCAAAGCGTACGCCTTCACTCAGGCCCATCTCGAAGGCCATGTTGATGGCCTCCTTGGTCATCATGGCGATAGGCAGGGACTTGGAGGCTATGGTCTGGGCCGCCTCCATGGCGACATCCAGAAGATCGTCAGCAGGCACCACGCGCGCCACGAGGCCCGCGCGCTCGGCTTCCTCGGCGCCCATCATGCGCCCGGTCAGGCACAGATCCATGGCCTTGGCCTTGCCCACCGCGCGCGGCAGGCGCTGCGTGCCCCCCGCGCCGGGCATGACGCCGAGATTGATTTCGGGTTGGCCGAAGCGGGCGGTGTTGGCGGCGATGATGAAGTCGCACATCATGGCGATCTCGCACCCCCCGCCCAGCGCATAGCCGGACACCGCCGCGATGATCGGCTTGCGAAAGCGCGCCACCGACTCCCAGCTCTTCTCGAACGGGTCATGCCGGTAGAGGGAGACGAAGTCCTTTTCCTGCAGCTCCTTGATGTCGGCGCCGGCGGCGAACGCCTTGGCCGATCCGGTCAGGACCACGCAGCCGATTGCGTCATCGGCCTCGAAATCGGCCAGCGCCTCGGTCAGCTCGGCTGTGAGCGCATCGCACAGCGCGTTGAGCGCGCCGGGCCTGTCCAGCGTGATCACGCCCACGCGGCCTTCGGTCTTGGTCTGGATGGTGGAATAGGCCATGGGGCCTCCGCAAGATGGTTGGGGTGCGCCAGAGGGCTTCAGGGCGGCGCGGACGTCAGGCGATCGGCGCGCTACATACACGAGGCCCGCGCCGGGGTCGACACCCCGGCGCGGGCCCGATCATGCGCGTCGGCTCAGTTTACGGGTTGATGCGTTCGACCGTATGGCCGCGCGCCTGCAGCAGGTTCACGATGCCCTGCGGTCCCGTGACATGCCCGGCGCCCACGGCGATGAAAGCGGATTCGCCGCTTTCAAGAATGTCCTCGATGAGCGGTATCCAGTTCTGATTGCGCTGGACGATCAGCACGTCATAGAGGTCGGCGGACGTATCGCGCATGGACTCGTTCATGATCGTGTCCAGCCCGTCCGTGTCGCCGGCCGCCCAGGCCTGCACCATGCGGTTCAGGAGGTCGGGCTCCTCCAGCGTCTGCGCCAGGCCGATCTCGAAATCGGCGATCTGGGTCTCGATCGGCATGTCGGCGAAGAAGCGCAATTGCTGTTCGACGGTTTCGAAATAGCCGTAGGCCATGCCCGCTTCATCGCCTGCCGCCTTGAGCCGGTACTCGACGCCCGACGTGGGATCATAGCCGGCGGCCTGGATCTGGATGATGGCGACGGTGAGCCCGGCCAGCCAGGGCTGCAACGGGTCCAGTGTCGATTCCAGAGCGCCCGCAGGGGCGCCCAGACCCTCGGCCAGACGGGCGAGGTTGGCCTGCGCCTCCTCGCTGATGAGGGAGCTCAGCGTCACGCCCGGCGCATTCATGCCCAGCTGCGGGATGAGGGCCGTCATTTCCGCCTGCGATTCCGGGCTCATGGCGTCGGCTTCGAAATAAATGCGGTCCGCATCGGCGAGCGCCGCGTTGATCGTGGCCGTGCGCCACTCGAGCTGCGGCGGCAGGATGTGAACCGTGCCGAACAGGTACACGTCGCCGCCGTCCGACGCGATGCGCCAGATGGCCGGATCAGCCTCGATGGCGGCCCAGTCGGTCTGCGCCTGGGCAGGGGCCGCCAGGGCGCCGAGCCAGGCAAAGCCGGCGGCGAGGGCGCCGGCGAGCCGTTTGATGCGTGGTGTCATGGTCTGTCTCCTATGCGTGTCAGTCAGTCGCCTGGCGCCAGAGGGCGCGTGTCCGGGGAGGACTCGCCGCGATTCGCTTTTTCGATCCCGGCCCATACTTGCTATCGCACCATTTGTTGCATATACACAACAAATCGGCAAAGATGTACAAAATTTCATGGGCCGCCCTCTCTGCGCCCGCCGTCACACCTGGCAGCCAGGGCAGCCGCCGCGCGATCTCTTCGCCCTCAGGATGCGATGAATACGCGCCCTTGTGCAAGCCTGGGGCTCGCCAGCATCGCCGCGTCACCGGGGCTGGGCGAGCGCCGCACCTGACAGGCTGATGCTGCAGGCGATCCACGCAGCAAGGCATGCGGCTGATTTCAAGACCGTTTTCATCGGATGTCCTGTCGATTTCGAGTTAGCGCTGGCAGGCCGGGCAATGAAAGGTGGAGCGGCCCGACTGAACGATGCGCATCACCGGCCCGCAACCGCGCCGGCACGCCTCGCCTTCACGGCCATAGACATCAAAGCTGTGCTGGAAATACCCCATCGCCCCGTCTGCGCCGGCATAGTCGCGCAAGGTCGATCCGCCTGCTGAAATCGCCTCGGCGATCACCGCGCGCACGGCTGTGGCCAGCCTCTCGGCGCGCGCGCCGGGAATGCTGGCGCACAGGCGCCTCGGACTGATGCGCGCGCGCCACAGCGCTTCGCACACATAGATATTGCCCAGCCCCGCCACCACGCTCTGATCCAGCAGGCCGGCCTTCACCGGTGTGCGCCGCCCGGCGAACGCCTCGCTGAGACAGGCGCCGGAAAACCGGTTGGAGTCGGGCTCCGGCCCCAGCGACTTCAGGAAAGGCTGGGCCTCTTCGCCCGCCGTGGCGAACAGGGTCATAAAGCCGAAGCGGCGCGGATCGTTGTAGCTTACGGTGAGCGCGCCCTCGATATCGAACACGACATGATCGTGGCGCGGATCGGCCGCCGGCGCATAGACGAAGGCGCCGGGCCGGGCGGCGGCGTGCGGACCGGCGCTGATGGAGAACCGGCCGGACATGCCCAGATGCATGAGCAGCGTCTCATCGGTGTCGAGGCGCGCCAGCAGGTATTTCGCCCGCCGGTCGATCCGCGTCACCCGGGCGCCGGTCAGGCGCTGCGCGAAGCGATCGGGAAACGGAAAGCGCAGGTCGGGACGGGCCAGATGCACCGCCTCGATGCGCCGTCCTTCCATGGCGGGCGCAAGCCCCCTTCGGACGGTCTCGACCTCGGGCAGTTCAGGCATGGGCGCGCTCCCCTCCACACGGCTGCGCGAGTCTATCGCGCCGGGCCGGGGCGGCGCGCCCCTTTTCAGCAGGGCTGCAGCGGGGCAAGGTGTTCGCCCGTGAAGCCGCCGCCGCCCGGCTCATCCTTGACCCGCCCTGCAATATCCGCAGCGGCGAATAGGCGCGGGAAAGGGCGCTGGCGCGGCCCTGCACACCGGTCTATTTTGCCGCCCATGACTGATCAAAAGACCGATACCGCCTCCTTCGGCTTCCGCGAGGTGCCCCGCACCGCCAAGGTCGGCCTCGTGCGCGAGGTGTTTGACCGGTCCGCGCGCCGCTATGATCTGATGAATGACCTGATGAGCCTCGGGGTTCACCGGGTCTGGAAGGATATCACGGTCACGCGCGCCGCGCCGCGGCCGGGGGCCCGGCTGATCGACGTGGCCGGCGGCACGGGCGATCTGGCGCGCGCGTTTCTTGATCGCGCCGAGGCGTTGCAGGGCCGCCGCGGCGGCGCCCCGGCCGAGGCCGTGGTCGCCGACATCAATGCGCAGATGCTGGGCGCAGGGCTCAAGCGCGGCGCACGCGCCCGCCTCGACTGGGTCTGCGCGAACGCCGAGGCGCTGCCGTTTCCCGATGCGCACGCCCATGCGGTGACCATCGGCTTCGGCATCCGCAATGTCACCGATCGCATCACGGCGCTCAAAGAGATGCGCCGCGTGCTGCGGCCCGGCGGGCGGTTTGTGTGCCTGGAGTTCTCCAGGCCCACCACACGGGCGCTGGAGCGCGTCTATGACGCCTGGTCCTTCAACGTCATTCCCTGGCTGGGCGAGACAGTCGCGCGCGACCGGGACAGCTATCAGTATCTGGTGGAATCCATCCGCAAATTCCCCCATCAGAGCGCCTTCGCCGCCGAGATGGAACAGGCCGGCTTCTCCCGCGTCTCCGTCACCAATCTCTCCGGCGGCATCGCGGCGATTCACGTGGGCTGGGCCGGGTAGGCGCCGGCGAAGGCCGTGCGGGCGAAGACCGCCAGAACGCCGATTGTGTTTGAAGTTGCACCCGCAAGCTTTAAAGTCTCTTCACACAAGACCGGGAGATGGCCTTGGCGGGAGATTTGTTTCGCAAGCAGGCGGTGGATCATGTGACGCGCGGCCGTCTGGACGGCTCGGTTGTGCTCGCGGCGCCGCTGTCTGTGCGCCTGCTGGGATTGTTGGCAGCCCTGATTGTGGCGGGCGTCACGATTTTCGCCGCCACGGCGAGCTATTCGCGCCGCGAGACGGCGCCCGGCTGGCTGACCCCGGATCAGGGCGTCTTGCGCGCAGCTGCCGTCCAGGGCGGCCGGATCGAGGCTCTGCTGGTTCAGGAAGGCGATCTCGTCGCCGCCGGCCAGCCGCTGGCGCGCCTGGCGCTGGACGCCGAACTGGACGACGGGGACGCGGGAACGCGCATTCTCGCCGCACTGGGATCCCAGGCCGACGCCGCCCGGCAGGCTGCGGAAGCGGAAATCGCGCGCATTGAACGTGAGGCCGAGCGCCGTCGCGCCTCGCTGGACGGCCTGCAGCGCGAGCGGCGCGGGGTGGCCGAACAAATCAGCCTGCAGCGCGAGGAAATCGCGCTGGCCCAGGGACAGATCGATCGGGCCGAGACGCTGGCCGCCCGTGGTTTCCTGTCCGAGCGCGAGCTGGACGATCGCCGCCAGCGCTTGCTGGCCGCGCGCCAGTCGCTGGCGCTGCTGGAGCGGACCCGGGCCGGTCTGGAGCGGCAGATATCCGACGCCGAAGCCGCGATCCAGAGCGCACCGCTGGAGATCCAGGAGGCGCGCGCGCGCGCCAGCGCAGCCGCCGCATCCCTGGATGAACGCCTGACCCAGCAGAGCCTGCGCACAGCTTATGTTGTCGTCGCCTCGGCGCCTGCCCGGGTTGCTGCCCTGCCGGCCCGCCCCGGCCAGACCCTGGCCCCCGGTGCGCCGGTGGCGGTGCTGGTGCCCGAAGGCGGGCATCTTGTGGCGGAGTTGTATCTGCCCACCCGCGCGGTCGGTTTTATTGAACCCGGGCAGGAGGTGCGCCTGCGCGTGGAAGCGTTTCCGCATCAACGCTTCGGCACGGTGAGCGCGCGGGTGACCGCGGTGTCGCGCACCGTTCTGGCGCCGTCCGAAGCCGCCATTCCCGGCCTCGCGCTGCAAGAGCCGGTCTTCCGGGTCGAGGCGGCGCTGGACCGTGAACTCATCGAAGCCTACGGCCAGGCCCTGCCGCTTCAGCCCGGCCTGATGGTCTCGGCAGACATCGTGATCGACCGGCGCAATCTCATCGAGTGGCTGTTTGATCCGCTGTTTGCGGCCGGGCGGCGGGGGTAGCGGGCGTAACCGGCGCCCTGCGCCAGCACGCGCGTCCGCAAGACATCTTCGCTTTCGGGCGAAGGACGATGCGAGTGAGGAGCAATGTGGCGTGGGCTGGCTCGGTCAATCTGCAAACCGCTTACTTCATCAGTCCAATCGCCTTCACAAGCGGCATTAAGCCGATCAGGCCTGTATCGCCCGAGGCCCGCTCCCACACAGATAATCCAAGGCCAACCAGGCCAAAGACCACAATCCCCGTCCCGACCATGATGCGTGGGTCAGCAGTATGGGGGAAAAAAGGATCATCAAGACGCCCCAAACGAACCCGAATGCGCCGTACAACACTAATAAGAAGAGCATCCGCATCAACACACCTCCGGATAAAGGAGGGGCATCACGCCCCTCCAAAGAGTCGAAACCAAATACATTTAGGTAGGTTTAGGACCCCGCCTCACAACCAGCGCGATATACCACCATGGCCCCGAAGCCACCGGTTGCTGCGCCAACAGCAGCGCCTATCGCTGCTCCCTCGGCAATTCTGGCAGCAGTTTCCGTGAACCCACAACCGCCACTCACCGCATCCACTTCCTCCATCGACAGCTCACGCACGCCGTCAAACTCCATGGTCATCGCAGACATGATTTCATCTCCTTGATTGTAACATGATCGGGATGCGTGGCCGCGCGCGAAAAATTTTCCAGAGGGCGAAATTGGATTCAATCCGCACGCGAGTGAGGATTCATGGGTTTTTCTTCATGCGTGTGCGGTCAGGCATCCAAGCTTGTGCCGGCCCATCCGAGGCGTTAAGTCCGCCCGGTGTTTAATCGCGCACCGGGGGAAGGGCATGACGCGTCAGGACGCGCTGGAGCTGTTCCGCGGCCGCCGCCTGCCGGTTGTGATCGGGGCGGAGGCCGCCGAGTGCGGGCTGGCGTGCATGACCATGATCGCGCGCTGGCACGGGCATGATGTGGACCTGTACGGGCTGCGCCTAACGCCCGCCGTCCCTACCAATTCCAAGCAAACGCTCACTTCCCAGAATCAAAACCAATGTGCCAAAAAACCAGACTGGGGCGAGAGGGATGGCTTCTGACGCGGACAGCCCGTTCAGAACCCCACTCCCAGCGACAATAAATATTGCAATGTGCACAACAACAAAGCAGATGACGCGATAAGTCGTCTTTGTCACAGCTCCTCTCCACCATTGGCCGCGTGCCGCCAATACAGCGCGCGACCAGTTGAGGCGGTTAACTGCCTACCGCATTATCAATAGCGTCGACAGCAACCGCGTTAGCAGTGGCCGCAACCGGCGCATATACGATTGCGACCAACCCGACGACATTTCCGGTCGCACCGGCAGCAGCGCTAGGCAGTGCGCCGCCGGCGCACGCGCAGTGTCATCAAGCCTCATCTGGGGACGCCGCGCCCCTTTTCGCCGAGCAGCGTGGCGGCAATCGCACCGACGCACATACCGACCGGCAACCCCACCGATACCGCCAATGGCAGGCCGCTTGCCGCCGCAATCCCCCCAGCTACTCCGCCAACAACACCCGCCGTCAACCCAACTACCATAAGTTTGCGCCACATTTCCTACTCTCCATTTGAAATGGCAATCTCCCAGCCCTGCAAAGTCTGATATCCTTCACAGAGCTGGGAGTAAAATCTATCCTAGTCGGATGACAACATCTGCGTGAGGATAGACGTCAAGGCTCCGCCGACAGCTCCGCCAACCGCACCCGCGACTGCCCCTGTAACAGCACCCGGCACCGCACCAACGCCGCCGGCCATCGCTCCAGCGACAGCACCTCCTGCAGCACCGCCTGCCGCGCCGCTAACTGCACCGACCCCAGCAGCCACGCCGACATCGCCCCAGTTGATGTCGGCTCCTGTAACCAGGTCAATCTCCTCCATCGACAGCTCACGTACGCCGTCAAACTCCATGGTCATTGCAGACATGATTTCATCTCCTTGATTGTAACATGATCGGAATGCGTGTCCACGCGGAAAAAATGTTCCAAAAGGCGAAATCGGAGTCAACTCGGGATCGAGCGGAGCTTTATGATTTTTTCTTCATGCGTGTGCGGTCAGGCATCAAAGCTTGTGCCGGCCCATCCGAGGCGTTAAGTCCGCCCGGTGTTTAATCGCGCGCCGGGGGAAGGGCATGACGCGTCAGGACGCGCTGGAGCTGTTCCGTGGCCGCCGCCTGCCGGTGGTGATCGGGGCGGAGGCCGCCGAGTGCGGGCTGGCCTGCATGACCATGATCGCGCGCTGGCACGGGCATGATGTGGATCTGAACGGGCTGCGCCAGCGCACCAGCCTGTCCCTGTGCGGGGCCAGCTTGCGCACGCTGATGCAGATGGCCGACCGGCTGGGCCTCGCCACACGCGCCCTGAAAGTCGAGCTGGAGGCGCTATCCAAAGTGCGCACGCCGGCGATCATTCACTGGGACCTCAATCACTTCGTGGTGCTGGCGAGGGCGGGCGCGAAATCGATCACCATTCATGACCCCGCCGCCGGCAAGCGCACGCTGAGCCTGGAGGAGGCCTCTCGCCATTTCACCGGCGTGGTGCTGGAGCTGAGCCCGGCCGACGAGTTCGAACCGGTCCAGGCGCGCCAGCGCGTGCGCCTGACCAGCCTGTGGTCGCGCATGGAGGGGTTCTGGACCTCGTTCGGCCAGATCATCGCCCTGTCGCTGGCTTTGCAGGTCGCTGTCTTCGCCGCGCCCTTCTTCAACCAGCTGGTGATTGACGAGGCGATCGGGCGCGGCGATTTGGACCTGCTGTTCGTGCTGGCCATCGGGTTTGGTGCGCTGGGCCTGATCCAGGTTGGGATCACGGCGCTGCGCGCCTATGCGTTGCAGGTGCTGGGCCAGCTCATGAGCTTCCAGATGATCGGCAATCTGGTGCGCCATATGCTGCGCCTGACCGTGGGTTTTTTCGAAAAGCGCCATGTGGGCGATATTCTCTCGCGCATCCAGTCCACCCGCCCGATCCAGGACGCGCTGACACGCGGCGCGGCGACCGTCGCGATTGACGGGCTGATGGCGGTGATCGCGCTGGTGATCCTGTTTTTCTATTCCAGCCTGCTCACCCTGGTGGTGCTGGCCTCGCTCGCGCTCAGCCTGATCGTCACCTTCGCCTTCTATCCAATCGTGCGGCGGCGATCCGAAGAGGCGATCATCGCCCAGGCGCGCGAAAACACCCACATGATCGAGAGCGTGCGCGCCTCACGCACGCTGCGGCTGATGGGCCGGGAAGCGGAGCGCGAGGCGGCCTGGCGCAATCTGTTCGCCGACGCGGTCAACGCGAACTTCTCCGTCGCCCGCTATGAGATCATCCGTAACGCTCTGCAGGGCGCGATCATGACCGTGCAGACCATCCTGGTGATCTATCTGGCCGCGCGCATGATCCTGGAGGGTGCCGGGTTTTCGGTGGGCATGCTGTTCGCCTATCTCAGCTTCCGCCAGACCTTTACCGACCGGGTGCTGGCGCTGATCAATGAAGCGTTCAATTTCCGCCTCCTGACCCTGCACCTCGACCGGATCGGGGACATCGTCCATGCCGACCGCGAGCCGGCCCCGGATGGCGCCACTTTCGGGGGCGACTGGGCGCCCAAAGGCGGGCTGGAGCTGAGTGATGTCCGGTTCCGCTATGGCGAGGGGGACCGCTGGGTGCTTGATGGCGCCAGCCTGCGGGTGGCGCCGGGCGAGTTCCTGGCCATCACCGGGGCGTCAGGCGGGGGCAAGTCCACCCTGCTCAAGCTCATGCTCGGCCTGTATCCGCCCGGTAGCGGCGAGGTGCGTCTCGACGGCCGCCCCGCCGGCGAGATCGGCTGGCGCGTCTGGCGCCGGCATGTAGGCGTGGTGTCGCAGGACGATCAGCTCCTGTCCGGCACTTTGGCCGACAATATCGCCTTTTTTGATCCGGATCTCGACATGGTGCGCGTGCAGGCGGCGGCCATGTCGGCGCGCATCCACGACGATATCCTGGCCATGCCCATGCAGTATCTGTCGCTGATCGGGGATATGGGATCGGCGCTGTCGGGCGGGCAGCGTCAGCGCCTCTTGCTGGCACGGGCGCTCTACCGCGATCCCAAGGTGCTGATTCTCGACGAAGGCACCGCCAATCTCGACCCGGCCACCGAGGCGCAGATCGCCGACACGATCGCCGCCATGAGCATTACCCGGATTGTCGTCGCGCACCGGCCTGCGCTCGTGGAGCGGGCGGAGCGCGTGGTGCGGGTGGAAGTCGGGCGGGTGCTGGCAGGAGCCGCAAAAATTTCTCACCACTTTGTCGAAGCGCGCCCGGCTCAGCCGTCATAGGATTGAGCCTGCGGGATTCGCCCGCGGCCTCCTGGAGCGGAGACCCAACATGAAATTCGCGATTATCTTCCATGAAACCCCCGAGGCGTTCGCCCGGCGCACCGGGCCGGATGCGGCCGCCTACTGGTCGGCCTGGAACGGTTACTTCGGCGCGCTGGGACCGCGCACCACGTCCGGCGCCTGCCTTCAGGGGCCCGAAACCGGCGCGGTCGTGCGCGTGACCGCCGAGGGCCGCGAGGTCCAGGATGGGCCCTACGCAGATTCAAAAGAGCGGCTGGGCGGGTTCGCCATCATCGAGGCCAACAGCCTTGAAGACGCGATGGAATGGGCCGGGCGTTGCCCTGCGGCATCGGCGGGCGCGGTCGAGGTGCGGCCTGTCCTGCCGATGCAGGCGGAGGGCTGAGCGATGAAGTTCATGCTCATCCTGCATGACGATGAAGCCGCCTGGCTGTCTCTGAGCGAGGCCGAACAGGGCGCGGTCGTCGGTGAACACATGGCCTATGTGGATGCGCTGGTGAAAGCCGGCGCCCTGGTTTCCGGCGAGCCCCTGGCCGAGGCGGCAAGCGCCAAGATCCTGCGCGGCGGCGCCGTTCAGGACGGGCCCTATGCTGACACCAAGGAACAGATCGGCGGCTTCTACGTCATTGAAGCCGACGGCATGGACGCCGCGCTGGAATGGGCGCGGCGCTGTCCCAATTCGCCGCAGGGCGCCATCGAGGTGCGTCCGGTTCCGGACTATGGGGGCTGACGCCGCGTCAGGCGCGCGGGCGGCGGTCGAGGCCGCCGCCAGCAACGCCTATGGCAAGCTGGTTGCGATCCTGACACGCCTCGGCGGCGATCTTGCCGCCGCCGAGGATGCGCTGGCGGATGCGTTTGCCAAGGCACTGGAGGTGTGGCCGCGCAGCGGGACCCCGGACCGGCCTGAGGCCTGGCTGCTGACCACGGCGCGCCGGCGCCTCACCGATCTCGCGCGCAAGGCCGCCGTGCGGGCACGGGCCGAGCCGGAGCTGGCCGTGCTCATAGCGCGAACCGAGCAAACAGCCGAGAGCGGCGCGCTGCCCGACGAGCGCCTGGCGCTCATGCTCGCCTGCGCTGATCCCCTGGTCGACCCGGCGCTGCACACGCCGCTCATGCTGCAGGCGGTGATGGGGCTCGACGCAGCACGCATCGGCTCGGCCTTTCTCACATCCCCTGCCGCCATGGGACAGCGGCTGGCGCGGGGCAAGGCGACACTGCGCGCGGCAGGCCTGCGCTATGAGGCGCCCGCGCCTGCAGACCTGCCCGCCCGGCTGGGCCCGGTGTTGCAGGCGATCTATGCGGCCTACAGCGCCGGGTTTGATCTGATCGGCGAGGACGCGGCCAAGGCCCGCGACCTGTCCGGCGAGGCTTTGTTCCTGGCCCGCCTCGTGGCGCAGCTGGCGCCGGAGGCGGCTGAGGCCCGCGCGCTCCACGCCCTGATCGCCCATTGCGAGGCCCGCGCCCCGGCGCGGCGCAGTCCGGCCGGCGAGTTCATCCCGCTGACGCAGCAGGACCCGGCATTGTGGGACGCCGCCCTGGTCGACGAGGCGGAATCGGCGCTGCGCTGCGCGCTGGCCCTCGCTCCGCCCGGCCGGTTCGCCCTGGAGGCGGCGATCCAGTCCGTGCACGCGGAGCGGCGGCGTTTGGGCGCGACAAACTGGCGCGCTGCGGCGGCGCTGTACGACGCGCTGATCCTCACCGGCGCAGGGCTGGGCGCCCACATCGCGCGCGCATGCGCCCATGGTGAGGCGTTCGGGCCGCAGGCCGCGCTGGACCTGCTGCAGGCTCTTCAGGCAGGGACGGATCATCAACCCTATTTCGCTGCGTGCGCCCACTGGCTGGCGGCGGCGGGCCGCGCCCCGGAGGCGCGGGCGGCGTATGCGCGTGCCGCGGCCTTGAGCGCGGACCCGGCGCTGCGGGCGTTTCTCCAGGGCCGGGCGGCGCAGCTTTAACGCCGCATCCCTCTCGCCAAGCCTGCGCGCGCGCCCTAAACACCATCCCCGTGTTTGCAACCGTTTCCCATCTCGCCCGGCTGGCCCGGGTCGCCTGGACGCTGGCGCGTCATGACGCGATCTTTCCGGCGGAGTATCAGGCCGTGTTTCCCGCGCCCGCGCGCTGGATGGGCCGGCTTGCACGCCTGATCGCCATCCGCGACCGCGCCGCCAATCCAGGCGTGCGGCTGGCCCATGCGCTGGAGGCTCTGGGCCCCGCCTATGTGAAATTCGGCCAGGTGCTGGCCACGCGCGCTGACGTGATCGGGGCGCAGTTTGCACAAGGCCTGGCGCGCCTCCAGGACCGCATGGCGCCCTTTCCAGACGCGCAGGCTCGCGCCATCATCGAAGCCGAGCTCGGCGCGCCCGTCGATCAGCTGTTCGCCGAGCTGGGACCGTCCATCGCCGCGGCCTCCATCGCCCAGGTGCACAAGGCGGTGACGCCCGACGGGCGCACGGTGGCGGTGAAGATATTGCGCCCCGGGATCGATCAGCGCATCGCCCGCGATATCGCCGCCCTGCGCCTCGGGGCGAGGCTGGCTGAAGGCCTGTTCCCGCAATCGCGGCGCATGGAGCCGCGCGCCTTTGTGGAAACTGTGGCGCGCTCGCTGGTGCTGGAGCTGGATTTGCGGCTGGAGGCGGCGTCGGCCAGCGAACTGGCCGAGGCGTCGCTGGCGGCGGAGAATCTCTCGGTTCCCGAGGTGGACTGGGCACGGACCGCAAAACGGGTCCTGACCCTGCAATGGGTGGATGCCATCCCGCTTACCGATTGCGCCGCCATCGAGGCGGCCGGGATTGACCGGGACAAGCTGGCGCGTGACCTGACCGACGCCTTCCTGTCCACGGCGCTGGAGCGCGGCGTGTTCCACGCCGACATGCATGCGGGCAATCTGTTCGTGGGCCGCGATGGCCGGCTGTGGGCGGTGGATTTCGGGATCATGGGCCGGCTGGGCCGGGAGGAGCGGCGCTATCTCGCACTTATCCTGAATGGCTTTCTCACCCGCGATTATGACGGCGCGGCGGAAGCCCATTTCCAGGCCGGCTATGTGCCTGGGCGCCATTCGCGCGCCGATTTCGCCAGCGCGCTTCGCGCCGTGGCCGAGCCGATTTTCGGCAAGAACGCCAACGAGGTGGCCATGAGCCGGGTGCTGCTGCAGCTGTTCGAGATCACCGATCTGTTCGACATGCACCTCCAGCCCCAGCTGGTGCTGTTGCAAAAGACCATGGTGCAGGCCGAAGGCGTGTGCCGCATGCTCAGCCCGCAGCACAATATGTGGGAGGCTTCCGCCCCGGCGGTGACGCGCTTCATGCGCCGCGAGCTCGGCCCTGAAGGCCTGGCCCGCGATTTCGTCCGCGACCTGGAAGCCCTGCGCGCCTCGGCGATGGCTTTGCCCGCCACGCTGGAGCGGCTGACCCTGGCCGCCGAGCGCCTGACATCCGCCCCGCCCCAGCCAACCAAACAGGGCGACTGGCTGCTGGTGGTGGCGGTGGCAGGGATCACGTTGCTGGGGGCGGTGATCGGCGCCTGGGCGTATGCGAGCCTTGTGTCGTAAGCACGGCTGTGCTTATATCTTCGTCATGGAGAGATGACATGGGCGAAACCGGCAATCCTGCATTCGAACACGAGCCCCGGGCTGGCGGCGCCGAGCCGTCGGTGACCGAGACCCGCAAGCTGCGCAAGACCGGCAACAGCTATGGCGTGACCCTGTCGCGCCGGGCGCTGGACGCCGCCGGTTTCTCACCGGACGAACCCGTCTCAATCAGCGTGACCGAGGGCTGCGTGACCATTCGCGCCGCCGGTGGCGATTATGACGCGACGGTCGAGGCCGGGCGCGAGGCGCTGGCGCAGTACCGCTTCGCGCTGGAACGCCTGGGCCGATGAGCACGCCGGTGCTGCCGGACTATGCGGGGTTTCTGGCCGTGCTGTCGGATATCCTGGTGGAGACGGCCGGCACGCCGCTGCAGCTACGTGATGAAGGCCTTTTGCGCTCGGCTTTCGCCCGGCCACGGCATCTGGCGGCTTATGGACCAGAGCCGCATCCGTGCGAGGCGGCGGCGGCGCTGGCTGTCGGGATCTCCCGCAACCATCCGCTGGTGGACGGCAACAAGCGGGCGGCGGCGGCGGCCTTCCTGATCACGCAGTTGCTCAACGGGCTGCGGCTCGACGTCACCCAGACCGATCTGGCCGAAACATTCGAGTCTTTGGCCGATGGCGCGCTGGATGAAGCAAAGCTGGCGCAATGGGCGCGGGACAACACGGTGAGCGATGGCCGGTTCTCCAAACCATCCGGGGCGTGACGCCAGAACCGGTCCGTATTATGGACTTGCACTAGGAGGCCAGCATGAAGAGCCCGCGCATATTGTTGATCATTGGCGGCGGCATCGCGGCCTATAAATCGGTGGAGCTGATCCGGGCGCTGGGGCGCGCCGGGGTCGGGTCGCGCTGCATCCTGACCCGCGCGGGCCATCATTTCGTGACGCCGATGAGCGTGGCCGCCCTGTCGGGCGAGAAGGTCTATGATGATCTGTTCTCCCTGACCGACGAGGCGGAGATGGGCCATATCGAGCTGTCACGCTCGGCCGATCTCATTGTGGTCTGCCCGGCCACAGCCGATCTGATGGCCAAGGCCGCCCATGGCCTGGCCGATGATCTGGCCACCACGGCCTTGCTGGCCACCGACAAGCCGGTGCTGATGGCGCCGGCGATGAATGTGCGCATGTGGCTGCACCCGGCGACGCAGGCCAATCTCGCCACGCTGCGCTCGCGCGGCGTGACGGTTCTGGACCCGGACGAGGGCGAAATGGCGTGCGGCGAGTTCGGTCCCGGGCGCCTGCCCGAGCCCGAGCGCATCGCGCAGGCCGTGCTTGAGGCGCTGAAGGCCTGATGCGCGCCGTGCTCACCGCCGGGCCGACGCTGGAGCCGATTGATCCGGTGCGCTTTCTGTCCAACCGCTCTTCGGGCAAGCAGGGCTACGCGCTCGCCGAAGCGCTGGCGGCGCTGGGGTTTGACGTCACGCTGGTGTCCGGACCCACGGCGCTGAATGATCCGCCGGGCGTCGCTACCGTGCGCGTGGAGACGGCGCGCGAGATGCTGGCCGCGGTGGAGCGCGCCCTGCCGGCCGATGTGTTCATTGCGGTGGCCGCCGTGGCCGACTGGCGCCCCGCCGAGCCGTCGGCGATCAAGCTGAAACTCGACAAGTCGGGTCATGGCGCGCTGAAACTCACCGAGAATCCGGACATTCTCCAGACCATCGCGGCCCTGGGCCCGGAGGCGCGTCCGCGCCTGGTGATCGGCTTCGCCGCCGAGACCCATGATGTGCTTGATCACGCCCGCGCCAAGCGCGTGCGCAAGGGCTGTGACTGGATCATCGCCAATGATGTCTCGGGCGCCGCCATGGGCGGCGCGGACAATGCCGTCACGCTCATGACGCCCGAAGGCGAGGAGAGCCTGGCGCAGGCGCCCAAGGCCGAGATCGCGCGCGCCATCGCGGAGAGAATCGCGGCGGCGCTCGGGGCCTGATGTGCGCGCGCCTCGCCGGTCTTGTCAGGCTGCGGCCAGCAGGCTCAACAGGGCGGCTGACGCGCCGAGCGGCGCAGGGTATGGGTCGGGTCTTCTCTGGTGCGAATCGTACATCGACGGCAGGATATTACCCATGCAGCTGCGCGTCCGGACGCTGGATCATTTCAAGGGGCTGGACCTGCCCGCCTATCAGACGCCGGGTTCGGCGGGGCTGGACCTGCCGGCCGCCGTGGCCGGGGACGCGCCGGTGACCATACCGCCGGGCGAATGGCGCCTGATCCCCACAGGCATCTGCATCGCCCTGCCCGACGGTTATGAGGCGCAGGTGCGCCCGCGTTCAGGGCTGGCGGCGAAGTTCGCAGTCACCTGCCTTAACACGCCCGGCACGGTGGACGCCGATTATCGCGGCGAGATCCGGGTCAATCTGATCAATCACGGCCCCGAGCCCTTTATCGTGCGCCGCGGCGAGCGCATTGCGCAGATGATCATCGCGCCGGTCACGCAAATCGTCTGGGCGCCGGTGGATGAGCTGGACGAAACGGCGCGCGGCGCAGGCGGCTTCGGCTCCACCGGGGTTTAGAGGGGCGTCTTAACGCTTCCCTAAGCGGCGCTGGTCTCAGGTGTCGCGCAAGGCCGCGCCGGCAGGGCCGGACGATTCGCGCTTCGGGAGCCCTTCATGCATCAGGCCGGGATTGACGATCTGGAGGCCGGCCCTGGCGAGGCGGCCTTCCTGTTGCAGCTGCGCCCGCCGCCCTCGGCTGATCCTGAGGCGCTGGCCCGGCAACTGGACCTGTTCACGCAGCGCTTCCTGACGCAGAGCGGACCCGATGCGGGGCGCTTTGCCTGGCTGGGGCCGCTGACCTGGGCGCTTGCCGCCCCGGGCGGTGCGGGCGAGGCGGTTCACGAGACGGCGCGCCGCCTGGGCGGGATGGTGTTCGG
Source organism: Alphaproteobacteria bacterium (assembly GCA_016124675.1). Lineage (GTDB taxonomy): Bacteria > Pseudomonadota > Alphaproteobacteria > Caulobacterales > Maricaulaceae > Oceanicaulis. The sequence goes on from WGNG01000009.1 coordinate 184,924, forward strand.
GAGCGATTGCGACGCCGTTTGCCTCATGGAGCGCGGCCCGGAAGCGCCGTCCGGCGCAAGCGCGGACAAAGACGGCGGGGGCGGCGACTGGCAAGAGGGCTGGGACGCTTCGGACCCGGTTTTCGATCTGGAATCAGCCGCCATCGATCTCGATAGCCTCACCGAGCCGCCCGCGCGCGCCGGCGCGCCCGATATCGCCGGGGAGCTCGCGGCCTTCCGGATCGAGATGCGGGCCATCGCGCGCGCCATCCCGGACGCCGCCGACCGCGAGCGCGAGGCGCTGCGCGTATTCCGCGAGGATCTGATCGAGATGACCAGCGCCGCCGGCGAGCGGATCGACGCTGCGGCCGGGCGCATCGAGACCGCCGCCGCCCTGTTGCCCGACGCCGCGGCGCGGGTGGAGGCGAGCGCGGCCCTGATGGAGACCAGCGTGCGTGAGGCGCTGGTGGCGCTGACGCGGGCATGCGCCGCACTCGGCGCGAGCCGGGACGGGGCCAGCCGGGCCGTCTGACCGCCCCGATTTGGCCTTGTTTGTTACAGCGCGTTAATGTTAGCCTTCCTCCGGATCAGCCTGGGGAGGCGATGATGAAACTGGCGCTCGGTATTGGCGCGGTGGGCCTGCTCGCAGCCGCCGCATGGCACGTAGGGCCTGAGCGGGCGTTTGACACCGCCCTTGACGCCCTCACCCCGCCTTCGCAGGTCGTGCAGGACGTAAGGTCAGCGATCGACGCGCTCCTGGACATGTTTGACGGTCCCGGCGATTTCGCCCCGGACGCCTGACGCGCCCTCTGACACGTCATCTCTCGCGCAGCGGGCCTGACGGCGCCGGGCGGCGCCTTGCATTCGCAGGGCCCGCCCTGTACACCCCGCCCCCTTACGCGAAGAGGGTCTGTCCGGTTCAAATCCGGCGGATCCAGGCGCAGAGAGGTTTTTTCGATGAAAGCGCAATCCCAACGCCAGCTGCGCGCGGGCGAGCTCGTGCGCCGCGCGGTGGCTGACATCCTCATGGAAGGTCATGTGCGCGAGCCTGCCCTGGCAGGCGTGCCGGTGACGATCAGCGAAGCGCGCGTCAGCCCCGACCTGCGGCACGCGACCGTTTACGTGTCAGGCCTGACCGTCGCCGATCCCGAGGCGGTTGCCGCAGCGCTGAACAAGGCGGCGGGCTTCCTGCAAAAGGAACTCGGCCGCCGGGTGGAGATGCGCTTCACGCCCAAGCTCCGCTTCGAGGCCGATAGCCGGTTTGACGATGCAGTGGAGGTCGACGAGATGCTGGCGCGTCCCGGCGTCAGGCGCGACCTGGCCGGTCCGGGTGAAAGCTGATGGGGCGGCGCAAGAAGGGCGATGACGTCCACGGCTGGGTGGTGCTCGACAAGCCGCTGGACATGACATCGACCCAGGCTGTGTCCATCGTGCGCCGCCTGTTCAATGCCCGCAAGGCGGGTCACGCCGGCACGCTGGACCCGCTGGCGTCCGGCGTGCTGCCGATCGCGCTGGGCGAGGCGACCAAAACCGTGCCCTTCGCCCAGGAAGCCGGCAAGGTGTACCGCTTCACCCTGCGCTGGGGCCAGTCCACCACCACCCAGGACGCCGAGGGCGAGGTCACGGCGCAAAGCGATGTGCGCCCCGCGCCGGACGCCGTGCGCGCGGCGCTGGAGACATTTGTCGGCGAGATCGAACAGGTGCCGCCGCAGTTTTCGGCGGTGAAGGTGGATGGCGAACGCGCCTATGACCTCGCCCGCGCCGGCGAGACGGTGGCGCTCAGCGCCCGGCCTATCCGGATTGACGGCCTCACCTTGCTGGATGCGCCCTCGGACGATTTGTGCGTCATCGAAATGCAGTGCGGCAAGGGCGCCTATGTGCGCGCCCTGGCGCGCGATCTGGCCGCCGCGCTGGGCGCGGAGGGCCATGTCGCGGCCCTGCGGCGCATGCAGGTGGGGCCATTCAGCGCAGCCGGGGCTGTTACACTGGACGCGTTGAAGGATTTGGTGCATAGACACGCCGCGCTGGAAGCCCTCAAACCGGTCGAGACCGCGCTGGACGACATCCCGGCCCTGGCCGTGACCGAGGACGAGGCATTTCAGTTGAGGCAAGGACGGCCGATCGTGCTGCCTCCCCGGCGAGCTTCAGAGCTGCGCGACCTTCGGCGCCCCCGCGATATCGGGGGCAAGGACTATTCGAAGGCCGTGCTGGCGATGGGGCGTGACCGGGCAGTTGCGATCGGCGAAGCGCGTGCGGGGAAGCTGTCCCCGGTTCGCGTGTTTCAATGGGAACAGGAGCCCAGATAGACGATGTCGATTACGCTTGAACGCAAAGCCGAGCTCATCAAGGAGCATGGCCGCACCGAGAACGATACCGGGTCCGCCGAAGTCCAGATCGCCGTGCTGTCCGAACGCATCGCGAACCTGACCGAGCACTTCAAGACCCACAAGAAAGACAACCACTCCCGCCGCGGCCTCCTGAAAATGGTGTCGCAGCGCCGCCGTCTTCTCGATTACCTCGCGAACACGGAACGCGATCGCTACACGGCGATCGTCCAGAAGCTGGGCCTTCGCCGCTAGGCGGGCCCCGGGACACGCCGGCCGCCGCAAGGCGAGCCGGCGTTTCCATATCAAGGCCTGTGCAATCCGGTGCAGGTCTCACGACGTACGAATGGAAAATCATGTTCGATATACAGACCGAAACGATCGAATGGGCGGGCCGCACGCTCACCCTTGAAACCGGCCGCATGGCGCGCCAGGCCACCGGCGCAGTGCTCGCCACCTATGGCGAGACCACGGTTCTGGCCACGGCTGTGGCCATGAAAGAGGTGAAGCCGGGGATGGATTTCTTCCCGCTCACCGTGAATTACCAGGAAAAATACTTCGCCGCCGGCAAGATTCCGGGCGGCTTCTTCAAGCGCGAAGGCCGCCCGACCGACAAGGAGACGCTGACCTCACGTCTCATCGACCGGCCGATCCGCCCGCTTTTCCCCAAAGGGTTCAAGAACGACACCCAGGTGATGGTCACCGTGTTGTCCCACGATCTGGAAAATGATCCGGACGTGGTGGCCATGGTGGCCGCTTCGGCCGCCCTGTGCCTGTCCGGCCTGCCCTTCCTGGGCCCCATCGGCGCGGCGCGCGTGGGCTATATTGACGGCGACTATGTCATCAATCCGAGCGTGGCGGAGCTGGAAGACAGCGCCCTCGATCTGGTGGTCGCCGGCACCGCGGATGCGGTGATGATGGTGGAATCCGAAGCCAAGGAGCTGTCCGAAGAGATCATGCTCGGCGCGGTGATGGCCGGCCACACGAGCTTCCAGCCGGTGATCGAGGCGATCATCCGCCTGGCCGAGCGCGCGGCGAAGGACCCGTGGGATTTCACCCCGGAGGATCACTCCGAGATCGAGGCTCAGGTCCGCAAGCTGATCGGCAAGGATATCGAGAAAGCCTACACGATCACCAATAAGTCCGAGCGCGTGGCGGCGCTGGCCGAAGCCAAGACCAAAGCGGTCGAGGCCCTGGCCGCCTCCGAGGACCGCCCCGACGGCGTGCCTGGCAATGTGCTCAAAGACGCCATAAAGGCGGCGGAAGCCTCCGTCGTGCGCGGGTCGATCATCAAGACCGGCAAGCGCATTGACGGCCGCAAGCTCGATCAGGTCCGCCCCATCGTGTCGGAAGCCGGCATTCTGCCGCGCACCCACGGCTCGGCCCTGTTCACCCGCGGCGAGACCCAGGCGCTGTGCGTGACCACGCTGGGCACTGGCGAAGACGAGCAGTTCATTGACGCGCTCACGGGCACGTACAAGGAACGCTTCATGCTGCACTACAACTTCCCGCCCTATTCGGTGGGCGAGACCAGCTTCCGCCTGGCCCCGGGCCGGCGTGAAATCGGTCACGGCAAGCTGGCCTGGCGCGCGCTCCACGCTGTCATGCCGACCGCCGAGCAATTCCCCTACACCATCCGCCTGGTTTCGGAGATCACCGAGTCCAACGGCTCGTCCTCCATGGCGACGGTGTGCGGCGGATCGCTGGCGCTGATGGATGCGGGCGTGCCGATCTCCCGCCCGGTGTCCGGCATCGCCATGGGCCTGATCAAGGACCCCGAGGGCGTGGCCGTGCTGTCCGACATCCTGGGTGACGAAGATCACCTGGGCGACATGGACTTCAAGGTGGCCGGCACCGAGATCGGCATCACCTCGCTGCAGATGGACATCAAGATCGCGGGCATCACCCAGGACATCATGCACACCGCGCTCAATCAGGCGAAAGCCGGGCGCGCGCATATCCTGGACGAGATGACCAAGGCGCTGGGAGCCAGCCGGTCGGGTCTGGCCGCGCATGCGCCCAAGATCGAGACCATGCAGATCCCCACCGACAAGATCCGTGACGTTATCGGCACGGGCGGCAAGGTAATCCGCCAGATCGTCGAGGAAACCGGCGCCAAGCTGGACGTCAATGATGACGGGCTGATCAAGATCGCCGCCGTCAGCCAGGACTCCATCGATGCGGCGCGCAACTGGATCCACTCGCTCACCGCCGAGCCGGAAGTGGGCAAGGTCTACAAGGGCAAGGTGGTCAAGGTGGTCGATTTCGGCGCCTTCGTGAACTTCTTCGGGGCCAAGGACGGGCTGGTGCACGTCTCCCAGATGAAGTCCGAGCGCGTGAATCACCCTGGCGACGTGGTGTCCGAAGGCCAGCAGGTCTGGGTCAAGCTGATGGGCATGGATGATCGCGGCAAGTTCAAGCTGGCGATGAAAGTGCTCGATCAGGCGACCGGCGCCGAGCTCTCCGCCGACGAGGGCTAGGACGCGCCATAAAGCGCCGACTGACGGCAAAGCCCCGGCTGCACCCGCAGCCGGGGCTTTTTGCTTAGGGTCATGCGCAAGAGGGCTCTTCTTGCTGCAGTTTTTTTTGGTTTATGGTGCGTGTTGATATTCAGGCGATTCCGATCTGGTTGATTCGCCCTGCGCAACTGAGGCGAGACATGAAGCTCATCATCGAACGTGCGGCCCTGCTCAAAGCGCTCGGACACGTCCAGGCCGTGGTGGAGCGCCGCAACACCATTCCGATCCTGTCCAACGTGCTGGTCAAGGCCGAGCCGGGTTTCGTGCGCTTCACCGCCACTGATCTCGACATGGAGATCGTGGAGGAGGCCGAGGCGCGCACGGACCGCCCGGGCCTGGTCACGGCGCCGGCGCACACCCTGTATGAAATCGCGCGCAAGCTGCCCGAAGGCTCGCAGGTGACGCTGGAGCTGGGCGGAGACGATCCGCGCATGACGCTGTCGGCCGGGCGGTCGCGCTTCAACCTGCCGGTCCTGCCGCCGGGCGATTTCCCGGTCATGCCGAGCGAGGATCTGGCGGTCAGCTTCGCCTGCCCCGCGCGCGAGCTGGCGCGGCTGATCGACAAGACCCGCTTTGCAATCTCGACCGAGGAAACGCGCTATTATCTCAACGGCATCCACATGCACGCCGCCGAGCGCAAGGGCCGCAAGACGCTGCGCGCCGTCGCCACGGACGGTCATCGTCTGGCGCTGGCCGAAACCGATCTGCCCGACGGCGCGGCGGGCATGCCCGCCGTGATCATTCCGCGCAAGCCGATCCAGGAATTGCGCCGCCTGCTGGAAGACCTCGACGGCGACGTCAATGTGTCGGTGTCGGACGGCAAGATCCGCTTCCAGCTGGGGGCCGCAGTGCTGACATCCAAGCTCATTGACGGGTCGTTCCCGGACTATGAGCGGGTCATCCCGCGCGGCAATGACAAGGTTCTGCGCGTCGACCGCGCGCCCTTCGCCCAGGCGGTGGACCGGGTGGCGACCATCAGCCAGGAGAAGTCCCGCTCGGTGAAGCTTGCGCTGTCCGACGGCCAGCTCGTTTTGACCGTGAACAATCCTGAAAGCGGGGCGGCGAGCGAGGAATTGTCGGCAGATTACAGCGCCGACGCAATCTCCATCGGCTTCAATGCGCGCTATCTTCTTGATGTGGCGGGCCAGATCGAGGGCGATGAGGCGGTATTCGAGTTTGCCGATTCCGGTTCGCCCACGCGGGTGACCGATTCGGGCGATCCGGACGCCGAATATGTGCTGATGCCGCTGCGGGTGTGATCGGCGCGTCCGGCCCCGTTTCAGCGCCCGCCAGCCCGGCGGTCACCCGGCTGAAACTGACCGGGTTTCGCAATTACGCCCGTCTCGACCTGACGCTGGACGCCCGGCCGGTGGCGCTGTTCGGGCCCAATGGCGCGGGCAAGACCAATCTGGTTGAAGCGGTCAGCTTCCTCGGCCCCGGACGGGGCGTGCGCGCCGCCGGGGCGGAGGCTGTGCGCATGAAGACCGGCGGCGCGCCGGCATCCGTCTGGGCGGTGTATGCCGAGGCGATGACGCGCGACGGCGCGGTGAGCCTGGCCACCGGCTCAGACCCTGCCGAACCCTCGCGGCGGCGCACAAGGCTTGACGGTGCAGCGGCGACCCAGGGCGAGCTGGCGCGGCTGTTTCCCATGGTCTGGCTGACCCCGCGCGAGGACCGGCTGTGGGCCGGGCCGCGTGCTGACCGGCTGAAATTCCTCGACCGCCTGGTGCTGGCCGGCGCGCCCGACCATGCCGGGGCGGCGCTGGCCTACGACAAGGCCCAGCGCGAGCGCCAGCGCCTGCTGGACCGGCTGGACGAGGGCGCCCGGGTCGATCCGGCCTGGCTCGACGCGCTTGAGGCGGAGATGGCCCGGCATGGAGCGGCGCTGGCGGCGGCGCGTGTGGAGGCGCTGGCGCGGCTGCAGGCGGAGATCGACGCCCGCCCGGACAGCGCCTTTCCCAAGGCCGATCTGGCGCTGGACGGGGTGCTGGAGGCGCGCCTGGCCCACGGTCACACGGCGGGCGAGGCGGAGGACTGGTTCGCGGGCGCGCTGAAGTCGGGCCGCCGGCGCGACGGCGCCGCCGGGCGGGCCCTTACCGGTCCTCACCGGACGGATCTGGCCGCCCGCCATCGCGGCAAGGACCAGCCGGCGGCGGATTGCTCCACCGGCGAGCAAAAGGCGCTGGTGCTGGGCCTCGCCCTCGCCCAGGCCGGGGCGGTGCGGCGCAGCCAGGGGGCGGCGCCGGTGCTGATCCTGGACGAAGCATGCGCCCATCTCGACGCGGCGCGGCGCGAGGGCCTGGCCGAAGCGATCCTGGCGCTGGAGGCGCAGGCCTGGCTGACGGGGGTGGAAGCCTCGCTCTTCACCGCCTTTGGTGCGGGCGCCCAGCACTACCGGATTGAGGCCGGGACGGCTGAAGGGGCCTAGCCGGCTGCGCGGGCGCTCGCAACGCGGCCGGAGATCAGGCGGGCGCACGCGGAGAGGAGCACATCCTGATTCACCGGCTTGGCGACGTAGCCATCCATCCCCATGGCGCGGTAGCGCGCCTCGTCGCCCTGCATCGCATCTGCGGTGAGCGCGACCACCGGCGCGCCGCCGCCAGGCAGGCGGCGCAGGCGATGCAGGGTTTCTTCACCGCTCATCACCGGCATGTGCGCATCCAGCAACACCAGCGCAAACCGTCCGGCCGCGAACAGGTCCAGCGCAGCGGCGCCGCTTTCCGCCTCGGTGACGATGGCGCCTGCGGTTTCCAGGAAGGACCGCGCCACCAGGCGGTTGATTGCGTTGTCATCGACCAGCAGGACCGACGCGCCGTAAAGCGCGGCGTGATCGCCCGGCGCTTCGCCGGGCGCGGCGGCGCCGCTGTCGGCGGCGGCGAGGAAGGAGAACACGAAGCGCGCGCCCTGATCGTGCGTGTTGTCGATCACCACATCGCCGCCCATGCGGCGCGCCGACGAGCCGTCAGCCTGACTGAAGCGCTGGAACAGGCGCGACTGCACGCTGGCGGGAATGCCGGGACCGGTATCGCTGACCGCCAGGTCAATACGCCAGCCCCCGGCGGCCTCAGGCGCAGCGCGCGCAGTGACGCTGACGGCCCCGCAATGGGTGAACTTCACGGCGTTGGCGATGAGGTTCGACAGGCACTGGCGCACCCGCACCGGATCCAGCTGCACGGTTGCAGGCAGGGCGTCCAGCTGACAGTCGAGCGTCAGCCCCTTGGCGGCCGCGCTGGCGCGGAACAGATCGCAGGTCGCGCTGACCAGCGCGCGGGGATCCACCGGCTCGGGCGTGATGTCGACGCGCCCGGCCTCGATCTTGGAGAGGTCGAGCACGTCATTGAGGACGCCCAGCAATTGCTGGCCCGATTGAATGATGGTTCCGACTTTTTCCCGGTCCGAGGGCGCGAGCGGCGATCTGACCAGCACCTGGGCCATGCCCAGGACGCCGTTGAGGGGGGTGCGCAGCTCGTGGGACATGTTGGCGAGGAAGGCTGATTTCGCGGCGCTGGCGCTGCGGGCTTCCTTGAGCGCGGTCTTGAGTTCCTGGGCCAGGGTCTCGGCGCTGTCGGCGAGCTCCGCCACGGCGATGTACTGGGCCAGGGAGGCGGCGAGCGAAACCTCTTCCGGCGTCCAGGCGCGCGTCGCGCCCACATGTTCGCAGCACAACACGCCCCTGACCCCCCGCCCGGTCCGGATCGGCGCATCCAGCATGGCGCGCACGCCCAGCGGCGCCAGGTAATCGACTGCAAACGCAGCGGTCACAGGGTCGGTCAGGGCGTCTTCGACACACACCGTGCGCCCGGTCATGATGGCGTCGAAATAGCCCGGGTTCAGGTCGCGATCGAGGCGCGTTCCGGGCGCCAGCGCGCCGGTCCCGGCGTCGAATATATACTGGCAGGTCAGGCCCTGCCCGTCTTCGTCAAGACGCCACACGCTCACCCGGCGCGTATCGAGAAGATGGCTCAGACGCTCGGCCGCCTCGGCGATCAGGCGGTCGGCGGACCAGCGCTCGACCATATGGGCGCAGCCCAGCGCCTCCAGCCCGGCATTGAACTGGCGGGAGCGCTCGAGCGCGTTTTGCAGGCCGGCTTCGGCCTCGCTGCGGGCGGCGACTTCCTGGTCAAGGCGTCCGATCAGCGGAATCCAGCGCACCAGACCCCAGACCAGAGTCAGAATGCTGAGCCCATAGCCGATATAGACCACGATCTCGACCTGGCTCTGGGTAATGCCCGTGAGATCCCGAAAGGACGCGGTGAAATGCTTGCTGGCCTCAAGAGAGGCTGAGACGGCGATGCCCAGCTGGCCGATGAGGAAGAGCCGCGCCCGGTCCTGCAGCCGCTTCAGCTTGCGCGTGACCAGCCAGAACAGGCAGGCCATGAGGGTGGCCAGCGCCATGATGCTGAGATCGCCGATGACTTCCATGGACCCGCGCTCCTTGCCCGGGGCGAATGTCGCGCAGCCGGGTAAAGGACGCGTTCACGCGCGCGGCAAGCGCCGCAAGGCCAGGCGATTCAGTCTCCTGCAGCATCCTCAATGGCGTGCATGGCGTCGTCGGACAGGCCGAAATGGTGGCCGATCTCGTGCACCAGGACATGGGCGATGAGTTCGCTCAGGGAGACGTCGCCGCGTTCGCACCATTCCAGCAGGATGGGCAGGCGGTAGAGGAAGACATGGTCCGGGCCCGCCAGCGGATCGGCGATGGACTTATGCGTCAGATCCACGCCGTGATAGAGGCCGGTGAGCTCGTACGGGCTCTCCATGCCGAAATTGGCGAGCGTCTCTTCGTCAGTAAAATCAGTGACCTGGATCACGACATTGCCGCACATCTCCCGGAATGCGTCCGGCAGGGCGGCGAAGGCGGCCGCGGCGATGGCCAGGAAATCCTCCCCCGAAGGCGCGCAGGCGGGGGCGAAGCGGGCGGCGGAGCCGGTCAGCGCGGCTTGATCATCACGATGGGTCATGGACGCGGAGGTAGGCGCGCCGCGCGCCGGTGTCGAGCGCGATTTTCTCTCTTGCGCTGCGAATGAAAGGTGAACATGATAGGGTCATGGCCCTGTTTGATGCTGATGCCAATCTTGAGGCGCGCGCCCGTAACGCTTTGGCGCGGGCCGAGAATCCGGCAATAGACGACGCCCGGGCCCTGGCGCGCGGGGCGGCGCGGCTGCTGGCGGACCTGGGCGTTTCGGCCATCCCTGAATTCACCCTGCCATGCGGGCGGCGGGCCGATCTGGCGGGGCTGGGGCGCAAGGGCGAGGTGGTGATCGCGGAGATCAAGTCGGGCCTGGCGGACTTTCGCGCCGACGCCAAGTATCCTGACTATTTCGCCTGGTGCGACCGGTTCTATTTCGTTGTATCACAACGCTTTCCGGCCTCCATCCTGCCCGATGCCTGCGGCCTTGTCATCGCCGATCCGTTCGGCGGCGCGGTGGTGCGCGAGAGCCCCGTCCACCCCCTGCCCCCCGCCCGGCGCAAGGCGCTGACCCTGCGCTTTGCCCGCTGCGCGGCGGAACGGGCGCTGAGAGGGCTGTAGCCGGGCGGGGATAGAGGCGGGGACAGGGGCGGGGACAGGAGCGGGGATAGCGCGTGTCCGGCCGCGCGTTTTGCGTGACATGACAGCGCCGTGAGGAGACATGAGCGGCGCGTATGGGGACATGAACGCGCCCCGGACGTCCCGCCCCCGCCTCTGTGCAGGGCGATCGCATTTGTCGCATGCACGCTTCTCCCTCCCCTTGAGGGGGTCGGACGCCGAGGGCGTTTGACGGGATGGGGTGTGAGGCGGTGACGGGTGACGTTCCCTTGGCCGAACCGGCTCCCCCCCACCCCGGCCCTCCCCCGAGGGGGAGGGAGGGCTGACGGCGCTGTCATCATCGTAATTCCGGTCCAGATGCGATTGCCCTGCCCGGAACAGGGGCGGCAGGCACGAAAAGGGGGCGACATCGCGCGCGCCGCTCACTCGGGGCGCTCAATCCTCCAGCGCCGGGCGAAGACCGGAAAGTCTTCTGCGAGCTGCACCAGACCCGGACCGTCGAGCGGCTTGAGTGACCCGTCAGGCTGGAGCGCGAAGACCCGGCCCACAGCCAGCGCGCTGTCGCCGGACGCGCCGAAGACATGGGCCGCGTCGATCGCCACATAGGTCGTCGGGACGCGCGGGCCGGGCGTGTAGGTCTCGCCGCGCAATTCGGCCGCCAGCGCCCTGTGGCTGTCGGCGCGGCCCGGCTCCATCTCCGCGAGGCCGTCCAGAACGGTGGCCAGAACCGCGCCGACCCGGGTGGTCTTTCTTTCAGTCATCCCCGGCCCCCGGCAGCGGCAATTCGATCTCGCCCATGATGCGGTGGGTCTCGCTCAAGATTTTGATGATGCGCTGGTAGTGCTGGATGTCGGCGAAGCTTAAAGTCCGGCCCTTGCGGTCTTTGAGCCATTTGCGGGCCGGCTGGTAGCCGCCGATGTAAAAATCCCAGGCGATTTGCGGCACGTCTTCGAAGCGCTGGGTCTTGTTGATCCAGACCGCGCCGGTCCCGCCCGAGCCTTGCGTGACGTCGGGCTTGTCGACCACGCTGTCACCCTCGCCGATGAAGGGGAAGGGCGCCGCGCCCACCGCCCCCGGCTCCATCAGGTGCAGGCGGCGCAAGCTTCCGCCCTTTTCGCTGACATGCCAGAACACGCCGGGCGAGGCGGGCCAGGGGATGCGCGGGAAGTCGGTTTTCAGAAATTCGGCGAAGGTCCCGCGGTAATCCGGGCTGTGCAGCACGCCATAGATATAATCGAAGATCGCCACCTCGTCCGGCTCGCCATGGGCGTCGTCTTTGGCCAGTTCGCGCAGCTTGCGCCAGATTTTCGGATCAAAATTGACCCGGCGGGTTTGGTCGAGGGAGTTGTCGTCAGGGTAGAGGTAGAGGGGGGCAAGGTAATTGACTTCTTTAAGGCTGAGAGAGTGATGTTGAATTAGGCCGTTAAAAACGAGAGCGTCTGTGAATGGCCGACGCTGCTCAACCGTGCGATTGAACGCCAATCCAATGTTTTTGCCCTCGAGCATATGTCGCATCGCGCGATCACGCAGATGCACAGCGACATGGGCATTGTAGACAGTAAATCGACGGTCAAATGGCCTGTAAGAAATCGGAACAATTTGAAGCTCCCAATCTTGATTAGGCAGTTCCGTTTTAGCCTTGGCGTAGCTCCACTGCGCCTGACTGCATAAGCGAAATCGTGAACGCGCCTCGGCTTCTGTAGCTGTTGCCAGCAAGAAGCGTACTTTCTCCGCAGCCTCCGCCGCATCCCATGATATCGCGAACTGGTCTTGAGTAGTGACAATACCTGGAGCCGGACTGCCATTCGGTGAAAACAACTCCGCCAATGAGAAGCCCTTCTCATAGCGCACCAGCAACTCACCATCGCGTGGCACGAATGGCCAAGGCGCCTTGGCCGGCGTTACTTCGCTGAAGCCAGCGCCCTTAAGGGTTTGCTTCTCCAGAAAGCCGTACTTTTCGGACCGTTTACCCCAGACATCGCCATGGAACACTGTCGCGAGCGAATTGCCCGTGGCGGTCGTGCCCTTCTTCACTGCGATGATGATCGCCACGCCCTGCTGGATGTCGAACACATTCTTGTCGGCCGAACCGTCGGGCGAGACTTCCTTCTTCTTCGTATTGCCGTGCAGATCGAGCACGTAAATCGTGTCGAACGTCTCCATCAGGTGGCGGCGCATGTCGAGGAAGGTCGGGTTGTCGAGATAGCCGTGATTGGTGATGAAGCCGAGCACGCCTTCGCCATTTTTCGCGATCATGTGCTCGCCGAAACGGATGAATTTCACATAGTCATCCGACAACCATTTGGCCTGTGCGGGGCGCTTCAGTTCCGGGCTCTGCTTGTAGGCATCCATCAATGAGTTGATCCACTCGCCCTTGTTGGACGAATGGCCCGAATAGGGCGGGTTCCCGATCACGCACATGATGGGCATGTCGCGCTTGATCTTGCTGGCCTCGCGTGCCTCTTCGGCGAGCCAGCGGGCGAACAGGACCTGCTCCACCCGCTCGCCCTCTTCCAGCGAGTTGGTGAGGTAAACCGACAGGCGCGGCGGCGCGCCGCTGGGCCGGTAGCCCATTTCGGTCAGGATCATGTCCAGCTTCATGTGGCACATGGCGTAGCTGGCCATGAGAAGCTCGAACCCGTGAATGCGCGGGATCAGCTCGGCCTCCACATAGGAGGACCAGTGGCCGGGCGCGGCGCCCTTCACCCGCGCGCCGATCTGCTTGATCACTTCGGCGAGGAACGTGCCGGTGCCGGTGGCGGGATCGAGAATCTGGACGCGATGAACCTCGCGCTTCTCAGTGATCGCCTTGCCCTTCCTGTCGGTCTGGCCGGTATCGAAATCGATGGTGATCTTTGAGGTGTCGGCCAGCCCGTCGGCCAGGCCGAACTCGGTCTTCAACACTTCATCAACCGCCCGCACGATGAAATTGACCACGGGTTCTGGCGTATACCACACGCCGCGCGCCTTGCGCTTGGCCGGGTTATAGGCGGCCAGGAAGGTTTCGTAGAAATGCAGGAAGGGATCGTTCTGGCCGGTGAGCTGGCCGAAATCGGCCATGATGCGCTTGAGGTCGCAGGCCAGGAAAATCTTGGTCAGATCATCAATGATCCACGCCATGCGGGCATCGAGATCGACGCCGGCGATATAGCTGAACAGGCGGCGCAGGAAGGGATTGGATTTGGGCAGAAGCTCCAGCGCTTCCTGACGCGTGAAGCTGGCGGGCGTGGGATCGTGCAGGCGCGCGGCGAACAGGCCGTAGGCGATGGTTTCGGCATAGATGTCGGCAAAATCGGCCGCCGTGATGTCGTGGATCAGATGCTCGCGAAAGGCGTGATATTGCGCGGTGAGGTCGGTGTCGGCGTCGCGCTTCAGGTCCGCCACCAGGGCGCGGCCCATCACGTCCTTGATGAGCACCGCCTTGGCCGCCATCAGCTCGGCGAGGCGCTTTGACGAATTGATGGTGCGCGGGGTCTGGGCGACGAAGTCTTTCAGCTGGGCCTCCAGCTCGGCGAAGGCTTCGGACTTCGGCTGAAGCCCCGTCCCCACCTCGCCGATGGAGACGGTGCGGATGCGCTCGCCTTCACGCCAGAATTCAAAATCCAGCCCGTTGGTGTAGAGGAGGTTGGGGAAGCCCTTGAGATAGCGCTGTTTCTGCTCGACGCTGTAGCCCTTGAGGGCTTTCAGGTCCGCGCCGACATCCTTGGCCTCGCAATGGCCCACCGGCACATCGCCGCGCATGAAGATGAAATCGGGCGCCCCCGCCGAGACCCGGCGGGGCTCGTTGGTGACTTTCACCTGCTCATTGAGGCCGTTGAACAGGGCATGCAGCGCCGGGCGGTAGCTGTGTTCGGTGGCCTGCCCGCCCTTCCAGGTGGCGGCGATGGCGTCGAAATAGGCGGCGATATCGGTCATGAAGCGGCCCCCGGCGAAGTTCGCCGCCAAGGCTAGCCGCAGTCGCGAGTTTGCGCCAACCGGGCCGCGCACCGTGGCGGGGGTGATGAGGGACCGGAGCCGGCGCGCTCAGCTCACTCCAGCGCCGGGCAGTGACCCATGCGCAGCGGTCCGGCCTCGCCGCCGGCGTGGACGGTGGCGGGGGCGCGCCCCAGCCATCGCCCCAGTCAAAGCGCAAAAGGGTGATGTCGCCATCGGGTTCGGCCAGCAGGTGCAGCTCGCCCTCACCACGCGTGTGGCAGCCCAGCCCGGCGCCGGGAAACGCGGGTTGAGGGGTGTGCGCGAGGTGATCGTCCGGGGGCGCAGCGCGCGCCAGTGCGCCCCGGTGCGCCCCGCGCCTACCGCCCCCTGCCGCGGTGCTCCGCCATGAACGCCTTCATCTTCGGGGCGATCTCCTCGCGGAAGCGGCGGCCGTTGAAGACGCCGTAATGGCCCACCTCGGGCTGGACATGGTCAAGGCGCATCGCATCGGGAATGCCGGTGCACAGGGTATGGGCGGCCTGGGTCTGGCCGATGCCGGAAATATCGTCGTTCTCGCCTTCCACCGTCATCAGGGCAATGTCGGTGATGGCGTCGGGGCGCACCGGGCGGCCCTGCACGGTGAACAGGCCACGCGCCAGCTTGTGCTCCTGGAACACGTCATGGATGGTCTGCAGGTAGAATTCCTCGGTCAGGTCCATCACCGCGAGATACTCGTCATAGAAGGCGCGGTGCCGGTCGGCGCTGTCGCCGTCGCCGTCAATGAGCTGGTTGAAATAGCGGTAATGGGCGTCGACATGCCGCTCATAATTCATGTTGATGAAGCCGGTGAGCTGCAGGAAGCCCGGATACACCCGGCGCAGCCCGCCGGGATAGATCACCGGCACGGTCTGGATGAGATTGTCACGGAACCAGGAATACGGGCGCTCCTCGGCGAGCTTGTTGGGCACGGTGGGCGATTTGCGCGCATCAATGGGCGAGCCCATGAAAACCATGCTCGCCGGGCGCATCGGATCGGCGTCCTGCGCCATCAGGGAAATCGCCGCCAGCGCCGGCGGGCCGGGCTGGCACACCGCCACCACATGCACGCCCTGGCCGATGGCGGTGATCATCTGGCGCACATAGAGGGTGTAGTCTTCCAGATCGAACCGGCCCTCATGCAGCGCGACCATGCGCGCATCCGACCAGTCGGTGATGTAGACGTCCGCGTCGGGCAGGAAGGCTTCCACCGTGCCGCGCAACAAAGTGGCGAAATGGCCCGACATGGGCGCGACCAGCAGCACTTTGGGGTCGTTGAGGCCGGCGCGCTTCACGCCGCGCGCCCTGGCCAGCGCCGCCGCGTCGCGCTTGAAGTGCAACAGATTGCAGAACGGCTTGCTCCACACCGCCTCGATCTCCACCGGTATGGTGTGGCCCTCCACCACCAGCGGATCGAGCGCCCAGGCCGGCTTGCCGTACTGGCGCGTCAGGCTTTCAAACAGATCCGCCGACGCCGCCATGGCGCGCCCGGCCAGCGTCTCGCCGGCCGGATTGAGCGGGTTGCGCAAGGACCGGCGCGTCATGTTGGCCGCCGCGCGCCAGGGCAGAAGCGCCGCGCGCGACATTTCAAGGAAGGAATAAATCATGAAGAAAAACGGGCTCCGAAACGCCGCGCGATGGCGGCTTTCCTGGGAAGACAGGGTGATTATGCGCCAGAGGTCTCAAGAAAGGCTTGCAGGCGCGCGGCGATGCTGGCCGGCGACGAGCCGTGGGGGAACACTTCCACGAACCGCCCCTCGCGGTCCATGAGGTAGATGATGGAGCTGTGATCGACTGTGTAGTCCGACGACACGCCGTCATCCTCCACCCGGGCGAAATACACGCGGTACGCACGTGCAGCATTGCGTACCTGATCCAGCGTCCCCGTCAAGCCGGTGAGGTTTTCGGGAAAGGCGGGCGCGGTGACGTACTGGGCCAGCATGTCGGGCGTGTCGCGCTCGGGATCGACGCTGATCAGGATGGGCTGGAACTGCGCGCGCTGTTCAGGCGTCAGCTGCTCCAGCGCCGCGCCCATCACCTGCAGCGAGGCCGGGCAGACGTCCGGGCAATAGGTGAAGCCGAAATAGATCAGCATGGGCCGGCCGGCGAAATCGGCCTCGGTCACCGTCTCGCCGCGGTGATTGACCAGGGTGAAGGGTCCACCCACCTGCGCCTCGCCGCTGGAGCGCACGGGCGCGGGCCGGGGCGCGCCCGCGTCCGCCGGGGCCGGACCGCGCAAGAGCCCGGCGCCCGCCATCACCGCAGCGGCCAGCAAGCCCAGTGTCAGGGCGACGGCCGGAATGAACCATATCGGGCGTGTCTTGAAACTCATCGTCATCCTCACTCACCAATCTGCGTCCGGCGCCGCGGTTGCGGGCCGGGCGCGGCTGGAACCTATACCCGATGCCGCCCGCGCCTAGCCAGATGACATCTGGCCACGCCGCCCGCATGCGGGGCGCCCCTTGCCGGACGCCGGTGCGGCCATGGGTCCGCTTGACGTCTGCATCGCACTGCCGCTTGCTGGCGCCGCAGACACGCCTGGACGACACTGTCAGATGGCCCGCCTGCCCGCCCGTGTCGAGGCGCGCGGGCGCCCGGCCTGCCGTCCACGCCGCCTTCAGGGAGCGCGCCCGCCATGACCGACACCAACCCTGTCCCGCGCGCGTCCATCGGCGCGCCCGACGATCCGGTGGATGGCGGCGATCTCGCGCCCGTGTTCGGCCGGGTGCGCCTGCGCACGCTGATCTTCCTGCGCTGGCTGGCGGTGGCGGGCCAGACTGCGACCGTGCTCGGCGTGCATCTGGGGCTGGGATTCGACCTGCCGCTGGCGCCCTGCCTTGCCCTCATCGGCGCCAGCGCGGTGCTCAATGCGCTGCTGCCGGTGTTTGTCTCCACCCAGCGCCTGGCGCGCGACGGCGAAGCCTTCGCCCAGCTCGCCTTCGACCTTGTCCAGCTGATGGCGCTGCTGGCGCTCACCGGGGGGCTGGCCAATCCCTTCGCGGTGATGATTGTCGGGCCGGTGGTGATCTCGGTGGCCGCCCTGCCGCCGCGCTGGTGGCTGGCCCTGGGCGCCCTGGCGCTGGCGGGGACCAGCGCGCTCGCCGTCTGGCACCTGCCCATGCCCTGGATGCCCGGCGAGGTCTTCGCCCTGCCGCTGCTCTACCTCACCGCCACAGGCCTGGCGCTGGTCATCGCCATCGCCTTCACCGCCATCTACGCCTGGCGCGTGGCGGGCGAGGCCCGGCGCATGGGCGCGGCGCTGGCGGCGACCCAGGGCGTGCTGGCGCGCGAGCAGCGCCTGTCGGCGCTGGGCGCCCTGGCCGCCGCCGCCGCCCATGAGCTGGGCACGCCGCTGGCCACCATCCAGCTCACCGCCAAGGAAATGCTGCGCGCCACGACGGACCCGGACCTCAGGGAGGACGCCGAGCTTCTGGTCTCCCAGGCGCACAGATGCCGCGAGATTCTCCAGCGCCTGTCGCAGATGCGCGAGGCGGGCGACCGCATCCATGACCGGCTGGGCCTGAGCGATGCCATGGAGGAAGCCGCCGCGCCCCTGATCGGCGTGGGCGCGCCCATCTCGGTGCGCCTGTCGGCGCCGGTGGGGGAGGCGCGCGCGCCCGTGCTGCGCCGGCGGGTGGAGCTGATCTATGCGCTGGGCAATTTCATCGAGAACGCGGTCGACTTCGCCCAGAGCCGGGTCATCGTCACCGGCGCGTGGACGGCGCGCCATGTCAGCTTCACCGTGGAGGATGACGGGCCCGGCTTCCCGCCCGACATCCTGGCCAAGCTGGGCGAGCCCTATGTCACCACCCGCCGGGCCGAGCCCGGCCATGGCGGGCTGGGGCTTGGCGTGTTCATCGCCATGACCCTGACCCAGCGCGTGCAGGGCAAGGTCACGCTGTCCAACGCGCCCGGCGGCGGCGCGCGCGTCGAGATCACCCTGCCGCGCGCCGGGCTGGAGATCGAGGACTGAGCCGCGCGCCGCGCGCCATGCGGCGCATTGTCCGTAAACCCTTCGAAATTGCCGGCGCATCGTCTATCTAGGGTCCCAGACCCGATGCTCTGGCCGGAGGCCCAACCCCATGTCCGATCTGGTTTTGCCGGACGACGCCACCCTGCTGCTCGTCGATGATGACGCGCCCTTCCTCAACCGCCTCAGCCGCGCCATGAGCGCACGCGGCTTTGACGTGACCGCGGTGGGCACGGTGGCCGAGGCCAAGGCCCGCGCCCGCAGCGCCCCGCCCGCCTTCGCCGTGGTGGATCTGCGCCTGGAGGATGGCGACGGGCTGGACGTGGTGCGCACCCTCTATGCCGAGCGCCCCGATTGCCGCGTGGTGATGCTCACCGGCTACGGCAATATCGCCACCGCCGTGGCCGCCGTGAAATCGGGCGCCATTGACTATCTGTCCAAACCCGCCGACGCCGACGACGTGGCCAAGGCGCTGCTGGCCCTGCCCAACACCAAGCCCGAACCGCCCGACAACCCGATGAGCGCCGACCGCGTGCGCTGGGAGCATATCCAGCGCGTGTTCGAGCTGTGCGACCACAATGTCTCCGAAACCGCCCGCCGCCTGAACATGCACCGGCGGACCCTGCAGCGGATATTGGCGAAACGGGCGCCGCGCTAGGGGGCGCGGCGGGTGCGGTGGATCGGGTAGCACGACCCGATCCACACCCCGGCTTTCCCGGAAGCCGCGACGCGGCTGTCCTGGATCCGGCCCGCTCCACCGTAACCGCTTCAGGCGTGACGGGCGGCGGTGCGATGCCGGGCGGGCGCAATTGCGTCCCCGTAGCGTCCAAGGCGTCCCGCCCCGCCCCCCCTACTGCGCCGGGATGTGCCGCACGCTGAGGCCGAGCTCTCTGAGCACGCTCATGTCTTCGGCGGCGTTCATCAGGCGGTCGAGGCCGATGGGCGACGGCGGCTCCAGGGCGATCTCCACCGCGCCGCCCTGGGTGATGAAGGCGCTGAGCGCAGCGCCGATTTCGATGGCGACGCCTTCGGGCAGCGCCGAGCCGCCCATGGCGATGCCAAGGCCGAGCATGGTGGCGGCCTGCATGCGCGCCTGCTCCGGGGTGACGCCCTGCATCTGCGCATTCAGCGTCATGGCGCGCTCCAGCAGGTCGAGGTCGTCGATACGGATCGTCATCGAGTTGATCTGCAGCAGGCCGTAGGCTTCCAGGAGTTCAGCCTCGAGCGCTTCGGAGGCCTGAAGGTCCTCGGCGGCCTCCGGGTTTTCGGCGAGCTCGGCGAACATTTCGGTCATCACCGCGCCGGTGGCGTCGGCATAGGCCTGCAGGCCCGAGATATCCTGGGCGAGCGAGATGCGCAGGCCGTCGCGCATCTCGAACCAGTAATCCTCCAGCCCGGTGGTGGCGCGGTCCGTGGCCGGATCATAGCGGGTGCGGCTGTAGAGCGAGAAGTCGAGCGTCTCATAGCCGATGGAGGCGAGCATCTGGCCGGCCTGCGCCGTCTGCGGGTTCTCATCCGACAGCGCGACGGTGAGGCGCGGCATTTCGGCGATGATGTCTACAGAGCCGTCGCGCAGGTCTTCATAGCGCATGGCGAGCTCTGGCATGTCGATGCGGGCGCCGCTGGCGCGCACGTCCATGCCGCGCACGGCGAAGCTTTCAAACGCGCCGGTGGGGCGCATCCAGCGGGTCATGGCCTCGGCGAGCTGGCCGCCCATGGCGCCCATGCCGGCCTCGCCGCCATCTTCAATATTGAGGGCCACGTCGACGAACAGGGCGTCGAGCCCGGTGATGGAGACCTCATCGAGGCGCAACAGGATCTCGCCCCCGGCCTCGTCCAGATCGGTGATGGACAGGCCCTCGATCGCGGCGCGGCCCAGCTGCTGGCCGTCGAACGCCTCCAGCGCCAGGCGCGCGATCCCGCCGGAGGCGGCGCCCTCCTCCCGGGCTTCGGTGAAGCTGAGGCCGGACATGGACAATTCACCAAAGGTGTAGTCAGCGGCGCGGCGCGACGGCGCCTGGTAGTCTTCGGCGTCCGCCCGGCCGTTGATGATGTCGGAGATCAGCTGCGACAGGGCCGCGCCCGGCTGGGCGGCGCGCAGGCGCGCGATTCGCGAAACGGCTTCGCCGTCGCCGCCGGCCACGATGTCTTCCGCCTCGATCCAGTCAAAGCGCGCCACGCCGTCCTCCACGCGCGGGGCGGCGATGGACAGGCGCCCGATGCGGCCGGAATCGTCCGCGTCGGCGCTGGCAAGGCCGGTATAGACGGCGACGCCGTCATCCATCTCGGGCTCGGCGCCGGCGAACAGCTCGGCGCGCGCAAAGCCCAGCGCCACAAGGCCTTCTTCCATCTGGGCTTGCGTGACGGCGGTGCGCGGCGCTTCGCCGGGCTGGTCTCCGCCACAGGCGGCGAGCGCCATGGCCAGGGCAGCGGCGGAGGCATAGGCGGACAGGTCGGAAAGCAGCATCGTGATGGCGTCCTCGGGCTGGCGGGTGGAGGACAAGTCTAGCGGGCGCAGCAGGCGCGCGCACCTCCAAAATCGCGCCGGATCAGCCGCCGCCCATCCGGCCCAGCAGGGCGGCGATGGGATCGGGGGCGGGGTCCTCCGCGGGCGCAGGCGCCGGCGCCGGGCCGGCTGGCGACAGGAGCGCTGCGATGGGATCGTCGGGCCGGACCGGCTCGGCCAGCAGCGCGTCCAGCGGCGCAGGCCAGGCGGGGGCGGCGGTGACGAAGCGGGCGAAAATGCGCGCCGGACC
This sequence comes from Alphaproteobacteria bacterium, assembly GCA_016124675.1. Lineage (GTDB taxonomy): Bacteria > Pseudomonadota > Alphaproteobacteria > Caulobacterales > Maricaulaceae > Oceanicaulis. Next base: position 205,950 of record WGNG01000009.1, read on the forward strand.
CGCGCCGCCCAGGGCGTCATCGGTGGGGCTGAAATCATCATTGCCCATCCACACCACGGCGGCCAGGCCCCCGGACCAGCCGGCGAACCAGGCGTCGCGATGGCCGTTGGTGGTGCCGGTCTTGCCGCGCACCTCGCGCCCGGGCACGCGCGCGGCGCGCCCGGTGCCGTCCTCCACCGCCGCCGCGAACAGGCGCTCCATGTCGGCAGCCACGCGCCCGGCGAGCACCAGCGGGCCCGGCGCTGTGTCGCGCGTCCAGAGCACCGTCCCGTCGGGCGTGGTGATGGCATGGATCGCGTAAGGCTGCGCCGCGCGTCCGCCATTCATGAAGGGCAGATAGGCGCCGATCAGCTCCAGCGGGGTGACTTCATAGGCGCCCAGCGCAGCTGAAGGGGTGTTGGCGATCGGGCTGGAAAGGCCAAGGCGCGCTGCGGCGCGCAGCACCCAGGCGCGGCCCGTGGCCTCGGAGACCTGCACCGCGATCGAGTTGGACGAGCGCGCGAAGGCCGTCTCCAGCGTCATCTCGCCGTCATAGCGGCCGTTGAAATTCTCCGGCGACCAGGCGCCATAGGTGACCGGCTGGTCGATGAACACGTCATCGGGACCGAACCCGCCCTCGAATGCGGCGGCGTAGACAAAGGGCTTGAACGCCGAGCCGGGCTGGCGCCGGGCGCTGACGGCGCGGTTGAAGGGCGAGCGCGCATAGTCGGCGCCGCCGGCCATCGCCGCGACGCCGCCCGTGTGATCGAGCGCCACCAGCGCGCCGGCGCCGGCGCCGCGCGCCAGATCCGGATCGGCCAGACCCTCGCTGAGGGCGGTTTCGGCGGCGCGCTGGACCGCGACATCCAGCGTGGTGTGGACGACGAGATCGCCGGTATGGCCGGGCAGGCGCTCGCGCACCTGGGGCAGGACCCAGTCGGCGAACCAGCCCGCGCCGGGACTGGCATTGCCGCGCGATACCCGGATCGGGGCCTGCGCCGCCTCGATGCGCTCTTCCGGCGTGATCCGCCCCGTGGCGAGCATCAGATCAAGCACCACGGTGGCGCGCACCGAGGCGCGCATCGCGTCGGAGGTGGGCGCATAGCGCGAGGGCGCTTTCAGAAGGCCCGCCAGCAAGGCCGCTTCACCGAGGCTGAGTTCGTGGGCGCCCCTGGAGAAATAGCGCCGCGACGCGGCCTCCGCGCCCCAGGCGCCGGCCCCGAAATAGACCCGGTTGAGATAGAGGGCGAGGATCTCGTCCTTGGTGAAGCGCTGCTCGAGCCACAGGGCGAGCATCATTTCCTGCACCTTGCGGCGCAGCGTGCGGTCGGGCGTGAGGAAGAGGTTCTTGGCCAGCTGCTGGGTGATGGTCGAGCCGCCCTGCACCACCCGTCCGGCGCGGACATTGGCCACCGCCGCGCGCGCCGTGCCGATGAGATCAATCCCGAAATGGCTGTAGAAGCGCCGGTCCTCCACCGCCAGCACGGCGAGGGTCAGGTTTTCGGGCAGGGCCTCGGCGCGGATGGCGCCATGGCTGACCTCGCCGCGCCGGGCGATGGTGCGGCCGTGGCGGTCGAGAAGCACAATCTCGCCGGTGCGCGGAGCGGGCTCCAGCGCCGAAAGGTCTGGCAGGCTGCGCGCGAGCCCCACGATCCAGGCCCCGCCCACCAGGATCGACAGCACCATCGCGGCCGCAAGCAGGCGCAGCCAGCCGCCCCCGCGCTTGCGGGCCGGGCGCGCGCGCGAATAGGGGCGCGGGCTCTGATGCTGGGGCATGGGCGGACGCTCGCTCGACAGGTCAGGCTGCTGACCCTGTACAAAGCGCTCGCGGGGTTAAGGGCGCGTGAATTGAGGCGCGTGGAAGGGGGAGCGAAGCCCTGGAGTTCAGGGTTGCGCCTGCGCTGGACAGGGGCGCGGGTGAAGCCGCACGAGAGCCTGCCGATTTCATGGGCGCCTGAACGGATCAGATCGGATCGGGTTCATCTGCAGGCGGTTCGCCGGCGCCGGGCCGCGCGCCGCCCAGGCGCGCCGGTCCCAGAAACACCGCGCCGCCTTGCAGCCTGAAGGGCAGGGCGATGCCGTCCTGGCGCGGCGGCGCCATCAGCGCGGCCAGACGCAGCGCCTGGCCCTGCTCTTCATTGACCAGACCTGCCATCACCAGCGCGCCCGCCAGCCGCTCCGGGTTCGACACCACGACGCTGAGGCGCCCCTCGGGCATCAGCGTCTCGTCCAGGCTCAACCGGCCCGAGCCGCTGACCTGCGCCGGACCCCAGTCGAGCAGCGCCTGATTGATCTCCAGGCCTCCCCCGGCCCGGGTCCAGGCGAGCGGATCGCCGGCGCCGGCCAGCGCGCTCCACTGCGTCAGCTCGGCGTCGATCCGCATCTCTCCGGCGCGCACGCCAAAAGCCTCCTCGATCCGCTGCGGCAGGACGCCCGGCCCGGCGTCCGCGCCGGACACATCAATGCGCAGGCGCAGGACATCAGCGTCAGACAGGATGCCGGCGAGCGCCAGGCGCCCGATCCGCCCGAAAGCGGGCGCAGGACCCTCCAGCGCCGTGATCACGAGCTCTTCCGCCTCGGCGCCGATGCGGGTATTGGCGCCGCTCTCTCCCGTCGCTGACAGGCGCAGGGATGCGGCCTCGATCTGATAGCGCGCGGGCGCACCACCGATCAGCGTGGCGAGCTCCCCATGCCCCCCCAATACCAGGATCCAGTGATTGAGATTGTAGAACTGCGCGCTGGCGGCGATGCGCTCATAGGCGATCGACCAGCCGCCGGCCTCGTCGGGCGCGGCCAGGACAGGCGCCCGCGCGCGCAGCGAAAACCGGAATGGATAGCCCGAAACGGTCAGGCCCTCATGCGACACGGCGTAGCCGGCGGCCCGTTGCTCCCCGATCCAGGTTTCGGCCGTGGTCCGGATTTGGCCTGACATGAAAACCCAGTAGGCGCCATGCAGGGCGATCACCAGCGCCATGATGGCGAACGGGACCAGAAGGGCGGTGCGCGAGGGCGGCTTGCGGCTCATGGCGGTCAGCGCTTTCCTGTTTCGCCGAGGAGGGCGGTGGAGGCGCTCTCGATACGCGTCTCAAGCTCGGTCATGAATGCGTCTTTCGAAAGCCCCGGGCCGATGGCAGGCAAGAATTCGACCACAATGGTTCCGGGCCGCCGCACGAAGCCGTGGGCGGGCCAGTACAGGCCGGAATTCAGGGCCACCGGGATGCACGGCGCCTTCATGGCGCTGTAGAGCCCGGCGACGCCCGGCTTGTAGGTGTCCGTCCCGCCCGGCGCCAGCCGCGTGCCCTGCGGGAAGATCACCACCTGGCGGCCTTCGCCGGCGCGCTCACGCGCCTGCTTGAGCATGTCGCGCAGCGCCTTGGCGCCGGCGGCGCGGTCCACCTTGATGTTTTTCAGCTTCATGGCGTACCAGCCGAAGAACGGCAGGAAGGCGAGCTCCTTTTTCAGGATGATCGCCGGGTCGGGGAGGATCGCCCAGAAGGCCAGCGTCTCGAACATGGACTGGTGCTTGGAGGCGACCAGCGCGCCCCCGGCGGGCATGTGCTCGCGCCCGCGCACCTCGTAGCGGATGCCGCACAGCACGCGCAGGCCGCCGAACACCAGGGCGAGATAGACGCGGAAGGCCCAGCGGGTCCAGCTGCGCGGACCCAGCAGGGTCGGCGCAAACAGGAGACCGAGCAGGGCCATCAGGCCATACATCCAGACGACGAACAGGAAAGAACCGATCCAGGCCATGGGGCGTCCTTGGGTGAGGTCAGGCGGGTGGGTCTTCAGGGGACGCACGGCCGGCCCGGGTGCGGCCCGAGGCGCCCTCGCGCACAAACACCGCGACGTATTTGAAATACTCCTGCAGCCAGCGGCGCCCTTGGGCGGGGCTGGTCAGCGGGCCCGGCGCGGGCACGCCGTGGGCGATCAGCGCCAGCTCCGGCGCGGCGGCATGCAGCTCCAGCAGCGCGCGCGGCATGTGATAATCGCTGGTGACGACGATGATGGCGCGATAGCTGCGCGCCCGCGCCCAGGCCGCAATCTCCAGCGCATTGCCCGCGGTGTTGGACGCCTCGAGCCCGATATCCACGCAGCAGTCGAAGATCGCCGTGGGCGCACCGGCGGCGGCGGCGATATCGGCGGGCGGGCTGCCGGGATTGACGCCGGAGATGAGCAGGCGCTCGGCCCGGCCCGCCTGCAACAGCTCCACCCCTGTGGCCACCCGGCCGCCGCCGCCGGTGAGCACCACCACGCCCGCCGCCTGCGCCGCCGGATCCGGACCCAGGCTGCGCGCCTCGCGCACGAACAGCGCAAAGCCTGCCGCCAGGGTGAACAGCGCCACGAAGGCGAGAAAGCGCGCCAGTCCCAGAACGCCGCTCATGGCCAGCGCGCCTTCAGCTCGCCCGTCACGGCCAGGCGCGCCGCCAGGGCTGCGATCAGCGCCGACGCGAGCGCCGCGCCCGGCGCAATCGCCGCCGCGGTCCAGCCCAGAGCCGGAACCGGCAGAAAGAACACCGCGCCCGCTGCGCCTGCCCCGTGGGCGAGGGCGTAGCCCGCCAGCGCCGCCAGCCCTGCGCCCGCGAGCCCGGCCTTCAGCCCGAGAAAGAAGAAGCGCCGCTGGAAAATGCCCGTCACGAAGCGGTCCGGCGCGCCGACGAGATGCAGCGCCTCGGCGACGTCCCAGCGCGCAGCCAGCGAGGCGCGCGCGGCGAACGCAATGACCGCCCCGGCCGCCAGCGCCAGGATCGCGACCAGACCCAGCGCGAAATATCGCACCGTCCCCGCCGAGCGCTGGACCGCCGCTTCCCAGCGGGCGTGATCGTCCACCACCACCTCGTACGGATTGCCGCCCAGCAAGGCTTCGATGGCGCCCGGCGCGGGCGGAGCGTCAGGATCGATGCGCACGGCGATCAGGCGCGGCACGGGCAGGTCATCGGGCAGGCCGGCGCCGCCCAGCCAGGGGCGCAGCAGGGCTTCGGCGTCGGCGCGGCTGCGCGCCGTCGCCTCGATCACGCCCGGCAGACGCGCGATCTGAGCTGCGGCGTCGACCGCGTCCGCATCGGCGTCGCGCGCATCGTGCGCGATCAGCTGCACGGTGAGCTCGCTGGAGAGCTGCGCCGTCCAGCCCTCTGCCGCCTGCCAGGCGCCCGCCGCGCCAAACCCGGCCAGGCTCGCCAGAAACACCAGGATCGCCGCCACGGCGAAAAGCGGCCGGTCCCGCGCATGATCGGGCGGCAGAAGGGCGGCGGGGCGCCGGGGCTTGCCGGGCGCGCTCATGCGGCTCTCGGCCGGCTGACGAGCCGTCCGTCGGCGAGCTCCAGCACCGGCGCCTCCAGCGAGCGAACCAGGGTGATGTCATGGGTGGCGATGAGCACGGTGGCGCCCAGCCGGTTGAGCTCCACAAACAGGCGCAGCAGGCGCCGGCCCATGGCCGGATCGACATTGCCGGTGGGTTCGTCGGCGATCAGCAGCTCGGGACGCGAGATCACGGCCCGCGCAATCGCGGCGCGCTGCTGCTCGCCGCCCGAGAGGCTCGCCGGGTGCGCGTGCATGCGCTCGCCCAGACCCACCCAGGACAACAGGTCGGCGACATCGTCGGCATAGCTGGCGCGCGCCTGTCCGGCGACGCGCAAGGGCAGGGCGACATTGTCGAACACGGTGAGATGCTCAAGCAGGCGGAAATCCTGGAACACCACGCCGATCCGGCGGCGCAGCTCGGGCAGCGCGCTGCGCGGCATCAGGGCGGTGTCGCGCCCGAACAGGCTGATCAGCCCGCGCGAAGGCTGGCGCGCCCGGTAGATCAGGCGCAGCAGCGAGCTTTTGCCCGCGCCCGACGGTCCGGTGAGGAAGTGGAAACTTCCGCTTGGTAAATCAAAGCTGAGATCGCTGAGAATCTCGGGACCGCGCCCGTATCGCAGACCCACTGAATCAAAGCGCACCGCCGGGTCGCGGGCGCGGTTCAGATCCGGTGCGGGGCGGGGGTTCGGGGTCATCGCTCGGCGGTCCGGGAACAAGTCCGTGTGGCGGGATTCGCCATCAACTATGCAGGAAAAGCGAGCGCTGCGTCCATGATCGTCACCTGTCCCAGCTGTGATGCGAAATACCGCGTCGAGCCAGCCGCCCTCGATGCGCGCGGCGGACGCGTGCGCTGCGCGTCCTGCGGCCATGGCTGGCAGGTGGAAGCCGAGGCGCTGACCCTGGTCGAGCCCGCCGAGCGCCCGGCGCCCGCCACGCCCGCGCCCGAACCTGCGCCCAGCCTGCGCGACAAGCCCGCCGCCGCCATCCGCGCCCGCTCCGAAGCACGGCGCCGCAAGGTGCGCCTGGCGACCGAAGGCGCGGGCTGGATCGGCGTGGCTGCGGCCTTCATTGTCGTGCTGGGCGGCGCAGTCGTGATGCGCGCCGACATCGTGTCCGCCTTTCCGCGCGCTGCGGGGGCCTATGCCGCCGTGGGCCTTGAAACCCACCCCCTGGGCCTGGCCGTCGAGGAGCTGGCGGCGAGCTTTGAAGAGTCCGACGGCGCCCCGGCCCTGGTGGTGGAGGGCATCGTGCGCAACACCACCGGGCGCATGCGGCGCACCGCGCCCCTGAAGGCGATGGCGCTCGATGCAAACGGCGAAGTGCTCGCCGAATGGGTGGTCATGCTGGAATCCACCGCCCTGCCCGGCGGCGGGTCGGAGCACTTCCGCACCCTGATGACCGCCCCGCCCGACGCCGCCGTGCGGGTCGAGGTGGTGGTCGAGGGCTGAGGCCAGCCCTACTCGCTCTTGACCGGCTCCAGCGCGCCCGGCTTGCCGGGCCCGCGCGGACGCAGGCCGCCCTGCCCGATCAGCCCTTGCGCAAACTCGTCCACCAGCGGCGCGAACCGGTCCGCGCGGGCCGCGATATAGATCATCGGCCCGTCCGGATTGCTGCGGAAATTGGAATCGACCGCCACCACATGCCAGCGGCCGTCCTCCTCGATCATGAAGGGCGAGCCGGAATCGCCGCGCGTGGTGTCGCAGTCATGCGACATGGTGTTGTCGTTCACGGCGGCGAGGATGCGGCAGGACGCGTTGCCCGACAGATTATTGCCGGTATCCCATGAATAGCCTGCCTGGCGCAGCTCCACCTGGCGGGCGCGCGCTTCGCCGCGCGTGTCAACCAGCGCCAGCGGGTGAAGATAGCCAAGCTCGTCGCCCAGCGGCGCGTCGATGCGCAGCAGCGCCCAGTCGGTTCCGTCGAGATCATCGCCGGCGCTGAACTGTTCCTCGTCCCAGCCCGAATCGAGCAGCACATCGACCACGCGGGCCCGGCGGGGCCCGCCGGGCAGGTCGTCGCCGGTCACAAACTGGCCCGCAGCCCGGATGCGCCCGCCATCGCTGACGCAATGGGCGGCCGTGGCCAGCACGTTGGGGGCGACGAGCGAGGCGGTGCACTGACTGCCGGTCTCGAAGGTGATGCGTCCGATCACGGACCAGGGAAACACGCCGGTATCCATCAGCATGCGGTCGTCGCGCCCGAAGAAATGGTCGTTGATCGTCAGCGGGCGCTCTCGCCCGGCGCAGTCGGCGCGGTCCGAACGCACCGGGCAGCGCCCCGTGCCGATCTCCGGCTCGTCGCACACGCCGTCAAAGGCGCTTGAGCACGTGTCATTGCGGAAACGCAGACCCGTCATCACGCCGCAATCGGTGAGGTCGGTCCCTTGCGTGCAGGCGCCGGTGCCGATGCCCGGCTCGTCGCACTCATTGTCATTGGCCCATTGGCAGGAATCATCCTCAAGCCCGGTGATGATCCGCCAGCAGTCGGAGTAATCGGTACCGGCATCACAGGCCCCGGTGCCGGTTCCCGGCTCGTCGCACTCGCCGTCATTGGCCCAGCGGCAGCTGTCATCACCGGCATGGCTTCCCAAAGGGCCGGTGGCGGTGAGGCGCCCCGCTCCGGCCGCGCCGGGCTTGGAAGCGATCTGCACGCTCTGGAGCAGGCGCGTGTAATCGCGCGATCCGGGCTCGCTCGCAAATCCCGCCGGAAGAACAAATCGGTCAGCCTGCGCTGACGCTGGGGCCGTTGCGAGCGCGGCGGCCGCCAGCGCGCCGAGCGCGGCCGCCAAGGCTGTCAAACGTAATGCATGCGTCATGATGATGATCCCCCACCCCTCGCCGCCAAGCTAGCGCGTTCGCACGCTTTGGCAATCGGGATCAGGCGCAGATGCGGGGGTCAGCTGCGGTCAGGCCGGGGCGGGCCGCTCGCCGTCGCGCGATCTCAGGGCGAGCTCCGGCGCCGCCGCGCCGGCCTCTGCGATCAGCGGCAGATGACAGGTCACGCGCGTGCCCTCGCCCGGCGCGCTTTCCAGCGCCACCCAGCCGCCATGCAGGCGCACGATGTCATTGACCAGCGCCAGGCCCAGACCGGCCCCGCCGCCCTCGCCGCGCTCAAAGCGTTCGAACACATGGGCCTGACGTTCGGCCGCAATGCCGGCGCCGTCATCGGAGACCCAGAGGATGAGCTCGCCATCCGCGGCGCCTGCGCCGATCTCCACCTGTCCGCCCGGGCCGATATGGTCGAGGGCATTGGTGAGCAGATTGTACAGCACCTGCTTGAGGCGGCGCGCATCGGCGCGCGCCACGGGCAGATCATCGGGGGCGGCCTGGGCGATGCGCACGCCGGCATGCTCGGCGCGCGAGGCGATCAGCTCCACCGTCTCGGCAATCAGGACCGGCAGGCGGACATCGCCCAGATCCAGCTCCAGCTGACCGGCGTCAATGGCGGCGATGTCGAGAATATCGTCGATCAGCTTGCCCAGCTGGCCGGACGCCTGCTGGATCGCCGCCATGTGCTCGGCCTGGCGCCCGGTCAGCGGCCCGGCGAAGCCGCCCGCCAGGAGATCGGCATAGCCGTGAATGGTGGTGAGCGGCGTGCGCAGCTGATAGCTCACATGCTCCACGAAGCCGGTCTTGATCTTTTCTGATTCCTGCAGCGCCTCGGCGCGGTCGCGCAGCGCCGCCTCGACCCGGCGGCTGTCGGTGATGTCGTCCCAGGCGATCAAAGTCGCGCCGTCGGGCAAGGGACGGGTGAGCCAGGTCAGGGTGGACTGGTCGGTGCGCCGGATCTCGCCCGCCACGGGCGTGCGCGCATCGGGGCTGGGATCGGTGATGCGCGCTTTGAGCGCCCGCCACGCGTCGGCGTTGGGATACAGCGCCATGCAGCTTTCAGCCACGGCGTCGAAAGGCGCGTCGTCGAGGCTGCCGGGATCGAGATTCCACAGCGCCTCAAACGCCGCGTTGCGCAGTTTCAGCTTTCCGTCCGATCCGAACACGGCCACCGCCTCGTGCAGCTTGTCGAGGGTGGCGCGCTGGACCTTGATGAGGGTGTTGTAGCGCGCCTGCAGCGCGAGCTGGTCGGTCATGTCCTCGAAGATCAGCAACAGCCCGCCCATCAGATGGCGCTGGCGCGCCACGCGCAGCATGCGGCCGTCGGGCAGGGCCCACAGATCGTCAGGCATGTCGGCGTCGGGCGAGGCGTCATACAGCGCCAGCTCGGCGGCTTTCCACCGGGCGTAGTCCTCCTGCTCTGGCAAGCGGCGCTTCTCGCGCAGGCGATCCAGCAGCGCCGAGTGCGGCGGGCGCTCGTTGAGCATCGCCTCCTCCAGCGCAAACAGGCGCACGAAAGCCTGATTGTAGAACACGAGCCGCCGCGCCCGGTCGAAAATCGCCACCGCCTCGGCCATGTGATTGAGGGTCTGGTCGTGCGCCTGGCGGAAGCGCTTGAGTGCAGCGCGCGCCTCCTCGGCTTCGGTGACGTCCACCGCAAACCCGGCCGCGCCGCCGCTGACGGGATAGACATGGAAGGCCATGATCCGCCGCTGGCCGCCGGCCACGGCGCCGCGCACGCTGAGGCGCGGCGCGCCCGAGCGCAAAGCATCGAGCGTCTGCTCGGCCAGCGTCGGCTCCAGCAGCACCTGGTCGGTCACCGCCTCGGCGGGGCTCGCGGTCTCCACCGCGCGCGCATAAGCCTCGTTGACCCAGATCAGCCGGCCGGCGGCATTCATCCGCCAGGCGGGCGCCGGACTGCGGGCGGCCATGTCGTGGGCGGCAGCGGGATCAGCGTCCGCCATGGTGCGCGATTCGAGCACGTGGCCTTTCTGCCCGGCGTCCTCAAGTTCGCGGATGGAGGCGTCGGTCAACCAGACCGCCAGCTGCCGGCCAGCCGCGCGGCCGTCTGCCTCCAGAATGCGCCCCGACGGGCCGGCGATGGTCAGCGAGAAGGCCTGGCCGGTCTTCATCAGCCGGCGCAGGCGCTGGCGCAAGGTTGTGGACTCGCCGCGCGCGCCGCGGGCTTCAAAATCGGCGACGCCGTCGAGAATTTCGCGGCCCGCATCGCCGCTGGCCGCGGCGCCCTGGCCGAGATCGGCGAACTGCACCATGGCGGCCAGCGCCGCCGGCGAACCGAAAATGCCGGGCTGGCCCCAGTCCTTCGCGTCGGGATCGGGCGGGCTTTCCCACACCAGGATGAGGCCGGGATGGGCGCCCAGCACGCCGGCGGCGCGCTCCAGCCGGTCTTCCAGCTGCGCCATGCGGGCGCGCCAGTCGGCGCGCGCGGCGCGCGCCCCGGCGGTCATACGATACGCCCACACGCCCGCCGACAGGGCGAAGGCCACCGCCCCTCCGGTGACGATCAATGTGGCGAGCTGGATCGGCCCGGCGTCCGTCATGCGGTGTTGCGCCCCAGTGTCTGGCCAGCGTGTGCGCCTGCAAGGGCGGGAGCTGGCGAATCACATCTTACCGGAAGGTGAATCGCGATGCGACGGGCCAGGCGTCAGGATCACCCTGACCCATCCGATCCGAACCCGTCAGGGTTCGCAAGGGCGAAGCCCGCCCGCAGCGTCAGCGAGGAGGCGAAGACCCGAACGGGTCTGAGCACAAGGCAAAACCAACCCGTCAGGGTTCGCAAGGGCGAAGCCCGCCCGCAGCGTCAGCGAGGAGGCGAAGACCCGAACGGGTCTGAGCACGCAAATATCATCTCACCCGCACAAGGCCTTGGGTGAACTCAAACAACACCACGCATCCTGTAAGCCTTGCGCCCGGCTCCAGCGGCGCGAAGCGCCAGCTGCGCACGGCGCGCGCGGCCTCGTCATCGAAACTGCCGCCCGGCACGCCGCGCGCCACGCGCACCTGGTCGGTCGCGCCTGTCTCAGCCACGTCGAACTGCACCACGCTCCAGCCCTGCAGCCCCCGCGACCAGCCGCGGGCGGGATAATCGGGCAGGCGCGCCTCCACGGCGCTGAGCTGCGCGCCTGAACAGCCCGACGCATCAGCGGCGCGCTCCACATTGGGCGGAACCGGCATGTCGGAGACAATGCGGAAGGGCTGATCGCGCGGATCGGCGAAGGGATTGGACGAGGCGCATGCGCCAAGACACACGGCGGCGGCCAGGATGGGGGCGAGGCGCAGGACGGTCATGGCGCGGACTTTGACGCCGCGCGCGCCGGGCTTCAAGCCGGGGCGGCGCCCTTGCTGAGATTGTCATGTGCCAAGGGCGGGTGCGGGCGCTAGCTTGTCCGACATGACACGCGCGCAGCGCCACATGGGCGCCCAGATCATCCGTGCCCGCGCCGCGCTCCTGTGGGAGCGCGCGGCGCCGGTGCTCGCGCCCGGTCTGGCGGCGCTGGCCGTGTATCTCATCCTCGCCCTGTTCGGCGTGTTTGAGCGCTTTGGCGATCCCTGGCGCGTCATGGCCCTCCTCTCGCTGGCGCTGGCGGGCGGCTGGGGCGTGATGCGCGCCTCGCGCGGCTGGCGTGCGCCGTCGCGCCGTGACGCCGAGCGGCGGGTGGAGGAGGATTCCGGACTGGCGGGCCGCCCGTTCGAGGCGCTGCGCGACGCCCCGGCGTCTGGCTCGCCGGACTGGTGGGCGGCGCACCGCGCGCGCATGGCCGGCCGGCTGTCGCAGGCCAGGGCGCGCCGGCCGCGCGCCGCCTGGGCGGCGCTCGATCCCATGGGCCTGCGCGTGGCCGCGCTCATCATGATCGGCTGCGGCGCCTTTCTGGCGGGCGATCTGGCCGCGCCGCGCGTGGGCGACGCCTTTGCGACGCGCCTGATGGCCGGCGGCTCCGCCGCCAGTACCAGCGTGGAGATGTGGATCGAGCCACCGGCTTATACAGGGCGGCCTGTCATCTATCTGCGCGAGCGCCGGGAGGCGCGCGCGCCTGCCGGATCAGTGCTGGCGGTGCGGCTGGCTGGCGCGCGGCGCACGCCGTCGGTCCATGGCGCCCCGTTCCAAACCGAAACCCTGTCCGGCGACGTGAGCCTCATCCGCATCAGCCCGCAGGCCGATGGCGAGATCCTGATCCGCGCCGGCGGCTGGCGCGAACGGGTGCAGCTTGATCTGGTCGCCGATGAGGCCCCCAGCGTGCGCCTCGCCGCCGAACCGTCGGGCGACGCGCAGGGCCGGCTGGTGCTGGAGCTCTACGCGGAAGATGATTATGGCGTCGAGGCGCTGGTATTTGCCTTCGCGGCGGAAGCCGGGGGCGTTGCCGAAGAGATCGAAATCCCCGCCGGATCGGTCACCGCGGCAGGCGCGGACGGGTTGCAGACTGTGCGGCTGGACCTGTCGCGCCATCCGCTGGCGGGTGAGCGGGTGACGGCGCGCGTCATCGCCGTGGATGCGGCGGGCCAGCGCGGCGCGTCCGGCGAGATCGCCCTGACCCTGCCCCAGCGCGTGTTCCTCGATCCCCTCGCCCGCGCCGTCGCCGCGGAGCGCCGCCGCTTCCTGGCCGATCAGGCTGTGTATGCGCCCATGCCCGACATCGCGTCGGTGATCACCCTGGCAGGCTCCTTCCTGGACGATGAGCCCGGGCGCCGCATCGAACGCGCGCCGCCCGGCGTGCAGCGCCTGGCGCTGGCGCTGGATGCCGTGAGCGATGCGCCGCACGGCTATTTCGACGATCCGGTGGTGTGGATGGGCCTGCGCACGGCGCTGCGCCAGGTGCGTCTGGCGCGCGAACGCGAGGCGCTGAGCCATCTTGATGAGGATTTGTGGCAGATCGCCCTGCGCGCCGAGCTTGGCAGCCTGGCGGACGCGGAGGAGGCGCTGCGCGCGGCGGAACAGGCGCTGATGGACGCGCTGGCGCGCGGCGCCGCCCCGATCGAGCTGGCCGCGCTGTTCGACGCGTTCGAGCGCGCCGTTCAGGTCTATATGCAAGCGCTGGCGCGCGAAGCCGCCGAGGCAGGCCGGTTTGCCGAGGGCGGAGCGTCCGGCGGCATGAGCGGCATGGATTCAGACCAGCTTCAGGCGCTGATGGACGCGATCCGCGAGGCCGCCGAGCTGGGCGACGAGACGGGATCGCGCCGGGCGCTGGCCCAGCTGACCGAAATGCTGCGCAATCTCCAGCTCACCCTCTCCCGGGGCGGGGGCGGGGCCGGGCAGGACAGCCCCATGGCGCGCGCCCTGCGCGAGGCGCTCGAAGAGCTGTCCGAAGCCATTGGCGAGCAGCGCGCCCTGACCGAGGACACCTTCAATCGAAACCGCGACGAGGGCGGCGGCGGGGCCCCGCGCGCGCCGGGCGCCGAGGCGCTGCCGGGCGATGACGAAACCGCAGAGGGCCAGGGCGGCGGCGGTCTGCGCGAAGACCAAGAGGGCGCCGGCGCCGGGTTTGACGATCTCGCCGACCGCCAGCGCGCGCTGGAAGAGGGGCTGGACGCGGCGCAGGGCGCCCTGGAGGGCGCCGGAGCGGGCCAAGCGGCTGATGGCGCCCTGGATGCGGCCCGCCGCGCCATGGAGGAGGCCGCCCGGGCCCTGCGCGAGGGCGATGGCGAAGGCGCGCTTCTTCGCCAGGACGACGCGCTGCAGGCCCTGCGCGAAGCGTCACGCGAGGCCGCCGAGGCGCTGGAGCGCCAGCAGGCGAGCGAGGGGGAGGGCGGTGATCCGCTGGGCCGCCGGGGCGGGGGCGTGGAGGGCGGCACGGCGCTTCCCAGCGAAGCCGAGCGCCAGCGCGCCCGCGACATCCTGGAAGAATTGCGCCGCCGCGCCGCCGAACGCGGCCGCCCCCAGGAAGAGCTTGATTACATAGACCGGCTGCTGGAGCGCTTCGGGAACTAGCGCCGCACGCCCCGGCCTAGCGCACGGCCGCCTTCAGGATGGCGCCGACAATGGCGAGCGCGGCGCGGTATTGCTCCATCGTCTCGGGCTTGCGCACCGAGGACACCACGTTGGGGAAGCTGGAGGAGGCGCGCTGCAGGCGCGCCACGTCGCCGGAAAACACGATCACCGGAATGCGCGCCAGCGTCTCGTCCTCCAGCAGCCGGTCGAGCAGCCAGAGCCCGTCCTCGCCGGTGAGATTGAGGTCAAGCACAATGCAGTCGGGGCGCGGACTGGAAGCGAGCTGGGCCAGGGCGCCAGCGCCCTCCAGCGCCCGGTCGATGCGCGCCGCGCCGGCTTCCTCACGCAACATCTTGGAGAACAGGAAGGCGTCCTGCTCGTCATCCTCGACAAGGAGAACCCGGGCTCCGGCTGCCGTCTCGGTCATGAATCGCCTGTCCCATGCTGTCCCCGTGTGGCGAGACTAGGACCTCAAGCGCCTCAGGCAAAGGCGTAAATCCGCCTGCAGCGCGGTTAGGTGATCTGCGCGCCCAGCTGCGCCATGTCCCCAAAGAAGCCGGGATAGCTGGTGGCGATCATCGCCACGTCGTCCACCGTCACCGGCTCGCGCGCGCCGAGCCCCAGCACCAGCCCGCTCATGGCCAGCCTGTGGTCGTGGTGCGTCTCGACCCGGCCGCCGCCCGGCGCGCCGCCGGCGCCGCAGCCATGCACCACAAGATAATCGGCGCCGAGCTCGACCCTGACACCGTTGGCGCTGAGCATGGCGGCGGACGCGGCCAGCCGGTCGCTCTCCTTGGCGCGCAGCTCGGCAAGCCCCTTCATCACCGTCACGCCTTGCGCAAACGCAGCGATGACGGCGAGGATCGGATACTCGTCGATCATGGACGGCGCGCGGCTTTCGCCGATCTCAATGCCCGTCAGCATGCCCGAGCGCGCCGACAGATCGACCAGGCGCTCGCCCGCGCAGGCGCCGGCGGGGGTGATGACGAGGTCCGCCCCCATCTCCCGCAGCACGGCGTAAAGCCCGGACCGGGCGGGATTGTCCATGACGCCGGTGAGCGTGACCGCGCTGTCCGGCGTGACCAGAGCAGCGGCGATGGCGAAGGCGGCCGAAGACGGGTCGCCCGGCACGGCGAGGTCATGCGGCGTCAGCGTGCGCCCGCCGCGCACCCGCACGGTCAGGCCGCCGGCGCCGTCCGGTTCGGCGTCCATGTCCGCCCCGTAGAGCGGCCCCATCGTCTCGGTATGGCCGCGCGTGGCGTGGGCCTCGCGCACGATGGTCTCACCCTGCGCGCCGAGGCCCGCCAGCAGGATGGCGCTCTTCACCTGGGCGGACGCGACGGGGGGCGCATAATCGATGGGCTGAAGCCTGCTGGAGCCGAACAGGCGGGCGGGCAGGCGGCCGTTGCGAGAGTCGCTGCGCGCGCCCATCGCCGCCAGCGGATCCAGCACGCGCGCCATGGGCCGCGATGACAGGCTGGCATCGCCGGTGAACACCGCTTCAAGATCAAACCGCGCCGCCGCGCCCATCAGAAGGCGCACGCCGGTGCCCGCATTGCCCAGATCCAGCGGGGCCGCCGGGCTGGACCAGCGACCGTCTCCGGTAACGGTCCAGACGCCCGGACTGTCGCGATGCACGCGCGCACCCAGCGCCGCGACGGCGCGGGCCGTGGCCATCACGTCGGCGCTCTCCAGGAGGTTGGTGATGCGGCTGGTTCCGGCGGCCAGCGCGGAGAACATCATCGCGCGATGTGACACCGACTTGTCGGGCGCTGCCGCCAGCAGGCCGCTCAAGCGCCTGGCGGGACGTGCGGTTCTGGGTCCGCAGGGGGGTGTTGAGGCGGCGGTCATGGGGGCGCTGGGGGTCCGGGTGCACAAAAAGGTCAAATCGGGTTTTGACAGCGCGCGATTAACGTGGCAACTGGCGCGCCGATTTAAAGACGCCAACCCGCGCTGAAGGACCCTGCCAGTGCCCAAAACCGATCTCGGCGTAAAGCGCACCTGCCCTGAAACAGGCAAGAAGTTCTACGATCTGGGCAAGGACCCGATCGTCTCGCCCTTCACCGGCAAGGAATATGCGGTCTCCTATTTCGAAGAAGTGATCGCCAAGGCGCCCCCGAAAAAGGCCGCCCGTCCGAAACCCGAGCCGAAAGACGCGCTCGAGGACGAGGACGAGGACGAGGATCTCGAAGACGCCGTCGAGGCCGATGAGGACGAGGACGAGATCGAGGAGGACGACGCGCCCGAGCTCGACGAGGAGCCCATCGATCTGGGCGAGGATGACGAGGAAGATGACGTGGCCGCCCCGGCCAAGAAGAGCAAGGCCGCGCCCGTGGACGAGGACCTTGACGGCTTCTCCGAAGGCGAAGCCGATCTCGATGACGAGGAGGACGACACCGGCATCCTCCTCGATGACGAGGACGATGATCTCGATGATGTCGTGCTCGGCGAGGAAGTGGACGAGGACGAACTCTAGCGCCGGATCCAGTGCTTTGCAGCCCCCCGGAGCGGCTGCAGAGGGCGGCGCCGGGCAGGCTTGATCAGTATGCGGCGCGCGACTAATGTCCGCGCTCTCCATCCGGCGGGGGTCCCTCCCCGCCCGCCCCTTACGGGCGTTCCGGGGCCATAGCTCAGTTGGTAGAGCGCTTGAATGGCATTCAAGAGGTCGGCGGTTCGATTCCGCCTGGCTCCACCAGTTCAGCCTCGCAAGGCACTGATTTATCGGTGTCCTTGCGAGGCTTTATTGTTTTTGGGACAATCCGCTCCTGATGGTTCGCCCGTTCGCCTGCGGCCACAGGGCATGAAGCTCCCGGCGCCGGTCTCAACACGCCAAAACCCCCGCAGCCAGCCGGCGCGGGGGTTTCTGGTTTTGGATCTGTACGCGGATGACGCCTATGCAGGCGCGGGGGCGCCCGCAGCGGCGTGGATTTCAGCCACCAGCGGCGCCGCCAGGCCGAGGCGCGCCGCCAGGAGCTTGAGATAGGCGGCCTCTGCAGGCGTTTCGCATTCGATGGCCACCAGCGAGGCGGCGTAGATCTCGGCCGCCATTTCCGGCGAGGCCACGCCGGAAACCACCGCGTTGAGGTCCAGCGGGGCGTTGAGCTCGTCAAACACAAACGCCTTGGCGTCTGCGTCCAGCTGCATCGCCGACAGGCGCTCGAAAATGCGCGCCTTCTCGCCCGGATCGATCTTTCCGTCA
Source organism: Alphaproteobacteria bacterium (assembly GCA_016124675.1). Lineage (GTDB taxonomy): Bacteria > Pseudomonadota > Alphaproteobacteria > Caulobacterales > Maricaulaceae > Oceanicaulis. The sequence goes on from WGNG01000009.1 coordinate 223,198, forward strand.
GCCTTGGCGGCCGCGATCATCGCTCGCACCAGCGCCCGGCCGAGCGCTTCCTGGGCGGCGGCGTCATCCGGCGCGGGCAGGAAGGCGGTGCCGGCGGGGGCGGCCTGATACTCAAGGCTCGCCGGGGCGGCGGTCCCCGCCGGGGCCGGGGCGCCGGCCGCCGCAGCGCCGCCAGCGGACTTGCGCTGGTGACTCTGCCAGGCGTGATAGGCCAGCCCGCCCACGGCGGCGATGGCGCCATATTTGGCGGCCTTGCCGAGGAATTTGCGGCCCGAGCCGCCCATCAGCATCGAGGTTGCGAGGCCAGCAGCGAACCCGCCCCCGCCCGCCAGGGTGGCATTGCGCGCGGCAGGGTCATTTTGCAGGGCGTCGACGATGCGGTTGAAGTCGATCAAGGGGGTCTCCATGAAGCCGGATGCATGATGGGGTCGGCGCGTGGGGGATATGGGCAGGAGCCTGGCCAAGTTCAACACCCCCCGGGCCTTGACGCTCCCTGGGCAGGACCCCACCTCATCAAGGCTGGGACAAGCCCTCTGGAAGGAGCGCGCGATGACTGTTTCGACCGAAGACCTGAGCCGTGACGCTGCGCCCACGGTCTATGTGCGCGCGATCGCCGGGGCCGAGGTGATGGAGGCCGCCGCCGCGAGCGATATCCGCATTGCGCCGGACGACACGCTGTACGCCGTGCATGACGAAAGCGGGCAGCGCATGGCGGTGTTTTCCGACCGGAATGCGGCCTTCGCCGCCGCGCGCTGGCACGGCGCCCAGCCGGTGAGCGTGCACTGAGCCCTGATACAGGTTTGCAGACTCAGACACGCCCCGGCCCCTCTGGCCGGGGCGTTCGCCATTGCGGGCCGGGGCTCATCCGGTCTGGTCAGGCCGCGGACACGCCCCCGACCGGCGCCCCCTTGGCCTGCCGCCGGGGGCGGGCTATGGCTGCGGGCCATGGACCAGACCTCCCGCCCCCCTGCCCTGCCGGATGCGCGCCTTGAGGCGAGGGCGCTGCGGCTGGAGCGCGGCGGCAAAATGCTGGTGCGCGATCTGTCGCTGTCGCTGACGCCGGGGCAGGCTCTGGTGCTGACCGGGCCCAATGGCGCGGGCAAGACGACGCTCTTGCGGGCGCTTGCCGGCCTGCTGCGCCCGGCGGGCGGCGAGGTCGTGCTGACGCCCGGCCCGGCAGGATGGCTGGGTCATTCAGAAGGGCTGAAACCCGGCGAGCGGGTGAGCGAGATGCTGGCCTTCTGGGCGGCGCTGTCAGGCGCGGGACCAGACGCGATCGAGGCCGCATCGCGGGCCATGGCGCTGGGCCATCTGGCCCGGCGGCCCTGCGGCGCGCTGTCGGCGGGGCAGAAGCGGCGCGCGGGCCTGGCGCGCCTCGCCCTGTCGGGACGGGCGGTGTGGCTGATGGATGAACCGGCGGCGCCGCTGGACGCGGCGGGGCGCGAGCGGCTGGCGCGTCTCGTCGCCGGTCACCGCGCGCGCGGCGGCATCGTCGCAGCGGCGACCCATGCCGATCTCGGCTGGCCCGATGTGGAGCGTCTCGATCTGGGACTGGAGGCGGCGGCATGAGCGCGCGGGCCCTGTTCGTGCGCGAATGGCGCCTGGCGTTCGCCGGCGGCGGCGGACCGGCAGGCCCGGCGGCGTTCAATCTCGCCGCCCTGGCGCTGGCGCCGCTGGCCATCGGTCCCGACACCGCGACGCTGGCTGCGGCCGGGCCGGGCGTGATCACATTCGCGGCGCTGCTGGCGAGCCTGCAGGGGGCCGAGCGCATGTTCGGCGATGACGCGGGCGACGGCACGCTGGAGCTCTACGCCCTGTCAGGCCTCAGCCTGTCCATGGCGGCGCTGGTCAAGGCGCTGGCCTTCACCCTCGCCGTGTTCTGGCCTGCGCCCCTGCTGGCGGCGCTGGGCGGGCTCGCCTACGGGCTGACGCTGGAGGCGGCGCTGGTGCTGGCCGCCGGGATCGCACTGGCCGCGCCGGGCCTGGTGTTCATCGCGGCGTTCGCCGGCGCACTGGCGGCGGGGCTGCGGCGGGCAGGCCTGCTCATCGCGCTGATCGCCGCGCCCCTTCAGGCGCCGCTTCTGGTGTTCGCCGCCGGCGCGGCTCGGTCGGCGATGGACGGCACGGATCTGGCCGGCCCCAATCTCATGCTGGCGCTGGCCGCCAGCCTGATCGCGGGCGTACTGGCCCCGCTGGGCGCCGGTGCGGCGCTGCGGGCGCGGCTGGATTGATCGAGCCCCCATTCCAAGCGGTGCAGGATTTTGTTAACCATGGCCCCGCGCAGCGGCGCATGACGCGCCGTACGCCCAAACAGTCAGGGGATACTGCCATGCTTTCCACCATGATCGCCGCCGTCATGCTTGCAACCGCCAATCCGGCGGCCGAGGCGCTCACCCAGAACGCCCTGCAGGTCGATACCGGCACGGTGACCTATATCGTCTATTTCGAGGCCGACGGCACCTACGCCACCTCCATGGGGTCGGGCGGCACGTGGGAGATCAACGAGGGCGGCGAGTTCTGCGTCTCCAGCACGGCCGGCAACGCCAACTGCCAGCCCCTGATGGACAACGTCGCCGTCGGCGACACCTGGCAAGGCGAGAACGCGGCCGGCGAGCCGGTGACGTTCACGCTGATTGCGCGGGAGTAGGGTCGTCGCGAGCGCTGGGAACAAAGTCCGCCGGCCGATCCGTCGGGTTTGTTCGCCCCCATGCGGGGTCAGACAGGCGAGGCGGCGTGAAACCATGACCCGCGCCCCCTCACCTCTATCCTCTCCCCCATGGTCATGGGGGAGAGGGGGCTTCAATCGCCGAGCTTGCGCCTGTGCGCCAGGAGCCAGGCGTTTCCTGTTTTATTTCAACGTCAAAGCCTCCTCTCCCCCATTTATGGGGGAGAGGGTAGGGTGAGGGGGTGCGGCGCCGGGTCCTGGAGCCGCCAATCCACCGCCTGCCCCAGCCCACCGTCCAGCACCGCCTGCGTCAGCGCCGCCAGATCGGTCGCCATATAGCGGTCCGCATCCAGATGCGCGGCGCGGGCGCGGATGGCGCCGTGCAGGGATTCCAGCGGGGCGCTGGCGGCGAGCGGCCGGCGGAAGTCCAGCCCCTGCGCGGCGCAAAGGAGTTCCACGGCAATGATGGCGGCGGCGTTGCGCGCCACCTGGCCGGCCTTGCGCGCGGCGCCGGTGGCCATGGAGACATGGTCTTCCTGATTGGCCGAGGTGGGTACCGAATCGACGCTCGCCGGGAAGGCCAGCGAGCGGTTCTCCGCCACCAGCGCGGCCGCCGTGACCTGGGCGATCATGAAGCCGGAATTGAGCCCGCCATCTCGCACCAGAAACGCCGGCAGCCCGCTCATCTTGGGGTCCACGAGGACCGCCGTGCGCCGTTCGCTCAGCGAGCCGATCTCGCACAGGGCCATGGTGATCTGGTCGGCGGCGAAGGCGATGGGCTCGCCGTGGAAATTGCCGCCCGATATGGCTTCGTCCGTATCAGGAAAGATCACCGGATTATCGTTGACGCCATTGGCCTCGATCTCCAGCGTGCGGGCGCTCTGGGTCAGGAGGTCCAGCGCCGCGCCCATGACCTGGGGCTGGCAGCGGAAGGAATACGGGTCCTGAACCCGGCCGCAGGTGGCGTGCGCGCCCTTGACGCCGCCGCCCTCCAGAAGCTCGCGCAGGCGCTGCGCAATGGCGATCTGGCCCGGCTGGCCGCGCACCTCATGGAGCCGCGCCTCGAACGGGGCGTGGGAGCCCATCAGCGCTTCCACCGACAGGGCGCCGGCGCCAAGCGCCGCGCCCATCACCCGCTGCGCGGCGAACAGCGCGTCCAGCGCCAGCGCGGTGCTGGCCTCGGTGCCGTTGATCAAAGCGAGGCCTTCCTTGGGGCCCAGCGTGAGCGCGTCGAGCCCGGCGCGCGCCAGCGCCGCGCCGCCGGGCAGGGTCGCGCCGCCGGCTACCGCCTCACCCTCCCCGATCAGCACGCAGGCCAGATGCGCCAGCGGCGCCAGATCGCCCGAGGCGCCCACCGAGCCCTGGGCCGGGATCACCGGCAGGCAGTCTTTTGCCGCGAGGGCCAGAAGCTGACCGATCACGGCGCGGCGCACGCCCGAATGACCGCGCGCCAGGCTGACGGCTTTGAGCGCGATCATCAGACGCACCACGGGCCGCTCCAGCGCCGGGCCGACGCCGCAGGCATGGGACAGGATGAGATTGCGCTGCAGCGTTTCCAGCTTGTCATCGCCGATGCGGGTCTGGGCCAGCAGGCCAAAGCCGGTATTGACGCCATAGACGGTGCGCCCGCTCTGCACGATGCGGCGCACGCTGGCGGCGGCGGCCTCCACGCCCGCCCAGGCGGAGGCGTCGATATCGAAGGGCGCGCCTGCGTGGATCGCGCGCAGCTTGGCCAGCGTGATCGCGCCCGGGGTGAGGGTGACGGGTTCGGGTGAGGCGGGCGGCATCAGCGCGCCTCCATCATGGGCAGGTCCAGGCCCTGCTCGCGGGCGCAGGCTCTGGCGATCTCGTAGCCCGCATCGGCGTGGCGCATCACGCCGGTGGCCGGATCATTCCACAAGACCCGCTCCAGCCGGCGCGCAGCCTCGGGCGTGCCGTCGGCCACGATCACCATGCCGGCATGCTGGGAATAGCCCATGCCGACCCCGCCGCCATGATGGAGGGAGACCCAGCTCGCGCCCGAGGCGGTGTTGACCAAAGCATTCAGGAGCGGCCAGTCGGATACGGCGTCCGACCCGTCCATCATCGCCTCGGTCTCCCGGTTGGGGCTGGCGACGGAGCCGGAATCAAGATGGTCGCGGCCGATCACGACAGGGGCTTTGAGCTCGCCCGAGGCCACCATCTCGTTGAAGGCAAGGCCCAGACGGTGGCGCTCTCCCAGACCCACCCAGCAAATGCGCGCAGGCAGGCCCTGAGACGCGATGCGCTCTTGCGCCATGTCGAGCCATTGGTGCAGGCGACGGTCGTCCGGGATCAGCTCTTTGACCTTGGCGTCGGTGGCCGCGATGTCGGCGGGGTCGCCAGACAGCGCCGCCCAGCGGAACGGACCGACGCCCCGGCAAAAGAGCGGGCGGATATAGGCGGGCACGAAGCCGGGGAAGCAGAACGCGTCGGCGAAGCCGGCGTCATGGGCCATCTGGCGGATATTATTGCCGTAATCCACGGTGGGGACGCCGGCCCTGGCGAAGGCCGCCATGGCCTCGACCTGGATGCGCATGGACGCGCGGGCCGCGTCAGCCACGGCTTCCGGGTTGCGCGCGGCGGTCTCGCGCCACCGGGCAAGCGTCCACCCGGACGGCAGATAGCCGTTCACCGGGTCATGGGCGGAGGTCTGGTCGGTGACGAGATCGGGGCGTACGCCGCGGCGGACCAGTTCAGGGAAGATGTCGGCGGCATTACCTTCGACAGCCACAGACTTGGCTTCGCCCGCAGCCGTCCAGCGCGCGATGCGCGCCAGCGCGTCATCGAGATCAGCCGCCGCCTCATCCACATAACGGGTGCGCAGGCGGAAGGCGATGCGTTCGGGGTCGCACTCCACGGCGAGGCAGCACGCTCCCGCCATCACGGCGGCCAGCGGCTGGGCGCCGCCCATGCCGCCCAGGCCCGCGGTGAGGATCCAGCGCCCGGTCAGGTCGCCGCCATAATGCTGGCGCCCGGCCTCGGCGAAGGTTTCGTACGTGCCCTGAACAATGCCCTGGGAGCCGATATAGATCCAGGACCCGGCGGTCATCTGGCCGTACATCATGAGCCCTTTGCGGTCGAGCTCGCGGAAATGCTCCCAATTGGCCCAGCGCGGCACCAGGTTGGAGTTGGCGATCAGCACGCGCGGCGCATCTTCATGGGTGCGCACCACGCCCACCGGCTTGCCCGACTGGACCAGCAGGGTTTCGTCCGGCTCCAGCCGTTCCAGCGTGGCGACAATGGCGTCATAGGAGGCCCAGTCGCGCGCCGCCTTGCCGATGCCGCCATAGACCACCAGGTCCTCGGGGCGCTCGGCCACGTCCGGGTGGAGATTGTTCATCAGCATACGGATGGCCGCTTCGGCAGCCCAGGTTTTCGCCGTGCGGTGAGGCCCGGTGCGCGGGCGGATGTCGCGGATATTGGCGCGGGTCATGGCTCGTTTCCTTCAGGCGGGCGGGCGGGATGGCCGGTCAGCTCATAGCGCTCGCCGGCATAGGTCAGGCGGGCCGCCGAGGCGATGCGCCCCGCCGACCAGGTGCGCCGGCGGATTTCAAGGCAGGCTGCGCCTGGCGGCAGGGAGAGCTGACGCGCGAGGACCGGGCCGGCATTGATGGCGCGCACGGTATGCTCCACGTCCTGCAAAGGCGCGGCGCGGGTCAGGAAGGCGTAGGTGGTCATGCCCGAGAAATCCGCCTCACCCGCGCCCGGCGCCAGCGCGGGGTCGATGAGCCGGTCCTCGATCAGCAGTGGCTCGGCGCCGCGCAGATGACGCACCACCACGCGCACGAGCGTCAAACCGGGCTCGGCGGCGAACAGGGTTGCCGCGCGCGCGCTGGCGGTGATGGCGCCATGGCTGAGCACCTGCATGCGGTGGGGCGCGGCGCCGCCGGCCAGCTCCTCAGCGATATCGCGCAGGGCCAGGAGGGCGCCGGCGGCGCGCGGCGGGGCGACATAGCTGCCCGATCCGGCGCGCCGGGTGATGACGCCTTCGTCGCGCAGCTCGTTGAGGGCGCGGTTAGCGGTCATGCGCGCCACGCCCAGCGCGCGCACCAGTTCAGGCTCCGACGGCGCACGCTCGCCGGGTTTGAGGGCGCCCGAGGCGATGAGGTCCAGCACGTGCTGCTTGACCTGCTGATAGAGCGGGACCGAGGCTTTCATGGCTGCACCGCCTCGCCCGCCAGGAAGAGACGCTCGGGACCGGGAAGACCGATCCAGCAAGCGATGGCGGCGGGCTGCGGCAGGTCCCAGACGGCGATGTCGGCGGCGAGGCCCTCGCGCAGCAGGCCGCATTCGTGCTCCACACCCATCGCCTTCGCGCCGTGCCGCGTCATGCCCGCCAGCGCTTCGGCGGGGGTGAGGCCGAACAGGGTGCAGCCCATATTGATCGCCAGCGGCGCCGACACGAGCGGCGAGGAGCCGGGATTGAGATCGGTGGCGAGGGCCATGGGGATGTTCAGCGCGCGCAGGAGATCGACCGGCGGCAGTCTGGTCTCTCTCAGCGCATAGAAGGCCCCCGGCAGCAGCACGGCCACGGTTCCGGCCTCTGCCATGGCGCGGGCGCCGTCTTCAGACAGATATTCCAGATGATCCGCCGACAGGGCGCGGTGGCGCGCCGCCAGCGCCGCGCCGCCCTGATCGGACAGCTGCTCCGCATGCAGACGCACGGGCAGGCCCAGCGCGGTGGCCGCCCCGAGCATCAATTCCGTTTCATCCGGGGTGAAGCCGATGGTCTCGCAGAACGCATCCACCGCATCGACCAGACCCTCGGCGTGCAGGGCCGGCAGCACGCCGTGCGCCATGAGGCGCACATAATCGGCGCGGCGGCTTTCGTACTCCGGAGGAAGCGCGTGCAGGCCCAGGAAGGTGCGCCGCAGCCGCACCCCGGCGCGCCGGGCGGCCTCGCCCGCCGCCAGCAGCATGGCGCGCTCGGTTTGAAGATCGAGGCCATAGCCGGACTTGATCTCCACTGTGCCCACGCCGCTGCGCATCAGAAGGCGGATGCGCGCCTCGGCCGTTTCGGCCAGCGTCTCCAGGCTGGCGGCGCGCGTCGCCGCGACCGTGGCGCGGATGCCCCCGCCGGCCCGCGCAATGGCTTCATAACTGACGCCCGACAGGCGCTGTTCAAACTCGCCCGAGCGGTCGCCGGCAAACACCAGATGGGTGTGGCAATCGACCAGTGCCGGCGTAATCCAGCACCCCTGCAAGTCCACGCGCACCGCGCCTTCGGCCCGGTCTGCGGGCAGGTCAGCCAGCGGTCCGATCCAGGCGATGCGGCCCGATTCCACCAGGACACAGGCGTCTTCAATCGCGCCCCAGACGCCCGGGCGGGCCGGGTCCAGGGTGGCGGCGTGACAGGCGTGAAACAGGGTGCGGGACATGGGGGCCAACTTGTCTATACAGCTTTATCCTGCTACAAAGGCGAGGGAGAATCCACCCCGCCCCGCCGACGTCCGGAGCCCGTCATGAACCCGCCCGACCCGGTTTCGGAATGCCGCAGCTGGCGGTCAGCGGCGGACCTCATGGGCGATCATCCGCATGCGCGCGCGGCCGTGCTGGGCGCGCCGCTGGCCGAAGGCTCGCTGACGCCGGGGCGGTGCGATCTGGCGCCGGGCATCATCCGCGATACGCTCAAACGCTTGTCCACCTATGATCTGGAGACCGGGCTCGGTCTTGACGCGCTCAAAGTCCACGATGCGGGCGATGTCTTCCTCAAATGCATCAGGCCGGCCGATGCGTTTGCGCCGGTGCGCGATGCGGCGTCGGCGCTGGCGGCACGCCATGAACTGGTGATCCTTTTGGGGGGCAATAACGCCGTCACCCGGCCCGGGGTTCACGCGCTGGGTGAACTTTCCCGCACCGGCCTCATCACGCTGGATGCGCATTTTGACCTGCGCGACACTGATTGCGGCCTTTTGAACGGCAATCCGGTGCGTGCGCTGCTCGAAGACGGGCTGCCGGGGACGAACATCACCCAGATCGGGCTCGCCCCCTTCGCCAATACGCGGCGCATGCACGAAGTGGCGCGCGACGCCGGGATCAGCGTGCACACGATGGCCGACGTCCGGGCCAAGGGCATCGAAACGATGGTGAGCGAAGCGCTGGAGCGGCTGGCGGCGCGCTGCGATGTCATCGCCGTCGACTTCGACATTGACGTGATTGACCGCGCCCAGTGCCCCGGCGCGCCGGGCGCCCGGCCCGGCGGCCTGCCGGTGCAGGATTTCTTCACCGCCGCCCGCCTGATCGCCGCCCACCCGAAAGTGCGCCTCGTCGACCTGACCGAGTTCGACCCGTCGCTGGACGTGTCCTCGATCATTGCGCTCACCGCCGGGCGCTGGATGTGCGAGATTCTGGCGGGCCTGTCGCTGCGGCCCGGCGCTATTTGAGCGCTTCGGGCGTCAGGCCAGGGCGTCGAAACTCCAACTTGGAGATTGCAACTAGAACCCAAGACTGCTATGTATCAAATAGAGCACAATTGAGGGGAATAAAATGAAATTTTATATTTTGGCGATCTCTTTAGTTGGGGCGGCTATTTCGGCCTGCTCTCCGAATGCTCAGGCCCCTACAGAAACGGATGATCAGGTCCGTGAGCAGATTACCGTAGCCCTGCAAGAAATGGATCAGTTTGAGCGCGAATATTGGGCAGTGACATGCAGAACCCTAGCGCAGGATCAACGCGTCGGTGACATAATTGGCAGCGAAGCCCAAGCGCGCATCTTGGCCAAGGCCGATGCCCGGCTTCAAACAGTTCGCGTTCTCGCGACACAGGCCAGCCGGGCGCAAGCCGACGTCGACGGCATGATGATACGCGGTGGCGAAATGGTAAGCCTTCGGGCGCGCGAGTGCGATCTTGGGCTGGAATAATCTGGCATAGTCGGTGTTTCGTCACCGCGAGCGCGGCCCGCGTCAACCGGGCGCATTTATTGGTTTGCTCAACCTGTCGGCTTACCAAGCGAGACTGTTCTTCGATCGCGCTGGAAAGCCTCAGATCGTTGCTAAAGCTTGTCGGGCGTCAGGCCGAGCCGTCCGCAGATCATCCTGTCGGTCATGCGCCCGGGCAGCACGCCGAGCAGCCACTGGGTGAAGGGGTCTGGCGTCAGCACGGTGTTGAGCTTCGGCTTTGCATCTGTCAGGGCGTGAAAAATCGCCTCGGCCACCACCTGCGGCGCCAGCCCGTCTCGGCCGCGTTTGAGCATGTAGGACAGAATGCGCGCCACAGCCGGGGCGTAATCGGTGTGCTCGTACTGCGCCGGGTCCATCTGTTCGGCCTTGTCCCAGATCGGGGTCCGAATCGGACCGGGATTGATGGCGACCACGTCCACGCCATAGAGCATGAGCTCGCGGCGCAGGCTCTGGGTGAAGGCCTCCATGGCGTGCTTGGAGCAGGCATAGGGCGCCATCAGCGGCGCTGCGCTGAACCCCGCCACGGAGGAGATATTGACGATGCGGCCCTTTGGTCCCGAGTGGCCGCGCACCGCGCCCAGCAGGGGCGCAAAGACCTGGGTGACACGCAGCTGTCCCGTGACATTGATGTCGAGCTGGCGCGTCATTTCCTCCACCGGGAGGTGAAGCAGCGGTCCCGCCACCGCCACCCCGGCATTATTCACAAGCCCCGACAAAGGCGCGCCACCCAGCGCCGCCCGCACCGTCTCTGAAGCGGCGCGGCAGCTCTCCATATCGGTGACGTCGATCATCACCGGCGTCACCGCCTCGCCCAGCGTCTCGCTCAGGCGCCGGGCGTCGGCCTCCTTGCGCACCCCGGCGAAGACCCGCCAGCCCTTGCCCGCCAGATGCTCCGCCGCCGCATACCCGATCCCGGTGGACGCCCCGGTTATGACAACGCTGTTCGGCCCGCTCATGAGCGATTCCCCCTGATGTGAACGCGCCAGACAGTGGCGCGGTGCGGGGCGGGTGGTCAACCGGGGGCGGGGCTGCAGAGTTGTGCAGCGCCGATGCGTTGACCTGAAGGCCGCGCGGAGTAATGTCACGCGCGAGTTCCGAACCCGCGCGCGCCGCGCCATCCGGCGCGCCGCTGCACCAAGCTGATCGAGGGCCCGCATGGCCAAACCGTCCACCGCCAACCGGCCCCTCTCCCCTCATGTCTCGGTCTGGCGCTGGCATGCGACCATGGCCTCGTCGATCGCGCACCGCATCAGCGGAGTGGCCAATTATACCGGGGCGGTGCTGGTGACGATCTGGCTGGCGGCGCTGGCCGCCGGGCCGGAGGCCTATGGCGCGGTCGAGGCGTTGATAGCCGGGCCGGTGGGGATACTGGTCACGCTGGCCCTGATCGGCTTCACCCTGTCGCTGACCTATCACATGCTCAACGGGATCCGGCATCTGGTCTGGGACCTGGGCCATGGCTTTGATCCGAAGGGGTCCAATCTGCGCTCGATCCTGATTTTCGCCGGCGCGGTGGTGATCACCGCCGCGATCTGGCTCGCCGCCGGAGGGCTGGTCTGATGGCTGAGCTTCGCACGCCCTTGTCGCGCGCCAAGGGGCTGGGATCGGCCCGGTCCGGTTCGGGCCATTTCATCGCCCAGCGCGTGTCCGCTGTGGCCCTCATGCTGCTCATCCCGGTCTTCGTGTGGATGATCGCACGCCTGCCGGACATGAGCTATGAGACCGCGCGCGCGGCCATCGGCTCCCCGCTGGGTGCGCTGGTGCTGCTTTTGACCCTCACAGCGGCGTTTTATCACATGCGCCTGGGTCTCCAGGTGGTGATCGAGGACTATATCTCGGAACCGTTCACCCGTGCGGGGCTCCTGATCGCCAACACGCTGCTCGTGGCAGGTCTCTGGCTGGTGGCGCTTTTTTCGATCCTCGTGATCGCGGCATAGGAGTCGCTCGTCCATGGCTGGCTACAAGTGGATAGACCATACGTTTGACGTCGTCGTGGTGGGCGCGGGCGGATCGGGCCTGCGCGCGGCGCTGGGCGCGGCGCAGGCCGGGCTTAAAACGGCCTGCATCTCCAAGGTCTTCCCCACGCGATCGCACACCGTGGCCGCCCAGGGCGGCATCTCGGCGAGCCTTGGCAATATGGGCGAGGATGACTGGCGCTGGCACATGTACGACACCGTGAAGGGGTCGGACTGGCTGGGCGACCAGGACGCCATCGAATATCTCTGCCGCGAGGCGCCCGCCGCCGTGTACGAGCTGGAGCACTGGGGCGTGCCGTTTTCACGCACCGAGGACGGCAAGATCTATCAGCGCGCCTTTGGCGGCATGACGCGCGATTACGGCAAGGGCCCGGTGCAGCGCACCTGCGCGGCCGCTGACCGTACGGGCCATGCCATCCTGCACACGCTCTATGGCCAGTCACTGCGCCACTCGACCGAGTTCTTCATCGAGTATTTCGCGCTCGATCTGATCATGGATGACGAGGGCGCCTGCCGCGGCGTCACGGCCTGGAAGCTGGATGACGGCACGCTGCACCGCTTCCGCGCGCAGAAGACCATTCTGGCCACCGGCGGCTATGGCCGGGCGTATTTCTCCGCCACGTCCGCGCATACCTGCACCGGGGACGGCAACGCCATGGTGCTGCGCGCGGGCCTGCCCCTGCAGGACATGGAGTTCGTCCAGTTCCACCCCACCGGCATTTACGGCGCGGGCTGCCTGATCACCGAAGGCGCGCGCGGCGAGGGCGGGTATCTGACGAACTCCGAAGGCGAGCGCTTCATGGAGCGCTACGCGCCCAACGCCAAGGATCTGGCCAGCCGCGACGTGGTCAGCCGGTCGATGACCATGGAGATTCGCGACGGGCGCGGGGTCGGTCCGGGCAAGGACCATATCTTCCTGCATCTGGATCATCTTGATCCGAAGATTCTCCACGAACGCCTGCCGGGCATTTCAGAGAGCGCGAAAATCTTCGCCGGCGTGGATGTGACGCGCGAGCCCATCCCGGTCCTGCCGACCGTGCACTACAATATGGGCGGCATACCGACCAATTATCACGGCGAGGTGCTGACCAAGGCTCATGGCGATCCCGATACCGTAGTGCCGGGCCTGATGGCCGTGGGCGAGGCGGCGTGCGTGTCGGTCCATGGCGCCAATCGCCTCGGCTCCAACTCGCTGATTGACCTGGTGGTGTTCGGCCGTGCGGCGGGCCTGCGCTGCGGCGCGACGGTGGACGCCGGCGCGAGCCAGCCCGATCTTCCGCCGGGCGCTGGCGAGGCGACGCTGGCGCGGTTTGACCGGATGCGGCACGCCAGCGGCGGCACCTCCACGGCGGCGCTGCGCCTCGACATGCAGCGGGCCATGCAGGAAAACTGCGCGGTGTTCCGCACCCAGGAGGTTCTCGACGAAGGCGTTGAGCGCATCGCCAAAGTGCATCAGGGCGCGGCCGATATCCGCATCTGCGACCGGTCGATGATCTGGAACACCGATCTGGTGGAAGCGCTGGAGTTCGACAATCTGATCGCCCAGGCTGCGGTGACGGTGGGATCGGCCGCCGCGCGCACCGAAAGCCGCGGCGCCCATGCGCGCGAAGACTATCCCGACCGCAATGACGCCCAGTGGATGAAGCACACATTGAGCTGGTTTGACGACGCCACCGGCAAGGTGACGCTGGGCGACCGGCCGGTGCATGAATACACGCTGTCCAACGACATCGCCTATATCGAGCCGAAGGCGCGGGTTTACTGATCAGGCAGCGAACATGTGCTATACTGATGTCTGTCAGTGTGGCTGAGGACCAGACGTCTCATGAGCAGCGAACCGGAAAATCTGGTGCTTGAGTATCTTAAGCGGATTCAAGCCGATATCGGCGGGTTGCGCGAAGACGTGCGAAACCTGCGTGAGCGGGTGAGTTCGCTTGAAGAGCAGATCGCAGGTTTACGCCGCGATTTCGTCCGTATGGAACACCGCTTTGACTCGCTGGAGCAACGCGTAGAACGCATCGAACGCCGGCTCGATCTGGCCGACGCCTGACATCATCACCGCCTCGGGAAATTCACTGACATGGTCCAGCTGACGCTGCCGAAAAACTCGAAAGTCGCAAAGGGCAAGACCTGGCCCAAGCCGGAAGGCTCGGACCCCAAGGCGCTGCGCACGTTCAGGATTTACCGCTATGATCCGGACACCGGCGAAAATCCGCGCTGGGACACGTATTACGTGGATACGTCCAAGTGCGGACCGATGATCCTGGACGCCCTGTTCTTCATCAAGAACGAGATCGATTCCACCCTCGCCTTCCGCCGTTCCTGCCGGGAGGGGATTTGCGGCTCTTGCTCGATGAATATCGGCGGACGCAACACCATCGCCTGCACCAAGGGCATTGACGAGCACAAGGGGGCGATCTCCATCGCGCCGCTGCCGCACCAGCCGGTGATCAAGGATCTGGTGTCAGACCTCACCCATTTCTTCGCCCAGCTCAACAGCATCCAGCCCTGGCTGCAGACCGAGACGCCAACGCCGCAGGGCGAATGGCGCCAGAGCCCTGAGGACCGCCAGCAGCTGGACGGGCTTTACGAGTGCATCCTGTGTGCCTGCTGCTCCACGGGCTGCCCGTCCTACTGGTGGAATTCGGAGAAATTCCTCGGACCGGCCGCGCTTCTGCAGGCCTATCGCTGGATCGCCGACAGCCGCGACGAGGCCACCGGCGAGCGCCTCGACGCGCTGGAGGACCCGTTCAAGCTGTATCGCTGCCACACCATCATGAACTGCGCCAATGTGTGCCCCAAGGGCCTGAACCCGGCCAAGGCCATCGCCCACATCAAGGAATTGATGGTCGAACGCCAGACCTGATCGGCTGACGCGCAAGATCGACTGGTATGGCGGGGCGCAGAACGGGGTCTGAAGCCGGCGCCGCGGTTAGGCTTGCGTTTACCTTGCAGGAAGACTCCCCTGCGATCATGGCTTCATGACCGTATCGGCCCGCTTCCCGCCGCCTGAGACCATGCCCGCCATGCCCCGTCCGGGCTGGTGGGCGCAGGCGCGCGCGCGCGCGATGGGCGCGGCGTTCACCGCGCTGGGCGCAGGCGCGCTGGTCGCCATGCTCAGCCATGATCCGCTGGACCCCAGCCTCAACGCCGCCACCGGGCAGGCCGCCGCCAACCTGCTGGGCGGGCCGGGCGCGGCGGCGGCGGATCTTCTGCTGCAGGCCTTCGGCTGGGCGGGCGCCGCGGCGGCGCTGGGTTTGCTGGCCTGGGGGCTGATTTTGGTGGCGCGCGGCGCACGCGGGCGTCCGGCAGCGCTGGGCTGGCTGCGATTTATCGCCGGGCTCGCCGGCGCGGCGGGATTTGCGCTGGCCGCCGCCGCCCTGCCCATGCCGGCCAACTGGCCGTTCGCCGTGGGACTGGGCGGGCTTCTGGGTGATCACGCCTTGTCAGGACTGTCCGGGCTGATCGCGATCACCGGCGCCCCGGGCGCAGCCTTTATCGCGGCGGGGCTGGGCCTGACGCTGGCGGTGGCGGGCCTGTTTTTCTGTTTCGGACTGACCATGCACGACGTGGCCGCGGCGAGCGACCGGGCGGTGCTGGCCTGGGCGATCGTGCGCGTCTGGGCCGACCAGCTGATCGGCGCCGCGCCGCGTCCCTGGCGGCGCGACCGGGATGTGCTGGCCCGGCCTGAACCCGATGGACGCGCCGAGACCGCGCCGGACTTCCTGAGGCCCGGCCGGGCCGCGCCCGCCGGCGTTCGCATCAGCCCCAGGGTCGAGCCGCAGCCGGACGCGGGTCCGGCGGTGAAGATCGCCCCGCGCCGGCGCGCCAGGGCGTCCGACCGCGAGGTGCGCGAGGCCCAGGGCGCGCTGGCCTTCGCCGAGACGGGCAGCGGGTTCGATCTGCCGCGGCTTGATCTTCTTGCGCCCTCCAAGATGCGCCAGGATGCGGCCGATCCGGCGGCGCTGGCGCAGAACGCAGAATTGCTGGCCACCGTGCTGGCCGATTTCTCGGTCAAGGGCGAGATCACCGCCGTGCGCCCCGGCCCGGTGGTGACGTTGTACGAGCTCGAACCCGCCCCCGGCGTGAAGACCAGCCGGGTGATCAATGTCGCCGACGACATCGCCCGCTCCATGGCGGCGCAGGCCTGCCGCATCGCGGTGGTGCCGGGGCGCAACGCCATCGGGATCGAGCTGCCCAACCAGCACCGCGAGACGGTGTTCCTGCGCGCGCTTCTGGCGTCCAAGGGCTTTGAGGACGCCAAGGCCGAACTGCCGCTGGCGCTGGGCGAGACCATCAACGGAGAGCCCTATACGGCGGACCTCGCGCGCATGCCGCACCTCTTGATCGCGGGCACCACCGGCTCGGGCAAGTCGGTCGGCATCAACGCCATGATCCTGTCGCTGCTGTACCGGCTGACGCCGGACCAGTGCCGGATGATCATGATCGACCCCAAAATGCTGGAATTGTCGGTCTATGACGGCATTCCGCACCTCTTGAGCCCCGTGGTGACCGATCCGAAGAAGGCGCTGGCCGCGCTCAAATGGACCGTGCGCGAGATGGAGTCGCGCTATCTGAAAATGTCCAAGGTCGGCGTGCGCAACATGAAGGGCTTCAATGACCGCGCGGCCGAGGCGCGCGCCGCCGGAGAGATGCTGTCGCGCACGGTGCAGACCGGGTTTGACCGCGAGAGCGGCGAGCCGGTCTACGAGACCGAGACCATTCCGGCCGATCCCATGCCCTATATCGTGGTGGTCATCGACGAGATGGCCGACCTGATGATGGTGGCGGGCAAGGAGATCGAGGGCGCGGTCCAGCGCCTGGCCCAGATGGCGCGCGCGGCGGGCATCCACCTGATCATGGCCACCCAGCGCCCGTCAGTGGATGTGATCACCGGCACGATCAAGGCCAATTTCCCCACCCGCATCTCCTATCAGGTCACCTCGCGCATCGATTCGCGCACCATCCTCAACGAGCAGGGCGCCGAGCAGCTCTTGGGCCAGGGCGATCTTCTGTTCATGGCCGGCGGCGGGCGCATCCGCCGCCTGCACGGGCCGTTCGTGTCCGACACCGAGGTCGAGCAGGTCGCCGCCTGGCTGAAAGCCCAGGGCGCGCCGGATTATCTCGACGCGGTCACCGAAGAGGTCGATGAGGAGGGCGGCGCGGGCGATCTGTTTGGCGGCGCCGGGTCAGGCGATGACCTGTTCGATCAGGCGGTGGCCGTGGTCGCGCGCGACCGCAAGGCGTCCACGAGCTATATCCAGCGCCGCCTGCAGATCGGCTATAACCGCGCCGCGTCTCTGGTGGAGCGCATGGAGGACGAGGGCATGATCGGCCCCGCCGACCATTCCGGCAAGCGCGAGATATTCCTGCCCGAACGCGAGGATGTGTGAGGCGCAGCAGATTTCACTAGGCAGTAGACCGGCGGTTGCGCTTTGATGGGCGGGTGAGCCGCTGGAGATTCCCCCCATGCCTCAAGTCCGCTTGCGTCTGGTCGAAATCATCGTCGCCGTGTGCGTGGTGATCATCTCGCTCGCCTCGCTGTTCGTCGCCGTGTTTCAGGGCGTGGTGATGCAGCGCACGCTGGAGACCAGCGTCCTGCCCGCCCTCACCTATAATCACGGCAATTTCGATACCGACCGCCAGATGCGGCGCCTGACCCTCACGATCGGCAGCGTGGGCCTCGGACCGGCCGAAATGCACTCGGTGCACTTCACCTATGAGGGGCAGCGCCTGGACAATATCCAAGATGTGCTGCTGGCCTGCTGCAGCGATCCGGAGCTGGAGGACGCGGCGTCGCGCCAGGCCGCGCTGGTGGACATGATCGCAAGCGAGCGCCTGCCCATGTTCACCAATGTGCTGGAGGGCGCCTTGCTGGCGCCGGGCGCCACGCTGTCTGTCGCCGAACTGCCCTGGCCCGAAGATGAAGCGGCGCGCGCGGTGTGGGAGCGGCTCAATCAGGCGCGCTGGGCGATGAGGGTGGAGGCGTGCTATTGCTCGGCCTTCGGCCAGTGCTGGCGGGCGGACTTCGCCGAGCGCGCACGCCGGCAGGTGCGGCGCTGTTCATGAACCGCTTCCCCCCGGCGCGCGTATACCTGCCAGGCAACACAGCGGAGCTTTCCCCATGACCCTGGTGCGTATCCTCAGCCTTCTCGGCGGGCTCATCCTCCTGGCCGCCATCATCTGGGCGGTTATGACCGCCGGGCAGTCGCTGACCGAGGCCATCGCCTGGCTGATCTCCGGCCCGTGGGGCGTGGTGACGCTGGTGGATCTCTATCTGGGCTTCTTCTTCATCGGCGTGCTGATCTGGCTTCTGGAGCCCAGCAAAAAGATCGCGCTTGTGTTCATCCTGCCGCTGCCGTTTCTGGGCAATGTGTGGGCGGCGGTGTGGATGGCCTGGCGCCTCGCCCATGTGATCCGCGCGCGGGGAACGCAGCCCGCGCAATAGCGCTTCGCGTGGAAGGCGCCAGCACAGCCCCGGCGCATAATCCGGAATGACAGGACGGGCGCACAGGTTTAACCGGGGCGCCATGCGCACGCCCCGCCCCCCCGAATCTCCCCCGGTTCCATCCGCGCCGTCCGGTCGGCTGGACCCGGCGCGGGCGGGCATGGCGGCCCTGGCCAGCTATGCGGTCTGGGGCCTGTCGCCGATCTTCTACAAGCTGCTGGCCTTCGCCAGCGCCGCCGAGATCGTGCTGCACCGCGCGATATGGTCCGTCCCGGCCTTGCTGGCCCTGTTATGGATGGCGCGCCGCATGGGTCCGGCGCTGGCGGTGCTCAAGGACCGGCGCGCGCTTCTCCTTCTGACCTTCACCGCCCTGGTCATCGGGTCGAACTGGTGGCTGTTCATTTTCGCCGTCAATTCCGGGCGCGTGCTGGAGGTGTCGCTGGGCTATTTCATCAACCCGTTGATGAATGTGGCCGTGGGCGTGTTCATCGCCCATGAGCGCTTCGGGCGCTGGCGGGCGGTGGCGGTAGGGCTGGCCGCGCTGGGCGTCGCCAACCAGATCATCACCGTGGGCGAGCTGCCCCTCATCGCGCTGGCGCTGGCGGGCACGTTCACCGTCTATGGCTATGTGCGCAAGACCATCGCGATAGACGGGCGCATCGGCCTGTTCTGGGAAACCGCGATCCTGGCCGTGCCGTCCTTTGTGGCGCTGATCTTCGTGGAGATCGGCGCGGGCGGGAGCTTCTTCACCGGGCCGCAGGCGGCGCTCCTGCTGATCCTCACCGGACCCATGACCGTGGCGCCGCTGCTGCTGTTCGTGCTGGGCGCGCGGGGGGTGAGCTTCGCCACGCTGGGCCTTCTCCAGTTCCTGGCGCCGACGCTGCAATTCATTGTTGGCCTGGCCTATGGCGAGGTGTTCACCCTGGGCCATCTCATCACCTTCGTGCTGATCTGGTCGGGGCTGGCCGTGTTCGCCCTTGATCTCCTACACTCGCACCGCAAAGCGGAGCGAGCTGCCGGATGACCCACGCCATGCCCCCCGCCCGCCGGATCCAGGCAGGCGATGTCACCCTCAGCGTCCATGAAGCCGGGCCGCAGGATGGCCTGCCAGTGCTCCTGCTGCATGGCTGGCCGGATCTGGCTCTCGGCTGGGCGCCCCAGATCGCAGCCCTGAGCGAGGCGGGATACCGGGTGATCGCGCCGGACCTGCGCGGCTTTGGCGCGTCCGACGCGCCGCACGAGATCGAGGCCTACGGCATCGATGTCATGTGCGCGGATATCGAGAACCTGCTCGATGCACTGGAGATCGAGCGCGCGGTCATCGCCGGGCATGACTGGGGCGGCATCATCATGTGGCAGGCTGCCTGTCTCATCCCGCACCGGTTTCTGGGCGCCATTGGCGTCAACACGCCCCATCTGCCGCGCAGCTCCACCCCGCCGCTGGATGTGTTCCGCGAGCAAGGGGGTGAGGAGCACTATATCGTGCGCTTCCAGGACGAGGCGGCGGATGCGCTGTTCACGGGCCGCGAGGAGGATTTCTTCGCCTTCAGCTTCGGCGCCCCGCCGCCCAGCGGCGATCTCACCAGGCTGCCCGCCTCCATCACCCATCTGCCGCGCCGGTTCGACGCCTTCGTGGCGCGCGGCGGATTGAAATCGCAGGAGGATTGCGTGGTGGGGCCGCAGCGGCGCGCGCAGTACGCTGAGGCCTATCGCCGGTCGGGGTTTCGCGGCGGGCTCAATCTCTACCGCAATTTCAACGCCAACTGGGAACGCATGGGCGGGGTGGATCACCGGCTGTCCATGCCCTGCCTGATGATCTCGGCCGAGTGCGACTTCATGCTGCCGCCCAGGCTCACCGGCTGGATGCCGGCGCTGTGCCGCGACCTTGAACGCCACGTCATCGAGGATATCGGCCACTGGACCATGGCCGAGGCGCCGGACGCCCTCAACGCGCTGATGCTGGACTGGCTGACGCGCCGGTTCTGACGGCTCTCCCGCCAGCGGTCTCCTCTGGCTGGACCCCCCGCGCGCCCTGTGCAAGGTTGACGGCTTCCCCTTATCCCACCCTTAGCAGGACGAGCCGCCGCATTGACAGATCAGGCCAATCCGCAGAGCGAACCCGACCGCAAGCGCGGTATGTTCACCCGCTTCCTCGATTCGGTCGAGTGGCTGGGCAATCTCCTGCCCCATCCCGTGACGCTGTTTGCGATTCTGGCCGGTTTGATGATCCTGGCCTCGGGCCTGTTCGGCGGCCTGCTGGAAGTGGCGGTGGAGGATCCGCGCCCCGAGGGCGCGCGCGGGCGGGCCGATGACGGCATGATCCGCGCGGTCAGCCTGATGAATGAGGACGGGTTCCGGCGCATCTTTACGAGCCTGACCACCAATTTCACCAGCTTTGCGCCGCTGGGCGTGGTGCTGGTGGCCATGCTGGGCGTGGGCGTGGCGGAGAAATCGGGCCTGTTGTCGGCCGCCGTGCGCTCCATCGTGCTGGGCGCCAACAAGCATACCGTCACGGTGGCGGTGGTGTTCGCGGGCGTCATCTCCAACACCGCGTCGGAGATGGGCTATGTGGTGCTGGTGCCGCTGGCGGGCGCGGTGTTCTACGCGCTCGGCCGCCACCCGCTGGCGGGCATGGCGGCGGCGTTCGCAGGCGTCTCAGGCGGCTATAGCGCGAACCTCCTGATCGGCACGATCGATCCGCTGCTGGCGGGCATCACCACCGAAGCGGCAAGGCTGATCGATCCGGACTATGTCGTGTCGGCGCCGGCCAACTGGTATTTCATGGTGGTCTCCACCTTCCTGATCACGATCATCGGTTCGCTGGTCACCATCTTCATCGTCGAGCCGAAGCTCGGCCCCTTTGACGCCAGCCGCGCCGACCCGGCCGTGCTCGACGGCAAGATGATGCAGACGGTGTCGCCTCAGGAGAAGCGGGGTCTGCTCTGGGCGGGCCTGGCCTCGCTGGGCGTGTTCGCGGCCATGGCCTGGACACTGATGGGAGATGAGCTGTCGCTGACCTTGCCGTTTATCGGCACGCTGTTTTCGGTGACCGTTCCCGACTGGCTGCCCGGCTGGGGGAGTTTACGCAATCCCGTCACAGGCTCCATCTTCCAGCAGGCCCCCTTCTTCACCGGCTTCGTGACCTGGATTTTCCTGTTCTTCATCATCGTGGGCTTCGCCTACGGGCGCGCCGCCGGGACGATGAGAAGCGACCGCGACGTCATCGACGGCATGGCCTCGGCCATCTCGACACTGGGCCTCTACATCGTGCTGGTCTTCTTCGCCGCCCAGTTCGTGGCGTTCTTTGGCTGGTCCAATCTGGGCGCCATCACCGCCGTGGCCGGCGCGCAAGTGCTGATCGACACCGGGCTGACGGGGCCGGCCATCTTCGTCGGCTTCATCATCATGTGCGCGTTTGTGAATCTGATGCTGGGCTCGGCCAGCGCGCAATGGGCGGTCACCGCGCCGATTTTCGTGCCCATGCTGATGCTGGTGGGCTATTCGCCGGAAGTGATCCAGGCCGCCTACCGGATCGGGGATTCATCGACGAATATCATTACCCCGATGATGAGCTATTTCGGGCTGATCCTGGCCTGGATGACGCGCTATGACAAAAAGCTCGGCATCGGGACGGTCATCGCGATGATGCTGCCCTACTCGGTCATCTTCCTGGTCACCTGGACGGCGCTGTTCTTCGTGTGGACCTTCGCCCTCGGCCTGCCCGTGGGGCCCGGCGCGCCGACCTATTATCCGGCAGGCTGAACGTGAAAACGCCGCCCGGCCTGGGGGCCGGACGGCGCATCAAACGGAGCTCAGGCCTGATCAGGCGAGCGATTTCAGCTGTTCGGCCAGGTCGGTTCTCTCCCAGGAGAAGCCGCCATCGGCGTCCGGCGTGCGGCCGAAATGGCCATAGGCCGATGTGCGCGCATAGATCGCCCGGTTCAGGCCGAGATGGGTGCGGATGCCGCGCGGGGACAGATTGACCATTTCCGGCAGGCGCTTTTCCAGCACCGCTTCATCAATCTCGCCCGTGCCGTGCAGGTCAACATAGACCGAAAGCGGCTTGGCCACGCCAATGGCGTAGGAGAGCTGGATGGTGCATTTGCGCGCCAGGCCCGAGGCCACCACGTTCTTGGCGAGATAGCGCGACACATAGGCGGCCGAACGGTCCACCTTCGTCGGGTCCTTGCCCGAGAAGGCGCCGCCGCCATGGGGCGCCGCGCCGCCATAGGTGTCCACGATGATCTTGCGGCCAGTCAGGCCGGCGTCGCCATCGGGTCCGCCGATGACAAACTTGCCGGTCGGGTTGACATAGAACTCGTCCTCGTCCGGGAACCAGCCCTCGGGCAGGACCTGCCTGACGATCGGGCGCACCAGTTCGCGGATTTCTTCCAGCGAGGCGCTCGCCTTGTGCTGGGTGGAGACCACGACGCTGGTGACCGCCACCGGGCGGCCGTTCTCATAGCGCAGGGTCACCTGGGACTTGGCGTCGGGTTCAAATTGCGGCGTCTCGCCCGATTTGCGCGCCCGGGCCATTTCTTTCAGGATCTGGTGGGAATAGATGATCGGCGCCGGCATCAGCTCGGGCGTCTCATCGCATGCGAACCCGAACATGATGCCCTGGTCGCCCGCGCCCTCTTCCTTGTAGGAGCCCGAACCTTCGTCCACGCCCTGCGCGATATCGGCTGACTGCTCATGCAGGTGGTTGGCGAAGCTGGCGGTCTTCCAGTGGAAACCATCCTGCTCATAGCCGATATCGCGCACGGCGGCGCGCACGGCGGCCTCGATCTCCTCGCCGGGCACGTCGGAGGCGCAGCGGGTCTCGCCCGCGAGCACGATCCGGTTGGTGGTGGTCAGCGTTTCGCACGCCACCCGCGCCACGGGGTCACGCGCCAGGAAGAGGTCGACGACCGTATCAGAGATACGGTCGCACACCTTGTCCGGGTGCCCTTCTGACACGCTTTCGCTGGTGAAGAGATAGGAAGATCTGGCCACGCGGGATGCTCCATATAAAGATTGCTTTATATCGAGCGCTTAAAGCCTATCCCCGGGCCAATTGCAAGCGGGCAGGCGAAGCCGGGCCGTCTCCGGCCCGGGATCGGTGCTTCAGGCTTCGTCGGCCTGGGCCGCTGCGGCTTCGGCTTCCTCGGCCGCCAGCGTGCGCACCAGTTCGAGAATCCGGCGGCGGACCTTGCTGTCGCGAATGCGGGCAAAGGCCTGGGCCAGCGCCACGCCATCGGCCGACTGGATGAAATCATCCACGATCGGCGTCTGGTCGCCTTCAGAGAAGCCTGGCTGGGACGCGGCTTCCGACACGCCATCATAGAAAAAGGACACCGGCACATCGAGCACCCGCGCCATCTGCCACAAGCGTCCGGCGCCGACGCGATTGGTGCCGCGCTCATATTTCTGGATCTGCTGGAACGTCACGCCCAGCTCGTCGCCCAGTTTTTCCTGGCTCATGTTCAATAGCTGGCGGCGCAGACGCACACGCGAGCCGACGTGGCGGTCTACGGCGTTCGGACCACGGGGATTAACGCTCATCTTGGCTTTCCTGTCTTCGGCGCCGGACCCTGCGATCCTGCGGACCTTCAATCATACGCTGCATTGCGGCATTCATGTGTCAAGCCTTCGGCGAAACAGTATCCAAGCAACGCCGCTATTCAACACAAGGAGAATCAGGAATCCGATGCTCCATGGGATATTTCCGTAGAGGGCGAAGGGGGTATCGTCCAGTCTCTCCAGCAACACTACGTCAATAAAAGCTTCCGCATCAACTGGCAGAGCACGCTCGACACGACCGTAGGGGTCAATCTGTCCCGAAACGCCGTTTGACGCGGCCCGCACCAGCGGCAAACCCTCTTCCAACGCCCGGTAGCGCGCCTGATTGAGATGCTGGCGCGGTCCCGAAGATGAGCCATACCACGAATCGTTGGAGATGTTCACCAGCCAGTAAGGCCGGTTGGCGCCGCGCGGGGCGAAGCGGGGGAAGATCACCTCGTAACAGATCAGCGGCGCCATGGCGGGCAGACCTGCAAGGCTCAATGTGCGCGCCGCCTGGCCCGGCGTGTAATAGGGCGCCATGCTGGACAGGGTCTCAAACCCGATGAGCCGGGTCAGCGGCGCCAGCGGATTGCCTTCGCCGAACGGCACCAGGCGCACCTTGTCATACCCCGCCTCCAGCGCCATCCCGTCATCTGTCATCCGCAAGGCGGCCAGGGAGTTGAAGTAGAGGGGCGCGGCCCCTGGCGCGCCGCGATCCGACCGCGTGATCCCCGTCAGCAAGAGCGCATTTTCAGGCAGCGCCTCCCGGATATCGGCCAGCAGATCCGGCTCGTTCAGCAGAAGCGCCGGAACAGCGCCCTCCGGCCAGATGATCGCCGACACATCCTCCACGCCCGGCGCAGCCGACTGCACGAGATAGCGCTGCAGGATCTCCCGGCGCGCGGCATAGGTCTTGTCGCGCTGATCAAGATTGATCTGCACCACGCGCACGGTCTGGCCCGTGGAGAGGGACTGAGCGTCGGACAGGCGCGCCGCGCCCCAGACCCAGGCGCCGGCCAGCAGCGTCAGGCCCAGAACCAGCGGCGCCGCACGCGCCAGCGCCGGGCCGCGCCCGGCCAGGGCCGCAGGCGCGGAGAAGGCGAACAGGACCAGCGCTGACAGGCCCGCCGCGCCGAACACGCTGGCGATCTGGCTCACCGGGGCGCCGGCGGCGAAGACATGGCCGGGCAGATTCCAGGGAAAGCCGCTCAGCACAAAGGAGCGCACCCACTCCACGATCATGAACGCGGCGGCGAACACTGTGATGCGGTGTGCGCCGTGCGGCGCCAGCCGCGCATACGCCGCGCCCGCCACGCCCCAGAACAGGGCGAGCCCGGCAGGCAGCACGATGAGCGGCGCCCAGATGAGCCAGAGATAGTCCTCCGCCTGCACCAGGAAGGCGTTGGCCACCCACCAGGTGCCCGCCAGGAACTGGCCTGCCGCGAAGGACCAGGCGCGCGCGAACCCGGCCCTGACCGGCGCGCGGGTGCGCCGTGCGCCGTCGAGCGCCCAGACCAGGGCGCAATAGGCGGTGATGAGCGCGGGCTGGATATGGAAGGGCGCATGGGCGAGCACGCCGAACGCGCCGGCGGCGAACAGGGCAGCGTGGAGCTGAATCCCGTGCAAGGCGCGCAGGCGGGCGCGCAGACGGCTCATGCGAGCCCCTGCCTGCCCGCCCGCCGCGCTCACGAACCGGCGCGCCGGTCTCCGCCCGGAGCGCTCGCGGCGTCCACGGGCGGGGCGGCAGGGGCCGCGGGACGGATGCGCATGCGCTTGATGCGCCGCGGATCAGAATCGAGAATCTCAAACTCGAGCCCGGACGGGTGTGACAGAACCTCGCCGCGCTCTGGCACGCGCCCCGCCAGGCGGAAGATGAGGCCGCCCAGCGTATCGACATCGGCCTCCTCCGCTTCGGTGGCGATTTCGCGGCCAAGCTCGCGCTCGAGCTCCTCGATGGTCGCGCGCGCGTCCGCCTCCCACACATCGGCGCCCTTGGCGCGGATGGCGGGACCTTCGGCCTCGTCGTGCTCGTCCTCGATATCGCCCACGATGGGCTCGATGAGGTCCTCCAGCGTGACCAGGCCGTCCGTGCCGCCAAATTCGTCCACCACCAGCGCCATGTGCATGCGCCGCGACTGCATGCGCAGGAGCAGGTCCAGCGCGCGCATGGAGGCCGGCACGTACAGCAAGGGCCGGCGCACGGCGGGCAGGATGCGCGCATTCGCCCAGTCGCCCTCGGCGGCGTCGGCATAGCGCGCCAGATAGCTGATGATGTCGCGGATATGGACCATGCCGATGGGATCATCGAGCGTCTCGCGATAGACCGGGAAGCGCGAATGACCGGCTTCCGTCACCAGGCGCGCCAGCTCCTTGAGCGGGGTGTCGACCTCCACCGCGATGATGTCCGCGCGCGGCACCATCACGTCCTCGACCCGCTTGGTGTGAAACTCGCGCAGATTGAGGAAAAGATCGCCCCCCGGCGCCGCCTTTTCCGGCGGCCCGGACGGTGCGTCCGCCGGGCCCGCGCCATAGTCCCCATTGCTGTCCGGCGCGCGCCGGAACACGTTGGTGAAGCGCGAAATCAGGCCGTTGCCTGTGTCAGTGTCCGTCATGGCGATACCGTTGCAGCGTAGGGATCGGCGATGCCGAACCCGGCGAGCACGGCTGTTTCCAGCCGCTCCATCTCGCGCGCCGCCAGCTCCTCTTCGTGATCAAGCCCGTTAAGATGCAGAACGCCGTGCAGGGCCAGATGCGCGGCGTGATGGATGAGCGGCTTGCCCGCAGCCTCAGCCTCGCGTGCGCATACGCCAAAGGCCAGCGCGACATCGCCGGGATAGCCTTCGCGCTCGGGCGCGGGAAAGGACAGGACATTGGTGGGCGCATCCTTGCCGCGAAAGCGGGCGTTGAGCGCCTGTACGCTTTGGTCGTCGGTGAGCAGGATGACCGCCTCGCCGGCGCGCGGCGCCGGCAGGCGCGCGAGACCGGCGCCGACCACATCGGTGATCAGGGCTTCAAGCCCCGGCTCCGCCTCCCAGGCGGGGTCGTCGATGACGATGTCGAGGCTCATGACCCGCGGCCCGTCTCCCGGCGGGCGTCATCGCGCTCGTAGGCGTCGACGATGCGCGCCACCAGCCCGTGGCGCACCACGTCAGACCGGGTGAAGCGATGGATGGCGATGCGCGGCTCACCGGTGAGGATGCCCAGCGCATGGGACAGGCCCGACGGCTCGCCGCGCCTGAGATCGGTCTGGGTGGGATCGCCGGTCACCGCCATGCGCGAGCCTTCGCCCAGGCGCGTGAGCACCATGCGCATCTGCGGGATGGT
Organism: Alphaproteobacteria bacterium; assembly: GCA_016124675.1. Lineage (GTDB taxonomy): Bacteria > Pseudomonadota > Alphaproteobacteria > Caulobacterales > Maricaulaceae > Oceanicaulis. The sequence goes on from WGNG01000009.1 coordinate 250,076, forward strand.
GGCGTTCTGCGCCTCGTCCACGATCACGAAGGCCCGGCTCAGCGTGCGCCCGCGCATGAAGGCCAGCGGCGCCACCTCCACCCGGCCCTCTTCGCGGTACTTGTCCGACAGGCGCTGGCCCAGCGCATCACGCAGCGCGTCCCAGATCGGCAGGAGATAAGGATCGATCTTCTCAGTCAGGTCGCCCGGCAGGAAGCCCAGCCGCTCGCCCGCCTCCACGGCCGGGCGGGTGATGACCAGGCGCTCCACCGCGCCCTCGGCGAGCTGTCCGGCGCCGTAGGCGACGGCCAGCAGGGTCTTGCCTGTACCCGCCGGGCCGACCCCGAACACCATGTCATAGCTGAGCGTGTCCTTCAGCGCGCGCACATAGGCCGCCTGGCCATCGGTGCGGGCGGCGAAGCTGGCGCCGCGCGGCACGCGGATGATGGCGTCGATCGCTTCGGCGGCCGGGTCCTCGCTCATGCGGCAGGCGGCGCGCACGGCGGCCGGATCGATGGCGAGACCCTCGCTCAAACGGGCATACAACCCCTGCATCACGCGCGCAGCGTCGATGCGGGCGCGCGCCTCTTCACCCATGATCTGCAGCTGTCCGCCGCCAGGCGCCTCGACACGCACGCCAAGCTCGGCCTCGAGCACGGCGAAATTCTCATGTCCCGGCCCGGCGAGCGCGCGCACCAGGCCGGCATCGTCAAAATGCAGCGTGTCTGCAGGCAGCCTGCGGCCCTCCCGGACGGGAGGACGGCTGACCGGGGGGCGCGATCTGGGACTTCGGCTCACGCGGCGCGCGTCTCCCCCGGGACCAGTCGGGCGGACAGGGCGTTCTGGCTGGCGCCAGTGATCTCCACCTCCGCAATCTGGCCGATCAGGCTGACCGGTCCGTCACAATGAACCGCCTGCAGATAAGGGCTGCGTCCGCCGATCTGGCCGCGATTGCGGCCTTCGCGGTCAAACAGGACCGGCAGGCGGCGGCCGGTCATGGACAGGTTGAACGCGGTCTGCTGCTCGCTGAGCATCGCCTGCAGGCGCGCCAGGCGCTCGGATTTCACCGCCTCGTCCACCTGGCCGGCCATGGCCGCGCCCGGCGTGCCGGGACGGCGTGAATACTTGAAGGAGAAGCAGGCCGCGTAATGGACCGCGCGCGCCAGCGCCAGGGTGGCCTCGAAATCCGCTTCGGTTTCGCCGGGAAAGCCCACGATCATGTCGCCCGAGATCGCGATATCGGGCCGCGCCGCGCGCAGGCGCGCGATGATGTCGAGATACTCCTGCGCCGTGTGCTTGCGGTTCATGGCTTTGAGGATCCGGTCCGACCCCGACTGCACCGGCAGGTGGAAATAGGGCATGACAGCTGGCGTATCGGCGAAGGCCGCAATGAGATCATCATCCATGTCGCGCGGATGGGAGGTGGTGAAGCGGATGCGCGCCAGCCCGTCTATGCGCGCCAGGTGACGCACCAGCCTGCCCAGGCCCCAGACCCCGTCCGCCTCGCGCCCGGCGGGCGGCGCGCCGTGATAGGCGTTGACGTTCTGACCCAGCAGCGTCACCTCGCGCACGCCCTGGGCGACAAGTGCGCGCACTTCTGCGGTGACCTGGTCCACCGGGCGGGACCATTCGGCGCCGCGCGTATAAGGCACCACGCAGAAGGTGCAGAACTTGTCGCAGCCCTCCTGCACCGTGACGAAGGCGGTATAGCCGTCCACCTGGCGCGCCGGAACGGCCAGGGCATCAAACTTGTCCTCGACCTCGAACTCGGTCTGCAGCGCGTCGCCGCGGCCGCGATGCACCTGCGCGATGAACTCAGGCAGTTTGTGATAGGCCTGCGGCCCGACCACCAGATCCACCACCGGCGCGCGGCGGCGGATTTCCGCGCCCTCGGCCTGGGCCACGCAGCCGGCCACCGCAATGGTCATGGCGCCGCCCGAGGCCGCCATGCCGTCCTTGAGCGGCTTGAGCCGGCCGAGCTCGGAATACACCTTCTCGGCCGCCTTCTCGCGGATATGGCAGGTGTTGAGAATGACCAGGTCGGCGCCCTCGGGCGCGTCGGCCGGCTCATAGCCCAGCGGCGTCAGCAGATCGCGCATACGCTCGGAGTCGTACACGTTCATCTGACAGCCATAGGTCTTGATGAACAGGCGTTTGCGCGGCTTTTCACCGGCGGCGTTCGCAGTCTCGGTCATGGGCGCGGCCGGCCTCCTCGCCGGCGTGACATATCACCTATACCCTCGCGCGCTCTCGGGCCATCAGCCCTGCGCCAGCTTTGCGTTATGGGCATTGTAGGCGCGCGATGCAAGGGCGCGAAGGGCTTCAGCCCCTTACCCCCGCATTACGGCCCGGCGACGCTGGGAAATCGGCTGCGACAGTGTCAATGCTTGGCTATAGTGCCCCACAGCAGGAGAGGAAGCGGGAATGTACGTTGTTCTGGGCGGGCGTGGTGCGGTCGGGCGCTTGGTGTGCGACACGCTGGAAGCCGGCAAGCTGCCATATGCCGCACCGTCCAGCCAGGAGGCCGATGCGCGTGACGCGAATGGCCTGATCAGGGTCTGTGAGGGCGCAGACGCCATAATCTGCTGCGTGGGCCTGCCCTATCGAGCAAAGGTCTGGAGGCGCGAATGGCCGCGTGTGGCCAAGGCTCTGGTGACCGCCGCCGAGCGCACCGGCGCCAGGCTGGTGTTTCTCGATAACGTGTACATGTATGGTCCCGCACCACTGACTGTTCCGATAACGGAAGATCACCCGCAGTCTCCGCCGAGCCAGAAGGGCCGCGCGCGTCAGCATGCCGCCAGTTTACTGTTGAAGGCCCATGAATCGGGACGCATAGCGGTGACGGTTGCACGCGCCGCTGATTTTTATGGCCCCGGGGCCGTGGACAGCGTGCTCTGGGCCTCGTTCCTTGAGCGAATGATCGCCGCCAAACCACCGAGGCTTCTCATGACCGCCTCGGCCCGGCACACCTTCGCCTATACACCCGATATCGCCCGCGCCCTTGTAAAGCTCGCCACCGACCCAGGCGCAGCGGGGCGTGTGTGGCATTTGCCGGTGGGGCAGGCCTCGACACATGCCAGCTGGGTGGCGCGCTTCAATCACTTGCTCGGAACAAGTCTGAGCGCCAGCTATTTGCCAGCCTGCGCCTCGCGGATGTTGAGCCTGTTCAGTCCCCTCGTGCGCGAAGCTCACGAGATGCGCTATCAGTTCGACAGTGACTATGTCTTGTCTGACCATGACTTCCGGGCGCGCTATCCCGACTTCCAGACGACGCCCTATGACGAGGGCGCGGCGCGCGTCATTGCTTGGGCAAAGGCGCGGGCACCGGAGGCCCCGCCTACTCCCCGTCCTTCAGCTTCACGCCATACAGTTCCAGGCGGTGATCGATGAGCTTGTAGCCGAGCTTGCGGGCGATGGCTTCCTGCAGGCGCTCGATCTCCTCGTCATAGAATTCCACCACCTCGCCGGTATTCATGTCGATGAGATGGTCGTGGTGATCCTCGGGCGATTCCTCATAGCGCGAGCGGCCGTCGCGGAAGTCATGGCGCTCGATGATGCCGGCGTCCTCGAACAGGCGCACGGTGCGGTATACGGTGGCGAGCGAGATGCCCTTGTCGATCTCGTTGGCGCGGCGGTGCAGTTCCTCGGCGTCGGGATGATCGTCGGCGCGCGACAGCACGCGCGCGATGATCCGGCGCTGCTCGGTCATGCGCAGGCCCTTTTCCACGCAAAGCTGTTCTATCCGGTCAGTCATGGCCATCCTCGCTGCAGTGTGGCGCGGCCGCGCCGGTCGCCCTAGATACGCCTCGCGCTTGCGGCGTGTCCATACTCAAAGGGACTGGGGTTATTCCAGGTTCCGCGCCAGGACGCGCGCATCGCTGCCGTCGCGGTAATAGCGCTTGCGCCGCCCCACCTGGCGGTATCCGGCGCGGGCATAGAGCCCGGCGGCGGGAGCGTTGACATGGGAGACCTCCAGGAACAGGCGCGCCGCGCCAGCCTGGCGCGCTTCGGCCTCCGCCGCCCGCAACAGCGTGATGCCGTGGCCGCGCGCCCGGCGGTCCGGCAGAACACCCAGGGTCAACAGCTCGGCCTCGTCCAGCACCACCCGGATCAGGGCGAGCGCCGCCGGCCCGTCCTCATCTTCGAGGATCAGCGCGCTGACGCCAGGGCTCGCCAGAAGGCCCGCCATTTCCGCCTCGCTCCAGCATTCGGCGAAGCATTGCGCGTGCAGTGCGGCCAGAAGCGCCTCCGCGCCGGGGCCGCAGCCGGTGATCTGCGCACTCATGCCGGCTCGGCTCCGCCGGGCATTCTGGCGTCCGGCCCTCGCGCATAGACCGGGGCAGGCGCGGGTGCATCAGCGGGCGCGGCGCGCGTCAGGGCCAGGAGGGCGCCCAGCGGCGGCTCCGGATCAAAGCGCGGTCCGCCCAGCAGGGCTGCGCCCGAGCCGGCCAGCCGCGCGCCGGGCGCCGCCGCCAGGGCGGCGCGCGCCGCCTCCGGATCGCCGCGCTGAAGATCAGTTTGAGGAACGCCTCTGGAGATCAGCTGCCAGATCAGCTCGCCGCGGCGCGCATCATGAACGCTGAACACATCGGCGGTGCAATCAGGGTCAGCGTGACGCGCCCAGGCGTCCAGCGCGCTGACCCCGACGGCTTGCGCGCCGCAGGCCAGCGCCAGGCCGCGCGCGAAGGCGACGCCGACGCGCACCCCGGCAAAGCCGCCGGGGCCGGTATTGACGCCGATGCGGTGCAGATCGCGCGGGCGCCAGCCCGCCTCGTCCAGCAGCGCCGCCGTCCAGGGCGCCAGCGCTTCGGCATGGCCGCGGCCGAGGTCCTGCGCCCGGCTCAGCACGCGGCCGCCGGCGTCCAGAGCGCAGGCGCACCAGGGGCCCGCCGTGTCGATGACCAGAACCGGCGCGGCCATCAGGGCCTCCTCACGCAGGAGAGGACGCACGCCCTAGAGCGTGCGCTTGAACTCCTCGACCTGGAAGCACTCAATGAGATCGCCCACCTGGATGTCTTCATACTTCTCGAACGCCATGCCGCACTCGACGCCGGCGCGCACTTCAGCCACTTCGTCCTTGAAGCGCTTGAGCGTGGACAGCTTGCCTTCGTGCAGCACAGTGTCGTTGCGCAGGAGGCGTACGCCGCAGCCGCGCTTGACCACGCCTTCGGTGACCCGGCAGCCGGCGACCTTGCCGACCTTGGTGATGTTGAAGACTTCCTTGATCTCGGCATAGCCGATGAAGGTCTCGCGCTGTCCGGGCGTCAGCAGGCCTTCCAGAGCCGACTTCACATCGTCGAGCAGGTTGTAGATCACCGAGTAGTACCGGATCTCCACGCCCTCGCGCTCGGCCAGGTCCCGCGCCTGCTTGTTGGCGCGCACATTGAACGCCAGGATCGGCGCGCCTGAGGCGCGCGCGAGCAGAACGTCGCTCTCCGACACGCCGCCGGGGGCGGAATGGATGACGCGCGCGCGCACCTCCTCATTGCCGAGCTTGTCCATGGCCCCGCTGATCGCTTCAGCCGAGCCCTGCACGTCAGCCTTCACCAGAAGCGCCAGTTCGGCGACTTCGGACTGCTGCAGGCGGGCCATCATCTGTTCAAGCGAGGCGCCCTTGCTGGTGCGCGAGGCGGCGGAGCGGTCGCGCATCATGCGCTGGCGATAATCGACCAGTTCGCGCGCGCGGGCCTCGCTCTCGACCACGGCGAACACCTCGCCCGGCTCGGGCGCGCCGTCGAGGCCGAGAATCTCGGCCGGCAAGGAGGGTCCGGCTTCGGACATTTGCTGGCCGCGCTCATTGTTCAGCGCGCGCACCTTGCCCCACTGGGCGCCGGCCACGACGATCTCGCCGCGCTTGAGCGTGCCGCGCTTGACCAGAACCGTGGCGACGGGGCCGCGGCCCTTGTCGATCTGGGATTCGATCACCACGCCTTCGGCCGACCGGTCCGGATTGGCTTTCAGCTCCAGAAGTTCGGCCTGGAGGTTGATCGCCTCGGTGAGCTCATCAAGGCCGGTTTTCTTCAGCGCCGACACCTTCACCGCCTGCACGTCGCCGCCCATGGATTCCACGAACACTTCGTACTGCAGCAATTCCTGCAGGACTTTTTCCGGATTGGCGTCGGGCTTGTCGACCTTGTTGACCGCCACGATGATCGGCGCGTTGGCGGCCTTGGCGTGCTTGATGGCCTCGATGGTCTGCGGCATGACGCCGTCATCGGCGGCCACGACCAGAATGACGATATCGGTCGCCTGGGCCCCGCGCGCCCGCATGGACGAGAACGCCGCGTGGCCGGGCGTGTCGAGGAAGGTGATGCGCTCGCCGCCCTTGAGCTGAACCTGATAGGCGCCGATATGCTGGGTGATGCCGCCGGCCTCGCCTGCCGCGACATCGGTCTGGCGCAAGGCGTCCAGCAGCGATGTCTTGCCATGGTCGACATGGCCCATGACCGTGACCACGGGCGGGCGGGGCTTCTTGGCGCCGGAATCGTCATCGCGCGAGATGAAGCCCACCTCGACGTCGGATTCCGACACGCGCTTCACCGAGTGGCCGAACTCTTCCACGATCAGCTCGGCTGTGTCGGCGTCGATGACATCATTGGCCCGGAGCATCTGGCCCTGGGTCATAAGATATTTCACCACATCGGCGGCGCGTTCGGCCATGCGCTGGGCAAGGTCCTGAATCGTGATCGCCTCGGGCACCACCACTTCGCGCGCGACCTTGTCGCGGCCCTGGCCCAGCTGGGCGCGGCGCATCTTCTCACGCTCGCGCGCCCGGCGCATGGAGGCGAGGGAGCGCTGGCGGCCCTCGTCATCCTCAACCAGATTCTGGATCGTCAGCTTGCCGGTATGGCGGCGCGAATCGCGCCCGGCGCGCCCGCCGGCCGTCTTGTCGGCAGGCTCGACCTTCTTCTCCTTGACCCGGCCGCCGAGCTTGCGAAGCATGTCGCCGTCGTCTTCAGGCTCGCTGCGGTCACGCGCCTTGTCGGCCTTGTCGGCCTTGCGCTGCGGCTTGCCCGAGGGCTCGGCCGGCAGGGCGGGGTCGACCGCCGCAGCGGCGGGCGCCTCCGCAGCGGGCGCAGCTTGCGGCGGGGCGTCGCGGCGCGCGGCGGCCGCCTCGCGCGCCAGGCGCTCGGCCTCTTCGCGCTCGCGCTGATCTTCCAGCGCGCGCATTTCGGAGTTCTGGCGCCGGTTGCGCTCTTCTTCCTCGGCGCGCTTCTGGGCCTCGCGCGATTCGGCTTCGGCGCGGGCGCGCTGAATGGCGGCCTGGCGCTTGAGCAGCTCCTCCTCGGACAGGCCCATCTGCTTGGCCTTGGCCGCGATCAGCGCGCGCGTGCGATCCTTGTCAGGCTGACCCGGCTTGCCCGCCGGAGCCGGCGCGTCCTTGGCGCCCGCAGGCCCCGGCGCGCCGGGCGTGCCGGTGCGCTTGCGCTTTTTCTCGACCACCACGGCCTTCTGCCGGCCGCGCGGAAAGCTCTGGCGCACCGTGCCCGACGGTGTGGAGCCTCCGCCCAGGGAGAGGGGTTTGCGGCCCGAGGTGTTGCGTTCGTCAGCGTCGCTCATAAGCGTCCTTGCTGCGGCAATCCGTGTGGGGCGGCGCCAGCCGCCGCGTGCTGTCCGCCGTCATATGCAAAAGGGCCCGCTCCCCGGAGCGCGCAGCGCCCCGCCCGAAGGCCCGCTAAACTAGCCGCCTTGCCCGGCGGATCAACCGTCCTGTGCGCCTTCAGGCGCGCGCGGCCGGATCGAGGTCGCGAAAGCCTGCCAGCTTGCTGACGAGGCCCTTGAAACTTTGCGCTTCGGGCCCTTCGGCCAGAAGCAGATGCACCACGCCCGAGCGCCCCAGCGCCGCACCCAGCGCCTGCGCGCTGAAGCACGACACCGTCGCCAGGCCCGGGCGGGCGGCGCGGGCGAGCGCGTCCAGCTTGCCGCGCCCGTCCGCTGCGCCGTCGCTCGCCTCGATGCGCAGCGCCGGATCTGGCCCCTTCTGCAGGCCCAGACGCACCGCATCATACCCCATCGCGAGCCGTCCCGCACGCCGCGCCAGACCGAGCGCTGACAACGCCCGCGCCTCCAGCTGCGCTTCGAACCGGGCCGCGAGGTCGGCAGGGACCTCAACCGGGCCGCCGAAGGCGCGGTGAAAGGCCTTGCGCCTGACCGCCTGGTCGATGATCGCGCGCTCGGCCTTCACCCAGGCGCCCCGGCCCGGCAGGCGGGCGGAGAGATCCGCCACCACCTGGCCGTCCGGCGACAGGGCGACGCGCAAGAGGCCGGCCTCGCCGAGCACCTCTCCGGTGACGGCGCAGCGGCGCTCGCGCACCGCCTTGACCCGGCCTGTACGCGCCCCGCGGCTCACGATCTGGCGTCGTCCTCCCCGCTATCGTCTTCGAAGCCGTCTTCGCCGGCGTCCGCGCCCTCATCGCCCAGAAGCTCGTTCAGGTCCACGCCCAGACGCGCCGCTTCGGCCTCGAGATCGGACAGATCAAGCTCGTCCAGCTCGGCATCGGTCACCTCGGCCTCCTCGTCCCCGGCCGCCTCATCGGCTTCCGGCTCCAGCGCCTCGGCCTCGATCCAGCCGGCCGCGACACGGGCGCGCATGATCAGCGCCTCGGCCTCGGCGGCGTCGACCTGCATCCCGTCCAGCAGGCCCGGCTCGCGCACGCGCTCGCCATCGCGGGTTTCGTACCAGCCGCGCAGATCGTCCGGCGTCAGGCCAGCGAGATCCTCAACGCTCTTCACATCGTTCTCGCCCAGACGCACGGCGATGGGCAGGGTGATGCCCTCGATCTCGAGCAGATCGTCGTCGACGCCCAGCTCGGTGCGGCGCGCATCCTGCTCGGCGGCCTGGCGGTCCAGCCATTCGCGCGCCCGGGTCTGAATCTCGGCGGCGGTGGCGTCGTCGAAGCCTTCGATCACCGCGATCTCGTCGAGATCGACATAGGCGATGTCTTCCATGTCGCCGAAGCCTTCGGTGGCCAGCAGCTGGGCGATCACCTCGTCCACATCGAGGCCCTCGATGAACAGCGCAGTGCGCGTGGCGAACTCTTTCTGGCGGCGCTCGGATTCCTCGACCTCTGTCAGGATGTCGATGGACCAGCCGGTGAGCTGGCTGGCCAGACGCACGTTCTGGCCGCGCCGGCCGATGGCCAGCGACAGCTGGTCGTCAGGCACCACGACTTCAATGCGCTGGTTTTCCTCGTCGAGCACCACCTTGGTGACCTCGGCGGGCTGCAGGGCGTTGACGATGAAGGTCGCCGGATCGGGATTGAACGGAATGATGTCGATCTTCTCGCCGGCCAGCTCGTTGACCACAGCCTGGACCCGGCTGCCGCGCATGCCGACGCAGGCGCCCACAGGGTCGATGGAGCTGTCATTGGAGATGACGGCGATCTTGGCCCGGCTGCCGGGGTCGCGCGCGACGCGCGGGATCTCGATGACGCCTTCGTAGACTTCGGGCACTTCCTGGGCGAACAGGGCGGCCATGAAGTCTGGGTGGGCGCGCGACAGGAAGATCTGGGGACCGCGCACTTCGGGGCGCACATCGTAGATATAGGCGCGCACGCGGTCATTATTCTGCAACGCTTCGCGCGGAATCCCGTCGGCGCGCCGGATGATGCCTTCGGCCTTGCCCAGATCGACGATGACATTGCCGTATTCGACGCGCTTGACGATGCCGTTGATGACCTCGCCCACGCGGTCCTTGTATTCGAGATACTGGCGCTCGCGCTCGGCTTCGCGGACCTTCTGGGTGATCACCTGCTTGGCGGTCTGGGAGGCGACGCGGCCAAACTCGATCGGCGGCAGCTCCTCTTCAAAGATCGTCCCCACCACCGCTTGCGGATCGCGCTTGCGCGCGGCCTCCAGCGTGATCTGGTGGGCTTCGTTCTCAACCTCCTCCACGACCGTGGTGCGGCTGGTCAGGCGCATCTCGCCGGTCTTGGGGTTGATCTTGCAATGGATATCGAGCTCGGCGCCATAGCGCGAGCGCGCCGCCTTCTGGATCGCCTCTTCAATGGCGCCCAGGACGATCTTGTCGTCGATCATCTTCTCCTGTGCGACCGCGCGGGCGATCTGCAGGATTTCCAGCTTGTTGGCGCTGACCCCGATGGCCATGTGTGTCTTCCTTCTGTCGGTTAATCGTCCGAGGCCGGCCGGGCGCCGCCCCCCTCGCCAATATCGTCTTGGCCGGCATCCTCGCCCTCGACATCCTCCAGGACATCGGGAATCGGCGCGCGGCCTTTCAGGCTTTCGGCCAGCAGCGCGTCGGTGAGGACGAGCTTGGCGTCACTGATCCAGTCAAACGGGATGACGGCGGTGTCCTCTTCGCCGGCCAGGTCGATCAGGACATTATTGTCCTCGACCCCGGCCAGCAGGCCGCGATACCGCTTGCGGCCCTCCACGAGGCGATCGAGCTCCAGCTTGGCTTCGAACCCTTCCCAGCGCGCAAAATGCGCCAGCGCCGTCAGCGGGCGGTCAATGCCGGGAGAGGAGACCTCGAGATGGTATTCGCCAGCGATGGGATCCACCTCTTCAAACACCGCCGACAGCTTGCGCGACAGGCGCGCGCAGTCTGCCACGTTGACGTCGCCGTCATGGCGCTCGGTCATGATCTGGCAGGTCGTCGTCTTGCCGCCCATGACCCGCACGCGCACGATCTCCATGCCCAGCGCCTCGGCGATGGGCTCGGCAAGCTCGAGAATGCGCACATCCTGGGGCGAGCGGGTTTTCAAGCGTGGCTCCTCAAAGCCAGTCGGGCTAACGAAAAGGGCGGCCCGGTGACCCGAGCCGCCCGAACACGCCATCCGGCGTATCGAACTGTTGACGCGGCTTATACGCGAGCCGGGCGCGCAGCGCAACGGGGCGGTGCTTGCGCGGGCTGCGCGAAGCGGCGTTAATTGTGGGCGCAGTCAGGGGTCGTCATGCTCACAGTCCTTCTCGCCGCCGCCAGCCTCGCAGCCAGCCCGCCCGCCACAGTCCAGATGACGCTTGCAGAGGCCGCCTGCCTGTTTGCCGGGGCCAGGGTGGAAACCTTTTTGGCCAACACACACGCCGGTGATACGCGCGCCGCTGTCAGCGCATCCTGGCTCAGCCTGCCCATGGACCGGGCGACCCTGGCGGCAACGCTGACCCAGGAGGGCAGGGAGCGCGGCGCTGCCGCCCCCTTCGCCATGGGCTACAATCCAGAGTTCGCGCAGGCGATCCACGGCATGACGGATGCCCAGCTCGACCGGTTCCACGACGGGTTGACGACCGATGGGCCTATCCAATGCCCCCATATTGATACGCAAGCGGACCCGTTCAATGCCGATATCAGCCGCTTCCAGCGCTGGGCCGAGGAGCAGATGATGAACCCTGATCCCGGCGCGCCTCCCGGAGCGGCGACGCTTTCGATCTCGCGCCCCGTCCATTTCGACGGCGGTGCGCGCGTGCTGGTGGCCGAGGCCTATACCTTCACGCCGATCCCGCTGTCGCGCCCGCCGTCTGCATCGCTGGTGTTTGCGGTCTATCAGCGCGACGGCGCGCAATGGGGCCGGGAAGCCTCGATCATCATCGCCCGAAGCGGCTAAACCCGCTGAAATTCCATGAACACCGGGTCGATATCGCCCAGATGCTTGGACTGGTAGCGGGTCACGATGTGATCTGCCGGGTTATCGCGCCAGCTGTCCGGGCCGCCGCCGAGCCAGTTCAGGCCCGGCGTCTCCAGAAGGATCGGCAGCGCGTGGTCGGCATAGACGCGAACGTCTGTGGCGACGCGTAGAATCCCGCCGGGTTGAAGCAGGCGGGCGAGCGACCGCGCGGTGTCCGCTTGCACGAAACGCCGCTTGGCGTGGCGCGATTTGGGCCAGGGATCGGGAAACAGGAGATAGATGCGGTCGAATGCGCCATCGGGCATGCGCTCGATCTCGGTCCGGGCGTCCGCGCGCTTGACGCGCATATTGGCAAGGCCGTGATCCTCAATCCCCGCCAGCGCCTTGGCGACGCCGTTGAGAAACGGCTCGATGCCCAGATAGCCGGTCTTCGGGTCGCGCTGCGCCTGACCGATCAGATGCTCGGCGGCGCCAAAACCGATTTCCAGCACATGGCGGTCAAAGCCGGGCAGCAGGTCTGCCGGGTCCAGCGGGCCGTCATCGGGCCAGGTGAGCGCGGCGCCGAGCCCGTCCACCAGCGCCTGCCGGCGGGCGGTCAAAGCATGGCCCTTGGCGCGGCCATAGAGGCGGCGCGGGGCGGCGGCGGAGGAAGCAGCGGGCGTCTGGCTCATGGCGCGCGGGTTTACCGCGGCAGGCGGCGCGAGGCCAGCGCGCCGCGCCTCTTGCGCGCTGCGGCGGCGCGGGTACGTGATACGCCATGGACATGACAATCGATCCGGCCCGCGCCGTGGTGGACGCGCTGATCGCCGAGCGCGCGCCGCGCCTGCGCATGAAGCCGCGTCTGTGGGCGCTGGTGCAGGCGCTGGCCCTGCCGGTTCTGGGCTATGAGACCGCCGTGGAGATGACGCGCGCATTACAGACGCGTGACGCGGACGCGGTGTTCGCCTGGGCGCAGGCGTATTTGCGGCTGACGCTGCGCGTCGAGGGTCTCGGCCATGTGCCCGCCACCGGCCCGGTGATGATCGCCGCCAACCATCCCGGCGGTGTGCCCGACGGGGTAGCGGTCTGGCAGGCGCTGGCCGCGCGGCGCCCCGACATGGTCTTCTTCGCCAATCGCGACGCGCTGCGCGTGGCGCCGGGCCTTGGCCCGCGGCTGATCCCGGTGGAATGGCGCACCAAGGAGCGCGACCGGTCGAGCGCGCGCGACACGCTGCGCACCGCCATGGAGGCGCTCAATGCCGGGCGCTGCGTGGTGGTGTTTCCCGCCGGGCGCATGGCGCAGTGGGACTGGCGCAGCCTCAGTCTGGCAGAGCCCGTCTGGGCGCCGGCCTTCGTGTCGCTGGCGCGCCGGTTTGATGCGCCGGTCGTGCCGATGGGCGTGCGCCAGCGCATGCCGCTGCTGTACTATGGCCTGTCCGCAATCAGCCGGGAGCTGCGCGACATGACGGTGTTCCACGCCTTCCTCGCCCAGCGTGGCAAGACCTACCGGTTGCGCGTGGGCGCGCCGCTGGCCTCGCGCGCCCTGCCCGGAAGCGACACCGCAGCGGCGGCCCAGGTCCGCGCGCTCGCCGAAGCGCTGGCCTGGGGATCTGGGCCGGCCGTGACGGCGCCCGGCGCAGCGGGGTAAAGACCGCAGATGATGACGGGGGCGCAGCTGCGCGGGCCCGGCCCCGGGGCCGGAGCCTGCATCCCGCTGGCCAATGACAGTCCAGCCCGGTGGATTTGCGGCCTTCAAGGGCGTTAAATCCGCGTGGCCTTCACGCGCGAGGCATGGAACCCGGGAGCGCCCCTTGACCGACCGCTACGCCGAAACCGAGCCGCTGATCCCCGACTGGGCCGGTCCGGCCTATCTGATCGTCTCGTTGGTCACGTCGGCGATCTATTTCGGACTGGACAATTTCACCCCCTCCACGTCCGGCCTTCTGGCCATCGTCAAGGCGCTGTCCATCGTGCTTCTGGCGGCCTATGCGGGCTTCTCGCGCGCGCCGCTCCTGACGCTGGCGCTCCTGGCCTCGGCGGGCGGTGATTTCGCGCTGGCGCTCAGCCCGCCAGCGCGCGAGGCGGGCATCGGCTTTTTCGCCACGGCGCACATCGTGTACGGCGTGATCTTCGCGCTGGCGATCTTGCGCGGGGGATGGCGGCGCACCGGCCTGCCCATCGCCGCCGCTCTGGCGGTGTTCGGCGTGGTGATGCTGCTCTGGCTGCGCCCCGGCATGGGCGAGCTCGCAGGTCCCGCCAGCGCCTATATCGGGATCATCCTGGCCATGGCCATTCTGGCGGGTTTCGTGAAAGGTCCGCGCCTCATCGTCATCGGCGCCCTCGTCTTCATCGCCTCGGACGCCATTATCGCCGCGCGCTGGTTCGGCGGCACCCTGCAGCCGGACGGCTTTGACTGGCCCGCCGCGCTGATCTGGATCCTGTACTATGGCGCGCAGGTCGCGCTGGCGGTGGGGATTGTGCGGATGAAGCGGGCGCGGGCAGCAGGCGCATAGCGCGCGGTTTCAACATCAAGCGACGCGAACCTGCGGCTTCACATCGGCCTCGCCATTCAGCGCCCTGAGAATCGGCCCGAGGCTTTCAAGCCTTGGATTGCCCTGAGCGCTGAGCATGCGCATCAGGCTTTTGCGCGGCGTGCCGGTCACGGCTTCCAGGCGCTCGAAACCGATTGTGGCGTTCACATAATCGCGCAGCATGGATTTGGCGGTGTCGATATCGCCTTGCAGCAATGCATCGAGCGCCTCGGAATAGAGCGCAGCGCGAAACTCCAGGTCACGCGCAGCGCGCGCCTGGATGGTTGCCTTGAAATCACGGGTCAGGGGCATATTCGCCTCGCTTGAAATGTCCTGTTGTCAGTCTGCTATCGCCGCCGACCGTCCTGCGCGCCTGCAGCCTTCCGGGTTTTGTATTCGGCCCAAAGACCGTGCGCGCGCCGAATGTCCTTTTGCTGACGCTGCTTGGTCCCTGCGCACAAGAGAACGACCAGCCTGGCGCCGTCCTGCCCCAGATAGACCCGGTAGCCCGGACCGTAATCGATGCGAAGCTCGCTGACGCCCGCGCCGGCCGGTTCAAGATCACCTGCACCCCTCTCCAGTTCGCTGAGCGCTCGGGTCATCCGCGCTGCCGCATGCGCCTCCAGATCCTCGAACCATGCCGCGAACGGTGCGGCTCCGGTCAGATCCTCGTAGATCGAGATGGAACGGGGCTGCACCTCGCGCTTCATTTAGTACCCTATGCATTACCAATGCGCAAGCAGATTTCGGGGGCTCTCCATGTAAATCCGGTCGAGCACCTAACCGTCAGACACGATCACGCCACGCCTCACCGGAAAAATCAATAATGGATGGAATATTGCGCCATTTAAAATGGCTCCGCCCGCCTAGGCCGGCATCAGCCCGCGCTCTTCGGCCAGGCGCTTCATCTCGGTCTGGAGCTTTTCGAACGCGCGCACCTCGATCTGGCGGATGCGTTCGCGGCTGACCTTGTAGACATCGGCGAGCTCTTCCAGCGTCCTGGGCTCTTCGGTCAGGCGGCGCTCCTGGATGATGTGGCGCTCGCGCTCATTCAGGCCCCCCATGGCTTCCTGCAGGAGCGTCATGCGGGTGTCGAACTCGTCGCTTTCGACGAGATCGTCCTCGGCGTCGCTGGCATTGTCATCGGCCAGCCAGTCCTGCCACTGGCTCTCGCCATCGGCGCGCATGGGGGCGTTGAGCGAGGCGTCCGGGCCGGACAGGCGCCGGTTCATGGAGATGACCTCGTCATCGGTCACGCCCAGCCTGGTGGCGATATGCTCGACCTGTTCAGGTTTCAGATCGCCCTCTTCCAGCGCCTGCATCTGGCTTTTCATGCGGCGCAGATTGAAGAACAGCTTCTTCTGGGCCGCCGTGGTGCCCATTTTCACCAGCGACCAGGAGCGCAGGATGTATTCCTGGATGGCGGCGCGCACCCACCACATGGCGTAGGTGGACAGACGGAAGCCCTTGTCGGGGTCAAACTTCTTGACCGCCTGCATCAGGCCCACATTGCCCTCAGAGATCACTTCGGCGATGGGCAGGCCATAGCCGCGATAGCCCATGGCGATCTTGGCCACCAGGCGCAAATGGGACGTGACCATGCGGTGAGCCGCTTCGGTGTCCTGATGCTCCTGCCAGCGCTTGGCCAGCATGAACTCCTCATCCTTTTCCAGCATGGGAAACTTGCGGATCTCGGCGAGATAGCGCGACAGCCCGCCTTCGGGCGTGATGGCGATCATGGAGGCGTTGGCCACGGCGATTCTCCCCGGTCTCAAAAGGCGCGGCAGGCTGGCGGGACCGGCGCGCGAGCTGTGCATGTAGGAAGCGCGCGCACGCAGCGCGAGGGCCCCGGGAGGCTGATCAACTGCGCGCGCGCCCCTGCGTTCCAGATGCAACACATAATCACGCCGGAATTAAGGGGCCAGATGGACATTCACTCTTGCCCCGCGCGCATCGCCAGCCTATCGCCACGCGCATGAGCGCAACCATCCGCATGGCTGTCCCGAAAGACGCGCCCGCCCTGGCGCTGGTGGGGACGGCGACCTTTCTGGAGAGCTATGCCGGCGTGATCGACGGCGCAGCGATCATGCGCCACTGCGCCCAGCGCCAGACCGCGGACGTGTACGCCGCCGCGCTGGCCGACCCAGAGCACGCGCTGTGGCTGGCCGAAGCCGCGCCCGGTGCAGCCCCCGTGGGCTATCTCCACCTCGCCCCGCCCGATCTGCCGGTCGAGACGCGCCCCGGCGATATCGAGATGAAGCGCATCTATGTCCTGTCGAAACTGCACCGTTCAGGGCTCGGCCTGATGCTGCTTCAGGCCGGGCTCGCCCATGCCCGCGCGACAGGGCGCGCCCGCATGCTGCTGGGCGTGTACAAGAATAATGAGCGCGCCATCGGCTTCTACAAGGCGCACGGCTTTCATATGGTCGGCGAGCGCCAGTTCGATGTGGGCGGCGCGGTCTATTGCGACTGGGTCATGGAGCGCGGCATCTAGCGGAACGCTACGCCGAGGCCCGCGGGCAAGGCGATCTCGCCCTCCAGCTCCACCGGGCCTGACAGATGCACGTGGCCGTCTTGCGTCCAGCGCACCGGCAGATCGCCGCCATCGGCGCGGATCACAGCTTCGCGCCCTATGCGCCCCTGACGGCAGGCAGCGACCAGCGCCGCTGCGGCGCCCGTGCCGCAGGCCTTGGTCAGCCCCGCCCCGCGCTCCCAGACCCGCAGGCGGATGAGGCCCGGTTCCAGCACGCGGGCAAAACCGGCATTCACGCGCTCGGGAAATAGCGGATCGTGTTCCACGCCCGGCCCGATCACGTTCAAGGGCAGGGCGTCGGGATCGTCCACGAAGAACACGACATGGGGGTTGCCCATGGAGACCGCGCCCGGCCCTTCGAGGCGTCCGCCGCCCGGCAGGTCGACCGAATAGTCCATCCGCACCGTGT
Source organism: Alphaproteobacteria bacterium (assembly GCA_016124675.1). GTDB lineage: Bacteria > Pseudomonadota > Alphaproteobacteria > Caulobacterales > Maricaulaceae > Oceanicaulis. Next base: position 267,089 of record WGNG01000009.1, read on the forward strand.
CCATCGCCCGCGCCAGCGGTATTTCGCGCCAGTCCAGCCGCGCCGGGCCCAGATCCACCTCCGCCCCGCCATCGCCGAGACGGCGCGCGTTCAGGCGGCCACCCAGCGAGCTCATCGCCAGCGTACTGCGGCCACTGTCCTGAAACATCAGCCAGGCCGCCGCGCGCGCCCCATTTCCGCAGGCGCCGACCTCGCCACCGTCGCGGTTCCAGACGCGCAAACGGGCGTCGGCCGTTCCGTCTGCCTCAAGCGCCAGCAATTGATCAAACGGATGGGCCTGGGCGAGCGCAAAAACCTCGCGGGGCGCCAGCGCCAGCGGCGCGGCGGCGTCGCGCGCGTCGATCAGGATGAAGGCGTTGCCCGCCCCGTTCATCGCGAATGCTTTCATGGGGCGAGGCTTTACGCCCTCGCCTGCCTCCATGCAATCAGGCGGGCAGATTGTGAGAATTTAATGCGGGCGGCTTTGACGCGGGGCGCCGGGCGCTGTTGAATGCGCGCGCTTTTCACGCTGGGAGGACGCCCGATGCGCCGCTGGAAACTAAGCCTGACCGCCGCTGCCCTTGTCGCACTGGCGGCCTGTTCGCCCAATTCAGAGGATGCCGATTTCATGGACAGCGCCCCACCGGCCGAAGACGCCGAGCACAGCGTCTCGGCCCTGAACAATTCCATCCAGTCGGGCGAAGAGACGCTCGAATGGCTCGAAGAGGTCGAGGGCGAGGATGCGCTGGGCTTTGCGCGCCTGCAGAACGAGCGCTCGCTGGGCCTGTTGCAGTCCGATCCGCGCTACCAGACGCTCTATGACCAGGCGATCGAAGTGCTCGAGAGCACTGACCGCATTCCCTATGTGGCAGTGCGCGGGGGCGAGCTGTGGAATTTCTGGCGCGACGCGGACAACATCCACGGCCTGTGGCGCAAGACCAGCGTGGAGAGCTACGCCACCGGCGCGCCGGAATGGGACGTGGTGCTGGACGTGGACGCGCTGGCCGGGGCCGAGGGCGCCAATTGGGTATGGGGCGGGTCGACCTGCCTCGGCCCCGATTACCGGCGCTGCATACTGACCCTGTCGGACGGCGGCTCGGACGCTGCGGTGCGCCGCGAGTTCGACACGCAGACGCGCAGCTTCGTCGAGGGCGGGTTCGAGATCCCGCAGACCAAGGGGTCTGTCGCCTGGATCGACGAGAACACGCTGCTGATCGCCACCGCGCTTGAGGCCGGCGAAACCACCACTTCGGGCTATCCCTTCGTGGTCAAGCGCTGGACGCGCGGAACCCCGATCGAAGAGGCCGAGATCGTCTTCACCGGCTCCGCCAGCAATGTGGGCGTCTGGCCGGCGCGCTTCGAACAGGCCGACGGGACAGCCTATTTTGCTGCGTTCCAGCGCGAGAGCTTCTTTGAAGGCGTGGTCTGGCTGCTCCCCGAGGGCGCCACCGGCGACCCCATCGCCCTGCCGCTGCCGCGCAAATCCACCCCGCAGACCCTGTTCGGGGGCCAGCTCGTCTTCACGACCGAAGAAGACTGGACGCCGGTCGAAGGCGGACCGACCTTCCCGGCGGGCGCGGCTTTGTCCATCGACATGGCGGCGCTGGCGGCAACCGGCGTGCTGCCCGAGGTGCGCACCGTGTTCGTGCCCGACTCCCGCCAGTCCGTCGGCTCCATCGCGGCAACGGCGAACAATCTTCTGATGGTGATCAGCGATAATGTGGTCAGCCGTCTGGAAGCCTTCACCTTTGACGGCGCCACCTGGTCGAGCCAGGCGATCGAGGCGCCGCAGAACGCCACCATCTCCATCGTCACCGCTGATGACCAGAGCGATCTGGCCTATGTCAACGTGTCGGGCTTCCTGAACCCGGAAGCGCTCTACCGCGTCACGCCCGAGCTGGCGCTGGAGCGGGCCATGTCGGCCCCGGCCTGGTTCGACACCGACGGCATGATCGTCGAGCAGCGCCAGGCGCGCAGCTCCGACGGCACCATGATCCCCTATTTCATCGTGCGCCGCGAAGACGTGACCGGCCCGCAGCCCACACTGCTCTATGCCTATGGCGGCTTCCAGGTCTCCATGGAGCCCTCTTATTCGGGCGTGCGCGGGCGGCTGTGGCTGGAGAACGGCGGCGCCTATGTGCTGGCCAATATCCGCGGTGGCGGCGAGTTCGGCCCGGCCTGGCACCAGGCAGGCCTGCGCACCAACCGTCAGCGCATCTTTGACGACCTGATCGCGGTCGCCGAGGATCTGATCGCCACGGGCGAGACCACCGCGCCGCAGCTCGGCGTGATGGGCGGCTCCAATGGCGGGCTGCTGACCGGGGTGATGTACACCCAGCGTCCCGATCTGTGGGGCGCGGTGATCACCCAGGTGCCGCTTCTGGACATGATGCGCTTCCACCTGCTGCTCGCGGGCGCCAGCTGGCAGGACGAGTACGGCTTCCCGGACGAAAATGAGGACGAGCGGGCCTTCCTGCGCTCCATCTCCCCGCTGCACAATGTGGAGACGGACGGCGATTACCCGCCCATTTTCATCCTGACTTCCACAAAGGATGACCGCGTCCATCCCGCCCATGCGCGCAAGCTGGCCTTCCTGCTCGATCAGCTGGGCCATGAGATGCTGTATTACGAGAACATCGAGGGCGGCCATTCGGCGGCGGCCAATCTGCGCGAGGCGGCCAACCGCCAGGCGCTGGAATACGTGTTCCTGATGCAGACCCTGATGGACGGCGCGCAGGCCCAATAGCGCCCGACACGTCCCCCGCCCGTCCTCGCCGCGCCGCCGGCGCGCGTGAGGACGGGCAGGGCCATTAACCCTGTCGCAAGCCGGCGGCCCGATAGTCCGGCCCACTCACCGCCACCAAGGGCCGCCGCATGTTCGATTCCGTCCCTCCGCCCGCGCCGGCGCCTGGCCCCAGCTTGGCCGACACTGCGGCGCTGCGCGATTATCTGCGCGCTCATCCAGACCTGATCACGCGCGATCCCGAATTGCTGGCGCGCGTCAATGAGGCGATCACCCAGTCCGGCGTCATCGATATCGCCGCCCATGCCCGGCGCAAGCTGGAAGCCGAGCTTGCCCGCGTGCGCGCCACCAATGCCGCGCTGATCGCGCTGGCCAAGGCCAATCTCGCCGCCCAGGCCCAGACCCACGCCGCCATTCTGGCGGTGGTGGAGGCCGACAGTCTGGAGGCGCTTGATCACAAGCTGGCCGGCCGGGCCGCCGGGGCGCTCAGCGTCGACGTGATCCGGATATTCATCGAAGGCTGCACGCCGCTGCCTGGCGCAAAAGCCATCCGTCCCTGCTCGCCGGAGCTGGTCGAGGCGTTGCTGGGGGCGCACTCGGTAAAGCTCGGCCCGGTGGACGCCCGCTTCGCCGATGCACTCTATGACGGTCAGGCCCGGGGCCTGCGGTCCGAAGCGCTGGTGCGGCTGGAGCTGGCGCGCAAACCGGCCGTGCTGTGCCTGGCCGCCCGCGACGGGCGCGCCTTCACCCCCGATCAGGGCGCCGACCTGCTGCACCTGTTTGCGCGGGTGCTGGAGCGGCGGATCGCGCCATGGCTGGCGAACTGACCGATCCCGGCCTCGTGGCGCCGGCGGCCCTGCCCGCCTGGCTCGATCATCTGTCGGGTGAGCGGCGGCTGGCGCCCCGCACGCTCGAAGCCTACCGGCGTGATGTCAGCGGCCTCATCGAGTTTCTGGGCGGCCATTTGGGCGGGCCGGTGACGCTGCACGCCTTGTCCCGGCTCGAAGCGGCCGACTGGCGCGCCTGGCTCGCCGCCCGCCGGCGCGACGGGTGCGGAGCGCGGACCTTGCAGCGCGGCCTTTCTGCGGCGCGCAGCTTCTTCCAGTACGCCCGCCGCCGCTGGGGCCTCGACAATCCCGCCCTCACCCTGGTCGAACCGCCCAAGTCGCCCCGGCGCATGCCGCGCCCGGTGAGCGAGATGGCGGCGCGCGCGCTGATCGACGCGCCCGGCGAAACCGGGGCGCCCGCCTGGATCGCCGCGCGCGACACCGCCATCCTGTCGCTCCTCTATGGCGGCGGCCTGCGCATATCCGAGGCGCTGGCCCTGACTGGCGCCGACCATCCGCTGCCCCAAACCCTTCGCGTCACCGGCAAGGGCGGACGCACGCGGATCGTGCCCGTCCTGCCGCAGGTGCGTGACGCGGTGAGCGCCTATGTGGCGCTCTGTCCCTACTCAATCCAACGCAAGGACGCCCTGTTCCGGGCGGTGCGCGGCGGCGCGCTGGGGCCGCGCGCGGTGCAGGCGGCGATGGAGCTGTTGCGGGCGCGCCTCGGCCTGCCGGCGAGCGCCACGCCCCATGCGCTGCGCCATGCCTTCGCCACCCATTTGCTGGCCCATGGCGGCGATCTGCGCGCGATCCAGGACCTGCTCGGCCACGCCTCGCTGTCCACCACGCAGATTTATGCCGATGTGGATGCGGGCGCGCTGGCGCGCATTCACGCCGCCACCCATCCGCGCGCGCGCAAGCGCCCGGCCTGACATGACCCCTGCCTGACGTGACAACGCCCGGGGCGGGGCGCTCCGGGCGTGTCACCTGATCAGGTCTGGCGATGCGTCAGCGCGTTTCCCAGTACGGGCGGCGGCCCGTCAGGTTCAGCGACAGCGGGTCCGGGCGCGATATATGACCCGACAGGGCCAGAACCGCGAGCGTGGCCGCGATGCCCGCCAGGGCGAGCATGCCCGTGACCTCGGGGGTCAGGACGCGTGATGCGAACGCGAAGCCGAGCCAGGCGCCGATCAGAAGGATCGCAGTCAGTCGTGGCATATCACCCTCCATGGGCTGGCTTTTGATGTCACCAAACTGTCATCGGCGCTGCGGAAAGTCAAGTTTTTTTGGCAGTATACGGAGCATAAAGTGAGGCTCTGAAAGGCACTTTCTCATGTTATCATAACGTGTTAATGAAAATCCGGGACCGGCGCAATTCTCGATTCCTATGAAAGCCAAGCCGCAGCCTGTTGACGCACAATATCCGGTAAAACCACCGTATACGGTACAATATATTGCGACCGAGGCGGCTTTGGGGCCGGGGTTTCAGCCCGGCTCCTGCACCTGCGCCATGACATCGACCCGGTCGGTAATGATCCCGTCCACGCCCAGATCGATGAGCGCGGCCATCTCGGCGGGATCATTGATCGTCCACACCTGCACGGCGAGGCCGCGCGCGCGGGCGGCGGCGATGAGGCGCGGATGGGCGACATCGAGCCCCGACGCGCGCGGCGGGATCTGCATGGCGTGGGCGCGGGTGGGGCGCCATTTGGCGAGCCCCAGCCTTGCGGCGAGATAGAAGCTCAGCGCCTCGTTGGACGCCATGCCGGTGGCCACCTCCGGGCAGGCCTGCCGGAAATGGCCCATGGCGCTGTCATGAAAGGAGCCGACCATGACGCGCTCGCCCATGCCAGCCTCGCGGATCGTCTGGCACATGGCCAGCGCCGCCGCTTGCGTGTCAGGCTTGATCTCCACGATCCAGCGCATGTGCGGATGAGCGGCCAGCGCCTCGGTGAGCGTGGGGATGCGCACGCCCTGTCCGGCGAAGCGGTCTGTCTCCTCGCCGTCATAGCCAAACGCCGCGTCGAGGCTCGCAATTTCTTCCAGCGTCAGCGCATCCACCCGGCCCGAGCCGTTGGTGGTGCGGTCCACCGTGTCGTCATGGATCAGCACCAGAATGCCATCCGCTGTCATCTGGGCGTCCACCTCCAGCACGTCCGCGCGATCGGCGACCGCCTGGGCCAGGGCCTCCAGCGTGTTGGCCGGCGCGCGCCCCAGCCCGGCGCCATGGGCGATGCGCTCGGCGCGGGTCTCCGCGCGCGCCTCCAGCCAGGCATGGCTAACCGGCGCAGGCCCGGGCCACAGGGCCGCGCCGGTCCACACGAGAGCGATCAAGGCGATCCCCATCACAAACGCGCGCATGCCGGCATCCCCCTGTCAGCCGTCCCGCGACGGCGCCCCGTCATGTCGCGGTACACTGGACTGGCTTGTTGACGTGCGGATGACAGCAAAAAAGAGGGCACACACACCTGTTTAGCGACCAGCGGCTTTCGCATCAGCTCCACACGAAACAAATGGGTGTGTGTCCCCGGTTTTCGTCCACGGAAAACCGGGGAAGGAAAGCGCCGCCTCCACCTTGCATTTCCCCGGCGAAAGCCGGGGGCCAGATGCACCGGCGCCACTGGGCCCCGGCTTACGCCGGGGAAACGCATGGAGTGTGTGTCCCCGGTTTCCCCAGCATCACCCCCTGAATGCGACCCCATCTCCCCGTCGTTCCTCGCTGGCCCAGTTTCGCAAGCGGCGCGGCCTGTCAAGGACGGCCCTGCGGGCCGCCGCAAGGCGGCGACCGGGCAAAGCCCGGTCGTCCTTGACAGGCTGCGATCGCCTTGCGGTTTCCTCCAGCATGGAACGAGGGGGAGGAACGAGCACCGCGTCGTCGACGCCCGGGGGCGGGAGACAGGCGTGTGTCCCCGGCTTTCCCACGCCGTGCCTGCCCCAGCGGGCGCCAAAATCCGCGCGTGGGCCATCCATGAAAGCCAGGCGCGCTATCTGCAGGCCGCCTACGGCCTGCCGCCGGGCGTGCTCTACCGGCTGTGGACGCAGGAATACTATGCCATCGCGCCCGCGCCGGAGCCGCGCGAAACAGGGCTTGCACCGGACGGGTGAACGCCGTTCAATCGCGCGCCATGAGTGATATCGTCACCCTCGCGGCCGTCCTCCTTGGGTCGGCGCTCGCCATCGCCCTGGTGATCGGGCTCAACGCGATGCTGGGCGGCTGGGCGCCGTCGCGGATCGACAGCGCGGGCGCCGCAGCCCAGGCGCTGGAGCGCGACATACTGGGCTTTCGCGCCGGGGCCCAGGGCGTCGCCGCCGCCGACAGGCGCGCGGGGCTGGTGATGGAGGCGGACGGGGGCCGCCTGGGGCTGGCGCTGAGCCTGGGCGATGGCATCGTGTCGCGGGCGCTGCGGCCCGCCGAGGTGCGCGGCGCGCAGGCGCAGGGGGAGCGCCTTGTGATACGCATCGACGACTTTACCCTGCAGCGAGCCTGTATCACGCTGGCCAATGAGGACGAGGCCCGGCTCTGGGCCGGGCGCATAACCCGTTTCGCCCGGGGCGAGCCGCAAGAGATCTGACACGATGGACGCACCTGACCTGCCCGATCCGATCATGCTCGCCATTCCGGCCTTCGTGGCGCTGATCGTGGCTGAAATGATCTATGCCCGCCTCACCGGACGGGCGAAGTTCGAACCACGCGACAGCGCCGCCAGCCTCGTCATGGGTCTGGGCAACACCATCTCCGGGATCATTCTGGGCGGGCTGGCGGTCGCCTGGTTTGTCTTCATCGAGCCGTTTGCGCTGTTCGATATCGGCTGGGCCTGGTGGGCGTTCGCACTGTGCTTCGTGCTGGATGATTTCGTGTATTATTGGGCCCATCGCTTCGCCCATACCGTGCGCTGGTGGTGGGCCGACCATGTGGTCCATCACTCCAGCCAGCACTACAATCTCACCACGGCCCTGCGTCAGCCCTGGCTGAGCCCGCTGACGCTGAAATTCATCCTGTTCGGGTCGTGGCTGGTGTTGCTGGGGTTTCCGGCGGCGATGGTCGCCTTCGTCGGCGCGCTCAATCTCGTCTACCAGTTCTGGATCCACACCGAAGTGGTGCGCCGTCTGCCGGCGCCCATCGAGGCGGTGTTCAACACGCCCTCCCATCACCGGGTCCATCACGCGGTCAATCCGCGCTATCTCGATCGCAATTACGCGGGCGTGTTCATCATCTGGGACAAGCTGTTCGGCACGTTCGAGCCCGAGCGCGCGGACGAGCCCTGCCGCTATGGCGTGGTGCGCCAGCTGGGCACCTACAACCCGTTGAAGATCTGCCTGCATGAGTGGATCGGCATCGTGAAGGATGTGCGCTCGGCGCGCTCCGTGCGCGAGGCGCTGGGCTACTGGCTCGGACCGCCGGGCTGGTCGCCCGACGGCAGCCGGGACAGCTCCAAAATCCTCAAGCAGCGCTGGATGGAGCAGCGGCGCGCCGCCGCCGGCCAGCCGGCGCAAGATGAGCCGGCGCAGGCCGGTCCGCCTCCGGCGCCGGCACAATAGCGCTCAGGGCGCTTCGAAGCGCCGCCCGCGCGCCAGAGACTGGCTGGTCAGCAGGCGCAGGAAGCCTGGCGGTCCCGCCGTGACGTCACGCGCCAGAAGGGCGCGCACGGGCGCCGGCACGGCGTCGGGGTCCATAAGCCGCGGACGCCCGAGGGCCAGTCGCTCCAGCTCGCGCATGTCACGCTGCGGATCCCCGGTGGGATCGGCGATCCGCTCCATCACACAGGCCGCCGAGGCCGGCGAGCCGCCGGTATCGCGCAAGGTGGCGAGCGTCACCCCGTCGAGGATTTCCGCCCGGTCACGCGCCACGCCATTGAAAATGCCAAACACAAGTCCCAGACCGTTCAGATCGGCGCTGACTGAAAAGAACTGGTTCTGCAGCAGCAAGGACCAGCCCTCCAGCGTCATGCCCTCAATCCGGGTCCAGAACACGAACCGGCCGGCCGCCTCGTCGCGCCGGATGAGGGTGACGTCCTGCAGAAACCGGCCCGGCAAGTCATGGGAGGGGCGGATCGAACGCCAGAAGCCCTCATACGCCAATCCGCGGCTGCGCACCCCGGCGGACGCCTGCTCCAGAATCGCCGCCGGAAACCAGGCGGCGGCGGCCGCCGCCAGCCCGGTCGCAGCCATCGCGCGGCTGAGCCGTTCGGCGAACGCGTCAGGGGCGCTGTCCCAATCGAGCATGGTGAAGCCCGGCACATGGACGGCCACCCAGCGCGTGAGCTCGGCCAGATTGTGTGACGACGGCTTGACCTTGCCCGACGCCCATCGCCCGACCAGCGACTTGTCCACGCCAAGCGCCTTCGCCAGCGCCGACCGGCTGACCATCAGGGTCTTGAGGATGAGAGTGAGCCGGTCCGGCAGCGTATCCAGCGACATGCCCATAAAATCGCACGGCGCGGGCTTGCATGCAACCGAATGCAACTCGGTGCAGGCTGGTTCAACTATCCGGCTGGACCGCCATCCCTAGACTGCCCCGGTCAGCCGCCCTTCCGGCGGCGCGTTTCAGACTGGAGACCCTGACCCATGAGACTTCTCATCACGCTTCTGATGGCGGCCCTTGTGGCCCTGACCGGGCTTGCCGCAGCCGCGCCGGCCGGCGCCCTGCAGGCGACCGGGCAGCCTGCCCGCACCGCCGAGCAGCCGGCCCGCGCCACCGAGGTCGCCCCGCCCCGTACTGCCGTGCAGCGCACCTCGGTCCAGCATCCCTACCAGATCCGGCACGGACGCCTGCCCACCGATCTGCAGCGCGCCATAGAGACGGGCAATACCGACCTGGTGCTGGCCTATGTCCAGGCAGCCCGTCCGGGCCAGACGCCCGCAGGCGCCCTGGACGTGTCGGCTGGCGGCCCGCAAGGCTTCATCTGCAACGGTGGCAACTGCGCCTGCGCGGGGGCTTTCGACTGCCTGAACATGTTCGATGTCGACGCCTGCGTGGCCGGGACGATCGGATGTAATGACTATGGCTGCACCTGCCAGGGCAAGGACGGGGCCGAGGGCTCCCAGAACTAGCCTGGCCTGTCCGGTCCGGCCCGTTCGAACCTGAAAAGGTTCGGACGGGCTGGACAAATGCGCGTGCGGCGGCCATCGTGCAGTTTGTGAACGCTGTTCAGAAGGCTTTCACGTTCAGGGCGGCACGCGGGTGACGCGCCTCATACCCGGTGCGCCGCCCTCGCAACCCTTTGGGAGGAGAGCCCATGACCGCGCTGCGCGACCTGTACCCCATGCCTGGCATTGATGCCCACTGGCATGTGCCCAATGAGTTCGAAGCGGTGTTCGACTGGCGCTTCGACGAGGGGCGCACCACGCTCATGCACCTCTATCAGAAGGGCAAGGACATGCAGTGGGATGCGGTCAACCGCATCGACTGGACCCTGGACCTCGATCCCGAAAACCCCATGCAGATGCCCGACGAAGCCGTCGCGATCTACGGCTCGGACGTCTGGAACAAGATGACGGCGAAAGAAAAGATCGAGCTGCGCCGCCACACCCAATCCTGGAACGTGTCACAATTCCTGCAGGGCGAGCAGGCAGCGCTTCTGGCCGCCGCCAAGATCGTCCAGGCCGTGCCCGATCTCGACGCCAAATTCTATGCCGCCACCCAGGTGATGGACGAGGCGCGCCATGTGGAGGCCTACCGCAAGCTGGTGGGCAAGTTCGGCGTCGCCTATCCCATGACCGACCCGCTGATGGTGCTGGTCAATCAGGCGCTGTCGGACAATCGCTGGGACGTGACCTATCTGGCCATGCAGGTGGTGATCGAGGGGCTGGCGCTGGCGGCCTTCGGCACCATCCGCGATCTGGCCCAGAACCCGCTGGCGCGTATGGTCAACGCCTATGTGATGGAAGACGAGGCGCGCCATGTGGCGTTCGGCCGGATATCGCTGCGCGACTATTATCCCCAGCTCACCCAGGCCGAGCGCGACGAACGCGAGGAGTTTCTGGTGGAGGCCTGCTATCTCATGCGCGACCGCATGACCCAGAGCCGCGAGCTCTACGCCGTGCTGGGCCTGCCCGAACACGAGTGCAAGGCGTTCGTGGAAAACTCCGAGATCGTGAAGCTTTACCGTATGATGCTGTTCCAGCGCATCGTGCCCATCGTCAAGGATATCGGCCTGTGGGGGCCGCGCATCCAGAAGGCGTATGCCGACATGGGCGTGCTGCACTACGCCGATCTCGACCCGCAGGCGCTGCAGGATGATGACGAGCGCGTGGCGCGCGAGCTGGAAGAAAGCCTCGATCCGGGCAAGGTGCGCCGCCAGTACATCGAGGCGGTCGCCGCACACGGCGCGGCCGGTCACGCCGAATAGTCTGTTTTCCCGGCCGCCCCCTCGCGGCATGTGGAGCACCCTGCCGCCCTGTGACCCTCGCAGGGCGGCATTTTCATGGCGCAGCGCACAAACAAAAGCGCCCGCCGGAGACCGGCGGACGCGTTGGGATTTCAAGCCGTCAAAGGCGATCAGGCGGCGGCGGTCTGGGCTTTCTTGAGTTCGCGCTTGATCTTCTGCGCGTCCGCCGACAGGTCCGCATCACGGGCCTTCAGCAGGAAAGCGTCAAACCCGCCCGCATGGTCCACGCTGCGCAGCGCCTTGGCGGCGACACGCAGACGAAAGGAGCGGCCGAGGGATTCCGAGGCCAGCGTCACCTGCACCAGATTGGGCAGAAAGCGGCGCCGGGTCTTGTTGTTCGCGTGGGACACGTTATTGCCCGACATCGGACCCGTGCCCGTAAGTTCGCAGCGGCGCGACATGGCTTCCACCTTGATCTGACAGATTATCGGAAGCGCCGCGCAAAGCCCCGTACCCGTGAGGCGTCTTGCAGCGCAAGAGCGGGCGATCTAACCGAGGCCGACCGCGGCGTCAAGGCGCAGGCGCGCCCCAGCGGCATTCATCTTGCAGCCATAATGGCGCCCGCTTGATACAGGACACGCGTTTCACTGACCCGAACAGACAAGGCTGACCACCATGATCCTGCGCCCGATGCTCGCCGTCCTGGCCACGATTGCCGCCGCATGGGCGCCGCCCGCTGAAAGTGCGGCCCTGCCCGAACAGATCCATGTGGAGTATTCCGGGTCGGTCCTGATGACCGTGCCGGTGGCGACAATCACCATTTCGGCCTGGCTCCATGAGGAGACCTATGCGGGCGCAGCCAATTTCCGCGCCGGCGGCCTCTTGCGCTGGTTCGACGACACCGACATCGTGGCGAGCACCACCGGTTACCGGAACAATCCGGGCCGCGCGCTCAGCCCCTGGCGGTATGAGCACATCAACCATGCCAGCGGCTCCAACCGCACGGTGGGCATCAACTTTGCTGACGGCGTCGCCATGCCGGACGTTACGCCGCCATTCGGCTCCATGGGCGATCCGCCCGCCAGCGAGGCCGAGCGCGCAGGCGCGCTCGATCCGGTCACCGTGATGCTGAGCCTGATGATGTCGCAGCCGCATGGGGAGCGCCCCTGCGAAGGCCGGCTGCCGGTTTTTGACGGACGGGCGCGCTATGACCTGCGCCTGGAAGCGGGCGAGACCGAGCGCCTGACCCTGCGCGGCTATCGCGGCGACGCCCTGCGCTGCCGCGCCTATATCGAGCCCGTCAGCGGCTATCCCGAAGGCAAGCGGCCCACCCCCGAAGACGTCGCCCGCCCGGTCAATATCTGGCTCGCTGAAATGGGCGGGGCCTGGGTGCCCGTCCGCTTCCGGGCCCGCACGCGCATCGGCGACATCAATATCGTGGCGACCCGCGTCTATGCCGGCGACATGGTCGACTAGGACCGGCCGGGCCGGGCGCTGCGCCCGCCCCCTTATTCGGGACGGTGAGGCATCCTAGATTGGAGGCGGGACGCCAGTCTAACGGAGCGCGCCATGACCGCCCGCCACGTCCGGCCCGCCCCTGTCACTGCGGTGCTGGGGCCGACCAATACCGGCAAGACCCATCTGGCGCTGGAGCGCATGATGGGGCGCGCCTCGGGCGTGATGGGACTGCCTTTGCGCCTGCTGGCGCGAGAGCTCTATGACCGCGTGGTCAAGGCCAAGGGCGCGCACGCCGCCGCGCTGATCACCGGCGAGGAAAAGATCGTCCCGCCCCATGCGCGCTATTTTCTGTGCACGGTGGAGGCCATGCCGCTGGACATGCGCCCGGCCTTTCTGGCTGTGGACGAAATCCAGCTGGCCGCCGATCCCGAGCGCGGCCACATCTTCACCGACCGGCTTCTGCATGCGCGCGGAACGGAAGAGACGATGCTCCTGGGCGCCGGCTCCATGCGCCCGATCCTGCGCCGGCTGATCCCCGAGGCCGTCATCGAAACCCGCGAGCGCTTCTCCACGCTCAGCTATGCGGGCGCCAAAAAGCTCACCAAGCTGCCGCGCCGCTCGGCTGTCGTCGCCTTCAGCGCCGAGGATGTCTACGCCATGGCCGAGCTGGTGCGCCGCCAGCGCGGCGGGGCCGCCGTGGTCATGGGCGCGTTGTCGCCGCGCACCCGCAACGCGCAGGTGGCGCTCTACCAGTCGGGCGAGGTGGATTTCCTCATCGCCACCGACGCCATCGGCATGGGCCTGAACATGGATGTCGGCCATGTCGCCTTCGCCAGCTACACCAAGTTTGACGGGCGCAAGCGCCGGCGCCTGCACGCCCACGAGATCGGCCAGATCGCGGGCCGCGCCGGACGGTTCCGCAGCGACGGCACATTCGGCGAGACCGGCGAGGCGCGCGCCCTCGATCCCGAACTCATCGAGCAGGTGGAGAACCACGAATTCGAGCCGGTGACGCGCCTGATCTGGCGCAATGGCGATCTGGATCTCACCGACCTGCAGTCACTGCGCGCCTCGCTGGGCGCGCCCGCGCCCCATCCCGCGCTCGAACGCGTGCGCTCGGCGGTGGACGAGGCGGTGCTGGACATCCTGACCCGCGATCCGGACGTGCGCGAGCGCGCCGCCAGACGGGGCGGAACGGCCCGGCTGTGGGATGTGTGCGGCACGCCGCAATTTCGCAAAGGCACGCTGGACGAGCACGCCAGGCTCGTACGCTCGCTGTTCTTCTATCTGTCGGACGGCGACGCCCGCCTGCCTGACGCCTGGCTCGACGCCCAGATCGGACGGCTGGCGAAAACCGCCGGCGACGTGGATGCGCTGTCCCAGCGCCTGACCCAGGTGCGCACCTGGTCCTACGCCGCGCACCGGCCGTCCTGGACCGCCGATCCGGCGTACTGGCAGGCCCGCACCCGGGAGGTGGAGGACGCGCTGTCGGACGCGCTGCACGAGCAGCTCACCGCGCGCTTCATCGACCGGCGCACCAGCGCCCTGATGAAGGGCCTGCGGGAGAATATCGATCTTCAGGCCGGGCTGGACGGTTCGGGCGAGGTGACGGTGGAGGGCCATTTCGTCGGACGCCTGGACGGGCTGAGCTTTCGCGCAGACGCCGCCGCCGGACCGCTGGCGCGCCGGGCGGTCGCCAACGCCGCGCTGAAAGCCGTGCGCCCTGAAATCAACCGGCGCCTGGGCCAGCTGGCGCGCGCCGAAGACGCGGCGCTGGCGCTCGACGATGACGGGCGCGTGCTGTGGCAGGGCGAGCCGGTGGCGCGCCTGACGCCCGGACCGGACCCGTTCACGCCCGGCGCTGCGCTGATCGGCGGCGAGCTGGGCGCCGCGGAAGCGGGCGCGCGCGCCGAGCGGCGCCTTGAGGCCTTCGCCGCCGCCCAGGCGCATGCCGCCCTGGGGCCGCTTCTGGCCCTGCGCGAGGCGGTGAGCGCGCGCTCAGGCGGTCTTGACGGGCTGGCGCGCGGGATCGCCTACCGGCTGGTGGAGGGCCATGGCGCGGCGCCGCGCCAGGCGCTGGCCGCAGACATCGCGGCCCTGTCAGTCCAGGAACGCCGCCAGCTGCGCATGGCGGGGGTACGGCTGGGCGAGCATGGCGTGTTCATGCCCGCGCTCCTCAAACCGCGCGCAGCCCGCCTCAACGCCCTCCTGCATGCGGTCCATGCCGGCGATGCGGCGCGCGCCTTCCGCCCGCCGCCCGGACGCACCAGCGTGGCGCCCGACTCGTCGCTGGACGCCAACGCCCATGCCTGCGCCGGCTATCAGGTGTGCGGCCCGCTGGCGGTGCGCCTCGACATGCTCGAACGGCTGGCTGACCTCATCCGGGACGCGCGCCAGGCCGACAAGGCCCGGCGCTTCTCCCCGGCGCCGGAGATGATGAATCTGCTGGGCTGCGACGAGGAGGCGCTGTGCGGCGTGCTGCGGGCGCTGGGCTATCGCCGCGTGCGCAAGGCTGAAGGCGGCAGTCCCGAACTCTGGGCCAGCCGGACCCGGCGCGAACCGGCATGCGCGCCGCCCGCCGCGCCGCCGCGCGCCGACACCCCGTTCGCCGCCCTCGCCGCGCTCAGCCTTGGGCCATCGCCCCAGCCGGCCGCCGCGGCGGCCCGCCCGGGCCGCGGGCCGCGCCGCCGCAAGGCGCGGCGCGCCGGCAGGGATGCGCGCGCGTGACCCACGCGCCGGAGGCGGCCAGCCAGCGCTGCGATATCTGGCTGTTTCGCGCGCGCCTGTTCAAATCACGCGCCCTGGCGGCCGAGGCCATCACCGCCGGTCATGTGCGCATCGTGCGCGCCGGGCAGGTGCAGCGCCTCACCCGCGCCGCAGCGCCGGTGCGCGCGGGCGACCGGCTGGTCTTCACCCGGGGCGCGGAGCTGATGCGCATCTGCGTGCTCGCCCTGCCCGACCGCCGCGGGCCGCCCGCCGAGGCGCGCGCCCATTATGAGGCTGAGACCGGCGCAGGCTGAGCGCCGGGCAAGCGGCGCGATTGACAAACCGCCGCGCTGACGCCAAATCCGCTTCACGTCCGCCCTTCGGATTGCTCATCACAGGTATAGCGCTTCCTCGATGACCTACATCGTCACTGACGCCTGCATCCGATGCAAATTCACCGACTGCGTCGAGGTCTGCCCCGTGGATTGTTTCTACGAGGGCGAAAACATGCTCGTCATCCACCCCGACGAGTGCATTGATTGCGGCGTGTGCGAGCCCGAATGTCCGGTGGAGGCGATCAAGCCGGACACCGAGGACGACGCGGACGGCAAGTGGCTGGCGATCAATTCCAAATACGCTTCGCTCTGGCCGAACATCACGGTGAAGAAAGACGCGCCCGCCGACGCGGCGCAATTTGAGACCGAGACGGGCAAGCTGGAAAAATACTTCTCCGAAAAGCCAGGCTCCGGCGAGTAGCCGCACGCCCCTGCGCTGACGGCCGCGCCTGCCTCAGCCCTTTCCTTCCTGTCGGTCAAGCCTCTCGCAGCTCCGCCTGTGAGCGTCTGGAACAATGTTCGGCGCTAACAGACCTTGCGCGCCGCGTTGAGTTGGCGCCAGATTTGTGTTATACAGCTGACATATCGGACTGCGCGCCCAAGGGTTGCCTGAGGATTCCTGTCTTGAACTGAATGCTGGTTGACACCTCCGCCCGGCGGACCTGCCCGGTCCGCACGCGGGCGGTGTGTATGCCCAGTTCAGGCGGCCGGGATTGATCAAGCCGCTCGCGACGTGCGCACATGTGACGTTCGGATTGTCGCCACGGCCACACCGCACCGCTTGCCGGGACGGCGGCCCCCAACAGGACACGGGAGACTCCATGACCAAGAAAACCGCCAATGATAACAAGTCCTTCAAGAAGGGCGATTACATTGTTTATCCCGCCCACGGCGTGGGCCGGGTGACCGGCGTGGAGAAGGAAACCGTGGCCGGGTTCGATATCGAGGTCTATGTGGTCTCGTTCGAGCAGGACAAGATGACCCTGCGCGTCCCCACCGCGAAAGCGACCAGCTCCGGCATGCGCCCGCTGGCGAGCGAGCAGGTTCTGAAAGATGCGATCGGCACGCTGAAGGGCAAGCCGCGCATCAAGCGCACCATGTGGAGCCGCCGCGCCCAGGAATACGAGGCGAAGATCAATTCGGGCGATCTGATCTCCATCGCCGAGGTCGTGCGCGACCTGCACCGCCAGGAAGACCAGCCCGAGCCGTCCTATTCCGAGCGCCAGCTTTATGAGTCCGCCCTGGACCGCATGGTGCGCGAAGTCGCCGCCGTGGAGAAGGTCGACCGCGACAAGGCGCTGGAGCTGCTGACCCAGACGCTGACAAAGAAGGCCGCTTGAGTCGCCGCTCCGGCCTCAGGCGAAACAGAACGCCCCGCTGGCGACAGCGGGGCGTTTGTGTGTCTGGCGCTGGACTGACGGGTCAGCCAGGCATCCCCGCCGGCCCTACGGCCAGATGGCTTCGGGCGGCATGGACGACAATATGCTTTCGATATTGCCGCCGGTTTCGAGCCCGAACTTGGTGCCGCGGTCATAAAGCAGGTTGAACTCGGCATAGCGCCCGCGCCGGATCAGCTGCTCGCGCCGGTCTGCCGGCGTCCAGGGCGTGTTCATCCGGGTACGCACGATGGCGGGATAGGCCTCCAGGAAGGCCTTGCCGACATCGCGGGTGAAGGCGAAATCCGCCTCATGATCGCCGGTGTCGAGATGATCATAGAATATGCCGCCCGTCCCGCGCGGTTCGGCGCGGTGCCTGAGCCAGAAATATTCATCGCACCAGGCCTTGTACCGGGCGAAATAGTCCGGGGCGGCGCGGTCGCAGGCGGCCTTGGCCGCGCCGTGGAACAGCACCGTATCCTCAAAATCGTCCCGGCGCTGGTAGTCCTGGGTCGGATTGAGGTCCATGCCGCCGCCAAACCAGCTGAGCTGGGTGGAGATGTAGCGCGTGTTCATGTGCACCGCCGGCACATGCGGATTGCGCATGTGGGCGATCAGCGAAATGCCCGTGGCGGAAAATCGAGGGTCTTCCGCCGCGCCGCGCACCTGGCCGGCGAATTGCGGCGAGAACCGCCCGTAGACGGTCGAGACATGCACGCCGACTTTCTCAAACAGGCGCCCGCGCATGATGCCCATGACGCCGCCGCCAAGGTCCTCCGCCCCGTCGCCCCGCCGCCAGGGCGTCAGGTCGAACCGGCCCGGCTCGCCGGGGTAGAGCGCCGGGTCCGCCGCGTCCTCGAGCGCTTCGAAGGCGGCGCAGATCTGGTCGCGCAGGGATTCAAACCAGGCGCGCGCAGCGGCGGCGCGCGGGTGGCGGGCAAGCTCGGCAGGTTCAGTCATCGGCATACTCCCCTTGTGGTGATGCGGTCATGGCCCAAACGGACCGCCCCTTGCAAGGGCTTGTGGCGACGCAGGGTGGCGCGCGGCGTTGCGCGCGGCTAGTTTGCGCCCCCGTTCCGTCCGCCCGGGCCGCCCGACGGCCCTTGCGTCATTCCTCCAGCTCGCGTTGCATCCGCCATGACCGATCCTGCCGCCCGCCTTCGGGCCGCCATCCAGGCCGAAAATCTTCTGGAGCTGTCGCGCGCCGCGCGCGCCACCCTGGCCGCCGAGGCCCGGCTGGGCGTTGACTGGGCGAGCGTGGCGGGCGCCTGTCTCCAGGCCGGCGACGATTATGCGGCGCTGCAGGCGGCCGGCCGTGTCGCAGAGATCGCGCCCGATCATCTGGAATCCTGGCTGTGGGTGGCCGCCGTCTATACGGCGATGGGCGATCACGCCAACGCGCTCAAAGTCTTCGAGACCCAGATCAAGCGCTTTCCGCAGGATGTGATCCTGCGCCGCCGCGCCGGGCGGGCGCTCCTTGAGCTGGGACGCAAGGCGGAAGCCGAGCTGCATTTCCGCGAGGCCGTGGCGCTCAGCGGCGGCGACGCGATCGCCTATGAGGGCCTCGCCCATTCGCGCACCTTCATGCCGGGCGATGACGTGCTCGCGCAT
The DNA here is from genome assembly GCA_016124675.1 of Alphaproteobacteria bacterium. GTDB lineage: Bacteria > Pseudomonadota > Alphaproteobacteria > Caulobacterales > Maricaulaceae > Oceanicaulis. The sequence goes on from WGNG01000009.1 coordinate 285,452, forward strand.
ATGGAGCAGGCCCGGATCAATCTGCCCGAGGGCGCCCACCCCGAGCAGCGCGGCGTGCTCGCCTACGCAATCGCCAAAGCCTACGAGGATGTCGGCGAATACGATATCGCCGCCCGGCGCGTCACCGAAGGCGCGGCGTTTTACCGCGAGACGGCGCCCTTTGACGTCGACCGCCACGAGACGTCCATCGCCCATCTCATGAGCGTCTACGAGCCGCGCTTCGCGCGCAGCCAGACCGAAGCGGGACTGCTGGACGCGCGCCCGGTCTTCATCGTGGCGCCGCCCGCCGCCGGCGCGAGCTGGCTCGCCCGGGCGCTGGCCGCCGGCGAAGGGGCCGGCCGGCTGGAGCGCTATAACAGCCTGTTCTGGATGGCCGCTTCCCCGCTTGGCGATCAGCGTCCTGAAGATATCGAACGCGCGCTCAGCGAGGCCGGCGAGCGCTCCGTGCTGGCCGAGGTGGGCCGCGCCTATCTGCGCTATGCCGAAGAGCGCACCGGCAAGGTCGAACGCATCATCGATCCGTCGAGCCTGAACGAGATGTCGGCCGGCGCCGCCGGGCTCGCCCTGCCGGCCGCGCGCTTCATCATCATCACGCGTGAACCGAAGGATCTCGCCTGGGCGGCGTTCAAGCGGCGCTTCCGCAAGGGGCGCTACTGGACCTATCATCTCGACGATATCGCCCGGGTGACGACCCAGACGGCGCGCCTGTGCGAGCGCTGGCGCAGCCTGTTCGGCGAGCGCGTGCTGACCGTGTCCTACGAGGCGCTGGCCGCAGATCCGGGCGGCGAGGTCAAACGCATCGCGCAATTCGCCGGGGTCGATCCCGAGGCCGCCGCCGCCGAGGCGTGGCTGCGCGCCGATCTGTTCGAGGCCGATCCTGTGGGCGTACACGCGCGCGCCGCCTCGCGCCTGCCGGCGCTGATGGCCGCGCTGGAGCGGGCGGGCTTCAAGGAGGGCTGAGCCGGGCGTCGAGCCTGTCCCTCACGCCGGGCCATTCATCGCGCAGGATCGAGAACATCACCGTGTCGCGGCGCGCACCCGTCCAGGTGGTGTAATGGCTGCGCAACACACCCTCGCGCACCGCGCCGAGCCGGGCGATGGCGCGCTGGCTGCGCTGGTTCAGATGATGGGTCTTGAGCTCCACGCGCTGCGCCCCGCAATCGAAGGCGCGGGCCAGAAGCAGGCGCTTGCACGCCGGATTGACCGCGCCGCCCCGGGCGCTGGCGGCATACCAGGTCCAGCCGATCTCCACCCGGGCGTGGGCCGCGCTGATCTCCAGAAAGGCGGTATGGCCGAGGCACGCGCCCGACACGGCCTCGATCACGGCATGGCTGATCTGTGTCGGCCCGGCGCTGGCGGCGAGCATCTTGTCGAACCAGGCGTCAAAATGGGGCCCGTCGCCGCGCTGCGTCATGAAGGCCCAGATGTCCGGGTCGTCCGCCGGCGCGCGCAGCGCCTCGCGATGCGCCTGTGCGAGCGGCTCCAGGCGCACCGTGTCATCTTCCAGGATCGCCGGCGCCAGCTGCATCAGCCCCCTCCCGCCAGTTCCATGACGCCCGTCACCGCATATACAAGCCCGATACAGGTCACCACGATTTTCGTCCAGCGGCGGAACACCGCCTCGCTCATGCGCGCCAGCACCCGCGCCCCCAGCGTCGTCCCGGCGATGGAGAGCGGCAGGGCGAGCGCGATCAGCCAGAGCAGTCCTGAATCGCTTTGCGTCAGGGCGGGGGCGGCGAAATAGGCGATCTTGACCCCATGGGCCGCCACCTGGCAGGCCGCCTTGGTGGCGACGATGGCGCGCCGGTCGGCGCCGGTGTTCTGGTAGAAGACGTCCAGCAAGGGTCCCGAGACGCCCGCGATCACATTGAGCCCCGTGACCAGAAACCCCGCCGCCACGCCATGAACGGGCCGCGCCGCATCCAGCGACCAGCGCCCGGCCGGCAGCCAGACCAGCAGCGGCACGCAGCCCAGCGCCATCAGCAGCCAGGCGCGCTCCAGCGTGAATTGCACGGCAAGCAAGGCCAGCGCAGCGCCGGCCGAGCCGGTCAGATACAGGCCCAGCGCCCGCCACAGGATGAAGCGGCGCAAAATCACGGCGCGCCAGCCATTGGACACGCTCTGGACCGCGCCATGGGTCACCATCGCCGCCGGGACCGGCAGCAGCAGGGCCAGAACCCCCATCAGGATCAGCCCGCCCGCCATGCCCAGCATGGCCGACAGAACCGCAGTGAGGAAAACTGTGATCAGGATGACGGGAACGGTCATGTCGCGGGTGGAATTCTGCGCCAGATGGTTATGATCGGCTCCAGACACAGACCGCCGGTCAGCCCGGCGCGGGAGGAGCCCAAGATGAACTTCGAATATTCCGCCGTGTGCAAGGACTATCTCAAGCGCCTGCGCGCGTTCATGGACCAGCACATTTATCCCAATGAGCGCACCTATCACGAACAGCTCAAGGGCTTTGGCGAGAACCGCTGGCAGGTCCTGCCCATCATCGAGGCGTTGAAGGTGAAGGCAAGGGAGGCCGGCCTTTGGAACCTCTTCCTGCCCGATTCCGATCAGGGCGCAGGCCTGTCCAACGCCGACTACGCGCCGCTCGCGGAGGAAATGGGCCGGGCGCCCTGGTCATCGGAAGTGTTCAACTGCGCCGCGCCGGACACCGGCAATATGGAAGTGCTGGTGCGCTATGGCACGAAGGCGCAGCAGGACCAGTGGCTCACCCCGCTCCTGAAGGGCGAGATCCGCTCGGCCTTCCTGATGACCGAGCCGGCGGTGGCGTCCTCGGACGCCACCAATATCGAATGCTCGATCCGGCGCGAGGGCGACGAGTACGTCATCAACGGCGTCAAATGGTGGAGCTCGGGCGCCGGCGATCCGCGCTGCAAGATCTTCATCCTGATGGGCAAGACCGATCCGGACGCCGAGACCTACCGCCAGCAATCCATGATCCTGGTGCCTGCTGACGCGCCGGGCGTGACGATCCTGCGCCATCTGCCGGTGTTCGGCTATGACGACGCGCCCCACGGCCATATGGAAGTCAAGCTTGATAACGTGCGCGTGCCCGCCTCCAGCATCCTGCTGGGCGAGGGCCGGGGCTTCGAAATCGCGCAAGGCCGGCTCGGGCCGGGGCGCATCCATCACTGCATGCGCACGATCGGCGCGGCGGAGCGGGCGCTCGAATTGATGGTGCGCCGCGCCATGAGCCGCGAGGCCTTCGGCAAGCGCGTGATCCAGCATTCCATCTGGGAGCACCGCATCGCCAAGGCCCGCATCGACATCGAGTGCACGCGCCTGCTGACGCTGAAAGCAGCCTGGATGATGGACACGGTGGGCAACAAGGCCGCGCGCGGCGAGATCGCCATGATCAAGGTCGCCGCCCCGCGCGTCGCCCTGCAGGTCATTGACGACGCCATCCAGGTCCATGGCGGCGCCGGGGTCAGCGACGACTTCCCGCTGGCGGCGGCCTATGCCGGCATCCGCACCCTGCGCATCGCGGACGGACCGGACGAGGTGCACGAGCGCACCATCGCGCGCCTCGAAGCCAAGCGCTGGCTCAACGAGGCCTGACCTGCCGCGTCTGCGCCCTCACGCCGCCTCGCCTCCAGCAAGGGACGCGGCGTGAGGCGTGCGCCTATCCGCCGCCGGTCAGCGCCGCGCTCACCTGCGCTTCGATATTCGCCCACATCCCGCTTGTCCCCAGGCCCAGCGCGCCGATCCCGACCACCACGGCCAGCGTGATCATCCCGGCGATCAGGCCGTATTCGATGGCGGTGGCGCCGCCCGCATCGGTCAGGAAGTTTTCACGCCCTCCAGCCGGTCGCGCAGCTCGGCGGCCAGTGGCTTGTCGGCGGGCAAGAGCGGGTAGTCGCCGAGCCGGTCCGGGCGCACCCAGGCGATGTCCTGGCCCTCCTTCGGATCCACAAAACCGTCCCAGCGCCGGCACACGAACAGCGGCATGAGCAGCCAGCGCCCTCCATCGATCGGCGTGGACGCGAAGGCGAAGGGTTGCAGGCACTGCTTGCATGGCTCCACTCCCAGCTCCTCGCGCAGCTCGCGCACGAGCGCCTGTTCCGGACTCTCTCCCGGCTCGACCTTGCCGCCCGGGAACTCCCAGAACCCGGCCAGCGCCTTGCCTTGCGGCCGGCGCGCAATCAGCACGCGCCCGCCTGAATCCACCAGCGCGCAGGCCGCCACGAGCAGAATGGACGCCGGTTCACCCATCATCTTGACCCGTCCGGCGTTAAGGGGGCGTTTGCTGACACGGTTAGGCTCGGCTTAACGCGGACCGGGCGCATCATCATCCGCGCCTTCGGACGCCGGCGCAGGGTCATCGGCAGGCGCGGGCTCCGGCTGGCGCAGCTCCACCGGCGCGCGCGCCGCGATGATGGTCACCGGATAGCGCTCGCGGATGTCATCGAGCAGGGAATCGATGCGCTCCATGGTGAGGAAGCGCACAATGCTCGGCCGCATCGTCTCCAGCGACGGGCGCGGCTGGGCGCGCCGGTCGAGCACGATGAGCACATGCCAGCCCGCTTCGGTCTGGAACGGTTCGCTGACGGCGCCCACCGGGGTGTCGAAGGCGACCCGGGCGAACTCGGGAAGAATGCCGGCGGCGGTGAAATAGCCGATATCGCCGCCTTCCAGCCGCGTGGCCGGATCGAGGCTCACCTGCATCGCCAACGCCGCAAAATCGGCGCCGTCCTCGAGCTCGCGCAGCAGGCTGCGCGCCTCATCGCGCGAGGAGACCAGGATATGGCGCGCGCGCACCTCCTCCTGGGGCGGGACGAGCCGGCTCTGCTCCTCATAGACCCGGCGCACGGCCTCATCCGACACGGCGTCCGCGACAGCGGTCTCCATGAGCACATTGCCCAGGATGCGCTCCTCCGCATCGGCCAGGCGCCGGCGCGCCTCCGGGGTCTGGTGCAGGTCCAGGCGCACCGCCTCGAGCGCCAGCAGGCGCTGGTCGATCAGCGTCTCCAGCGCCTCGCGGAACACCGGATCGCCGGGCGCCAGTGCATCGGGATCCTCGCTGAGATCGCGCGCGCGCGCCTCGCGGCGCACGTCCTCCACCGTGATCACCGCGCCGCCGACACGCGCGGCAGGCGCGCCGCTGCGCGCCTCCATGAAGTGCAACGGACCCGCGCCGGACCGCTCGTCCGGTCCGCTCTCCGCGTCGCCGGGACCATTGCAGCCGGCAAGGAACACCGCCGCCGCAGCGCTCGCGCACAGGCGTCGCACAACGGCCGGGATGAGGGCGAGCGGGCGGGCTTGATTGACAGTCAAACGGGGCCTCCTTAAGTCACCGTGCATCTGGGTCAGTCCGCACCGCCCTGCCGCTGGCGCGCTTCCGGGCGCTGCGGCGAGGTGAATGCGGGCTTTTGTGGACCCGTTTTACGCGCCCGCGCAAAGGCTGATAAATCATGCTCAACTTCGCCCGCAAGCTTTTCGGATCGTCCAATGACCGCGTGGTCAGGCGGATGCGCCCGCTGGTGGAGAAGATCAACGCGCTCGAGCCGGGCTTTGTGGCGCTTGATGATGACCAGCTCAAGGCCAAGACGGCCGAGTTCCGCCAGCGCCACGAGGCGGGCGAGAGCCTCGACAAGCTCCTGCCCGAAGCCTTCGCCGCCGTGCGTGAGGCCGCCCGCCGGGCGCTGGGCGAGCGCCATTACGATGTCCAGCTCATGGGCGGGATCACGCTGCATGAAGGCTCCATCGCCGAGATGAAGACCGGCGAGGGCAAGACGCTGGTCTCCACCCTCGCGGCCTATCTCAACGCCCTGCCGGGCAAGGGCGTGCACATCGTCACCGTCAATGACTACCTCGCCAGGCGCGACTCTGAATGGATGGGCCAGGTCTATGCCCGGCTCGGCATGACCACCGGCGTCATCGTGCACGGCATCTATGACGAGGAGCGCCGCGCGGCCTATGCCTGCGACATCACCTACGGCACCAATAACGAGCTCGGCTTCGACTATCTGCGCGACAACATGAAATACTCGCTGGCCGACATGGTGCAGTTCGGCGGCCGGCCCATCGAACGGGCCACGCACCATTACGCCATCGTGGACGAGGTGGACTCCATCCTGATCGACGAGGCGCGCACGCCGCTGATCATTTCCGGCCGCACCGACGACCGCACGGACTTCTACAAGACCATCGACACCATCATTCCGCTGCTCGATGACGAGGACTTCGCCATCGACGAGAAGGCGCGCTCTTGCACCTTCACCGAAGAGGGCAATGAGCATGTCGAAGCGCTGCTGCGCGAGCGCGGGCTTCTGGAGACCGGCGATCTCTACGATATCGAGAACGTCACCACGGTTCACCACGTCAACCAGGCGCTGAAGGCCCACAAGCTGTTCCGCAAGGACAAGGACTACATCGTGCGCGACACCGATGTGATCCTGATCGACGAGTTCACCGGCCGCATGATGCCGGGCCGGCGCCTGTCCGAGGGCCTGCACCAGGCCATCGAGGCCAAGGAAAAGGTCGACATCCAGCCGGAAAACCAGACCCTCGCCTCGATCACCTTCCAGAATTACTTCCGCCTCTATGACAAGCTGGCGGGGATGACCGGCACGGCGGCCACCGAGGCCGACGAGTTTGCGGCGATCTACAAGCTGGGCGTGATGGAGATCCCGACCAATCGTCCGATCCAGCGGATCGACGAGGAGGATGAGCTTTACCGCACTGCCCGCGAGAAGAACGAGGCGATCCTCTCCGCCATCGAGGCCGCGCACGCCCGGCGTCAGCCCGTGCTGGTGGGCACGGTGTCCATCGAGAAATCGGAATTGCTGTCGGCCTTCCTCACCGAAAAGAAGATCACCCACAAAGTGCTCAATGCGCGCTATCACGAGCAGGAGGCGAGCATTATCGCCCAGGCCGGCGTGCCGGGCGCGGTGACCATCGCCACCAACATGGCCGGGCGCGGCACCGACATCAAGCTGGGCGGCAATGTAGACGCCCGCCTGGAGGACTGGCTGGCCGAAGAGGAAGCAGCGGAGCGCACGCCATCGGAGGAGGCGATCGCCGCCAAACGCGCCGAAATCGCCGCCGACGTGGAAGCCAAGAAGCAGGAGGCGCTGGAAGCCGGGGGCCTGTTCGTCATCGGCACCGAGCGCCATGAAAGCCGCCGCATCGACAACCAGCTGCGCGGCCGCTCGGGCCGTCAGGGCGATCCCGGGCGCACGGCGTTCTTCCTGTCGGTTGAAGACGATCTCTTGCGGATTTTCGCGCCCGAGCGCCTGGACGCCATCATGCGCACGCTGGGCCTCAAAGAGGGTGAGGCGATCCAGCATCCGTGGATGACCAAGGCGGTGGAGACCTCTCAGAAAAAGGTCGAGCAGCGCAATTTCGACATCCGCAAGAACATCCTCAAATACGACGACGTCATGAACGACCAGCGCAAGGCGATCTTCGAACAGCGCATCGAGTTCATGACCGCCCAGACCGTCTCCGACGTGATCAAGGACATGCGCGCCCAGTGCGCCGAGGATCTCGTGCGCCGCCATATTCCCGCCAAGGCCTATGCCGACCAGTGGGACGTCAAGGGCCTGAACGAGGACGTGACCAAGCATTTCAACATGACCCTGCCCGTGCCCGAATGGGCCGCCGAAGAGGGCATCGGGGACGAGGAAATCCTTGAACGGCTCTCGAAGGCGGTGGACGAGGCCTATGCCGAGCGCGCCGCCGATATCGGCCCCGAACTCATGCGCCGCATTGAAAAGCAGATCCTTCTGCAGACCATCGACCAGAACTGGCGCGAGCATCTGCAGCAGCTTGACGCGTTGCGCTCGGTCATCGGCCTGCGCGGTTACGCCCAGCGCGATCCGCTCAACGAGTACAAGACCGAGGCCTTCTCCCTGTTCGAGGGCCTTTTGGACGAGCTGCGCTTTGAGACCACGCGCATGCTGTTCAATCTGCGCATCGCGCCCTCGGCCCCCATACCGGCGCCGCGCCCGCCGGAAAACATCGAAGTCCGCCACGCCGATCCCGCCACCGGGCGCAATCTCGCCGGCGGCGACAATCCTGCCGGCGCGCCCCGCCCCGCGGCCAGCGTCCGCGCGCCCTTATCCTCGCGCGTCGCCGCCCCGGCGGTTGACCCTGCTGATCCCTCCACCTGGGGCCGCGTGTCGCGCAATGAGCTGTGCCCGTGCGGCTCGGGCAAGAAATACAAGCACTGCCACGGCAAGGTCGACGCGCCGTAAGCGATCAGGGCTTTTCCCTGCACACGCTTTGAGGGAATATGCTCCCGGATCTGGTTTGCGCCGGTGAGGGAGTTGCCATGAAGCGCCTGATCGTGTGTTGCGACGGCACCTGGCAGCGTGCAGGCCAGCCCTGTCCCACCAATGTGGTCAAGATCGCCCGCGCGATATTGCCCGAGGCGCCGGGTCCGGACAGCGCGCCGGTCCAGCAGATCGTCTATTATGACACCGGCGTGGGCGTGCCCTTCGATTTCGCCAACGCCAACTGGTTCGAGCGTCAGGGCGCCAATATCCAGCGCGCCATTGGCGGATTGTTCGGGTCGGGGCTGGAGCAGAAGATCAGCGCCGCCTATCAGTTCCTGGCGTTCAATTACGCGCCCGGCGACGAGATTTACCTGTTCGGCTTTTCGCGCGGGGCCTTCACCGTGCGCTCGCTGGCCGGGATGATCTACTGTTCCGGGCTGCTGAGCCGCATGTCGATTCACAAGCTGGACGAGGCGTTCGAGCTCTATCGCAAGCCCGATGTGAAGCCGTCCTCGCCCGAGGCGGTCGCCTTCCGGGCCGCGCATGGCGCAGCCGCGCCGGTCTGGTTTCTGGGATGCTGGGACACGGTGGGCATGCGCGGCATCCCCGAGACCCGCATCCCCGGGCTCAGCGCGGCCGCCCGGTGGATCAACAAGGATTACCGGTTTCACGACTGCTTCCTCAACCGCTCCATCGCCCATGCGCGCCACGCCTGCGCCATTGACGAGGACCGCAAGGCGTTTGCGCCCACCGATATGATCGCCTCGCCCAATGCCGCGCCGGATCAGGTCAGACAGGTCTGGTTCGCCGGCGGCCATGGCGGCGTTGGCGGCGGCGAGGAAGACAGCGAGCCGCTGGCGGACATCGCGCTTGACTGGATGGCGCGCGAAGCCGCGGCGCTGGGGCTCAGCGTCGATCTCACCCGTCATCCCGAAAAATGGTTCCGGCCCGATCCGCTGCATCCCGTCCCTGAGCGCACGCGCGGCCTTCTGGACAAGCTCGGGCACGAACCGCGCCCCATTCCGTCGCCGGTGCGCGAGAGCCTGCACGCCTCCGCGCTGGAGCGCTATGGCGCCGCCTCGCCGCCCTGGCGCCCGGCCGCGCTGAAAGCCCACGAGGCCGAGCTGCGCTGAGATCGCGCTTCCTCCGCCGCCGGACTCAGGCTTCACTGCACGGCGCAAAACCCGCGCGGGACCTGATGCGCGCCGGTCAGGGGAGGCCATGCCATGCTTGATACGATTCTGACGCCCGTTCTGGCGCTCATCGCCTGGACGCTGGTGATGTGGCTGTGGATGTACGCCACGCGCATACCGGCCATGCAGAAGGCCGGTATCAACGCCGCGAAGATGAAGGAAAAGTCCGAGATGGACGTGCTGCCGCGCGCGGTGCGCCAGGTGGCCGACAATCATAATCACCTGCACGAACAGCCCGTCCTGTTCTACGCCCTCGCCGTCTACATCCAGCTCAGCCAGACCGCCGACCCGCTCTTCATCGCGCTGGCCTGGGGCTATGTGGCCTTGCGCATCGCCCACAGCCTGTATCAGGCGCTGGTCAATTTCATCCCGGTGCGCTTTGCCCTCTACGTGCTGGCGACGATCGTGCTCATTGTGATGACCGCGCGCTGCGTGCTGGCCCTGGTGTGAAATCAGGGCGACGCCGTCCCGGGCAGGGTGGCGGCAGGCGGGGTCCGCCCCGCCGCGTCGGCGAACAGGCGCACGATCGCCGGCTCGACGCTGGCGAAGTCAGAAAACGCCTCCGTCTCGGCGTTAATGTTGACCGCAGCGGCGATCCCCAGCTCGGGATACACGATCAGCCAGCTCATCGCGCCGCGGCTCACGCCGCCATGATGTACGACGTGAACCGGCGATTGCGGTCCGAATGTGACTGTGCTGGACAACTGTGATCGCCACCCCAGCGCATAGCTTTGCTCGTTGATCTCGCCATCATTCAGCCGCATCGGCTCCCAGAAACGCGCACGGGTTTCTTGCGAGATATAGGCGTCATCCAGCCATGCCCCTGCCAGGCGGACCAGGTCTGACGACCGGCTGTAGAGCCCGCCGCCAGGCCAGCGCTGACTGACATTGACCGCGCCGCGCAGGCGGACCTGACCGCCCCGGCGCAGAGCATAGCTGGACGCAACGGCCTCCGGGCGCGGCCCGTCATCAGCCAGCAGGGGTGAGGACAGGCCCAGCGGCGCCCGGATCGTCGTCTCCACAAGGCTTGCATAGTCCTGGCCGCTGGCGCGCTCTGCCACAAGCGCGGCGAGGCTGGTGTCGAACGAGCTGTAATAGAATTGATCTCCGGGAGCCCCGATGAGCCGTGACCCGTCCACCAGCCGCAGCCCGTCCTCCACGCTGTCATATTGCCGGTTCATCCGGACCGTCGCGATAAAGCCCATCCAGTCGGTATTGTTCTCATACCCGGGAAGGCCGGCCGTATGCGACATCAGCTGGTCGATCCGCATCGGGGCCCAGCCGGGATTGAGCGGCGCCGGAATGTGGTCGGATACTGTATCGGACATCTCCAGCACCCCGGCCTGAGTGAGGCGCGCCAGCACCGTCGCGGTGACCGCCTTTGACGTCGAGCCGATCCGGAACAGGGTGTCCGGGGTGGCCGGGCTTTGGCTGGCCAGGTCGGCCCAGCCGGTTCCCGCCGCCCAGACGACAACGCCGTCAACTGCGACGGCGGCGGTGGCGCCGGGAATGCCATGCTGCTGGCGCATCGCCTCAAGCAGGCGCGCCGCCTCCCGGCCCGCCTCGGCGTAGCGATCATCAGAACGCGCGACCACCTGGGGCGCCGGGCCGGGCAGCGCTTGCCACCCGGTCTCGCTGACACCCCAGACTATTCCCGCCCCGGCCAGCAGCAACAGGCCTGCCAGCGACGCACCGATCCAGACCCGTCTCATGGGCTAACTCCCCTCCCGGCAGGCTTGTCCCGTTCTGATCAGGCTCTCGCTTGCATCACCGGACCTGAATGCGCAATGAAGATCCTGCGGCCATCGTTTGAGGCGAAAACGAGCCATGACGGACCTGATCCTTTACGGCCTGAAAACCTGCGATACCTGCCGCAAGGCGCTCTCGGCGCTGGAGGCGGCGGGGCGCAGCGTGGACTTTGTGGATGTGCGCAATGACCCCGGCCTCGCCGCGCGCCTGCCCGGCTGGATCGCGGCGGCCGGCGTGGACCAACTCGCCAATACCCGCTCGACCACCTGGCGCGGGCTCGATGAGGCGGCGCGCGCCCGGCTCGCCAGCGATCCGGCCGGCCTGCTGGCCGCCCATCCCGCCCTCATCAAGCGCCCGGTGATCGAGGCGGGCGGGGCGGTTCATGTCGGCTGGACACCACCCGTGCGCGCGGCGCTGGGGCTCGGCTAAGCCTCACGGCGCGCTGCGGGCCAGGTCAAACCCTTCGTCAAGCCAGCCGGTGACCCCGCCGGGCATGATCTTCACCGGCCGCCCCAGCTGCGCGATGCGCAGCGCGCCGCGCGCCGCGCCATTGCAGTGCGGCCCGGCGCAATAGGTCACGAACAGCGTGTCCTGCGGCCAGCGCGCCAGTTTCGACGCGGTGATGCGGCCATGGGGCAGGTGGATGGCGCCCGGCACATGGCCGGCCTCGAACTTGGCCGCGCTGCGCACGTCGACGAGCACGAAGTCCGCCCCTGCGCTCAGCGCCTCATGCACGTCCCAGCAATCGGTTTCATAAGTGAACATTGCGGCGAAATGGGCCTCGGCGGCGAGCGGCGGGGCGGCGGGGATAATTGTGACGGCGCTGGCCATGGGGAGCTCCTCTGGCGATCGGGACGCCGCCAATCTGCCGCTTGCCGCGCGCGGCCGCGACTGGCAGAAACGACAATGATGAGCAATATCCCGCCAAACACGCACGCGCCCGCCGGACCGCTTGTGGCGGTGCTGGTCTATGACGGGCTATGCACATTTGAGTTTGCCATCGCAGCGGAAATCTTCGCCCTGCCGCGTCCTGAAATGGGTGCGTCCTGGTACCGCTTCGCGCCCTGCCCGGTGAGCGACGGGCCGATGAAGGCGCTGGGCGGGCTGACTGTGACCGCCCCGGACGCATCTGCGGACGGTCTCGAGCGCGCCGACCTGATCATCATTCCCGGCTGGCCGTCACGCGGCGCGCCCGGTGAGCTGATCGCGGCGCTCAACTCCGCCCATGCCCGCGGCGCGCGCCTCGCCTCGATCTGTTCGGGCGCCTTCCTGCTCGCCGCGGCAGGCCTGTTGAACGGCAAGCGCGCGGCCACCCACTGGCGCTACGCCCAGGCGCTGCAGGACGCCTATCCCGGCATCGAGGTGGACGCGCGCGTGCTCTATGCCGAGGCGGACCGGATTTATACCTCGGCGGGTTCAGCGGCGGGCATCGACCTCATGCTGCACATCATCCGGCAGGATTTCGGCGCAGAAGCGGCCAACACCGTGGCGCGCCGCCTCGTCATCCCCGCCCATCGCAATGGCGGCCAGGCGCAGTTCATCGAGCGCCCCGTCCCCGCGCGTCCCGGCGGGCGCCTGGCGCCGCTGATGGACGCGGTGCGTCAGGCGCCGGACCGGCCCTGGACGCAAGACGGGATGGCCCGCGAGGCGTCGATGAGCCTGCGCACCTTCGCCCGCCGCTTCCGCGCGCTGACAGGCGAGGCGCCGGGGCGATGGGTGACCGGGGTGCGTGTCGAGGCGGCCTTGACCTTGCTGGAAACCACGCGCCTGCCGATGGAGGACGTCGCCCGGCAGGCGGGCTTCGGCAGCGCAGCGCTGATGCGCCTGCACCTGCGCCGGCGCGCCGGGCTCAGTCCGGCCGAGTATCGCCAGCGCTTCGCGCGCAGCGGCGCAGCTGACGCCGGCGCCCCTTGACGCAAACCGCGCCGCGCCTGCCTGTGGGCAGCCATCGGGCTTGCGCTTGGACGCCATGTCTGCCCAATAGCGGACCGGGCCGCTCCCGCACGCCGGCCCCTGCGCCAACGGAACGGTGATCATGACGCGAGACGCCCTGCAGCCCGCCGCGCGCGGCCCGCGCCGACTGCTCGGCCGGATCCGCGACCTGATGGCGGTGCAGGAGGATGCGCAAAAGCGTCTCGACCGCCTCACGGGCATCATCGCCGAGGAAACCGCCTCGGAAGTCTGCTCGATCTATCTGGTGCGCCCGTCCGGCGCGCTGGAGCTGTCGGCGACCCACGGCCTGAAGCCCGAGGCGGTGCATACCACCCGCCTCAAGGCGGGCGAGGGTCTGGTCGGCCTGGTGGCGCGCCGGGCGCGCCCCTTCTCGGTGGAGGATGCGCCCGGCCACCCCAGCTTCTCCTTCCGCCCCGAAACGGGGGAAGAACCGTTCAAGAGCTTTGTCGGCGTGCCGATCCTGCGCGGCGGGCGGCTGGTCGGCGTGCTCACCGCCCAGACCCGGGCAATGCGCCCCATCACCGAAGAAGAGATCGAGACCCTCCAGACCGTGGCCATGCTGCTGGCCGAGATCGTGGTGTCGGGCGATCTGGTCGGCGCGGAAGCGTTTTCCGGGCTGGAGCTTCGCCTGTCGCGGCCTGAACGCTTTCAGGGCCTCGCCCTGTCGGGCGGGCTGGCGCGCGGGGTGGCGGTCAAGCACGAGCCCCATGTGCGCCCCGCCCGCATGGTCGCCGAAGACGCCGAAGCCGAGGAGGCAAGGCTGGAGGACGCCATCAAGCGCCTGCGCCGCTCGGTTGACCTGCTTCTGGATTCCGGGCGCGCGCCCATGGGCACGCCCTCGCGCGAAGTGCTCGAAGCCTACCGCATGTTCGCCCATGACCGCGGCTGGCTCGATCAGCTGCGCGAGGCGGTGCGCGCGGGCCTCACGGCCGAGGCTGCGGTGGAGCGTGTGCGCAACGAGCACCGCGCCCGGCTGATGCAGGCGCGCGATCCGTATTTCCGCGAACGCCTGCATGATCTGGAAGACCTGGCCAACCGGCTCCTGCGCCATCTGGAGCGCAATGGCGCTGAAAGTCCGGGCCAGCTGCCCGAGGGCGCCGTCCTGATCGCGCGCAGCATCGGCCCGGCCGAGCTACTGGAGCTCGACCGGCGCAATCTCGTCGGCGTGGCGGTGGAGGAGGGCTCCCAGACCAGTCACGCGGCCATCGTCGCCAAGGCGCTGGGCATTCCCATGGTGGGCCAGATCGAGGGCGCGCTCGACCGCATCGAGGATGGCGACGCGGTGATCGTCGACGGCGAGTTCGGCATCCTGCATGCGCGCCCCTCCGGGGAGGTGCGCGACACCTATGACGAACGCATCGCCGGGCTCGCCGAGCGCCGCCGGGTGTATGCGGGCCTGCGCGATGCGCCGGCCATGACCCGCGATGGCGCGCGCATCACCCTGTCGGCCAATGCCGGGCTGCTGGTCGAGCTGATGCGGCTGGAGGAGACCGGGGCGGAGGGCATCGGCCTGTTCCGGACCGAGTTCCAGTTCATGGTCTCCGACACCCTGCCGCGCCTGCAGGCCCAGATCGATCTCTACGCCGCCGCGCTGGATGCCGCCGGTGGCCGCCCGGTGGTGTTCCGCACGCTGGATCTGGGCGGCGACAAGGTCGCACCCTATACCCGCGCCACCCGCGAAGCCAATCCGGCGCTGGGCTGGCGCGGGCTTCGCATGGGGCTCGACCGGCCCGGCCTCACCCGCTACCAGCTGCGCGCCCTGGTGCACGCCGCTTCGGGCCGCGCGCTCAATGTCCTGTTCCCGCTGATCACCGATCCGCGCGAATTCACCGAGGCGCGCGACATGCTGCATCAGGAGCTGCGCCACGCCGAGCGCCACGGCCATGTGCCGCCCTCCGGCGTGCGCATCGGCTTCATGCTGGAGACGCCGGCCATCGCCTTCGCCCCGCAGGCCTGCCTGGCCATGGCCGATTTTGTCTCGGTGGGCGCCAATGACCTGATGCAGTATTTCTTCGCCGCCGACCGGCAGAACCCGCGCGTGGCGGATCGCTATGACCCGATCAGCACGCCGGCGCTGACCCTGCTGAAATCCGTGCGCGAGGCCTGCGACGCGGCCGCCAAGCCGGTCAATGTCTGCGGCGAGCTCGCCGGGCGCCCCCTGGAAGCCTGCGTGCTGACGGGGCTCGGCTACCGGTCCTTGTCCATGGCCGGCGGCATGATCGGGCCGGTCAAGCGCGCCCTCGCCGGCGTGGACGCCGCCCGCCTGGGCGCCTGGCTCGACGCCGCGATCGCCGGCGGGCGCCCCGATGTGCGAAGCGCGCTGCTGAAAGACGGAGAAAATGCCGGTCTGCCGCGAGAACTTGTTGATGAATTGACAAGCATTTGATTGAATGGTGTTGCAGTGAGGCCCCCGCGCCACACTGGGGAGGGAGCGCCTCTGGGCGCGAAGCATGATCAAGGCATCAATGGGCAAGCTCGACACAACCGTGCCGAACAGCATCTACGTTCCTGTTGATGCTGTGTTTTCTCCGCCGGCGCGGCCGCTGGAGGATGCCGGTCTGCCGCTGGGGGAAAGGCTGAGGGCCGCCCGCCTCAGCGCCGAATTGACCCTTGATTCGGCCTCCGGGCGCACCCGCATCAAGCGCGATTACCTTGAAGCGCTGGAATCCATGGACCCGCGCGGCCTGCCTTCGCGGGCCTATGCGGTGGGATATCTGCGCACCTATGCCAGCTTTCTCGGGCTCGATCCCGCCGGCTGCGTGGAGCAGTTCAAGCTTGAGGTGGAATGCGACACCGGCCGCTCCCAGCCCACCGCGCCGCAGGAAAAGCGCGAGATCAAGCTGCCGCGCGGCATGCTGGGCGCGTTTGCGCTGATCTGCGCGGTCGTGGCCATGGCCGGCTGGTACGGGCATTACATCTCCCAGCGCGACACCGCCAGCGCTGCGGGCCAGCCCATCATCGCCATGATGAGCGCCGAGGCCGCCGCGCCGTCGCCGGCGGCCACCCCGCGCCCCGTGGATCCGGCCGATATCTGGGCCGGCCTGCCCGGGCCGCGCAATACTGGCGCGGTGGTGCTGGAAGCCGGCGGTCCCGTGCATCTGGAAGTGCGCGACGCCTCGGGCCGCATCCTGGTGTCCCGCGAGATGGAAGGCGGCGATATCTACCGCGCGCCTGACGAGCCTGGCCTGACCATTTCAGCCAGCGATGCGGGCCTGGTCCTGATGCGCACGGCGGGACGGCCCGTCGGGCCGTTGGGCGAGCCCGGCGAAGCGCTGGAAAACACCCCCGTGTCGGAATTCCTGCTCAGCGCCATGACGGCTGGCGGCGGACGGTAAGCCGCCCTTGAGCGCGGTTGAATAGCGCGCGCCCCCTCGCGCTGGCGCGCCGGGCGCGCTATACCGGTGGCATCAGCATGAAGCGGGACCGCAATGGCCGTTGAAGCTCACACCAAAGTACGCCCCTGGCGCATGATTGACCGGCGCGAGAGCCGGCAGATCATGGTTGGCCGGGTGCCGGTCGGCGGCGGCGCACCGATCAGCGTGCAGTCCATGACCAATACGCCCACCACCGATGCGCGCGCCACGCTCAACCAGATCGGTCAGCTGGAAGAGGCCGGCGCCGACATCGTGCGCGTGTCCTGCCCCGACCCGGAGAGCACGGCGGCGTTCCGCACCATCGTGCGCGAATCGCGCGTGCCGCTGGTGGCCGACATCCATTTTCACTACAGGCGCGGCATCGAGGCGGCGGAGGCGGGCGCGGCCTGCCTGCGCATCAATCCGGGCAATATCGGCTCCATGGACCGGGTGCGCGATGTGGTGTCCGCCGCGCGCAATAATGGCTGCTCCATCCGCATCGGGGTGAATGCCGGCTCGCTGGAGCGTCACCTGCTGGAAAAATACGGCGAGCCCTGCCCCGAGGCCATGGTGGAAAGCGCGCTCGACCATGCGCGTATTCTCGAGGACCTCGATTTCCGCGAATACAAGATCTCGGTCAAAGCCTCCGACGTCTTTCTCACCGCCGCAGCCTACCAGATGCTCGCCGAGGCCACCGACGCGCCGCTGCATCTGGGCGTGACGGAGGCTGGCGGCCTGCGCACCGGCGGCATCAAGAGCGCCATCGGGCTGGGCAATCTGCTCTGGGCCGGGATTGGCGACACGATCCGGGTCTCGCTCAGCGCCGATCCGGTGCAGGAGATCAAGGTCGGCTTTGATATCCTCAAATCCCTGGGCCTGCGCACGCGCGGGGTGAACATCATCTCCTGCCCGTCCTGCGCCCGTCAGGGTTTTGACGTGATCAAGACGGTGGAGGCGCTCGAACAGCGCCTCGAACACATCGCCGAGCCGATCTCGCTGTCCATCATCGGCTGCGTGGTCAATGGCCCCGGAGAAGCGGCCTATACCGATCTGGGCTTCACCGGCGGCGGCAAGGGCGCAGGCATGCTCTATTTCGCCGGCCAGCAGACCGAAAAAGTCTCCAATGAGGAGATGATCGAGCGCATCGTCGCGGCCGTGGAAGACCAGGCCGAAAAACTGCGCGCCCGCCGCGAGGCGGCGGACGCAGCCGCGGCGGAGTAGGCGGCCCCGGTTCGCTGCTGGCGGGGACGAGCAGGCATCAGATGTCAGATCGAGACTCTGTTTTCCCTCCCCCTTCTGGGGAGGGTGGCTGAGCAAAGCGAAGCCGGGTGGGGGCGCCGCCGAAGGCGGCTGCTCAGAATCCTGCACCGGGCGGCGCTTCACCCCACCCGACCCGGCGCTGCGCGCCGGCCCACCCTCCCCATCAAGGGGAGGGGAAGATATGGCGCTTGTCCAATTCCTTCTCGGCGCGGCGATGCGCCTGCCGGATCCCTCCCTGGAAGGCTCTGGGGGGGCAGTTCTCCCCATCGTTCCATGCTGGAAGGTCACGCAAGGCGATCGCAGGCAGTCAAGGACGGCCCTTCGGGCCGCCGCGGCGCGGCGACCGAGCAAGGCTCGGTCGTCCTTGACAGCCTGCGACGCTTGCGAAAGTCGCTCAGCAAGGAACGATGGCGAGATCGGGTTGCATGTCGCTGGAACCTCGGCCGTTCGCTCCTCCCACAAGCGATACCCCCGCTCAACCCTCAACCACCCCCGCCGGCCACGCCCTCCAGAAACCGGCTGATGCTGGCCTGAAGCTCACCATACGCCGGGCGCTCCAGCGGCAGGTGCGACCCGTTGCTCAGTTCGACGAAGTCCTTGGGCCCCTCGATCCGCTCATAAACCCGCAGGCTCAGTTCAGTGGGCGTCCAGGCATCGGCGCCGGGATGCACCAGCAGGAGCGGGCAGCCCGGCGCCAGGCGCTTCGCCTTGCGCTGATGCAGCGTGCGGAAGACGCGCAACCGCACCCAAAGCCGCCCGAGCAGGGGATCGCGCGCGAAATAGTCATTCATCTGCTCATCGCTCGACATGGCCCGCATCGGCGCGACCAGCCATAGCGGCATGGACAGCCGGTCGATCAGCCAGGGCATGAGCGCGAAGCCCACGCGCGACAGATGGGCGAGCCATCGCCAGCGCGCGGCGCGTGCGAACGTGGCCGGGTCGCCCGCGTCGAGCAGCGTGGTCACGATGACCCCGTCCACCGTCCGGGCCGCCTCGGCGGCGAAGACCGCCGTCATCCCGCCCGCCGACAGGCCCATCAGCACCACCGGCCCTTCGGTCTCGCCGGCCAGCTGCGCCACGATGGCCGGCCACTCGTCATAATCACCCCGATAACCCGGCGCAGGCCGGGTCAGGCCGTAGCCGGGCAGGTCCGGCGCCAGCACCCGCCAGCCAAGACCGGCGGCCAGGTCGGCAAGGGGGGCGAGCACGCGGCCGTTTCCACCCGCGCCATGGACGAGGATCATCGTGCCGTACGCCGGCCCCTCGGGGGCCCACGCATCGATATGCACATCATGGCCCCTGACCTGGCGCCAGGTCTCCACTGGCGTGCGCGCCAGCGTGATCCCGAAACGGGTTTCCAGGATGTCGCGATACTGCGTCCATGATGGTGAGGTGTCGTATGCGTGCATGGTCAACTTCCAGATTGGCGCCCCCTAAGTTATCGAATATTTGCTCAGGTTCTGAAACTCGGATCGGGAGACTGCCGCTTGCCCGCCGCCAGACCACGCCAAGCCCCTGTGCGCACACCGAAACAGGGCCGCTCAAAGGCCACCGTCGCCGCCATTCTCGAGGCGGCGGCTCGGATTCTGGCCGAACAGGGCTGGGCGGGATTCAACACCAACGCCGTCGCCGCGCGGGCGGGCGTGTCCATCGGCTCGCTCTATGAGTACTTCCCCGACAAGCAGGCGCTGGCCGACGAAATTGCCAACGCCCATATCGCGCAGGGCGAGGCGCTGCTCACCGCCGCCGCCGTGGAAATCGCCGATGCAGACAGCGCCGGGGCTTTGGTCGACGCGCTGGTGCAGGGGCTCGTCGACCTGCACAGGGACGATCCGCGCCTCCACCGCGTCCTGTCCTCCGAGGTTCCGCTCTCAGCGTCCGCGCGGGCGCGGGTCGAGGCGCTGCGGCGCGGCGCGATCCTGTTCCTCGAACAGGCTCTGGCGGCTCATGTGGACCATCCGGGAGTCGCCGCCCAGCTGCTGGTGGACACGGCCGACGCCGTCATTCACCGCTGGTTCGTTGAGGATGACGGAACGCTGGCCTCGCCCGAGCGATTGACACAGGAATTGCGCCGTATGCTGCGCGCCTATCTGGCGGCGCCGCTCTCCAGCGCGTCCCACCCCACCGGCTCGGCATGACGCACGGGGCGGACAAGGCGCCGTCCCATCACCGCATCGAGATGTTTCGGGGGCAGGCCATGGCCGGGCCGCACGGACCGCACATCCCCCTCGCCCACCAAATGCCCCGCCGGCAGGTCGCGGGTGAAGTAGAGCGAGCGGCGGAACTGCAGATTGCCCGCCTCGCTGGCCTTGGCGCCATAGACCGGCTGGCCCAGCGCGGCATGGGCGTCGCGCACGGATTTGGCGAGCCGGGCAAACTCATGAGGTTCAAGGGAGAACGCCGCATCCGGGCCGCCATCGGCGCGCGCCAGCGTGAAATGCTTTTCGATCACCACCGCGCCCAGCGCCGTGGCGGCAATGGCGGTGACATCATCCAGCGTGTGGTCCGACAGGCCTGCCGGGACGCCAAACCGGGCCGTCATGTCGGCCAGCGCCGCCAGATTGTAGTCGTGGGCTGGCGCCGGATAGCCGCTGACGCAGCGCAGAAGGACGATCCCGCCGGCGCCCGCTGACCGCGCGGCCTCGACCGCGTCTGCAATCTCGCTTTCGCTTGCCATGCCGGTGGAGATGATCAGCGGCTTGCCGGTCGCGGCGGCGCAGGCGATCAGCGGCAGATCGACAATCTCGAACGAGGCGATCTTGTAGGCCGGGGCGTTGAGGTTCTCGAGCAGACCCACCGCACTGGGGTCAAACGGCGAGGAGAAGATCGTAATCGCGCGCTGTCTGGCGTGCTCGAAGAGAGCCGGATGCCAGTCCCAGGGGGTGGACGCCTCCTGATAGAGATCATGCAGCGTGCGCCCGTCCCACAGCCCGCCCCGGATGGTGAATTGCGGCGTATCGCTTTTGAGCGTGATGGTGTCGGCGGTATAGGTCTGCAGCTTCACCGCATCGGCGCCGGCCTCGGCGGCGGCGTCGATCATGGCCAGCGCCCGGGCGAGCTCGCCCTTGTGATTGCCAGACAGCTCGGCGATCAGAAAGGGCGGCGCGCCCGGCCCGATAGCGCGACCATCAATAGTGAACCCCGCGCTCATGCCGCCCCTCCGCTCCTGGCGATCCCGGCGAGCGCCGCCTCGCGCCGCGCCTGCCATGTGCCGCAAGTGATGACCATGCGCACGGCCATGACAACGCCGCCCGGCGCCTGACGCGCGATGTCGGCATCCCGGACAAACCCGAAGCTGTCGTGCAGGGCGATCACCCGTTCGTTGTCGTGACGCACCTCACAGATCAGCCGCTCAAGGCCCAGCGGCCCGAAGGCCAGCTCCAGCGCCAGCGCCTCCATGCGCCGTCCCGCGCCGCGCGGCGCGTCCGGCGCGGCGTAGAAGGCCCAATGGCCCTCGCCGGGCGTGTCCTGCAGCGCGGTAAACCCCACCACGCCCAGCGGACCGTCCGGCGCGTGAGCGATGCAGTAGAGCCGGGCGGGATCGGCCATCATGCGCGCCCACCAGGCCTCATGCTCGGCCTCGCTGATCTCATGTGTCGTATACATGGCGGCGCGCACGGCGGGGGCGTTGCGCCAGGCGTGTACGCGCGCGCTATCGTCCCCATCCACCCGGTGCAGCGCGCCAAGGCCGGCGACGGCGATCTCGGGCTCACGCCGCATCCAGCGCCTCCGCCACCCGGCTCGCCCCGCGTCCATCCACCAGATCCAGCCCGGCCTGCGCCATGGCGATGCGCGCCTGCGGGGCGCCAAGCGCGTCCAGCGCCGGGAGAATCGCGCCCTCCCAGCCCGGCGCGCGCCCATCGCCGATCAGGCGCGCCGCGCCCGCGGCATGCAGGGCGCTGGCGGCCAGCAACTGATTGTCCGCCAGCGTCACGATCAGGGCGGGCAGACCCACCGCCGCGCGCTCCAGCGCCGTCATGCCGCCCGCGCCGATCGCGATGTCCTGGCGCGCCATCAGCCCGGCCATGTCGCGATGCTCCACCAGCAGCCGCCCCGCCGGCCCGCGCGCCTCCACCTGACCGGCGACCGCCACCAGATGCGGCGCGCCCGCGCCCAGCACCACGGTGACGTCAAGGTCGCGCCGGCCTGAAAGCGCCGCCAGGACGGCGCCGGTGGCGTTCGACGGATCGGCGGCGCCCAGGCTGACCAGCACGCGGCGCAGCGCGCCCGCCGCGGGGGCCATCGGGCGCGCCACGGCGAAATCCGGGCGCAGCAGCGCATAATCCGGCCCGGTCAGGCGCCGGCACGCCTGCGGGACCCGGCCGTCATAATCGGCCGCCACGCGCCCCGGCGTCTGGTCCAGCAGGAGCGCGCAGTCATGATCACGGTCAGCAAGATCATCGATCACCATGACCCGCCAGCCGGACGGACAGGCCGCGCGCTCGAAGGCGGCGTCCAGCGCGTAATGATCAATGATCAGCCAGCCCGGCGGGGTGTCGCCGAGGCAGGCGCGCACGCTGTCCGCTCCGTCATCGCCGAGGCGGTGCAATCCAAAGCCCGCCGCCTCCACCCGCGCCAGCCCTGCCCCCGGCAGCTCCCGGCACAGAAACTCCACCCGCCAGCCGCGCGCTGCCAAAGCCGCCGCCAGCGTCAGGCAGCGCATCAGATGCCCGCCGCCCAGCGCTGCGCCGGCATCGCAGCGGAAGGCCGCGCGGCTCATGACGCGTCCAGCCCCAGCGCGCGGAACATCAGCTCGGCGCGCGCCCAGTCCTGCGGCGTGTCGATATCCCAGACCCGGCTGGGCGGCAGCACCACCGCGCGCGCGCGCGGCGTGAACACCGGCCGGCGCTGCAGCCAGGCGTCGCGGGCGCCGAAATAGAACTGGGCCGCGTCGTGATAGGCCTCTTCCAGATCCTGGCTGCGGGTGTTGAACAGTTCAGGGTGAAACATCTCGCACCCGCCCCCGTCCGCCATGCGGAAGGCGCGCTGGATCGGAAACGCATAGCGCGCGGCGGAGAAGACATAATCCACATCCGGCTCGCCCATCCGCTGCGCCGCCGCCTGCAGATCGCCCGCCTGCAGGAAGGGCGCGGTGGC
The DNA here is from genome assembly GCA_016124675.1 of Alphaproteobacteria bacterium. Lineage (GTDB taxonomy): Bacteria > Pseudomonadota > Alphaproteobacteria > Caulobacterales > Maricaulaceae > Oceanicaulis. Next base: position 308,288 of record WGNG01000009.1, read on the forward strand.
GAACAGGCAGCATACGGGCTCATGATAGGCGCCGTCCGCTTCCAGGGCTGCAATGGCGTGGCGGATCACATCGATGACGCCGGTGCGGTCATCCGACAGTTCAGCAGGGCGCAGGAAGGGCGTTTGCGCCCCACAGTCGCGGGCGAGCGCCGCCAGATCGGGATCGTCCGTGGAGACGATGATGCGGTCAAAGCAGCCCGAGGCCAGCGCCGCCCGGATCGGCCAGGCGATCATCGGCCGGCCGCAGAAATCAGCGGCGTTCTTGCGCGGTATGCGCTTGCTGCCGCCCCGCGCCGGGATCACCGCCAACACCATGGACACTCTCCCCGGCCAGACCGGCGCCTGAAGGTCATGTCACAGCGTGAGTCCGCCGACCAAAGGGTTAACGCGCTGCATCCGCCTGCGGCGGGCAGGCGCGCGGCGCCCGCGCCTCCAGCCGCGCCATCAGGCTGGCCGGGAGCACATGGCCGCCAGGCCAGCCGGCATCCACCCCGGCGCCGCGCAAATGGCGCGCGAGCCAGACATTGCAGGTGTTGAACAGATGATAGGAGGAGCGGGCCTGAAAGAACGCGCTGCCCCTGGGATCAAGGCCGGGCGCAACCAGGATCGCATCGCCCTGATCGCCGCGCGCCAGCTCCGCCTCGATGGCCTCCACCAGCCGGGCGAGCCCCTGGCGCGACAGGGCGACATCCACATGGTCCTGCAGATAGGCCTGGCGCGGATCGCGCGTCAGCCCGGCGGCGTGGATCAGCGAGGGCGTGGGCCAGGCGATCGCCTGCACGGCGTTCACCGGCCCCAGAGCCTCGCGATAGGCGCGGCGATCGCCCCAGCCGATGGCGAACCAGCCCGCCTGCGGAAAGGCCTCGCGCAGCGCGCTGCCCTCTGCGAACGCGCTGGCCGGCAGATACACTCCCGCATGCCAGCTATTGGAGCTGACGGCGATCAGCGCGCAGTCACCAGGGGCCGGCGGCGGCGCGATGGACCGCCCCTGCCCCGCGCAGGCGGCCAGCCATAACAGGCCCATCAGCCCGGCGAGACGGGCGCGCGGGCGAGGACCTCGACCGTATATCATCGGGCGCCTTTCATCTGGGGCGTCTACCCCTTATATTGGGATCGTCCGCCTCGGCGGTCTATGGCGATAAACGCGCGTGTAATAACCAGACCGGACCCGGGTGCGAATCCCGGCGGCTCCACCAATTTCCCGCTCATTGGCGCGGCGCATGGGGCCGACTAGCATCGACGGATGGCTAAAGGCGTAGCTTTCGCCCGAATGGGCTTCGTTACCAGCCCACTCAAAGTAGTTGCCAATGACAACTATGCTGAAGAGGTCGCTCTCGCTGCGTAGCAGCGCGTGCATCTCGCACCTAAGTCCTGATCTCTAGCAAGGTCAGGCGGGGTTCGGGGGGCGCCTGGCAACAGAAGCCCCCCACTTTGCTTCCACTTCACCGCGCCTCCACCTTCAGCCGCATCCCGCCTTTGGGACGCAGCGTGACCTGCATCACCGGCTCCACCTCGCCATGGGCGGGCGCGACGCGGGTGCGCGAGACGATGAGCGAGAGCACGATCGCGGCCTCCTGCAGCGCGAACTGGGCTCCGATACAGGCGCGCGGGCCGCCGCCGAAGGCGAGGAACTGGTAGCGGTCGCGCGGGCGGCGCTGCGGGCTCCAGCGGTCGGGATCGAAATGATCGGGATGCTCCCACAGCGCCCTGTGCCGGTGCAGGCAGTAGAAGGCGAGCAGGGCCACATCGCCCTTGCGCACCGGTTCACCGCAAATCTCGGTGTCGGCCACGGCCCGCCGGCCGAGGATCGGCGCGGGTGGAAACAGCCGCATCGCCTCCTCGATCACCTGACGCGCCAGGACCAGTTTCGGCACCGCCTGCGCGTCCGGCTGGCCGGCGCCGAACACCGCATCAGCCTCGGCGCGCAGGGCGTCCTGGCAGGCCTCGTCATGGGAGATCAGATACAGCGCCCAGGTCAGCGCAATCGCCGTGGTCTCATGCCCCGCCGCAATGAAGGTCATCAGCGTGTCGCGGATGTCGCGGTCGGACAACGCCGCGCCGGTCTCCTCGTCACGGGCCGACAGCAGAAGCCCCAGCAAATCCTCACCCGGATCGGTGAGGGCGCGGCGGCGCCTGATCTGGGCGTCGGCAGCGGCCCGGAACACGCCGCGGGCTTTCAGCGCGCCCAGGCCCATCAGGCGCGGCGTCCATTCGGGCGACGGGATCAGATCAGAATAGCGCATGCGCCCGATCTCCTCGAGCAGCACCTCGATGGCGGCGCGCACTTCACTGCGATCAAACCCCTCGCCATCGGAAAACAGCGCCTGCTCGATCACCGAGAAGGTCGTGTCATTCATCACGCCATGCACATCCACCGGCCCGGACGCGCCCAGCAGCGCCTGCGCCGCATCGCAGCCCGCCTGCGCCATGATGGGCACGAAGCGGTCGATCCGGCGCTTGAGGAAGGCCGGCTGCAGCGTCATGCGCTGGCGCCGCCAGCTTTCGCCATGAGCGGTGAGAATGGAATCGCCCAGGATCGGCGTCAGCATGCGCAGGATGAGCGGCGATTTGCGCCAGGCCGCGACATTGTCCTGCAGAATCGACTTCATCTCCGCCGCCCCGGACACTTCATGCACCCTTCGCCCCAGATAGGGACCGGACAGGCGCGTCGTCTCGAACAGCGCTTCGGGCAGGATGGCCATGGGGTTGCGGCGCATCAGCCGGGCGGTTTCGATCAGGCTGATCGGCCGTGTCAGGCCGGGCGCGCGCGCCGGCTCGAACAGGGCGTGAGGCGGTCTGGCCAATGCAAGGGAGGGCGTCATGGTCAGGGGTCTTTCGCCAGCGTGGCGCTTCGATTAGCACGTGCCGGGCGCCGCAACCAAGGCGCGCCAGGGTGTGCAGAGGCGCCCGCGCGCAATTGACGCGCGGCGCGACTGAGCTAGGCTCGGCGCGGGAAAGGCCAGCTTGGCTGGAGAAGGGCGGCAGGGGCGTGAGCAAGGACCTGATGCATTACGACCAGCTGGCGCAGGACGCCCTGCGCGGGGTCGTGCGCAAGGCGCTGGAGCGCGCCGCCGGACCCGGCGGCCTGCCGGGCGCGCATCATTTCTACATCACTTTCCGCACCGATGACCCGGCCTGCGATATCGATGAAAGCCTGGTCAAAGCCTATCCCAAGGAAATGACCGTGGTGCTCGAGCACCAGTTCTGGGACCTGTCCAGCGATGACGAAGGCTGGGAAGTGACGCTGCGGTTTTCCGGCGTGCCCAAATACATGCGCGTGCCCTGGCGCGCGGTGACCCGCTTCCATGACCCCAGCGTCGACTTCCGGCTGCATTTCGATTATGTGGCCCCCGGCCCCGGCGAGATCGCGCGCGCCGCCAGCGAAGCCGCCGCGCCCGGCGGCGAAGGCACTGTGGTCAGCCTCGACACCTTCCGGAAGAAGGAATGACCGCGGCGGCGACGGATCCGGCTGCGCGCTTCATCGCGCTGTTTTCCGACCCGGCTCACATCCCGGCCGTGTCGAAGCATTTCGGGTTTGAACTCATCGGGCTCGACCCGTCCGCCCTCACGGTGGAGGCCTGGTTCTCGGCCCGGCCCGAATTTCTCAACCCCAACGGATCGGTCCAGGGCGGCATCGTCACCGGCTTTCTGGACGAGGCGATGAGCGCCGCCGCCTTCATGGGCGCCGACCTCAAGGCCGCAGTCCCGACGCTGGAGATGAAGACGAGCTTTCTGCGCCCCCTGACCACGGCGCGCGCCCGCGCGCTGGGCCAGGTCGTGCGCCTGGGGTCGTCCGTGGCGTTTCTGGAAGGCCGGCTGTGGAACTCTGACGGCGCGCTGTGCGCCACCGCCTCGGCGACAGCGGCGATCCGTCCGCTCTGACCTCCGGTCTTGTTCAGGCCCTGATATCGAGACTGGCCTCGGCTGCATCGCTCGCCGCCCTGATGATGGACGCTGCAGCGGCGGCCTGGTGGCGGGCGCGCATCATGTCGGCGCGCGCCTGCACGATGTCATCCCCCCAGCCATTCTCCCGGGCGGTCCCGCCGGAAAGACCCGCCCCGGCGCGCACGGTGCGGTCGGCGGCCGCATTCAGGCGCGCCGCCGCGGGTGTGAAGGCCTGAAGGCCAATGGCGAAAACCGGGCTCATGTCGCCATCATGCCACGCCGGCGCCGCACCTGGCGCGCCCCGCCTTGCGCCAGGGTGAACGCCCGGTGAGCGGGCGCGTCCCGGTCGCCAGGATTAACGATGTGACAACAGTGTTTAACGCAGCTTACGCTGGTGCGGGCGCGCCTGCTGATTCGCAAGCGGGTCAGCCGGCGCGGCGGCGGAGAGACGCAACGGACATGATGGCTCGTCTGGGCGATATTCTGGTGGTGCTGACCTACGCCATGGTGGCGGTGGTGGCTGCGCTTGCGTTCCAGCGCTTTGAGCTCATGAACGCGCAGCTGGCCTGGCTGATGGGCGCGGTGGTGTTCCTCATCGCCGGTCAGGTCCATGCCGCTGCGGCCCGCGCCGAGGAACGCGCCCGGTTCGAGGCCGAGCTGAAATCCCTGCAGAGAGCCAACGCCAGCATGATCGAGACGCTCACCGAGGCCCAGGCGCGCCTCGACGCCCTGGCGGGCGGCGCGCCGGCCGCTGCGGCCCCTGCGCCCGAGGCCGGAGCGCCGCGGGATGAGACGCTGGTGGCGCAGATCCTCGCCCGGCTTGAAGCGTCCCGCCCGGCGCCTGAGCCCGCGCCCGGCGAGACCAGCGCGAGCATCGCCGCCATGGTGCGCGAGGCGCTCGATGCGAACCGGGTCGACCTCTATATGCAACCCGTTGTGGGCCTGCCCCAGCGGCGCACCTGCTTTTATGAAGGCTTTACCCGCCTGCGCACTGCTGCGGGCGAGGTGGTGGCGCCGGGCGCTTTCCTCGCCGCCGCAGAAGCTGCGGGCCTGATCGCGGAGGTCGACAATCTTCTGCTCCTGCGCTGCGTGCAGATCGTGCGCCGCCTGACCAAGTCCGACCGCCGGGTGGGCGTGTTTTGCAATGTCTCGATTCGGTCGCTGGCGGATGAGGATTTCTTCCCCGGCTTCCTCGACTTCCTGCGCCGCAATGGCGATCTCGCCGGCGCGCTGATCTTCGAGATGCCGCGCGCCGCCTTCGAGACCCGTTCGGCGATCGCGGCGCGCAACATGGCGCGGCTGGCCGATTACGGCTTCCGCTTCTCGCTCGATCAGGTCAGCGATCTCAATATCGACCTCAACGAGCTGCAGCGCGCGGGCGTGCGCTTTCTCAAAATCCCCGGCGAGCGCCTGGTGGCCGCGCTGCATGGCGGCGAACCGGTCGCCGGACGCGAACCCGGCGCGCTGCCGCCGCAGGATATCGCCGGCCTGTTCGCCCGCTACGGCGTGGACCTGGTCGCGGAAAAGATCGAGACCGAGGCCATCGTGGTCGAAGTGCTCGATCTCGATATCGCCTACGCCCAGGGCCATCTGTTCGGCGCGCCGCGCCCGGTGCGCGACGACGTCCTGAGCCAGGCCGGCCAGGATATGCGCCGGGCTGGATAAGCCTTCTGGTCGGCAGCGCACGCAGGCGCCATATTCGCACGCATGTCAGCACGCCCCCCCTCCGCCAGCCCTTCCCTTGTGCGCACGCTCACCTGCGTCCATGCGGCGCTGGGCGTGTGCGCCATCGCCGGCTTCCAGGCCGACCATGGACCGGCGCGCGTCATCGTCGCCGGCCTTCTGGTGGCGGGCGTGATCGCGCTGATGGTGACGGGATATCTGGTGCGCGAGGTCGGCGGCCAGGCGCCCTATTCGGTGGTGCCCGGTTTTCCCGACCGTGCGCTCAGGCTCGCCGCCCTCGCCTGTGTGATCGTGTTCGGCGTGGTGAGCTGGCTCGGGCTGGAATACCGCCCGGACGGCGTATGAGCGGCGCGGCGCGCCTGTCGGCGCTGGCGCGCGATTATGACGTCATCCTGTGCGATGTCTGGGGCGTGATCCGCGACGGGCGCGCGCTGATGCCCGCCGCGCTGGACGCGCTGGCGCGCTTTCGCGCCGGGGGCGGCACGGTGATCCTGGTATCCAACTCGCCCCAGCGCAGCCCCTGGCTTCTCAACCACCTTGCCGGACTGGGCGCCCCTGAGGGCAGCTGGGACGGGGCGGTGACGTCTGGCGACGCAATTTTCGAAGAACTCAGCCGGCGCGCGCCGGGGCCCGCCTACAAGCTGGGGCCGGACTTTGACGACGGGCTTTATGCAGGGACCGGCCTTGCCTTCGCGCCCCTGAAGGACGCCGCCTTCATCTCCTGCACCGGGCTCATCGACTATGAGACCGAGACGCCCGGGCAGTACCGCGATCTCCTCACGGAGGGCGCGCTGCGCCGCCTGCCCATGGTGTGCGCCAATCCCGACATCGTGGTGCAGGTGGGCGGGGCGCTGCGCTATTGCGCCGGCGCGCTGGCGGCGCTGTACGAGACGCTGGGCGGCGCCGTGGTGATGGCCGGCAAGCCGCATCCGCCGATCTATGAGCTCGCCTACCGCCGGCTCGAAGCGCTGGGCGTGGAGGCGGACCGCCGCCGCATGCTGGTGATCGGCGACGGCCCGAAGACCGACATTGCCGGCGCCCAGGGCGAGGGGATCGAGGCGCTGTTCATCACCGGCGGGATCACCGGCGGGCGCATGGCTGACGCGTTCGACGTGCGCGCGGCGGCGGACCTGCTGGCCGAAGACGGACTATCGGCGCGCTATGTGGCGCCGGCTCTGGTGTGGTGAGCGAGGCATGAAAAAGCCCGGACGCTCGCGCGTCCGGGCTCTCCCGTGTCGTTGACAACCCCCGCCTATTGCACGCGGCGGAAGGTCTCGCACTCCAGGCAGGTGGCGTAGACGCCGCGCCGGTCCGTCATCATGTTGATGCGCTCCAGCTCGGCGCCGGCCTGCGAAGCCGCCTGACCGAACAGCCCGCCCGGCAGGACGCCGGAACCGTCAAACACCGCGCCTACGAAGGACAGGCCGATCATGTCCAGGAAGGCTTTGAAGGGATCGGCCTCCTCGACGAATTCCTTGACGCGGTACTCGCCCTCTTCCAGCCCGGCGCGGGCGGCGGCCGCCGCAATGGCCTCGTCATACCCGCCCAGATGATCGACCAGGCCGCGCTCATGGGCCTGGGCGCCCGTCCAGATACGGCCCTGGGCGACCGCGTCGACCTCGTCGCGGGTCATGTTGCGCGCTTCCCCGACAACGCCGAGGAATTGCTCATAACCCGCTTCGATATTCTGTTGCAGGATGTCGGCCCAGGCGCCGGTGACCCCGCCCGTCGCCGAGGGAGCGCGGGCGGTTTCGGTCAGCGCCACGCCGTCTTCATACACGCCGATTTCGGCCAGCGTGTTCTCAAAAGTCGGGATGAAGCCGAAAATGCCGATCGAGCCGGTGATGGTGGTGGGTTCGGCCCAGATCTCGTGCGCGGGCGCCGCGATCCAGTAGCCGCCCGAGGCCGCCACGCCGCCCATGGAGGCGATGATGATCTTGCCCTGCTCGCGGGCCAGCACCAGCTCCTCGCGGATCAGTTCCGAGGCGAAGGCCGAGCCGCCGCCGGAGTCGATGCGCAAAACGATGGCCTTCACATCATCATCGAGACGCGCCTGACGGATGAGATTGGCATGCCGGTCGCCGCCGATCACGCCGCCATCGCCGTCACCTTCGAGGATCGTGCCCACCGCGTTGATCACGGCGATGACATCGCCGCTGCCCGACGGCTCGGGCCGGCGCGCCTCGACATAGTCAAGGAAATTGCTCGCGCGGATGCGGTTCTCGTCCTCGTCGCGGCCGAAGCGCTCTTCCATCATGGTGCGCCAGGCGCCGCGCCCCGTGAGTGAGTCGACCAGGCCGGCCTCCTGCGCGACGCGGGCGACGTCGCCATCAACGCGCGCCAGGAGCTCGGGGAAGGTGTCGGCATAGGTTTGCAGCGCGCCCGCTTCCAGGCTGCGCGCGGCTTCAACACGGGCCTGATACGCGGCCCAGATATCGCCGAACACATAGCGCGTGGCCTCGGCGGCCTCGGGCGACATGCTGTCGCCCAGGAAGGGCTCCAGCGCCGATTTGAACGTGCCCACGCGGTAGACGTTGACGGTCACGTTGAGGCGCTCCAGCAGCGAGCGGAAGAAGGTGCGGTAGATCGCATAGCCATTGACCATGGCGCCGCCCATCTCGTGCATGTGCACTTCGCTGGCGTGCGAGGCGAGCATGTAGCCGCCCATGGAATAGTATTCACCGTAGGCGATGATCTCCTTGCCCGCTTCGCGAAAAGCGGTCATCTCCGCCGCGATGGCGTGCATGGCCGCCGGCGTGGCGCCCACAAGGCCATCGAAATTCACCAGCAGCGCCGTGACCTCATCGTCTTGCGCGGCCAAGCGCAGGCCCTCGACCACGTCGCGCAAAAGGATCTGGTCCGGCGTCCCGCCGCCCAGAAGCGCCGAGGTGAAGGCGTCGCCGGGCGACACCTGGCTGGTCTCTTCCACAATCACGCCGGTGGGCGAGAAGTTCAGAAGACCGCCTTCAGCCATCTCGAACTCGTCATCCCCGCCGAACAGGCCGCCGATGAGGGAAATGACGACGATCAGGATGAGGATGAGACCAAAGACCCGCAAAATCCCGTGCTGGACCAGGCCGATCCAGCGCCAGATCCTGGCGGCGATGTTTTCATTGGCGTGTTCAGACATGCTACCCGCTCCCAGCGATTGTTGCACGGCACCGTGAACGCTGTGCGCGTGTCTGTCCAGCGCTTGCGTCGTTAATTATCGGACAGGCGGGGCGCGCTAGGACACCCGCTCAACCGGCTCCACCGCGCCACCGAGGGCCGGGCGGACCCGCCAGGCGCTCTCCACCTCGCCGGTGAACTCCCGGCTGAGGATGGTCGACACCCGCACATGCTCTGCGACGGCCTCTGCGCGGCTCAGCGTCAGGCGCAGATAGCCCCTGTCGCGCACATTATTGTGCAAGATCTGCACATTGCGCTCTTCCATCATCCGCCCGAAATCCACGTCCGGCGCATTGACGGTCTCATAGGGCGAGGGGCTGGTCACCGAGGTGACGCCGAACTCGGTCCCGCGCCGCTCGCCCGAAGCGTCCAGAAGATCATTCGTCCACATATTATGGGTGTCGCCGGTGAGCACGATCACATCGGCGCCCGCGGCGCGCAGCCGGTCGTAGAAGCGCTCGCGGTCCACCGGAAAGCCATCCCAGCTGTCGAGATTCATCGGCACGCCGTGGGCGGTGCGCTGGGCGAACGCCCACTGGAATTGCGAGGTCAGGCGCATGCCCAGACGCAGCCAGAACGGTGTTTCAGTCATGAAATCGGGCGCTTCCAGCCGGCCCATCAGCACCTGATTGGCGATGACCCGCCAGGGCTTGCCCTCGGCCACCGAGGTAGACAGGGTTTGCGTGATGAACTCGCCCTGCACGTCCTCGATCAACCGGCGCTGCGGGTCGCCGATCACCGTCTCGCGCCAGTGGCGCACGGCAGCCTGGTTGGCAGGATCATCGGGATCGGCGCTGACCGGGATCGGGAAGCTGGAAAAATCGATCCTGGCCGACCGCGCCGTCAGGCGCGTCTCAAGGAACATCAGGGTCGCCAGATCGCCGATCTCGACCGCGCCATAGCGGTTGATCAGGGTCTCGCCCTCGCGCACCGGCAGCCAGTCATGATAGGCGCGCATCGCCGCATTGCGGCGCTCGGTCCAGTCGCCCTCGGTGGCGGGATCGTGATTCTCCGCCCCGTCCGCCCAGGCGTCATTCGCCGATTCGTGATCGTCCCAGATCGGCAGCCAGGCCGAAGCGGCCTTGGCCGCCTGCAGGTCCGGGTCGAGGCAGTAGAGCGAATGGCGCGTGGCATAGTCGCCCGCCGACAGGGTTTCGGTGACCGGATCGATCATGCGCGACAGGCGCTCGGCATTGTCCGTGCCATATCCGCCCATGCCGTATTCGTAGAGATAATCACCCAGATGGATCATCAGATCCGCCTGCGCCGTCTCGGCGGCATGGCGATAGGCGTTGAAGAAGCCGCGCGGATAGTTGGAGCAGGAGAAGGCGGCGATCCTGAACGTCTCCACCTGGCCCACAGGCAGGGTGCGCGTGCGGCCCGTGGGCGAGGTCTGCGTCCCGTAGCGGAAGCGGTAATGATGCCAGACGCCCGGCGCCAGCCCTTCGGCGATGATCTTGACGGGCGTTGCGCCATGGGCGCTCAGCGCGCCGTCGCGCGGCGACGCCTCGCCGCTCCAGACGATCTGCGTGAAGCCCTCGTCCAGCGCCATCTCCGCCACGACCGGACCCGGCGGCGCGCCGTCAGCCGGCGTGATGGCGGTCCACAGCACGACGCTCTGCGCCCGCGGATCGCCCGACGCCACGCCGTGCTTGAACGCGCCCTCGCGGCGCGGCAGCGGGTCGAGCTGCGGCAGATCCTCGGCGCAGGCGCTGACCGCCACGCCCATGCCGGCGGCGCCCAGAAGCGCGCCCCGGCGCGTCAGCCTGAATGTGGTGTCGGCCATGTCCGCGCCCCTCCCTCAAGAATCGCGCCGCCAGACTTGCAGCAACGTGCGCAAAAGCAAGTCCTTGCGCCGGCGCAGCACGGAAACGGCCGGCGGCGGGCCCCCTCCCGCGCCGGCCGCCATTCCCCCGCTGGATCCTGCGCTAGAAGGACGCCCCGATCCGCACGCCGAAGGTGCGCGGCGCGCCGGCGATGAAGGTCGGCAGGCCGAAGGCGCCGCCGGTATTGCCCGAATCGATCAGGTATTCCTCGTCCAACAGGTTGGACCCGAACACTTCGGCGAACCGGCTGCGATCGGCGGTTTCGTAGCGCAGGCGGGCGCGCAGGAGGCCGTATGCGTCCTGACGCACGCCCACGAACTCGTCATTATCGTTGTCGGTGAAGAAGTGCGACTGCCATGTATAGCTCGGCAGGACGCTCACTTCGCCCCACGATCCGCCCGCCACCACCACGCGCGCGCCCAGGGCGATCGCGTGCTCGGGCGAGTAGCGGAAACGGTTGCCGGCAAGCGCCTGGGGCTGGCCGTTCGCCGTATCGTCGAACGTGGCCAGGTTATAGGCATAGGTGAAGAACACGTCGGCGCGGTCATTCAGGCTGAAATCACCCTGCAGCTCCAGACCGTACTGGGTGGCGTTGCCCGCATTGGTCGGCGCGAACGTGCCCGAGGTGGGGTCGAAGATCGAGGACTGGAAATCCTCGTACTGCGAGCGGAAGATCGAGCCTGACAGCGTGCCGCGATCCAGGCTGACGAAGGCGCCCGCTTCAATCGAATCGACGATTTCCGCCGGCGCGATCGAGAAGAAGGTCGGCGATCCGGTGTCGAGCGCGATGACATCCGGGCGACGGCCGCGCGCGAAGCTCGCCCAGGTATTGATCCGGTCATTGAGCTCGTAGGCCGCCACCACACGCCAGGTCCAGGCGTCGAAGCTCGCGGTCTGGCGCACCGTGGCGCCGTTCGGCGTGGCGGGCAGGATCAGCGTCCGGCCAAAGGTCACACGGTTCGGGCCCATGCTGGTCCCGCCATAACCCGAGGCGATCTTGTCCTCGTCGGTGTAGCGAAGGCCCGCCGTCAGCGTCAGCCGGTCGGTGAGCGCGTAGGAGGCGTCGGCGAACACGTCCATCGCCTCGGTGACGCCGGCATTGGCGGACTCTTCGGTGTAGTTCGGGCGCAGCGGGACGAAGCCCATGCCGCTCGACAGCGCCGCGATGGAGAAGGGGAAGGGATTGCGCAGATCGGTGATGGCCGACACCGGCACGCCCAGCCCCGCCGCCACCGTCGCCGGATTGCCAAAGGCGCCGGTGGAGACGAAGAAGGCCTGCGCGACGCCCTCGTCATAGATGCCCGGTATGCGCTGGGTGTTGGCTTCGTAGAAATAGGTGACGCCGCCGAACGCGGTGAGGGCGCCGCCATTATCGAAAGTCAGGCGCATTTCATGGCTGGTCTGACGGCCCGTGGCGTCCTCGGCGAAGTTCAGGAAATTGAGCCCGGCGCCGATCGGATCGAAAATCTCCACCGACTCGTAATCACGGTAGCCGGTGATGGTGGACAGGCTGAACGCGTCGTTGATATCCCATTCGGTCAGGACGGTGACGCCGCGCACGGTGCGATCCAGGCCCAGCGGCTGATTGCCTTCAAAGCCGGGGATCAGGCGCAGATCGGCGGCGGTGTAGGGCGAGGTGTCGAGGCCCGGCGCAGCCAGCACGCCGGATTTGAACGAGGTGCCCGGCCCATTGTCTTCCTGCCAGTTGGCGATCACGTGGAAGCGGAACGAGTCGGTGGGCTCGCCGCTGAACACGGCGCGCAGGCCGGTCGTGTGACGGCCCTGCAGATCATCGCCGCTGCCGCGGTTCTCGATATAGCCGTCGCGCGAACGCAGCACGCCCGCCAGGCGGAAGGCGTAGCCGGCGCCGAGATCGCGGTTCACATGGCCGCCCATTTCGCGGTGATCGAAATTGCCATAGCCGGCGAACAGGCTCGCCGTGTTCTCCTGCGCCGCCTTGTTCTGGATGATGTTGATGCCGCCGATCAGCGCGCCGCGCCCGAACAGGGTCGGCTGCGGGCCCTTGGCCACTTCCAGGCGCTCGATGTCGAACAGCTCGACGTAGGAGCCGCGCGAGCGGGTGATGGACAGCCCGTCCTGGAACATCGCCACGCGCGCTTCGGCGTTGGCCGCGCCGCTGTCGGTGGTGATGCCGCGCAGCGAGTAGCCAGGATTGTTCGGGCTCTGCTCCTGGACCACCAGGCCCGGGGTGAACAGGCCAAGGTCTTCCAGCGTGCGGATGTCGAGCCGGTCGATGAGCTCGGAGTCAAGCGCGGTGACATTCACCGGCACGTCGGCCAGCGACTGGGCGCGGAACTGGGTGGTGACGACGATCACGTCACGGGTTTCGGCGCGGGCTTGCGCGCCCTGCGCGGGCTCGGCTTCGCTCTGGGCCAGCGCAGGCGCGCCATACAGCAGGGCGGCGAGGGCGGCGCAGGCGGTCAGGCGGGATTTCATGGTCATGGACAGTCCCCTTGGAATGGCGGCAGCGCCCGGCGATATGGCCGGGCGCGTTGGCGGCCTCACTAGGCGCAGCGCATGACAAACGCCCGACAAAGCGATGACAGGTATTTGACGCGGTGCAGCAAAGTGTGGCGTGTGGCCTGTTCGCCACGCCCCGGCCCGGCTACAAGGCCGGTCATGAGCGACGCGAGCCCCGACATCCGCACCCTGACGCCTGAGCCCGAGGCTCTGGGCGAACGCCTTGACCGCTGGCTGGCCGACCAGTGCCCGGACCTGTCACGCTCGCGCTGCAAGGCGCTGATCGAGGCGGGGGCTCTGCTGGTGGATGGAAGCGCGCTGACGGAGGCTTCCGCCAAGGTGCGCGAGGGCGTCTACCGGCTGAGCGTGCCCGAACCTGCGCGCGCCGAACCGGAGCCCGAGGCGATCAGGCTCGACATTCTCTATGAGGACGCCCACCTCATCGTCATCAACAAGGCGGCCGGCATGACGGTCCACCCCGCCGCCGGCGCCTGGAGCGGGACGCTGGTCCACGCCCTGTTGCACCATTGCGCGGGCTCGCTGTCAGGCATTGGCGGGGTGATGCGCCCGGGCATCGTCCACCGCCTGGACAAGGACACGTCCGGCGTCATGGTCGCGGCCAAGAGCGACGAAGCCCATCAGGGCTTGTCAGAACAGTTCGCGGCCCACGACGTGGAGCGCGCCTATATCGCCTTCACACGCGGCGCGCCCAAGCCCCGCGCCGGGCGGATCGAGACCCGGCTCGGCCGCTCCGACCATGACCGCAAGAAGATCGCGGTGCTGCCCGAACACAGCAAGGCCGGCAAGCACGCGATCACCAATTACGAGACGCTGACCGTCTACGGCCAGATCCCCGGCGCCTCGGTGGGCACGCCGGTCGCCGCGCGCGTCGAATGCCGGCTGGAGACCGGGCGCACCCACCAGATCCGGGTGCACATGGCCCATATCGCCTGCCCGCTCCTGGGCGATCCGCTCTACGGCAAGGCGCGTGGCGGCGTGCTGGCCAGGCTCGATGACGGCAAGGTGTTCCGCGGCTTCGCCCGCCAGGCCCTGCACGCCGCCGTGCTGGGCTTCGAGCATCCGGTCACCGGCCAGCCCCACCGCTTCGAAACCCCGCTCCCGCCCGACATGGCGCAGCTGGAAGGGTTTCTGAAGACGCTGTGAGGGCTAACGCCGTCGGCCTGCTCGTGCCTGCTTCGAGCCGGCCGGTCCGGCGCGCACATCACGCTCGAACAGGCCCGCCAGCTGGTGGGTGATGGCGCCGGCCAGCTGGTCGACATCCACCACGGTCACCGCCTTGCGGTAATAGCGCGTCACGTCATGCCCGATCCCGATCGCCAGCAGCTCCACGTCCGACCGGGTTTCGATCATCGCGATCACCTCGCGCAGGTGCTTTTCCAGATAGGACGGGGAATTGGCCGACTGGGTGCCGTCATCCACCGGCGCGCCGTCAGAAATCACCATAAGGATGCGCCTTTGCTCGGGCCGCGCCAGCAGGCGCCCGTGCGCCCACAGCAGCGCCTCACCGTCGATATTCTCCTTCAGGAGGCCGTCGCGCAGCATCAGGCCCAGATTGGGCCGCGCCCGGCGCCAGGGCGCATCGGCGCTCTTGTAGATGATGTGGCGCAGATCATTGAGACGGCCCGGATGCGGCGGCTTGCCCTGGGACAGCCATTCCTCCTTGGCCCGCCCCCCCTTCCAGGCGCGGGTGGTGAAGCCGAGGATCTCGGTCTTGACCCCGCAGCGCTCCAGCGTGCGCGCCAGAATGTCGGCGCAGGCCGCCGCCACCAGGATCGGGCGCCCGCGCATCGAGCCTGAATTGTCCAGGAGCAGGGTGACGACCGTGTCGCGGAAGGCCATCTCCTGTTCCTGCTTGAAGGAGAGCGGCTGCATCGGGTCCATGATGATGCGCGGCAGGCGCGCCGGATCGAGCACGCCCTCCTCCTGATCGAACGCCCAGGAGCGCTGCTGGCGCGCCATCAGCTTGCGCTGCAGCCGGTTGGCGAGGCGCCCCACCGCCGCCTCCAGCCCCTTGAGATGCTGGTCGAGATTGCGGCGCAGCCGGGTGAGCTCCTCGCCGTCGCATAAGTCGGAGGCCTGGATCACCTCGTCGAACGCGCGGGTGAACACCTTGTAGGCGTTGGGGTCCTCGCCCGGCGACGGGGTCCAGTTGGGCCGCGAGGCCTGGCGGGCGTCACCGGGCTCGTCATCGGCCTCGATGCGGGTCTGGCTCTCCTGGGCGTAGTCGACGTCCTGGCTGTCCGACGCTGTGCCGCGCGCATCCTCAGGCTTGTCCTCCTCGGCGCCCTCGGGCTCGCTGTCGCCCTCGTCCTCGCCGGACTGGGGATCCTGCTCGATCCCGGAATCGTCCTCGGTCTCGCTGTCCTCGTCCTCGTCGGCCTCCTCGCCGAGCTCGTCAGAGAGGTCGAGATCGCGCAGAACCTGGCGCAGCGCTGCGGCAAAGCGCACCTGGTCGCCAGCCGTCTGCGCCAGCGCGTCCAGCGCCGGGCCGGCGGCAGCCTCCACATCCTCGCGCCAGACCTGCATCAGCCCGCGCGCGTCCGCCGGCGCCGGGCGCCCGGTGATGCGCTCGCGCACCAGCATGGAGACCGCGTCCGCCAGCGGCGCGGTCTGGCGGTCTTCGGTCTGGTTCCAGCCCTCGCGCTTGCAGCGTTCGATCAGGGCGGCATCGAGATTGCCTGCCACGCCGCGCATCTCGCGCGCGCCCAGCGCCTCCACCCGGGCCTGTTCGGCCGCATCATGAATGCGGCGCGCGCGCGCGCCCGGCGGCGCCGATTGCTGGTGGCGCGCGCTATCGTGCAGCGCCAGCCTCAGCGCCATCGCATCGGCCTTGCCGCGCAGCAGCGCCGCCTCGGCCGGCGACAGACCCTCGGGCGGGTTGGGCAGGAGGACGCGGCCCTTGGACAGGGCATCCTTGTCGCCACCGAACTTCACCTCCAGCTCGCACGCGCCGGACAGGGCGCGCGTGGCGGCCCCGAGGGCGCGGCGGAAGGTTTCGGCGGGCGTCTCTTCGCTCATGGCTCCACACTTAGCGCTGGCGCGTACGCTTGCGAACCCGCCGCGGCGCCGCAGCGCATCACATGGCCCCCAGACCGTAGGCGCCGTGCAGCGCCCGAACCGCCCGCTCGATGAGATCACCGTCCACCAGCGCGGATATCTTGATCTCGCTGGTGGCCGCCATGCGCACGCTCACGCCCTCGCGCGCCAGCACGCCATAGAGCGTGCGCGCCACGTCCGCCCGGCCGCGCAGACCGGTGCCCACCACCGACACCTTGGCCAGACCCGTCTCGGAGCGGATCTCGAGCCCGTCAAAGCGCGCCGACAGCCCTTGCGCCAGCGCCAGCGCGCGCGGCAGATCGCGTCCGCTGACCGAGCATTCCACCACCGCCCCGCCCGCCCGCGCGCGGGCCTGCACGATCATGTCCACCGCGACATCGGCCTGCGCGAACGCCGCGAACAGGGCTTCGGCCGCTTCGGGACCCGGCGCGCCGTGCAACGACAGGCGCGCCTGATCGCGCACATAGGCGACGCCCGACACCACCCGGCGTTCCGCCAGGCGCGCCTCGTCCACCACTTCGGTGCCGGCGCTGGCGCCGGGCATGAGGAAGCTTGACTTGACCCGCAGCGTCACCGCCTTGGCCTTGGCGTACTCCACCGAGCGGGTCTGCAGCACTTTCGCCCCCATGGCCGCCAGCTCCAGCATGGCGTCATGACTGATGCGCTCCACCCGCGCCGCATCCGGCGCGATGCGCGGATCGGTGGTGAACACCCCGTCCACATCGGTGTAGATGTCGCACTCGGCCCCCACCGCCGCCGCGACCGCCACCGCCGTCAGGTCCGTGCCGCCACGGCCCAGCGTGGCGAGACGCCCGCTGGCGTCCACGCCCTGATAGCCGGCGACCACCGGAATGATTCCCTCGCGCATCATTGCATCCAGCGCCTCGCCCGCAATGGCGATGATTCGCGCCGCGCCCGGCGGACCATCGACCAGGATCGGCAGGCTCCAGCCGGTGACCGCCTCGGCCTTCAGCCCGCGCGCCTTGAGCGCCAGCGCCATCAGGGCTGCGCTCGCCTGCTCGCCCGCGCCCAGCAGGGTGTCGGTCTCGATCTCGCCCAGCCCCCCGCCCAGCGCCTCGGCGAGCGCCAGAAGCCGGTCGGTCTCGCCCGCCATGGCCGACACCACCACCGCCACCTCGCGCCCGGCCGCCTGTTCGTGGGCGACGATGGATGCCGAGTGCGCAATGCGTTCCGGTCCGCCCATGGAGGTGCCGCCGAATTTCACAACCAGACGCGTCATGCCTGCTCCCGCCAGCATAGGACCGGGACGTAACCGCGCACCCGGCTCGATTCCGGGCGCACCAGCGCCCATATTGCGACACCTATACGTAAGCGCCCCCCGCGCGCCAACGCCGCACCGGAGTCACCCATGGCCCAGGCCGCCGCCCCAGACCGTCTTGTATCCCCGTCCATCGATCCCGACGAGGTGGAGAAATTCTCCCGCATCGCCGGCGAATGGTGGGACCCGGCATCCAAATTCGCCCCGCTGCACAAGTTCAACCCGGCGCGCCTGACCTGGATTCGCGATACGCTGTGCGCCCATTACGGGCTGAGCGGCGCGGCGCCGCTCGAGGGGCTGACCCTGCTCGATATCGGCTGCGGCGGCGGGCTGGTGAGCGAACCCATGGCGCGCCTCGGCGCACGGGTCACCGGCGTGGATGCGGCCGAGGCCAATATCAAGACGGCCCTGGTCCATGCCGGGGAGGCGGGGCTCGTCATTGATTACCGCTGGGGCGTCGCCGAGCAATTGCTCGAGCAGGGCGGGCCGGGCCAGTTCGATGTGGTGCTCAATCTGGAGGTCGTCGAGCATGTCGCTGACCCGGACGCCTTCCTGCGCGATTGTGCACGCCTTGTGAAGCCGGGCGGGGTGATGATTGTGGGCACGATCAACCGCACCGCGCGCGCCTTCGCCACGGCGATCTTCGGCGCCGAATATGTGCTGGGCTGGCTGCCGCGCGGCACGCACCGCTTTGACAAGCTGGTGCGCCCGGAGGAAGCGCGCGCGGCGCTGGAGGCGGAAGGGCTGGAGGTGCGCGCGCCGGTGGGCGTCAGCTATAACCCGCTGAAAGACAGGTTTTTCATTTCCGGCGATGCGGGTGTGAACTATCTGATGGCGGCGGTGAAACCGGCCTAGCGGCGCAGGGTCAGCGAGAAGGCGGCGAAGCCTTCATTGGTGTCCCAGGACTGGGCGGGCAGCGAATAGGTCGTTTCGCGCCGCACATAGGCCACCGAAAGGTCCGCGCCGCCAAGGCGCATGGCGACGCCCGCCTGGGCGTCGCCCACCATGGCGTAGGGCGCGACCGTCATCGCGCCCAGCGACCGCAAGCCGGCGCCCGGATCATACAGCAGCGCCTGGCGGTCGGCGCCGGCGAACAGCCACCAGGCCGGGCGCGACCAGCCGGCGTCATCGCCGATAAAGCGGCCCAGCCGCACTGTGGCGCCCGCCTGCGCGGCGGGGCCATAATCGCCGACGGACACGCCGGCGCGCGGCGAGACGCCCAGATCAAGACCGGCCTCGCCCGGCGCATCAAACGCGCCTTCATAGCTCAGCGCCATCCGGCGTGGCCGGTCACGGTCGCCGGCCAGCGCAAAGCCGGCCGCTTCGGCGTAATCCTCGCCAAACGCCAGCGTCATGGCGCTGGGCTCTTCACCATTGAACAGGGTCAGGATGAACCGCCCGCCGGCCGGCGTCGCCGCCAGCAGGGTTTCCGACGCCTCGAATCCCGCCAGCATGTCGCGTGCGATGACCGGCGCGCGTGCAGCCAGAAGGCCGGACGCCAGACGCGATGCGCCCGGCCTCACGGCCTCTCGCGCCGGGGAGAAGCCTTCGTCACGCGCATCGAATCTCAGGCCTGAACCGGCGCTGACCGCATCGAGCTCCCGCAGGCGCGGTGATTCGGGCTGCGGGGCGGCGCGCAATTCTTGCAGAAGGGGCGCGATGACCGACGGGCGCAGATCGCCCGGAGAGGCATGGGCGCTCACAGCGCCGAGGGCGGCAGCGAACGCCGCAGCCGTCAGGCGCGATGCGATGGCGCATAGACGGGTCATGATGACCTTATCCTTCCGGACCGGACCCCCGTGTCGACGCCTCAATACCACGAACCGCAGGGGAATGCATCTGATGTGGCGATGTTTTTGGTTACCAAAACCTGAACTCGCAACAGGGTGTTAGGTTCCACAGCGCCGGGTCGTCCGGCGCGATCGCGGCCGTAGGAAACCGGCGCCGGAAACACCAGCGCCCCGGCCTTGGGGACCGGGGCGCTGAAGGCGTGAGGGCTCGGCGCGGCGCGTCACTGGCAGCCGAGGCATTCCTCGTAATCGGTCGGCGCTGCCTGCTCCATGCCGCGCTCGATCTCCGATTTCTCGCCCGACCCGGCATAACCGGCGCGCTGCACCGATTTGGAGCGGCAATAATACAGCGATTTCACGCCCTTCTCCCACGCCGTCCAGTGCAGCATGTGCAGATCCCATTTGTTGACATCGCCGGGCAGGAAAATATTCAGCGACTGGGACTGGCAGATAAAGGGCGTACGGTCGGCGGCGTGTTCGATCACCCAGCGCTGGTCGATCTCGAAGGCGGTCTTGAAGATCGCCTTCTCGTCCGCGTCGAGGCAGTCAAGATGCTGCACCGAACCCTCATGCTCGAGAATGCTCGCCCAGACGCCGGGCGTGTTGGCGCCCTTGGCTTCGAGCAGCTGTTCCAGGAACGGGTTCTTGACCGTGAAGGAGCCTGACAGCGTCTTGTGGGTATAGACATTGGCCGGAATCGGCTCGATGCCCGCGCTGGTGCCGCCGCAAATGATCGAGATCGACGCGGTCGGCGCGATCGCCAGCTTGTGGGAGAAGCGCGCCTTCACCCCCTGCTCGGCCGCATCCGGGCAGGCGCCGCGCTCTTCGGCGAGCTTCACCGAGGCTTTGTCCGCCTGCTGGCGGATATGCTTGAACAATTTCATGTTCCAGGAGCGGGCGGTGGAGGATTCGAACGCCACGCCGAGCTTCTGCAGGAAGGAATGGAAGCCCATGAGGCCCAGGCCCACCGACCGCTCGCGCCACGCCGAGTAGCGCGCGCGCTCCATCTCGTCCGGCGCCCGGTCGATGAAGTCCTGCAGCACGTTGTCGAGGAAGCGGAAGACATCGTCGAAGAAGTCCGGATCGTCCTTCCATTCCAGATAGGTCTCGGCGTTGACCGAGGACAGGCAGCACACCGCCGTGCGGTCGCGGCCCAGATGGTCGAGACCCGTGGCCAGCATGATTTCCGAGCACAGATTGGACTGGCGCACCTTCAGGCCCAGCTTGCGCTGGTGGGCGGGCAGGGCGTTGTTCACCGTGTCGGAGAAGATGATGTAGGGCTCGCCGGTCTGCAGGCGCAGCTCCAGGATTTTCTGCCACAGCTTGCGCGCGTTCACCGACTTGACCACCTCGCCCGACTTGGGCGAGCGCAGCTCGAAATCGGCGTCATCGCGCACCGCCTCCATGAAGGCGTCGGAGATATTCAGCCCGTGATGCAGGTTGAGGCTCTTGCGGTTGAAATCGCCGCTGGGCTTGCGGATTTCAAGGAACTCCTCGATCTCCGGGTGGTGCACGTCGAGATACACCGCCGCCGAGCCGCGGCGCAGCGAGCCCTGGCTGATGGCGAGGGTGAGCGAATCCATCACCCGGATGAACGGGATGATGCCGCTGGTCTGGCCGTTCTGGCCCACCTTCTCGCCAATGGAGCGCACGCCGCCCCAATAGGTGCCGATGCCGCCGCCATTGGAGGCGAGCCAGACGTTTTCGGTCCAGGTATTGACGATATCGCCCAGCGAATCATCCACCGAATTGAGGAAGCATGAGATCGGCAGGCCGCGATCAGCCCCGCCATTGGACAGGACCGGGGTGGCGGGCATGAACCAGAGCTTCGACATATAGTCATACAGGCGCTGCGCATGCGCGACATCGTCGGCATAGGCGCGCGCCACGCGGGCGAACATGTCCTGATAGGATTCGCCGGGCAGCAGATAGCGGTCGACCAGCGTCTTCTTGCCGAAATCGGTCAGCAGCGCATCGCGCGACGGGTCGGTGCGCACCGAATCAACCAGGCGCAGCTTGACCGCCTTGGGCTTGCCGTTCTGGCTCGGCGCGCGCTGGGCGGCGGCGGTGGCGGAGACATGGTCAAACGGCGTCATGGTCGAACGCTCCTTCATGGGCGGCAGCGGCGCAAGGACCCGTACGGCGGACGCATCTGCCCGCGCGCTGCTTGAAAATTTCAATACATTGTGTGCGGCTTCCCGATGAAACCGCAACATATAGTGCTGAGCCTTCCCACAGGCGTCAACGCTCCAAACCGTCCGAACGCGTACTTTTTGGTAAACAAACCCTTACCAGACCCGCGCCCGGCGCCCGACTCATTAAGGAAGCTGAGTATGGCCTTAAGGCGCCGATTCCTGTGGAAAGGCGCGCGGGCGCTTGGCGGCGCGCGCGGGGGCGGCTAAGAGGCGCCATGATCTCATCTGTCTGCATCTATTGCGGCTCGAGCCCCGGCGCCCATGAGGCCTATGGTCAGGCGGCCCGCGCCATGGGCGCAGCGCTGGCCCGGCGCGGCGTGCGCCTCGTGTATGGCGGCGGCCAGGTCGGGCTGATGGGCCAGCTGGCTGATTCGTGCCTCGATGCCGGCGGCATGGTCACCGGCGTGATCCCCGACTTCCTGTTCCACAAGGAAATCGCCCATGGCCGCGTCAGCGACATGCGCGTGGTCACCTCCATGCACCAGCGCAAACAGGTGATGGCCGACGAATCAGATGCCTTCATCGCCCTGCCCGGCGGGCTCGGCACGCTGGAGGAATTGTTCGAGGTCTGGACCTGGTCCCAGCTCGGCCGTCACGCCAAGCCGGTGGGCGTGCTGAACGCTCACGGCTATTTCGACCAGCTGCTGGCCTTCCTCGATCACATGGAAGCTGAGCGATTCGTCGAGCCGCGCCACCGCGCCATGCTCATCGAGCACGACGATCCTGATTCGCTGCTCGACCGGATGGCCACGTTTCAATACCCGGGCGTCATCGCCAATCTGACCCGCCACCAGGTCTAGGCGCCCTTCGGGAGCCTACTGCGGCCCGGATTTGCGGCGGGACGTCACATCGAGGCCGAATCATGTCCCGAAAACACGGTCTGGCGTCACCTGCAGCGCGCGGAACGTCACCGGCCGTGTGGAGCCTGTCCACGCCCGCCCGGGTTCTTTGACCGGTCACGTCAGCCATGAAAAGGAACAAGGCTATGGATATCGGATTTTTTGTCCGGGCATGGATACTGATCGCGCCCGCCGTCTTGTTCTCGCTCCTGTCGCTGCGCCCGCAATCCGGGATAAGAAGGAGCATAATGACGCGCCGCCTCACGAAGCGGCGCCGCCAGACCGGCGCGCAGCCCCTGCGCATGCAGGGGCTTTCGCGTGGGCGCGCGCTGGCGTAACTGAAAGTCCATGAGCATACAGACCGCCAAGCTGGATCAGGTGATCGACCGGTTCGACCAGGTCGAGGCGCGCCTGTCTGCGTCCACCGATTCAAGCGAGATCGTGCGCCTGTCCAAGGAACATGCCGAGCTGAAGAAGGTCGCCGACAAGGCCCGCGAGCTGAAGAACGCCCGCACCGAAATGGCTGAAGCCGAGGCGATCATCGAGGACAGCACGGATCGCGACATGACAGCCCTGGCCGAGGAAGAACGCCAGCGCCTCAAGAAGGCGATCCCGTTGCTGGAGCGCGAGCTGCAACTGCTGCTTCTGCCCAAGGACCGCGATGACGAGGCCTCCATCGTTCTGGAGATTCGCGCCGGCACGGGCGGCGACGAGGCGGCGCTGTTTGCGGGCGATCTGTTTTCCATGTACCAGCGCTACGCCTCGCTGCGCGGCTGGCGCATGGAGGTGATCGACGCCAGCGAATCAGAGATTGGCGGCTACAAGGAGATCATCGCCAGCATTGACGGCGCGGGCGTGTTCGGACGGATGAAATTTGAGTCCGGCGTGCACCGGGTCCAGCGCGTGCCGGCCACTGAAAGCGGCGGGCGCATCCACACCTCGGCGGCAACGGTGGCGGTGCTGCCCGCGCCCGAGGAAGTGGATATCGTCATCCGCGACGAGGACATCCGCATCGACACCATGCGCGCTTCGGGCGCAGGCGGCCAGCACGTCAACAAGACCGATTCGGCCGTGCGCATGACCCACATCCCTACCGGGATCGTGGTGATCAGCCAGGAAAAATCCCAGCACCAGAACCGCGCCATCGCGATGCAGGTGCTCAAGACCCGCCTTTATGACAAGGAGCGCGCCGAGCGCGACGCCGAGCGCGCCGCCGACCGCAAGGGCCAGGTCGGGTCCGGCGACCGGTCCGAGCGCATCCGTACCTACAACTATCCCCAAGGCCGCGTCAGCGATCACCGCATCAACCTCACCCTCTACAAGCTGGATGAGATCATCACCGGCGATGCGCTCGACGAGGTGATCGACGCCCTCATGGCCGAGGACCAGGCCGCGCGCCTCGCTGCGATGGAAAACGCTTGAGCGCGCCTGCCCGGCGCGAGGCGCTGCGCGCGGGCGCGGCCCGCTTGCGCGCCGCCGGACTGGGCGACGAAGCCGAAGGCGATGCGCGGCGGCTCATGGAGGTCGCCAGCGGGCTTGATGGCGCCAGCCTCCTCGCCCGGCTGAATGCGCCGATGCCGGGCGAGGAAGCCGCCCGCTTTGATGCCCTGCTCGCCCGCCGCGCGGCGCGCGAACCCCTCTCGCACATCATCGGATCGGTCGGCTTCTGGACGCTGGACCTGATCGTCACGCGCGACGTCCTCACGCCGCGCCCGGACACCGAGACGGTGGTGGAGGCCGCGCTCGCCGCCGCGGCGGACCGTAACGCGCCGCTCGAGATTCTCGACATCGCCACCGGTTCGGGCGCCATCGCGCTGGCCCTGCTCAGCGAACTGCCGAACGCGCGCGCTGTCGCCACCGACCTCTCCGCCGGCGCCCTCGCCGTAGCGCGGGATAACGCGGCGCACAACGGTCTGGCAGACCGGATCGGCTTCATCGAGACGAGCTGGGCGGATGGTGTGGATAGCCGCTTCGATCTCGTCGTGTCCAATCCGCCCTATATTGCCAGCGCCGTCATCGAGACGCTGGCGCCCGAGGTGAAGGATCACGAACCCCGCCTCGCCCTGGATGGCGGCCCCGACGGGCTGGCCCCGTATCCCCACCTGTTCGCCGAGGCAAAACGCCTGCTGAAGGCCGGTGGCGCCGCGGTTTTCGAGATCGGATATGACCAGGGCCACGCCGCCTTGTCCCTGGCGCGCGCGGCGGGGTTTGGGAATGCCGCCCTGCGCCGCGATCTCGGCGGGCGGCACCGGGCGCTCGTGTTCCGCCAAGGATAACTCCGCCATGTAAAAAAACCTTGGAATCACCTCACGGATGCGTCTAGGGTGCGCCACGTCAGAGGCGCGGTGCGGGCCGGGATGGGGCTGCTCCGGATATTTCAGGCGGATCGCCCGCATCTGACGGTTACGACTCACACGATGGACGCAAGCGGCCCGACGGTCTGAGAACCGTAGCAGGCCGTGACGTTCAGCGCAGCCGGTGCTTGAAAGACCGGCCGCCCGGACATTCACACCCGCCCGAAAGAGATCAGGTTTTGGCAATGAAGCGTCAACGCGGCCGCGGCCGGAAGCCCGGCCACCAGAATAATTCCAACCGGGCGTTCGAGAGCAACGGCCCGGATGTGAAAATCCGCGGCAATGCCCAGCACATCTACGAGAAATACCTCCAGCTCGCGCGCGACTCTTCGTCTTCGGGCGACCGGGTGATGGCGGAGAACTACTATCAGCACGCCGAGCACTATCTGCGCATCGTGCAGCTGACCCAGCCGCGCCGCGACGACAGCGACCACGATGATGATCGCCCGTCCGACCGCCAGCCCGAGCGCCACAACGAGCGCCAGCATGAGCGGCAGGGCGGCGGCGAGCGGCAGCATGAACGCGCCGCGCCCCCGCAGGCGCAGCGCCACGAGCAGCCGCGCTTTGATCCGCAGCCGCGTCAGGATCATCAGCCCCGGCCCGCCGCTGCGGAAGGCGACGGGCAGCGGCCCCGCGGCAATGGCCAGGGCCCCAACGGGCCTGAAGGCCACAACGCCCCGCGCGGCGAGGCTGAGTCCGGAGAGAACGCCAACCGTCAGCGCCGTCAGCGCGGCCGCCGCCGGCGCTCCGAGGATGACCATGACAGCGCCGGCGCCGATCCGCTCGCCGTGGTCGATCCGGAAGCCGCCAGCGCGTCGGAACCTGTACAGAGCGCGCCTGAAGCCGCCGGCGAGCCCGCCAGCGAGCAACCGGCGCCCAAGCGCGCCCGGGCGCGCCGTCCGCGCGCCGATGCAGCCGCCGAGGACGCCCTGAAAGCCGCCGGCGCCAAATCAAACGGCGGCGCGGCCGCGTAAAGCGCACCATGTGATCGTGAAAGCAAGGCGGGCGGCTCCCATTGGGCCGCCCGTTCGCGCTCAGGCCGGGCGCAGGCGCGCGGCGAGCGCATCGATGCGGGCATTGGCCTCGGCCAGGCGCGAGGCCGGCAGTTCGCCTGCCTCCAGCGCCACACCCACCCAGTCCACCGCCCGCCGGGCAAGATCCGGATCGGGATTGGCGGAGTTGGAGATCAGGATGAGATCATTACCGGCGGCCAGCGCGCCGGTGAGGGCCTGATCGCGGGTGTAGTGATTGCGGATCGCGCCCATGTCGAGATCGTCGGTGATCATCGCGCCCTCATAGCCCATCACCTCGCGCAGCAGCCCGTGCAGCACGCGGCGCGACAGGGTCACGGGCAGGCCATCGGGATCGAGCCTGAGATTGACCAGATGGGCGCCCATCATCAGATGCGCCCGGCCCAGACGCATCAGCCGCCCGAACGGCGCGGCCTCCTCGAACGTCCAGGTGGAGGTGATGTCGACATAGCCGTCATGGCTGTCGCCGCGCGACCGGCCATGGCCAGGGAAGTGCTTGATCGCGCAGGCGATGCCTTCCGCCTCGAATGCGTCGATGAAGGCCGCGCACCATTGCGCCACGTCGCCGGTATCGGCGCTGTATGCCCGCCCG
The DNA here is from genome assembly GCA_016124675.1 of Alphaproteobacteria bacterium. Taxonomy (GTDB): domain Bacteria; phylum Pseudomonadota; class Alphaproteobacteria; order Caulobacterales; family Maricaulaceae; genus Oceanicaulis. The sequence goes on from WGNG01000009.1 coordinate 334,489, forward strand.
TACTGGCCGATGGCGTCATTGCCATCATCATGCAGATCGGCGATGGGGGCGAGATTCATGTTGAAGCCCGCTTCGCGCAGCTCGCGCGCCGCCGTCCCGAACAGCGGCCGGGCCGCGTCGAGCCCGCCCTCGGCCAGCGCGCTGGCGCGCGGGATGCGGGTATAGCCCATATCGCCGGTCAGGCGCTGGACCACGCCGCCTTCCTGATCAATGGCGAGCCAGGCGTCCGGCGCCGCCTCACGGAAGCGCCGCGCCAGCCCCTCCACACCCTCACGCGTGCGCGCATTGTGGCGCAGGAACAGCACTCCGCCAATCCGGCCTGCGGCCAGATCGGCCTCAACAACATCGGCGCCAGGCGCATCAGGCGCGTCGCCCAGAAATCCGAGGATCAGCGTGCGCCCGACCAGCGCCTCCAGCGGCCTTTGCGCATGGCGGGCCAGCGCTGCGGCGGGCAGGCCGGCGCTGGCGGCGGCCGGCGCAGCCGCGCCCGCCGCCAGGGCGCCCAGGATGTGGCGTCGCGTCAGCATGATATCTGAAATCCCTCATTTCCCCTGACGCCAGCTAAGCCTTATGCGGGCGCGCTGTCCAGCCGACGCAAAAAAAGCCCGGCGTCTTGCGGCGCCGGGCGTTCAATTTGGTTGGTCGACAAAGAGACGTCTCCTCCCCAGAGACACCGCTTAGAGACAAGACGGTCAGGCCCTGTCGGATAAAAACGTGACCTAACTGTCATGTTGGCGTCAAGCCCCCAATGTCAGGGGTGATGAGCGCGAGCCGGTCAGCACTCGGTCACGGCGCCCAGAATGGCGCGCACGAACCCGTCACGCGGCGCGGCGAATTGCTGCTTCTGTTCCTTCCACTCATCGCGGTCGGTCATGGCCTCAGCGAGCTGCGCACCGAGTTTGAGATCCTTGATCTGCACCTCGCCGCGCGCACGCTCTTCCTCGCCCTCGATCACGGCGAAGGCTGCGCCGCGCCGGTCGGCGTATTTGAGCTGCTTGCCCATATTGCCTGCGCCGACAAAGGCTTCGGCGCGAAGGCCCGCCGCGCGCAGCTCGGCCGCCATGGCGAAATACTCGGCCATGCGCGCCTTGTCGGCGGCGATCACGATGACCAGGGGCGCGGCCTGCGCCGCATCCAGCCGGCCCAGCGCCGACAGCGCGGCGGCGAAGCGGCTGACGCCAAAGCTGAAGCCCGTGGCGGGGACGGCCTGACCGGTGAAGCGCGCCACCAGATCGTCATAGCGCCCGCCCGAGGCTACCGAGCCAAACTGCATCGGGCTGCCATCTGGATAGGTCGGGGTGACCAGAAGCTCGGTCTCGAACACCGGGCCGGTGTAATAGCCCAGCCCGCGCACCACGGACGGGTCGAACACCGCTTCGCTCTCGCTCACCCCCAGCGCGGTGAGGATGGCGTTGATTTCGCCCAGCGCCTCGACGCCCGCCGCGCCCGATCCGGCCGCGGCCGACGCCAGGCGCTGCGTGATCTCGGCCCGCGTGCCTTTGGCCTGGGCCGCTTCGAGGAAGCCCAGCACCGTGCGTGCGCCCGCCGCATCAAGCCCCGCGCCTTGCGTAAAGTCGCCGCTCTCATCCTTGCGGCCCGCGCCGAGCAATTGCTCCACGCCTTCAAGGCCGAGGCGATCCAGCTTGTCGATGGCGCGCAGGACGCGCATGCGCCGCGTGTCGTCGGCGGATCCCAGGCTTTCCAGCACGCCATCGAGCAGGCGGCGATCATTGACCCGGATCACGAACTCGCCGTCCTTCAAGCCTGCCGCGCGCATCACCTCGGCGGCCAGCGCGATCATCTCGGCGTCCGCGGCGGGGCCGGCGGCGCCGACACTGTCCGCATCGCACTGGACGAACTGGCGGAAGCGGCCGGGACCGGGCTTTTCATTGCGCCAGACCTCGCCGAACTGATAGCGGCGGAAGGGTTTGACCAGATCCTGGAAATGCTCCGCCGCGAAACGCGCCAGCGGCGCCGTCAGATCATAGCGCAGCGCCATCCACTGCTCGTCATCGTCCTGAAGCGCGAACACGCCCTCATTGGGCCGCTCCTCGTCGGGCAGGAATTTGCCCAGCGCGTCGGCGTATTCAAACGCCGGGGTCTCCAGCGGCTCAAACCCCCAGCGCTCATAGACGGCGCTGGCGGCGGTGACGAGCGCGCGCTCGGCGCGGATCACGCTGGCGCTGCGATCTTCAAACCCGCGCGGACGGCGCGCCTTTGGGCGGAAGCTCTTGGCCATGACTGCTCTCGCTGCGCTGTGAGGGCGCGTCAGCCGCGCCGTGAAACCGGTCCCGGGGCTTAGCCCCCTTGCGGCGGGCGATCAAGCGGCCCGCGCCTTGCACGCCACAGCCTGAACGCCCCCTTGGAGACCGCCCATGTCCCTGATCGCCACACTTCTGGCCGCCCTCTCGCTGCTGAGCGCGTCCGATACAGCCGATCTGCAACACGCCGCCGCAGCGCTGGAAGCCGAGGCCAACGCCCGCGCGCAGTTGATGGCGGCGACGCCCGGAGCGCCCGCTCGCGCGCTCAATGCTGGCGACCCCGTGCTGGACGGCCTCGACGCCCTGTCATTGGCGGCCGCGCGCCATGCGAGCGCCATTGACGCGGCGGGCGGCGCCCGCGATCTCGCCTGCATCTTCCGCGGCCTGAGCGCCGACGCCGCCGCCTGGCCCGAACAGCTGGCCGGCATGGACCGCGCCGCCGACCAGGCGCGCGCCTATCGCGAGATTGCAAGGCTGGCCAATCACGCCGCCCGTCTGGCGCAAGAGGATATCCGGTCGGCGCCGCCCGCCTAGCGTTCACGACACGCCTGAAGAGCTCTCGCCGGAACGCCGCCGCGCGTTATAGTATGCGGCATGATCGCCGTTGCGCTTGTGATGCTCTCCTTCGCCCTGTCCGCGCCGCATCCTGGCGCGCTTGAAGCCTATGAGCGCGGCGACTGGGCCGGCGCCGAGGCGGCGGCTGACGTCCGTTCCGATGCTGAAAACCGCACGCTCGCGGCCCAGGCGGCGCTCACCCCGCTCATGCTGGGCGACATGTCCGGCGCGTCACGCAGCGACCGGCGGGAGATCGCAAGGCGCGCGCAAGACCATGCGCGGGCCGCCATCGCGGCGGATCCCGGCTATGCGCCGGCGCATTTGCGCCTCGCCGCCGCGATCGGGTTCGAGGCGCGCTATATCAATCCTGTACGCGCGGCGATGATGGGCCTGCCCCAGGAGGGAAAGCGCCATATCGAGACCGCCCTGTCGCTCGACCCCGACGATCCCTGGGCCGAGGGCATGCTGGGCGCCTGGCATATGGAGGTGGCGCGCCGCGCCCGCCCGGGCATGTTCGGGTCAGATGCAGAGGAAGGGCGGGACCGCTACCGCGCCGCCGCGGCGCGGGCGGGCGATGATCCGTCCATCGCCTTCCATTTCGCGCTCGCCCTGATCGCCGCCGACCCGCACGCCCATGGCGATGAAGCGCTGGCGCTGCTGGATGAGGCCCGGGCAGCCGACGCGCCCGGCGCGTTTGAAGATGCGATCCGGGCCCAGGCGGGCGCGCTGCATGCGCTGCTCGCGCGCGACCGGGAGGCGGCTCAGACCGAAGCGATCCGGCGGCTGGAGGAGTAGCCCTACCCGCCCGTCAGCTGCAGGGCGCTGAGGCGGGCGTAGAGGCCTCCGGCCTCGGTGAGGCTCGCATGGTCGCCCTGTTCGGCGATCCGGCCCTGATCGAGCACATAGATGCGGTCGGCCTTGCGCACGGTGGACAGGCGGTGGGCGATGACCAGCGTGGTGCGCCCCTCGGCCAGCCGATCCAGCGCCGCCTGGACGCGGGCTTCGGCTTCGGCGTCCAGGGCAGACGTGGCTTCATCCAGCAAAAGGATGGGCGCGTCTTTCAGTATGGCGCGGGCGATGGCGATGCGCTGGCGCTGACCGCCCGACAGGCTGGTCCCCTTCGGGCCGACGCGGGCGTCATAGCCACCTGGCAACGCCATGATGAAATCATGGGCGTCGGCGGCCTTGGCGGCGGCGATCATCGCGTCGGGGTCTGCGTCAGGGCGGCCCAGGGCGATATTTGCCGCGACGGTATCGTCGAACAGGATGATGTCCTGGCTGACCAGCGCGGCGGCGGCGCGAACGCTTTTGAGGGTCGCCACGCGGATATCCTGATTGTCAATGAGTACGCGGCCCGCCGACGGGTCATAGAGCCGGGCGGCGAGGTTGAGGAGCGTGGTCTTGCCCGAGCCGGACGGGCCCACGAGGGCAATGGTCTCACCCGCGCGCGCCTCCAGCGTCACGCCGTCCACCGCCGCGCGCACGCCGTCATAGCCGAAATGCACGTCCTCAAACCGCACTGCACCGCCATTGAGGACCAGATCGGACGCGCCGGGCGCCTCGATGACCGTGTCGGTCTCGTCGATCAGGGCAAAGACGCGGTCGAGCACGGCGAAACCTTCCTGCATCACGCCCGCCAGCGAGGCCAGCGCCCGCGCCGCCGGGCTGACCACGAGGATGGCGGCGATAATGCCCAGAAGCTGGCTGATCCCGGCCTCGCCCTGCAAGGCGCGCCAGCCCAAAATGACGAACACGCCCGCCAGCGCGATCATGCCGGCGATCTCCATCAACGGCTCGATGCGGGCGCGCTGGCGGATCATGGACAGGAGCAGGCGAAAGCGCTCGGCAAAGCGGGCGCGGGCGCGCGCATTGACCCGGTCTTCCAGGGTGAAGCTCTTGATCATCCGGGCGCCCGACAGGCTTTCATCGAGAAAGCTCGTTACATCGCCCGCCTGTGACTGCACCGCGTCAGCGCGCTTGCGGATCGCCTGGCCGATGCGCAGCACGGGCTGACCCACCAGCGGCAGCACCACCAGCACGTAGAGCGCCAGCATCCAGTCGATCCAGACCATCCAGGCGATGCCCAGAATGACCATGAACAGGTCACGGGTGAGGCTATTGGCCGCGCGCACCAGGCTCTCGCGCAGCATGGTGATGTCATTGGTGAAGCGCGAAATGAGCGAACCCGTCGCCTCGCCCTGCAGGCGCGCGAAATCGGCGGTGACGAGGCGGGCGTACATGGCGCTCTGCAGATCGCGCATGATCGACAAGGCGAGCTGATTGGTGGCGATGGTCTGGCCGTAGAGCGAGGCGGCGCGGACAAGCCCCAGCGCGCCAATCAGGGCGGGCGCAACCCACAGCACGCGCGGATCAGCCGCCTCGATCATCCGGCTCGCCAGATGCACCGCCCCGGCATAGGATGAGCCGGCCGCCGCGGTGATCAGGGACAGGAGCACACCCCAGCCGAACAGGGCGAACCGGCCGGGCATGAAATCGCGCCACAGCCGGGCGGCCAGGGCGCGCGCGCCGGACCGGGTGGCTGCCGGCGGCGCCGGGGCGGGCGGGGCGCTCAGGACGGGCCGCTCCGGCCCGGATCCAGCAGCCGGTGGGCGTGGATCACGAAAAAGCGCATATGGGCGTTGTCCACCGTGCGCTGCGCCGCAGCCCGCCAGGCGTCGCGTGCAGTTTCATAGTTGGGATAGGCGCCGACGAACTCCACGTTCGACAAATCCTTGAACTCGTGGGCGCCCGGGCCGAGATCCTTCAGCTCCCCGCCGATGACGAGGTGCAAGAGCTGGGGCGAATCATGGGCGCTCATGGCGTGTCCTCCTGTGCGAGCCGCTCTAATAGCAAGGCGTGCAGCGCCGGGCCAGCCGCCAGCGGCGCAGGCTGGCGGGGCGGGTCGCCATCATAGCGCAGGGCGCGGCCTGTGCGGTCCGTGATGCGCCCGCCCGCCTCGGTGATCAGCAGATGCCCGGCGGCGAGATCCCAGTCCCATTTCGGCCGCACCGCGACGACGCCGTCAAAGAGGCCGGACGCCGCCAGCGCCAGGCGCAGCGCAGCCGAGTTGACCGTTGACGCCTGCGCGCCGAGATCGCGCAGCCCTGTCAGCCGCCCGGGATCGCCGAGGATGCGCGCGCCGGCGATCGCCGCGTGGCCGCTCATGCGCATGCGCCGGCCATTGAGCCGGGCGCCCTGGCCCTGCACAGCATCCCACAATCGCTCGGTGGAGGGGTCATAAATCGCCGCGGCGACCGGAACGCCGTCCTCAATCACCGCCACGGACACCACAAACTCCGGCCGCCCCTTGATGAAGGCGCGCGTGCCGTCGATGGGATCGACGACAAATGTGCGCGCGGCGCTGAGGCGGGAGCGGTCGTCGGCCGTCTCTTCCGACAGCCAGCCATAATCCGGGCGGGCCGGGATCAGATGATCCTTCAGGAGCGCGTCGGCGGCGAGGTCGGCATTGCTGACCGGGTCATCGGGCCCCTTGTCCCAGGCGCGCAGGCCCCTTGCGCGAAAGGCGAGCGCCAGCTGGCCCGCATCGCGCGCCGCGCGGGCGATCAGATCGCGATCAGCCTCAGCGCCCGCCAACCGACAGGCCTTCGACCAGAACGCTCGGGGCGTTGACCGAGCCTTCAAACTCGAGATCCGAGCCGGGGATGAGGCGCGCAAAGATATCAATCAGATTGCCCGCCACCGTCACCTCGCTGACCGGGCCGGCGCGCTTGCCGCCCTCGATCGCGAACCCCGCCACCCCGACCGACCAGTCGCCGGTATTGGCGTTGAGCGAGGGGCCGAACATTTCGGTCACCAGGAGCCCGTCGCCCGCTTCAGCGATCAGCTCATCCAGGCTCGCCTCGCCCGGCGCCAGATGCACATTCGCCGCGCTCACGCCCGGCGGGCCGCCCATATTGCGCGACGCGTGTCCGGTGAGCGCCATGCCCAGCTGGCGGGCGCTGGCGGCGTTGATCAGCCAGGTGGTGACCACCCCGTCCTCCACCAACGCACGCGGGCGGCAGGCCACGCCCTCGCCGTCAGCGCCGCGCGCCCCGAAGCTCCAGTCGCGCAGCGGGTCCTCGATGATGTTGATGTCATCGGCGAAGACGCGCTGTCCCAGCCGGTCGCGCAGGAAGGACGTGCCGCGCGCAATGGCCGGGCCGGAGATCGCCCCCAGAAGCGCCGACACGAAGACGCCGGATTCGCGCCGGTCGAACACCACCGGCCGCTTGCCCGACGCCACCTTGCCCGAGCCGAGCCGGGCCACCGCGCGCTCACCGGCGCTGCGGCCGATGGCGTCCGGCGATTTCAGATCGCTGAGGCGGCGCGACGCGTGTGAATCATAGTCACGCTCCATGGCCTCGCCCCGCTTGGCGATGGCGGAGACGCCCAGCCCATAGCGCGAGCCGCGCCGGGCGATCTCGAACCCGTTGGAAGCCGCCGCCGCCGACGCGCCGGCGCCCAGGCTCGCGCCGGCGGAACTCACCGTGCTGACGCCGGCCACCGAGCGCGCCGCGTCTTCGAGGCGCAACGCAGCCAGCTCCAGGCCCGCCTCGTCCAATGCGGCGTCTTCATAGGAGGCGATCTTCGGCAGATGGCGCGCCAGCGCGTCGGGCTCGACGAGGCCGCAATACGGGTCCTCCGGCGCGATGCGCGCCATGGCGATGGCGCGCTCGATCGCCAGCGCCTGACCGGCCGCCGACAGATCGGACAAGCTGACACCCGCTTGGCGCTGGCCGATGAACACCCGCACGCCCGCCTCGCGGTTCTCCGACCGCTCCAGGCTTTCCAGCGCGCCGTCGCGCACGCTGGCCTCCAGCGAACGCGATTCGCTCACCAGCGCTTCGGCATGGTGCGCGCCGGCTTTCAGGGCGGCGTCGCGCAAGGTGCGGGCAAGATCAAGCAGCGCGTCCGGATCGGGCGCGCCCTCGCGGGTCCTGGGGGAGGTCTGGCTCATGGCCCGCACATAGCCCGCGCACGCTTGCGGAGCAATGCAGCGCGGTCAGATCAGGACGCTCACAGCAGGGCGTGTACAGCCAGCCCGGCGCCCAGCACGATGTAGACAATCAGCGTCAAGAGGGTGCCGGCCATGCGGCCCGGGCTGGTCCCGGCGGAGCCCGACAGGCCCCAGCCGTGCAGGATGCGCCCGGCCGTCAGCATCACGCCCAGAACGTGGATGGCGATAACCGGCGCGCCCAGCGCCGCCGCCGCCACCAGGCCGATCAGCGCGGCCGGCGTCCACTCCGTGCCGTTGGCATGGGCGCGCACAGCGAGGATGAGCTTTTCCTGTCCGCCATCGCCGACACCGATTTTCGTGGCCTGGCGCTGGCGCATGACCATCACGCCCAGCACCAGAAGAATGAGCAGATTGAGGCCCACATAAAGCCCCGCCGCCGTCATCGCTGTGGTCGCCATCATCTTCTAACCCCCTGTTGAGCCGGTCAGTCCTGCGCCGCCGGTTTTTTCGCCGCTTCGGCTATGGCCCCGGCCAGCACGTCCGGCGCTTCCGCCCCGGATACGGCAAACCGGCCATTGAAAATGAAGCAGGGCACCCCCTGCACGCCCAGCGAGCGGTAGAATTGCTCTTCGCGCTCGACCTGTGCGCTGTCCCGGTCCGTACCGAGCAGGTCGCGCACCACGTCAGCGTCCATACCCGCCTCACCCGCCAGTCCGGCCAGAACGTCCGGCGAGCCGATATCGCGGCGATCCTCAAAGAAGGCCTTGTGGATGAGGTCGAGCACGGTTTCGCCCAGACCCTGACCCTGCGCCCAGCGGATCACCCGGTGGGCATTGAGCGTGTTGGGACGAATCTCGATGGCGTCGAAATTGAACACGATGCCCGCGCCGGGCGCAGCCTGTTCGAGATGGTCGCGCATCGCCTTGAACCGGTCGGGCGCACCGGCGGAGGCGGCGGCGAATTTGCGCGCCATATACTCGCCATAGGGCACGCCCGCCTTCGGCACGGACGCATCCAGCTGAAACGGGCGCAGCACCGTCTCGACGGGGATATGAGGGACCAGCGCCCGCGCCGCGCTCCAGTAGCGCAGGCCCAGCCAGCACCAGGGACAGACCGGATCGGTCACCAGATCAACGGAGACAGGGTAAACGCTCATGGATAAGAGTCTAGCGTGATTGCGGCGGGAGGGAACAGGGCTTTCGCGTCAGAGGGCGGGCTCGGCGTCGCGGCGGAACCAGCCGGTGATCGCCAGGCGCGGACCCGGCGCAAACGGCGCCACGATGCTCACAGCGTGAGGCTGAGGCACCTTGAAAACGGCAAGCCGGTTAAATCGCGGAACCAGACCCGCCTTCACATCACCCGCCTCATCGAGCAATTGCAGCACACCGCCGAAATCGGCGCACCAGTCGCGGGCGAGATTGAGGACAAAGGCCGCGCTGCGGTCCTTGCCTTGAGCAAAGTCATCGTGGGCGGTCAGGAAATGCCCCGCGCTGTACCGGGTCAGCTGGCAGTCGGCGAACCGGATCGCCGGATCGCCGGTGAGGCGCCGTCCCAGCGCGATGAACGCGTCCGAGGCGATCAGCTGCGCCGCCTCAGCCAGGACCGGATCGCCCAGCGTGCCCCGCCGGCCACGCTCATAGAGATTGAGCTGGTCATACAGGTAGCAGAAGCCGGCCCGGGCCTCGCGCGCGACAAGCGCGTCAAACCCCGCCCGGCGTGAGGTCTCCAGCCGGTCCATCTCCGCAGACACGAACTCGCGGTGCTGCCCGTCGATCACCGTCACGAGGCTCCAGTCCTGGCAGGCGAGTCCCGCCTTGTACAAGCGCTCGGCGAAGGGCGCGGCGAGGACCGCATTCACGGCTGCAAAGCCCGTCGCGGCAAACATCCGGGCCGGTTCGGCGAGGTCGATATCAGCGCGGAGCGGGTTCGGGCGGGCCATGGTCAATCCGGCAACAGGCGGGATCAGGGAGCGTGCGCCCGTCTCCAGGTTTTACTGTGGCATGGTCTGGTGCGGCGCGTCTGCGCCAGCGTCAGCGGCTCGCTCCAGCCGGATCCGCTCGCTGGCGCGCAGCTTGACACTTTCGCTCTTGAGCTGGCCGCAGGCGGCGAAGATGTCGCGGCCGCGCGGCGTGCGCACCGGGCTGGCATAGCCGGCGCGGTTCACCACGTCGGCGAAGCGCTCGATCGTCTCCCAGTCCGAACACGCATAGGGGCTGCCCGGCCAGGGATTGAACGGGATGAGGTTGATCTTGGCCGGAATGCCCTGCAGGAGGCGCACCAGCGCCCTGGCTTCAGCCAGCGAGTCATTGACGCCCTTGAGCATCACATATTCGAACGTCACCCGGCGGGCGTTGGAGAGGTCGGGGTAGCCGCGGATCGCGTCGAGAAGCTGTGCGATCGGGTATTTCTTGTTCAGCGGAACGAGCTCGTTGCGCAGCTCATCATTGGTGGCGTGCAGGCTGATGGCCAGCATGGCGCGGGTGCGCTCGCCCAGCTCGCGGATTTTCGGGACCACGCCGGAGGTGGACACGGTCGTCCTGCGCCGGCTTATGGCCATGCCGTCGCCGTCGGAGATGATGTCGATGGCGTCGCTGACCGCGTCGAGATTGTAGAGCGGCTCGCCCATGCCCATGAAGACGATATTGGTGATCTTGCGGTCTTCGTTCGAAGTCGGCCATTCGCCCAGGTCATCGCGGGCGATCATCACCTGGGCGGCGATCTCGGCGGCGGTGAGATTGCGCACCAGCTTCTGGGTGCCCGTGTGACAGAAGGTGCAGGTCAGGGTGCAGCCCACCTGGCTGGACACGCACAGCGCCCCCGACCGGCCGACATCGGGGATGAACACCGTCTCGGCCTCCACGCCCGGGGCGAAGCGGATCAGGTATTTGCGCGTGCCGTCCACACTGACGAGGCGCTCCACGATCTCGGGGCGGGACAGCGTGAAACATGATTTCAGCGCGCTGCGCAAATCCTTGGAAACATTGGTCATCGCGCCAAAATCGGTGACGCCGTAATGATAGATCCAGCGCCAGAGCTGGTCGGCGCGCATCTTCGCCTTGCCCGCATCCACGCCGGCATGGGCGATCAGCGCGTCGCGCAATTGCGCGCGCGTCAGGCCGGCAAGGCTTTGCGGGCCGGGCTGGGGCCGGTTGGCGAAATCGATGTTCAGCGCGGTGCTCATGGCCGCGCGGTATAGTCCAAACGCGGCGAAAATGCGAGGGCCGCAGCGCGCCCTTGAAAGGGGCGCCCGGTTCGCGTCAAGTGCGGCCCATGAAGCTCATCTGCCACCCCCTTTCCGCCGGCGCCCCGCCGATCCGCCCTGCGTCCCAGAAGCGCCAGTGGATGGACGATACGCCCGAAGGCTTCGCCTATCGCTGCCTGCCCCTGGTGGTGGCCAACCAGCATGGCTGGGAGGTGTTTGCGCCTTTCGGCCTCACCGCGCGCTGGAATGGCGGGGTGCGGGTGGAGGATGTGGAGGTGGTGCTGGACCAGCCGCTCTCCATGGGGCAGGCCGGCTCGGCCATGGCCAATTTCGGCTCGGGCATCCTTACCTTCGAGATGGGCTTTCTTTTGCGCACCCCGCCGGGCTGGAATATCTGGGTCCAGGGCCCGGTGAACCAGCCCAAGGACGGAATATCGCCGCTCACCGGCGTGATCGAGACCGACTGGAGCCCCTATACCTTCACCATGAACTGGCGCTTCACCCGGCCGGGCGAGGTGCGGTTTGAAGCGGGCGAAGCCATCGCGCATCTGTTTCCGGTGCGCCGCGACCTGTTCGAGCGCGTGCAGCCCGAACTGCGCACCATTCACGCCGACCCGAAGACCGCCAGTCAGATGGATATCTGGCGCGAGAGCCGCACCGATTTCATGAAGCGGCTGAAAACCCATGACCCCCAGGCGGTGGAGGAGAAATGGCAGAAGGGCTATTTCCGCGGCCTCCTGCCCGACGGCTCCAGGGGTCCGGCCGATCACAAGACCAGGCTGAAGGTGAAGCCGTTCACCGAAGCCCCCGCCCCCGGCAAGCCGGCGCGCAAGCGCTGAGGGCAGGACGGCGGAGGGCACCGTACGCGGTCGGCCGGGGCCATATTCGCCTTCCCCGATCCTGAAAACTTTGGCGATTGTATAGATGACTTAACAGGCGCCAAAGGTGTCTGAGAATCATGGGGTTGTCGTGCTCACGGATGAGATGGAGAAGACGGTATCGGCTTTGTTTGACTGCATTACTACCGATGAGGCTATGCCTCAGACGGTTTATCGCGCTCTAGATACCGCGCTTGAACCTGTGGCAACAATTCGCCTCTCAATGCTTTCAGAGCAGCAATAAATTCGTCAATGCCTTCAATCCCCTCTTTTAGATCGTCTGCGGTAACGGGCCGCCCTTCCGGAAAGGCTCGTTTAGGGCCAACAATTCCATGTTTCTTGGCTTCTTGATCCCAGTTGCCAGTTAAGTCTTTGACGGCCCAGCATCCTAGAGCTTCGGAGCGAGCCCAAGCGCCATGAGCCAGCAAATCGCGGAACTTTTTGATATCAGAGGAAGCGGTTTTCAAAGCCTTCAGGTTGACGCTTTGGATGGTGTACCCGCGCAAGAAGGCGATTTGCTCGATGAGGTTAAGTCGGTCTTCCAGACGGCCCTCTCTGACGGAAAGCCGCCCTATTTCGGGTCCAACTTCAACCATCATATAGACAATGCCTTGGGCGTAATGTTCGGCGAAGGCAAACCGCGTTATAATGCGGCCAATTTCCTCGCAGATATCCCTTGGGATGTCATATCGAGTAATTGTGGTTTCTCTAGAAAAGGTCTTTTTCATGCCCACACAAGATGAAGAGCACCGCGACGGAGCGCTAAAGCGGATTCTGGAAACGCCTCGCACATTGCATCAGCCTAAGGAGCAGAAGCCAAGTAAGAAAGGTATGAGATGACCATGGCCGCTATCGCTATCGGAACCGCAATAATCGCCGCTATTGCGGCGGCCCATGCAGCATTCTTCGCACTTCGAGCGATGCGCAAGCTTTCATAGTTGGAAGACTTTTTGGCTTCCAACTCGGCATGTTGTAGCCAAGCCTCGGCTTGAGCAAGCCTGTTTCCGGCGTAGACGCCAGCCGAAACCTTCTTGCGAGTTGCCTCTTCACCATCGCGCTGAAAGTCGGGCCAGTAGTCATTTTGCGTCATCGATTCCCCCATCGGACGAAGTGTACACCCCTAATCTCAGGCGAGCCAGAGGCTATTATTCCGACGATAGGTAAGGCGCTTGCCCTCTGCATCGCGCAGGATGGCACCTCAGCGCAGTACGGCCACAGGCTATGATCCTAAGCCGCCGCGGCGAGCCATATTCGCCTTCCCCGAATCTGAAAACTTTCCTACATTCGGCTCATGAGAGCAGTCTTTTCCCTATTCGCGTGCGCCATGGGGTTGATGCAACCGGCGATGGCGCAGGACATTCCCGGCCCCGTGCCGGCGGAGATTCTGCATATTGTGGACGGGGATACGGTGGGCGTGCGCGCCCATACCTGGCCGGGTCAGTATGTGGAGATCCGGGTGCGCCTGCGCGGGGCCGATGCGCCGGAGGTGCGCCGCGTCGCCTGTGAGGCCGAGCGCATCAAGGGCCATGAGGCGACAGAATTTACCCGAAACTGGCTGAGCGCACCGGGTGGGGAGGGCTTTGCGCCGGTCATGCTGACCGAGATCGGCCCGGACAGTTTCTGGGGCCGCGTGGTGGCGCGCATGGTGCGCGAGGCGGACGGCGCCGATCTGTCCGATGACCTCATCTCCGCCGGGCTGGCCGTGCCTTATCGTCAGCCAGGACCGTGGTGCGATACAGGGACGGCGGCGGCGGCCGGACCGTCCTTGCGCTGAGCCGCCGCGTTCTGACGCCCCGCACGGCCCCAGGCGCGCTCGTGCAGCACATAGGCCACGGTCTGCACCACCGGCTCGATCAGCCCCACCGCCAGCGCCGCGCGCCAGTCGCGGGTCAGCGCAAACACCACCGCCATCGCCACGACCATGTGGGTCAGGCCATAGGTCAGTGTTTTCAACAGGCCCCGCGGCACGCCCGGCAGGCGGGCGGGCGCAGGCGTGTGAAACAGGGCGCGGGCCAGGGCGGTCATGGCGATCCTCTCAAACCGGTGAGACTTGAGAATGGATCGCAAATGTGGCCATAGCAAGCGCCCGGGCGTTATCGGCCCCATAAATAATTCAGTTCAGCGCTATAGGCTTGCTCTATTTGAGGGCCACCCGGCCCGCGCCTAGCCCTTCAGCGCCTCGCTCTGGGCGGCGCACAGCGCGGTCACGCCCCGGCGCGCCATTGCGAACAGGGCGTCGAACTCGGCCTGGCTCATGGGCCGGTCCTCGGCCGTGGCCTGCACCTCCACCACGCCGCCCGTCGAGGTGAGCACGAAATTGGCGTCGGTCTCGGCGATGCGGTCTTCCTCGTATTCAAGGTCGAGGCGCGGCTCGCCCGCAATGATGCCCGCTGACACTGCGGCGAGCTGGGCGTGGACCGGATCGGTCTTGATCACGCCTTCCTCCTTGAGCCAGAGGCAGGCCGCTTTCAGCGCCAGCCAGGCGCCCGTGACCGAGGCCGTGCGCGTGCCGCCATCGGCCTGCAGCACATCGCAGTCGATGAGAATCTGGCGCTCGCCCAGCGCCTTGAGGTCAATGCAGGCGCGCAAGGACCGGCCGATCAGGCGCTGGATTTCCTGGGTGCGGCCGGACGGCTTGCCGGAACTCACCTCGCGGCGGGTGCGCTGATGGGTGGCGCGCGGCAGCATGGCGTATTCCGCCGTCACCCAGCCGCGCCCCTGGCCGCGCAGCCAGGGCGGGGTCGCCTCGTCCACGCTGGCGGTGCACAAGACATGGGTATCGCCCATTTTGACGAGGCAGGAGCCTTCGGCATAGGGGCTGAAGCCCATCTCGAAGCGGATCGGACGCAGGGCGTCGGGCTGGCGGCCGTCAGGGCGCATGAGAGTCTCCATCAATGCTTGAAGGCGGTGTTAGCCGGGTCGTGGCGCAAATAAAAGCGGCGCCGGGCAGGACCGCCCGGCGCCGCGGAGGCAAGGTCTCAAGCCTGACGCCGCCTAGAAGCGGGCGCGCAGGGTCACCCCGTAGGTGCGGGGCTGGTTGGCGTAGGCCGAGAACGAACCCGGCTGCAGCGTCGTCGGGAAGCCCGCCGTGTAGTATTCGTCATTGTTCAGATTGCGGCCCCACAGCAGCGCCTCGAGACCGTTATTGAGGTTGACCCCAAGGCCGGCGTTGAAGGTGCCCACTTCACGGGTGAGCGACGTCGGCAGGCTGTTGCCAAGGTTGGTTTCCGACTCATACTGGTAATCGGCCCGGACGAAGGCCTCGCCGAAGCCGACCTCGCGGGCGTACTGGACGCCGAACGAGCCGGCAAACTCAGCCACGCCCGCGACCGTGACCCCGGACAGATCGCCGCGTCCGTCAGGCACGCCGTCGGCCAGGTCTTCCGGGCTGCCGCTGACCACCGGGGCGCCCGGGAAGTCATTGAACTCGGCGTCCATCCAGATGCCCGACACGGTGAGGGTCAGACCCGGGATCGCCGGCGGGCTGATGGCGGCGTCAAACTCCACGCCGCGCGCGCTCTGTTCGCCCGCATTGGTCACCGCAAAGCCGGCGCCCAGGAAGATCGAGGACTGGAAGTCCGTGATCGTCTGGTCGAACAGCGCCACGTTCAGGAAGCCCCAGTCAAACTGGCTCTTGATCCCGATCTCGAACGTCTCGGTGATTTCCGGACGCGCGAAGCGCTGGTTGCCGGCCACGCCGAGGGCCTCGGCAGTGTTGACGATGGTCGGCAGGCCGAGCGCGTTGTCGGCAGCCAGCTGGCCCGCCGCACGCAGGGCGGCGACGTCAGCCGAGGCCGGACGGGTGTCCGGGGTCAGGTTCCAGGACGAGGCCTTGAACCCGCGGGCGAACGACGCATAGACATTGACATTGTCCCGCAGATCATAGGCCAGCCGCAGCGTGTACGGCCAGTCGGAGTCCTCGGTGCGGCCATCCTCGACCGAGTTCGGGAACGGCGTCATCGCGCCGAGCGGCTGCAGGCCCTGCTGGAACAGGGTGAGCAGCGGGTTGGACAGAGGCGCGCCGCTGCTGGGGAAGGTGGTGGACGCAGCCTGGATCGCCGCGAACGCGGCCGGGTTGGCGGCAGCAAACGCCGCGACCTGAGCAGGATCGTTGGGATTGGCCACGCCGGCGCCCTGCAGCAGCAAGCCGAAGCCGACCTGAACCAGGTTCAGGTCAGAGAACGGGTTGTTGCGCGTGACATCCGTGAAGTCGACCTCTTTCTCGCTGCGGAAATAGGCCAGGCCCGCCGTCAGGGTCAGGCGCTCGGTGAGGTCGAAATCAACCTGGCCGAACAGCTGCATCTGGCGGTCAGATTGCTCGGCCGTAAAGCGCGTGCCGCGGCCCGCGCCATAGAAGGTGCCGGCAGGGAAACCGGTGGCCGCCTCGAGCACAGTGATCGTGCTGGTCGCCGGGTTGGGAATGAACACGCCGGGAGCCACCTGGACGACGCCGGTCGCCGTGAGCAGGTTCACATAGGGACGCGCACCGGCGCCATAGATCCGCGAATCCGTCACCGTCATGTCTTCGTCGGAGAAGAAGGCGCCCAGCAGGTAGAAGGCGCGGTTGTTCCAGTCGCCGGTCAGGCGGAATTCCTGGGTGAAGGTTTGCACGTCCAGACCGCGGGTGTTTTCACCGAGCAGGGCCAGCGTGGTGAAATCGCCTTCGAAGTTGACGAAATCGTCATACTGGCGCAGGGCCGTGATCGAGCTCACCGTGACATTGTCGTTCAGGCTCCAGTCTGCCTGGAGCGAGATGCCCGAGTTCTCGATCTGGTTCTCGTTCGCGAAATCCGTCGCGATCTGATAGTTGAAGCCGGCGCCGGCCGACGTACGGCCGCCCAGCACATCGCGGATCAGCGGCGCGGTGAGGCCGTCGATCACGCGGTCGGTGCCGCAGCATTTCTCGTCAATCTCGTCGTGATCGGCGATCAGGCGCAGGGAGAGATTGTCGGTTGGGTTGAACAGCAATTGTCCGCGCACCGCCCAGCGGTCGCGATCATTGAAGTCGCCGCCATTGCCGAGATTCTCGTAATAGCCGTCACGCGTGTTGCGGCTGCCCGACAGCGAGAAGGCGAGGCTGTCCGACAAGGGACCGGTGACCGAGCCGCGCACGATGCGCTGGTTGAGATTGCCCACCGTCGCCTCGACGACGCCGCCAAACTCAAACTGGGGCTCCTGGGTGATGATGCTCACCACGCCGGCCGTGGCGTTCTTGCCGAACAGGGTGGATTGCGGGCCGCGCAGCACCTCGACCCGCTCAATGCCGATGAGGTCGGACAGGGCCGAACCAGCGCGCGGGCGGAACACGCCATCGATATAGACCGCGACGGACGGCTCGATGCCGGGATTGTTCGCGCCATTGCCCTGGCCGCGAATGATGAAGGTCGCATTGGAGCTGCGCTCCAGCTGGCTGACGCGCAGGGACGGGATCACCGACTGAAGGTCGAGCGCATCGACGATCTGGGCGTTCTCGAGCGTTTCAGCCTGGACCACGGACACCGCAATCGGCACTTCCTGCAAGGTCTGCTCGCGCTTCTGGGCGGTGACCGTGATCACGTCTTCCTGCGCCTGGGCGGCGGTGGTGACAAGGCCAGCGGCCAGTGCGGTCGCGCCGAGCACGGCCGCTTTGGTGAATCGTTTCATTCGGGTTCCTCCCCCTGATGATGGCGCCGGGGCAACCTTGATCTGGCTGTTCTCCCGTACGGATGAAACCGTAAGCGCGCTTTACACAGTTGTCATGCGCCGATCTCGGGCGCCCGCCCTGCCGCGTGCGCGGCCTGCCGCCAGCGTGGCGCCAAGGCCACAGAACGCCCCCGCGAGCCCCGAATTTGTTAACCATGTGGTGATGATTGTCACCGGCGCGCCGACACCGCCGCGTAAATGAGTCCGGACAAACCGCCGATCCCCGCCTGAGCCGTCTGCCCCGCAAGACTGCGCGCACCCGCGATGGGCTGGATGCCGAAGAAGACCGGCTCCATCGCCGCCAGCATCACCGCGATGGCGGCCAGGCCGGCGGCTGCATACACCAGAAGACGCGGCAGCGGCGAGAAACGGACCACCAGCCCGCCGGCGGGAAAGGCGATCACGAAGGCGATGGCGATCAAGGCGCCATAGATGGGCGCCAGCCCCGCCCAGTCGGCCAGGATCATGCCCAGCGCGTCGCCCGCTGTAATCGGAGCACCCACATCGGCCAGCGCCGCCAGGACGAACCCGGTCTGGGCCGCCGTTCCGGCCAGAGCCATGAACACAACGGCGGCGAGCCAGGCGGCGGCGATGCGGATAATGGCCATGACACGTCTCTCCCCGGTAATGCCGCGAACGCCAGGTGCGCACGCGGTGGCGCCGGTCTATGTTGGACCAGATACCGGCGAAACGGAATGCGCTGGCGCGCCGACTGCGCGTTCGCCGCAGACCTTATGTGTGGAGATCCGCGATGACCCGTCTGTCCTGTCTCCTGGTGGCCGGCGCCCTGGGCCTGCTGTCCGGTGCGTGTGCGCAGCCTGAAACGCCGGCCCCGGCCCCTGACGCGGATCGAGACAGCTATGCGGTGGACGTCGTGGCCAGCGGGCTGAATGTCCCCTGGGGTCTCGCTTTCCTGCCGGATGGCCGGTTCCTCGTCAGCGAGCGCAATGGCGCGGTGCGGATCGTCGCCGCGGACGGACACGTGGCGGCTGAGCCGGTCGCCGGCGGCCCCGATGATGTCTTCGCCGGCGGTCAGGGCGGGCTTCTGGACATCGCGCTGGCCCCCGATTTCGCCGACAGCGCGCTTGTCTATCTCAGCTATTCGGCGGGCACGTCCGGGGCCAATCACACCGCGGTCTACCGCGCCCGCTTCGACGGCGAGGCTTTCGTGGACGGCGAAACGATCTTCCGCTCGGTTCCCGACCGGTCCACCGAGCACCATTATGGCGGGCGCCTGGCGTTTCTGCCCGACGCCAGCCTGATCCTGACCCTGGGCGACGGTTTCGCCTATCGTGAGCGCGCCCAGTCGCGCGACGATCATCTGGGCGTGATCGTGCGGCTGGCGCCGGACGGATCCGCGCCGCAGGACAATCCCTTCTTTGCCGAGGGCGGGCCGGCGGCGTTCGTCTACAGCTATGGCCACCGCAATGTTCAGGGCGTCGCCTTCGACCCTGCGGCCGGACGCCTCTGGTCCCATGAGCACGGACCGCAGGGCGGCGACGAGCTCAACCTCATCGAACCCGGCGTCAATTATGGCTGGCCCATTGTCAGCCACGGCCTTGACTATACCGGCGCGCGGATCAGCCCCTTCGAGACCCTGCCCGAGTTTCCCGAACCCGCCCATGTCTGGACCCCGTCCATCGCGCCATCGGGCCTGGCCATCCATGATGGCGATCTCTATGTCACGGCGCTGGCCGGTCAGGCCCTGCACCGGCTGGAGCTGGACGCAGACGGCGCGGTCGCAAGCGAAACCCGGCTGCTGGCCGGACGCGGCGAGCGCTATCGCCACGTGCTGAGCGGTCCGGACGGGGCGCTCTGGCTGCTGACGGACGCCGAGGACGGCGCTATCCTCAGGGTGCGCATGCGCGACTAGCCTGCGCCCGACTGACTGGCGTTTCATTCGTGAAAGGTGTTCACTTGAGCGCGCGGCGACTCGCCATCACAAGGCGGGCGGGCGGGGGAGGAAACGCATGCTCAAACGGATCGTGATCGCCGCACTGGCGCTCATTCTGGCCGCGATCATCGCCGGCGCCGGCTGGTATTTCCGGCCCTGGTCGCCCTATTCGCCCGCCAGCATTCGCGCCATGGATGATCCGGACGCCTATCCCCAGACCTTCCAGCGGATGGATTCCATCCTGCCCGCGCGCCCCATCGCGGCGACGGCGCCGGCGCCTCTGCCGCGCGCGGTTGCGCCGCTGGCGCTGTCCTACGGGTGGATGGGCGAGGAGAAGACCCTCGAAACCTATTTGGAGGAGGCGGACGTCATCGGCCTGACCGTGCTGCGCGACGGGGTGGTCACGGCGCAGGCATTCCGTCTCGGCGCCGGTCCGGAGACGCGCTTCACCTCATGGTCTGTGGCAAAGACCATTATCGCCGTGCTCATCGCCAAGGCGATGGAGGACGGGCTGATCGACAGCCTCGATGATCCTGCGGGTCAGTACGCCCCGCAATTTGCCGGAACCGATTATGGCGCGGTGAGCCTGCGCCATCTGCTGATGATGTCGGCAGGAGTGGATTTCAACGAGGAATACTCGCCCGAGCGGCGCTCCGATGTCCGCCCGCTCTTTTTCAACGCCTTCATCCTGGGCCGGGACGTGGACGCCATGGTGGGCGAGATCACCAGCAATCGCGCGCCGGGCGAGGATACTCACTATGTCAGTCCCAATTCCCACGTGCTCTCGGCGGTGGTGCGCGCGGTCTATGACGCGCCGCTGGCTGAGATCGTCGCGCGCGAGCTCTGGGGGCCGCTGGGCATGACCGCAGAGGCCAGCTGGCTGCAGAATGTGGCCGGGGATCGCGGCGTGCCCATCGGCTATTGCTGCCTGCAGGCGACCAGCGAGGATTATGCCCGCTTTGGCCAGTTCCTGTTGCAGGACGGGGTCTGGGATGGAAACCGCCTGTTGCCGGAAGGCTTTGTGGAGATGGCGAGCGCGCCCAACGCACCCTTCCAGGAGCCGGGCGCCACGCCCTATCCCGGCCGGGGCTATGGCCTGCATGTCTGGGTGCCGGAGGATTATGACGGGGAGTTCTACGCGGCGGGCGTGTTCGGCCAGTTTATCTGGGTCGACCGCCGGCGCGGCGTTGTCATCGCCCTGAATTCCGGAGATCCGGGTTTCGCCGCTCGCTTTGCCGAATCGACCGCCGTGCTGCGGGCGATCGCGGCCCATGCCGCGCCGCTCGCTCAGGCCACCGCCACGCTCGAGCCGCCGGTCGACGGCGAAGACGGGATCGAGCCGTGAGCGCGGTCTATGACTACATCATCGCCGGAGCGGGCTCGGCCGGGTGCGTTCTGGCCAATCGCCTGTCCGAAAATCCCTCGGTCACGGTCTGCCTGATCGAGGCGGGTGGCAGCGACAATAAGGCGATCATCCAGACGCCCATGCTCTTGCAGTTCGCGATCACGCAAGAATCCATCAACTGGAATTACTGGACGCAGCCCCAGCGCCACCTGAACGGCCGCAAGCTCTACTGGCCGCGCGGCAAGACGCTGGGCGGCTCCTCCTCCATCAACGCCATGCATTACATGCGCGGCGCGCTGGAGAATTACGACGAATGGGAGCGCGTCTACGGGGCTGAGGGCTGGGGCCGCGAGGCGGCGCTGGAAGCGTTCAAGCGCGTCGAGCACAATGAAAATCACGGCGAGCCCTGGCACGGCCGGGGCGGACCGCTGAACGTCAAGACCATTGCCCCGCTCAACCCGCTGACGCAGCGCTATTTCGAGGCCTGCCGCCAGCGCCAGATCCCCGAAAACCCCGACCATAACGGCGCAGCCCAGGAAGGGTTCGGCCCCTATCAGGTCACCCAGAAGGGCGCAAAGCGCTGCTCTGCGGCGGACGCGTTTCTCAAACCGGTTCTCAAACGCCCCAACCTGACCGTCATCACCGGCGCGCTGGCCCGGCGCATCCTCATCGAGAACCGCCGCGCCGCCGGGCTGGAGATCGAGGTGGAGGGGGAGGTGCGCATCATCGAGGCCGCCCGCGAGGTGATCGCCTCCGGCGGCGCGATCAATTCACCCCAGCTTCTCATGCTGTCCGGCATCGGCCCGGCCGATCATCTGCGCGAGCACGCGATTTCGGTCGAGGCGGACCTGCCGGGCGTGGGCGCCAATCTGCAGGACCATCTCGACATCATGGCCCGGGCGTCGACGAGAACGCCGACCTCCATCGGCTATTCCTGGCGCAAATTCCCGGCGACGGCGCGCGACGTGCTGCAATGGGCGCTGACGGGAACCGGCAAGTTTACGATCAACCCGGTACAGGGCTGCGGCTTCGTGAAATCGGGCCGGGCCAGGGATTTACCCGACATCCAGCTGGTCTTCATCCCCGCGCGCGGCAGCCCGCACGGGCGCGAAACCATGACCGGGCATGGCATGATGGTGCATGCCTGCCATCTCTATCCCCAAAGCCGCGGGCGCTTGCGCCTTGCCAGCGCCGATCCGCGCGATCCGGTTCTCATCGATCCCAACTACATGGATCACGAGGAGGATGTGGAGGTGATGACCGATTGCCTGGAAATCGCCCGCGACATCCTTTTGAGCGACGCGTTTGACGGCGAGTTCAGGGAACTGGAACTGCCCGCCTCCACCAACGGCACGCGCGCGCAATTGCTCGATCATGTGCGGGCGAATGCCGAAACGCTCTACCATCCCACCTCTACCTGCGCGATGGGCACGGGCGAACTCGCCGTCGCTGACGCCCAATGCCGGGTGCGCGGGTTTGCGGGCCTGCGGGTGGTGGACGCCTCGGTCATGCCGCGCCTTGTGGGCGGCAACACCAATGCGCCCACCATGATGATCGCCACCCGCGCCGCCGACATGATCCTGGCCACCAACAGCTGATACAGGGACCACACCCATGAGCGACACGGACGCCATTGCGCGCATGAACGCCCTCCTCAAGGCCCAGAAGGCCGCCTTCGAGGCCGAACGCCACCGCCCCGTGGAGGAGCGCAAGTCGGACCTGAAAAAGATCGAGGCCATGGTGAAGGCGCGCGGCGCCGATTTCGCCGCCGCCATAGACGCCGATTTCGGCCGCCGCTCCAAGGCTGAAACCGCCATCGCCGAGGCCGGTTTCGTCATCGCCAGCGCCAGGCATGCCCGCCAGCATCTCAGCCACTGGGCGGCGTCGCGCCGCAAGCCGGTGCCCATGACGCTGGCGCCAGGCAAGGCCTATGTGCGCCGCGAGCCCAAGGGCGTGGTGGGGATTGTCTCGCCCTGGAACTACTCCATGCAGCTGGCGCTTGCGCCATTGGTGGCGGCGCTGGCGGCGGGCTGCCGGGCGATGATCAAGCCCAGCGAGTTTACGCCCCGCACCGCTGAACTGCTCCACGAGACCCTGTCGGACCTGTTCAACGAGGATCATGTGGCGGTGATCCCGGGCGGTCCGGATGTGGCCAAGGCCTTCTGCGCCCTGCCGTTTGATCATCTCTTCTATACCGGCTCCACCCCTGTGGGACGCCTGGTGGCCAAGGCGGCGGCGGAGAACCTCACCCCGGTGACGCTGGAGCTTGGCGGCAAATCGCCCGCCGTGATCGCGCCCGATTTCGATCTGGACCAGGCGGCCAAGACCATCGCCTGGGGCAAGTATTTCAACGCCGGCCAGACCTGCGTGGCGCCGGACTATGCCCTCGTCCCGCGTGGCGGCCAGCGCGCCTTCGCTGACGCGGTGATGCGCGAAGCCGCTACGATGTGGCCCGATGTGGCGGGCAATGACGACTACACGGCGATCATCTCCGAAAAGCATCACGCGCGCCTGACCGATATGGTGGAGGAAGCGCGCGCCGCGGGGGCCGAGGTCCTGCAGGCAGACTTCGACAAGGAGAAAGCAGGCAACACGCGCATCTTCCCGCCCACGGTGGTGATCGACCCGCCGCTGGACAGCGCCCTGATGCGCGAAGAGATTTTCGGCCCTGTCCTGCCGGTGCTGGGCCATGACGGTCTGTCGGATGCGGCCCGCTTCATCAATGAACGCGACCGGCCGCTGGCGCTCTATGTGTATTCAAAAGCAAGCACCACGGCGCGGGGTTTTCTGGCCCGCACGATGTCCGGCGGGGCGGGGGTGAACCTGCCCATGCTGCATCTGTCGGTGGAGGATCTGCCCTTTGGCGGGGTGGGCGCGTCAGGTCAGGGCGCCTATCACGGCGAGACCGGGTTCCTGACCTTCACCCATGAGCGCTCGGTGTTCGAGGCGCCGGTCTGGCATCCCAGCCGGCTGGTCTTCCCGCCCTATGGCAAGGTGTTTGAATTCTTCAAGAAATTGCAGGCAGGTTAAGGCTCGCCGGACGGGTCGCGGGCGCGCTGCGGTGTGATGGGTGCGCGGAAGCCCTGGGCATCGGTGCGGTCGCCGGCGATGCGGTCCATCTCGCGCGTGATGGCGGGCTGTTCGATCACCGCCCGGCGCGCGGCGGCGAGTTGTGTCAGGATGCGCCGGATCTGGCTGGCGCCAGCGCCCATCTGGGCCAGTTCGAACTCGAGGCGCGTCATGTCTTCCAGAAAGCGCGGCGGGGTGGCGCCGAACCCCGTAAGTCCAAACTGCGCCAGGTCTATTTCGCTCGCCGGACCGTCTTCGGGGCAGTTTCCGGCCTCACGGTTCGCGTCAGATGAGGACAGGCAGAAGGACTCGCGCACCGTCAGCCTTGAGCCGACCGCGCCCTGGATCATCCGGTAGTCCTCGGGACTAAGGGAGATTTCCATTTGCGCCATCAGCGCATCGGCATCGATCCCGGGCTCGCCGCTTTCGCCCGGCTCGGCGCGTTCGGGCTGGAGCGTCGTGACCGGGGTATCCGGGTCGGACGGACCGGGCGCCGGGGCGGGGATAGTGGCGGCGCGGTCAGGGGCTGAGGCCGCCGGGCGGGCGGCGCTGTCCTCCGGCCTGTCCCCGCTGTCCATGCGTTCCAGAACGACCCCTGTGGGGTCATCCGGCTGTGTTTCGAGGTCATCAGATGCGGGTTCGGTGTCATCAGATGCAGGGTCGGGCTCGTCAACCGGATCGGCGTCCGGCTCGGACGCGAGGTCCGCATCCGCATCCTCGCCGCCCTCCCCCTCGCCATCATCGCCGGCGTCCTGACCGGCGCCGCCGCCTTCACCGCCCAGGGGCGCTGCGTCGGGGTCCCCGTCAGCGGCCAGGGGCGGTTCGAACAGGGGCGCGTCGCTGTCGGCGCCCTCGGCGAGGAAGACATAGAACGCGCCCTGGCCCGATGCGACCGGAGCCGATTCAGGCGGGCGCGCCACAGGCGGCAGGGCGATCAGGCCCGCGAGGGCGAGCAGGTGCAGCACAATCGCGCCCGCCAGCCCCCCCGCCCGCGGCGTTGTGGCGGCCGCACGCCAAGCCACCGCCCCCGGCGGGGGCGCGGGCCGGCGCCCCGGCCCGGCGGGCGGGCGGGCGGAAACGGGTGTTGCGCTCACAAGGACAAGAGATGACCGAGGCGGGCGCGCGCTTCAATTAAATTCACAGAGAGGTTGCGCGCTCAGCGCTGCGGCGCCGCGGCGTCTGCGGTGAGGAAGAGCGAGCCGGACGGTCGCGGACCGGCATGGAACACCCAGGCTGCGGCGGCGAGGCAGAGCCCGGCGATGATCACGCCGGTCAGGCCGGCTCCGGCAGCGTTGCGGCGGGTCATGGGTCGTCTCCCGTACATCCTGGCGCGTTCATCCTCATGAACGCCTGATGAGCGCACCCTTCAGCTCCGGCGCGGCGGCGCAAAGGCGCGATTGGGGCGGGTTCAGGGTCAATCAGGGCCATTTTCAGGCGCCAGGCCAGGATGCAGACGCCACCGGACCACTCTAGACTGGGCGCATTAAAAAGATGTGGAGCACCCTGATGCGCGCCGCCTGCCTGGGTCCGGAGGGCAGTTTCACCCATCGCGCGGCGCTGGTGCTGGCCGATGGCGCCGAGCTGGTCCTCATGGACAGTATCGAGGCGGTGCTGGATGCACTCGAAGCCGGACGCGTGGAGATCGCGGTGGCGGCGATCGACAGCGCCGCCGGACCGGTGGCCGCCGTGCAGGCGGCGGTCGATGAGGGCCGGGCCGAGATCGCCGCGCGCCTGGCCCTGCCAGTCAGCTTCAACCTCTATCGCAGCCCTGATGATGACGCGGCGCTCACCGGCGTGTTCGGGCATGAGAAGGCGCTGGCCCAGATCGCCGGCTTCCTGTCGCAACACCGTTTGCGGGGCGAGGCGATGACGTCCAACACCGCCGGCCTGGCGCGCCTGCGCGATCATCCGCAGCCGGGATGGGGCGCAGCCGGTCCGCCGGGCCTTGAAAGCGTGTACCGGCTTGTCGTAACGCACACACAGCTTGAAGGCGCCCACGCCAACGAGACCCATTTCGTCTGCCTGCGCCGCCCGGGCGCCGGCCCATCAAGGACCTGACGCCCATGCCCGACACCCACGCCGCCGACCTGATGCGCGTCTCTGAAGCGCTCAACCGGGTCAAGCCGTCAGCCACCATCGCGGTGAGCCAGAAAGCCCGCGCCCTCAAGGCCGCGGGCGTGGACGTGATTGGCCTGGGCGCCGGCGAGCCGGATTTCGACACGCCGGACCATGTGAAGGAGGCCGCCATTGCGGCGATCGCGCGCGGCGAGACCAAATACACCGATGTGGACGGCCTGCCGGCGCTGAAAGAGGCGATCTGCGGCAAGTTCCGGCGCGATAACCGGCTTGAGTACAAACCGTCCCAGGTCAATGTGTCGCCCGGCGGCAAGCCGGTGATCTATAACGCCTTCGCCGCCACGCTGGATGCAGGCGACGAGGTGGTGATCCCCACGCCCTACTGGGTGAGCTATCCGGAAATGGCCGCGCTGTGCGGCGCCACGCCCGTGTTTGCCGAAGCCGGCGTCGCCGACGGGTTCAAGCTGAAGCCCGAAACCCTGGACCGGGCGATCACGCCGCACACGCGCTGGGTGATCCTCAACTCGCCCTCCAACCCCACCGGCGCCGCGTATACAGCGGATGACCTCAAGGCCCTCGCCGACGTGCTGCGCGCCCATCCGCACGTGCTCATCCTCACCGACGATATGTATGAGCACATCGTCTATGACGGTTTTCAGTTCGCCTCGATCGCGCAGGTCGCCCCTGACCTTTATGAGCGCACGCTGACCATGAACGGCGTGTCGAAGGCCTATGCCATGACCGGCTGGCGCATCGGCTATGCGGCGGGACCGGAAAAACTCATCAAGGCCATGGCCAAGGTGATGAGCCAGACCACCTCCAACCCCTGCTCGGTCAGCCAGTGGGCGTCGGTCGCGGCGCTGAGCGGCCCGCATGATTTCCTGATCCCGCGCAACGCCGCCTTCAAGACGCGCCGCGATTCCATGCTCGCCAAGATCAATGCCGCGCCCGGCCTGACCGCGCCGACGCCCGAAGGCGCGTTCTATATCTTTGCCGATTGCGACGGCCTCATCGGCAAGACCAGCGCAGGCGGCATGGCGCTCGCCGATGATCTCGCCGTGTGCGAGGCCCTGCTCACCGAAGCCCATGTGGCGGTGGTGCCGGGCACGGCGTTCGGAGCCGCGCCGGGCTTCCGCCTGTCCTACGCCACCGACGATGCGGCGCTGGAAGAGGCGGGCAGGCGCATTGCAACCTTCTGCCAGGGTGTGCGTTAGGGCCATAAGCCCAGTCTATGGCCGCTGTCAGTGAAACCAGTTGGACACAATGGCGCCTGGCCGGGCATTATAGAGACATCAAAATTCGAGCCACCCGAAGGAGGCATCCGACAATGGACATCAATATGGGCCTGTCGAAAGACCAGCGCGAAACCATGGCGAAAGCCGTGCTGGCGCTGCTGGCCGACACCTATGCGCTGTATTTCAAGACCCACGCCTATCACTGGAATGTGACGGGGCCGCGCTTTCACGATCTGCACGCCATGTTCGAGACCCAGTATACCGAGCTGTGGACCGCCACTGACGACATCGCCGAGCGTATCCGCGCGCTGGGCGTGCTGGCGCCGGTCTCCTATGACGAGATGGCGGCCGCGGCCTCCATCAAGCACGACGCCAGGACGCCGGACGCCAACACCATGCTGGCCAATCTGGTCGCCGGCCACGAGCAAGTCGTGCGCACCGCGCGCGCCGCGCTGAAGCTCGCCGAAGAACATGGCGATGAAGCCACCAGCGATCTGGTCGCCCCGCGCATTACCGCCCACGAAAAAACCGCCTGGATGCTGCGCGCCACGCTGGGCTGAGCGGCGGGTTAGGTGAGACGAAAGAGCCCCTGCGGCGGACGCTGCGGGGGCTTTTTCTTATTGTGCCAGTCTGAGGTTCGCGCCAAAAGAAAAGGGCCGGTCCCGCAGATCGCGGTGACCGGCCCAGTTTAGCATACCCGTTCGGGGAGGAGACGGTATGCACAAAGGGAAAGGCGAGAATATCGCCGTTCGGGGGTGTATATGCGCAAGCGGCGCGGGCGGTTCAAGACCGGTTCGGGTATAGCGGCCATGCAAAATTGCCGCACTGCAACAAAGCCGTCGGATAGCCGCCACAAAACCGTCATAAAGGAGCGGCCGGAGCGGCGCGGCCCCCGTCATCGGCCGTGAACCGGCCCAGGGCGAGGCTGTCCTGCTGCGAGAGCCGGCCCACCGAATGCTGATCGAGCTCCACCGGCCTGCGATCGCCCGCCGCGCCTCTGGAGAGGGCTTCGACCTCCGCTGTCAGCGCGGTGAGGCGTTCACGCACAGTCGCTTCGCCGGTCATGATAGGGTATTGCGGTATCTGTCAGTTGACTGATCAGGGGAATTCGCACGCGTGCTCGACCACTTCAAGCGCTTCGCCGCCTATAACGCCTGGGCCAACGCCCGGCTTTACGACTCCGCTACGGCGCTCAAGGATTTTGAGCGCAAGAAGGATGTGCGCGGCTATTTCCGCAGCCTGCACGGCACGCTGAGCCATATTCTGGTGGCGGACCGAATCTGGCTGCGCCGCCTCACCGGCGAGGGCGTGGCGCACACGCGCCTCGATGAAGAACCCTACGCACTGTTTGAAGAGCTGCGTGCGGCGCGCGAGGCGGAGGACCAGCGTCTGAGCGTCTATGTGGCGGGCGTCACGCTGGAGGAGCTGGAGCGGGTGCTGGACTACGCCAATACGCGCGGCGAGGCCAAGGCGCTGCCGGTGAAGGTGATTCTCGCCCATGTGTTCAATCACCAGACCCATCATCGCGGTCAGGCGACCCACATATTGCGCCAGCTGGGCGTGGCCGAGCCGCCGGCGCTGGACCTTTTGTATTTCGCCCTGCCCTCAGCCTAGCTTGGATCGAAGCGCCGCGATCCAGCGCTCCAGGCGGCGCTGGTTGACCTTGAAGTCATAATGGCCGACCTCAGCGCGCGAATACGCCGCCAGCGCCGCGCCCCCGCCGGCGGCCATGGCCTCTACCGTGATGCGGTCGGGGAATTTGAACACTTTGGAGCGCTGGACATATTCGGCCTGCCCCCCGCCATCGCGCATGCGCACGGTGCGGTCCTCGCCCAGCGCCACCGCGTCGACGGCGGACAGCAGGGCTTCGGGCGTGCAGGCGAAGACCGGGCTTACGGCATCGGGCTCAGCCGCGCTGACGAAGCCCGGCGGCAGGATCAGCCAGCGGCGCGGGCGCGTGTCAGGGATGAGGGCGGCGAAATCCAGCGGGAAAGGCGAAGGGGTCAAAGCTCGGCTCCTTGAAGCGGCGGCGCGTCCTGGCGGCGCGCGGACACAGACTGAACCGGAAACGCCGCCCCGGCCAGCCTCGTTGTAATGCCTAGAATTTCTCCGGGCGCAGCACCTCGACCTCGCTCATATACACAATGCCCGGGTGATCGGTGAAATAGCGCTGCGACACGGTCAGGGCGATGCGCTCGGCGGCGGCGCGGCCCGCGACGATCACCTCGATGCGCACGATGGTGAAGCCCGGCGCGATGCCGGGCCGGTCGGTGCCGTGCAGGCCGTGCTCGCCCTTGCCGATGCCTTCGGTGACCGTATAGCCCTTCGCCCCCTCGGTCTCGACGATGGCGAGGACCTTGTCGCGCAACAGGCGCTCGACGACCAGGATGATTTTGGTGGCCTTGTGAAACGCGGTCATGGCGGTCTCCTGACGCTAGAGATCGAAGACAAGCTGGGCGAGGGCGACGTAGAGCGGGATGCCGATCGCGATCGCCACCGGCGTGCCCACCGCTGTGGACGATCCGATATAGGCGGAAGGATTGGCGCCCGGTATGCCGGCGCGCAAGGTGGGCGGGCCGGAAATATCCGAGCTCGACCCCGCCATCACCGCCAGCAGCACTACCCCGCCCGGCGAGAAGCCGGTGGTCATGTGCGCCACATAGCCGAGGCCGAACGCGGCCAGGCCATGGACGATCGGCGCGATCAGCGCGTAGGTGGCGTACCAGTGGGCGACCCGGGCGAGCTCCGCCATGCGCGACCAGGCCTCCATGCCCAGCACCAGCATCAGGATGGAGAGCAGGCCGCGGAACAGCGGATCGTAAAAGCTCTCCACCACGCTGTCGGGCCGGGTGATGATGCCCAGCAGCATGCCCAGGAGCAGGGCGGAAATCGCCGAGCCGCGCAGGGAGTCCAGGATGATCGCCTTGATGTCGGCCTTGCCCGCGCCGCCGCCCGCCCGCTTCTGACGCGCCATTCCGGCCAGGATGATCGCGGCGAGGAGGGCGGGAATGTCCATGAAGGGATAGAGCGCCGGAACCCACGCCTCGAACGGGATGCCTTCCTCGTCAAGCACCACCATGGCGGCGGCGAGGGTGGAGGCGGAGACGGCGCCGAACAGCCCGGCAGTGGCGTAATTATCGTCCGGCTTCAGCCCGGGAAGCCGGTTCAGGGCGAACGCGCCTGCCGCCACGATCGCGAGCCCCAGCGCCACGGTGAACAGGGCGGGCAGCAGCATGGACGCGAGATCGGCCTGGCGCAGCTCCATCCCGGCGCGCAGCCCGATGGTGATCAGCAGCATGAACACAATGAAGCGGTAGACCGGGTCGGGGATGGTCAGCTGGCTGCCCAGGGCCGCGATCAGCATTCCGCCGATCAGGAAGGCGAGGGTGGGCTTTTGCAGCTGGGCGGCGAAGGTGGCGGCGAAGTCGAGCAGAATGTCCATGGCAGGCTCCCGGGCCGCGCTGGGGGCGGCGGCGTGTCCGGCGGGGAGGCTAGTCATGGACAGAGTTAGATAAATTACATAATTTGCACGTTATCGTTCCTTTGAACGGAATGATCCGGAGCGCGCCATGAATTACAAGCACTTGCGCTATTTCGCCGCCGTAGCCCACGAAGGCCGCCTGACCCGCGCGGCGCAGCGCCTGAACCTGTCGCAGTCGGCCCTGTCCACACAGATCCGCCAGCTGGAGGCGCAGCTGGGCCATGAGCTGTTCGAGCGGCGCGGCCGCACCCTGGTGCTGACCGAAGCCGGGCGCGTGGCGCTGGACTATGCCGATGCGATCTTCAGCGCGGGGGAGGAGCTGGAGGCGGTGATGCGCGCGGGCGCCGGGGCGCCGCGCCGGGCCTTGCGGATCGGCGCGCTGGCGACGCTGTCGCGCAATTTCCAGATTGATCTTCTGGCGCCCGTACTGGTCCGGGGCGGGGTAGAGATTCACTTGCGGTCGGGCTCCATGGGCGAGCTCATGGCGGAGCTGGCCGCGCACAATCTTGATCTGGTGCTGGCCAACCAGGCGCCGCTGCGCGAAGCCGACAGCGTCTGGACGGTGCACACCCTGGCCGAGCAGCCGGTAAGCCTGGTGGGAACGCCGGACCGGGTTGGCGGCACCCGCGATCTGCCGGCCCTGCTGGCGGCCCATCCGCTGATCGTACCCTCGCGCCTGAGCGGCGTGCGCTCGGGATTTGACGCGCTGATGGTGCGTCTGGGACTTCGGCCGGAAATCCTGGCGGAGGTGGACGACATGGCGATGGTGCGCCTGATGGCGCGCCAGGGCGCAGGCCTGGCGGTCGCGCCGCCCATCGTGGTGCGCGACGAGCTGGCCAGCGGCCGGCTGGTCGAGGCCGCGACCCTGCACGGCCTGACCGAGACGTTCTGCGCCATCACGCTGGAGCGGCGCTTTCCCAATCCCCTGGTCGCCGCCATGCTGGCGCGCAAGCCCGCGCCGGCGCCGCAAGAGGGTCTTGCAGGCATTCTGTCACAGACTTAACTGGATTTGCGCTGCCGGCCGGCCTAATGACCGCACCGGCAATCGTCCATATAGATAGACGCGTCCGACCACGTCCCCGGGGGAATGAGCCGACATGACCGAATACGCCCTTGAGGTGAGCGGCCTGACCAAAAGCTTTGGCGGCCAGACGGCGGTGCGCGACGTGTCGTTCCGCGCCGCACGCGGCGAGATCACCGGCTTTCTGGGGCCCAATGGCGCGGGCAAGACCACCACGCTGCGCATGTCGCTGGGCGTGATCGCGCCGGATTCGGGAACCGCGCGCCTGTTCGGCCGCGCGCCGGACGCCGCCAGCATGGACCGGGTGGGCTTCCTGCCCGAGGAACGCGGCGTCTACCGCAAGATGACCGCCGAAGCCGTGATCGTGTTCTTCGCCCGCCTGAAGGGCGTTGCGGCGGGCGAGGCGCGCCGGCGCGCGCGCGCCTATCTGGAGCGCTTTGGCCTGGCCGAGGCGGGGCGCAAGAAGATCAAGGAATTGTCCAAGGGCATGGCCCAGAAGGTCCAGATCATCGCGGCCATCGTGCACGAGCCGGACTTCATCATTCTTGACGAGCCCTTCTCCGGCCTGGATCCCGTAAACCAGTCGCTTCTCGAGCAGATCATCCGTGAACAGGCCGGGGCCGGGCGTACGGTCCTGTTCTCCACCCATGTGATGGAGCATGCCGAGCGCCTGTGCGACCGCATCATCCTGATGGCGCGCGGCCAGAAAGTCTTCGACGGCAGCGTGGAGGACGCGCTCGCCCGCGTGCCGCGCCAGATCGTGCTGGGCGCGCCGGCTGATTGCGACCTGCCGGGCGTGCTGAGCGGGTTTGGAAGGCTGGAGCGGATCGGCGAGGAAGACGGCGCGCTGCTGTGGCGCCTGGCGCTGGCGCCCGGCGCGGACGCGCAGGGCGTGCTGCGCGCGCTGGTGGATGCGGGCGTGCGCCTGACCCGGTTCGAGCCGCGCCGCGCCCATCTGCACGACGCCTTCGTCGCTTTGGTGGGCGAAGAGGCCGCCAGCCCTGCCGACACCGCCGCCGGGGAGGCCTGAGCCATGCGCGCCATCTATCTGATCGCCCGGCGGGAATACCTGTCCTACGTGGCCACCTGGGGCTTCTGGCTGTCGCTGCTGGCGGTGCCGGTATTCGCCGCCATCGGCGCCGGCGTGCCGGCCCTCATCCAGGGCTCGCAGCCGGTGCGCTATTTTTCGGTGATCGACGAGACCGGACGCGGTGTGGACGAGATGATCCGCGCGCGCCTTGAGTCAGAGCGCCGCATCGAGGTGCGCGACCGGCTGGAGCTGATGGCGCGCGCCAATGCGGGCGAAGCGGGCGCGCAAGCGGCGCTGGCGGCGTTCGACGCCGACCCTGACGGGCTTTCGGGCCTCGACGACGCCATCGCCGCCGCCAATCTCGGCGGCGCGCGCGGCGTGCTGGCGGCCTCATCCTCGCAGCGGGTTCTGGTCGATGCGCCGGGCGCCGGCCTTGAGGATCTGCGCCCTTACCTCACCGGCGACCGGACGGTCACGACGCCCGAAGGCGAGCGCGGCCTGTTCGCGGTCTTCGTGATTCGGCCTGCCGCGGACGGCGGGATCGCCATGGACTATGTATCGGCCAATCTCACCAGCACGGGCCTGCGCAGCGAGGTCACGGGATTCGTGCGCGACTTCCTGCGCCGCGACGCGCTGGAGACGCGCGGCCTGAGCGCGCAGGAGGCGGACGCCCTGCTCACCCTCAGCCCCGAGGTGACCACGCTGGACGCCCGGCCCGGCGCCGCGGCGGACGCCGAGGTGACCACGGCGGACCGGGCGCCCTTCGTCGTGGCCGTCATGATGGCCTTTGTGCTGTGGCTGGCCGTGTTTTCGGTCGCCAACATGCTGCTCACCAGCCTGATCGAGGAGAAGGGCGGCAAGATCATCGAAGTGCTGATGTCCACCGCGCGCTTCCAGGACATATTGATCGGCAAGCTGGCGGGGGTGGCGGCGATGTCCTTCACCCTGTTTGCCGTCTGGGGCGTGGTGGGCGGGGCCCTGAGCCTGTTCGCCGGGGCTGCCCTGTCGGGCATGGATCCGCGCATGATGGAGGTGATCAGCGCCGTCGCCGATCCGCAGCTTCTGCTGGCGGCGATGATCTTCTTCCTGGCTGGCTATCTGATGTTCGGCGCGATCTTCCTGGCGCTGGGGTCGCTGTGCGACACGCTGCAGGACGCCCAGACCCTGATGGGTCCGGTGATCTGGATGCTGATCCTGCCGCTCCTGTTCCTGTTCTTCTCGCTGGAAGCGTCCGATTCGATGTTCGTGCGCGCCGCCAGCTGGGTGCCGCTGTGGACACCCTTCCTGATGATGGCGCGCCTGCCGTCCGATCCGCCCCTGTGGGAGATTCTGGGTTCGGGCGCGCTGATGCTCGCCACCACGGCGCTGGTGCTGTGGGGCGCGGGGCTGGTGTTCCGCCAGGGCGCGCTGGGTCAGGCCAATGCCGACAGCTTCAAGCGCTGGTTCCGCTTCGGCCGGGGCCGCAAGACCGCGGACTGACGCCCGCCACGAGGCTCAGGCGTGCTTGCGCAGGCGGCGCAGCCGGCGCCAGAAGCGTTTGCGCTCGGGCCGGGGCTGGGGCTTGAGATTGCGCACGAATTCCTCCGCGCAGGCGCGCCAGGAAAAGCCTTCCGCGTATTCACGGCAGCGCGCCCGGTCCATGGTCAGCGCCTCCAGGCAGGCCGTGCGCAGATCATCATTCACCGCGCCCGCGCCCGAGCCCGGGATGATGTCCTTGGGCCCCGGCGCGATATAGGCCGCCACCGGCGTGCCGCAGGCCATGGATTCCAGGATTACGAGGCCGAACGTGTCGGTAAAGCTGGGGAAGACCATCACGTCGGCGTCGGCGAAATAGCGCGCCAGCTCCACGCCGGACTTTGAGCCGGGGAACACCACGTCGGGATATTTGCGCTTGAGCTCCTCCAGCTGCGGCCCCGGACCCACCACCACCTTGGCGCCAGGCAGGTCGGCTTTCAGAAACGCCTCGATATTCTTCTCCACCGCGACGCGGCCGACATAGACGAAGATCGGACCTTCCAGCCCGGCATAGACGCTCTCGCCGTCCATATGGCGCTTGTCGGGATGGAAAAGCGCGGTATCCACGCCGCGCGTCCAGGGCGTGATATTGTTGAAGCCGCGCCGGGCGAGATCATCGCGCATGGTGGGCGTGGCCACCATCAGCCGGTTGCCGGCATTATGGAAGCGCCGCATGAAGGCATAGCCCGCCGACACCGGGATGAACGGGAAGCGCGCGTGCACATATTCGGGAAACTGGGTGTGATAGCTCGTCGAAAAGGGCAGCTTCCACGACAGGCAGATGCGCCGCGCCACATGGCCCAGCGTGCCTTCGGTGGCGATATGGATGGCTTCGGGCTCGAACGCCTTGAAGCGCGCTTCGAGATCATCGCGCGCGCCCAGCGCCAGCTTGATGTCAGGATAGGTGGGCAAGGGAATGGTGCGGAAGCCGAGGCCGGGGTGGATCACCTCCACCTCGTGGCCCATGGCCCGGCATTCCTCGACGGTGCGCGACAGGGTGCGCACCACGCCATTGACCTGGGGCTCCCAGGCGTCGGTGACGACAAGAATCCGCAGCGGTGAATCGTCCATCAGGCAGGCTCCGGCCCTGTTGACTATGACAGGGCGCGTGTCTAGCGCGTTTTGTGCAGGAGGCGAAGCGATCCCGGCGCCGCAGGCGGCGGGTCGTGGAGGTCGGGGGATTGGGGTGGGCCGCAATGGCGGTCGCGTCGTCTCACCAGACCCCGTGGCCAGCTCCGGCCTGGAGGGCGCCGAGGGTCAGTCCTCCCCATCGTTCCATGCTGGAAGAAACCGCAAGGCGATCGCAAAGCAGAACGAGGCGGCGTGAGCGATGTCTCCGAAGGGCCGGGTCAAACCGCCGGCTTTGGTCAAGTGAGGCTGCCCTGCCGCCCCCCGGCCGGTTCGCCGCCCCGCCCGGATTTAGTTGATCTCTTCAGGCGCCGCAATTTCAGGCCCGCCCGCCTGGGCAGCCCCGTCCGCTGCCACGTCGCACAGCTCGGCGCGGCGCTCGCCGCGCGGGGGCAGCGTCGGGGTTTCGCCCGCCGTGCGCACCAGCACCACCACGCGCTCCACGCCATTGACGAGGGAGGCGTGGCGGGCGGCCCGCTCGCGCTCGCCCGCGTCGCGCGCAAAGCCCAGGAGGTAGACGACGCCGTCATGGGTCTCGATATTATAGTTCACCGAGCGCACGGAGCGGTCACCGGCGAGCCGGGCGCGCACGCGCTGGGTGATCCACAGATCGCCTGCCCTGTCGCGCGCGCCGCCGGCATGGCCAAGCTCGATATGGTTGGCCACCAGGCGCACCGACGGCGCTGACCAGGCCAGGCATTCGGCGTGGCGCCGGTCGGCCTCGCGCGGGGCGGCGCCCGCCAGAAGCGCGACGCCTTCGGTCACCTCCACATCGACGCCGGTCAGGTCAAAGCCCTCGGCGCGCAGCATGGCCGACTTGATGGCGAGCGAAGCGTTGGCGTCATCGAGCTGGCGGCCTGCCGAGCGCTCCTGGGTGGCGGCGCAAGCGGAGAGCGTGATGAGGCAGGCGGCGAGGATGAGGATGGGTGCGGATTTCAGCATGATCAAACCTGTCAACAGGCGCCGGGCGCGCGCCCCCCGGCCCCTTCATGCCGTGTGCTTCGCCAACGCGCGGTTAACGCGGTGTTGACGGCCGCCCCGCCTCAGATCAGATCGCGCAGGCCCGGCGCATCGGCGTCAAACGCCCCGGCCCGGCGGATGGGCCAGCGCCAGGGCGCAATGACGACGAGGTCATAGCGCGGCTGCAAATGGGCGAGATCGGTGCGCCGGGCCTGCCAGAGCGAGCCGGCGCGGATCAGGCGGGCGCGCTGGCGCAGGCTCACCGCCTCCAGCGCCGCATCGAGGCTGGCGCGCTCCTTGACTTCGATGAAGGCGAGCACCGGCCCGCGCCGCGCCACAAGGTCCAGCTCGCCCGCCGCCGTGCGCGCGCGCCGCGCCAGAATGCGCCAGCCGGCCAGCTGCAACCACAGCGCGGCCAGCGCCTCGGCCCGCCGGCCCCGGCGCTCGGCGGCGCGGCGGCGCGTACGGCTCAAAACCGCCGCTCCGCGCGCGCGGATGGTTGCCCCGCCGGGCGCGCAAGGCTAGCTTCGCGTCGCCGGGGGGACGCCGCAGGGCGGGACACACAGGATGGAACACGCATCATGACATCGCCAGTCTCCATCAGCGCGCGCCTGCGGCCAAGCCTTGCCGGCGCGCTGGTCACGGCGGCCGCGCTGGCGCTGTCGGCCTGCGGCGCCACGACACCGAGCCAGCCCGTCCCGACGGGCCCGTCGCGCCCGGTGATCGGGCAGCCGCCGGAGCCGGCCACCGCCGCTGCGGACATGAGCACGCGCGTCTACACGCCCGCCCATCTCGCCGGGCGCGAGCGCGAGATTTTGCGCGTGGCGGTGCTGCTCCCGTTCGGCGCCAGCAATGCCGGGGCCCGCAACGAGGCGACGCATCTTCTGCGCGCCGCCGAGCTTGCCCTGTTCGAGCAGGGCGACGCGTCCATGCTGCTTCTGCCCAAGGACACCGGCGGCACGGCGCAAGGCGGGCGCGAGGCCGCCGAATCAGCCATCGCCGACGGCGCCGACCTGATCATCGGCCCGCTGTTCAGCGCCGCAGCGCAAGCCGCCGGAGAGGTCGCCCGCGCCGCCCGCGTCCCCCTGATCTCATTCTCCACCGACGCCGCCATCGCTGGCGACGGGCTGTTCCTTCTGAGCTTCCCGCCCCAGGAAGAGGTGCGGCGCGTCACCGAATACGCTCTGGACCAGGGCGCGACACGCTTCGCCGCCATGGCGCCTGACAGCGCCTATGGCCAGCTGGCGCGCGACACCTATGCCCAGACCATCGGCGCGCGTCTGGGGTTTGACCCGCCGGTGGAGGTATCGGCGGTCGAGATGCCCGCACCCGGCAACGCCGGGCCGGGAA
The DNA here is from genome assembly GCA_016124675.1 of Alphaproteobacteria bacterium. GTDB lineage: Bacteria > Pseudomonadota > Alphaproteobacteria > Caulobacterales > Maricaulaceae > Oceanicaulis. The sequence goes on from WGNG01000009.1 coordinate 372,128, forward strand.
CCGCCCCGCGCATGGTCGAGCGCAGCTTCCGCACCGGGCTGGTGGCTGCCGAAACCTATGGCGGCGACGTGGAAGCGATGACCCAGGCCGCGCGCCGCCTCGCCCGGCTGGGCGTTGAAACCCTCGACCCGCGCCGGGCGGCGGCCATGAGCGGCGCCAACTGGCGCCCCTCGCCGGGCTCGCCCTTCCAGGTCGTGCTGCTGCCCGAGGGCGGCGACCGGCTGCGCATGCTGGCGCCGGTTCTCGTCTTCGAGGATATCGACCCGCTGCTGGTCAAGTTCGTCGGCACCGGCCTGTGGCGCGATGGCAGCCTGGCGCGCGAGCCGGCGCTGGCCCATGGCTGGTTCGCCAGCGCCGATCCCGGCGCCCGCGGCCGGTTTGAGCAGGCCTATGCCAGCGTCTATGACAATGCGCCCTCGCGCCTTGCCGGTCTCGCCTATGACGCGGTGACGCTGGCGGCGCTGATCGGGCGCGAGCCGGGCGGCGGCGATGCGATGGGCCTCCTGCAGCAGCCGGGCGGCTTCTTCGGCGTTGACGGCCTGTTCCGCTTCCGCGCCGATGGCACCATCGAGCGCTCGCTGGCGGTCTACACCATCCAGGGCGGCGGCTTCCAGGTGATCTCCCCGGCGCCGGACCGGTTTGACGGCGCCCCGCCGCCGCTGCGCATGGACCGCACCGGGCCGAGCTGATCGGCGCCGGGCGGGGCGCGCCAACCCGGCGTCACGACGCCCCCAGCGCCCACTCCTGGCGCACATGCCAGTCCGGCTCTGACGCGGCGCGCGCCGTGCGCTCGGCCTCGAACCCGCGCGCATCGAGCCTCGCCAGCGCCCAGACCGCCGCGCCGCGCACCAGCGCGCTGTCATCCTCAAGCCGGTCCGCCACCGCGCGGGCGAGCTCCGGGGCGCGCGAATTGCCCAGCGCATAGAGCACGTTGCGCACAAAGCGATCGCGCCCGATCCGCTTGACCGGCGAGGCCGTGAACAAGGCGCGGAAGGCGGCGTCATCCAGCGTGCTGAGCCCCGCCAGCGTCAGGCCCGTGAGGCTGCCGCGCGGATGGAAGGCGATCTCGGCGCTGGCTTGGGCAAACTTGTTCCACGGACACACCGCCAGGCAGTCATCACAGCCATAGATGCGATTGCCCATCAGGGGCCGCAGCTCGCGCGCCACCGGACCCTTGTGCTCGATGGTGAGGTAGGAGATGCAGCGCCGCGCATCGAGCTGATAGGGCGCGGGGAAGGCGTGGGTGGGACAGATGTCCAGGCAGGCCCGGCACGAGCCGCAATGATCGGCCTCGGGCGCGTCGGGCGCCAGCTCCGCCTCGGTGAGCATGACGCCCAGAAACAGCCAGGAACCGAAGCTGCGGCTGACCAGATTGGTGTGCTTGCCCTGCCATCCGAGGCCTGAACGCTGCGCCAGCGGCTTTTCCATCAGCGGGGCGGTGTCGACGAACACCTTCACGCCTGCGCCGGTCTCGGCGTGGAAGGCGCGCGCCAGCGCCTTGAGGCGCTTTTTCATGACATCATGATAATCGCGGTTCTGGGCATAGACGGAGATCGCCGGTTCACGGGTGCGCGTGAGCGCTTCGAGCGGATTGGTGTCCGGCCCGTAATCGAGCCCCACCACGACGGCTGATTTCGCCTGCGCCCACATGGCGGTGGGATGGACGCGCCGCTCCAGCGTTTCGGCCATCCAGTCCATGCTCCCGTGGCGGCCCGCCTCGACAAAGGCGCGCAGGCGGTCCCCGGCGTCCCAGGGCTCGTCGGCCCGGGCGATCCGGGCGGTTGAGAAGCCGGCCTCGAGCGCCAGGGCGCGGGCGCGGGTTGCGAGGGATTGGGGGTCAGCGGTCATGGGGTTCACAGACGCGCCTGTCCGGCCCTGCCGCGCGGAATTCAATTCCATGCCCTGACCTGTCCCGGCTTGGGGGGCGCCGGTGGTCAATCCTCCCCGTCATTCCATGCTGGAGGGTCCCGCAAGGCGATCGCAGCCTGTCAAGGACGACCGAGCTCTGGCTCGGTCGCCGCTGAGCGGCGGCCCGGAGGGCCGTCCTTGACAGACTGCGACGCTTGCGAAAATGGGCCAGCGAGGAACGACGGGGAGATGGGGTCGCATATCGCCGCTCAAAGGGTGGAAGGGAAAATGGCGCCATTGTTTCCCTCCTCTTGATCGGGAGTGCGGGGCGAGAGCGGCGCAAGGGCGAATCCGCCGGACCGTGACACCCCTCAGAGCCGCAGAATGGCGGCGACAGGAGGGGCGGCACAAGCAACCAACTCAAAAATCCAGATCCTGATAGCCGTCCACCGGCGGCAGGCCGGGCAGGCGGTCGGCGAGGATGGCGCGGAAGGAGGGACGGCATTTGATGCGCTGATACCATGCCTTGGCCGCCGGATGCGACTCCCACGACGCCTCGCCGATATAGTCCACGCACGACAGGTGCGCCGCCGCCGCGATGTCGGCGAGCGAGAAGCGCGGCCCCGCCAGGCCTTCGCGGGCGTCCAGAAGCGTGTTGATGTAATCAAGATGCCAGCGCAGCGCCTCGCGGCCCGCGCGGATATTGACCGGTTCGGGGGCGCCCAGCCCCTGGAGGCGCTTCTCGATCTTCTCGTGCAGCAGGAAGGCGTTCACCTCGGCGTCAAAGAGCGTATCGAACCAGTCCATCAGCCGGCGCGCCTCGGCGCGCTGTTCAGCACCGCCGGGCAGGAGGGACGGGTCGGGCCGCACCTCTTCAAGATATTCCAGGATCGCACGGGCGCCGCAGGCAAGGACGCGCGCGCCCGCCGCTTCCGCCGTCTCCAGCACGGGCGGCAGGCCGGACGGATTGCGCGAGGCCAGCGGCCCGTTCGGGTCCCAGGGCGAGCCGTCGATCAGCTCAAACGCCAGCGCCTTTTCAGCCAGCGCCAGGCGCACCTGGCGCGAGGCGGGGTCAAGCGCGAAATGATACAGGCGCAAACCGGCGGTCACGGCGTCCCCAGCACATCCTGCATGGAATAGAGCCCGGCGGGGCGGTTCTTCAGCCACAGCGCCGCCGTGACCGCGCCGCGCGCAAAGATGAACCGGTCAAAGGCGCGATGGCTCACGCTGATCTCCTCAAACGCGGCCAGGAAGCGCGCCTCATGCTCGCCCACAACCCCGCCGCCGCGCACCGCGCTGAACCCGATCTCGCCCAGGGGGCGGGCGCCGCCGGCGCGCGGACGGCTGAACGCCGCCGCCTGCTCGAAGTCGGCGCCGCGCGCTGTCGCCGCCGCGCGGCCGAGCGACAGGGCGGTGCCCGAGGGCGCGTCGGCCTTGGCGCGGTGATGGGTTTCGACGATCTCGAGATCAAACTCCCCTTCGGGCAGGAGCCGTGCAGCCTGCGCCGCCAGACGCTCCAGCACCGCCACGCCTAGGGAGAAATTGCTCGCCTGCAGCACCGGGATCGCGCGCGCCGCCGCCTCGACGGCCTCTTGCTGCTGCGCCGACAGTCCGGTGACGCCGGTGACAAGGCCCGGCCCGCCCGCTGCGGCGAGGCGCTCCGCCATGGCGGCGGTGAAGCCGGGCCGGCTCGCGTCGATCACGATGTCCGCGCCCGCGCAGGCGTCTTCCAGCGAGACCCCGGCTTCCAGCCCGGCAAAGCCACGCCCGGCAATCTCCCCGGCGTCCGCGCCGCGATGGACCGAATCGGCGCTGACCAGCGCGCCGGTGAGCTCGGTGTCGAGCCGGCGCAGGACCTCATGCGCGATGGTCCGGCCCAGACGCCCCGACACCCCGGCGACGCAGACTCTCAATGGCGTATCAGACATGGCGGCCCTCTTTGGTCCAGAGAGCGTTTTTGAGCCGATACGGTGAAGAAACCGTATCGACGGGGTTCAAGCCCCCGGTCTTGGCCCGTCCGGGTGATCGTCGCCCCGGACCTCGTCCCAGAAGCGGCGGACCTTGCGGAAGAAGCCGTCGCTTTCGGGATTGCAGCCTTCGCCGGAAATGTCGCAGAACTCGCGCAAGAGGTCCTTCTGGCGTTCGGTCAGCTTGCGCGGGGTCTCGACAAACACTTCCACATACATGTCGCCGCGCGCCCCGCCGCCATTGAGCCGGACCATGCCCTTCTGTTTCAGGCGCATGCGCTCGCCGGTCTGGGTCCCTTCAGGGATCTTGATCTGCACCTTGCCGCCATCAATGGTCGGCGCATCGATGGCGCCGCCCAGCGCGGCGGTGACCATCGGCACGGCCGCGCGGCAATAGAGATTGGGTCCGTCGCGCTCGAAAATATCGTGCGGGCGCACCGAGATGAAGATGTAAAGATCGCCGCGCGGTCCGCCCTGGGCGCCGGCCTCGCCCTCGCCGGCGAGGCGGATGCGCATGCCGTCCTCGACGCCCGCCGGGATCTGCACGCGCAGATCGCGCATCTGGCGCACGCGCCCCGCCCCGTCGCACGCCTTGCACGGCGATTCCACATAGGAGCCGCGCCCGCCACAGGTGGGGCAGGTCTGCTCCATGGTGAAGAAACCCTGCGTGCGCCGGATGCGGCCGGTTCCTGAGCAGGTCTCGCACGTGGTGACGCCCGTACCGGGCTCGGCGCCGGAACCCTCGCAGCGCTCGCAGGTCACGGTGGTGGGCACGCGGATGGTGGCGTCCTTGCCGTGGAAGGAGTCCTCCAGCGAGATCTCCATGTCATAGCGCAGGTCCGAGCCCCGCGCCGGGCCGCCGCGCCGCGCCCCGCCGCCGCCACCGCGCCGGCCCATGCCAAAGGCGTCGCCGAACACCTGTTCGAAAATGTCGGCGAAATCCGCCGCCGATCCGGCGCCCGCGCCAAAGGGTCCGCGCCCGCCGCCGCCATTCTGGAAGGCGGCATGGCCCATGCGGTCATAGGCGGCGCGCTTGTCGGCGTCGGACAGGACGGCATAGGCCTCGCCAACTTCCTTGAACTTCGCCTCAGCCTCGGGATTGCCGGGGTTCTGGTCGGGATGGTGCTGCATGGCGAGCTTGCGATAGGCGCTCTTGATCGCCTTGGCGTCAGCGCCCCGGGGCACGCCCAGAACCTCGTAATAATCACGCTTGCTCATGAATGGGACCGTTCAAACCGGCGACTGAAAGGGTGCGGCCCCGCCCCGGGAGGGACGGGGCCGCTGATGACCAGGCGACGCGCCCTTAAGCGCTCTTCTTCGCGTCGTCGTCCTTGACCTCGGTAAACTCGGCGTCGACGACGCCGTCATCGGCCCTGGACGCGCCTTCCCCGCCGCTGTCGCCGGCGCCCGGCTGCTGGGCGGCGTACATCGCCTCGCCCAGCTTCATGGCGGCCTGCATCAGGGCCTGGGTCTTCTGCTGGATGGCTTCGATATCCTCGCCATCCTTGACGCTGTCCAGATCGGCCAGCGCCGTCTCGATGGCGCCCTTGTCGGCGGCGGAGACCTTGTCGCCGAACTCCTCCACCTGCTTGCGGGTCTGGTGGGCGAGGGCCTCGGCGTTGTTGCGGGCGTCAACCAGCGCACGGCGCTTCTTGTCCGCCTCGGCATTGGCCTCGGCGTCCTTGACCATCTTCTCGATATCGGCGTCGGACAGCCCGCCCGAGGCCTGGATGCGGATCGCATGCTCCTTGCCGGTGGCCTGGTCGCGCGCCGACACATTCACGATGCCGTTGGCGTCGATGTCGAAGGTCACATTGATCTGCGGCATGCCGCGCGGGGCCGGCGGAATGCCCACCAGGTCGAACTGGCCCAGGAGCTTGTTGTCGGCCGCCATTTCCCGCTCGCCCTGGAACACGCGGATCGTCACCGCGGTCTGGTTGTCGTCGGCGGTGGAGAAGGTCTGGGACTTCTTGGTCGGGATGGTGGTGTTGCGGTCGATGAGGCGGGTGAACACGCCGCCCAGCGTCTCGATGCCCAGCGAGAGCGGGGTCACGTCGAGCAAGAGCACGTCCTTCACATCACCCTGCAGCACGCCGGCCTGGATGGCCGCGCCCATGGCGACCACCTCGTCCGGGTTCACGCCCTTGTGCGGCTCCTTGCCGAAGAAGGTTTTCACGGCCTCCTGCACCTTGGGCATGCGGGTCATGCCGCCCACCAGCACCACTTCGTCGATCTGGCTAGCCGACAGGCCGGCGTCTTTCAGCGCCGCGCGGCACGGGTCGATGGTGCGCTTGATCAGGTCTTCCACCAGGCTTTCCAGCTTGGCGCGCGACAGCTTCATGGTCAGGTGCTTCGGGCCCGAGGCGTCGGCCGTGATGAAGGGCAGGTTGACCTCGTAGGAGGCCGCGCTCGACAGCTCCTTCTTCGCCTTTTCGGCCTCTTCCTTCAGGCGCTGCAGGGCCAGCTTGTCCTTGCGCAGATCAATGCCGTTGTCCTTTTTGAACTCGTCGGCAAGGTAATCCACGATGCGCAGGTCAAAATCCTCGCCGCCCAGGAAGGTGTCGCCATTGGTGGCCTTCACCTCGAACACGCCGTCGCCGATCTCCAGGATGGACACGTCGAACGTGCCGCCGCCCAGATCATAGACCGCGATGGTCTTGTTGACGTCCTTGTCCAGGCCATAGGCGAGCGCCGCCGCCGTCGGCTCGTTGATGATGCGCAGCACGTCAAGGCCGGCGATCCGGCCCGCATCCTTGGTGGCCTGGCGCTGGGCGTCGTTGAAATAGGCCGGCACCGTGATGACGGCTTTTTCCACCTTCTCGCCCAGATAGCTCTCGGCGGTCTCCTTCATCTTCTGCAGGATGAAGGCGGAGATTTCCGACGGCGCGTAATTCTTGTCGCGGCCCTTCACCCAGGCGTCGCCATTGGCGCCCTCCACGATGGCGTAGGGGACCATGTCCTTGTCCTTCTTGACCATCGGGTCGGCCATGTTGCGCCCGATCAGGCGCTTGATGGCGAAGAAGGTGTGGTCGGGGTTGGTCACCGCCTGGCGCTTGGCGGGCTGGCCGATCAGGCGCTCGCCATCCTCGGTGAAGGCCACCACGGACGGGGTGGTGCGCATGCCCTCGGCGTTTTCGATCACCTTGGCCTGTCCGCCCTCCATGACCGCCACGCAGGAATTGGTGGTGCCGAGGTCAATGCCGATTACCTTGCTCATCGCGTGCGTCTCTCCTGATTGTTGCGGCGGGGCGGCGCCGGAAACGAGAGCCCGAAGCGCTCTCGGCCGGCCGGGAGCCGCCCCCCGGTTGGGCTCGCGTTTATCCTCATTCGCGTGCAGGTTCACAGCGATGTGATACCCATGCGCGTCATGCGGCGATTTAGGGAGGCGCGCCGCTGCGCGCAAGGGCGAAGGCGTGAATTGGCCCCTTGGCGCACAGGCCGCCTTGCCCCGCCCCGCCCCGCCGGGCGAGCATGGGTGGCTCCCGCTTCGCCAGACCGGACCCTCGTCCATGACCCTGCCCCCGCCCGCCCGCGCCCGCCCGGCCTTCACGCCCCCTCACGGCTTGCGTCTCCTGCCCGGCTGGTTCGCCCCCGGCGCCCAGCGCGCGCTCATCGACGCCGTGTGCGCCATCGAGGCGCAGGCGCCCTTCTATCAGCCCGCCATGCCGCGCACCGGCGCACCTTTAAGCGTCACCATGACCAATTGCGGGCCGCTGGGCTGGGTCACCGACAAGGATCGCGGCTATCGCTATGAGCGCGCGCACCCGCTGACCGGCCAGCCCTGGCCGCCCATGCCGGACGCCTTGCTGGCCCTCTGGGAGGCGGTGTCGGGCTGGCCGCAGCCGCCGCAGGCCTGCCTGATCAATTTCTACCGCGCCGGCAGCCGAATGGGCCTGCACGTGGACGCCGACGAGGATGCGCGCGACGCGCCGGTCGTCTCGGTGAGCCTGGGCGATCCGGCCCGCTTCCGCATGGGCGGCCCGCAGCGCAGCGATCCCACCGGCTCGCTCAAGCTCGCTTCAGGCGATGTGGTGGTGCTCGCCGGCCCGGCGCGGCGCTGCTTTCATGGCGTTGACCGGATCTATCCCGGCCAGTCGCAGCTTTTGCCCGAGGCCTGGCGGCCGGGGCGCATCAATCTCACCCTGCGCCGGGTCAACTGAAGCCAGGCGGCGCCGCAGGGCAGGGCGCGCGATCGGACACGGTGATCTTGTTCAGCCTCAATTCAGCCACGCCCATGCTAGACTGTGCGGTACAGGCCGGAGCATCCGGTCAGGCAGGACACGTTGAAAAGGAAAGGGTCCCCCCATGATCCGTACAGTCGCTCTCACCCTCATCGCCCCCTTCGCCCTGGCCGCCTGCGCCACCACCTCGCCGGGCGTCAGCGGCGCCGCCACCGGCGCAGCCATCGGCGCTGTCGGCGGCGCCATCATCGGCAATAATACCGGCAGCGGCGACGCGCGCACCGGCGCCATTATCGGCGGCATTGGCGGCGCCATCGCCGGTGCGGCCATCGCCTGCAACCGCGCCGGCGGCTGCCGTCACAACCCGAACAATAGCCGCCATTCGCAGCTGTATTACGACCAGTACTCGGGCCGCTACTGGTACGAGGACTACGATACCGGCGCCACCTACTGGCAGAACGGCGAACCGCGCACCGCGCCGCGCCGCCGCTAGGCTGCATTCGGATCGTCATCAAGCTGGAGCGCGGACAAAAGCTGCGTCACCAAGAGCTCAGCTTTCAGTTCGCGCTCCAAATACCCCTCGATAAATATGCCGCGGACAGGCGAAGCGTCTTTCCCTGCTTCCCATAGAATGATTTCACCAGTGGAGCTCTTCCGCCTCTTTCTGGCGTATAAGTATCCGTATCTTGCGGGTGCTACACCTAAGAATTGCTCGAATCGGACTCGACTTTCCTGGTCGTGTGCAGCAACCGGTTCATCAACGACATAGATAGAATCAGGATGTAAATCGGATACTAGACTTTTTGGGTAAGGCTCTAGGTATACAACCCTGATAATGCCTGACGCTACAATATGCTTCGCGCAGCTATGGCAAGGGAATGTTGTACAATAAAGTGTCTTCCCAACCAGTGATATACCCTTCCTTGCCGCTGTCGATATAACACTCATTTCTGCATGAACTGATCTACTAAACTCAAGTAAGTCGAATATCTTGCTCTTCGAGACATGTAAATTGTTGCCTTTATTTGACTTAATGTAGTTGTAGGCCTCCCCTATAGGAAATGGCAGCGCATTTTCATCTACAAAGTTATCGCGCCTTAAACACTCTAAAAAATCCTTAATTAATATTGCCTTTTGTTCTTCGTTGGCATCATTACCAATATCAATATCCCGATGGCGCTTATGGTCGTCTTCCAAATAGGTTCCCCCGCCGTATTTTGGCGCATCATTACAGCCAGTAACGACTACGGAACCGTCTTCATCGACAATTGCTGCGCCAACTTGCCGGGATAAATCTGTGGAACTCAATGACGCGACGAAAGCCGCATTCATACCGATCTCAATTAATCTTGGTGCCGATTTGGGTGATCCGAAAAAATAATCAAAGACTCTAATCAGCTCTATTTCGATGTAGTCAATTTGTTGAGATGAATCAATTACAACATCAGCCAACGGAAATGCATTGCGTACATTCTGACCGTATTTATTTTCTTCTTCTTCCTCATCACGGTTTATCAATTGAGTGGCGAGTGGCATGTATTCATCCACGCTCTTTCCACCGGGTTTTGATTTATGAATTAACCTAGCTAGTTTTCGTATTCGCGCAGCCCGGTTGTCGTGTAATGATATAATCAGAGCCTGACGCCCATAGATTGCCCTGAATGTTTCAATCTCTTCAGGTTTTTTAAACTGCGATATGATATAGGCAACTTCAGGAGCTGGGATAGACTGTCCGCCGGACAGTTTCGTTCTAATTTCCCTGATCTCTTTAACTGCAACGTAAGTAAGGATGTCAAACTTACTTGTTTCCCTTCGCAATCGATTGCAATTATCTATTAAGCCGCTGATTCGTTTTTCTGGTTCGTGCTTCTTGTACGTTATCGAAAATAGTTGGCTAACTATATCGGAAATTTTTATTTGTTCGGTTTTATAACCATAGCGCGACAGGACTTTTGATAGTACTGATTTGAATTGATCAGTATCAATCCCAAGCCTTGCAACTAAACCTATGTATATCTCTGGCCTAACATGCGCCGATCGATCCGTCCCGACGACATCAAGTGCCTTATTTTTCACTTTTGCCAGCCCGCAAATTGTGATTCCCTGTCCATATTAACGCGAGGAGCCAGGCCATGCGCAAGCTTAACGTTCAGCCGCCAACAGTTTCGCCGGAGGAGGCGAGGAGGCAATTCGCAGCCTACCTCGAGCGACAGGTCCAGTCGGAGGTGAGAGAAATCTTGCATGGGGCTGGCGGCCAGGTGCGCATTGCTACGGCCCCTCAGGCAGCTACGCGTTCGACATAGGCATTTCGCGCGGCGAATGTTGCGCCAGTCGGTGTCTCCTTGGGGTAAACTTGTCGCGACCAAGGCTTGCGGTTGGATTTAAATGGAAAGGGCGGCTCCTTGCGGGGCCGCCCTTTTGTCGTCCAGGCCTGAAACTTAAGGCCTAATCGGTCAGCGTGTACTCGGCCAGCTCGCAGATATCGACGCCGTAATCTTCCACCACCTCGCCATCGTCAAAGACAAAGCGCAGGTCATAGACGCACTGGTCGCTGCCGTCGGCGATCAGCACGTCGGCGCTTTCTCCGGCCAGCAGAACGTCTGCGCCGAGAATGTCATAGCCCCAGTCATTGTCATTGGCGGGGGAGGTGTAGAACTCCATCACCACATACGATGTCTGGTTGTGCAGGGTGTAGGTGATGTCCTCGGCGAAGGCGGGCGCGGCGAGGCAGGCGGCGGCGATCACGCTGGCGGCGATACGGTTGAACATGGACCATGTCCTCTGGATAATCCGCCGGCGATGAGCCGCCGGCCGGTGCGCGATTCATACTCACTCGCACTGATTCCGGCAATCGAAATGGGATGGCCTGGCGCCCGGACAGGCCTGTCAGGCCTCGACGTCCAGACCCTCGCCCGGCTTGCGGCCGGACCCGGCCGGATCGCCGCCTGGCGCTTTCGCCGCGTCCGGTCCGGCCCCGCTGGCCGGTCCGGCGCTGACCACCACCATGGCGGCGCGCAGGGTGCGCTCACCGATCACATAGCCGGGCTGCATCACATGGGCGATGGCGCCTTTGGGCTGGGGCGCTGGAACCTGCGCGGCGGCCTGGTGCCGGTTGGGGTCCAGCGGATCGCCGGGCTCGGGCGACAGCTTCCTCACCCCGTGACGCTCCAGCGCGGCGGCGAGCCGGCGCTCGGTGAGCTCCACGCCCTCCAGCAAATTCGCCAGCGCCGGTCCCGCCGAGGCGCGGGCTTCGGCGCTGACGGCGGCGAGCGCGCGCGACAGATTATCGGCCACGTCCAGCATGTCGCGCGCAAAGCCGGTGACGGCGTAGTCGCGCGCGTCCTTCACATCGCGCTGGGCGCGCTTGCGGGTGTTCTCCTGCTCGGCCAGGGCGCGCAGCAGCTGGTCGCGCAGCCCCTCGATCACCGCCTCGGGCGCCAGCTGCGCCCCGGCGTGTGCGGCATCGCCTGCGGCCTGCGCCTCATCGGCGCCCTCGCCCGGCGCGGGCGCGTCCTGGAGGTGTTCGTCGTCAGCGGGGGGAGTGTCTTTATGGGTCATGGGTCAGGTCTTCACGGCAGGATGGGACAAGGTCAAGTTTGGCTGTCAGCGGGCGCCGAGCAGCCGGCCGACCACCTGGGCGGTGTAATCGACCAGCGGAATGACGCGCGCGTAATTGAGCCGCGTCGGGCCGATGACGCCGATGGCGCCGATGATGCGGTTATCGCTGTTGCGGTAGGGCGAAACGATGACGCTGGATCCTGACAGGGAAAACAGCGGGTTCTCCGAGCCGATGAACAGGCGCACGCCCTGGCCCGCGCGCGCCTCGTCGAGCAGGGCCAGAAGCCCTTCCTTGCGCTCGATATCGTCAAACAGCATGCGGATGCGCTCGATATCCTCCACCGCCTGGACTGATTCCAGCAATCTGGCCTGCCCGCGCACGATGAGCTGGCGGGTTTCCGGCCCGGTCCAGTCAGCGACGCCCTGGCGCACCAGCTCGGAGGCCGCCTCATCCAGCTGGGCGCGGCGTTCGGCGATCTCGGTGCGGATTTCGGTCAGCGCCTGGGCCAATGTGCGCCCGCGCAGGCGCGCCGACAGATAATTGCCCGCCTCGATCAGCGCGGCGGGCGGCATGCCGATAGGCGCGCGCATCAGCCGGTTCTCCACCGAGCCGTTTTCGCTGACCAGCACCGCCAGAACCTCGCCCGGCGCGATTGCGACAAACTCCACATGGCGCAGCGGCGCCTCGCTGGCGGCCGCCGCCACCAGGCCCGCCCCGCCGGCGAGGCCCGACAACAGGGTGGAGGCTTCGCTGAGCACATCCTCGGTGCGCCGGCCGACAGCGGCGACACGGTCATCAATCTCCTTGCGGTCGTCCGAATCGAGATCGCCGATCTGCAACAGCCCGTCCACGAACAGGCGCAGGCCCGCATGGGTGGGCATGCGCCCGGCGGAGGTGTGCGGCGCCGACAGGAGCCCGGCGCTGGCCAGATCAGCCAGCGTGTTGCGGATCGAGGCCGGCGACAGGTTCAGCGCCGAGCGTTTGGACAGGGTGCGCGATCCCACCGGGTCGCCCGTGTCGAGATACGCCTCCACCAGCTCGCGGAAAATGTCGCGCGAGCGCGCGTCAAGCTCGGCCAGGGAGGTGGTGTGGGTGGGAAGCAGCCCGGTCATGCCTCACAATTAGGTGTGATGGCGCATGCGCGCAATCGGGCAATCCCCGAGGCGCCAGCGGGTCATCGTATCCGGGCCCGCGCGTCAGATTCAACCGAGCCTGTCGTCTGGCGCCCCTGCTTGGGGGCAGGGCTATGGCATATGGCTGAAGGCAGCCTGTCATCCGGCCATCGTGAGATTGGCTCAGGCCGCTGCCACTTCTTTTCAATTGTGACCGCATCTCGCCATCGTTCCTTGCTCAGCCATTTTCGCAAGCATCGCAGCCTGTCAAGGACGACCGGGCTTTGCCCGGTCGTCCTTGACAGGCTGCGATCGCCTTGCGGTTTCCTTCAGCATGGAACGAGGGGGAGGACTGATCTGAGGCGCCAGCAAGGCGGCAGGCGCATCGCTGCTGCGAGACCCCTGAGGCGGTGACCGGTGACCGGCCGGCGCTGAACCTGCACCCGTCAGACGCCTTGGGCGTACGGCCTCCTCAAGGCGAGGGAGCCAGCGTGCCTGCTTCAAATGCGGCAGTCCTTTGGGCGCCCGGCCGAACAGGGCCAAATCCCTAGTGCGCCTGGCCCCAGGTGGCGCCGGCGCGCGCGTCCACCACCAGCGGGACGGACAGGGCGATCGCCGGGAGGGCGGCCTGGCTCATCACCTCGCGCGCCAGGGCGATCAGCGGCTCGGCCTCGCCCTCGGGGACCTCGAACACCAGCTCGTCATGGACCTGCAACAGCATGCGCGCGCTCAGGCCCGCCTTGGCGATGGCCGCATCCATGCGCGCCATGGCCCGGCGGATGATGTCGGCGGCGGCGCCCTGAATGGGAGCGTTGATGGCCTGGCGCTCGGCGAACTGGCGCATGGAAGGGTTCTTGTCTCGAATGCCGGGCAGATGGATGCGCCGCCCGAACAATGTCTCCACATGGCCGCGCTCGCGGGCCTCGGCGCGCATCGCCTCCATGTAATCGGCGATGCCGGGGAATTTCCTGAAATAGCTGTCGATATAGGTTTTCGCCTCGTCGCGCGAAATCCCCAGATTATTGGCCAGACCAAAGGCGGAAATGCCGTAGATGATGCCGAAATTGATGGCCTTGGCGTTGCGCCGCACCATCGGGTCCATCCCCTCGATGGGCACGCCGAACATTTCCGACGCCGTCATGGCGTGAATGTCCTGTCCGGCCCGGAAGGCGTCCTTGAGCGCATCGACGCCGGCGATATGGGCCAGCAGCCTGAGCTCGATCTGGGAATAGTCCGCTGCCACGATCACATGGCCGGGCTCGGCCACGAAGGCCTCGCGGATCTTGCGGCCCTCCTCGGTGCGGATCGGGATGTTCTGCAGGTTGGGGTCCGAGCTCGACAGCCGCCCGGTGGAGGTCGCCGCCAGCGAGAAACTGGTATGCACCCGGCCTGTCACCGGGTTGATCGCCTCTTTCAGGGCGTCCGAATAGGTGGATTTCAGCTTGGCGAACTGGCGCCAGGTCAGGAGCGCGCGCGGCAGGGCGTGGCCGGCGGCGGCCAGCTCCTCCAGCACGGCGGCGTCGGTGGCCCAGGCGCCCGACTTGGTCTTCTTGCCGCCCGTCAGGCCCATCTGGCCGAACAGTATGTCGCCGATCTGCTTGGGGCTGCCGGGATTGAAGCGCGTGCCGGCCGCCTCGAACGCCGCGTCCTCGGCCTCGGCCATTTTCTGGGCGAACACCGACGAGAGCCGCGAGAGCTGGGCCACATCCACCTTGACGCCATTGAGCTCCATGCGCGCCAGCACCGCCGGCAGGGGCCGCTCGAGCGTTTCGTACACGCTGGCGAGACCGGCGCGGGCGAGCGATGGTTTGAGGATCTCCCACAGGCGCAAGGTGACGTCCGCGTCTTCGGCGGCGTAGTGCGTGGCGGTTTTCAGATCGATGTCGGCAAAGGATTTCTGCCCCTTGCCCGAGCCGCACACGTCCTTGAAGCTCATCGGTTGGTGGCCGAGATGCAGCTGCGACAGCTCATCCATGCCATGGCCGTGCAGCCCGCCGTGCTGGACGTAGGACAGCAGCATGGTGTCGTCGATGGGCGCCGGGAACACGCCATGGCGCGCGAACACCGCCAGATCGTACTTGAAGTTCTGGCCGACTTTCAGAATGGCCGGGTCTTCCAGCAGCGGCTTGAGCCGACCCAGCGCGTCAGCCTCTGAGAGCTGTGCGGGGCGCCCGCCCCCCTCGGCAAGATCGCCGCCCAGATGACCCAGCGGGATATAGCACGCCTCTCCCGGGCGCACGGCGAGGGAAATTCCCACCAGGCGCGATGCGCAGGCGGACAGGGCGTCCGTCTCCACGTCCACCGCGATGACGCGCGCGGCGCGGGCCCTGGCGATCCAGGCGTCCAGCGCCTCAATCGTCTGGACGGTGGCGTAGGACGACCGGTCGATCGGCGCCGTGGCGTCGCCGGTTTCATCGGCCGGACCCGCGCCCAGGGACTCCTCGATCCGGCGCGTCAGCGTGCGGAACTCCATGGCCCGCAGAAAGGTCAGGAGGCGCTCGGCCTCGGGCTCCGCCGCGCCGAAGGTTTCAAGCCCCGCCTCCAGCTCGCAATCAGGCTTGAGCGTCACCAGCGCGCGCGACAGGCGCGCATTGTCGGCATGCTCGATCAGCGATTCGCGGCGCTTGGGCTGTTTGATCTCGTGGGCGCGGGCCAGCAGCGTATCGAGATCGCCGTACTCATGGATCAGCTGGGCGGCGGTCTTGATGCCGATACCCGGAACGCCCGGCACATTGTCGACGCTGTCGCCGGCCAGCGCCTGCACGTCGATGACCTTTTCCGGCGGCACGCCGAATTTCTCGATCACCTCCTCGCGTCCGATGCGGCGCACTTTCATGGGATCGAGCAGGGTGATCCGGCCATTGACCAGCTGCATCAGATCCTTGTCGGACGAGGCGATGGTGACGCGTGCGCCCAGCGCCGCAGCCTGGCTGGCATAGGTGGCGATGATGTCATCGGCCTCAAACCCGTCCATCTCGATGCAGGGCAGGCTGAAGGCCTGGGTGGCGTCGCGGATGAGCGCAAATTGCGGGACCAGGTCTTCGGGCGGCTCGGGCCGGTTGGCCTTGTAGGCGTCATAGAGCGTGTTGCGGAAGGTCTGGGCGGAATGGTCGAAGATCACCGCCAGATGCGTGGGCGCATCCTCGCCGCGCAGATCATTCAGGAGCTTCCACACCATGGCGCAGAACCCCTGGACCGCGCCGACGGGAAGGCCATCGGACCGGGTCAGGGGCGGCAGGGCGTGATAGGCGCGGAAGATGAAACCCGACCCGTCCACCAGATAGACATGGGACTGGGCGTCGACGGGGCGGGTCACGGCCATGATCAGGCTCCGGCTGGCTCGGGTCTTTCAGAGCCGGCAAGCTAGGCCCCGCCGCGCGTCAGGGCAATGCGCGCGCGGCGCCCCTCCCGGCTCCGCGCACGCCCGGGCCCCCCGCTGCGGGCCGCGGGCTGCGGATCAGGCGTGAGCGAACAGATCGCCCTGCGGCGCAGCCATGGCCCCCTTGCGCGGCGTGCGTGTCAGCGTGCGCGCCGGGGGCGGCGCGATCACCGGCTCGGCGCTGGACAGGGTCAGGCCCAGCTCGCCGGCCTTGGCGCGGATGGCGCTGTCGGGACGGCCGAGGCGCAGGCTGATCAGACGCACCGGAGCGCCGTCACGCGCCAGCGTGCGCAGCCTTGCGAGGTCCTCACCGCGCCAGCGCGTGCCGGCATTGCGGGAATATCCGGTCGATTGAGGGGCGTAGCGCATGAGTTCTGCTCCTTCCATGACCAGAACATAGAAGGAACAGAACCGCATGTCAAGAATGTTCCGGCAATGTTCCGGCCGGTGCGCCTACCAGGTCCCGGTATTGGCCATGCTCGCCCAGGGTTCGGCCGGCGCCAGCGCCTCGCCGCGCTGCAGCAGCTCGATGGAGATCGCGTCGGGGCTGCGCACAAACGCCATGCGCCCGTCGCGCGGCGGCCGGCAGATCCCATAGCCCAGACCCTGCAGCCGCGCGCACAGGGCGTAGATATCCGCGACCCGGAAGGCGATATGGCCGAAATTGCGCCCGCCCCCATACTCTTCCGGATCCCAGTTATACGTGAGCTCGATCATCGGCAGGCCTGCAGGCAGCGGACCCTCGGCCGGGTCGGCCAGACCCGCCCGGGCGATGTCGTCGGCGGCCGCCAGAAAGATCAGCGTAAACCGGCCGGCTTCGCTCTCCTTGCGGCGCACCTCCCTCAGGCCGAGCCCGTCGCAATAGAAGCGCAGGGACGCGTCCACGTCGCGGATGCGCACCATGGCGTGCAGAAATTCCATGTTCGTCCCCTGTTTTGGCGCCGGGTGTCACCATCGGGCGCTTTGACGACCCCGTCAGGGGCCGGTGACGTCATCATCGCCGGCGTTCTTGTCACTGGCGGTCCGCACGCGGCGGGCCCATTTGGGCCGGGACCGCCAGCCGGTTTCCTCCGGGATGGGTTCGCCGCGGGCGCGCGCCAGCGCAAAACTCCAGGGCTCGGGCGCGCGGCGCCAGAACACCCGCGCCACCACGCCAGCGATGGCTGCCCAGATCGCGATCGTTCCGAAAAACAGTGAAAATTGATACACATAGCCGATCTGGCCACCCCACTCAGGCGCGCCGGCCGCCCGCCAGATCAGCTCATAAACCGAGGCCACCCCGACAAGCGCCGCCGGCGTCACGAGCAGCGCCGCGCCCGTGGCGATCGCGGCATAGAGCGCCCATCGCGGCTGAAAGCTCTGCACATACAAGGCGATAAAGCTGGCCTCGGACACCCCCGCCACACTGGCTGGCCGGTCCCGCCGGCGCCCGCCATACTCGGCCCGCGCCTCATTGCGCAGCGCGCGCACCGCCAACGCCCAGCGCGCCAGGCAGGCCAGCATCAATGCCGCAAAAGCGGCGGCGAAGACGAGCAGTCCGGTATCCATCATGAGAAGCGTTCTAGCGCCTCGCGGCCTCATAGGCGAGCATGGCGCGCTTGCGCTCTATCCCCCAGTGATAGCCGGTCAGCCGCCCGTCGCCCGCCAGCACACGGTGACAGGGGATGAGCCAGCTTACCGGGTTGGCGCCCACCGCTGCACCCACGGCCCGGCTGGCTTTTGGGGTGCAGACCACGCGGGCGATATCGCCATAACTGACTGTATGTCCTGGCGGAATGCGCAGGAGCGCGCGCCAGACCTGGCGACGCCACGGCGTGCCATAGAGCGCCAGCGGCAGCGCCGCCTCGCCCGCGCGCGCATCGAAAATCCGCGCCGCCCAATCCCCCGCCAGCGCGTCGTCGCGCTCAAACCTTGCGCCGGGATAGCGCGCCGCCAGATCGGCGAAGGCGTCACCGGTCTGTCCCGGCGCCGCGAAGGCCAGCGCCGACAATCCGCGCGGCGCAGCGAGAAACACCCCCGCCCCGAAAGGCGTCAGCGCCTCGCCCCAGCGGAACGCCACCCCGGCCCCGCCGGACTTGGCCTCGCCCGGCGTCACGGCTTCTTCGGCAATGAACACGTCATGCAGCCGGGACGGGCCGGACAGCCCGCTTTCCAGAGCCGCATCCAGAACGCTCGCCCCGTCCACCAGCAGCCGGCGGGCGCAGGCATGGGTCAGCGCCTGGACAAAACGCTTCGGGCTCGCCCCGGTCCAGCGCGTGAACAGGCGCTGGAAATGGCCCGGCGACAGACCCGCAGCGGCGGCCGCTGCGGCGAGATCGGGCTGCGCGCGCCAGTTGGCGCTGAGAAACTCCAGCGCCGCGACAATGCGCGGGTAATCGCGCGCACGCTCATCCAGCGCACCGGGCGCATACACCTGCGGGACGGGCGGCGCATCAGGGGTGTCGAGCAGGCTTCCGGACGGGCTCATGCGTGCACCCTGCCCGTCAGGCCGGAGCGCCGCCACCTGATTCTTGCGGCGGATCGATCCGGTCCGGCCGGCGCGCGGCCTCCAGCGCGTCGCGCACCGCGCCCGCCAGGCTTTCACGCTCTTTCGGAGACAGCATCGCGCCGATGATCAGCGTCTTGCCCATGGCGGTGAGATGAGCCTGCACATCCGGCTCTCCGGCCCCGGCCAGCGCCACCCGCGTCCAGGCGCTGGGCAGGCGGAACCAGGTCTGGTGACCGGTGGGATAGCGCCGCCCCACCCGGATTTCGCGCCGCGTGATTTCGATGGTTTCAAGCCTGCGCCCATCGCGATAGGAGAGCCGGAAGGCCAGCCAGACCAGCAGCACGTCAAGCCCGAAGAACCCCAGCACCGGCCAGGCGCCCGCCAGCGCAAATCCGATACCGGCGACGAGGCTCACCCCGCCGAGAACGGCCATCAGCACCAAGAAGCCGGTATCGGGCAAGGACCGGTTGGGACGCACCTGCGCATTGAACACGACCGGCTCGTCCGCTGCCAGCGGCGGCGGAGCGGGCTCGGCAGGCCAGGTTTCGTAAAGGCGGCGATGGTCCATGGCGGCGCAATGTAGCCCGCAGAGCCGAATCGGCCCAGACGCTGCGACCGCGCGCCTCAGGGCGCTGCATCCTGCATCCAATATGAATGCGCGCGCCTTTCTCGCGCCAAAATCGGCCGCCAAGGTGTTGTGATCGCGGCGGGGAAGCGCTCTATCGCTTGTCCGCCCACCCGCATATTCAGATCAGGCCCGACGCCATGACCCTGTCCGCTCTTCTGACCGCCACCGCCCTCAGCGCCGCCGTGCTCGGTTTCGCGCAGCCTTTGGTCCAGCCGGTGACGCCGCCCGCCGAGGCGCCGCGCCCCGAGCCCGTTTCCTATGTCTATAACGCCCAGCCGGACCCGTCCGCCGATGCGATCGTGCCCCTGCCCGCCCTCGACGAGGCTGCTGGCGCCGATCAGCGCGCCCGCAGCGTGGCGCGGGCCGAGGCCTGGTTTGAAGGCCTCACCACCTTGCGCGCCCGCTTTGAGCAGATTGCGCCCGACGGCAGCCTGACCACCGGGGACGTGGCGCTGAGCAAGCCCGGCCGGGCGCGCTTTGCCTATGACGCCCCGACGCCGGTCCTGATGGTGGCGGACGGATCGACCGTGGCGATCGCCGATTTCGATCTCGAGACCATTGACCGCGCCCCCATCGCCTCCACCCCGCTGCGCTATGTGCTGGGGGCCGGCCCGGCGCTGAGCGAGACCGGCGCGGTGACCGACGCCGGCCACAGCCGCGGCCGGCTGTATGTGACACTCACCGATCCCGATGGCGAAACCGATGTGCGCCTGACCCTCGTCTTCGAGGACCCCGATCCCGCGCTGCCGCCGGAAACCCTGCAGCTCGCCGGCTGGTACGCCGTGGACGCCATGGGCGGGCTGACCGAGGTGCTGCTGAGCGAGGTGGAGACCGGCATGACGCTCGAGCCGCGACTGTTCGTGCTCGATGATGAGGACGTCATCCCCGAGCGCCGCCGCGGCCGCCGCTAGGCAATCAGGACGAGGATCGCCACGCCCAGCGCCACCCGGTAGATCACGAAGGGCAGAAAGCCGATGCGCTCGACAAAGCGCATCAGCACCGCGATGGCCACGTAGGCCGCCGCAAAGGACAGCCCGGCCATGATCAGCCCTTCGGTGAGGCTCGCACCCAGATCAGCGCCGCGCGCCAGTTCGATCACGCCGATCAGGCCAAACGCGCCGATGACCGGGATCGACATCAGCATGGAAAAGCGGGCGGCCTCGGCCCGGTCCATGCCGACGGCTCTGGCCGCTGTCATGGTGACGCCTGACCGGCTGGCGCCCGGCAGAAGGGCCAGCGCCTGGGCGAGGCCGATCAGCACCGCGGAGCGCAAGCCCAGCGTCTGGGTGGTCACGGCCTTTCGTCCGAAATGATCCGCCGCCCAGAGCGGAATGGCGAACAGGATCATCATCCAGGCGATCAGCGCCGGTGAGCGCAAGGCGTCGGCCAGGCCGGAAAAATACAATACGCCCCCCGCAAGCAGGACTGGCGGCGTTGCGGCAGAGATCAGCAAGACCAGCCGCCCGCCGGGCGTGACGCGTCCCTGCGCCAGGGCGATCTTGCCCTCGAGCGCCGCAGCCACGTCCCTGCGGAAATAGATCATCACGGCGGCCAGCGAGCCGACATGGGCCATCAGATCAATGAGCACGCCCTGGTCCTCGAACCCCGCAGCGCCGGGCGCGAGGATCAGATGGGCCGAGGAGGAGACGGGGAGAAACTCGGTGATCCCCTGGACCAGGGCGAGCAGAATCAGGGTGAAGAGGCTCATGTCTCTGGCTCCGGGCCGACAGGAGATGACATGGCGATGCTGGGCTGATACGGGGCAGGGGCCAAGTCCGCAAGCGCAGCCGCCGGGAGCCTGCCCCATGCCGCATGACGCCGCGCCCGGTGGTCCGGGCAAGCTCGACCCCTCGCAATCGCGTGCGATCACGGCGCGGATCGCCCGAATGTCGATCCTGACCGCCGCCGGGCTGATCATCCTCAAGGCAGGCGCGTTCGTGCTGTCAGGCTCGGTCGCCATGCTGGCCTCGCTGGCCGACAGCGCGCTGGATCTGGGCGCCTCGCTGATCACATTCTTCGCCCTGCGCTACGCGTCCAGCCCCGCCGACGCCGAGCATCGCTACGGCCACGGCAAGGCGGAAGCCCTGGCGGGCTTGTTCCAGGCGGTGCTGGTGGCGTTCTCGGCCGCACTCCTGCTGCGTGAAGCCGGGCTGCGCCTGCTCGACCCCCAACCCGTATCGGCGGGCGCGGTTGCGATTGGCGTCATGGTGATCTCTTCGGCCGCCACCTGGATTCTGGTGCGCGCCCAGGCGCAGGCCGTCGCGCGCACCGGCTCCATCGCGGTGGCGGGCGACCGCGCGCACTATCTGTCAGACCTCGCCGCGAACCTGGCTGTGATGGCGGCGATCGTGCTGGCCGTGATTGGCTTTGAGGCGGCCGACCCGCTGATTGCGGCGGCCGTGGCGGTGTGGCTGGTATGGACGGCGCTGACTATCGGGCGCAAGGCGATCGAGAATCTGATGGACCGCGAACTGCCCGAGGCGGACCGGGGCGAGATTCTCGCTCTTGCGCTGGCCGATCCGCGCGTTCACGCGGTCACGCAGCTGCGCAGCCGGGCGTCGGGACCGTTCGTGCATGTGCAGATGCACATGATTCTGGACCCGCGCCTGTCCCTGAGCGAGGCGCACGCCATTCTCACCGATGCGGAGAACCGGATCGCGGCGAAATGGCCTGCGGCGGACGTGATCATTCATCCCGAACCCTCCGGCGCAGACGCCGGCCACGGCCAGACCCTGTTCCGCACGCCTGACGACCCGGCGCGGCCCCCGCACCGCCGTGGGGAGCCCGGGTGAACGCCTGGCAGCCAGCCGTGTGAGCTGCTATCAACGTACTGTTTTCATTCATGTTTGAGCGTGCACGCTCTTGCCGGTGATGGCCCGGCCTGTCAGGCTGGTCTGTCTGGCTCATGGAGGAGTGCATGCGTACAGATCCGGACTTCGCAGGCGCGCTCAAGGGCGCGCGCCTGACCACGGCCTCAGTGCTGTATTACATGCCCGACCATCCCGGCCTGCTGCAGACCTTCCTGTGGCAGACCTGGGACCGGGCGCCGGACTATCCGCGCCTGATGACATTTCTCGGCTTCTGGCGGCGCGAGATCGAGGCGGTCATTCATTCGGTGGAGGTCGCCCATGCGGGCCTCGTCAGGCCATCCGCCTGGCGGCGCGCCGATCTGGAGTTGCGCCTGCAATAGAGGCGCTTGCGCGAAACCGCGTCAGGGGGTGAGCCCCGATCCGCAGCGGCGGTCCGCCTCCACATGCACGCCAATGAGGGCTGCCGACAGGGCCGGGAGCGCGCCCGCGTCGAGCCCCGAGCGGCGCAGGCGCGTGGCGGGGTCTTCGAGCTCTTCGGCCAGAGACAGGAAATCGAACTGCGCATCGTCCAGCCGCGCGCGCGCCACCCGGACAAGACACCGGCATCCCCAGGCGCGCCCGCCGCGATGGCGGCAGTCAGCCTCGACCCGCTCCTCCGCAGTGCCGCGCGGCAGCGGCGCCCCCTGGTCGAACACGGACGGCCCGGGGCCGGCGCCGGATCCCGGGCTGGTGCGCCACCAGGGCTGCGCCTCCGGCGCGTCAGCGCCGGCGAAGCGCGGCGTCTCATCCATGGCGGAGCGGCTGGCCGCACTCCCCGCCAGCCCCTGCCCGACCGTGATGCGGATCTCGCCACGCCGGTCATCGGCGCCCGGCTCGCCAAACTCGTCAAACAGAGACCCTTCCAGCCGGTCCTGCTCGCTGAACGCGTACGGGGCGCTATCGCGCACAGGTTCGCCGTCCCGTGCGAGAAACCACCAGCCCGCCAGCGCCGCCGCGGCGATAAGGGCCAGGACGCCAGCCAGCAGAAAGGAGCGCATCGCCATGTCCATTCGCCGTCTCCGGTCTGCGGCCATCCATCAAGCGGGCTTTTCAGCCCGGGACAAGTTAACCATACTTGGGGCGCAGGGGGCGAGTCAGAAGGATACACAGCCATGTTGAGGCTATCGGGCATCATTGCTCTGGCAGGCGCGCTGTCGGCGTGCGCCACGCCCACGCCCTACCAGAGCGCGCAGCCGGGCGGATTCGGTTACAGCCAGCAGCAGATCGAGGATGACCGCTTCGCGGTCAGCTTCCGCGGCAACACGCTCACCGACCGCGAAACCGTGGAGACCTATCTGCTCCTGCGCGCGGCAGAGCTGACGCTGGAGCGCGGCGCGGATCATTTCGTGCTGCTTCGCCGCGACACCGACACCAACCGGCGCTTCGTCGGCTCAGGCGATCCGTTCCGTTCGCCTTACGGGTTCGGCTACCGGTATTTCCATCCGCGGCACGGCTGGTATGGCTGGCGCGATCCGTTCTGGGATGATTATCACGTGCGCGAAGTGACGCGGTTTGAAGCCACCGCCGAGATCGTGCTGGTGCGCGGCGCCTCGCCGGGCGGTGCTGACGCTTTCGACGCCCGCCAGGTGGTCAATAATCTCGGTCCGATCGCCCGCGCGCCGGGCAGCTGACCAGACCGGCCCGGGAGGGTGCGCGCCCGGCATCCTCCCGGACGGCCGGCATCGCGAAGGCCGGTTTATGGCCGCGCCGGGCCGGCGAGGTGGGCAAAACCCTTCGCCACCGCCTCATACACTGGACGCTTCCACGGGATGATCAGCTTGGGCGCATCGGCCAGCGCGACCCAGCGGAAGGATTCAAATTCCTGCGGCGGCACGGCCTGGAGATCAAAGGCCGCATCGGTGCCGTGAAACCGGTAGGCGAACCAGCGCTGCTTCTGGCCTTTCCAGTCATTGCGGCGGCGCTGGCCGAGCACTTCGGGTGGAAAATCATAGGCGAGCCAGCCCGGGATCTCGCCGATGAGCTCGGCCAGATCCTCGGTGATTCCGGTTTCCTCGTAGAGCTCGCGCAGGGCGCCCGCCCTGGCGTCCTCGTCCGGATCAAGCCCGCCTTGAGGAAATTGCCAGACCCAGGGTCCGCCCTGCGCGTAGCGCCGGCCCATCCAGACCAGGCCGCGCCGGTCAAACAGCACGATGCCTGCGTTCGGGCGGTGATAGGGATAGGGATCGTCGGTCGCCAGGCTCATGTCTCGCGCGCGCCGTCGCGGCGCAGGCGCGCGACATGGCTGGCGGGCGCCAGAACATAGCCGCGCCGTGACAGACCCTCCGCCCAGGCGGATGCAGCCTCCACCGTCACCGGGTAAGCAAAGCCCGATCCCAGCGCCGAACCGGTCTGCAGCGCCAGCGCCTCCAGTTCCAGAAGCCGCGTCTCCACCGCCTGCGGGCTGGGATCGGCGTCGATGATCCGGTCCGCCAGCACCAGGCGGGCATTCGCCTCGCGGCCCGCCGCCTCGATCACCGCGCGCCGGCCGGCGCCGTCATGAAACATGGTAAGCCCGCGCGCTTCGAGCCGGGCGAAAATGCGCGCCAGGGGCGCGGGCGCAGCGCCCAGGCGTGCACCCTGGTAATTGATCACCCCGGCATAGCCGGCCGAGCGCGACAACAGCCAGGCCAGGCGCCGCGCATTCTCGGCTTCCGGCGCGTCCGCCAGCAGGGTGTGGGGACCGGGATCGTTATTGGGATAGTCAAACGGCTCCATGGGCAGTTCGATCAGAACCTCATGCCCGGCCGCCCGCGCCCGGTCGATCCAGCCCTGCAGGTCGTCGGCATAGGGCGCAAAGCTCAGCGTCACTTCCGGCGGCAGGGTGTCGATGGCCTGCGCGGTGAGCCGTTCGGACATGCCAAGACCGCCGACGATCAGCGCCACCACAGGGCCGGTGCGCGGCGCGTGCGGGCGGGCATAGGCTTCGTCCGGACGCTGGCCATCGGGCCCGATCACCGGCAGCGGACCGCCCGGACCCTCTTCGGACAGGCCCGGCAAGGGCGCGGAAGCGGCGCGCACAGTGGCGGCGGGCGGGGGAGCATTGAGCGCGGTTTCGGTGTCGCTGACGCCCGGCAGCGACACCTCCTCATCAATGGCGAATTCGAACGGCGCAGGATCGGGCTCCACCATGTCCGGCGCGGATTCGGCCAGGATCACCGGCTCGGGGCGCGGCGCGATCTCGGCTGCGGCGCCCACCGGACCCGGCGTTCCGCCGGCAAAGATCGACAGGGCGCCGGCGGCTGCAATGAAAACGCACGCGGCCGCCAGCCCGGCCAGGAGGGGCGCGCGCAGGGGGGAGCGATCAGGGTTCGGCGCGGGCATGGGCCGGAATGTCCATCAGAACAGCGCGATTCGCGCCAACACCCTGCCCGCGCCCTTCGTAAAGAAGCGTTAACGATAGCCAACGGGCCAATGGCTGCGCATTGACTCCTTGGCCTCGCGTATGTCACCAAACAGTGATATTTTAATTCACCGCCCGGTGACACAAGCGCCGCGCCCGGCGCAGCCAAGGCAGGGCATAGCGGAGATTGACGGATATAACGGACATGACGGCCAGGCCCGCGCGCAATCGCACCGCGACCCAGGACGCCCTGATCGGCGCCGCCGGCGAGGTGCTGGCGCGCGGCGGATTTCAGGATTTCGGGGTGAATGCGGTGGCCCGGGCCGCAGGCTGCGACAAGCAGCTGATCTACCGCTATTTCGGCGGGCTGGACGGGCTCGTCGCTGCGCTGGGCGCCCGCCAGAGCGAGGCGCTCGGCGCAGCGCTGGAGGCCCAGGCGCCGCCCGGCCCGCCATCAGACTATCCTGATCTGATCAACGGGCTCGTGCTGGCCTATCTGGACGTGCTCACCGCCAATGTGACGGCTCAGAAGCTTGTGCTGTGGGAGTTGTGCGCGCCGGCGCCGGCGCTGTCCGGCTTTGCGCGGGGGCGCGCCCGGATGATCGCCGGATGGATCGCCCGGCGACAAGGCGCGCTGACGCCGCCGCCCGGCATTGACGCGCTGGCAGTCAACGCCCTCCTGATCGCAGCGGTCCACCAGATCGTGCTGGCGCGCAGCGCGTCGCAGACGCATCAGCCGGCCAGCTCCGGGTCTGACGCGGCCTGGGCGCGCGCCCGCGCGGCGCTGTCCCATCTGGGGCGGCGCGCGCTGTCGTCCTAGAGCGTGATCCGACCTGACGGCGTCAGGCCGCACGCTCTAGGCCTTTGCTTTAGCGCGCAATTCATCCGAAGACCGGATCCCACTTTTGCCGATTGCGCTTTAGTGGCGCACAATCACGTAGAACGCGCCAGACCCGCCATGGCGGGCGTGGGCGGGGCTATAGCCGGCGCAGAGCGGGGCGAAGTCCGGTTGCGCCATCCACTCCATGAATGCCCGGCGCAGCACGCCGGGCAGGGGCCGCACATCCAGGCTCCAGGGTTCAAACCGGCTCTCATCGCGGGCGCGCGCGCTGGCGCCCTTGCCGGTGATCACCAGCACGGTCCCAAATCCGCGCGCCCGGGCGCGGCTCAGAAACCGCAACAGCTCGGCGCGGGCGGCGGACGCCGTCAGACCATGCAGGTCCAGCCGGGCCTCCACCTCCACGCGGCCCCGGCGCAGGCGCCGGTCGCCGGAGCGGTCGGCAGGGCGCAGCCCCGACAGCTCGGCGGGCCGTGCTGCGCGGATTTGGGCAGGGGGCTGCAACGGGCCGGGCCTTGGCGCGGGCGCCGGCGCGGACGGGACGGCGGCGAGGGGCTCGGCGGGGGCGTCAGGCGCCTCTGGCGCCTTGAGCGCCTTCAGCCGGGCTGCGTCAAGAGGCCGCACCCCGCTGGCGACGCGCCGCCACAGCTCGCGCTCGTCCGGGCGCAGCGGCCGTGTCGGGCGCCGCGCCATCAGCTCGTGAGGCGCGCGGCGAGCGCGCGCGGCACCAATATGGTCCACCGCGCGGCCGGGTCATTCTGGCGTCCGGCGCGCTCGCCTGCTTCCGGCCCCCACCCAAAGAACAGATCGCCGCGTGCGGGACCCGTGATGGCGCCGCCCGCGTCCTGGGCGATGACCAGGCCCGACCAGGCCGGCGCGCCCGGCAGGGCCGCCTCGACAAATACCGGCGCGCCCCAGGCGTGATAGGCCGGGTCCACCGCCATGGACGCCATGGGCGTCAGCGGCGCGCCCTGGGCCCCCAGCGGGCCTTCATCGGGATCATTGAGCGCATCGAGGCTGAAGAACACATAGCGCGGGTTTTCGTTGAACAGCGCCGTCCAGGCGTCCGGCCCGCGCTGCATCAGCCAGCGTTCGATATCCTGCTTGGAGGCGCCATGAGAGGGCAGCTCGCCCCGGTCGATGAGAATCCGGCCGATCGACACATAAGGCAGGCCATTATGGGCCGCAAAGCGCACCCGCGCCTGACCGCCATCGCGGTAGACCAGACGCCCCGAACCTTGAATCTGCAGGAAGAACACATCGATGGGCCGCCCCCAGGCCAGCGGCACGCCCAGATTCATCGCCTCGATCTCGGCGCGCGGCCGGTAAGGCTCAAAGCGCTGGTCCGCCGCGCGCCCGACAATGCGCTGGCCTTCCAGCCCGGCTATGAACTGGCCGAGATCGCCGGTGAGAAGATCGGCGGGCCGGCCGCGGATCGCCATGGAGAACTCGCGGTCGGGCGCTTCGCGCACCTCCACATAAGGTTCGTAATACCCGGTGAGCCGCCCCTGCGCCCCAAGCCGCATGGGGGTGAAATGGCGTTCAAAGAAGGCGCGCGCCTGGCGCGCATCCACCCGGCCCTGAATCAGAGACGCTTCCAGGCATGCCGCGCGCCAGTCGCCGGTGCGTCCCGCATAGGCCGCATTGGGCGCCAGCGGCTCATGATCGGGCCGGGTCTCGACGCGCCGGCAGCTTTCCACAAACGCCGCCAGAGCCGGACGGGCGTCGGTAGCGCTCCACCCGGCAAGGGAGGAGAAACTGACCTCTGAGAGTTCAGGCGCGAGGTGCGCCGGAACCGCCGGGGCAGGGACGCTGACACCCGGAGACGGCGCCGGCGCCGGTGCGCTGGCGCATCCGGACAAGGCCAGCGCGGTCCATGCGGCGGCGACAGCGGCGAAGGCCTCAGGCCGCGCGCACGCCCGCCAGATACCAGTTCGGGTTGGGGCTGGTGACATCACGCTCGAAGCTCCAGATCTCGTCCACGGTCTTCAGCGTGGTGAGATCGCCCTCCATGATCGCCCCGTCGGCATCACGGGTCTCGCTGGCGATGTCCGCGCTGAACGCGACCTTAACCCTGGCCCGGTTATCGTTAAGAGAGGCTTCCACGATATCGGCCCTCTTCAGCCGGTCGATCTCGGTGGTCATGGTCCAGTTCTTGCCCGCGCGCGCATCAATGGCTGCGCCCCAGGCCGCCATGACCTTCTCGCTCAAAAGCGGCGCCAGCGCATCCTTGTCGCCGGCGGCGTAGGCTTCGACGATCATCTTGTAGGCCTCGCGCGCCCCGCTCACGAACCCGCCCTGATCAAACCCGCCATCGGCCCCGGCGATGGCCGCCAGGCCTGCCGCCGCAGGCCCGGTGAAGGACGCGGGCTGAGAGGGCGCGCCGGGGGCAGCAGGAGCGGCAGGGTCCACGGGGCGCGGCGCGCGCGCCGCCGCGGCCGCCCGTTCGCGCTCCTCGCGCACATGATCCTCATGCGTGCGGCCCGATGGCTTGCCCAGCAGCATATAGAGGCGCACGCCCAGAAACACGGCGAGGCCGGCGAAGAACAAGAGCTGGAGAACGTCCATATTCATGGTGGGTAGGGCCTGTCATCATTGCGCAAGTCGGATGCTTGTCCCAGATATAGTCGCTGAAGCGCCCCGCGTCACGCCGGGGCTGCTGCGCTTGCCGCAGCCGCAGGGGCGTGCTACCGGCCCGCACCTGCCGTCGCCGCCCGCAGCGCCTGCGCGCGGGCCTGACCCCAACAACGAGATGGATTGACCCATGACCGATGCTCCCGCACCCCAGACCGGCGGTGAGGCCGGCGCCACGCTGATGATCCGCGTGCTTGGCCAGTATCTCAAGGACTTGTCGTTCGAGAACCCCAATGCGCCCGACAGCCTGCGCGGCCAGGGCCAGCCCGAGATTGACCTCTCGGTGGACGTGCGCGCCCGCAGCCTTGATGCGGAGACATTCGAAGTGGAGCTGGTGCTGAGCGCCAAGGCGGCCTCCAAGGGCTCGGCCCTGTTCATCGCCGAACTGACCTATGCGGGCCTTTTCTCGATCCGTAACCTCGATGAGCGCGCCCGCGAACCCTTCCTGCTCATCGAATGCCCGCGCCTGATCTTCCCCTTTGCCCGGCGCATCCTCGCCGACGCCACGCGCGACGGAGGCTTCCCGCCGCTGATGCTGGAGCCGGTGGATTTCGCTGCGCTCTACCGCCAGCAGCTGGCAGGCAACCAGACCGGCGGCGCGCCCCAGGGCACGGCCTGACCCTCTGACGCCTGAGGGCTGAAACGAAAACGCCCTCTCCAGGCCGGAGAGGGCATTTTTGTGGCGCTGAGGGCCGAAAGCCCGGGACCTCACGTATTCATCGAGTCGAAGAAGTCGGAATTGTTCTTGGTTTCCTTCAGCTTGGACAGAAGGAAATCGATCGCGTCCTGGGTGCCCATCGGGTTGAGGATGCGGCGCAGGACATAGGTTTTCTGCAATTCGGCCCGGCCGACCAGAAGCTCTTCCTTGCGGGTGCCGGACTTGAGGATGTCGATGGCCGGGAAGACGCGCTTGTCGGCCACCTTGCGGTCAAGCACGATCTCCGAGTTGCCCGTGCCCTTGAACTCCTCGAAAATCACCTCGTCCATGCGGCTGCCGGTGTCGATCAGCGCGGTGGCGATGATGGTCAGCGAGCCGCCTTCCTCGATATTGCGCGCCGCGCCGAAGAAGCGCTTGGGGCGCTGCAGGGCGTTGGCGTCGACGCCGCCGGTGAGCACCTTGCCCGAGCTTGGAACCACTGTGTTGTAGGCGCGGCCAAGGCGGGTGATCGAGTCGAGCAGTATCACCACGTCGCGCTTGTGCTCGACGAGGCGCTTGGCCTTTTCGATCACCATCTCGGCGACCTGGACGTGGCGCGTGGCCGGCTCGTCGAAGGTGGAGGCCACCACCTCGCC
>WGNG01000022.1 GCA_016124675.1 Alphaproteobacteria bacterium
CCAGCTTCACCGCTCGAAGGCGAAGATCCTCGCTCAACGTTCTCATGGCCGCCCTCCCTGTACAGGCGACACCCCATGAATCACGCTTCGCCCCTAAACGGAATCCCCAACCGAGTCAGACCCAGGCGAAAATGCTCTAGGCTGACGCTCCGGCCTGAGTGAGTCGCCCCATGACCGAACCTGCCTCCAACGTGCATGAATACTCCGTCTCCGAGCTCGCCCGGTCGCTCAAGCGGACGGTGGAGGAGACCTATGGGCATGTGCGGGTTCGTGGTGAGCTGGGGCGGGTGATCAGCGCCAAGTCCGGCCATGTGTATCTGGACATGAAGGATGAGAGCGCGGTCATCGATGCGGTGATGTGGAAGGGGGTCGCTGCGGCGCTGAGTTTCCGGCCCGAAGAGGGGCTGGAGGTGATCGTGGAGGGGCGGCTGTCCACCTTCCCGGGGCGGTCGAAATACCAGCTGATCATCGAGCGCATGGAGCCGGCGGGCGCGGGCGCGCTGATGGCGCTTTTGGAAGCGCGCAAGCGGGCGCTCGCCGCCGAGGGCCTGTTCGCGCCGGAGCGCAAGCGGCCCCTGCCCTATCTGCCGCGAGTGATCGGCGTGGTCACCTCGCCCACCGGAGCGGTGATCCGCGACATCCTCCACCGGCTGGAGGACCGCTTTCCGGTCCATGTTCTGCTCTGGCCGGTGCTGGTGCAGGGCGAGCAGGCCGCGGGCCAGATCGCGGCGGCGATTGAGGGCTTCAACGCGCTGGAACCTGGCGGGCGGGTCCCGGTCCCTGACGTGCTGATCGTGGCGCGCGGCGGCGGGTCGGTGGAGGATCTCTGGGCGTTCAACGAGGAGATCGTGGTGCGCGCGGCGGCCGCCTCGCGCATTCCGCTGATCTCGGCGGTGGGGCACGAGACCGACACCACGCTGATCGATTATGCTTCGGACCGGCGCGCGCCGACGCCCACGGGCGCGGCCGAGATCGCCGTGCCGGTGCGCCGCGAGCTGGCCGAGCGCGCCAGCGCGCTGGGCGCACGCCTCACCCGGGCGCTGACCCGGCTGGTCGACCGCAAGGGCGCGGACCTTCGCTCGGCGGCGCGCGCCCTGCCCCGGCCGGATGCGCTGCTGGGCGAGGCGCGCCAGCGGCTCGATTATGTTTCAGGCCGGCTCGACAGCGCGGCGCGGCTGCGCATCGAGCGGGTGCGCGGGCGCCTCGACGGGCTGAGCGGGCGGCTGCGCCCCGCAGCGCTGACGCGCGACATCGCCGAGCGCAGCCGCCGCCTCGACAGCCTGCACATCCGCCTGGCCAATGGCGCGCGCAAATCGGTGGACCGCGCGCGCATCCGGCTGGACGCCGCCGCCGGGCGCAGCCGCCCGGCCGGGCTGGCGCGCGACATGGCGGACCGGACCCGCCGCCTCGACGGCCTGGGCGCCCGGCTGGAGCCGGCGCACCGGCGCGCCCTCACCGCCCGCGAGCGCACGCTGGCGGGGCTCGGCGCCCGGTTCAATTCGGTGTCCCACGAAGGCGTGCTGGCGCGCGGCTTTGCGCTGGTCACCGACGCGAAGGGCAAGCTGGTGCGAACGGCGGCGGCGCTGCAGGACGGGCAGGCGGTCACGCTGACCCTGCAGGACGGTCAGCGTGGTGCGGTGATCGGCGGCGGCGAGCGCGCGCTGGCGCCCGCTCCGGGACCAGCCTCCCCTGTCCCGCGCAGGGCGAAGCCGAAACCCAAACCGCCCGGGCCGGGGCAAGGCGATTTGTTCTAGCTCACGGCCTGTAGCGCGTCTGCGGCGCGTCGCGCGTGCGCAGCGGCGCGGCGAGGCCGGCGAACTCGGTCAGGACGGCGCGGGTCTCGGCGGGGTCGATGATCTCCTCGATCCAGAAGCGCTCGGCGGTGCGGAAGGGCGAGGCGAGCTCGCGCATGCGCCTCGACAGGTCCGCCTTCATCGCGGCGGGGTCGCCGGACTGTTCCAGCGCAG
This sequence comes from Alphaproteobacteria bacterium, assembly GCA_016124675.1. Classification (GTDB taxonomy): domain Bacteria; phylum Pseudomonadota; class Alphaproteobacteria; order Caulobacterales; family Maricaulaceae; genus Oceanicaulis. The sequence continues at coordinate 1,968 of WGNG01000022.1, forward strand.
CCTTGAAGGCGGCCTCCACCCCGCCTTCCAGCGGCAGCGAGCCCCAGTCGCCCGACGGCCAGGCATAGCGGTAGCGAAAGCGGGTATGGTCCATCATGGCGGCGCCCGCCACGCCGAACGCCTTGCGGATCAATAGGGTGCACCAGGGCACGCTGGCCTGATAAATCGCCGACAAGGCGCGTGCGCCATGGCGGATCGTGCCTGCACGCTCGGCGCGCGTGCCGATGACGAAGCCCGGAATGTCCACGAAATGAGCGACCGGCAGGCGGAAGGTTTCGGCCAGATCGACAAAACGCGTGACCTTCTGGGCGGCTTCCGCCGTCCAGCCGCCGCCATAGACATTGGGATTGCTGGCCAGCACCGCCACGGGCCAGCCATCGAGCCGGGCAAGGGCGGTGATGACGCTGGACCCGAAATGGCGGCCCATTTCGAACACGCTGGACCCGTCGCATACCGATTTCAGGATCGCGCGCATGTCATAGCCATAGCGCCGGTCGCGCGGGATGATGGCGCGCAGGGAAGGATCGGCGCGGGCGGGGTCGTCATTGACGGACCCTCGCGGCGCGGCCTCTCCGGCGCGGTCGGGCAGATAGGACAGGAACCAGCGCGCCGCCTCCATGGCGTCGGCCTCGCTGGCATAGGCGTCGTCGGCGGCCCCGGCGGCGAGCTGGATATCGGCGCCGCCGAGCTCTTCCTTGGTGACTGTTTCGCCGATCCCGGCCACCACGGGCGGGCCGGCGATGAACATCTGGGACTGGCCTTTGACCATCACGCAGTAATGGCTGGACACCGCCCGCGCGGCCCCCAGCCCCGCCACCGGCCCCAGCGCCAGCGACACCACCGGCACGCGTTCAAGATTGGCCGTCACCTGATCCCAGCCCGGATTGAACGGCACATAGCTGGCGCCCATGTCCAGGATGGATTTCACCGACCCGCCCCCGCCCGTGCCCTCGATCAGGCGGATCAGCGGCAGGCCGAGCTCGCCCGCCATGGTTTCAGCCTGGATCTGTTTTTCGATGATCGCCGCATCCGCTGCGCCGCCGCGCACGGTGAAGTCGTCGGCCACCACCGCGACGGTGCGCCCGCCAATCCGCCCGCGCCCGAAAATGCAATTGGCGGGCGTGAAGCCGGTAAGCGCGCCGTCCTCTCCCGTCTGCGCCGTGCCGGTGACGGAGCCGATCTCGCGGAAACTGCCTGCATCGAGCAGGAGATCGAGGCGTTCGCGCACATTGAGCCGGCCCGCCGCCTTCTGGCGCGCCAGCTTGTCCGGCCCGCCCATGGCCCGCGCCAGCGCCTGACGCTTGCGCAGCTCGCTGATTTCGTCTTCCCAACTCATTGGCCAATCTCCCCGCGGCCTGCTAACCGGACGCTCATGACCCGTTTCCCCTTCAAACTCCACGCCGTCGATGGCGGCGCCCGCACCGGGGTGTTGAAAACCCCCCGCGGCGATATCCGCACGCCGGCCTTCATGCCGGTGGGCACGGCGGCGACTGTCAAGGCGCTCTACCCGGACCAGGTGCGCGGCGCGGGCGCGGACATCATTCTTGGCAACACCTATCACCTGATGCTGCGCCCGGGCGCGGAGCGTGTGAAGCGCCTGGGCGGTCTGCACGCCTTCATGCGCTGGGACGGGCCGATCCTGACCGATTCCGGCGGCTTCCAGGTCTGGTCGCTGTCGGGCCTGCGCAAGCTGGTGGAGGAAGGCGTCACCTTCAAAAGCCATATTGACGGGTCATCGCATCACCTCACCCCGGAACGCTCCATCGCGATCCAGGCTGATCTCCTGGGCGCCGACATCTCCATGCAGCTTGATGAGTGCACGCCCTATCCGTGCGAGCGGGACGCGGCGGCGCGGTCGATGGAGCTGTCGCTGCGCTGGGCGCAGCGCTCGCGCGACGCGTTTGGCGAGCGCAGGAGCCAGGCGATTTTCGGGATCGTGCAGGGCTCGACCTATGACGATCTGCGCCGCGACAGCGCCGAGGGGCTCAAGCGCATCGGGTTTGACGGCTATGCCGTGGGCGGGCTGGCGGTGGGCGAAGGCTTCGAGATGATGTGCCGCGTGCTCGACGCCACCACGCTGTTCCTGCCCTCAGACCGGCCGCGTTATCTGATGGGCGTGGGCAAGCCGGTGGATCTGGTGGAGGCGGTGGCGCGCGGGATCGACATGTTCGACTGCGTGCTGCCCACACGCTCAGGCCGCCACGGTCAGGCCTGGAGCGATAACGGCCCGGTCAATCTGAAAAACGCCCGCTTCGCCGAAGACCCCCGCCCGCTGGACGAAAATTCCGACTGTCCGGCGAGCCGGGACTATTCGCGCGCCTATCTGCATCATCTGGTGAAGGCGAACGAGTATCTGGGGTCGATGCTCCTGTCCTGGCACAACACGGCGTATTTCCAGTCGCTGACGGCGCGCATGCGCGCCGCCATCGAGGAACACCGCTTCGAAGCGTTCCGGCGTGAGTTTCACAACAAGCTGGCGCAGGATTTCGACTAGGGTCTATTCGGCTTCGCGCGGGCAGAGCCCGCCCTTGAACCAGTCAGCAAGGTGGTCGACGAACAGCCGCACCCGGTGCGCCAGATACCGGTTGGACGGGTAGACCGCCCACAGATCGCGCCCCTCCGGCGTCCAGCCTGGCATGAGCTGGCTCACCGCGCCCGTGTCGAGCGCCTCGCGCGCCGCCCATTCGGGCGTGCAGGCGAGACCCGCGCCAGCAGCTGCGGCGCTGACCGCCGCCTTGGCGCCGTTGAGCGACAGCCGGCCGGTGATCTTCACCTCCGCCGGTGCGCCGTCGCGGTGGAAGCGCCAGAGCATGGGCGCAGGCCGGTTGCGGTCGATGATGCAGTCATGGCGGGCGAGGTCAGCGGGATGGGCGGGCGCGCCGGCGCCGCCGAGATAGGCCGGGCTGCCCACCAGCACCATGGGCGCATGGGCGAGGCGGCGGGCGATCAGGCTGGAATCGGTCAGATGCCCGATGCGCACCGCCAGATCATAGCCCTCGTCCACCAGATCGACCATGCGATCGGTCATGTCGAGGCGCACCTCCACCCCCGGCCAGCGATTCATGAAGGCGGTGACCGGCTCGACCAGGCGCTGGGCGCCAAAATCCACCGGCGCCGAGACCCGCAGCACGCCGACGGCCGCGGCATGCTCGTGGGCGAGGCCGGATTCCAGCTCCTCGTATTCCTTCAGCCAGGGCCGCACCCGGTCGAGCAGGGCGCGCCCGGCGTCGGTCAGGCGCACCGAGCGCGTGGTGCGCTCCAGAAGGCGCGCCTGCATGCGTTCTTCCAGAGCGGAGATCTGCTTGGACGCCGCGCCCGGCGTCAGGCCCAGCCGTTCGGCGGCGCGGGTGAAGCTTTCCAGCTCCGCCACGGCGGAGAACAGGCGCAGGGCGTCTATGCGGTCCATCTCGGGTTCCAAACGGCGCGAGTGCGGCCGGGGGGCCGGTCATATCTGCGGCTCTGCTGACTGTCACGCGAATTGACTGCACGCCGCCTCAGGGGCGGGCGCTGTCATGCGCCTCCAGCCAGTCGAGCGCGAGCGCGAACAGGGCGGTCTCGCCCGCCGTCAGCCCGGTGACCGGGTCATAGGGCTTGGGCTCGTCCGGGTCCTCACCCGTGACAAAATAGGCGATGGAGGCATTAAGCTGCGGCACGTGCCAGGCGCCGCCATACAGGCCCCAGGCCTGGCCGGGGTGACCGATGGCGGTGAGGCCGGGGCGGCCGGGGATCTGGCCGGGCTCCAGGATCTGGGGACCCGATGCCCAGGCGCGCAGGCCCGGGCCGGCGTCGCCCCGCCAGACCGGTACGGCCAGCGCTTCGCCCGGCCCGCCCGGAGCAAAGGCCGCGGCCAGCCGGGCAAGCTCGATCACATTGGCGCGCAAGCCCCCCTGGGGCGACATCAGCGATCCGTTGGCGCCGGGCTGGTAATCGGCGAGCGCCTGGCCGGGCCGGGCGAGCACGACCGGCCCCTCGCCCGCGAGCATGGCGGCGCTGTCGATCTGCACCCGCCAGGCGCCGTCGGACCAGCGGTGCAGCGCACCGCCGCTGTCGCGCACGCCGCGCTCCACGCCCGACCAGTTGAAGCCCGCGCCGGGCAGGCCCGCCGGGATCAGGGCGCGGGTGCGCGCCAGGCGGTCGAAGCGTTCGCCGGCGGCCGCCTCCAGAACGCCCGCAGCCAGCGCATAGCCGAGATTGGAATAGGTGAACGCCGCGCCCGGCGCATGGGCGCACCAGGCCTCCGGCGCGTCAAACAACGCAAAAAAATCCTCGCCGAGCTCGGCCCAGTAGCGCGCCGGATCGCAAATGCCCGAGGTGTGGGACAAAAGCTGACGCAAGGTGATGGGTGCGTCCGGCGCCAGCGGATGGCGCGGCGCGCGGGGCAGCACGGCGTCAATCGGGGCGTCAAGATCGACCCCGCCCGCCGCCGCCAGCGAGCCGGCCGTAAGCGCGACCGCGAGCTTTGACATGGAGGCGGCGCGCACCGGCGTGGAAGCCTCCAGCGGCCGCACCGGGGTCAGACCCGACGCGTCGAAGCCCGCCGCCCCCGCCGCCGAAGCCCACAGCACCTGGCCATCACGCACGATGGCCACCGCCGCGCCGGGCGCGCGCGCGCCGGCGGCGTCAAGTTGCGCCGCGAGGCGCTCCTGCCAGGACTCGTCCATGGATTCGGCCTCCATCGCGCAGGACGCGAGCGCCAGGCCGCCGATAATCCCACCGGCCAGCCTGGCGGCCCCCGCGAGGCCGGGCATGCGGACGTGGGGGAACAAGCCCTTCAAATATCTTTGCATTTGTCCGCTCATGATGACGAGATCATCTGTCCTGCCTGGCGATCCGCCAGCCCGCTGTGTAGCAAATTTGCTACGCTTTCAATGCAATTTGTTGACAGACCACAAAATCCCGCTCGAAGGGGGGCGTCAAACCCATACAGTTTTGTAATCTCGCTCATGGTGCAGCGCAACACGAATGGGGCGCGGCGATACCATGACAGGGCGAACAGGGCTGGGCGTTTCGTTTCCGGGCGACAGCAGCACAAGGGGATTGGGTATGTTTCATCGATTCAGACATGTTTCACGGCTGCTGACCAGCGGGTCCGGCCTGGCGCTCGCTTTGGCCGCCGCGCCGGGTCTTGCCCTGGCGCAGGAGGCGGAGGACGCCGCGCCGCAGGCGCGCGAGTCCGACGTGGTGGTGATCACCGGGTCGCGCATCGCCCGCGACCCCAACCTCGCCTCGCCCGTCCCGGTCCAGTCGCTCGACGCCGAGGCCTTGCAGCTCTCGGGCGAGGTGAGCCTGGCCGACGTGGTCAATCGCATCCCGGCGCTTTTGGCCTCCACCACGGCCGAACAAAGCCTCAACGGCGCCAATGCGCTCAACCTGCGCGGCCTTGGCAGCGTGCGCACGCTGACCCTGGTCAATGGCCGCCGCCACGTGGCGGGCTTCGAAGGCGACCAGGCGGTGGATATCGGCTCGATCCCGCGCGGCCTGGTGGAGCGCGTGGAAGTGCTCACCGGCGGCGCTTCGGCGATCTACGGGTCGGACGCGGTCACGGGCGTGGTGAACTTCATCCTGCGCGACGATTTCGAAGGCCAGAGCTATGATGTTCGGGGCGGCATCTCCAGCCGCGGCGACGCGGAGAACGCCTCGCTTCAGGCGCTGTGGGGCCGAAACTTCCACGAGGGGCGTGGCAATGTCACGTTCGCGCTCGATTACACCTATGATTCGCTCCTGCAGTTTGGCGATCGCCCCTGGTCGGCGGATAACGGGCTGTCGCGCTCCCTGCCCAACCCGGCGCTGCGCTTCCAGCGCGGCGATATCGGCGCCTCGACGCCGCTGTTCGCCAATTTCTACAATTTCGCGCAGACCGGCCGCTATCCGTATGGCCTGTCGATACCGACCTCGGCCCAGGCCTTCATCAATTCCTATAACGCCACGTTCGGGACAAGCCTGACCGTGAGCGCGCTCAGCGCGGCTGAGCTGGCGCTGATCGAGCGGCGCAACACCTCGCCCTCGCGCGCCATCCTGCCCCAGCCGACCTTCTCGATCTCCTCGCGGCGCGGCGTGATCTCGCCGGGCAATTTCGGCCTTGCGCCGGGCGTCGACACCAATGGAAACGGGATTGACGATTGCGTTGAATCCTTTGTCGGCTGGAACAACTCGCTTGACGGCACCGGCTCGTTCGGTTTCGCCGGCGGCTGCTGGGTGGTCAATGACAACGGCTCGGTGCGCCCGTATCGCGACGGCCTGGTGGCGGCCAACTTCAACCAGTTCGGCGGCGACGGGATCGAGGACGTTTTCGACGCGACCTATCTGATCCCGCAGACCGAGCGGATCACGGCCAATCTCAATGCCCGCTATGACCTGACGCCGAGCACGCGGGCCTTCTTCGAGTTCAAGGCGTCCCAGTCCGTGACCCAGCGCGGCACGCCGCTCAACACGTTCTACGACCTCCTGTACGGGGCGCCCGACAACCCCTTCCTGCCCGCCGAGCTGCAGGGCCTGGCGCTGGCCACCGGCGGCCTGTACATCACGCGCGACCCGACCGATCTGGGACCCAATGTCGACCAGTTCACCCGCGACACCTATCGGGTGGTGGCCGGGCTGACGGGCGAACTGCCCAATGGCTGGAGCTGGGAGGTTGCCGGTAATTTCGGTCAGTTCACCAACACGATCAAGGACCGCAACGCCGTGCTTCTGGACCGGTTCTTCGCGGCCATCGACGTGGTCAGCGGACCGGGCGGCGCGCCGGTTTGCCGCTCCGATCTCGATCCGACCGCCGTCCCGCCGACGACCATTTTCGACATCCCGTTCTTTGACCCGGGCTTCTACACCTTCACGCCCGGCGATGGTCAGTGCCGTCCGGCCGATATCTGGGGCGGGCCCAACGCCATCAGCGACGACGCGGTGGACTTCATCACCACAACGTCGATCGACGAGCTGCGCCTCGAACAGACCGTGCTGAGCGGCTTGCTGACCGGCGACTTCAGCAACTGGTTCAGCCTGCCCGCCGGCCCGGTGAGCTTCGCGACCGGCTTCGAATACCGCCGGGAAACCAGCCGCCTCAACCGCAACAATGTCGATCTCGGCATTCTGCCCGCCGGCTCTCCTTTCGGCGAAGGCACGCCGATCTCCGACGTGTCGGCCAACGGATCGCTGGGTTTCTCTGCCGACAGCCAGTTCTTCAACTCTTCGGGCAAGTTTGATGTCACCGACGCCTTCGTCGAACTCTCCGTGCCGATTCTGGCCGACCTGCCGCTGGCCCAGGAGCTGACGCTGGACGGCGCCTATCGCTACGCCGAGTACTCGACCGTGGGCGGCACCGAGACCTGGAAGCTGGGCCTGTTGTGGACGCCGATCGAGGACATCTCGTTCCGCGGCACGATTTCACAGGCCAACCGGGCGCCGAATATCGATGAGCTGTTCCGTCCCGATAACCCCGCCTTCTTCCGCCCGGTCGACCCCTGCGATGCGACCGAGATCGGCAATGCGGCCGATCCGGCCTTGCGCGCGGCCAACTGCCAGGCCGGCGGCAATGGTCTTCCCGCTCTGCCTGCCACTTACTCCGATCCGCTTTCGGCCCGGTTCCCGGGCGTGGCGGGCGGCAACGCCAACCTGAGCGAGGAAACCGCCGACACCGTCACCCTGGGCCTGGTGTTCACCCCGCGCATCGCGCCCGGGTTCAATCTCACGCTGGATTACTGGAATGTGGAGATCCAGGACGGCATCGGCTTTGTGACCGCCCAGCAGATCGTCGATGGCTGCTATGACTCCACCGACTTCCCCAATAACGGGTTCTGCACCCTGTTCACCCGCGAAACCAATACGGCCTCGCCGCAGTTCGGGGGTTTCCGGTTCCTGCGTCAGTCCTTCGTGAACTTCGCCTCCATCGAGGCCGAAGGTTACGATTTCGCCGCCAATTACAGCTTCTCGTGGCGGGAGATGGACTTCCGTCTGGGACTGAGCGGCACGCGGCAGGAGCAGCTCGACTTCTTCAACAACCCGCTGGACGCCACCGATGTGAACACGGCGCTTGAGGAAATCCGGCGTCCGATCTGGGCGGGGAACGCCAATCTCGGCGTGACGCGCGGGGAATTGTCGCTCGGCTGGAACACGCAGTATGTCGGCCGCCAGGCCCTCGGCGGCGTGGAGGTCGAGACGATCGACGCCCTGTTTGGCGAGGCGGGCTGGGCGCCGGAAATGTACATCCACAACTTCAACGCCGCCTACCGCCTGAGTGAAACCCTTCGCGTCTATGGCGGTGTCAATAACGTGTTCGACGAATTCCCCTACGTGACCGAGCGGGCCTGGCCCACCGGCCCGCGCGGGCGGTTCTTCTTCGTCGGCGTGGAAGCGAACTTCTAGTCCGCGTCTCACGGCGCCTGAGGAAAGGGCCGGAGCGGCGACGCTCCGGCCCTTTTCATGTGTCAGCGCGATTATCCGCCGCGCACACCGCGCACGGGTTGCAGCCCGGCCATGGCGCGCCCATGTTGGGAGACCGTATCTCAACACCGGAGGCGACGCCCATGCTGCATATCGACCTGCCCACGCGCGGCGATCTTGACACCCTCCTGCACGTGCGTGCCGATGCCTGTGTGTCCATCTATCTGCCGACCACGCCGCTAAGCCAGCAAAGCGATGAAGCGCGCATCGCGCTGTCGAACGCCGCCAAGGAGGCGCGCCATCAACTTGAAGGCGCCGGGTTTGACAAGCGCCGCCTGGCTGGCCTGATGGAATTGTTCGACGACCTCGGCCAGGATGAAGACTTCTGGCGCCTGCAGGCCAATTCGCTCGCGGTGTTCGCCACGCCCGACCGCATCCGCACATACCGGCTGGCCAACACGCTGACGGCGCAGACCGAGGTGTCGGACCGGTTCTTCCTCAAGCCCATGCTGCGCGCGGTGACCTTCCCCCACGCCGCCTTTGTGCTCGCCCTGTCGGAGAACGCGGTGCGGCTGGTGGAAGTGTTCGCGGAGCTGGGTCCGCGCGAAGTGCGCGGCGTGGACCTGCCGAAAGACGCGGCAGCCTCTGTGGGCAAGTCCACGCTGAACGATCGCGGCGCATCGGGCCGCATACACGGGTCCGAGGGCCAGAATGTGCGCTTGCGCCAGTATGCCCGCCAGGTCGATGCGGCGTTGCGCCCCGTTCTGAGCGGGCGTGACATCCCGCTGATCCTCGCCGCGACGGGGCGTCTCGCCTCGATCTTCCGCACAGTGAACACCTATCCCCATCTGGCAGCTGACACGATCGAGGAAAGTCCCGACCGGCTGAGCGAGGCGGAATTGTCCCAGCGCGCGCGCCCGGTGCTCGACGCGGCCTACGCGCTGGAGCTGTCAAACCTCCGGCGCCTGTATGACACCCGCACCGGCCAGAACCGCACCACCACTGACCTGGCTGACGCCGCCCACGCCGCCACGTTCGGGCGGATCGAGGCGCTCATGGTGGATATCGACACAGTCGTGCCCGGGCGCATTGACGAGGAGACCGGCAAGCTGACGCTGGCCAAGGAAGCCGGCCCCGGCAGCTATGGCGTGGTCGACGAGATCGCCGGGCGGACCCTCGCCATGGGAGGGCGGGTGCTGGGCGTGCGCCGCGAGGACATACCGGGCGGCGGCGAGCTGGCGGCGATATTGCGCTACGCGGTCTAGCCATGCGGGTGGCGGCGGCCGGGCTGGCGTTGCTCGTTGCGCTCGGCGCGCTGTGGGCCGTGTGGCGCCTGGCGCCGCACAGACCGTCGCCAGAGCCCGCGGCAATCAGCCTGGCTCAGTTCGGGACGCCCGGACCGCGCGCCCTGATCGCCATCGAGCCGGCCCTCACGCCCGCCGACTACCGCAGCGCCGCAGCCCTTGAGGCGGCGATGGCGCGCTATCTCGACATGGCGCAAGGCGCCGGGGCGCTGGACGGCGCAGCCGTGGCGGTGTTTCCCGAGCACGCCGGAACCTGGCTGGTGGCGGCGCAGGCACAGGCCGGCGTCTATCACGCGCAGACTGTCGAAGGGGCCATGACAGGCCTCGCCCTCACCCGGCCCGTGCGCACGCTGGCGGCGCTCGCCCGCAGCGGCGAGGCGGACCGCGTGGCCGCCGCGCTGTTCCGGTCGCGCGCCCCCGCCATGGCGCGCGATTACCAGCAGATATTCTCCAGCCTCGCGCGCCGCTATGGCGTCACCCTTGTGGCGGGCTCCATCGTGCTGCCCGATCCGCGCGTGGAGGGCGGCGCGATCACGGTGAATGCGACGGGTCCCCTGTACAATGTCTCCGCCGTCTTCGCGCCGGACGGATCGGTGCAGGAGACGCTGGTGCGCAAGGTCTATCCCATCCCGTCCGAAGCCGGGTTCACGGCCTCCGCGCCCGCCTTGCCCCAACCCGTGTTCGACACGCCCGCCGGCGCGCTGGGCGTGCTGATCTGCGCCGATTCCTGGCATGGCGATGTCTATGACGGCCTGGCGCGCGCGCCCGACCTGATCGCCGTGCCGGCCTATCTTCAGCCTGCCGGCGTGTGGGACGCGCCCTGGGGCGGCTATGTCACGCCCTGGCCCGATGACGCCCCGCGCGAGGACGCCGGCACGCTCACCGAAGGCGAGGCCTGGATCGCCCATTCGCTGCCCCGCCGCCTGACCGCGGCGGGCGCGCAGGCGGGCATGACCGCCTTCGCGCGCGGATCGCTGTGGGACATGGGCGCCGACGGCCAGGCCCTGGCCGCCACACGCGACGGGGTACGCCTGGGTCCACGCACCGATGACGGCGCCGTGGTGGTGCTGTGGCTGGAGGGGGTTAGGGGCTGAGCGCCTGCTTGCCCGGTTATAGCGGAACGACTATAACGATGCCAGACAGCGAGGTCCGGCCCTGCTTTTTCATCGGCGCCAGCCTTGATGATCTCAGATCGTTTCCCGAACCGGTCCGTCAAACCGTCGGGTTAGCTCTATACGAAGCCCAACGCGGCCTGAAATCACGCGGCGCCAAACAGCTCAAGGGGTTCGGCGGCGCGGGCGTGCTGGAGGTGATGGACGATTTCGATGGCGACACGTGGCGCGCCGTCTACACGGTGCAACTTGCCGGGGCAGTCTATGTGCTCCACTGCTTCCAGAAGAAATCAAAGCACGGGGTCGCCACGCCGCCGCGCGACCTGGCTCTGATACGCGGCCGTTTGGAGGCAGCGCGCGACCATCATGACCGCTTGACCAAGGACAACACCCCATGACCGAAGCCATCCATGAAAGCCGCAATCTCTTTGCCGATATCGGGCTTCCCGACGCCGCCGATCATCAGCTCAAGGCCGACATCGTCATCGAGATCAAGCGGGTGCTTGAGGTGCGCGGGCTGACGCAGACGGCAGCGGCCAGTCTAGCTGGGCTGGCCCAGCCGGACTTGTCGAACATTCTGCGCGGACGGATAAAAGGGTTTTCGGTCGAGCGCCTGCTGCGCGTGCTCACAGCCCTCGATCAGGATGTGGAGATTGTCGTGCGTCCGCGCAGCCGTGACGATCTGCCCGCGAAGGTGACGGTCATTTCGGCGGGTTGAGCGCCGCCCTCACCTCGTCCGCCGCCCGCTCGGCGGCTTCAAGCGCGCCTTCGAAATAGCCATAGCCGTCGCGGGCGGTTTCGGTTCCGGCCACATGGATCGGGCCGATCGGGTCGCGCAAGCGAGCGCCGAGGCTGGTCCACACGCCCGGCCCCATGATGGCGGCGTAGCAGCCGCGGGTGTAGGGCTCTGCCGTCCAGTCCTGATCGGCATAGTCCAGCGGATGGCGGGCGGCGTCGCCGAACACCGCCGCAAAGCTGTCCAGCACGGCGGCGCGGCGCTCCATAGGGTCACGCCCGGACCAGATGCGCGCCTCGTCGCCCTCGATGAAACCGAGGAGCTGGCCGGCTTCGCGCCCGGCCTGCGTATTGTCGAAGGTGACGCGCACCGGCGCCGGACCGCCCACGGACTGACCTGACAATCCCGCCTCGCGCCAGAAGGGGCGGTCATACTGGGCGACGCACTTGATGCAGGCGCCCGCCGGCATGCGCCGCCAGAGGGCGTCGCGTGTGGGGGGCACAGGCGGATCGAAGCGTATGCCCAGCGCCTGATTGGGCGGCAGGGCCAGGATGGCCCGGCGGGCGGTGAATGTGCCCGCAGGCGTTTGCGCGCTGACGCCCTCATCGCTCCAGCACAGGGCCTGCACCGGTGCGCCATAGATGACAGCGCCGCCAAGACCGTCCGCCATCGCACGCGCCAGCCCGCCCATATCGCCATGCACCCGGTCCTGCTGGGCGCCGCCCGTCACCGAGATCAGCGCCTCCAGCGAGCGGCCGGCGCGGGCATAGAACAGGGCGTGGAGAAGGGACAATTCATGCGGCTCGGCGCAGTACACCGCGCCGATGGCGATGGCGAACATCTCTCTGGCGCGGGCCGTGAAGCCGGTGCGCGCCATGAACTCGCCGACCGTCTGCCGGTCCCATTCTGTGGCCTTCGGATGCGCCCAGGGCCGGGCGGGGTCGAGCTGTTTCGCCATCGCCTCAAACCGCGCGAGCAGGCGGTTGAGATCGAGGAGGACATGGAGGGGCAGTGAGGGAATGGTCCCGCGATAGCGGCGCAGGCGTCCGCTGAACGCCACCAGATGATCGCCCTCATCCCAGAGCGGATAGGTGCGCGCGCCCAACGCCTTGATGAGGGCATAGAGCCGGTCCTGGCCCGGCCCCACCCACTGGCCGCCCAGATCCACCGTGTCGCCGTTGGCGAAGGCGTGAGACAGGGCGCGGCCTCCGGGGCGTTCACGCGCTTCCAGCACCCGCACGTCATAGGCATCGATCAGGAGCCCTGCGGCGTGGAGGCCGGACAATCCGGCGCCGATGATCAGGACATCGCTGTGCGTCATGCACCCTTCCTTCGCCCTTCCCCCGCACGGCGCGCTGTCAGCCCACCGGTTTCAGATCGCGGGCATAGCGCGCGGCGTTTTCCACATAATGATCGGCGCTGGCTTTCAGGAGCTCGGCCACGCCGTCCGCGATCGGTTTGACCACCTTGCCCGGCGCGCCCATCACCACAGAGCCGTCCGGGATTTCCTTGCCTTCGGTGATCAGGGCGTGGGCGCCGATAATGCAGTGCTTGCCGATCCTGGCGCCATTGAGCACCGTCGCGCCGATGCCGATCAGCGAATAATCGCCCACCGTGCAGCCGTGGAGCATGGCGTTATGACCCACCGTCACCCCGCGCCCCAGCGTCAGGGGAAAGCCCATATCGGTGTGCAGCACGGCGCCGTCCTGGACATTGGCCTCCTCCCCGAGGGTGATGAGTTCGTTGTCGCCGCGCAGCACGGCGCCGAACCAGACCGAGGCGCGGGCCATCAGCAACACCTTGCCGATGAGCGCAGCGTCCGGGGCCGCCCAGGCGCCGTCGGGACTGATCTGGGGCGCATCGGCGCCAAGCGCGTAAAGGGTCATGAGGGTCTCCTGGCTGTGGCCGCGGCGCCGCAGATTTGCGACATGTCAGTGACGCGGTGACTCATACTTCATTCACTGTCCTAGGATGAGACTGTGAGTGCGATTCGCGATCAAGGGCGCGGATCGCATCGCGCGCAGGAGAACCTTGCGCCGGGATGCTGGAAAGGAGGGCCCATGCCGTCCGCACCACCAAATCGGGTCGCTCCGCCGCCGTTCGGCGCGCCGGCTTCGGCCCGCACCCTTGAATCTGCAGCATGCATCACCCCCTCCGCAGCCGCGCGAGGGGTTTTTTCTTGCCAAGTGGAGGCCTGAAAATGGGCAAGCGAGCCGTCAAGCGCCGTCAGGGCGGGTTCAACGCAGAAGCCTATGAAGAGGAGAAAGTCCGCGCGCTCTTCCCCGGTGCGGGATGGAGCCCGGACGAGACCGATCCGATGCGCGACCAGCGCTATATCAAGTCGGTCAAACCCCGCTCGGAAGGCCAGGCGGTCCTGATGGACGCGATTGACGCGCATAACCTGGTGCTCGCCCTTGGCCCGGCCGGCACGGGCAAGACCTATCTCGCCGTGGCCAAGGCGGTGGAAGCGCTGGAATCGGGCGAGATCGGGCGCATCGTCCTGTCGCGCCCGGCTGTGGAGGCGGGCGAATCCATCGGCTTCCTGCCCGGCGCCATGGAGGAAAAGCTCGCCCCCTATCTGCGCCCGCTCTATGACGCCCTGTCCGACCGGCTCAGCCCCAAGCGCCTCAAATCGCTGATGGCCGAGGGGCTTATCGAGATCGCCCCCATCGGATACATGCGCGGGCGCACGCTGAACAACGCCTTCGTGGTGGTGGACGAGGCGCAGAACTGCACCTACGCCCAGCTCAAAATGCTGCTCACGCGCCTGGGCTGGAACTCCACCATGGTGGTGACCGGCGACCCCGCCCAGACCGACCTCCTGCCGGAACTCTCCGGCCTGAAACCCATCTCCGAACGCCTCGCGGACGTGGACGATATCGCCGTCGTGCATCTCAAGCCCGAAGACATCGTGCGCCACCCGCTGGTCGCCTCGATGCTCGAAGTGCTCTGAAAGCGGGTGGTTTGAACGCGGCGGCCGCGCGCCCTGCCAGCGCTGATACAAAACGGTCGCCACTTCATGCAAGGCTCTTCCGGACAGTTTCCGGGAGAGCCTTTTTCATGATCCGCACCCTCGCCGCCCTCGCCAGCCTGGCCGCCAGCGCCGCAGCGCCTGCCGGCGCCCAGTTTCCCTCCGGCACGCCCGCGAGCGATCCCGGCGCCTTTGTGCTGGCCATCATCGATGTGGAGACCACAGGGCTTGAGCCCGGCCATCACGAGATGATCGATCTGGGCGCGATCTATACCGATCTGGAGGGGGCCGAGCTCGGCCGCTTCTTCGTGCGCATCCACCCTGATCACCCTGAGCGTGCCGGCGAGATCGCCCGGTCCATCAATGGCTATGATGAGGCGCGCTGGCAGGCGCTGGGCGCGGTGGACAGGGCGCAGGCCGCGTCCGCCTTTCTCGCCTTCCATCAGGAGATGACCGGCGGGCGCACCGCAATCTTCACCGCCTACAACGCCTATTTCGACCGCGCCTTTCTGGACGTGTTTCTCAAAGACACCGGCCATGACGGCTTTCGCGCGCTGTTCACCTATTTCCTGCTGGACCTGCCCTCCATGGCGTATGGCGCGGGCGTCGAGGATCTGGCCAATGCGTCCGTCGCCGCTCGGCTCGGCCTGCCTGCGGAGACCGATGATCCGCTGGAGCACACGGGCCTGTCGGGCGTTGAGTGGAATCTGGCGCTGTACCGGGCGCTGCGGGAGCGCGTGCAGGCGGAGGGCGACGGCGGTTAGGCGCACGCCGGCCAAGGCCCGCTCTCCTGGCAAGGCGGAGATTCTCATTGACGAGAAGCCCTTTGCGTGAGATTGTATAAATACGCTCCTCGGGAGAATTCCTATGCTCCGGCATTTTGTCTTTGTGCTGTCTGTCGTGAGCATATGCTTGGGGTCAATGACGGCCTCCGCCCGGGAAGACCTGCCCATACCGGGCCGCGTATTTGCCGTTTCGGCTATCGTGTACGAGAACGGCGAAATATTGGGTACGCCGAGCTTTACGGTACGCGAAGGGCAAGCTGCGAGTGTCGCAACCCATAGCGGGCTCCAATACGCTCTCGAAGTGCGCATCGACGCCGCTGCGCCGACTGAGCTGGCCGAGCTTGGCAATCCGAACGGCGATTATCTGAGCGTGGCCTCACGTGTTTTTGTGCCGGACCTGGGTCGTGATGAATGGCGGCTTATCGCCGAACCGGCCTTCATAATGCGGGAAGGGCAACAAGCTCGCGCTGAGGTCGATACATCAAGACAAAACTACCGTCGCCAAGATGCGCACGAATACAGCGATCAAATTCGTGTTGATGTCATCGTTTCGCAAGTCGATGAAAGATGGTTTTTGGACCCGGGACACGAGAAATCCTTAGCCAGTTGTGCGATCGAGTCTTATCCCGGATCCAAGAGCATGGCGGCCATTGCTGTCCTCGCCGCATCTCAAGCGGGTGGATTCCCGACACTTGGCGATGGCGACAATTGTTGCTCGACTGGCTGCCTGACGTGCTGCGGCTCGGGTGCTTGTTGCAGCGACCCGGCAAATTGCCCATCTGGCTGCTGCGTGCGGTAGTGCGTTGCGCTCAAAGCGCCAGCAAGGCGCGGAGATGAGCGCCGGGTGCTGCCGGATAGAACTGTTTTGAACCAAACGGGCGGCGTCGTAGCGGATTTGTACGGGAAGCCCGGTCAGAAATCATGCGCGACAACATCCGTGACGCCATCACCGGCGCCGAATGCGCCAACGATTTCAAAGCCGGCGGATATAAGCCGCAATTGAGCCAAATGGCTCCAGACACCTACTCCAGATCAATATCCAGGATGGTCATCTCGAACGAGTAGGAGGTTTCGCCCTCTTCCACATTCTTGGAGACGACGCCCAGGCATTCCTTGCCGATATAGATTTCCGCGCATTCGTCGGGCCGGTTGCGGATCTGCACCTTGAGCTCCGGGTTCAGCCGGCCGCGCAGGAAGGCCTGGACCTTGGAGGCTTCGGACTGGGTGAAAACGGGCGCGGGCATGGGGTGTCTCCGGTCAGTGCAGGGAATGTTCGGGTGATTTGCGCGCACCCTAGCCGGATCGGCGCGCGGCGCAATACCGGGGCGCTCAGTCTTCGTGCGTGAAGGTCTGGTCCATGGTGCGCGAGGGTTCGGCGCAGGCGCCGCCCACCGGCCGGGCGGGCACGCCCGCGACGGTGCAGCGCGCGGGCACGTCCTGCAGCACCACCGAGCCGGCGGCGATGCGCGCGGCCTCGCCCACCTTGATATTGCCCAGCACCTTGGCCCCGGCGCCGATGAGGACGCCGCGCCCGATCTTGGGATGGCGGTCGCCGGTCTCGGCGCCCGTGCCGCCCAGCGTCACCTCGTGCAGGATGGACACGTCATCGCCCACCACCGCCGTCTCGCCGATCACTACCGAGGTGGCGTGGTCGATCATGAGGCCACTGCCAAGATGCGCGGCCGGGTGGATATCGACGCCAAAGCGCTCTGACATGCGGCTTTGCAGGTGGAAGGCCAGCGTCTCGCGCCCCTCGCGCCACAGCCAGTGGGCGACGCGGTAGCATAACAGGGCGTGGAAGCCCTTGAAATACAGGAAAGGCTGCAGGAGAGAGCGCACCGCCGGGTCGCGCTCGTCCACCGCCAGCATGTCGCGCGCGGCGTCGGCGGCGATGTGCGGCGCCGCGGCGAAGGCGGCGCGGGCGACATGATGCATCTGAAGCGCGTCGAGCTGGGCGTCAGCCATCTTTTCCGCCACCCGGTGAGCCAGAGCTTCGGAGAAGCTGTCATGGCGCAGCACTGCGGCGTTGAGCATGCTGGCCAGCATCGGCTCCCCGGCGGCGGCCGACGCCGCGTCAAAGCGCAGGCGCGACCAGACCTGCCCCATGCCCGACGGGATCGGGCGCACATTGCCGGAGGCGGGGGCGGAGGCAGGCGCGGTCTGCGAGGTGTCGGCGGCCATGACGCTTACGCCCCTTTCGGCGCTGTGGATCCGGTCAGGATGGCGCGCGCCAGCTCCGGCTCCAGCTGGCCATGGCGCGCGGCATAGTCGGCGGCGGCGAGCAGCGTCAGGGTGAAGCCGTCGCGAATCTCGCCTGACATGGCCATGGCGAGGGCGTCCTGCAAGCCTACCCGTTTCATTTGCATGTCGGCCTCCGCGCCTTCGCGGTCCGGCTCGCCCGCCTCCAGATCCCAGGCGATGAAGCCGATGGCGCGCTCGGTGGTGACGGAATTGGAGACGTCATAATCGATCAGGAAATGCCAGCGCCGCGCGGTGAGGCCGGTCTCTTCCTTCAGCTCGCGCCGGGCCGACACCAGCGGATCGACGTCGCGCGGCCCGCCGCCTTCGGGCAATTCCCAGCTCCAGGCGTCCAGCGCGAAGCGGTGCTGGCCCACCAGCATGATCGTGCCGTCGGGGAAGACCGGAACGATCCCGATGGCGAGATTGCGCGGCTCGAACACGCCATAGACGCTGGGCGCGCCATCGGGCTGGCGCACCTCGTAATGGCGCAGCTGCACCCAGGCATTTTCATAGGCGAGGCGCTCGGACGTGATGGTCCACAGGCCGCGGCGGCGTTCAGTCATCAGCGTCTCCGGGCGTCAGGCAATGGCCGGCGCAGGCTGGCGCGCGCGCAGCTTGCGGTCAAACCGCACCAGCAGCACGAAGGCGGCGGGCGCGAAGATCAGCGCCAGCACGGCCGAGCCCGCCACCCCGCCCGCCACCGCCGCCGCAAACGGCAGCCAGAAGGAATCGCCTTCGATCAGAAGCGGCGCGAACCCGCCGATCGTGGTCAGCGTGGTGGCGATGATGTGCCGCGTGGCGTCGACGACGGTCTCACGGATGGCGGCCGGATCGCCCGACAGCGCCTGAGGACTGGACTTGAGGGCGGAGAGCACCACGATCGATCCGTTGATCGACAGGCCCACCAGGCCCAGCGAACCGACGATGGCGTTGAAGCCCAGCGGCGTGCCGAACATCCACACCCCGAACATGGCCAGGCCCACCGACAGGAAGCCAACGGTGAAGATGATCCCGGCATAGCGGAAGGAATTGAAGGCCAGCACCACCGAGGCGACGATCAGGATGAGCAGCGGGATGGCGGTGGACATGAGGTCGGCCATCGCCTCGCCCTGGCTTTCCGCCTCGCCGCCAATGATGATGCGATAGCCAGGCGGCAGGGCTATGCCCTCTTCAGCGAAACGGCGCTGAAACTCGGCCAGCACCGGGGCGGGCAGGACATAGGGCTCCAGATAGGCGAAGATCGGATTGGTGCGCTCGCCGTCAAGCCGCTGGATGGACGCCGTCACGGGCGCCAGGGTAAACTGGCCCAGCGCCGACAGGCCCGCCAGCTCGCCGCCCGGACCGCGGCCCGGCAGCGGGGTTGCGCCCAGACCCTCGATAGCGTCTCGCCGGACATCCGGGGCGATCACCCGCACCGGCAATTCCTCCACCCCTTCCAGCACCGACCCGCCCGGCACGCCGTCGATATCGGCGCGCAGGCGACCGGCGAGATCGGTAAGGCGCAAGCCTGCGAGGCCTGCTTCGGCCTCGTCCGCATCCAGGCGGGCCACCGGCTGGCCGAGCTCCAGATTGGCCTGCGTATAGGTGACGCCCGGCACGCCGGCCAGGATGCGCCTGATGTCGGCGCCGATCCGGTCGAGCACCGCAAAGTCCGGCCCGACAACGGACAATTCCACCGGCGCCTGGGTGGGCGGGCCCTGCTCGAACGGCAGGGCGAGCACCTGCGCGTCGGGGAAGGCAAGGATGGCGTCGCGCTGGAAGGCGGTGACGATCCGCTCGGAGGCGGCCTTCGAGCGCGCGCGCACGTAACCGGAGGCGAAGTTGGGCCGGCCCTGCACCATGTTCATCATGTTGTAGTAGACGCGCGGCGAACCGGCGCCGGCGACCCAGACCACATCCTCCACCCCGTCATAGGTGTAGAGCATGTCGGTGGCCTGCTCGATGCGCGCGCGGGTCTGCTCGATGGAGAAGGAGGCCGGCAGGACGAGGCGCACCTGGAACATGTCGCGCTCGGTGGGCGGAAAGAACTGGCTGGGCAGGGTCGTGGCCGCGGCGAACCCCGCCACCGGCAGGATCAGGCTGAGCGCGATGCCGAGCGCTGGCTGGGCGGTGACGGCGTCCAGCACCTTGCGGTAGGCGAAGGCCAGAGGCCGCGAGCGCAGCCCGTCGCGCAGGAAGCCGCGATGGACCCCTTCGGGCGCGGCATCGTCGAACAGGGCGGCCAGGCCCAGGATGACGGTGAAGGCGAGCACGAAGCTCGCGCCGACGGCGAAGATCACCGACACGCCGATCATGGAGATGAATTCACCCGCCGCGCCGGGCATCAGGGCGATGGGCGCAAAGGCGAAGATGGTGGTCAGGGTGGACGCCAGGAGCGGCCCGAACAAAGTGCGCGCCGCCTTGTCCACCGCCGCCGAGCGATCCATGCCGCGTGAGCGCAACAGCCGGTAATCGTCCACCACGACGATGGCGTTATCGATCAGGAGCCCCAGAGCCACGACCAGGCCCGTCACCGACATCTGGTGCAGCGGCGAGCCGTAGACATTGATGAGCACCATCACCAGCAGCACGGTGAGCGGCAGGGCCGAGCCGACGATCAGGGCGCTGCGCCAGCCCATCAGCAGGAACAGGACGCCAAAGACGATCAGCGCCGAGAAGCCGAGATTGGTGGCGAGGCCCGCAAGCCGGTCCACCACATAGTCGGCCTGGGCGAAGATGATCTCGGTCTCGACGCCCGGATTGGCCTGTGCAAACGTGCGCACGACGGCTTGGGCGCGGGCATCCCAGGCATCCACCTGGAGACCGGGCTCCAGATAGGCGGCCACGAAGATGGCGCGCTCGTTATTGCGCAAGGCCAGCGTCGCCGCCGGTTCGCGCACGCCGCGTTCGATGCGGGCGATGTCGGCGAGCTGGAGGAACCCGCCCGGCCCGGCGGCCACGGGCACGGCGCGCAGCCGGTCAAGATCATCAAAGGCGCCCGCCACCTCCACCGTCACGTCGAGGGATTGGCCTGCAAGGCGCCCGGCGGGGGCCTTGGAATCGGAGCGGGCGAGGATGCCGGCGATGTCAGCGGCGTTGAGCCCCAGCGAGGCGGCCGATTCGGGGTCGAGAATGACGCGCACCTCTTCCTCGGGCGCGCCGAACACCTCGGTCTGCTTGGTGCCGGCCGTGTTGCGCAGATTGTCTTCGAGATCCCGCGCCAGCCGGCCGAGCGAACCCAGCGAGGCTTCCGATCCGTCCGGCCAGCGCAGCGCCACGACCAGCGTGGCCGCGCCCATATACTGGCGGCGCACCTCAATGCTCTGCACGCCTTCAGGCAAGGACGGGCGCACGGACGAAACGCGGTCGCGGATCAGCGACCAGGCCTGCTCCACCCGTGTCGGGTCAAGGTCCTCGCGAATGGAGATGCCGAGCTGGGAGACGTTGGCGCGGGTGGTGGAGCGCACCTCGTCCAGCTCCACCAGCTCCAGCAGGGCCGCCTCCATGGGCCGGGTCACGAGCGCCTCCATGCGCGTCGCGTCGGCGCCGGGCAGGATGATGGTGATGGACCCGAAGCGTTCGGTGAGCGAGGGGTCTTCCTGACGGCCCAGCACGCCCAGCGCGGCGAGGCCGGCTGCGCATACCAGAAAGATCGACAGGACGATCAGGCGCGGAAAGCGCACGAACAGGGTGATCATGACGCGGCGCCTTCAGGACGCACGCGCTGACCCGGCGCCACGCGGCTGACGCCGGCGGCCAGCACCACATCGCCGTCATTGACCGCGCCGCGCACATAGACCGTGTCGCCTTCGGCGTGCAGTACCTCCACGGGGCGCGGCTCGAGGCGGAAGGCGCCGTTCTCCGGGGCGAGCACATACATCGACCACAGGCCGCGCCGGCCCTCGGCCAGCGCCGTCACCGGCGCCCAGAAGCCGCGCTCGGCAAGATCGGTGCTGACCAGGATCCGCCCCACCGCGCCGCTGACCGCGCCATTGCCTGCCTCCAGGTCGAAGATGACGGTGACGGCGCGCTGCTCGCGCTCGATCACGCCGGTGACCGCGCGCAGGCGCGCCTGAGCCTGGCCTTGCGCAAACTCCACAGGGACGCTCTGGCCGGGCTCCAGCCGGGCGGCTTCCTCGGCAGGGATGGAGACGCGCATTTCAAGGCGCGCATCTTCCACCAGCGTCACCACCGGCGCGCCGGGCGGGGCGATGGCGCCCTCGTCGAGATGACGCGCGGTGATGACGCCATCAAACGGCGCGGTCAGGGCGGCGAGCTCCAGCCGGACGGCCAGGGCCTGGGCGCTGGCGCGCGCGGCGGCGGCGCCCGACTGGGCGGCGCGCTGGTTGGCGGCGGCTTCATCAAGGCGCTGGGCGGAGATATGGCCGCGATCAACCAGCACCTGCTGGCGCTCCAGCGTCACCGCCGCGAGGCCGGCGCGGGTGTCGGCGGCGGCGGCTTCGGCGCGGGCGGCGGCGAGCTGGGCTTCCAGCGTGCGCGTGTCGAGCGTGGCCAGAACATCGCCAGCGGCGACCCGGTCGCCGACGCGCACGTTGACCGTCTCGATCCGGCCGCCGGACTCAAATCCCAGCGCACTGGTGCGCCAGGCGGAGACCAGGCCCGGATAGCGCGTCTCCATGGCGGCGTGCGACTGATAGCGTGCGGAGAACGTCTCGACCGGCAGCGCCTCGGCGACGACCACCGAGCGCGGTCCCGCGCCGGCCGCACGCAAGGCGCTGACGCCGATCACCGCCACGACGACCAGCGCCGCCACAGTCAGGACGGTGAGTGCGAAGCGGCTGGCCCCGCCCCTGAAAATGCCTGTCACTCCACCCGCCATGACGCCCGCTCCCGCAATGATCACGGGGAATATATATCAGCGAACAGCGTTGGCAAAGTGAACAGCGTTAAATATTTTCAAGGTTCGGCGGATCAGAAGCTCTGGCCGGCTTCCATCAGCTCGATCAGCTTCCTCGACCCCAGGCCGCGCAGCATCATGTCGCTGTGAAACGCGATCAGCTCGTCAAGCTCCAGCTGCCGGCGGCCTGGCTTCTCGCGCGGGAAATCGGGGATCGTCACCGCCAGTATGGTGAGCCCATGGGCGGACGACCAGACGCTGGTGGCCGCCAGATCGAGATCGGATGGCCGGAACCAGCCCGCCTCCATGCTCTCCTGGATCATCAGGCGCAGATGTTCGTTGGCAGCGAAGGCGTAGGTGTCCTCGGCCACATCGCTGTCACCGCTGAAACCGGCGAAGGCCAGGCGGTAATGATCCGGTTGCTCCAGGCCCGTCTCCACATAGGCGCGCAGGCAGCGCGTGCACAGCATGGGCCCGGACTCGATGGAGGCGCAGACATCCTGCATGCGCTTGAGGAGGCGCTCGAAGAAACCCTCGCGGATTTCCTTGAACAGGGCTTCCTTGGAATTGAAATACTTGTAGAGCGCGGCGGGCGAGTAATCGATGCGCTCGGCGATGCGGCGCATGGACAGGCCCGCCTCGCCCTCTTCAGCGAAAATCTCTTCGGCGGCGACAATAATCGCGTCGCGCACACGCCGCCGGCGCCGTTCGGCGGGGCTGAGGTCCTCGTGCGTGACGGAGTCTGCTGGCATGGTCCATCCTCTGAGTGCGCAAACTATATATGGATATAATCCTCAAGCATGATCATGAACCGGGCCATTGCGCAAGTTCGCCCTCACCCGCCACACTGGCCTGCCCGTACCCCAAGCCGGAAAGCCGATGCCCATGACACGCCTTCTCCCGCCGCCCGCACCGGGCGCTGACGCCGCCCTGCCCGCCGCGACGCCCAGCGCGCAGACGCTGACGCTGCTGGCCCAGCGCCGGTCCACAACGGCGCGCCTGATGACGGGTCCGGGACCGGACGCGCAGCAGCGCGACGCGCTGCTGCGCCTGGCGGCGCGCACGCCGGACCATGGCAAGCTGTTTCCCTGGCGCTTCATCACATTCGAGGGCGAGGCGCGCGCCCGCTTCGGCGATATCCTGGAGGCGCGCCTGCGCGATCTGGAGCCGGAAGCGCCGCCCGAGCGCTTCGAGCTGGAGCGCAATCGCTTCACCCGCGCGCCGCTGGTGATCGCGGTGATTTCCGACGTCACCGAGAATCACAAGATTCCTGAATGGGAGCAGATCCTGTCGGCCGGCGCGGTGTGCCAGACCCTGCTGGTCGCCGCCAGCGCCATGGGCTTCGCGGCGCAATGGCTGACCGAGTGGTATGCCTATGACCGCATCGCCCGCGCCGCGCTGGGCCTGGCCAGTGGCGAGCGGGTGGCGGGATTCATCTATATCGGCACGGCGGCCGAAAACCCCGCCGAGCGCCCCCGCAAACCCCCGCGCGTCAGCGCCTGGGGCGGGTAACCCCACCCGAACAGTCCGGAAGCGCTTGCGCTGGTGCGCGATTTAAATGATATACCATTTGGATCGAGCAGGGTGATCACGCCGCCGCGCCGGCGCCCCTGCCCTCACGGGACGGGGAGGCGTCGATGTTGGAATTCTGGACCCAGTACGAGCTGGAGATCCTGCGCTGGCTGCACATTCTGGCCATGGTGTACTGGCTGGGCGGGGAGTGGGGCGTGTTCCAGACCAGCTACAAGGTGGTCAATCCGCGCCTGTCCTTTGACGAGCGCATGCGCCACATGGACACCGCCTACCGCATCGACATCCTGGCGCGCACCGGCATCATCACCCTGCTGCCGCTGGGCCTGCACATGGGCTATCTGTGGAATGTCCAGCCGCTGGGCGGCGGATGGCTGATCGCCATGTGGATCGTCTGGGCGGTGTGGATGGGCGTCACCTACGGCGCGTTCTTCACGCGCGGCAAGCCGATCTGGAAAACGCTCAACTTCATCGAGGACTGCACGCGCTATGTGCTGATCCCCGCCCTGATCATCTCCGCCATCACCTCCTTCATGGGGATGGGCCCGTTCGAGGCCGGCGCGGGCCAGGGCTGGTACGCCGCCAAGGTGCTGACCTATGGCCTGGCGCTGATCATCGGCGTGATCCTGCGCTGGGTGATGCATGAATGGCAGGACAAGTTCCGCATCCTGGCCGCCGGCCCCGACGCCGCCGTGGAGGCCAAGCTGAACCGCTCCATCTCGATCGGGCGGGGCGTCGCCTATGTCTACTGGGTGCTGATCGCGATGACCTGCTTCTTCGCGGCGGTGAAGCCGTTCTGATCTGAATGCTCCGAGCGATCACCGGACAGAAAAAGGCCGGGCGGATTGTCTCTGCCCGGCCTTTTCGTGCGCGCAAGCTTGCGCCTACTCCATCATCGCGTCGCGAAGGGCGCGGAACTCGTTGCCCTCATACCAGTTGGGCCAGTCTTCGGACTGCGCCAGGCGGCGCGACAGGCCGTAGAACAGCTCGCCGTCCTGGACGAAACCGGACAGGTCCCAGCTGTCATCATACTCGTCGGACGGCTGGTGATAGTGCAGCG
This sequence comes from Alphaproteobacteria bacterium, assembly GCA_016124675.1. GTDB lineage: Bacteria > Pseudomonadota > Alphaproteobacteria > Caulobacterales > Maricaulaceae > Oceanicaulis. Next base: position 26,917 of record WGNG01000022.1, read on the forward strand.
TGCGGTAGGCCTGCGCGATGGCGGCGCCATGGGCCTCGCCATGCTCGACATGGACGGTGCCGCCCTTGGCATAGAGCATGGGCACGCCGCGCCGGCCGAGCGAGATATGGTCGGAGCGGTAGAAATAGCCCGCCTCCGGCGTGGGATCGGGGCTGAGATAGCGGCCCTGGGCCTGCGCATCCTCGCGCAGCATGTCCTCCAGCTGCGAGGCCCCATAGCCGATCACCACCACATTCTCGGTCTCGCCCACGGGCTGGATGGCGTCGAAGTTGAAGCCGCCTACGGTCTGATTGAGCGGCACGAGCGGGTTCTGCGCGTAATAGGCCGAGCCCAGCAGGCCCTGTTCTTCGGCGGTGACCGCCACGAAGATCAGCGAGCGGGCGGGCGGCTCCTCCGCCGCGAAGGCTTCAGCCAGCTCCAGGATGAAGGCGGTCCCGGTCGCGTTGTCGACGGCGCCGTTATAGATATTGTCCTCGCTGGCGAAGTTGAGCCGTTCGCCCAGATGGTCCCAGTGGGCCATGAACAGGACGTGCTCGTCCGGCCGCTCCGATCCGCGCACCATGCCGGCAACATTGCGTGAGCTGAGCTCACGCAGGCCGTTATGGAGCGTGGCGGTCATCTGCGCGCCTTGCAGCGGCACGGGCGTGAAGCCCGGCTCGGCGGCGGCTTCGGCCATTTCGGCGAAGTTCAGCCCGGCCGCTTCAAACAATTGCTCGGCGATTTCCAGCTGGATCCAGCCTTCCACGTCGACAAACGGCTCGTCAGCGGCAGAGGCGAGGATGAATTGCGGGCCGGACCAGGAATTGCGCACGGTCGCCCAGCCATAGCTGGCCGGCTCGGTCTGGTGGACGATGATCGCGCCCGCAGCGCCCTGGCGGGCGGCTTCTTCATACTTGTAGGTCCAGCGCCCGTAATAGGTCATGGCCGAACCGTTGAACAAACCGCTGCCGGGCCGGGCATAGCCGGGATCATTGACCAGGATCACCACCGTCTTGCCGGTGACGTCGAGGCCGTCATAGTCGTTCCAGCCAAATTCCGGCGCCACGACGCCATAGCCGACAAACACGAGGTCGGACGGCTCGATCGCGACCGACTCCACCGGCTGCTGGGTCCAGAACACCACGTCCTGACCCATGCGCAGGCCCATGGGCTCGCCATTCACGCTGATCTCCAGATCGGAGCGCGCCTCGTCGAGGGTGGACTCAATCAGCGGCACGTTCTGGAACCAGCCGCCATCCTCGCCTGCGGGCTCCAGCCCGGCGCGGCGCATCTCCTCGGCGATCCAGTCGGCCGCCGTCTCGCCCACCTCATGACCCGGCGCGCGGCCCATGAACCGGTCATCGGCGAGCGTCGAGATCCGGTAGGCGAAATCGGCCTCGGTGATCGCGGGGCTGGTGTCCTGATGGTAGGGCCAGTCGCCGCCCGCGGCGGCGGTCTGTCCCGCCTCGGGGGCGGGTGCATCCGATTGGGCGGCCTCCGGCGCGGCGGCTTCGGTTGCATCTGCCGGCGGCTGCCCCGCCGGTTGCCCACACGCCGCCAGCGCCATCAGCGCCGCCCCCGCCAGTCCCGCAAAACGTAACATTATAACGCCCCTTCAATGGTTTAGCTTCCACGCCATGGTGGGGTCATCCGCGCCGGCGCGCAAGCTTCGGTCCGCCGCCCCCTCGACAAGGCCGGTCTCGCCCGGTCATGGTGTGCGGTGAACCGCGTTCACCGCCCGCCGCCAGACGCGGGCCGGACACGGGCAGAAGACGGCCGGGAGGAGATCACCATGGACGCCGCTGCGCTGGACGCTGCGCGCATCGAGCTGGCCCCGGGCGGGGACTGGATCCTGCCTTTGATCCTGGCGGTGATCATGTTTTCCGTGGCGCTGAGCCTGAGGCCGCGCGATTTCCTGTTCCTCATGGCCGAGCCCGGCAAATTCGCCGGCGCGGCGGCGGCGCAGATCGTCGCCCTGCCCGCAATGACGCTGGGGCTGATCTATCTGATCAATCCCGTCCCCTCCATCGCGCTGGGCATGATCGTGGTGGCGTGCTGCCCCGGCGGCAATGTGTCGAACTTCTTCACCCAGCTGGGGCGCGGCGACACGGCCCTGTCGGTGGCGCTGACCGGCACGTCGAGCCTGGCCGCCGCCCTGCTCACCCCCGTCTCCATCCTGTTCTGGACCAGTCTTTACGCCCCGACCGCCATCCTCGTGGACGAAATCGCGGTGAGCCCATGGGCCTTCGTGATCCAGACCACGCTCATCCTGGCGATCCCGCTGGCGCTGGGCATGGCGTTCGCGTTCCGGTATCCGGCGATGGCGGCGCGCATCCGCCCGGCTTTGATGATCGCGGCGCTTGCGGGCATTCTGGCGATGGTGTTCGGCGGGCTGGCGGCCAACTGGGCGCTGCTGACCGCGACGGCGGGCGCGGTGCTGGCGATCGTCATCGCGCACAATGGCCTCGCCTTCGCGACCGGCGCAGCGGCGGGGCGGCTTTTGCGCTATAATGCGCCGCGCCGGCGCGCGCTGACCTTTGAGGTTGGCATCCAGAATGCGGGGCTCGGCCTGGTGATCCTGCTCTCGCAGTTCGACGGGCTGGGCGGCGCGGCGGCGGTGGTCGGCGTATGGTCGATCTGGCATTTGTTCGCGGGGCTGGGCCTGGCGGGCGCCTTGCGCCTCTACGATGCGCGCTGGCCCACGGCGGAAGCGGAGCCTGCGGAATGAGGAAGGCGCTGACATCTTTGTCTTTTCCCGCTTGCGGGAGTGAGCAATCGCATATGGGCCGCAAGCTCCGGGCTCGGCTGAAGACGGCGCGGGCCGCTCTCCCTCCCCCACCGGGGGAGGGCCGGGGTGGGGGGCATGCAGCTTCAGCCAAAGGCCCGTCACCCGTCACCGCCTCACACCCCACCCCAACCCTCCCCTCAAGGGGAGGGAGGAAACGTGCTTGCCCCAAAAGCGATAGCCTTGGTTTGCGGGAGCAGGATAAGGATTGGAGCACCCCATGACCCATGATCTGAAAATCACTGGCGGCCTGATCCATGACGGCTCGGGGTCGGCCCCCTTCAAAGCGGACATTGCCATCGCAAACGGCCGCATCGTGGCGGTGGGCGAGGCGCCCGGCCCCGCGCGCGAGACGATCGACGCGGCGGGCTGCATCGTCACGCCGGGCTTTATTGATGCGCACACCCATTATGACGGGCAGGCGACCTGGGATGACCGGCTGGAGCCCTCCATCCGCCATGGCGTGACCACGGCGGTGATGGGCAATTGCGGGGTCGGCTTCGCGCCGGTGCGCGCCAGCGATCATGACCGGCTGATCCGGCTGATGGAGGGGGTGGAGGATATTCCCGGCACGGCGCTCGCTGAAGGACTGCCCTGGAACTGGGAGAGCTTTCCCGACTATATGGACGCGCTGGACGCGACGCCGCGCACCATGGACATCGCCGCCATGGTCGGCCACGACCCGCTGCGCGTCTATGTCATGAACGAACGCGCCAGCTTCGACGCCCAGGCCAGCGCGGACGAGATTGCCCGCATGCGCGATCTGGTGGGCGAGGCGCTGGATGCCGGCGCCATCGGCTTTTCCACCGGGCGGTCAGACCTGCACCGCACCGCCGACGGCGAATGGACCCCGGCCTCGGAAGCCACGGCCAGGGAGCTCGCCGGCATCGCCAGCGCCTTCAGGGGCCGCGATCACGGCGTCATCCAGGCGGTGTCGGATTTCGATCTGCAGCGTGATCCGGACAGCTTCCCCGCCGAATGGTCGGTGATCGAGGCCTATGTGAAGGCGGCGGGCGGGCGGCCCTTCTCCATCTCGGTGATGCAGCGCGATTTCGCCCCGGACCAGTGGCGCCAGATCCTCAAAGGCCTCGAAGCCCTCGACGCGGAAGGCTACCGCGTGCGCGCCCAGGTCGCGCCGCGCGCCATCGGCGTGTTTCTGGGGCTGCAATGCACCTTCCACCCCTTCATGGGCTATCCCGCCTACAAGGCCATCGCCCATCTGCCGCTGGACGCGCGGGTTCGCGAAATGGCGAGGCCTGAGTTCAAGGCGCAGCTCCTCTCCGAAAAATCCGACACGCTCGCCGGCCCCGGCTCATCCGTCCCGCCCATTGCCGACATGCTGATCGAGCACATGGAGTTCGTCGCCTCCAAGCTGTTCACCCTGACCGATGATCCCGATTACGAGCAGCCTCTCGACCGCTCCATCGGGGCGCGGGCGCAGGCACGCGGGGTCAGCGTTTGGGAGGCGCTCTATGACACGGTGATCGCGCGCGAGGGGCGCGAGCTGATCTACATGCCGATCTATAACTATACCGAAGGCGATTACGCCAATGTCCACGCCATGCTGACCCATCGCCTGGCCATTCCCGGCCTGTCCGATGGCGGCGCCCATGTGGGCACGGTGTGTGATGCGAGCTTTCCCACCTACCTCCTGAGCTATTGGACGCGCGACCGCACCCGGGGACCCCGGATCGAAATGGCGCGCGCGGTGCAGATGCTCACCGGCGATGTGGCCGATTATCTGGGCCTGGCCGACCGGGGCCGGATCAGGCCGGGCCTGAAAGCCGACCTCAACATCATCGACCCGAACCGCTTGCGCGTGCACGCGCCCTATCTGGTCCAGGACCTGCCCGCCGGCGGCCAGCGCCTGCTGCAGAAGGCCGAAGGCTATCGCGCGACGATCGTGTCGGGGCAGGTGGTGGTGCGCGAGGACGAGGTGACGGACGCGCGGCCGGGGCGGCTGGTGCGGTCGGGGCAGGTGATGGCGCTGGCGGCGGAGTAGGTCAGCGCCTCCACCCCTCACCTTACCTCTCCCCTTCATGAGGGGAGAGGAGGCTTTGACGCTGTGTGGGTCTCAGGAAAGCCAAGCGCCTGGCCCCACCGATATAATGCGCAGCGTGGAGGCCCCCTCTCCCCCATGATAATGGGGGAGAGGTAAGGTGAGGGGGCGAGGCGAAGCCGGCCATTCGAGAGCGCCCGAGGTGCGGTTCCCCCCTCCGTCCGCTTCGCGGACACCTCCCCCGCAAGCGGGGGAGGATAAACCTGCCACTACCCCAACAACGCCCCGCAAATCGCTTCCAGCCCGGCGCGGTCCGTCTCGTCAAACGCGTCAGGCTCTGTCGAATCCACATCCAGCACCGCGGCCAGCGAACCGTCGGGCGCAAACACCGGCACGACGATTTCGGAGCGGGAGCGGCTGTCGCAGGCGATATGGCCGGGGAAGGCGTGCACATCGGGGACGATCAGCGTCTCGCCCGACGCTGCCACCGCCCCGCACACGCCCTTGCCGAAGGGGATGCGCAGGCAGCCCAGCGTGCCCTGATAGGGGCCGACCACCAGCTCACCGGGTTTTAGAGGATCGACCACATAGAAGCCGGTCCAGAAAAAGCGCGGCGCAAACGCGTGCGCCAGGAGACAGGCCGCCGTGGCGTAGCGCGCGGTGGCGCTGGTTTCGCCGGCGACGACGGACGCGATTTCGCGGGCGAGGCGCTGATAGGCTTCGCTGCGGGTTTCGCCCTCGGGCGCGGTGCTCATGGCTTCGGCCATTGAATGTCTCCTGGTGTGCCGCAGCGCACTAGATAGGCGGATGCGCGCCCGTGCGCAGCCCCCCGGGTGATCACGAACCGCATCACACAAACGTGGCCGGCGCGCGCCCGAGCGTGACGATGTCTTTGCACGGCGCCGCGCTATAGCTGGCGGCGTCAAGCAGGCGGAGCGCCTGCGCTTACCATGAGCAAGGCCAGACCCATGACGCCGAAACTTCTCTTGATGTGCATCAGCCTCGTTTGGTCGGGTCTGGCGCTCGCGCCCTCGGCGCACGCCGAAGACCCGCCCGCCATGCCGATCTATACAGGCCTGTTCGCCAATCTGGGCGCGGGCGGATATGACGTCGTCGCCTATCACACGCAAGGCGAGGCGGTGCGCGGCGTGCGCGCCTTCACCACACGCTGGCAAGGCGCGGACTGGCGCTTTTCCAGCCAGGCCCATCTCGACCTGTTCCTGGCCGATCCGCCGGCCTATGCGCCGCAATATGGCGGCCATTGCGCCTGGGCGATGGCGCAAGGCTATGGCGCCAAGGGCGATCCTCAAATCTGGCAGATCGTGGACGGGCGGCTGTATCTCAATTTCGACCGGGCCATCCATGCGCGCTGGCAGGCCGACATAACCGGCCATATCGCCCGCGCCGACGCCAACTATCCACAAGTTCTGGAGCGCTGATCATGCGTATCTCGCGTTTTGCCCCCTATGCCGTCATCGCCCTGGGCCTGTTCATAGCGGCGATCTTTCTGGACTCCCTGCGGTTCAAGTTCACTGGCCACCCGACGCCGCAGCACATCTTTGAGACCTTGCGCGACTGGTCAGGCATTGATCTGTTCTATCCCGTGGGCCCATGGGTGATCGGTTTGGCGGAGCTCGCCTCGGCGCTGCTGCTGCTCACCGTGCCGGTGCTGGCCCTGTTCATCCGGCGGCTGAAGGGCCTTGGCGCGCTGTCGGCGGTGGCTGGCGCACTCATTGCGCTGGCGGTCATGTCCGGCGCGATCGGCTTTCACATGTTCACCCCGCTTGGGATCGAGACCCCGGTAGCGTGGGAGGACGGGCGGCCCGCTGAGACCAGCCCGGCCCTGTTTTACGCAGCCTGCCTGACCTGGATGGCGGCGTTTGCCATCGTGCTTCTGCAGGGTGGCGCCGCGCTGCGCGCCCTGCGCCGCGAGGGATGACCAGGACCGCGGGCGGCATCGCAGGGATTGTGCTTTGGCCCTTGTATGACTAGACCTAGGGACAATCCCCACATGGCCGCGTGAACGCGGCGTTCAACGCTTGAGGCCCCTCCATGAAGACGCATCTTTATCTTGGCGCCGCTGCCGCAGCCATTGCCCTCGCGGCCTGCGAGCCCAATGACCCCACGCCTCCGGCGCCGCCCGAGACGGCCCAGGCCGAAACCGATGCCCAACAGGACGCCAACGGCATGGACGCAGCGAACGCGGCTGACGAGACGGCGCAGGCCAACCCGCTGCTGGCCGAGTGGAACACGCCGCACGGCGCCCCGCCCTTCAGCCAGATTCAGCCTGACCACTTCATCCCGGCTTTCGAAGCCGCGATGGAGACCCATCGCGCCGAGATCGACGCGATCGCCACGAACCCCGAGGCGCCGACCTTCGAGAACACCATGCTGGCGCTGGAGAACGCCGGCGCCGATCTGGGCCGGATCAGCCGCGTGTTCGGCAATCTGACGAGCTCGGCGTCCAATGACGCGCTCGACGCCATCCAGGCGGAGATGAGCCCGCGCCTGGCGCGTCACAGCTCGGCCATCACGCTGAACGCCGATCTGTTCGCCCGCATCGACACCCTGCGCCAGCGCAGCGATGAGCTTGACCTGACGCCCGAGCAGTCGCGCCTCATCGAGGTCTATCACGAGAATTACGTGCGCGCCGGCGCCCAGCTGGAAGGCGAGGACCGCGAGCGCTTCGCCGAAATCCGCGCCGAGCTGGCGAGCCTCTACACCGAGTTCTCCCAGAACGAGCGCCGCGACAGCGAGCTGTGGACCCTGCCGCTGAGCGAGGATGATCTGGCCGGGCTGCCGTCCAGCCTCGCCTCGGCCGCGCGCGCGGCGGGCGAAACGCGGGGTCTCGACACGCCGGTCATCACGCTGCAGCGCTCCATGGTGGAGCCCTTCCTGCAGCGCTCGCCCAACCGCGCCCAGCGCGAAGCGGTGTGGACCGCCTTCTACAATCGCGGCAATAATGACAATGAGTTCGACAACAAGGACAATGTCCGGCGCATCCTGGAACTGCGCCTGGAGCTGGCCAACCTGCTGGGCTTTGAGACCTTCGCCCACTTCCGCACCGCCGGCACCATGGCCGGCACGCCCGAAGCAGCCCAGGGGCTGATGGAGCAGGTCTGGGCGCCCGCCCGCGCGCGCGCGCTCGAAGAACAGGCCGATATTGAAACCCTGATGGCCCGCGACGGCATTGAGGACGACGTGATGGGCTGGGACTGGCGCTATTACACCGAGCAGGTGCGCGCCGAGCGCTTCGACCTCGATGAGAACCAGGTCAAGGCATATATCGATCTCGAGAACATGATCGCCGCCCAGTTCTACGTCGCCGAGCGGCTGTTCGGCGTGCGCTTCACCGAGCGCACCGATATCGAGGCCTATCACGAGGACGTGCGCGTATGGGAGGTCACCCGCGCCGACAATGGCGAGGTGGTCGGCCTGTTCTACGGCGATTACTTCGCCCGCCCGGGCAAGCGCTCGGGCGCCTGGATGAGCTCGTTCCGTCCGCAGAACGGCATCACCGGCGAGACCCCGATCATCATCAACAACTGCAATTACAACCGTCCTGCCGAGGGCGAGCCGGCGCTGATCTCGTTTACCGACGCCACCACCCTGTTCCACGAGCTGGGCCACGGCCTGCACGGCCTGCTGTCGAACACGCAGTATCCGTCCCTGGCGGGCACGTCGGTCGACCGCGACTTTGTGGAGTTCCCCGCCCAGGTGCTCGAGCACTGGTTCACCGAGCCGGAAGTGCTCGAGCGTTTCGCCCTGCACTACGAGACCGGCGAGCCGATGCCGCGCGAGCTGCTCGACAGGGTGCTGGCGGCGCAGAACTTCAACCAGGGCTTCAGCACGGTGGAGTTCCTCAACTCCGGCCTGGTGGACATGGCCTATCACCGCAACACCGACCCCGCCGCCATCGATGTGGGCGCGTTCGAGACCGAGATCCTGACGCGCTATGGCAGCCCGCAGGCCATCCCGATGCGCCACCGCTCGACGCACTTCCTGCATGTCTTCGCCGGCGAGGGCTATGCGTCGGGCTATTACAGCTATCTTTGGGCCGGCGTGCTGGACAATGACGGCTTCGACGCCTTCGTGGAAGCGGGCGACATCTTCGATCCGCAGACCGCCGCGCGCCTGCGCGCAGTGTTCTCCTCGGGCAATACCATCCCGGCGATGGAGAATTTCGTCAATTTCCGCGGCCGCGAACCTTCGGTGGACCCGCTGCTGCGCAGCCGCGGCTTTATCGAAGCGGAGGGGTGAGACTCAGTGCGCTCCCGAAAGGGAGCCGTACCCCTCACCTTACCTCTCCCCTCTGAAGAGGGGAGAGGAGGCTTTGACGCTGCTTTTCTTCCGGAAATGCAGGCGCCTGGCCCAACCCGTAACCACGCAACATCAAATGTCTCCTCTCCCCCATTTATGGGGGAGAGGTAAGGTGAGGGGGCCGCGCAAGCGCTTGCTGGGACCAGCCCCCCCTACGGCGCCCCGATCCATTTATGGGTCTGCAGGCTCAGCCGCCATTGGGGATGCTTCAGGCAGTATTCATACGCCGCCTGGGCGTTGGCCATCTGGTCGGGGCCGTCCATGGGCTGCAGGCGGAACTCCTGGAAATCCAGATGGGCGTAGAGCTCGGGCATGGCGTCGGGCTGGGGGTAGACGAGTTTGAGCTCGTGGCCGGATGTCTGTTTCAGGGGCGCGGTGGATTTCGGGCTGACGCAGATCCAGTCAATGCCGTCGGGCGCTGCGAGGGTCCCATTGGTCTCCACAGCGATTTCGAAACCGGCATCGTGCAGGGCGTCTATCAGGGCGCGGTCCAGCTGCAACAGAGGCTCGCCGCCGGTGCACACGACGTAAGGCGCGCCCCCGCCCGGCCACAGCGAGGCGACCTTGTCAGCCAGCGCCTGCGCGGTGGCGAACTTGGCGCCGTTGACGCCATCGGTTCCGATGAAGTCGGTATCGCAGAACCGGCACACGGCGGTTGCACGATCACGCTCCAGCCCGCTCCACAGATTGCATCCTGCAAAGCGCAGGAACACGGCCGGGCGCCCGGTCTGGCCGCCCTCGCCCTGGACGGTGAGGAAGATTTCCTTGACCGCGTAGCTCATGCGCCGCGCCAGTCGCGCCAGCCTTTGGCGCGCAGCTCACAGGCCGGGCAGGCGCCGCAGCCATAACCCCAGTCATGGCGCTCATCGCGCACGCCGCGATAACAGGTATGGCTGTGCTCCACGATCAGGTCCACCAGAGCGTCCCCGCCCAGCTCGTGGGCCAGCGCCCAGGTTTCACCCTTGGTCAGATGCATCAGCGGCGTCTCGATGGTCACCGGCGCATCAAGGCCCAGCGACAGGGCGCGCGCCTGGGCGTCGATGGTGTCCTGCCGGCAGTCGGGATAGCCTGAGTAATCGGTCTGGCAGACGCCGGTGATGATGTGCGACAGCCCCCGGCGCCAGGCATGGGCGCCCGCCACGGTGAGGAAAACCAGATTGCGCCCGGGCACGAAGGTGTTGGGCAGGCCGCGCGCGCCCATCTCGAACGCCACATCGCGCGTCAGCGCGCTTTCAGCCAGCGCGCCGTAGCCGGCCAGATCCACCACCCTGTCCTCGCCCAGCCGCGCGCCCCACTCGGGGAAGCGCCCGGCGATCTGTTCACGCACGCGCTGGCGCGCCTCCATCTCGACGCTGTGGCGTTGGCCATAGGTGAAGCCGATCGTCTCCACATGCCCGTAGCGCGCCAGCGCCCACGCCAGGCACGCGGCCGAATCCTGTCCGCCGGACAGGAGCACCAGTGCGCGTGCGCCGTGATCCATCGCATCCTCCATGAGGGGCGTGTATATCTGTCGCCAGGCCGGGTTCTGCAAGGATAAGCGTCATGACCGACACTGCGATGGGTCTGCTCTACACCACCTGGCCGGACATGGAGAGCGCCGAAAGCGCCGCCGAGGCTGTGCTGGCCGAGGGATTGTGCGCCTGCGCCAACATTCTGGGCGAGAGCCGCTCGCTTTTCCGGTGGGAGGGCGAGATGCGGCGCGAGCGCGAGATCATCGCCCTGTTCAAGACGTCCGCAGGCAAGGCGGCGGCGCTGAGCGATCGTCTGGCGCGCCTTCACCCGTATGACGAGCCGTGCGTCATCGCGATCCATGTCGATGAAGCCGGCAGCGCGCCGGGCTTCCTGGCCTGGGTGCGCGGCGAGCCGGGCGCAAGGCCCGGCTGACGCATCAGGCGGTGCGGCGCAGCGTCGCCGAGGCGGCCAGATCGCCGGCGAGCGCTTCGACCAGCGCAGCCTTGAGATTGTCAGCAGAGACCGGCGCACGCACCAGGGTTTCGGTTGCGCCCGCCATCACCGGGGCTTCCAGATCGCGCACCAGCCGCACGACGGGCGTCATCGCGGCGGTGGAGGGCAGGGAGCGCACATCGTCGCAGGCCTCTTCGGGCTCGCAGTCCTCAAGGCTGAGACCCACCACCGCTGCGTCATAGGCCGCCGCGCCCAGCACCGACACCAGCTCGGCGCTCGATCCCACGCATGTCACCACGCAGTTGAAGGATTTGAGATAGCCCAACAGCACCGAGCGGCGCGCCGCATCTCGCTCAGCCACCAGCATGCGCAGGCGCCGCGTGGTCAGGCTGAAGGTTTCGCCATCGGCGTAGCGGTCGGCCTTGCACGACACAGGCAAGGTGACTTCAAACCAAAAGACGGAGCCTTCCTGCGCGGGGCCCGGCTCATACCCGACGCGGCCCTGCATCAGGCCCGCCAGGCGCTTGGCGAGGTGCAGGCCCAGCCCGGCCCCATTGGCGCGGATATAGGGATCGACGCTGTCCTGGGAGAGGGAATCAAACAGCCGGTTGCGGGCGCTCTCGGGCACGCCTTCGCCCGTATCGCGCACCGTCACGCGCAGGCGCGCCGCGCCCGCCGCGTCGAGCTGGGTGCACAATGTGATGTCGAGACCGCCCTCGCTGGTCGTGCGCAGTGCCTGGGAGACGAAAATCTGGGCGATGTGGAACAGGCGTCCGGCGTCGGCGCGAAGGGCGCGGTCTGACTCGCCGGCGAAACCGACAGTCAGGGCGAGCCCCTTCTGCGCAGCGTCCGTCTCGGCAGCGCGGCGAATGCGTTCGCCCAGCGCCCGCGCCGTCATGTCCTCAATATTGAGCTCCACATGACCGGCTTCGATGCGCGCCACGTCCACCACATCGCCCAGCATGCGCGCCAGCGCCTGGCCGCTATCGCGCACGCGCGCGGCCATGCGGGCCGGCTCGCCTTCGAGCCCGGCCTCTTCCAGCAGGTGCGCCATGCCGAGAATCCCGTTGAGCGGCGTGCGCAACTCGTGGCTCATATTGGCCAGCACCGCGGCGTTGGCCCGCGCCTGCTCTTCTGCGCGGCGCGCGGCAAGGTCATTGTGTTCGGCCAGACGCGTCATGACGGCGGCCTGCGCCTCGGTCTGGCGGCGGGCTTCCTCCAGATCGAAATTGCTGCGCACAGCGTCGGTGAGCGTTGCCGAGAAGGTCCGCGCCAGCTTGAATGTCACCACCAGGAACAGGATCAGCACGCCGGAGAAGAGGAAGCCGAAGAACCCGCCCGTACAGGCCAGGTTGGCCGCGCTGATGAGGATTGCCGGCGCATTGTAGGCAAGCACCGCAGACGGCGCCGCCGCCGAGGTCAGGGCGGAACCGGCGGTCATGCCGGCGATGAACACCAGCGCCGCCGTGAGCGCGTGTGGCGACGCCCCTTCGCCCACCATCCAGGGCGCTGCGCCCCACAGCGCGCCCATGGCGCACGACAGGACGATGAACATGGCCATCATGCGCGGGCTCAGCGCACGGCCGGGCTTGCGCGCAGGCAGCAGGACCGCCACGCGGACGGCCGAGATCACGGTGATCGCCACCAGCCACGCGCCCAGTATCCAGGGGCTGATCCCGCCTGCGAGGAACACGGCCAGCAGACCGGCGTTGAGGACGTTCATGGGTCCGGAGGTGAGCCCGCTTCGGGCGATCAGCCGAAGCCGCGCCTCGCGCACCCTCAGGGAAATGTCATCCTTGCGCACTGCAGCGCGTTCTGCCTTGCCACCCATCCAGCAACCCTTCCTGCGACCGCCTCTGTGTGCGATTTTGAGGCGACAATCATCCCTCAGAGGTCTTAAAACCCGGTGCATGGCGCGTTCATCATCTGGAAATCCGCCCCCGCCCCCCTTGCGCCGCCTTGGAGCCTGACGCCATGATCCGGGCCTTGCTCGCCGCCGCCGTCCTGTTTGCGCTGCCCGCCGCCGGGTGCAGCGAGGGCGTGGGCGATGATAACGAAGCGCTGTCGAACCTGGTTCCCGTGGACCCCGACGCGCCGGCCGAAGTGCTGAGCTGGCCCGATCTCATGCCGGAAGAGGAAATGGAAGCCTGGCAGGCGCTCAACGAGGGCCGGCGCGACCCGTCCCTGATGAGCCGCTTTCTGGCAGACGATCTGGTGGAAGGCCAGGTCGGCTCGTTCAATGTGGTGGAGGATCTCGACGGGCTGATCGTACGCATGCCCGGCTATCTGTTGCCGCTGGATTACGTCGAGCGCGGGTCGGCGCGCGAGTTTCTGCTGCTGCCCTATCACGGCGCCTGTATTCATTCGCCGGCGCCGCCGCCCAACCAGATCGTCTATCTGCGCTCCATCGAACCCATCGAGTTCAATGCCTTATGGGATCCGGTCTGGGTGGAGGGACGCATGCAGGTCGAGCGTGTGGACACGGAGCTCGCCGCCATCGCCTATTCCATGACCGCGCGCTCGGTGGAGCCCTATCGCGGCGGCCGCCCGCGCTGACGCGAAAACCCCCGGCGCAGCGCGCCGGGGGTTTGGTCAGGCCCGATCTGAGAAAACCTAGTCTTCCCAGCCCCACGGGGTGGGCGGGGTGTCGACCGGCCGGGTGAGGTCGAAGGTCACTTCAAAGAAGCGGTCCTCCCGGGTCAGGCGGTAATAGAACGCCGTATCGGTCAGCTCCATGATCCAGACATTGGTGACGGACACCGCGCGGTCTTCGCGCAGGAACAGCTCCTGGCTGAACGTGTCCACGGCGAACTCGGCGCGCGCGCCTTGAGGCGGCGCGGCCGTCTCGCCGCCATACTGGGTGAGCACGTCTTGCGAGCCGTCGCTGTGGCGGTGATCATGCTTGAGGCGCAGACGCCCGTCCTCCAGGCGGGTGATCAGCCAGGTGCGCGAATGGTCATCGCCCACATGGAAGGGGGCGCGCACCTCATTGTCGAAGCACTCGCGCACATGCATGACCAGGTCGCGCCCGGCGAAGTCTGCATCCAGTGCAACGGGCGGGCTGGTGATGGTTCCGGCGAAGGACTGGCCGCACAGGGCGGTGAGCCCCTCAATCAGACCGGATGGCGCCGCATCGTCCGGCTCCATCGCCGCCTCGATCACGCCGCCGGCATCGTCCATGGCGCCGTCGAGCGCGTCCAGCGCGTCTGCGCCGGCCTCCTGGACCTCTTCGACCGCGGCCGCGGCCGCTTCTTGGACCTCTTCGCGCTCCGGCGCATTGTCGCAAGCCGCCAGCGCCAGCGCACACACGCCGGACGTCAAAAGCAGATATCTCATATCAGGCGGCTTCCCCTTTGGACTTTACGAGCTTCTGAACGCGCCGGACAGCCCGGTCGCGCTTCAGCCGTGACAGATAATCGATAAAGACAATACCTTCGAGATGATCCATCTCGTGCTGGATGCAGACGGCGAACAGGTCCTCGGCGATCTCCTCGCGCGGCGCGCCGCCATAATCGAGATAGCTGATCTTCACCCGCGCCGGGCGTTCGACCTCGTCATAAATCTCCGGCACGGACAGACACCCCTCAGAATAGGGTTTGAGCTCGTCTGTCAGCGGGGTGACCACAGGATTGACGAAATAGCGCGGCCGGTCGCGGGTGTCGGACAGGTCCATGACGATAACGCGCTTGTCCACGCCGATCTGGATCGCCGCCAGGCCAATGCCCTCGGCGTCGTACATGGTCTCCACCATGTCATCCATCAGGGCGCGCAAGTCATCATCAACGCCCGCCACCGGCTTTGACACCAGTTTGAGGCGCGGATCGGGAACGGTGAGGATCGCACGTACGGTCATGAGATACAGGTAAGACAAGCGCCGCGCGCGTTCAAGCGGCGCACCCCTTGCAGGACAGGGCGCAGGACCACCTTGGGAGGCCTGTCATGCGTCTGTTTGAGACACCGCTGACCCGGTTGAGCGCACGGGACCGTAATGCGTGGCGGGCGCTGGCCCAGTGCCAGGGCAAGCTCATCAGCCCCTATCTCATGCCCGAATTCGCCGAGATGATCGACGCAGAGCGGGGCGATGTGCGTGTGGTGATCGCCGGGGAGCACGGCGCGCCGGCAGGGTTTTTCGCCTGTCATGTGGGCGGCGACGGCGTGCTGCGTCCTGCTGGCGCGCCGCTGTCGGATTATCAGGGATTCGCCGGCCGTGCAGGCCTGCGCGTGGATGTTGACGCGCTGCTGGATACGTTGAACGCGCGCAGCCTGGTGTATGAAAACTGGCTTGGGCCGGCGCCGGGCAAGGTCAGCGCCCGCGGCGGTTCTGCGGTCATTGATATGTCGGGCGGCGCAGCTGACTGGTTCGCGGCGCGCCGCGCCCAGCACCGCGCGCATTTCAGGAAGATGGACCAGCGCTGGCGCAAGGCCGAGCGCGAGTTCGGGCCGGTTCGCGTGGTGTTCGGCGATCCTTCCGGCGAGCGGTTCGCCGCCCTCAAGGCCTGGAAGAGCGCTCAGTACCGCGCCTCGGGCTTGCTCGATCTGTTCGACGTCGGCTGGATCGATACGGTGCTGACGCGCATCGCGGCGCGCGCCTTCGGGCCGTTCCGGGGCGTCGTGGCCTCGCTTTATCTGGGGGATGAGCTGGCGGCGGTGGAGATGGGCATGGCCGCCGTTGGCGTCTATCATTCCTGGTTCCCGGCTTATGATCCGCGCTTTGCGGCCGTGTCTCCGGGCCTGCTGCTGCTGCATGGCGTGCTGGAGAACGCCGCCTCGCTCGGCGTCGCGCGCATCGACCTTGGCCGGGGCGAACAGGCCTACAAGGCCTATTACACCGATTACGAAATCCCGCTCAGCACCGGGCGCGCCCTGCGTCCGGGCGTGGCGGCGGCCGGGGCCGGCCTGTGGGCCATGGCTGAATCGATGAGCGCCATCCTGCCCGAGCCGCTGGCCAGCGCCCCGGTGCGCCTGCGCCGGCGCTGGTCGCATACCGCCGCCATCGAGCCGGACCTGACCGGCCGGATCCGGCGCATGGCCGGCGCTTTCGCCAGCGCACCGCGCCGCCTGGCGGCGGCAGGCTGAGACGGCCGCGTTCTGACGCAAACGTCAGTTCCCTTTCGCGGGCCAGCCCCTATTTTTAGGGGCGAACCTGTTTGCAGCCGAAGGGAGACCTCCTTGCGCCATCTCGCCACAGCCACCGCCATCGCCCTCATCCTCGCCGCGCCGGCGCCCGGCGCCGACACGCACGAGACCGAGCAGGCGGTCTTCACCGTGGAGACGGTCGCCTCAGGGCTGGAGTTTCCCTGGTCCATCGATTTTCTGCCCGACGGGTCCAGGCTGGTGACCGAGCGCGAGGGCCGGCTGCGCGTCATCGGGGCGGACGGCGCGTTGCGCGCCGCGCCGGTCACAGGTCTGCCCGATGATTTGATCGCCATCCGCCAGGGCGGCCTGATGGATGTGCGCGTGGCGCCGGACTTCGAAACCACCCGCCACGTCTATTTCACCTATGCGCAAGGCACTGAAAGCGCCAACGGCACGGCGCTGGCGCGCGGCGTGCTAAGCGCCGACATGAGCGCGCTGGAGGACCTGCAGGTGCTGTTCCGCGCCAATATCGACAAGGCCTCCGGCTTCCATTTCGGCGGGCGCATCCTGTTCAATGAGGACGGGACGCTCTTTCTGACATTGGGTGATGGCGGCCGCACCCCGCAAGAAGCGCAGGACCCGGCCAACCATCTGGGCACGGTGGTGCGCCTCCATCTCGACGGCTCGATCCCCGCCGACAATCCGCAGGTCGAAAACGCAGCGCAGGGCGTGTTCAGCTTCGGCCACCGCAATGTGCAGGGCATTGACCGCAATCCGGCCACCGGATCGGTCTGGACGACCGAACACGGGCCGCGCGGCGGCGACGAGATCAACATCCTGGCGCCGGGCGTGAATTTCGGCTGGCCGACCGTGACCTATGGCATCAATTATAACGGTACGATCATCACCGAGGAGCGTGAGCGGCCGGAGTTCGAGCCGCCGATCTGGTACTGGACCCCGTCCATCGCGCCGGCCGGCATGGCCTTCTACACCGGCAGCGCCTTCGAACACTGGCAGGGCGATCTGTTCCACGCCGCGCTGGCGGGCATGACCCTGCAGCGCATGGAAATCAGCGGCGACCGGGTGATCGGGGTGGAGAACCTGCTCACCGGCCGCAACGAGCGCTACCGCGATGTGCGCGTTGGCCCGGACGGCGCGATCTATCTCCTCGTCGATGACAGCGACGGCGCGGTGATCCGCCTGGTCCCGGCGCAGTAGCGTCAGACGCAGCCCCTCTCGTTGTGATCAGCCAATGGGTTGAAGGACGAGGAGGGCGCCAGTCTTCTCCCTCCCCCGAAGCGGGGGTGAGGCCGCCAAGTCTGGTCCGGGGGACCAGACGCCCGGCCGTGCGGGCTGAGGGTAGCGAAGCCGGGTTGGGGCGCCGCCGAAGGCGGCAACTCAAAATCCTGCAACGGGCGGCGCCTCACCCCACCCGAGCCGGGGCTGAACCCCGGCCCACCCTCCCCATCAAGGGGAGGGAAATCGCATTTGAGCCTTGAGTACTTGTTCCCTCCCCTTGAGGGGGTCAGACGCTGAAGGCGTTTGACGGGGGTGGGGTGTGAGGCGGTGACGGGTGGCGGGCCGTTGGCTGAGACTGCGTGCCCCCTACCCCGACGGCTCAACGACGAACCGTGTGAGCTCGTCACGGGCGAGCGCAAAGCCCGGATCGGCCTCCAGCGCAGCGCGCAGATCGTGATAGGCGCCGGCGAGGTCGCCCGTCTGTTCGCGCGACAGGGCGCGGTTGTAAAGCGCATGGGCGGGGCGGTCGAAACCAAGCTCCAGCGCACGGGTGAAGTGCGTTATGGCGTCGGGAAAGTCCTGTGCGCCCATCAGCGCGACGCCGCGATTATGCCAGAAGGCGCCATGCCCCGAATCGATGGCCAGCGCGCGGTCAAACTGGCCGAGCGCTTGCTGCGAACGCCCGGCGCGATGCAGCAGGATGCCCAGATTATTGTGCGTGGCCGCCCGGTCGCGCTGGGTCAGGCGCTGGTCGTCAAAGGCGTCCTCACAGCGCGCGATCGTCGCTGCGCGCCCTTGATCGCCCGCCTCGACAGCCCTGTAGCACGCCTCGGCGAGGCTGGAGCCCATGACGATCTGCGCCAGCGCCTTGGGCGCGGCGGCGGCGGCCAGCAGGCAGGCCAGCGGGATGGCGAGGGCGTGTTTCATGGCGAAGGATTATAGCGCACGCGCGGGCGCCGGGCGAGGGCGATACGAAAAAGCCCCGGCGCTGAGCCGGGGCCTTTTGCGATGCGGATGGCGCCCGACAGGCGTCAGGCGCTGGCGGCGCGCGGTTCGGCGACGGGATCGCGCAGCACATAGCCGCGGCCCCAGACGGTTTCGATGTGGCTCTCGCCGCCCGTGGCCGCCGAGAGCTTCTTGCGCAGCTTGCAGATGAAGACGTCGATGATCTTGAGCTCCGGCTCGTCCATGCCGCCATAGAGATGATTGAGGAACATCTCCTTGGTCAGGGTGGTGCCTTTGCGCAGGGAGAGCAGCTCGAGCATCTGGTATTCCTTGCCGGTCAGGTGGACGCGCTGATTGGCGACCTCCACCGTCTTGGCGTCCAGATTCACCGCGATGTCGCCGGTGCGGATGATCGACTGGGAATGACCCTTGGAGCGGCGCACCACGGCGTGGATGCGCGCAATCATTTCTTCCTTGTGGAAGGGCTTGGTCATGTAGTCGTCGGCGCCCGAACCCAGACCGCGCACCTTGTTGTCGATGTCGGCATTGCCCGACAGGATCAGGATGGGCGTGTCCACTTTGGCCACGCGCAGGGTCTTGAGCACGTCAAACCCCGGCATGTCCGGCAGGTTCAGGTCCAGAAGGATGATGTCGTAATCGTACAGCTTGCCGAGATCGACGCCCTCTTCGCCCAGATCGGTCACATAGATGTTGAAGCCTTCCGACTTCAGCATCAGCTCGATCCCCTGCGCCGTGGCGCGATCGTCTTCAATAAGCAGAACCCGCATCGGTTCCCCCTCCAAAGGAAGCCAGGGCGAATCAAGCCCCCGCCGGACGTCAAAAGCGTTAACCCTGTTCGCACTGTGAGGCGAGAAGTCCTTAAAGGAAGTTAACGCACGTTTGACTCCCAAGGCCGAATCGAGTCCGCGAGAGGCCGGATTCGCGACGGACAAGGAGTCTCAAGGGGTTAATTGACCCATGATTCTGCAGCGTTCAACAGCGCCGGCGCGAAGGCACACTGCATCCGCCGCCGTTTATCCTCAGGCCGGCGCACAGGCCCGGCGTGGAGGATGCGGGTTCTCATCGCGGTGATTGCAGAATGCATCGGTCCCGTACAGCGCGTTTACGTGGCTGAAACCGCGATGGGGTTAAGACGATAGTCGATACGGCGCAAAACGCGCTGAAGAACAGGCGGAACGCCCTGTGCAAAGTCTGATCGACAGAGTTGAACGGCTGGAGACCCGCACGTTCAGGGGCCGCGTCACCGCGGTCAACGGTCTGTTGATCGAGGCCGAAGGTCCGGCCGCCGCGCTGCGCCTGGGCGCGCACGCCACGCTCGACGCATCGCCGGGCGGCGAGCCGACCACATGCGAAGTGGTCGGGTTCCGCGGCGAAACCGCTTTGATGATGGCGTATGGCGATCTCGCCGGCGTGCGGCCCGGCGCCCGCGCCGTGATCGATCCTGATGGCGGCGCCATCCGGCCAAGCCGCGCCTGGCTGGGCCGCGTGCTCGACAGCTTCGCGCGCCCGCGCGACGGGCAGGGCGCCCTGCCCGACGGTCCCGCCGACTATCCGCTCAAGGGCCGCCCGCCCTGCGCCCATGGCCGCGCCCGGCTGGGCGCGCGGCTGGAGCTGGGGGTGCGGGCGCTGAACATCTTCACGCCGATGCGTCTGGGCCAGCGCCTGGGGGTGTTCGCCGGATCGGGCGTGGGCAAGTCGGTGCTGATGAGCATGCTGGCGCGCGGCTCCGGCGCCGATGTGATCGTCATCGGCCTGATCGGCGAGCGCGGCCGCGAGGCGCGTGAATTTGTCGAGGACGTGCTGGGCCCGGACGGGCGCGCGCGGTCGGTGGTGATCACCGAAACCTCCGACGCCCCGGCCCTGGCGCGCCGCCGCGCAGCCTATGTGACCATGGCGACAGCCGAGTTTTTCCGCGATCAGGGCCTCAATGTCCTGTGCCTGATGGACTCGGTCACGCGCTTTGCGCTGGCCCAGCGCGAGATCGGGCTGGCGGCGGGCGAACCGCCCACCACGCGCGGCTATACCCCGTCGGTCTTCGCCGAACTGCCAGGCCTTCTGGAGCGCGCCGGCCCCGGCGCGGAAGGCTCGGGCACCATTACCGGCCTGTTCACCGTGCTGGTGGATGGCGACGATCATAACGAACCGATCGCCGACGCCGTGCGCGGCATTCTGGACGGTCATGTGGTGATGAGCCGGGCGATCGCCGAGCGCGGCCGCTTCCCGGCCATCGATGTACTGAGATCCATGTCGCGCACAGCGCCAGAGGTTTACGCGCCCCATGAGGCGCCCCTGGCGATCGAGGCGCGCAGGCTCCTGGCGGCCTATGCCGACATGGAGGAACTGATCCGGCTGGGCGCCTATGCCCGCGGGACAAACCCGGAGGTGGACCGGGCGATTGCGGTCAACGAACCGCTTGAAGCCTTGCTGGCGCAGACAAAAGACGAGGCGGCCTCGATCGGGGACAGCTTCGCGCAGCTGGCGGGCATTGTGGTGGAACAGGAGGGATAGACTATGGCGGTGCGATCTCATGCGCCCCTGATCCGGCTGGCCCGGTTCAAGGTGGAAGAGTTGCAAAAACAGATGGCCGAGATCGAGCGCATCCGCGCCTCGATCCACGAACAGATCAACCGGCTGGAAGAAAGCGTGCCAGAAGAGCAGAGCGTGGCGGTTGAATCGCGCGACGGCTATCTGGCCTATGGCAGCTATGCCCGCTCGGTGATCCAGCGCAAGGACAAGCTGCGCGCCTCGCTCACCGATGTGGACATGGAGGCCGACGGGCTGCGCGCCCGGCTGGAGCAGGCCTTTGGCGATCTCAAGAAGTACGAGCTGCTTGAGGAACGCCGGCTGAGCCGTCTGCAGGACGCAGTGCGCATGGCCGAACAGGCCGAAATGGACGAAATCGCCGGCCAGCGCCTGCGCCGCGCGCACTGAGCGCGGACAGCTGGAACGGACCTGTCAGGACCCCGGCGCGGCGCGCCGGGGGGGCTGGCGTTAAACCCGCCACAAACCGGCCCTGATCACGCCACGCTCGCGCGCGAACGTGGCTGCGCCCGATTCATTCTAGGCGCATGGCGCGGTGTTGTGTTAACCTTCGAGCGACAGGCGGGAGGGGAAGCCATGGCGCAGCCGCGCAGCCACCGGACATGTCTGGCTGTTATCGGCGCATGGGCGTTGCTTGTGACAGGCACGGCCATCGCCACCCCGGCGCTGGCGCAACAGCAAGAGCCGGCTGCGCCCCCCGTCCAGCGTGAGCCGCTGCGGCCGGTCCTGGAACGCTTTGACATAGAACGCTTCCGTCAGCTTGATGTGATCCGCCGCGGCGCCGGACTGGAGGCCCAGGACATACCGGCCGAGCCGCCGGCGCGCGAACGCGACCCGCGCCTGGCCGATATCGACTGGGCCGCCGCCCGCCAGGATCACGAGCGCCAGCTGGCCGACTTCCGTCAGCGCACGCAGACCACAGTCACAAGAGTGGTGACCACCGAGAGCTACACGCCGTTCATCGCACCGCACCTCATTGACCGGCTGGAGCCGGTCCATATGCCGGTTTTGTTGCCGCAGGTAAACGGAGCGGTTGCAATCCGGCCTGGCGGCGAGCCCGGGCTGATGCTGCGTACGCGCGCCAACTTCTACGACGCCTCATTTTATCAGAACGGGCTGAGCGTGGCGATTTCGGGCACGCGCCTCATCAATCACCGCATCAACGCACCGGAACTGCGCCGGCGCCTGGATATCGGCCGCGGCGCGGACGGCGTGCAGGTCCAGGCCGACGAGAGCGGCGGCTATACCGCCAATTTCTCGCGCTATGGTGCGGCCTACACCGTGACGATCGAATGTGGGACGGCGCGCGATCCGCGCTGCCAGTCCGAGGACACCATTCGCGCCATCGTCGGAAGGCTCGTGATCGCCGGTGGCAATCCGGAGGAGTGAGCGCCTCGGGATGGCCTGATATGAGGGGAGGATTGGTTCATGCGTGACTATGTGCTGGCGGCGATCGTGGCCGTGGCCGGAGGCGCGGCGCTGGTCTTCTATCCCCACGACACGCTCCCGCCCGCGCCGCCGGGACCCGAAGCGCCTGAGCCCGAACAGCCCGCTCCCGAAGCACCCGCGCCTGAAGAGCCCGCGCCTGAGGAGCCCGCGCCCGAAGCACCCGCGCCTGAGGAGCCTGCCCCTGAAGAGCCTGCCCCTGAAGAGCCTGAAGCGCCGGAGCCTGAAGCGCCCGGACCCGGGCCGCTGGACCCGGACGGGGATGTGTTCACTTATGGCGCGCCGGGCGCCCTGCCCACGTTCGACTACCGCAATAATGTCGACATGGCCGGCCGCTCCGGGTCCGGCTGGGCGGGCTCGGGCGATCTGTCGAGCCAGTACGTGTTCGCGCCGGAGCTGGCATGGCCCATCGACGGCGCCGGCTATGCCAACACCCAGGTCTACCGCCCCGGCGGTAACGGTGCCGGCGTCGGCGGCCCCGGCGGATCGGGCGAGTGCGACGCGCGCAATTTCGACTATCCGTTCGAGGATAATTTCTGCGAGATCCGCAGCTCTTCCACGCGCAGCCTGTTCTGTCCCGATGACAGCACCGGCCACCATGTGGGCCAGGATATCCGCCCCGAAGTCTGCACCCGCAATTTCGACCTGGAGGACCGCCAGATGGCCGTGGCCGTGGCTGACGGCTACATCTTGGAAATCGCCTCCATGACGGTGAAGCTGCGCGGCAATGACGGGCGCATTTACTGGTATCTGCACCTGGAGCACTGGGAGGATTGCGATCTTTCCCAGCTGGACGAGGCCCGGTGCACCGCCTCCAACCTGCCCAGTGTGTGCACCCGCTCGGCGCTGGAGGTGGAGCCCGGCGATGATGTGCGCGCGGGCGATCCCATCGGCCGGGTGTCGAACTGGTTCGGCATTGGCTGGCGCGGCGGGTCCTGCCAGCGCTCCATGACCACCGACCATCTCCATTTCGAGATTCGCGACACCATCGATCCTGACGGCAGCCTCACCGCCAGCTCGATCCCCGTGCCGCCCTATTCCTCGCTGGTGATGTCGTATCTGCGCCATATCGGCGCGGACGAGGACGATATGCCCGACTGGGAGGAAGCGCAGTTCTGAGGGCCTAGAAACTCTCCGCGAACCAGCGCCAGACCGCCGCCGGGCCGCGTTCGCCGGGTGCGTGAACGCGGCGCTGGCGGTCGGCGGGGGTGAGGATGCGCGGCAGGCCGGCCAGCGCCTCGCCCGGCCCGTGGACGGCGCGCTGGATGAGGCCGGCGCAGGCGCTGAAAGCCGGACCGCTGACCGCATCGCCCAGGCCATTGAGCGTCTCGGGGCGGCCCAGGCGCACCTGCTTGCTCATCACGCGCCCGGCAAGCTGGGCGATCCCTGGCATTTGCGCCGCGCCGCCGGTCAGCACCAGGCCGCGCCCGGCGGCGGCGGCGGCGTCGGCGGACTGCACCCGGTCGCGGGCCATCTCGAACATCTCCTCCAGGCGCGGGCGGATGATGGCGTTGAGCATGGCGCGCGGATGCTGGGTCATGGTCGAGGCCGGGCCGCCCGACAGAGGCGGCGCCTCTATCATCACCCGGTCGTCCTCGGGACTGTCCAGCGCGCTGCCATTGAGCGCCTTGATGCGCTCGGCCGCCGACATCGGCGTGGCAAGCCCGCGCGCGATATCGCTGGTGACATGGGCGCCGCCCACCGGGATGGCGTCCACATGCTGCAGCACGCCTTCGGCGAACACCGCCACCGAGGTCATCTGGGCCCCCAGATCGAGCACCATGACGCCGAGCTCCAGCTCGTCGCGCGTCAGCGCGGCCAGACCCGACACGTACGGCGTCGCCGCCACGCCCGCCACCGAATAGCCCGCCTTCTCCACGCAAGCGGCGAGATTGTGCAGGGGATCAGCCGCGCAGCTGACCAGATGCAGGTCCACGCCCAGCACCTCGCCGACCATGGCGCGTGGATCGCGCACGCCGCGATGGCCGTCCACCCGCCAGGACAGGGCAAGCGCATGCAGGATGGTTCGGCCAGGCTCGTCGAACACGCCGGCGGCCTCATGAATGATCCGGCGCAAATCGCGGTCGCGCACCTGGCGTTGATCGAGCTCCATGTCCACCGCGATGCGCGTGCTCGACAGCCCGCCGCACGCGGCCGATACGAAGAGCTCGCTCACGGTGTGCCCGGCCATGCGCTCGGCATTGTCCACCGCGGCGCGGATCGAGGCGGCCGCAGCCTCCATGTCCACCACGGCGCCCGCGCGCACGCCTTTCGTCGACACATGGCCGACGCCAATCACCCGCGGACGCAGGCCCGCCAGGGTCGGCTCGGTGCGTGCGATGAAGCACACGGTCTTGGCCGCGCCCAGATCGAGGGCTGCATAGATTGCGGGCTTGCGCGCTGCGGCGGCCTCTCCCGGATTTGTGCGAAACAGGTCAAGCACGCTCATCATGCTCCCCGGCCCGGCTCTGCGTTCCGGTCAGGCCAGGGCCGCAGCACCATTTCCCCGTCCACCCGCAGATCGATGATCTGCGCTTCGTAATCGAGCACGCCGCGTTCGGCGTGCATGGCCGCCAGTTGAGCCAGCGCGCCGCCGGGATCGCCCTCGGGCAGCAGCACCTCGCCGCCGCTGGCCAGGCGCAGCGACCAGCGCCGTGCACCCACGCGCACCCGGTGCGTCGTGCGCGCCGCGATTTCGGGGTGAAGGTCGAGAATGCCCGCCAGCATCGCGGCCTGCTGCGGGGCGCCCTCGCCGATGAAGATGGGCAATCGGGCGAACTCGGCGGCGTCGGCGGCCTCGATGACCACGCCGGAGCGGTCGATGACATGATGGACCTGATTGTTCTGCCACAGCGCGAACGGCGTGCGCTCGGTCAGGATCACCGCCACCCGGTCGGGCCACAACCGGAGCACCTGCGCGCGCTCCACCCAGCTCAAGGCTTCAAGGCGTGCGCGCGCTTCGCCCGGGTCGATCGTGGCCAGGCCCGCTCCGGGCGTGGCGCCGATGAGCTGCGCAATCTCGCTGGCGCTGATGCGCTGCGCACCCGCGACATCCACCCAGGCGACCACATAGCCCGCATCGCCAAGCCGCGCCTCGATCCAGCTTTCGAGCGCCGCGCCGGCATCGCCGAGCCGCCCGGTCGCGGCCATCAGGGAGAGCGCGCCGCAGGCGATGATGGCGGCGGTCATGAGGGCGAGGCGCAAGGCATAGCTCAACCTGCGGCGCGCGGCGCGCGCATGGGCAGCCAGCCAGTGCGACAGCTTCATGCGCCCGGCCGGCGACGTCCGGACCGGTGCGCGCTTGGGAGGACGGCACCGGCCCTGAGCGGGGTCGCTGGCCCTGACGCGCGTTACCTTGGGCACGACGCATCCTCCGCCATCCACTCCACGAGATCGGAGAAACCGATCCCGCAATACGCCGCCTGTTCGGGCGCGAGTGATGTCGGAGTCATGCCCGGCTGGGTGTTAATTTCCAGTAACCACAGCCCGTTGGTCGCCGGGTCATACCGGAAATCGGTGCGCGTCAGGCCGCGGCAGCCCAGCGTGTTGTGTGCGGTGAGCGCGGCCGCCATCGCCTCGTCCGTCACGGCCTGCGGGATGTCGGCGGGCAGCTGGTGCACCGAGCCGCCATCGGCGTATTTAGCCTCGTAATCATAAAACGCGGTCTTGGGCACAATCTCGGTCACAGTGAGCGCCCGGCCGCCCAGCACCGCCACGGTCAGCTCGCGCCCGGGAATGAAGCGCTCGATCAGCACCTCGTCGCCATAGGGCCAGTCAGGCGAGGCCAGGACGGCGGGCGGACGGTTGGCGCCCTCGGGCACGATCACCACGCCCACCGACGAGCCTTGCGCATTGGGCTTGGCCACATAGGGCGGCTTCATCAGATGATCGCGCGCGGCCTCGAACCGGTTGGCGATCAGCCCGTCCGGGCACCGCAGCCCCGCCGCGCCCAGCACCGCCTTGGCGCGCTGCTTGTCCATGGCCAGCGCCGACGCCAGCACGCCCGAATGGGTATAGGGCAGGCGCATGTATTCCAACACGCCCTGAATGCGCCCGTCCTCGCCCCACTCGCCATGCAGGGCGTTGAAGGCGAGATCGGGGGCGAATTC
This sequence comes from Alphaproteobacteria bacterium, assembly GCA_016124675.1. Lineage (GTDB taxonomy): Bacteria > Pseudomonadota > Alphaproteobacteria > Caulobacterales > Maricaulaceae > Oceanicaulis. The sequence goes on from WGNG01000022.1 coordinate 53,282, forward strand.
TTTCAGTTTTTCAGGCCAGAAGGCTTCCGCCGGGTCGATCTCCATCACCTCATGTCCGCGCCCGCGCAGCGCTTTGGCGACCTGGGCGCCCGACACTCTGGACACCTCGCGCTCCGGGCTCAGCCCGCCGCAGAGGACGGCGATGCGCTTGCTCATGATCTCTCCCCCACGCGCCGGACCTCCCATTCGAGTTCGACGCCGAACTGCGCCTTCACCTCGGCCCGCACGGTTTCGCCCAGCGTCTCAAGATCGTCCGCCGTCGCCGCGTCCTCATTGATCAGGAAATTGCAGTGCTGCGGCGAGAACATCGCCCCGCCCAGCCGGCGCCCGCGCCAGCCCGCGGCATCGATGAGCTGCCAGGCCGAACGCCCGCCCGACACCGCCGGGTCCGGGTTCTTGAAGGTGGAGCCGGAGGTCTTTTCCCGGATCGGCTGGGTGCTCTCGCGCCGGGCGGTGATGGCGTCCATGCGCTGCGTGATGGCGGCGGGATCATCAGCGCGGCCCTCGAACACGGCTTCGACGAATATCCACTCATCCGGCGCCGCGCTGTGGCGATACGCATAGCCCAGCTCATCGCGCGGCGCGATGATCCGGCGTCCGCGCCGGTCGAGCGCCACGGCCTCCACCAGAACATCGCGGGTCTCGGCACTATAACAGCCGGCATTCATGCGCAGCGCGCCGCCGATCGTGCCCGGCACGCCAACGAAAAACTCAAGCCCGGCGATACCCGCCTTGGCTGCGGCTTTCGCCACTGCCTTGTCCAGCGCCGCCGCCCCGGCCCGCAGGCGCAGGCCGTCGGCCTTGATCTGCCCGAAGGCCGGAGTGAGCTTCACCGTCACGCCCGGCAATCCGCCATCGCGCACCAGCGTGTTGGACCCGGCGCCCAGCACCTGAACGGGAATGTCGCGCGGCGTCTCGGCCAGGAAGCGGGCCAGATCGGCCTCGTCGGCGGGCAGGAACAGCACCTGCGCCGGTCCGCCCACGCGCAGCCAGGTGATATCAGCCAGCGGCGCGCCTTCGATCAGCTTGCCGCGTACGGGCGGGAGGCGGTCAGCGAGCGCCGCCATCACTTCCCCGCTCCCAGCCGCTCTGGCAAGTCTGCCGCCCAGGCGGTGATGTCGCCCGCGCCCAGGCACACCACCAGATCGCCGGGCTGGAGGCGGGGCTTGAGGTCGGCGGCGAGCGTTTCGCGGGTCGTGGCCGACGCGTCGCGGTGGGAATGGCGCTGCAGGCCGGCGACGAGGCTCTCCTGATCGGCGCCCTCGATGGGCGTCTCCCCGGCCGCGTAGACCGGAGCGACCAGCACACTGTCAGCGTCATTGAAGCAGGTGCAGAATTCCTCGAACAGATCGTTCAGGCGCGTGTAGCGGTGCGGCTGGACCACGGCGATCACCCGGCCCTCGCCCACGCGCTGGCGCGCGGCCTTGAGGACGGCGGCGATCTCCACCGGATGGTGGCCATAATCATCGATCACCGCCACGCCGTCCACTTCGCCCACCAGGGTGAAGCGCCGCTTGACGCCGGTGAAGCCCGCCAGCCCGTGGCGCGCCTCATCCTCGCCGGCGCCGAGCGCCTGCACCACCGCCAGCGCCGCAGCCGCGTTGAGCACGTTGTGCTCGCCCATCATCGGCAGGGCGAGCCCGGCCCAGACCGACGGCTCGGCCCCGCGCGCCTGGAAGCGCAGGTCAAAGCGCGCGCCGGCCTTGTCGCCGGCATGATTGACAATGCGCACATCGGCCTGGGGCGAGAATCCGTACGTGATGACGCGCCGGTCCTCGATGCGGGCTGCCAGGGCCTGCACCTCGGGATGGTCCACGCACAACACGGCGAAGCCATAGAAGGGCAGGTTCTCGACAAACTGGTGGAAGGCGCCGCGCAGCGCTTCGAAATCGCCGTAATGCTCCATGTGTTCAGGATCGATATTGGTGATGATCCCCACCGTGCCGCGCAGTTTCAGGAAGGAGCCGTCGCTCTCGTCAGCCTCCACCACCATCCACTCGCCCGCGCCCATCTTGGCGTTGGAGCCATAGGCCGAGATGATGCCGCCATTGATCACGGTGGGATCAAACCCGGCCGCATCCATCAGCGCGGCCACCAGCGAGGTGGTGGTCGTCTTGCCATGGGTGCCGGCCACCGCGACGCACTGCTTGAGGCGCATCAGCTCGGCGAGCATTTCCGCCCGGCGCACCACCGGAATGCGCCGCGCGCGCGCTTCGGCGAGCTCGGGATTATTGCGGCGCACCGCGCTCGACACCACCAGCGCGCCGGCGCCCATGACATTGCCGCCGTCATGGCCGATATGGATCACCGCGCCTTTCTTGCGCAGGCGCTGCACATTCGCGCTGTCGGCAATGTCGGAGCCGGAGACCTGATAGCCCAGATTGAGCATCACCTCGGCGATGCCGCTCATCCCGATCCCGCCAATGCCGACGAAATGGACCGGCGAGGCGGCGGCGGCGAGATCCTTGGGGGGCATGGGTCGCTACTCCGCAGCGCGTTCGATGAGACCGGCCAGCGCCTCATGCGCATCGGGCCGGCCGGCGGCGCGGGCGGCAGACGCGCGCGCGGCGAGAGCTTCGCCGTCCGCCAGCAGCGATTCAAGGCGCTGTGACAGGGTCTGCGGCGTGAAGTCAGCTTCGGCAATGGCGTCCGCCGCGCCGGCGCGCACCAGGCCCTGCGCATTGGCGCTCTGGTGATCATCCATGGCGATGGCCAGCGGCACGAGGAGGGAGGGCCGCCCTATGGCGGCAAGCTCGGCCACGGACGAGGCGCCCGCGCGCGAGATGACCAGATGCGCTGCGGCGTAGCGCGCGCCCATATCATCGAAGAAGGGGGACAGCTCGGCGCGCACGCCGGCGGCGTCATAGGCGCTGCGGGCCGCGTCGAGGCTTTCATCGCGGGTCTGCTGCACGACGCTGAGCCGGGCTCGCAGGGATGCAGGCAGGCGCGCGATCGCGGCGGGCACGGTGTCGGACAGGATGCGCGCACCCAGGCTGCCGCCCAGCACCAGGAGGCGTATCTCGCCATCGGCTTGCGGCGGCGCATAGGGTGTGTCACGCGCGGCCAGCACCGCGGCGCGCACCGGATTGCCGGTGACGGCATGGCGCGCCCTGCGCGGCAGGCGGTCCAGCCGCTCGAAGCCCGAGGCGACGGTGCGGGCGGATCTGGCGAACAGACGATTGACCCGTCCCAGCACGGCATTCTGCTCATGGATCACGAAGGGCAGGCCGGAGATGCGCGCGGCGGCCAGCAGCGCAAAGGCGGGATAACCGCCAAACCCGGCCACGGCGTCGGGCTCGAACGTCTTCACGATGGCGCGTGTGGCGCCCAGGCCGGCGGAGAGATCGGCCAGCGCGGCGGCGAGCCGGCGCGGGTCCGACTGGAAGGGGCTGGCGGCGCGAATGACGGTGACGCCTTCGCCCGGGAAGCCGTCTGTGTGGCGCGCGCCGCGCGCGTCCGTGACAAGGCGCACTCGCCAGCCGCGCGCGACCAGGGTTTCTGCGGTGGCGCGCGCCGGGAAGATGTGCCCGCCCGTGCCGCCCGCAGCCATGATGAGGCGCTTGCCGGTCATGCCGCAGCGCCCGCAAGGCGCTGGCGCACGGGCTGATAGGCGCCGGGCCGGTGGCGGGTCAGGGCCAGCATCAGCCCGGCCGAGAAGGCGAGCGCCAGCATGGACGAGCCGCCATAGGACAGGAAGGGCAGCGTCATGCCGGTCGATGGCGCGAGATCAAGATTGACCGCGATATTGACCAGTGCCTGCAGCGCGAACAGCAGCGCCAGGCCTGCCGTCGCCAGCCTTGCGAACGGATCATTGAGCCCCATGGCCAGCGTCCAGGCGCGCAGGAAGAGCAGCGCATAGAGCGCGATGATGAGCAGCATGGCGAACGTGCCGAACTCCTCGCCCGCCACGGCGAAGATGTAGTCGTTATGGGCTTCGGGCAGGACATGCTTGATGCGTCCCTCGCCCGGCCCCACGCCCCACAGCCCGCCGCTGCCGATGGCGTCAAGGGCTATGTCGGTCTGGTTGCGCGCCCCGCCCCCGCCAGAGAGGAACTCTGCGACGCGGGTGCGGATATAGGGCACGAAGTGAAACGCCGCCGCGGCGCCCGCCGCGATTCCCGCCCCCAGCCCGAACGTCCAGCGCCAGGACAGGCCGCTGATCCACAGCATGCCGGCGAAGATGAAGGTGATCAGCGCGGTCTGGCCAATGTCCGGCTGCTGCGTCAGCAACAGCGCCGCAAGCGCATAGATCGCCAGCGCCAGAATGCGCCCCGGCGCCGGGGCGCCGCGGTCCTCCTCGCTGAACAACCAGGCGGTGATGACGATGAAGGCCGGCTTGAATATCTCGCTGGGCTGCACGGAGAACCCGGGCAGGTGCAGCCAGCGCGTCGAGCCGTTGATGCTCTGGCCCACCGCCAGCACCACCACCAGCAGGATCAGGGACCCCACGAGCGCCAGTCCGGACATGCGCCGCACGCCCGTCAGCGAAAACGCGGCGGTCACCATGAGAATGACGACGCCTGCGGCCATGAACATCACCTGACGGCGCAGGTAGAAGAAGGGATCATCCACGCTCGACACCGCCGGACTGGCGGCGAACGCCAGCATCAGCCCCATGCCCAGGAGGAACAGGATGATGACCAGCAGGGGCGTGTCCAGCTCACGCAGGACCCGCGAATAGCGCCGCGTCAGGCTCATGCTGCATCTCCCCGGCGGATGCGGCCCGTCAGCCGCTCCAGCGCGTCCTTGAAGGTCTGGCTGCGCGCCAGCCTCTCCTCTGGCCCGCACAGGGTTGACGGAGCGTATAGAAGCCGCGCCGGACCGCCGCAAAGTGCAGCCGCGTGGAGGCCGCGCGCCAGGGCATCATCCAGACTGTCCGTCTGACGGCAGGGAATCCGGGCGCCGAGCCGCCGCGCCGCACGCGCATCGCGCCCGCAGAGGATCACGCCGCGCAGGGTTTCGGGCCAGACCTCGGGCAGCGCGCCCGCGTCCACGCCCGGCGCGGCCACCCACCAGACGGGCGCGGCGCCGGACAGAGCCGCCAGAGCCGCCTGCGGACATTGCGCCCCCGCCCTGTCGATCACCTCGACCGGGCCCAGACGGGCGAGCGGCCTGCCCCACCCGGCGGCGCCGGGGAAGGCGGCCAGCGCCGCCTCGACCATGTCGGGTTGGCCGCCCAGGGCGAGCGCCAGCGCCGCAGCGCCCGCTATCCGTGCCGCCGGCGAGGTCAGCAGGCCGGGCCCGGTTGCGCGCAGCGGGCGGCGCGGCGCGCCGGGCCGGGCATCATGCAGCCGTCCGCCCAGCACATAGACGCCGTCGCCCAGCGCCATGCGGCCCGAACACGCAATCAGGCGCGCGCGGTCCACCCCGCCCCGGCGCAACGCCGCAAGGCGCGCGGACGCTTCGGGCGCGTCCATGTCCACAAGGACGGGGCCCGATACGCGCGCCGCCAGGGCTTCCAGATCGCTGGCGCCAATCGGCGCGCCGGCCAGGAGCAGCATTGCGTCCACGGTTATGTCCGGCGCCGCGGCGCATTCGGCTGCGCTGGCGGCGATGAGGGTGATCGATCCGGCGCGCAGCGGCGGGGCGTCAAACAGGGCGATCCCGGCGCCGCCCCGGCGCACGTCCAGCCCGCAGCGGGAGAGGCACGCTTCCGCAAGCTCGGCCGCCGCGCCGGCATCATCCCCGCCGAGGATCAGCGCCGCGCGCGCGCCTTTGACGCCGCCAAGCGCGCGGCCGAACAAGGCCAGTTCGGTCAGGACCGGCGTGCCGGTGACATGAGCGAGCGCGGCTGGGCCCGTCTCCGGTCCGGCGAGGCGGCTGACATCGTCGATCACCAGCGCAGACAGATCACCCCAGTCGCGCGAGGTGGGATCCTCGATCACCACGCCGGCGCGCGCGGCCGCATTACGCGCCTTCACGTCGTCGTCCCAGCCCGACGCCGCCATGCCGCCAGCGGCCAGCGCCCGCGCCATCGCCCGCCCGCGCGCGCCCAGGCCGAGCACGGCGGCGCGGCCTTCGGCGCTGGCGCGAACGGGGATCATGGCGCCTCCTTGGCTAGCGCAGCTTCAGCGTGGACAGACCAATCAGGGCGAGGACGAAGGCGATGATCCAGAACCGCACCACGATGGTCGGCTCGGCCCAGCCCAGCTTCTCGAAATGGTGGTGGATGGGGGCCATGCGGAACACCCGCTTGCCGGTCAGCTTGAAGCTGGCCACCTGGACCATCACCGAGACGGCCTCCAGCACGAACAGCCCGCCAATGATGACCAGCACGATCTCGTGCTTGACCGCCACGGCGATGGCGCCGATGGCGCCGCCCAGAGACAGCGAACCGGTATCGCCCATGAACACCATGGCCGGGGGCGCATTGTACCAGAGAAAGCCGAGCCCGGCCCCGATCATCGCGCCGCAGATCACGGCGAGCTCGCCCGTGCCGGGGGTGAAGTTCAAGAACAGATAGTTGGAATAGACCGCCGAGCCGACCACGTAGGCGATGATGCCGAACGCGCCGGCCGCGATCATCACCGGCACGATGGCCAGCCCGTCGAGACCGTCCGTCAGGTTGACCGCGTTGGAGGCGCCGACAATCACCAGCACGCCGAAAACAAAGAACACCATACCCAGCGGGATCAGCACGTCCTTGAAGAAGGGCACGGCGACAGAGGTGGCGAAATCATCCGGCGTGTTGGGCGCGCCATCGAGCAGCTGCACCATCCAGATCACCGCCACCAGCGCCACGGCGCCCTGCAGCACAAGCTTGCCCCTGGCGGACAGGCCGTGATGGGAGCGGCGCGTGACCTTGCGCCAGTCATCAAAGAAGCCGATCGCGCCATAGCCGGCGGTGACGAACATCACCACCCACAGATACTGGTTGGACAGATCGCCCCAGAGCAGGGTGCCGGTCAGAAGCCCGGTCAGGATGATGAAACCGCCCATGGTCGGCGTGCCGGCCTTGGTCAACACATGGCTTTCCGGCCCGTCATCTCGGATCGGCTGGGAGCCCTGACGCTTCAGCCAGCCGATGAAGGGCATGCCCACCACCAGCGCCACCACAAACGCCGTCATCAGCGCCGCGCCGGTGCGAAACGTGAGATAGTTGAGAACATTGAAAAGGGCGAACTGCTCGGCGAACGGGGACAGCAACAGGTACAGCATGGCGGATCAGGCCTGTGTTGGGGCGCCGGCGTGCGCGGATTTGAGGGCGGCGGCGATCCTGTGAACGCCGGAGGCATTGGACCCCTTGATGAGCACAAGATCACCGTCGCGCGCCAGTGCGTGCAGCTGTTGTGCGCCAGCATTCCAGTCAACGGCGTGAACGGCCTGCAATCCCGGCGGCAGTGCTTCCAGCAAGGCATGCATGCCGCGGCCCACGCCGATCACCGCCTCGACGCCGGCGTCGGCCAGCGGGCCGGCGAGGGCGGCGTGCAGGGCCGCGCTGTCCGGCCCCAGCTCCAGCATTTCGCCCAGCACCGCGATGCGCCGGGCGCCGCGCGGCGGGGTGCGGGCCGAAAGGCTTGCAAACGCGGCGCGCATCGAGGCCGGATTGGCGTTGTAACTGTCGTCGATCACGCTCAGGGCGCGCCCGTCTGGCAGATGCACGTCGAAGCGCGCGCCGCGGCCTGCCTGGGGCGCCAGCGTCTCCAGCACGTCCAGCGCCATTTGCGGATCAATGCCGGCGGCGAAGGCCGCCGCCGCAGCGCCGGCCGCATTCACCGCCTGGTGCGCGCCGGGCAGGTTGAGGCGGAAGGCCATGACCTTGCCCGCGACGTCCATCTCGCCCGATCCGCCCTCGCCATCAGCGTCCGGCGCATAGCTCAGCACGCGCACCGCTGCGCCGCGCGCCAGACCGAAATCGAACAGGAAGGCGGCGCGTGAGGCGTTCACCGCCAGCCTCAGGCGCGGCGCCAGCGCATCATCGGCAGGGATCACCGCGACACCATCCATTTCAAGCCCTGAGAAAATCTCCGCCTTGGCGTCGGCGATGGCTTCAAGCGAGCCGAGATTCTCCAGATGCGCCGGCGCGATCCTGGTGATCAGCGCCACGTGCGGGCGGACCTGGGCGGTGAGCGCGGCGATCTCGCCGGCATGGTTCATGCCCATCTCGAACACCGCCGCGCGCGCCGCCTGCGGCAGGCGCGCCAGGGTGAGCGGCACGCCCCAGTGATTGTTGTAACTGGCCACGCTCCAGTGCGCCGGACCCGCTGCGCGCAGAACGGCCGCAATGGCTTCCTTCACGCTGGTCTTGCCCACCGAGCCGGTGACCCCGATGCGCCGGGCGCCCGAACGCAGACGTGCGCCCTGGCCCAGCGCGCGCAGCGCCTCCAGCGTATCGCCCACGACGAGGCGCGGGCCATCGCAGCTGTCAGCGCGCGAGATCAGAACGGCGCTGGCGCCCTTGGCCAGCGCGGCCTGCGCGAACTCGTGGCCGTCGCGTGCATCCTTCAAGGCGACAAACAGATCGCCCGGCTGCAGCGTGCGGGTGTCGATGGACACGCCCGTGGCGGCCCAGCCCTCCCCCATCAGTCGCCCGCCCGTGACGAGCGCAGCGTCGGCGGCGGTCCACAGCGGCGCGGTCATGAGGCGGTCTCCAGCTCTTGCAGCAGGCGCGTGACGATGGCGAGCTCGTCAAACGGAATGATGCGGTCGCCCACGATCTGCCCGGTCTCGTGGCCCTTGCCGGCGATCAGCAGCGTGTCGCCCGCCTCCAGCATGGCGATGCCGGCGCGAATCGCGCTTTCGCGGTCGGCGATCTCCTGCGCGTGCGGGCAGGCCGACAGGATCGCGGCGCGGATGGCGCGCGGGTCCTCGCTGCGCGGATTGTCGTCGGTGACGATGCAGGCGTCGGCCAGGCGCGCGGCCACCGCGCCCATCCTGGCGCGCTTGGTGGGATCGCGGTCGCCGCCCGCGCCGAACACCAGAATGACCCGCCCGCGCGTATGCGGCCGCGCGGCGCGCAACAGCTTGTCCAGCCCGTCGGGCGTATGGGCGTAATCGAGCAGGATCGGCGCGCCCTCGCGCGTGGCGCCCGCCTGCTGCAGGCGCCCGGCGACGCCGGTGAGATGCTCCAGCGCGCCAAACGCGGCGTCAGCCTCGACGCCTGAGGCGATCGCCATCACCGCCGCGCCCAGCGCGTTGGCCGTCTGGAACTCGCCGATCAGCGGCAGGTCGATCAGGCGCTCCCCGCCCATCCAGCTGAATCGCACCAGCTGGCTGGCCGCGCGCGGCGTGATCTCGCGCACGGCCAGATCGCGCCCGCGCCAGCCCAGCGTCATCACCTCAAGCCCCGCCGCCAGCGCGGTCTGCTCCACGCGGGCGGACCAGTCGGAATCCATGTTGATCACCACGCGCCCGCCTGACGGCGTGAGCGCGCTGAACAGGCGCATTTTGGATGCGAAGTAATCTTCAAAGTCCGGGTGGTAATCGAGATGGTCCTGGGTGAGGTTGGTGAACGCGCTCACCGCCACGTGCACGCCGTCCATGCGGCGCTGTTTGAGCCCGTGCGAGGACGCTTCCATCGCCAGATGCGTCACGCCCTCGCCTGCCAGCGCGTCGAGCGCGGCGTGCAGGGCGATGGCGTCGGGCGTGGTGTAGCCGACCTCCGTGCGTCCGGCGGCGCGGGTCACCCCCAGCGTGCCGAGCGCTGCGGCGCTGATGCCCGCCGACGCCCAGATCTGGCGCAGGAATTCCACGGTTGAGCTTTTGCCATTGGTGCCGGTGACGGCGGCGATGTGCCCAGGCTGGCGCGGATAGAAGCGCGCAGCGATGGCCGCCAGCGCGCTGGACGGGTCATCGGCTTCGATCACCGGAACCGGCGCAGTCGTCCCGCGCGGGGCGAGCACGCAGGCGGCGCCCTTCTCCACGGCGGCCGCAATGAAGGCCCGGCCGTCCACGCGCACGCCGGGCAGGGCAGCGAACAGATCGCCGGGCTTGACCTTGCGGCTGTCCAGCGCCAGGCCGCCGACAATCAGCCCCTCGGCGCCCTGGGGCGCCCGCAGACCCTCGGGCAGGAGATCGCAGAGGGGCCGGCTCATGGCTGCGGCTCCGCGGCCGTGAGACGCACCGGCTCTTCGGACGGCAGCACCGCGCGCGCGCGCGGCGCAAACAGGGCGGCGACCTGTTCGGCGCGGGCGGACGGATCGGCGTCGCGGCGGCGCAGCTCCAGAACGCCCGCCAGCTGGCGCAGGATATCCCCGGCAGCCGGCGCGGCATTCCAACCCGCCGTAGCGAAACCGTGCGTCTCGCGGCTGGGGCGCGGGCGGTCGAACGTCACGGTCAGCACGTATTGCGGGTCGTCAAAGGGGAACACCGCCACGAATGTCGTCACCCGGTGATCGCGGTCATAACCGCCCGGTCCCGCCTGCAGGGCCGTGCCCGTCTTGCCCGCCACGGCGAGGCCTTCCACGTCCGGGCCGCCGGCCTGCGAGCGCGCCACGGTCTCGCGCATGACCGCCAGAACCTGGGCGGCGGTGCGCGCGCTCATCACCGGATCGCCGGCGATGATTTCGCCTGGCGCCACCGGGCGAAGGGTCGGGGGCACATAGACCCCGCCATTGGCGAGCGCCGCATAGGCGGCGGTCAGCGACAGCGGCGTCACCGCCAGCCCGTGGCCGAATGCGGCGGTCATGGTTTCGGTGGGGCCCCAGTTGCGCGGCATGCGCGGATGCGCGCTTTCCGACAATTCCAGCGGCGGGCGCTCATGCAGGCGCAGCGCCTCGTAGAAGGGACGAAGGGTGTCCGCGCCCATCTGCGCCGCCATGAGGGCAGAGCCGATATTGGAGGAGTGGATGATCACCTCGCGCGCCGTCAGAATGCGGCGCTGGCCGCGGAAATCGTCAATCGTGTGCCCTCCGGGCGTCCGCAGGGGCTGACGCACATCGAACAGATCGTCCAGCGAAACGAGCCCGCTTTCCAGCCCGGCGGCGAGCGCCAGCGGCTTGAACACCGAGCCCAGCTCGTACACGCCCACGCTGGCGCGGTTGAAGCGCGGGTCCACGCCGTCGGCTGCGGACGGGCGAACGTCGGTGTAGCGGTTGATGTCGTAATCGGGCAGCGAGGCCATGGCGATGATTTCGCCCGTGCCCACGCGCATCAGGATCGCCGCTGCGCCCTGGGCCTGGTGGCGGGCCATGTGCTCGGCGAGCACGCTCTCCACCCGGTGCTGGGCGGTCAGATCGATGGACAGCGCCACCGGACGGCCTGCCGGATCGTTGAGCTCGGCGTCGAACGCCAGCTCGGCGCCCGACAATCCGCGCATCTCCTGCCCGGCATAGCCCACCACATGCGCCGCAGCGCTCTGGCGCGGATAGATGCGGCCAGGCTGGGTCTCAAAATAAATTCCGGGCAGGCCGAGATGATGGATGGACTGGCGCGCGCGCGGCGTCAGCCCGTCAGCAATCAGGATATAGGCATGGCGCGCGCGCATGCGCTCGGCCATGCGCTCGGCGTCGATTCCGGGCACGACGCTTTGCAGGCGCGCCACCGTTTCATCGACCAGCTCGCGCGGAATATGCTGGCCATTGGCGAATGCGGTGTGGAAATCGAGCGTCGAGGCCAGCACCTGGCCGTGGCGGTCGGTCAGCGCAGCCCGGCGCACCGGCGTGTCGGGCGCGCCATGACCGGCCGTCTGAGCCGTCGTCCCGGAAATCAGCGAGACTTCCATGGCTCGCCCCGCCGCAATGGCGAAACCGGCCGCGAGAACGAGGCCTGCGATACGCAGCCGGCCGCGCTGGCGCGCGTCCTGGCTGGCCCGCCCGCCAGCGACATGAACCTGGCGCGACATGCCCGCAGGCGCGCGCTCGCCCGGCGCTGCGCGGCGCGTCTGCGAGCGGACGGTGACCGCCCGGATTTTTTTGCGCCAGGAGAGCATTATGGCCGCAATGCCTCCCGATAGGCCGCCTGCACCGGCTCGGCGGGGGCGGCGGGCGCGACACGCGGCAGCTCGCTGAAGATGATCTCCTGATCGTGGCGGACAGGCTCGAAGCCCAGATAGATGCGCGCCAGCCGGCGCAGATTCTCATGGTCCTCCTGAAGTGCGATCTCGGCTTCGAGGGCGCTGATGCGTCCGCGCTCGCGCGCCAGATCGGCCTGCAGCTCGGCCAGCCGCTGCTGGTCGCTGGCGGCGCCGGTCTTGGCCACATACAGCGCGGCAAGCAGCGCGAACGCCGCTGCAGCGGCGATGCAATTGACGAGGCGGATCATGAGCGGACCTCCATCAGGCGGGACAGATCAGGCAGGCGGGACGGGACGGCGCCATCGCGCGGCCAGGCGGGGGCGGACGTGCGCACGGCGGCGCGCAGCTTGGCCGAGCGGGCGCGCGGATTGTCCTGCGCCTCGGCGTCGCTGGCGGTCAGCGCCTTTCGGGTGAGCAGGGTGAAGCTCGGCTCGTGAGCGGGAAATTGTTCCGGCTGGTGGCGAGAGCCCGCGCCCTCGAGCCCGCAGCGGGCGCGCAGGAAGGCCTTGACGATCCGGTCTTCCAGCGAGTGGAAGCTCACCACCACCAGCCGTCCGGCAGGGCGCAGCGCGCGCTCGGCGGCCTCCAGGCCCCGCGTCAGCTCGCCCAGCTCGTCATTGACGAAAATGCGCAAGGCCTGAAAGACGCGCGTGGCGGGATGGATGCGCGTCGGCTTGCCCGGCATGACGCGCGCGATCAGCTCGGCGAGCGCGAGGGTGCGGGTGATCGGCTCGGCGGCGCGCACCTCGACAATGGCGCGGGCGATGCGCCGGGCGTGGCGCTCCTCGCCATACACATGGAAGATCGTCGCGAGCTCGTCGGCCTCCAGCCGGTTGACCGCATCGGCGGCGCTGGGGCCTGACCGCGCCATGCGCATGTCCAGCGGCCCGTCCTGCTGGAAGGAGAAGCCGCGCTCGGCCTCGTCGATCTGCATGGACGACACGCCGAGATCCAGCACCACCCCGTCCGCGCCGGACGAGCCGGCCGCCGCGACGACATCCTCCATCAGCGAGAACGGCCCGAAGGCAAAAGCAAAGCGGCCGCCTGAGGCCGATTGCAGCAGGTGCGCGCAGTCGCGCACGGTGGGATCGCGGTCGATGCCCAGCACCCGGCAGCCGGCCTCGCCCATAATGGCGCGGGTATAGCCGCCCGCCCCGAACGTGCCGTCGATGTACAGCCCGCCATCGCGCGGGAGGAGCGCATGCAGCACTTCGTCCAGCATGACGGGGGTGTGAGGCGCGCGGCTCATGCCCCCTCCCCGCGCCGGCGCGGACGGCGCAGGGCGCCCTTGTGCTCGCGCGCATAGTCGAGATCCTTGCCCGCCTGCTCGGCATGGGCCTTGGGATCCCAGATCTCGAAACGGCGCCCCATCCCGATGAACACCGCGCTGGACGTCAGCCCCGCATGCTCGATCAGGTCGCGCGGCAGCGACACCCGGCCGGTGGACTCAAACGCCAGCGCCCGCGCGCCGCCGAAAATGACCCGTTCAAACGCGGTGCGCGCGTCGTCATAGGGGTCCATCTCCTCGATCGCCTCGGCGTAATCCTCCAGGAGGCGCTGGCCGCCCCCTTCCAGGAATGGGCCGTTGAACGAGCGCCAGACATAAACGCCGTTGAAACCCTCAGCCGCCACACTCGCGCGGAAATCAGCCGGGACGGAGACCCGTCCCTTGGCGTCAATCGCGTTCGTGGTCGTCGAAACGAACATGGCCGTTCTGGCATCCCCGATGAACCACGCCCCCGAAATGCGTGGTTAAGGATGGGATAACATGGGATGCCATGGGACACAATGCGTAAACCCGTCCATACGACGGGTTTTGCTTGTGCGTAACAGTCAAGCAGGCCATGCGGACACGCCCACTCCAAGAACAGAGAAAGAACAGGTTAACGCATCCGGCGCGCGCATGCGCTCGGCGGGCGCACTTGCGCGCTATCGCGCCATTTGGCATCCTGTCAGCGACGTCTGTCGTAACGGAGTTCGCCATGGTCGCGGAGCTGAATCTGCCCGAGGAGCGCCTGGTCGAAAGCGCCGCCTCGCTGCTGGGCGGACCGGCGACGCTGCGCCAGCGCGTGAGCACGCGGCTGGAGGCTCACGACCTCCTGCGCCACGGACTGCCGATCGCAGCGCTGGACCGGGTCATGGACCACACCGCCCATGGCGGAGAGGTGCGGCTGGACGAGGATGTGGTGCTGAAGTCCGCGCTCGGCATCTCCCGGCGCACCTATCAGCGCTGGAAGCAGCGCGACGCACCTTTGGGCGCAGACCTGAGCAACCGCATCTGGATGTTCGCCAGCCTGCTGGCCCAGGCGGCAGAAACCTTCGGGTCGCACGAGGCGGCGCTGAGCTGGTTCCGCCAGCCCGCCCTGGCGCTGGACGGGCGCACGCCGATCACCTTGCTGGAAACCCCCGCCGGGCAGGAACTGGTGCGTCAGGCGCTGACCCGGATCGATTACGGCGTCTATACGTGAAACGGCTTGAGCCCCTGATTGTCCCGGGGCTGGGCCTGCATGTCTGGCGCCTGGACAAGGCCGAGCATGCGCCCGGCTGGCATACCGGCGCGGGCAGCGCCATCGCCGGCGGCCGCTGGAATAATCCGGGCCGGCGCGTGATCTACGCCTGCGTCGATCCCGCCGCCGCCATCCTGGAAGTCGCCGCGCACAAGACCTTTCCGGTCCTGGCCGCCCTGCCCCACGTACTGACCCGCGCCCGGCTCAAATCCGGCCTGGCGATCTGCATCGCCGATGAGCGTCACTGGCCGGACCCGGACTGGCTGAAGCCGGGCATTCCCTCCCAGGCGCAACAGGCCTTCGGCGACAGCGTGCTGGAAACTCATGATGTGCTGATCGTGCCCAGCGCGGTCTCGCGCCACAGCTGGAACGCTGTGATCCGCGCCGGGGACCGCGAGGGTTTGTTCGACGAGGTCGCACAGGAAGCTTTCACCCTCGACCCGCGCCTCAATCGGGATGGCTGAGCCTTAAGCTGGAAGAAGCGTGTCAGGCGGCCTGTAAGCCGGGTTCTGTGCCGCTCTTTCCGGAACGGAAAGAACGCGGCGGCCATTCCTCTGGGACGGCGCTTGCGCGCCGCCTCAAGCGACCTACCCGGACGGCGGCGTGAAGGCGCGCCTGTTCCGGCAAGCCGGAACGCCCGTCCCTATTCGGTCTTGCTCCAGGCGGGGCTTGCCGTGCCCCCTTCCTTGCGGTCGGGGCGGTGGGCTCTTACCCCACCGTTTCACCCTTGCCAGACGAAGCCGAAGCCCGGTCTGGCGGTCTGATTTCTGCGGCGCTGTCCCTGAACCGGTCGCCCGGCCCGCCGGGCTTTCCCCGGCGCCTTGCCTCCATGGAGCCCGGACTTTCCTCTCCCGCCCGGCTTTCGCCACTGGACGGAAGCGACCGCCCGGCCGCCTGACACCGGCCTTAAGTCGGGGTTTGCGCAGGCCCCGTCAAGCGGCGAGCGCCCTGACCGCGCCAATGAGGCCCAGTGTCTCCTCATCAAGGCGTCCGTCGATCAGGCCTGGCCGGTAGCGGCGCTGGAAGGCCCGCACCACATTCTCCAGCGTGTCATGCTGAACCGGATAGCCGATGGCCGCCAGCGCCCACAGCGCATCTGCAGCCTCCACCGCCGGTCCCGGCGCGTCCGGCCAGAGGCCGATCCCGGCCTGGGCGAGGCGCGGCCAGGGAAATTTCTCGCCCGGATCGCTCTTGCGGCCTGGCGCCATGTCGGAATGACCAATGACATTGCGCGGCGCGATGGCGTGGCGCTCCATGATCTCGCGCGACAGGGCG
Source organism: Alphaproteobacteria bacterium (assembly GCA_016124675.1). Classification (GTDB taxonomy): domain Bacteria; phylum Pseudomonadota; class Alphaproteobacteria; order Caulobacterales; family Maricaulaceae; genus Oceanicaulis. The sequence goes on from WGNG01000022.1 coordinate 69,017, forward strand.
ATCACCGCCTCGATCTGGACGTCCGGAAAGTCAGGCAAGCCGAACTCATGCCCGCCATTGACGATCTCGATGCCGACCGAGACATCGTTGATATCCGGCCAGCCCCGCCAGGCGCCCCGGCCGGCATGCCAGGCGCGCTGCTCCTCGGCCACCAGGGCGAAGATGCGCCCGTCCTCCTCGACCAGGTAGTGCGAACTGACTTTCGCGTCGCGATCACGCAGCCGCTCCAGCGCCGCCGGTCCGCTCTCCATCCCGGTATAGTGCAGCACCAGGATCGAGACCGGCTGGGTGCGCGCATTGAAATTCGGGGAGGGCGCGTCAACAGGCGTCAGGCTCATCGCGGCTTTCTCAAAACCGTCTCCACAGGCGCCGTGCGCGAACGGCGCGCCGCTACGATGCCAACACCGGCCAGCGCCATCAAGCCGCCTGTGACGAGCTGCCAGGTCACGGCGTCGCCCAAGAGCGCCACCCCGCTGATCACCCCGATCAGCGGGGCCATCAGGGTCAGGGGCGCGATCAGCGAGGCGTCATAGCGGCGCAGGAGCCAGTAGAAGGCGCCGTGGCCGAACACATTGACCAGCACCACGGTGAAGACCAGCGTAGCCAGGAAGGGCCAGCCGCCCGCCAGCGTTGAACTGATCTGGTCGCGCTCGGTCAGGAGCGACAACAGCGCCAGCGGCGGGAACGAGATCAGCCCGATCCAGGCCTGCAGCTGCAACGCCGGGGCGGGCGTGCGCTTGATGAAGATGGCGCCGGCCGCCGCCGCCATGGCCGCGCCCACCCCGGCCCAGAGCCCGATGGTGAAGGAGAACTCGGCCGGCTTGAACACCACCAGCGCCGCCCCGGCGAACGCAATGGCCATGCCGGACGCGCGGATCCATCCCACGCGCTCTGACAGGAACAACACCGACAGCACCGTCGTGAACGGCACGGACAATTGCACCACGATGGCGATGGCTGAGGGCGTCGCATAGCGCAGGCCGATGAACAGGAGCGCAAACTGCACCGCGCCCATGGTCAGCGCTGCGCCAATCACCGGGCCAAAGGGGCGCGGCACGGGCAGGAGCCAGGGCGCAAGGATCGCATATAGGAGCGCAAAGCGCAGGAAGGCGAAGAACAGCGGCGGCGCGCCCTCAAATCCTTCGACAATCACCGGCGTGCCGGACAGCGACCATTTCGCCACCACGAAATTGACGCCCCAGACCAGGCAGATGACGAACAGGAGGGCAAAATGGCGAAGGCTCATGGCGTGGCTCTATCGAAGCGCACGCCCGGCGGCAAGGACGCGTGAGCGGATGCGTCATGGTATTGTGAAACCAGGGGCGCGGCGCACCGTCAGCCAGCCTTACAAGAGCGGTCAGGCGCTCTTGGTGGGCTGATCGCCGTCCACCGTCCAGCCATGGGGGCCGCGATGGGCTTCAAGCACCTGGGGGTCGCGCCGGGCCGGGCGGCGGCCGCGCACCTTGGCGTAGAGCCACCAGGCGCCCGCGCCAGCCAGCGACACTGCCGCCACAGCCAGCGCCGCCATGGTGAGGAACGCCGCGAGAATGACGCCCAGAGCGATCACGGCGCCAGCCAGAAGCGCAGCCAGCACGGCGCGGGTGGCGGCCATCAGGCCATGGCTGTTGAACGCTTCGGTCTGGGTCATGGTCGGGCTCCTGCGCCGGAAAAGCGGAACGCATGCTGCGCGCGCGAACGCGCGACCTCCACAAAGTTGGGGTTTCCATGCCCCGCGTCAATGACTGGCGCCTTACAAACTCGCCATAAAAGGCAGCGCGCGCGCCTGCCACGGTTTCCTGTCAGGGGCAGCCGCGATCTGGCGTCCGCCCTCACCCCGTCTGCGCCTCCAGCCTTTTCGGGCGCACGCTGCGGGCCTGCATGACGGCGCTGTAGGCCGCGTTGATCACCGCCATCTTCTCCCCGGCGATGCGCTGCATCTCCGCCGGGGCGCCGCGCGCGATCAGCCGGTCGGGATGGTTCTGCGAGGCGATGGCGCGATAGGCCGCCTTGATGTCCGCGTCGCTGGCGGCACGGCTGACGCCCAGAATCACGTAAGGGTCATCGTCCGGCGCGGCGATATGAGTGAATTTGATACGTTCGAACCCTTGCGCGTCGAAACCGAAAATCTCCGCCACAGACTCCAGATACGCCTCTTCATCAGCCGTCACCCGCCCGTCGGCCTTGGCGATATGGAATAATCCGTCCAGCACATCCTCCAGCACGGCCGGGTGATGACGGAAGCGTTTGGCGAGCCTTCGGGCATAGCCGTCAAAGCCAAGCGTGGTCTGCTTGGCCAGATCAAAGGCGCGCGCCAGCGGCGCCTCGAACCCCGGCGGGGCGCGAAAGACCTGGGCGAAGGCGGCCACCTCCTGACGGCTCACCTCGCCATCGGCCTTGGCCATCTTGGCGCCGAGCCCGATAAGGGCCATGGCGAACTCGGCGTCATCCACCCGCCGGCCTGGCGGGCAGTCCTCGTCGGCGCAATCGAACGGATCGTTCGATCCGGTCAGGAGGGCGGCGAGCTTGCGCCAGAACGACATGGCGGGCCCCCTTGAGGTCTCAGACAACTGCGCGATGGCGGCGCGGCCATCCTGATTGACGTCCGGGGACGGGCGCGTCAAGCCGGTCGGGACGCTCCCGCCCTTGCGGGGGCGCCTGCGCTGTGCTGCATAACCCCTTCCCTTAGCGGCTGCAGGAGATGCGCGTGACCAAGGCTCTGGAGATCTGGATCGACCGGGGCGGCACGTTCACCGACATTCTCGCGCGTCATGGCGACGGGCGCCTCGAGGCGTTCAAGCTCCTGTCGCGGTCACCCGCCTATGAGGACGCCGCCAGCGCCGGCGTGCGCCGGGCGCTGGGCCTGGCCCCTGATGCGCCGATCCCGGCGGGCGCCCTGTCGGCGGTGAAGATGGGCACCACAGTGGCCACCAACGCGCTTTTGGAACTCAAGGGCGCGCGCACCCTGTTTCTGGTCACGCAAGGCTTTGAAGACGCCCTGACCATCGCCGACCAGACACGGCCGGACATTTTCGCCCTGCGCATTGACCGGCCCGCTCCGCTGGCGGCGCGGGTGTGCGGTATCGCCGCACGCGTGGCGCCCGGCGGGCCGGTTGTGGACGCGCTGGACGAGGACGCTGCGCGCATCGCGCTGGCGGCGGCCCGCGCCGAAGGCTTTCAGTCCGTGGCCATCGCGCTGATCAATTCGTATGCGAACAATGAACAGGAGCAGCGCCTCGCCCAGCTCGCCCGCGAGGCCGGATTTGAGCATGTCACCCTGTCCAGCGAAGCCAGCCCGCTGATCCGCCTGATCCCGCGCGCCTCCACCGCCGTGATCGACGCCTATCTCCAGCCCGTCCTGCAAGACTACGTCGCCCGCGTGGCCAGGGGCCTTGACGGCGCGCCGCTCTATTTCATGCAGTCGGGCGGCGGTCTTTCGGATGCGAATATGTTTGCCGCCCGCAACGCCGTGCTGTCCGGCCCGGCCGGCGGCGTGGTGGGCATGGCAGCGACGGCAAAGGCCGCAGGGTTCGAGAAGGTCATCGGGTTTGACATGGGCGGCACCTCCACCGACGTGTCGCGCCATGATGGCGGCGATCATGCACGCACCGACCTTGCGCGCCTCGATGGCCGCGTGCTGCGCGCGCCGATGCTGGCGGTGCACACCGTGGCGGCGGGCGGCGGATCAATCCTCAGCTTTGATGGCGAGCGCGCCCGCGTCGGGCCGCACAGCGCCGGGGCGGATCCGGGACCGGCCTGCTATGGGCGCGGCGGGCCGGCGGCGGTGACCGACGCCAATCTGGTGCTCGGCCGCATCCAGCCCGACTGGTTCCCGCGCCTGTTCGGCCCTGGTCAGGATCAGGGCCTGGATGCAGGCGCATCCCGCGCCGCCCTCTCCAAACTCGCTGACGCCATGGGCCTGCCCAGCCCCGAAGACGCTGCGGAGGGATTCCTCGCTGTGGCGGTGGAGGCGATGGCCGGCGCCATCCGCCAGATCACCACCGCCGAAGGCGTAGACCCGCGCGGCTACGCGCTCAACGCGTTCGGTGGCGCGGGCGGTCAGCACGCCTGCCAGGTGGCCGACGCGCTGGGCATGACCACCGCGCTGATCCACCCCCAGGCGGGTTTGCTCTCGGCCTATGGCATCGGCCTTGCCCCCATCCGAGCCTTGCACGAGGCAGGACTGGAGCGGGCGTTCGATGCGGCCGGCCTGACGGCTGCACAGGACCAGCTCAATGCGCTGTCCCATGAGGCGCGCGCCAGCGTCGCCGAACAGGGCGGCGATAATATTCACATACGAACTGAATTGCGCCTGCGCGCCGCCGGCTCTGACACCGCGATCGCTGTGCCGGCGGGCGATGAGGCCGCGGTGCGCGCCGCCTTTGGCGAGGCGCACCGGCGCCTGTTCGGCTTTGCGCCGGAGGATGGCGCGGCTCTGATCCTGGAATCCGCCGCCGCAGCGGCCGAAGGCGCGCCGCCGGGCGCGGGGGCGCAGGCGGCCGGGCTGGCGCCGGCGGGCGCACCGTTGTCCCCGGCGGGCGAAGTGGAGACACACAGCGCCGGACAGCGCCATGTCACGCCGGTATTCCGCCTCGGTGACATCGCGCCCGGTCACGCGGTCACCGGACCCGCCCTGATCGTGGATGATCACCAGACCATTTTCGTCGATCCCGGCTGGGGCGCCGCGCGCAGCCCGGACGGCATGCTGGTGCTGACCCGGCAGGCGGACGCGGACGCTGCGGCCCGGCCCGATGATGACACGACGCAAGCCGACCCGGTGACGCTGGAGCTGTTCAACCGGCGCTTCATGGCGGTGGCCGAGCAGATGGGCGCTGTGCTCGAACGCACCGCCCACTCGGTCAACATCAAGGAAAGGCTGGATTTTTCCTGCGCCGTGTTCGACGCAAACGGCGGGCTTGTCGCCAATGCGCCTCACATGCCGGTGCATCTGGGCTCCATGTCAGCCAGCGTGCGCGCCGCGCTGGACGCCCATCCCGATCTGGGTCCGCGCGACGCCATCGCCCTCAACGCGCCGTGGAATGGCGGCACGCATCTGCCGGATATCACGGTGATCCAGCCTGTGTGCGACCGCGACGGGACGCGCCTGTTCTTCGTGGCCGCACGCGGCCATCACGCCGATGTGGGGGGGATCGCGCCGGGCTCCATGCCGCCGTTTTCCCGCACGATCGAGGACGAGGGCGTGGTGATGGACGCGGTGCGCATCCTCAAGTACGGCCGGTTTGACACCGAGGCGGTGCGCGCCGCGCTGCGGGCTGGACGGTATCCCGCCCGCAATCCCGATCAGAATATCGCCGATCTCAAGGCCCAGCTCGCCGCCTGCGCCGCCGGCGGGCGGGCGCTCACCGGCATGGTCGCGCGCGAGGGCGTGGCCAAGGTGCGCGCCTATATGGGCCATGTGCAGGACAATGCCGAGCGCGCCGTGCGCCGGGTCATCGGCGCGCTGGAGGATGGCGAAGCGGAAATGCACATGGATGGCGGCGGCGTGATCCGCGTGGCGATCCGCGTTGACCGCGGGCTGCGCGAGGCGGTGATTGATTTCACCGGAACCAGCGCCCAGCTGAGCGATAATTTCAACGCCCCCGGCGCGGTGGCGCGCGCCGCCGTACTCTATGTGCTGCGCTGCCTGGTCCAGGACGTGATCCCGCTCAATGAAGGCTGCCTGAAACCTGTCCGCCTGATCATCCCGGAAGGCAGCCTGATCGCGCCGCAGCCGCCGGCCGCTGTCGTCGCAGGCAATGTGGAAACCAGCCAGCTGATCGTGGATGCGCTGTTCGCCGCCACGGGCCGCCTGGCGCCCAGCCAGGGCACCATGAACAATCTCACCTTCGGCGATGACCGGCGCCAGTATTACGAGACGATCTGCGGCGGCGCCGGCGCCGGCGTGCTGAGCGATGGCCACGGGTTTGACGGCGCGTCGGGCGTGCACACCCACATGACGAATTCACGCATGACCGACCCGGAAGTGCTGGAATTGCGCTATCCGGTGCGCATCCTGGCCCACCGCCTGCGCCCCGGATCGGGCGGCGCGGGACGCTGGCGCGGCGGCGACGGCACGGTGCGCCGCATCCAGTTCCTCGAACCCATGGAGGCGGCGCTCCTGTCAGGCCGGCGCAGCGTCGCCCCGCCAGGCCTCAAGGGCGGCGAAGCGGCCCTGCCCGGCGCCCAGCGCCTGATCCGCAAGGGCGGACCGGTCGAAACCCTGCCCGCCCTGTTCCGCGTCGACGTGGAAGCGGGCGATATTCTGGAGATCGAAACCCCGGGCGGGGGCGGCTGGGGCGAGCGGGCGTAAGCCCCCTACTCCGCCGCAGCCGCTGCGGGCGCGTCCGGGTCATAGCCGAGGATCGGCGCCAGCGCCTTTTCCGCCTCTTCGATCGTCCAGCCCTTGCGCCGGGCATAATCCTCCACCTGGTCGAGCGCGATGCGCCCGACGGCGAAGTAGACGCTGTCGGGGTGCGCCAGATACAGGCCCGAGACCGAGGCCGCCGGGTTCATCGCCCGGCTTTCGGTGAGCTCGATACCGGTGCGCTGCGGGGCTTCCAGCAAGCGGAACAGGGCGTCCTTCTCGGTGTGGTCGGGCTGGGCGGGATAGCCCGGCGCCGGGCGGATGCCCTGATAGGTCTCCGCGATCAGCTCGTCCGTACTCAGCGCCTCATCGGGCGCATAGCCCCAGATCTCCCGGCGCACGCGGGCGTGCAGATATTCGGCGAAGGCCTCGGCGAAACGGTCGGCCAGCGCCTTGAACAGGATCTCCGAATAATCGTCATTGGCAGTGCGGAAACGCTCCGCGATCTCGCCCTCGGCGGAACCCGCCGTGACGGCGAAGCCGCCGATCCAGTCCGGCCTGGTGGCGCTGATGAAGTCGCAGATATTGTAATGCGGCTTGTCGCCTTCCTTGCGCAGCTGCTGGCGCAAGCCATGAAAACGCCCGGCCTCGGTCTTGCGGCTCTCATCGGTGTAGACGATCACGTCATCGCCCTCGCGCCGGGCCGGCCACAGGCCCACAACGCCGCGCGGGCTTAGCCAGTCTTCGGCGATCATTGTTTTCAGCATGGCCTGCGCGTCGGCGTAAAGGGCCCGCGCGGCCTCGCCACGCTTGGGGTCGTCGAGGATTTTCGGGTACACGCCCTTGATGTCCCACGCCATGAAGAAGGGCGTCCAGTCGATATAGGGAGCCAGATCGGCCAGCCGCACATCGTCGATGGTGGTCAGGCCCGGCTGTTTCGGCGCCACGGGCGCATAATCGTTCGCATCCGCATCAAATGCCTTGTCGCGGGCGTCCTTCAGCGCCACCCGGTCGCGGCTGGCTTGCGTGCGGGCGCGGGTGATGCGGGTCTGTTCGTGGGCGGCTTTCAAATCCTCCCAGTACGGACCGCGCTGATCGGGCGACATCAGGCGCGACACCACGCCCACCGCGCGGCTGGCGTCATGGACATGGACCACGGGCGCGCGTGAATAAGCCGGCTCGATCTTCACCGCCGTGTGCGCCGGGCTGGTGGTGGCGCCGCCGATCATCAGCGGCAGGTCCAGGCCGAGGCGCTGCATCTCGGCGGCCACATGCACCATTTCGTCCAGCGAGGGCGTGATGAGGCCGGACAGACCAATGATGTGGGCGTTCTCCTTGCGCGCGGTTTCCAGGATTTTCTCCGCCGGCACCATCACGCCCAGATCGATGACGTCATAGCCGTTGCACTGCAGCACCACGCCGACAATATTCTTGCCGATATCGTGGACATCGCCCTTCACCGTGGCCATCACCACGCGCCCGGCTGACTGCTTCTGCTCGCCGCTGGCGGCGCGTTCGGCCTCCATGTACGGGATCAGATGGGCCACGGCCTTCTTCATCACGCGCGCCGATTTCACCACCTGGGGCAGGAACATCTTGCCCTCGCCGAACAGATCGCCGACCACGTTCATCCCGTCCATCAGCGGGCCTTCGATGACGTGCAGCGGCCGGTCGAACTGCTGGCGCGCCTCTTCAGTGTCCTCCACCACAAACTCGTCAATGCCCTTCACGAGGGCGTGCTTCAGCCGTTCGGCCACCGGGCGCGCCCGCCATTCCGCGTCTTCCTTCTTGGCCACCACGCCATCGCCCTTGAAGCGGTCGGCGGCCTGCAGGAGGCGTTCGGTGGAATCCTCGCGGCGGTTGAGGATTACGTCCTCGGCCAGTTCGCGCAGCTCCGGATCGATCTCGTCATAGATGTCGAGCTGGCCGGCATTGACGATCCCCATATCCATGCCCGCCTTGATGGCGTGATAGAGGAAGACCGAGTGCATGGCCCGGCGCACCGGCTCATTGCCGCGGAAGCTGAAGGAGATGTTCGAGACGCCGCCCGACACATGGGCGCCGGGCAGTTCGTCGCGAATGCGCTTGGTCGCCTCGATGAAGGCGACGGCATAGTCGTTATGCTCTTCAATCCCGGTGGCGACGGCGAAGATGTTCGGATCGAAAATGATATCGTTGGGATCAAACCCGACCGTGCCGACCAGCAGGTCATAGGCCCGCTTGCAGATATCGAACTTGTGCTGCGCCGTCTCGGCCTGGCCGCCCTCGTCGAACGCCATGACCACCACGGCGGCGCCATAGGCCAGACACGCCCGCGCCTGCTCCAGGAACTGCGCCTCGCCTTCCTTCAGGCTGATGGAATTGACGATGGCCTTGCCCTGCACGCATTTCAGGCCCGCCTCGATCACCTCCCATTTGGAGCTGTCGATCATCAGCGGCACACGCGCGATATCGGGCTCGGCCGCGATCAGATTGAGGAAGGTGACCATGGCCTTCTTTGAGTCGAGCAGACCCTCATCCATGTTGACGTCAATGATCTGCGCGCCGCTCTCCACCTGCTGACGGGCCACATCCAGCGCGGCGGCGTAGTCGCCGTCGCGGATCAGATTGCGGAACTTCGCCGATCCGGTGACGTTGGTGCGCTCGCCCACATTGACGAACACCGCGCGGGAGGGGGATTTCTCGGTCATTGTGTCCGGTTTTCCAGTTTGCGAAGGGCAGTTTCGGCGCGTGCAGACAGCGCTGCGCCGTAGACTTGGGGATTGGGATTGGCTTCGAACATCCCCATCAGATGTTTCCCCGCTCACGCAATGCGGCACGGTCCCCAGCAAGGCCCCTATCAAAACGCCAACCAGCCGAGCGCAAGGCCATGAACGCTGCCCAAGCCGCCGACTGCTCTGCGGGCGACGCAGGCTCCAGGCCAGACGCGCTGGTGTTGCCGCTGTGACCCAAGGGGGGCCTATGGGGGTTCTCGCCCATCATGCCAGTTCAAACGGTTCAAGGCCCGACAGGCGCATGGCCGGCGGGCGTTTGGCGATCTCGCGGGGGCGCCCGGCAAAGGCAGCCCTGGCGATGCGGGCGATATGGTCCGGTGTGGTGCCGCAGCAGCCGCCGACAATGTTCACCAGACCCGATTGCGCCCAGTCGCCGATGAAGCTGGCGGTCTCTTCGGGCGTCTCGTCATATTCGCCGAAGGCGTTGGGCAGGCCGGCATTGGGATAGGCCAGCACGCGCGTCTCCGCGATCCGGTTCATCTCGGCCACATAGGGGCGCAGCTGATCGGCGCCGAGCGCGCAGTTGAGCCCGATGGCCCAGGGCCGGGCATGGCGCACCGAGTTGTAAAACGCTTCCGTCGTCTGGCCCGACAGGGTGCGGCCCGACGCATCGGTAATGGTGCCCGAGAGCATGATCTCGATGCCCGGGTCCACCTTGCCCTCGGCGCGCAGGTCCAGCAGCGCCTTGATCGCCGCCTTGGCGTTGAGGGTGTCGAAAATCGTCTCGATCAGGAAGAAATCGACATACGGCGCCATGGCCTCGGCCTGCTCGGCATAGGCCGCGCGCACCTCGTCAAACGTCACGGCGCGATAGCCCGGGTCTTCCACGTCGGGCGACAAAGACAGGGTGCGGTTGGTCGGCCCGATGGCGCCCAGAACCGCCTTGGGCGAGCCGGTCTCGGCCTCCGCCGCATCAGCGGCCTCACGCGCCAGGCGCGCGCCCTCGCTGGCGATCTCGGCGGCCAGCGCCTCCATGTGGTAATCGGCCTGGGCGATGGTGGTGGCCGAAAACGTATTGGTTTCCACCATGTCCGAGCCGGCGGCGAAATACGCGGAGTGAATCTCGCGGATCGCGTCAGGCCGGCTCAGATTGAGCAGATCATTATTGCCCTGCACCGGGCTTTTCCAGTCGGCGAAGCGCTCGCCGCGATAGTCTTCCTCGGTGAGTTTGAGGCGCTGGATCATCGTGCCCATGGCGCCGTCGAGCACCAGAATGCGGTCGCGTCCAAGTTCTTCCAGCGCCTTGATGCGGTCTTTGCGTGTCATCAGGTCAGGCCGCCTTCGCAGGTTCAGGTTTGACGCCCAGGAGCGCGCAGGTCGCGAGCGCCAGCTCGGCGCGGTTGAGCGTGTAGAAATGGAACTGGTCAACGCCGCCGGCTTTCAGCGCATGGCACAGATCAGCGGCGATATGGGCGGTGACCAGCTCGCGGGTCTTCTCGTCCTCGTCCATGCCGTCGAACACGCGGTCGAGGCGGTCCGGGATCGAGGCGCCGCAGAGCTTCGCCATGCGTTTGAGGCCCTTGAAATTGGGCTGCAGCATGATGCCGGGCACGATGGGAATGGTGATCCCCGCCGCGCGCACCGTCTCGACATAACCCAGGAACACGTCGGCATCGAAGAAGAACTGGCTGATCGCGCGCGTCGCACCATTGTCGATCTTGCGTTTCAGGTGATCGATATCGGCCTGCAGGCTGGCGCTCTCGGGGTGCTTTTCCGGGTAGCAGCCCACGGAAATCTCGAAATCGCCAATGGCGCGGATGCCCGCGCTGAGATCAGCCGCATTCTCATACCCGCCCGGGAAGGGCGTGTAGCGCTCGCCTATGCCCTCGGGCGGGTCGCCGCGCAGCGACACGATATGGCGCACGCCGGCATCCCAGTAGCTGCGGATGACATCGTCAATCTCGGCCTTGGTGGCGGACACGCAGGTCAGGTGCGCCGCCGGCGCCAGTCCGGTCTCGTCCACGATGCGCTTGACCGTGCGGTGGGTGCGCTCGCGCGTCGAACCGCCCGCGCCATAGGTCACCGAGACAAAGGCCGGGCCCAGCGGCTCCAGCCGCGCGATGGACTCCCACAGACGCGTTTCCATGTCTTCCGTCTTGGGCGGGAAGAATTCAAACGAGACGCGGGGCGTCGCTGAATTTTCAACGGCTTTGGCAGACATGAACGGCTCCGGTCAAACCCCCGGCGCGCGCCGGACGATATAAAGATATCTTTATGCGATTATCCGAAAAGGTTCAACGGCCCCTTCGCGCATGCGCGTCCACATGTGCGGACCGGCCGCGCGCGGTTGACACGGGCGCGATATGATCCAGTAACAGCCTCGCTGTTTCGACCCGGAGACGTCATGCGCCCTGCCTTGTCCGCCATCCTGTCCGTCCTCGCCGCCGCATTGAGCCTCACTGCCTGCGCGAGCGCGCCGGACGCGGTGAATGACCCGTTCGAGCCAGTCAATCGCGCCGTCCTGGGCTTCAATGCCGCCGCTGATCGCGCCGTCATCGGCCCCGCCGCCCGCGCCTATGGCGAGTACACGCCCGGCCCGGTGCGCGCGGGCGTCGGCAATGTGCTGCGAAACCTGCGCGAGCCTGTGATTTTCGCCAATCTGATCCTGCAGGGTGAGCCCGGTCCGGCCGCCGATACCGCTTTCCGCTTCGCCGCCAACACCACGGTGGGCCTCGGCGGCCTGTTCGATGTGGCCGGCCGCGAAGGCGCGCCGCGCCACGACGCTGATTTCGGCCAGACCCTGGGCGTGTGGGGCGTGGGCGAGGGCCCGTATCTCGTCCTGCCTTTCCTCGGCCCGTCCAATGTGCGCGACACGGGCGGGCGCTTTGCTGACCGCTACGCCCATCCGTTCAACTGGAGCACGAACGAACCGTCAGACGCCGTGCGCTGGACCGAACGCGTCTTGCGCGTCGGCGAGATCCGCCTGGAGCTGGAGGACAGTTTCCGGCAGATGGCGGGCGAGGGCGAGCCGGGCGGCCCGGTGGCCGGCGATCCTTATGTCACCCTGCGTGATATCTGGCTTGCCCAGCGCCGCGAGGAGATCGACGCAGCCCGGGCGGGGCGCGATTAGCGCTTCGGTTCAGGGCTCCGGCGGGCCCTTCATCTGCCCCGCTTGCGGGAAGGGCAACCGCACTCGGCCCCGGGTCAACCCCCTTGGCTTGCCAAGGCGTGAAGGGCCCTTTGCGGTCAAGTCTCCCCATCGCTCCAGGCTGGAAGATCCCGCAAGGTGATCGCAGGCTGTCAGGGACGGCCCTGCGGGCCGCCCGTCCTCAAGCCGCGATGAACCGGCGCGGTTCAGTCAGATGCTCTGGCCCACCCCCCGCAAGCGCGGAGAGACAGACATCTGCGGCCCCCTTGGCTCCCTGCGGGTCGGGAAGGCAGACCGCCCCCTACCGCCCGAACTTCTGGAACTTCACGCGGCTCGGCACCAGCGAGTCCGTGCCGAGACGGCGCTTCTTGTCCTCGAGATAGTCGGAGAAGGCGCCTTCGAACCATTCCACATGGCTGTCGCCTTCGAAGGCGAGAATGTGGGTGGCGATGCGGTCGAGGAAGAAGCGGTCGTGGGAGATCACCACCGCGCAGCCCGGGAAATCCTCCAGCGCCACTTCCAGCGCCGACAGCGTCTCCACGTCGAGATCGTTGGTCGGTTCGTCGAGCAGCAGGAGATTGCCGCCTTCTTTCAGCATCTTGGCCAGATGCACCCGGTTGCGTTCACCGCCCGAGAGCACGCCCACCTTCTTCTGCTGGTCGCCGCCCTTGAAGTTGAACGCGCCGACATAGGCGCGGCTCGCGACTTCGCGCCCGCCCAGATCGAGCATGTCATTGCCGCCGGAAATCTCTTCCCAGACATTCTTTTTCGGATCGAGCGCGTCGCGGCTCTGGTTGACATAGCCAGGCTTGACCGTCTCGCCCAGCGTGACCGAGCCGCTATCGGGCGTCTCCTCGCCGATGATCATCTTGAACAGCGTGGTCTTGCCCGCGCCGTTGGGACCGATCACGCCCACCACGCCGCCCGGCGGCAGCTTGAACGTCAGATCCTTGATCAGCAGCTTGTCCTCAAAGCCTTTGGACACGTTTTCAAACGCCACCACATTGCCGCCCAGGCGCGGGCCCGGCGGGATGCGGATGATGGCGGTTGAGACCTTGTCGCGCTCGGCCTGGTCGCGCATTTCCTCATAGGACTTGATACGCGCCTTGGATTTGGCCTGGCGGGCTTTCGGGCTGGCCCGGATCCATTCCAGCTCGCGGCTGAGCGCGCGCTGCTTGGCGCTCTCCTCGCGCGATTCCTGGGCCAGGCGCTTGGATTTCTGCTCCAGCCAGCGCGTATAGCCGCCCTCATAGGGGATGCCCTGACCGCGGTCGAGCTCCAGCGTCCAGGTGGTGATGGCGTCCAGGAAATAGCGGTCGTGGGTGACGATCAGCACCGCGCCGGGATAGTTCTCCAGATGGTGCTGGAGCCAGGCCACGCTTTCAGCGTCGAGATGGTTGGTCGGCTCGTCGAGCAGGAGCATGTCGGGCTTGGACAGCAAGAGCTTGCAGATCGCCACGCGCCGGCGCTCGCCGCCGGACAGATTGGTCACCGACGCCTCACCCGGCGGGCAGCGCAGGGCCTCCATCGCCATTTCGATCTTGGAATCCACGTCCCAGGCGTCGCGCGCGTCCACCTCTTCCTGAAGGGCGTTCATCTCCTCCATCAGCTCGTCGGAATACTCCTCGGCGAGCCGCATGGCGATGGCGTTGTAGGCGTCGAAAATCCGCTTGTCTTCCGAACCCTCGATCACATTCTCCCAGACGGTCTTGGCCTCGTCGAGCTTGGGCTCCTGGGCCAGATAGCCCACGCGCACGCCCTTTTCGGCCCAGGCCTCGCCGGCGAAATCGGTGTCCTGGCCGGCCATGATGCGCAGGAGGGTCGATTTGCCCGACCCGTTCGTGCCCACCACGCCGATCTTGGCGTCGGGCAGGAAGTGCAGCGAAATGCCGGTGAACACAGGCTTGCCGCCCGGATAGGTCTTGGACAGCTTGTCCATGTGGTAGACGTATTGATACGCGGCCATGAGCGGGGGCGCTCCCTTGTATGACGAGCCGGAAGGAAGGATCGCGCCAGCCTATACCGGATCGCGCCCGCAAGGCGCAATCGGGGCGGACGGTTGCAGCGGCGTTCTGGCAGGCGGA
>WGNG01000011.1 GCA_016124675.1 Alphaproteobacteria bacterium
AGCAGCGAAGGCCCACCAAGTCCGCGTGCAGAGACCAGCTTGGGCTTTCGCAAAATGCGATCCCACCTCCCCGTCTTTCCTTGCCGGGCCATTTTCGCAGGCGTCGCAGCCTGTCAAGGACGGCCCTGCGGGCCGCCGCCGTGCGGCGACCGGGCTTTGGCCCGGCCGTCCTTGACAGGCTGCGATCGCCTTGCGGTTTCCTCCGGCATGGAATGACGGGGAGGATTGAGCACCGGGTCGTGTGGGCCGGGGGCGGGGCGGAAAATGGGTGTGTACCCACGGCATGCCCCCCGGCTTGCCCGATTCTGCAGCAGGCAAGCGGAGCGCATGCCCGTGGCCGGCAACCCGGCGCGGCGCCCGCCCCCGCCCCCTCCCCAACGCCGTCGGGCGTGACAGTCCGGTGAAGTTTCTGTGAAGCCGCGCCGTGCTTAACCCCTGCGCAATCAAGGCTGTGCCAATGGCTGTGTGTCACCGGGCGGTTCGCGCCCATACTTCAGGATGAATACCGATGAGCTGCACGGTTCGCTCGCTGCTGCAGGACGCGCCGCAGCTTGACCCCCTGACCTCGGGGTCCAATGTCTATGACCTGTTTTCCGAAGATCCCGACCTTCTGGTTTGCGCTGTTGTGGAGGGGGGCCGGCCCATCGGGCTGGTGGCGCGCAACGCCTTCTTCCTGCGTATGGCCGACACGCACGGGCGCGCCCTGTTCGGCAAGCGCCCCGTCACCTTCCTGATGGACAGGAACCCGCTGATGGTCGAGAGCGACCGGCTGGTGTCTGACATCTCGCGCCACATCCTGACCGATCGCAATTCAGCGCTGTTTGACGGGTTCGTCATCACCCGGGACGGCGCCTATGCCGGCGTCGGCACCGGGGTGGGGCTGCTGAAGACGCTCCAGGCCGAAAGCGAGGAGCGCAACCGCAAGCTTGTGGCGCTGGCCCAGCAGCTGGGCCGGGCACGCATCGAGGCGCTGTCGGCAAACCAGGCCAAGAGCGAGTTCCTGGCCACGATGAGCCACGAAATCCGCACGCCGCTCAACGGCGTGCTGGGCGTGGCGCAGCTGCTTCAGGAAAGCGGTCTGGACAATGAGCAGGCGCGCCTGGCCCGGACGATCCAGACGTCCGGCGAGCTGCTGTTGCGGCTTTTGAACGACGTGCTGGACCTGTCCAAGATCGAGGCCGGCAAGATTGACCTCGAACGGATCGCCTTCGATCTCGATGAACTGGTCGAGGCCACCCAGGCCCTGTGGCGCCCGCGCGCCCGGGAGAAAGGGCTGGCGTTCAGCGTCACCGCCTCCGCCCCCACCGGGACGCGGCTGATCGGCGATCCGGTGCGCCTCAAGCAGATCCTCTTCAATCTGATCGGCAACGCCATCAAGTTCACGCAGGACGGGACCGTGCAGGCGCGCCTGAGCCTCATCCCGGTGGGACCCGCGCTCACGGTCCTGCGGGTGGAGGTCGAGGATACCGGCTGCGGCGTGCCTCTGGACGCCCAGCCCAGGCTGTTCACCGCCTTCACCCAGGCCGACAGCGCCACATCGCGCCAGTATGGCGGCACCGGGCTGGGCCTGGCCATCTGCAAGCGGCTCGCCGATCTGATGGGCGGCTCCATCGGCTTTGACAGCACGCCGGGCAAGGGCTCGACCTTCTGGCTTGAAGCGCCCCTGCGGCCCGCTGCGGACGCGCCGCTTCCGGCAGTCGCGGCCCCGGCGCCGGACGGGCCGGCCGCGCCCGCCGCCGGGCCGGCGGACAGCCCGCGCATCCTGGTGGCCGAAGACAATGAGATCAATCAGGAAGTGATCAGCGGCTTTCTCAAGCTTCGCGGCTGGCGCTGTGATCTCGCCGCCGACGGCGCCCAGGCGCTGGCCGCCGTCCAGAGCCGCGCCTATGATTTGGTGCTGATGGACGTGCACATGCCGGGCATGGACGGGATCGAGGCGACGCGGCGCATCCGCGCCCTCTCCGGTCCGGCGCGCGGCGTGCCCATCGTGGCGCTGACCGCCAACGCCATGCGCGGCGATGAGCAGCGCTGCCTGGAGGCGGGGATGGACGGCTACGTGCCCAAACCCATCGAGCGCGCGCGCCTGTTCGCCGAGATCCACAAGGCGCTTGCCTCGGACCGGCCCACCGGAGCCCTGCAGGGCGCCGCCTGACCGGTGTGTCCGGGAAAGGGAAACGCCGCCTCCACCTCGCGTTTCCCCGGCAAAGGCCGGGGCCCAGATGCACCGGACGAAAACCGGGGACACACACCCATTTCCGGCTCGGGACGTTGGTTCGCGTCGTCATCGCCGGTCAATGGCTGTGTGTCCGGGAAAGGGAAACGCCGCCTCCACCTCGCGCTTCCCCGGCGAAAGCCGGGGCCCGGATTCACCGGCGCCACTGGACCCCGGCTTTCGCCGGGGAAACGCTTGGGGTGCGCGAAAACCGAAAACCAGGGACACACACCAGTTTCAGGCTCGGGACGCTGGTTCGCGTAGTCATCGCCGGTCAATGGGTGTTTGTGCCGGTTATTGCCGCAACATGGTCAACTGCGAAGGCCCACCAAGTCTGCGGGCAGAGACCAGCGTGGGCTTTCGCATGATACTTGCGAACCTCCCCGTTGTTCCTTGCCGGGCCATTTTCGCAAGCGTCGCAGGCTATCAAGGACGGCCCTTCGGGCCGCCGCCGTGCGGCGACCGGGCAAAGCCCGGTCGTCCTTGACAGCCTGCGATCGCCTCGCGTGATCCTCCAGCATGGAACGATGGGGAGGTTTGCGCGCCGGGTTGTCCCCGCCGGGGGCGGGGGCGGGAAATAGGTGTGTGTCCCCGGTTTTCCCCGGTTTTCCGAGCGCTTAAGGGCAATAGGTTGCGGCAATGTCCTTGCAATCTGCTCGCGGTTGAGTTTGTCTTACCGTAGAATGGAGGTGGGCTCATGCTAAGAAATTTGGTTGTGATCATGACTGCCGCGCTGGCGCTCGGGTTAGGTGCATGCGCCTCGTCAAATGTTCGCAGTACGGGCGCAGCAGCGGTGTCGCCAAGCGAGGCGGGAACGATTGCCTTGGCACCAGGCGCAGGAATTCTTGGCGATGCCGTTCTGCTGGAATTGTCAACCTACGGCTTTCGCGTGATTGAAGCCGAAGCAACTGAGCGCTTAATGGGGCGGCTTGGACTCGACGAATTCGACATGACTACCGCATCCGGGTTATCCGAACTCGCTCGCAACGGTGTAGACACGGTCCTCATCGTTCGGAGCGCGGGCGGATACGATGACAATATTCAAAGCGCTACAGCGCGCTTGGTCTCAACATCCGACGGTAGCTTACTCTCGGGGGCAACTTGGCAGAACGGGTTCGCAGGTCAACAGGGCTCCATAGCTGACCGCATGATGAGGCGCGGACTTAACCAAGCTGCCGTCGAGCTTGCCGACGCTCTCGCCAACCCCTGACACGACCAAACAGGGGGCTGCAAGCCCATGATACTTCCGCACCTCCCCGTCGATCCTTGCTGAGTCATTTTCGCAAGCGTCGCAGGCTGTCAAGGACGGCCCTTCGGGCCGCCGCCGTGCGGCGACCGGGCAAAGCCCGGTCGTCCTTGACAGGCTGCGATCGCCTTGCGTGATCCTCCAGCATGGAACGAGGGGGAGGATTGCGTGCCGGGTTGTCCGGGCCGGGGGCGGGAAATGGGTGTGTGTCCCTGGTTTTCCCCGGTTTTCGGCGGACGCTTTGCTCGTGGCACCCGTTAACGCGCGTGGCCGACCGTGAGCTCGATGACGCCAGCATTTTCGTTCATCATGAGGCCTTTTGGTGGTTCACTGAACATACTTTGATGGAACGCCTCGATGTTTGTGAAGCCGTTCTGATCAAGGAAAGCTTTGATCTGCTTCGCTAAGGCGAACGCCTCTGGGTCGCCCATCACCGCACCCACCTTGATATGTTTATCGCGCGGCAGCTGGAGTAACTGCTCGCGTGCGGCGGCAGCGGCTGGGGAAGAGAAGTCTCTTTGGATTGGCCCAAAGTTATTCACAGGACCCATATGGCCGAAATTGTTGCCCGAATTGTTATATTGATCACCCATAAGCTGTGTTCCTTCCGAGACTTGCTTTGATGGCCAGAGTGCCAGGACGACCCCAATGACTGCAACGATCACAGATACAGCTAAAGCCACGTAGGCGACCTTCCGGGGGATATCCGGTTCGATCGCAGCGAAGAGGATGCCAAAAGCAACGCTTGCAGCGGTTAGACACAGGCCTCCGACGGTTCTGACCAAAAGCATATTCCTCCAAGTAGGGTGCTCACAATTTAGTAAGTCGCATCGAACCGCGCCAGAGGCGCAAATAGTTGCGGGAAACCGGGGAAAACCCGCGACACACACCAATTTCTCCCGCGGAGAACCGGTGCGAATACCGACGCCCGGCAAATCGGCCTGCGCCCCCGCTCTCGCAGACAGTGATCGCCCAGGCTCGCCCCACCCCAAATCACCGGTCCGCCTGCCACCCCAGCCCGCCGCCCCCACCCAGCCCTCGCCGCTCCACCCCCTCCCCCGATTGCAAACCGGTCACGAACACGGTCTATCTGACACCTCACCGATCCGCCGCACCGGAGGCCCATGCCGTGACCGCTCCCCAGACCGCTCCCCACAACCCCATCGAAGCCCGCCTCGCCGAACTGGGGATCACCTTGCCCGCCCCCGTCGCGCCGGTGGCCAATTACGTGCCCTTCGTGCGTTCGGGCGCGCTGGTTCACATCTCCGGCCAGATATCGTTCGGCCCGGACGGGCTGGTGGCCGGGCGCCTGGGCGCCGGTATGGAGCTGGAGGCCGGACAGGCCGCGGCGCGCCTGTGCGCCATCAATCTCATCGCCCAGTTCAGGGCGGCCTGCGGCGGCGACCTCACCAAGGTGGCGCGCATCGTGAAGCTGGGCGGCTTTGTCAACGCCGACCCCGCCTTCACCGACATTCCCAAAGTGATCAACGGCGCCTCGGACCTGATGGTGGCGGTGTTCGGCGAGGCCGGGCGCCACGCCCGCTCGGCCGTGGGGGTGGCGGTGCTGCCGCTGGGCGCCGCGGTGGAGGTGGACGCGGTGTTCGAGATCGGGTGAGATGGTTTTGACGCGGCGCAGCATGTTGCAGTGCAGCGTCAGCCCGCCACCACGCGCCTCGCTCATCGCGGACCGTGGCGCTATATCCCCGGGTCCATCCTCATCCGACCTCCGGCGGCCCGCGATATGACGTTCCTGCGCCTCTCCCTCGCCGAAACCGTGCGCGCCGTGCCCGAGGCGGCGTGGGACGCCCTGTCATGTCCCCTGAAGCCCGATCCATGTCACCCTCAGGCGGGGACACGTCACCTCGACGCACGGGCGCCGTCACCGGATGGGCCATCCAATCCCTTCACACGCTGGGCCTTCCTCGACGCGCTGGAGACCAGCGGCAGCGTCGGGAATAATACCGGATGGTCGCCGCGCCACCTGCTGGCGCACAATGCCGATGGCGCGCTGCTGGGCGCCATGCCTTTGTATCTGAAGGGGCATTCCTATGGCGAATATGTCTTCGACCACGCCTGGGCCGACGCCCTCACCCGCGCAGGCGGGACTTATTACCCCAAGCTGGTCACAGCCATTCCCTTCTCCCCCGCCACCGGCCCGCGCATCCTAACCTCCTGTGAAACAACGCGAAACGCGCTCATCCAGGGCGGCCTCGCGGCTGCGCGCCAGCTGGGCGCGTCGAGCTGGCATGTCCTGTTCCCCGACGAGACGGATCGGCAAGCGCTTGAATCCCATGGCCTTCTGGCCCGCCACGACATCCAGTTCATCTTCACCAGCGAGGGCTATCGCGACTATGCCGATTTCCTCGACGCCCTCGCTTCACGCAAGCGCAAGGCCTTGCGAAAGGAACGCGAGATTGCACAGGCCTCTGTCAAAATTGAACTTCTGACCGGCGCCGAGATCACCGAAGCCCATTGGGACGTGTTCTTCGCCTGCTATCTCGACACCGGCGCGCGCAAATGGGGCCAGCCCTATCTCAACCGGGACTTCTTCTCGCTTATCGGCCAGAGCATGGCGGACAAAATCTTGCTGGTCATGGCCTCGCGCGACGGGCGCCATATCGCCAGCGCGTTGAATTTCATCGGGTCTGACACGCTCTATGGCCGCTATTGGGGGGCGCTGGATTCCCATGACAGCCTGCATTTCGAGCTCTGCTATCATCAGGCCATCGAGTACGCCCTCGCCCACGGCCTGACCCGCGTCGAGGCCGGCGCCCAGGGCGCCCACAAGCTGGCGCGCGGCTACCGCCCGCGCCTCGTCCATTCGGCCCATCATATTGAACATGAAGGCCTTCGCGCCGCCGTCGCGCGCTATCTCGCCGCCGAACGCCCCGCCATGATCGCCGAATGCGCGGCGATGGACGCCGAGTCGCCATTCAAAAAGGAATAACTCTAATTGCATTTCTTTTCGGTGGGGTTCATAAGGAACCCCCGGGGCCAGACTGGCTCGCTCCAAGGGAGGCCGTCATGTCCAGCAAATATGATCCGCTCCGGACCCATCTGGAAGCTCAGACCGGCAGTGAAATCCCGATGAAATTCAAGGATATCGAGGCGCTCATCGGTCAGCCGCTGCCACCGTCGGCCTTCAGGCACCGGCCCTGGTGGAGCAATAATCCCAGCAATAGCGTCATCACCTATGCCTGGCTGCGCGCGGGCTTCGAAACCTGCCAGGTGGATATGGGATCGCAGAAGCTGGTGTTCCGGCGCGTCCGGCGCGCAGCTCCGTCCGGCCCGGCTGGCGCGCTCCCGCCGGAACGCCATACGGACAGGGCTCCACGGCCCACCAGCCTGCTCGGCGCGCTCAGGGGCATGGTGCGCTTCGCCTCGACGGGCGCCGCCATCGAACCGTCCGGTGCGTCCTGGAATGCCGACAAGGGGCGCATGTAATGGGTCAGGACTTATTCCTCGACACCTGCGCCGTGCTCTGGCTCGCCAATGGCGACGATCTCGATCCGGGCGCCCTTGACGCCATCGACACGGCGGCCAGCGCTGGCGGACCGGTGCACATCTCGGCCATCACCGCCTGGGAGGTGGCCATGCTGGAGGCGCGCGGGCGGCTGTCCCTGTCCATGCCGGTGGAGGCTTGGTTTGCCCGGGTGGCGGGTCTGCCCGGCCTTGCGGTGGAGCCCCTGTCCACCGACGTGCTGATCCGCTCCACCCGCCTGCCGGGCGCGCCGCCGTCTGATCCCGCCGACCGCATGATCATCGCCGCAGCCCGCGAACGGGGCGCCACGCTGGTCACCCGCGACCGGGCGATCCTGGACTACGGCGCCAGCGGCCATGTCAAAGTGATGCGCTGCTGACGCCTGTGAAAGGACGGATCGGAACGCTCTGGCCATGCCTGGCGCGTTCCGGTAGGTCTTGGGAATAATTCCACACCGGAGACCTGCCATGAGCCTGCACGGGAGCTATGACGACCAGAATATCTTCGCCAGGATCCTGCGCGGCGAGGCGCCGGCGGTGAAAGTCCTGGAGGACGATCAAGTGCTTGCGATCATGGATGTTTTCCCCCAGAGCGAAGGTCATGTCCTGGTCATTCCCAAGGCGCGCGCGCGCAATCTCCTCGACCTGCCCGCCGAGGCGGCCAGCGCCGCCATCGCCCGCGCCCGGCTGATTGCCCGCGCCGTGGAGACGGCCCTGAAGCCCGACGGCATCATGCTCGCCCAGTTCAGCGGCGCACCGGCGGGCCAGACCGTATTTCACGCGCATTTTCATGTCATTCCGCGCTGGGAGGGGCGCAAGATCGCCGGCCATGGCCAGGCGGGACAGGCTGATGTGAAAGCGCTCGAAGCCCTCGCCGAACGCATCAGGGCCGCGCTGTAAACGCCTTGGTTCAGGCGTCCGGCGCCACCGTGAAGCACGGCTCTGCGCGCGCCTGGAGCCGCGCGCAGGCCGCCCGCGCAATGTCGGCGTCCAGCCCCGCGAACCGCGCCCGCCACAGGCGCGTTTCCCCGCGCTGCAACGGCTCGGCGGCGAGGCGGGCGTCCGCCACCAGCTCGCCGATCCCCAGCGCCGACACGCTTTCCAGCCGCGCCCGCGCAGCGGCTTCCGAACCATAGGCGCCGACCTGGATCGACCAGCCGCGCGGCAGCGCCAGTGACGGCTGCGGCTCTTGCGCGGGCGCTTCCAGCGCGTCCGCATCCGCCAGCGTCACGCGTACAGGCGGCGCGCCACCCGCCGAGCCTTGCGCCGCCTGCGCCGGCATGTCCGCCAGTTCGGCGGTGAGAATTTGCTGTTCGCGTATGGGGTTGAGGCGCGGCGCCTCCAGCGAGGCCAGCAGGCGGCCCTGGTCGCGCGCATCCAGCGTCATGAACGCAGCTTCCAGCAATTCGCGCGCATGGGCGTCGCGCACCGCCGGCGATGCGCCGCCCATGATGATCGCCACCAGCCTGCGCCCGTCGCGCCCGGCGGTCAGCGCCACATTGAAGCCCGACGCCCGGATATAGCCGGTCTTCAGCCCGTCCACGCCCGGCATGCCGGCCACCAGCGTGTTGTGGCTGTTGATCGTGCGCCCGTTCCAGACAAGGCGCGTTTCGGAAAAATAGGCGTAGCGCTCGGGGAAGTCCCGCTGCAGCGCATAGGCCAGACGCGCCATGTCGCGCGCCGTGGTGCGCTGGAGCGGGTCGGGCAGGCCTGACGCGTTGCGGAATGTCGTCGAGGTCAGGCCCAGGCCGCGCGCGCGCTCGGTCATCAGGGCAGCAAAGGCCGCCTCGGTCCCGCCCAGATGCTCGGCCACCACCACGGCGACGTCATTGGCGCTGGCGATGATCAGGGCGCGTATCGCGTCCTCGACCCCGATCGTGGACCCCGCCGCCAGGCCCAGCCGCGACGCCGGGCGCGACGCCGCTTCGGCGGAGACGGCCATCTCATCGGTCAGCGAAACGCGCCCCTCGCGCTCGGCCTCGAAAAGCATGTACAGCGTCATCATCTTGGTGAGCGAAGCGGGAAAGCGCAGCGCATCGGCGCGGCGCGCATGCAGCACCTCGCCGCTTTCCATGTCCGCCACGAACGCCGCGTACCGTTCCGCCTGCGCATCAGCGCCCGCGCCCGCGCCGGCGAGCGCCAGCACGGCGAGAAGGCCGGCCATCAGTCGGAACACTCTGTGGATCATGGCCCGGTACACTGGCGCCGAGCTATTGCCGGTGCGTTAACCGCATGACGCAACGCGCTTTTTGTGCAGCGCAACATTACGCTTGACTTGCAGCCGGAATCTTGTGAAATTTGCTGCGCCTGCGAAGAAGCTATTGTTTCACGCACGCTGACAAGAGGACGATATGACAACCGAAACCGAAAGCACGGCCCCTGATCTGACCACCGGCGGCGACGCTGTTGCGTCGATCGCAGAGGCGCGCGAAACCCTCGGCGCTTCACCGTCCCGACCCACCGACATACGCTCCAGGGCCGCCCGCAAGCCTGCAGGCAAAACGGCCCGCGAGCCTTCACCTCCCCGCAAATTCTCAGGAGTAACCGCCATGCCCGCCGCCAAGAAAGACGCCGCCCGCGAAGCCTTTGACACCGTCACCACCGCGTCGAACGATGCGATCAAGGAAGGCTTCGACAAATCCGTGAACGCGCTGAACGACTTCACCGCGTTCCAGAAAGACACCGTTGACGCGATGATCGCGTCGGCCACCACGGCCGCCAAGTCGCTGGAGGACATCAACACCTCCGCGCTCGCCTATGCGAAAAAGTCGATGGAAGACACGGTCTCCGTCGCCCGCACGATGGCCGGCGCCAAGTCGGTCCAGGAGCTGATCGAGGTCCAGGCTGACTACGCCAAGACCGCGATGGACGCCTATCTCGCGGAAATCAACCGCCAGTCCGAACTGATGTCCGGCCTGGTCAAGCACACCTTCAAGCCGCTCAACGACCGCGCCGCGGCGGCTGTCGAGCTGATGCAGTCGCAGCGCTAGACGCGACGCAGACCTGATCGGCGCGCGCTGCCTGCGGCGCGCGCCCACTTATCCTCCCTGACTGGTCCGGCGCCTCAAAGCGCCGGACTTTTTTTATCCCCGACCCGGCGCCTTGATGCCCGCGCCTGGCTGAAAGGGGGGCTTCCCACGCGGGCCGTGTTGCCTATCTAATCAGGGGATGAAAACCCTGTCAGCGCTGACCCGAGACCTGAGGGCATGACCGAACGGCGCAAGGAAGATAAGGATGCTGGACGCGGCGCAGGCGTGGCGCTGGAGACGCGCACGCGCACCAGGCGCCCATCCATGTACAAGGTCCTGCTGCTGAACGACGATTACACCCCGATGGAGTTCGTCGTGGGCGTGCTGATGACGATTTTTCACAAGAATGCAGAGGAAGCGACTCGCATCATGCTCCATGTGCACCAACATGGAGTGGGGATATGCGGCGTGTTTACCTTTGAGGTGGCCGAGACCAAAGTAGCCCAGGTGATGGACGCCGCACGGCGCTCGCAGCACCCTTTGCAGTGCACCATGGAAAAGGATTAGGCGCTTGCCCTCATTTTCATCCGCCCTTGAGCACAGCCTCACCCGCGCGCTGGCAGCCGCCAAGGAGCGCAAGCACGAGTACGCCACGCTCGAGCATCTGCTGCTCATCCTGTGCGAGGATGAGGACGCCAGCGCGGTGATGCGCGCCTGCGACGTGGACGTGGACGAGCTGCGCGAGACGCTGCTTGACTATGTCGAGCGCGAGCTCGCCAGCCTGATTGTCGAAACCGGCGAGGACGCCAAGCCCACCGCCGGTTTCCAGCGCGTGATCCAGCGCGCCGTGATCCACGTCCAGAATTCCGGGCGTGACGAGGTCACCGGCGCCAATGTGCTGGTGGCGCTGTTCGCCGAGCGCGAGAGCCATGCGGCCTATTTCCTGGCCGAGCGCGACATGACCCGCTACGACGCG
The DNA here is from genome assembly GCA_016124675.1 of Alphaproteobacteria bacterium. GTDB lineage: Bacteria > Pseudomonadota > Alphaproteobacteria > Caulobacterales > Maricaulaceae > Oceanicaulis. The sequence continues at coordinate 10,884 of WGNG01000011.1, forward strand.
GTCAATTTCATCTCCCATGGCATCGCCAAGCGCCCCGGCGCCAGCGAGGCGCGCCCGGCCCGCGGCGCGGACGATGAGGACGAGGATGAAGCCGCCCCCGCCGCCGCGCAGGAAAAGGACAAGGATGACGCCTTGTCGGCCTATTGCGTCGATCTGAACGCCAAGGCGCGCGCCGGCGATGTCGACCCGCTGATCGGCCGCGACCATGAGGTGGAGCGCTGCATCCAGGTCCTGTGCCGGCGGCGCAAGAACAACCCGCTTCTGGTGGGCGATCCGGGCGTGGGCAAGACCGCCATCGCTGAAGGCCTCGCGCGCAAGATCGTCGAGCATGATGTGCCAGACGTGCTGACCAAGGCGGTCATCTACTCGCTCGACATGGGCACGCTGCTGGCCGGCACCCGCTATCGCGGCGACTTTGAGGAGCGCGTCAAGCAGGTGGTCAAGGCGCTGGAGCAACGCCCGCACGCCATCTTGTTCATCGACGAGATTCACACCGTCATCGGGGCGGGCGCCACGTCGGGCGGCGCCATGGATGCGTCCAACCTGCTCAAACCCGCGCTGCAGTCAGGCACGCTGCGCTGCATGGGCTCGACCACCTACAAGGAATACCGCCAGCATTTCGAGAAGGACCGCGCCCTCGCCCGCCGGTTCCAGAAGATCGACGTGGTCGAACCGTCCGTCGCCGATTCCATCAAGATCCTGCAGGGGCTGCGCCCGTATTTCGAGGATTTCCACGATGTGCGCTTCACCAATGAGGCGCTGAAAACCGCCGTGGAATTGTCTGACCGCTATATCGGCGACCGCAAGTTGCCGGACAAGGCCATCGACGTGATCGACGAGGCCGGCGCCTCCATGCGCCTTATGCCCCAGTCGCGGCGCAAGAAGACCATTGGCGTCAAGGAGGTCGAGGCCGTCGTCGCCAAGATCGCCCGCATCCCCGCCAAGTCGGTATCCAAATCGGATGAAACGGTGCTGCGCGACCTCGACGCCACGCTCAAACGCGTCGTCTTCGGCCAGGACGAGGCGATCGCAAAGCTGGCCAGCGCCATCAAGCTGGCGCGCGCCGGCCTTCGCGAGCCGAACAAGCCCATCGGGTGCTATCTGTTCTCCGGCCCCACCGGCGTGGGCAAGACCGAGGTCGCCCGCCAGCTCGCCTCCTCGCTGGGGGTGGAGCTTCTGCGCTTTGACATGAGCGAATACATGGAGCGTCACACCGTGAGCCGCCTGCTTGGCGCACCGCCGGGCTATGTCGGCTATGACCAGGGCGGCCAGCTCACCGACGCCGTGGACCAGCACCCCCATTCGGTGCTGCTGCTGGACGAGATCGAGAAGGCCCACCCCGACATCTTCAACATCCTGTTGCAGGTAATGGATAATGGTCAGCTGACCGACGCCAACGGCAAGAAGATCGATTGCCGCAACATCATCCTGATCATGACCACCAATGCCGGCGCCTCCGACGCGGCCAAGGAATCCATCGGCTTCGGACGCGGCAAGCGCGAGGGCGAGGACACCGCCGCCATCGAGCGCCTGTTCACGCCGGAATTCCGCAACCGCCTCGATGCCGTCATCGCCTTCTCCGGCCTCAAGCCCGAAGTGGTGGGCCGCGTGGTGGAGAAATTCGTGCTGCAGCTGGAGGCCCAGCTCGCAGAGCGCGGCGTCACCTTCGAACTGTCAGAAGCGGCCACGCTGTGGCTGGCGCGCAAGGGCTATGACGAGAATTTCGGCGCCCGCCCGCTGGGCCGCGTCATCCAGGAGCACATCAAGAAGCCCCTGGCTGACGAGATCCTGTTCGGTCAGCTCAAATCCGGCGGCGTGGTCAAGGTCGACATCGACCCCGCCGACGCCGACCGCCTCGACTTCGAAATCATCCCCGGCGACCGGCTGAAAGCGTCACGGCCGAAGAAGACGCCAAGGAAAGCGCCCGAACAGGCGCCGGTGGAGTAGGGGTTTCGCGCTCGTGCCCGTCGGATGCAGAGGGTGGACCAGCCGCCCTCTGCATTTTATGCAATGATATTTGATGACTAAAGCGCATGGGCCAGGCCGTTTTGATGCGAGGGCCATTAAAATTTGAACTGCCATGTGCAGTCCCGATTTATGTTATCAACACATGATGTTGTGGAATGGTCTTTATAATTACTTACGATGACATGTGGACCGCTGACGAACACCGCAGCTATTTTACTGATTTGCGAGCGGTCTCAGCCAGGTCGCCAAGAAAGACCCGCGCGCCTGCGAGGGCGGTGAATGCATAGGGGTTGAGAAATTGCCGGCCCCAAAACAGGTTGCGATCTACGGCTACGAGCTCGGCTTCATCGCAAACCGCATTCCAGTTTTCTGCGATGCAGTTGATTTGTTCCTTGACGATCTCGATCGCGTCAATCTCCGGCAAGAAAAAATGATGAGCTGCATCAATACAGGTCGCGATGCGGCTGGAACGGTTATCGGCTGTGATGAGCATGGCCTGGCTGGCTTCGCCGCCTGACCTCCCTTGCGGGCAGATGTCATAGGCTGGCGTAAGTTCAAGCATGTTGCCGTCCCAGAACGCCGCATGATTGCGTGCGTGATCATCGGTATTTCCGGACAATATGTTGAAAACAATGCGGCAGAAGAGCTCCCGCAATGTCGCCTCCGGCTGGGTGAAGCGATGGCGAATGATGCCGGCCAGGTCAGCATAGCTCGCATAGCGAGCCATCATCTCGTCAAGGCCAAGCATGGTCAGCGCAGAGACCATCAGTCTGCGATGCCACCCGTTGTCAGCCTTCACCCGGTCAAAGCGTTCGACCAGCAGCACGTCCTTGCCGGATGCCTTCGCCAGCGAAACGCGCGCAACATTCAGGCCGCAGAGCGCGGCGAGCCGCATGGCGATAAATTCGGCTTTCACCATGCTATAGACGTCGGACGATGACGAGAACTTCGCGACGTGCTTTACGGCGGCCGCGTCGATGAGAGCCTTGGGGCGGGCGCCGCCAATCGAGCTGCCGTGATGCAGAGCCTGGTCAAGATCGGGCGAGAGGGGGATGCCCTGCTCTACCCGTTCGGCCGATTCCGTGAGCTCTTCGAGCGTTGCATTTGTCGGCGAGCGCGCAATATATTCCTTGGGTGACAGCTGAAAATCGAGCGCTCCAATGCGATCTGAACCTGACTCCAGAAGGAAGGTCAGCTCAGAGAGCTCCAGAGCATCCAGCGCATTGCCCTTAATGCCAAGCTTGCGGTTGAGAATGACGCGTCGCCCCCAGGCATCAGGCGCCGCGTCACGCAGGCTGCCTGGCATTGTGAGGCCAGCGAGGAGCGGAAGCTCGCCTGCCTGAAGCGGAAGCTCGGGCAGGTAAAGCGCAATGGCATCCTCCCGTTCGAGATAGGTCTTGCCATAGTTGAAATGGACGACATTGTTATTGGCGCTCAAACGGCCGGCGACGATGGGATCGGTAGCGCCAGGAAGCCAGACCCAGACATAAGCCTCCTCATATTTCAAAACCTTAGAAGTCATCGAAGACCGTCTTTCGCGCCTTGTAGACATGCTTGGGAAGGACGGCATTGCGATCGTCCATCCGGTCTGAAAGGCGATTGATGCCTTGCTCGTCACTATCGAAGAGCTTCACGCCAACCAGGGCGGCTGCTTCAAACATGATGCCGACTTCAACTTTGGGGTCACCGCTCTCCAGGCGCTGCAGCGTGCTGCGGGCAATGCCAAGGCGCTCGGCCAACTCCATCTGTGTCATTTTGCGCTGCTTGCGGCCATGGCGGATCATCTTCGCCAACAGGGCAATGGCCTCAGTGGTATAGCGAACATAGGCGCGCTTTGGCGCTGGCATGGCTCAAACCTGTCCTGACGGACGCATCGGGCATATTGATGCTATTTGACCGTTCCATAAGTCATTTTTGAAATTCTTTCAAGCGGCGCCAGTTAAAATGACCGGCACACAGGTCAAATTGACCAAAAACGCCTTTCCTGTCGGTCATCCCTCTGACTGGCAGTTTGGGATGGTCTGGGGCCAGCCCGAATGTGATCTGCACCTTGTCCCGCCACGCCCGAACGGTCAGCGGCGGGTCCGGACAGGTGTCATTTTGCAGAACCCCTCAAGCCGCCCTTGCCGCCTCGCGCCGGATCCGCGCCGCCACACGCTCCGCAAACGCCGCACATCCCGCCGACCCGCCCAGATCCGCCGTCAGCGGCCCCGCGCGCAGTTCGGCCTCCAGCGCCGCCTCGATCGGCTCAGCTGCCCTCGTCTCACCCAGCCCGTGCCGCAGGAGCAGCGCGGCGCTGGCGATGGCGCCCGACGGGTTGGCCTTGTCCTGGCCGGCAATATCCGGCGCGCTGCCATGGATGGGCTCAAACAGGCCCGGTCCTTCCGCACCCAGGCTCGCCGAGCCCAGCAGGCCAATGGAGCCGGCGATCACGGCGGCTTCGTCCGACAGGATATCGCCGAACAGGTTTTCGGTCAGGATGACGTCAAAGCGCGCCGGGTGGGTGACCAGCGCCATGGCGCACGAATCCACCAGCTGATGGTCCAGCGCCACGTCGGGAAAGTCTTTGGCCACCGCCTCCACCACCGCGCGCCAGAGCCGCGACGTGGCCAGCACATTGGCCTTGTCCACGCTGGTGACCCGCCCCGACCGCCCGCGCGCCGCCTCAAAGGCGACGCGCGCAATGCGGCTGACCTCTTCGCGTGTGTAGACGCAGGTGTCGCTCGCGCGCTCGCGCCCCTCCTCGCGCGCGCCGAAATACAGCCCGCCGGTCAGCTCTCGTACGATCAGCACATCCGCCCCGCGCACGCGCTCGGGCCGCAGCGGCGAGACATCCTCAAGGCCGGGAAGCACTTTGACGGGCCGCAGATTGGCGAACAGGCCCAGCGCCTTGCGCAAGCCCAGCAAGCCGGCTTCCGGCCGCACCGCCGCGCCATCCCAGGCCGGGCCGCCCACGGCGCCCAGAAATACCGCATCGCTGGCTTTGGCTTTGGCGAGGGTTTCGGGCGGCAGCGGCTCGCCGCACGCGTCTATCGCTGCGCCGCCGAAAGGGGCTTCTTCGAAGATGAGCGTCAGGCCGCAAGCCTCACCCGCCGCCTCGAGGCACGCCCTCGCCGCGCGCGTCACTTCAGGCCCGATGCCGTCTCCCGGCAGCAGCAGAATACGCGCGCTCATGCGGCGCGGTCCGCTTCAAAGCGGGCGATGGCCTCGCCTTGGGCCAGGATATAGCCCATCGGGTCCACCCCCTCGATCAGGCAGGTGCGGGCAAATCGGTCCAGCACGAAGCGGGCGGTGATATTGCCCGCAATGATTTGCCCCGCCGCCACGTCGATGGTCATCTCCAGCCCGTCGCGGTCCATCAGGGCGGCATGGGACGCCTCGTCGATCTCGCAGATCACCAGGCCGTTCTTGAGCGCGTTGGAGCGGAAAATGTCCGCCGCGCGCGTGGTCACCACGGCGCGAAAGCCGAAATCCTTCAGCGCCCAGGGCGCATGCTCGCGCGACGACCCGCAGCCGAAATTATGCCCCGCCACCAGAATGCGCACCTCGCCGTGAGGGATGTCATTGAGCCGGTGATCCTTTTTCGAGCCGTCGCCATGGAAGCGCCAGTCATGGAAACACGCCCCGCCCAGCGCGCCGCGCTCCGTCGTGGTCAGGAAGCGCGCCGGGATGATCTGGTCAGTGTCCACATTGGCGTCCGGCAGGGTGAAGGCGGGCGCGGTGACGGTGAGGATCGGCTCATTGCGCATGGGAGGCCTCCAGAATGCGGCGCGGATCGGCGATGGCGCCGGCGACCGCCGAGGCGGCGGCCGTGGCCGGGCTCGCCAGCACGGTGCGCACGCCCTGACCCTGACGCCCGGCGAAATTGCGGTTGGAGGTGGAGACGATCAGCTCGCCCGGCCGCCCGCTATCGCCGTTCATGGCGATGCACATGGAACAGCCCGGCTCGCGCCATTCCGCCCCGGCGGTGCGGAAAATGGCGTCGAGGCCTTCAGCCTCCGCCGCCCGCTTGACCGCTTCGGAGCCCGGCACGACCAGCATGCGCACGCCCGGCTTGACGCAGCGCCCGGCCATCACCGACGCCGCCTCGCGCAGATCGGACAGGCGCGCATTGGTGCACGAGCCGATGAAGACCGCGTCGATCTTCTCGCCCATGAGCGCCTCGCCCGGCTTGAAGCCCATATAGGCCAGCGCCTCGGTCATTCTGGCGGTGGACGGCGCAGGCGGGCTGGAATCCACCGGCGCGGCCATGTCCGGACTGTCGCCCCAGGTGATCATGGGCGCCAGGCGCGAGGCGTCGAGGCGCACTTCGGCGTCAAAAACTGCGCCCGCATCGCTGCGCAGCTGCGCCCAGCGCGCCTTGGCCGCTTCGAACGCCGCCCCCTTGGGGGCATGGGCGCGGCCCTGCAGATAGCGGAACGTGGTTTCGTCAGGCGCAATCATCCCGGCGCGCGCGCCCGCCTCGATGGACATGTTGCACACCGTCATGCGCTCTTCCATCGACAGCGCCTCGATGGCCGGGCCGGCATATTCAATGACATGCCCCGCCGCCCCGCCTGCGCCCAGCTCGGCGATGATGGCCACGATCAAGTCCTTCGCGCCCACGCCCACACGCAGCTCGCCATCGACATGCACGCGCATGGTTTTGGGCTTGCGCTGCAACAGGCACTGGGTCGCCAGCACATGGCCCACTTCCGTGGTGCCGATCCCGAAAGCGAGCGCCCCGAACGCGCCATGGGTGGAGGTGTGGCTGTCGCCGCAGACTATGGTCTGGCCGGGCTGGGTCAGGCCCAGCTCCGGCCCGATAACGTGCACAATGCCCCGGTCCGCACTGTCCCAGCCGGCCAGGCGGATGGCGTGGCGCCTGCAATTGGCCTCCATGGTCTCCACCTGGTGGCGCGCCGCCGCGCTGGCATAGACGGGCCGGGCGCCGGCTGCGCGCGGCGTGGTGGGGGTGGAGTGATCCAGCGTCGCATAGGTCAGATCGGGCCGGCGCACGCTTAAGGACCGCGCATCCAGCTCGGCGAAGGCCTGGGGGCTCGTGACTTCATGGATCAGGTGCAGATCGACATAGATCAGCGCCGGCGCATCCTCGCGTTCCGGCGTGACCACATGGGCGTCCCAGACCTTGTCGAACAGGGTTCTAGATGGCGACGGCATGGCTGGCCTCCTTGTCGGCGCTGACCGGACGGACCGGCTCCAGCCAGCCCCATTCATCCTTGGTGGTTCCGTCAAACAGGCCGAAGAACCGCTCCTGGATCAGGCGCGTCACCGGCCCGGCGCCCGCGGCGCGGGTGGTCTTGTCATCCACCGAGCGGATCGGGGTCACTTCAGCGGCGGTGCCGGTGAAGAAAGCCTCGTCGCACAGATACAGCATCTCGCGCGGCAGGGCCTGCTCGACCACCTCAATGCCCTCCTTGCGCGCCAGCGTGATCACCGTGTCGCGCGTGATGCCCTGCAGGATGGAGCTCGCCGCCGGCGGCGTCATCAGCTTGCCGTTCTTGACCAGGAACAGGTTTTCGCCCGCCCCTTCGGACAGGCGCCCATCCACGTCGAGCCCGATGCCTTCGGCATAGCCACGCGACTTGGCCTCGCGCGAGATGAGATAGCTCGACAGATAATTGCCCCCCGCCTTGGCGCCGGTGGGGGCGGTATTGGGCGCGAGGCGATTCCACGACGAGACCATCACGTCCACCCCGCGCGTGCGCGCGTCCTCGCCGAGATACGCCCCCCACGGAAAGGCGGCGATGAACAGCTCGGTGGGCGTTTCTTTCGCCGGCACAACCCCGATCGAGCCATAGCCGATAAAGGCGATGGGCCGGATATAGGCCGAGCTCAGACCGTTGCGCGCCACCAGCGCCTTGCAGGCGGTGACGATCTCGTCCTCGCAGAACGGGATGTCGACCGAGTAGATGCGCGCTGAATCAATGAGGCGCCGGACATGGTCGCGCACCCGGAAACCCGCCGGACCCGACGGCGTGTCATAGACGCGGATGCCCTCGAACATGGAGGTGCCGTAGTGCAGCCCGTGCGACAGCACATGCACCTGGGCGTCCGCCCAGCGGATATAGGCGCCATTGCGCCAGATATAGTCGGTCGTCGTGATAGCCATGTGTGAAGGTCCTTCAGGCGGCGGCGTTGGCGCGGGCTTCCCGGCGCCGGCGCACGGCAAGGGCGTTGTTGAGTGCGTCGATATAAGCCCCGACGCAGGCGGGCAGGATGTCGCGGGCGCGGGCGCGGCCGGGGAAGCGCTCCCCGTCCACCTCCGCTTCCAGCTCGACCAGAACGTCTGCGCCCTGGCCGTCCGCGCCGGTCTCGTCCGGATCGGCGGCGATGTATTGCATGTCGATCCCGGCCACGCGCGCGGGCGCGTCCATGATCTGGCTCACCGCCTGATAGGCGGCGTCCAGCGCGCCGGGCGCGCGGGCGAGATCGCTGACCCGGCCCCGCACGGGATGATCCAGCTCGATGCGCGCCACCGGCTGGTCCTGGCGCGAGATGGGCGCCCGGATTTCCAGCCGCGACAGCGTCCACATCTGGTCGCTGGCATCACCATCCAGCCGCGCCAGGATCGCCGCCAGCCGGGCTGAATCCACCGTGCCGACCTCGTCAGCCACCGCCTTGAAGGCGTCAAACGCCTGCGCAAGCGCCTCGCCCTCCAGCGTCCAGCCGAGCGCTGCGGCGCGCGCGGCCAGCGCGTGCTTGCCCGAATGCTTGCCCAGCACCAGCGCATTGGACGCCAGGCCCACATCCTCGGGCTTCATGATCTCATAGGTCTCGCGGTTCATCAGCACGCCGTGCTGGTGGATGCCCGATTCATGCGCGAAGGCATTGGCGCCCACGATGGCCTTGTTGCGCGGCGGATGGGTGTTGGTCACCTGGGACAGGGTGCGCGTCGCGGCCATGATCTGGCGCGTGTCGATCCCGGTGGTCAGGCCGAACTGGTCCTTGCGGGTGCGCAGCGCCATCACCGCGTCCTCCAGCGCGCAATTGCCCGCCCGCTCGCCGATACCGGTCAGCGCGCACTCGATCTGGCGCGCCCCGCCGCGCACGGCGGCCAGCGAATTGGCCACCGCCATGCCCAGATCATCATGGCAATGGGTGGAGAAGATCACGCCCTCGGGGCGCTCCACCGCCTCGCCCAGATGGCGGAACAGGTCCATCATCTCCTCCGGCGTGGCATAGCCGACCGTGTCGGGAACGTTCAGCGTGCCCGCCCCCGCTCCGGCGGCCACCGACAGGGCCTCCACCAGAAACGCCCGCTCGGTGCGGATCGCATCTTCAGCGGAGAACTCCACATCATCGGCGAACTCGCGCGCATAGGCGACCATCTCGGCGATCCGGGTCAGGATCTCGTCCCGGCTCATTTTCAGCTTGAATTCGCGGTGCAGGGGGCTGGTGCCCAGAAACACATGGATGCGCTTCTTCGCCGCCGCTTTCAGCGCCTTGCCCGCCGCCTCGATATCGCCTTTGGCCGCCCGCGCCAGCGAGCAGATGACGGGGCCCTCCACCTCACCCGCAATGCGCTCGACGGCGCGGAAGTCACCCGGCGAGGCGATGGCGAAGCCCGCCTCGATGACGTCGACTTTCAGCGCCGCCAGCGCTTTGGCCATTTTCAGCTTGCCGGCCTCGCTCATGGAGAAGCCGGGCGCCTGTTCGCCATCGCGCAGCGTGGTGTCAAAAATGATGACCCGGTCGCTCACGACGCCGCCTCCAGCGCCTGCGGCCAGGCCGGCGCCACCGCCACGACCTCGTACATCTTGGCGATCTGGGCGCAGACCGTCTCCACCTGGCGGCCCGGATCGCGCGGCGACACCTCAAGGGTCAGGCGCGCGGCCGCGCCCGGACGCGCCGGCGGCAGGGACATCGCACGCACGACGAAACCGCGCCGCTCCACCAGGCCGATAAGGCGCAGCACCGCGCCCTCGCCGGGACGAAAATCAATATCGATGCGGCAGGTCATGACGCCTCCATCATGTCGGAATTGGATTTGCCCGGCGGCACCAGCGGCCAGACGTTTTCGGCCGGGTCGATGCGCACATGGGCCAGGATCGGCCCGCGCGTCTTGAGCAGGCGGTCAATGGCGCCGGGCACATCGGCGCGCCGGTCCACGGTGAACGCCTCGATCCCGAAGGCGCGGGCCACTTCAGCGAAATCGGGATTGTCGTAGAGGTCGACCTCGGAGAAATTCTGCTCGTAGAACAGCTCCTGCCACTGGCGCACCATGCCCAGCTGGGAATTGTCCAACAGCACGATCTTCAGCGGCAGGCCATAACGGCGCAGCGTCGCCAGCTCCTGGATATTCATCATGATCGAGCCGTCGCCGGTCACCGTCACCACGGTCGCGTCCGGCTCGGCGAACAGCGCGCCGATGCCCGCCGGAATGCCGTAGCCCATGGCGCCGAGCCCGGCGCTGGTCAGGTGAGCCTGGGGCCTTGAGAAGCGGCAGTGCTGGGCCACCCACATCTGGTGCTGGCCCACATCGCAGGTCACGATGAAACGGTCGCCGGCCTGGCGCGACAGCGCGTTGAGCAAGGCCGGGGCATAGACGCCCGCGCCCGGAGCGTCATAGCGGAAGGCCCAGTCGGCGGCGTTGCGGGCGCAGCGCGTCCGCCACGCGGCGATGTCCAGCCGCCCCGGCTCCAGCTGGGTCAGGATGGCCGCGATATCGCCGGGCAGCGCCACATTGGCGCGGCGCAGCTTGGAAATCTCCGACGCGTCGCCATCGATATGGATCACCTGCGCGCCCGGCGCGAACGTGTCGAGCTTGCCGGTGGCGCGATCATCAAAACGCGCACCCACACAGATCAAGAGATCGCTTTCCATCACCGCCGTGTTGGCCGCGCGCGTGCCGTGCATGCCCAGCATGCCCAGGAAGTCCTCGCGCTCGGTGGGCAGGCCGCCCAGACCCTTCAGCGTCGCCACCGCCGGGATGCGGGTGCGGTCATGGAAATCGCGCAAGGCTGCCTCAGCCCGGGCGATGGCAATTCCGCCGCCAAAATACAGAACCGGGCGGCGCGCCGCGCGGATCAGGGCTTCAGCCGCCCGCATGGACGCCGGATCAGGCGATGCATAACCGGCGGGCGCCGGGACCGGTCCCGCTGGGGGGAACGGCCCGAGGGCTTGGGTGACGTCCTTGGGCAGGTCGATCAGGACCGGCCCCGGGCGCCCGCCCTTCGCCAGCGCGAACGCTTCGGCGAAGATCTCAGGGATGTCGGCAGCGCTGCGCGCAATGAAGGAATGCTTCACGATCGGCAGGGTGACGCCGAACACGTCAATCTCCTGGAACGCATCAGTGCCCATCAGCGACGTGCCCACCTGGCCGGTGATCGCCACCATGGGCACTGAATCCATGAAGGCGTTGGCGATGCCGGTGATCAGATTGGTGGCGCCCGGCCCGGACGTGGCCAGGCACACGCCCGGCTCGCCCGACACCCGGCCATAGGCGTCCGCCGCCAGCGCCGCCGCCTGCTCATGGCGCACCAGCACGTGCTTCAGGCGTGAGCCGGGCAGCGCGTCATAGACCGGCATGATCGCCCCGCCGGGATAGCCGAACACATAGTCCACGCCCTCACGCTCCAGCGCCTCGACGACCAGATGGGCGCCGGTGCGCGCAGCCGGTTTCGCGGCCAGATCATGCGGCGGGGGCGGGGCGGCGGCGGTCAGCATGGCCCTATTCCGCCTGACCGGCATTGGCGCCGGGCTGCAGCCACGCCATGCGCGCGCGCAGGCGCGCCCCGGTTCTCTCGATGTCCTGCTCCAGGTCCTTGCGCAGCAGGGCGTCATATTTCGGCTTGCCGGCCTGGTTTTCCAGGATCCAGTCGCGGGCGAAGGCGCCCGTCTGAATATCGGTCAGCACCTCGCGCATGCGCGCCCGGGTTTCGGCATTGATGACGCGCGGGCCGGAGACGAGATCGCCATACTTGGCGGTCTCCGAGATGAAGTCATGCATGCGCGCGAGCCCGCCCTCATACATCAGGTCCACGATCAGCTTGAGCTCGTGCAGGCATTCGAAATAGGCGATCTCGGGCTGGTAGCCGGCCTCCACCAGCGTCTCGTAGCCGGCCGCCACCAGCTCGCTGGCGCCGCCGCACAGCACTGCCTGCTCGCCGAACAGGTCGGTTTCGGTCTCCTCGGCGAAGGTGGTCTCCAGGGCGCCGCCCGTCGTGCCGCCATTGCCCTTGCAATAGGCCAGCGCCCGCTCGCGCGCCTGCCCCGACGCGTCCTGCCACACCGCAAACAGGCTGGGCACGCCGCGCCCGATCTCGAACTCCCGGCGCACCAGATCGCCCGGACCCTTGGGCGCCACCAGGATGACGTCGATATCGGCGCGCGGCCGCACCTGGCCGTAATGGATGGAGAAGCCGTGGGCGACCATCAAGGTCTCGCCCGGCGCCATGTTGGGCGCGATATCGGTCTCATAGACCGTCTTGTGCGTCATGTCCGGCGTCAGCATGGCGATGAACGTCGCCCGCCTGGCGGCGTCAGCCGGCGTGAACACCTCAAACCCGTCCGCCGCAGCCCGGGCTGCTGCCTTGCCGCCGGGGCGGGCGCCGACAATCACCCCATGCCCGCTGTCGCGCAGATTGCGGGCATGGGCCCGGCCCTGGCTGCCATAGCCGATAATGGCGATGGGACCGGGCTGGATCGCCTCGGCGCGGGCGTCGTCTTCTGTGTAGATGCGGGTCAATGTGCAGTCTCCAGGGTGATGACAGGGCAAGAAAAAACCCCCGCTCGGGGAGCGGGGGTCCTTGGCGTCTTGGGGAAGTTCAGCTTCCGTCAGACAGGCGCCGCCGCTCCGCGAAGGGAGGTGATAAGGACGACGACAAGAAGGACGAACGACGACGCCGCCACGGCCTGGAGCCGGGCGTTCGCGGTCTTCGCAATGGCCTTCGCGTCGCGCATGGCGGGCCGTCTCGACTGGGTGGGCGTCCAGGACCGTCCTGAACGCAGCTGACGCGGCGATGCTGCATGTGCGGCCTCGCCGACCTGTCGAAAAGCCTAGGGGCGATAACGCCACCTTGGCAACAGGGAAAATGTACGGACCTTCGAAAAAAATTTTTCGATATAATTTTCAATTGCTTACGAGTGTATTTCCACTGCCGCCCGACGAAATTGTGTCTTTTGGGCCACATCAGGCTGGTTGACGCGGTGTGGAAAAGCCGCCCATCGTGGCGTCAGCGCTGAGCAGGTGCAGCGCAAATTTTCGGAGCCCGACATGGCCTTCGCCGCCGTCCTTCGTGGTCTTGATCTGGCAGGCGCCAACGCGCTGGCGGGTCTTGGCGTGCGCCTCGACGGCCTCATGCTCCTCGTCTCCACGACCACGGCCACCACCACCATTACAGGCGGGCGGTGCGGCGCGGGCTGAGGAACAACTCTCACACCTGACCGACCCGACCCGCTCCCGGCCCCGGAAGCGGGTTTTTTCTTGGCTGAATTTCCGGCCACCCAACAAGGACCCGACGATCATGGACCCCGCTCTTGCCCCATCCGCCGCCCGCCCGCTTTGCGTGCTGAAATTCGGCGGCTCGGTGCTCACCACCCGGGCTGACTACGCCCTGGCCGGCGCCGAAGCCTACCGCCACGTGCGCGACGGCGAGACCGTGATCATCATCGTGTCCGCGCTGCAGGGCGAAACCGACGCCCTGTTCGCCGAGGCTGAGGCCGCTGGCGCGGGCGCCTGTCCTGCCATGACGGCGCGTCTTGTCCGGCTGGGCGAATACCGCTCTGCGGCGCTGATGGGGCTGGAGCTCGCCCGGCTCGGCGTGCGCGCACGCGTGCTCGACCCGCACGAGATCGCGCTGGAAGCCGAAGGCGATCCGCTGGACGCCGATCTTGTGCGCCTTGACCGAAAGCGGCTTGATGCGGCGCTGCGCGATGTCGAGGCGGTCGTCCTGCCCGGCTTCACCGCTGGTCATGCCCGCCACGGCGCCGTGACGCTGGGCCGGGGCGGCACGGACCTGACGGCGGTCTTCTTCGCCGCGCAGGCCGGGGCGCGGCGCGTGCGCCTGATCAAGGATGTGGACGGGGTCTATACCGATGATCCGGCCCGCGATCCGGCCGCGCGCCGCTATGACCGGCTGGATTACGACGCCGCCCTGAAAGCCAGCCGCGGCCTGATCCAGCCCAAGGCGATCGAGGCGGCCCGCGCCGCCGGGCTGGAGATCGAGATCGCCGCCATGGGCGCCGGTCACGCCACCCGCGTCGCGCCCGGCCCCGCCGTCATCGGCGCGCCGGTGCGCGCGCGCCCCTTGCGCGTGGCGCTTCTGGGATGCGGCGCGGTGGGATCAGGCGTGCTCGATCACCTCATCGCCCGGCCTGACCTGTTCGTGCTCAATCCGGTCCTGGTGCGCCGCCCGGAGCGCCGCGCCGATGACCGGCGCGCCGCCTTCACCGCAAACGCCGACCGCGCGCTGGCCGATGCCCCGGACCTGGTCATCGAGGCGATGGGCGGGGTCGATCAGCCTGCAGGGCTGATGCTGCGCGCCCTGGCGGGCGGCGCCCATGTCGTCACCGCCAACAAGGCCGCCCTGGCCGCCCGGTACGAGGCGCTGAAGGCCGGCGCGCGCATGGCGGACCGGCGCTTGCAATACGCCGCCAGCGTCGGCGGCGGCGTGGTTGTCCTGGAAGCGCTTGATCGCCTCAGGAACCGGGGCGTCCTCAGCGTGGAGGGCGTCATGAACGGCACCGGTAATTTCATCCTCAGCCGTCTGCGCGCCGGCGCGGCGTTCGACGATGCGGTGGCTGAAGCCCAGCGCCTTGGCTTTGCCGAAGCCGACCCCAGCGCCGATGTCGAGGGTCTCGACGCCGCCGACAAGCTGTCGCTCCTCATCCGAGAGGCGTTCGGCAGAACCGTCCCGCCCGGAGCCATCGCCAGGCAATCCTTGCGTGACGCCACGCCCGCCCGCATCGCCGACGCGGCGTCCCGCGGCGAGGTCTTCAAGCAGGTCGGACGCTGCGCCCTGAAGCCTGACGGATCGGTGGAGGCGAGCGTGCGCGTCATGAGCCTGCCCCTCGCCCATCCGCTTGCAGGCGCGGTGAACGAGGAGAACCGTTTTGTGGTCACGCTGGCGGACGGGTCGGTCCACGCGCTGTACGGCAAGGGCGCCGGGCGCTGGCCGACGGCGGCCGCCGTGTTTGCAGACGTGATGGACATTGCGCGCGCTTGCGCGTGTGATGGGCCCCGGCGCGCCGCCCTGGCCGCCAGCGCCTGAAGGAGACGCCCCATGATCCAGTCCGCCACGGCCAGCGCGCCCGCCAGCATCGGCAATGTCTCGGTCGGGTTCGACGTTCTGGGCCAGGCCTTTGACGCCGTGCGCGACACCATCACCGCCGAGCGCGTGCGCGGCTCGGGCGTGACGCTCGGGTCCGTGGGCGGGCTCGCCGACGCCCTGCCCGACAGTCTTGAATCCAACACCGCCCTCGCCGCTGCGGGTGCGGTCCTGTCTGCCGCGCGCGCGCCCTTCGCCGTGCGCATCTCGATCCACAAGGGCGTGCCGATCAGCGCCGGCATGGGCGGGTCCGCCGCCTCTGCGGTCGCGGCGGCTGCGGCGGTGAACGCCCTGCTCGACACGCCCTTCGCGGTGGAGGACCTGCTGCCGTTCGCGCTCAGGGGCGAGGCGGTGTCCGCCGACCCGCCGCCCTGGGACAATGTGATGGCGAGCCTGCATGGCGGACTGGTGATCGCCGCGCGCCTGGACCCGGCCCTGATCCGCCGCTTGCCCGCGCCGCAAGGCGTCGTGGCGATCCTCCTGCACCCGGATGTGCGCATCGAGACCCGCGCCGCGCGCGGCATCCTCAAACCGTCCGTGCCGCTGCACACCGCCGTCGAGCACGCCCGGCGCATCAGCGCCTTCACGCTGGGCTGCGCAACCAACGATTTCGATCTGGTGCGCGCCGGATTTGAAGACATTCTCATCGAACCCCAGCGCAGATACCTGCTGCCAGAACTGCCCGCCGTGAAGAAGGCGGCGATGGAGGCCGGCGCGCTGGGATGCTCCTTCTCCGGATCGGGTCCATCCGTCTTCGCCTGGGCGCTCGTCGGCGACGCCGACGCTGTGGAAGCCGCCATGACCGGCGCCTTCCGGCAGGCCAGACGCCAGGCGCGGGCCTATCGCGCGCCGCTGGACAGCGCCGGTGTGCGCATCGAGCAGCGGGCGGAGGCGGCGGCGTGAATTTCGTCTCCACGCGCCGCGCTGGCGCGCCGGTCCGGTTTGAGGACGCCATCCTCGCCGGCACGGCGCAGGATGGGGGTCTTTATGTACCCGAACGCCTGCCTGACGACACCCTCAGCGCCCTCACTGGCACAGAATGTATCGCACAGACCGCGCGCATCCTGCTGCAGCCCTTCGTGGAAGGCGGCCCCCTCGCGCCCGCGCTGGACGCGCTGTGCGACGAAGCGTTCGACTTTGACGCCCCGCTTGTAACCCCCGATCCCGCGCGCCCGGGCCTTGTGGCGCTGGAATTGTTTCACGGCCCCACCGGCGCGTTCAAGGATTTTGGCGCCCGCTTCCTGATCGCCTGCCTCAGCCGGCTCGCCGATCAGGATGGACCGCGCACCGTGCTGGCCGCCACCTCGGGAGATACCGGCGGCGCGGTCGGATCCGCCACGCAAGGCCGCGCCGGCGTGCGCGCCATCATCTTGTTTCCAAAGGGCCGCGTCTCCGCTTTTCAGCGCCACCAGCTGACCTGCTGGGATGCGCCGGTGAGCGCGCTGGAGGTCGAAGGCGATTTCGACGCCTGCCAGGCCCTTGTGAAAGCGGCCTTCGCTGATGCCGGTCTCGCCGCGCGCCACCGGCTGACCAGCGCCAATTCGATCAATCTCGCCCGCCTTCTGCCCCAGGGCGCGCATCTCGCCCGCGCCTGCGCACAGGTCCGCTCGCGCACCGGCATCGCGCCGGGCCTGATCATCCCCACCGGCAATCTCGGCCATGGCGTCGCCGCGCTCTACGCCCGCGCCATGGGCGCGTCCATCGGCCCTGTGATCCTGGCGACCAACGCCAACGCCGCCCTTGCCGACTGGGCCGCCACCGGGACTTACAGGCCCCGGCCCTCGGTCGCCACGCTCGCCAACGCCATGGATGTGGGCGCCGCCAATAATTTCGAACGCCTCGCCGCCTTGCCCGGCCTGTCCGGCAGCGTATCCGTGGAGCGCGTCGAGGACGACGCGATCCGGGCGCGCATCATCAGCGACTATATCGCGTCAGGCTATGTCTGGTGTCCCCATTCGGCGACGGGCGCCGAAGCCTATGCGCGCCTCGGCGCGGCAGAACGCAATGCCCGCCCGTGGATCGTTGCGGCCACAGCCCACCCGTACAAATTCGCCGACATTGTCGAGCCGCTCATCGGCCGCGCCATCGCCCCGCCCCCGGCGCTGGAGGCCGTTCTGTCACGCCCCTCGCGCGCGATCCTTGCGCAGGCCGATCTGCCCGCCCTTACCCGCCATCTCGCTTCACTGGAAGAGCCCGTCCTGTCATGACCGCCAAACGCCCCTCCCACACCCTGATCCAGGGCCCGGCCCGCGCCCCGGCCCGCGCCATGCTGCGCGCGGCCGGCTTTGACGATGAGCGGCTCGCCAAGCCGCTGATCGCCATCGTCAATACCTGGACCAGCGTCACGCCGTGCAACATGCACCTGGCGAGCCTCGCCGATCATGCCCGCGCCGGGATCGAGGCTGCGGGCGGCACGGCGGTGGATTTCAACACCATCGTCGTCACCGACGGCATCGCCATGGGCACCGAGGGCATGCGCGCCAGCCTTATGAGCCGCGAGTGCGTCGCCGATTCCGCCGAGCTTGCCGTACGCGGCCACTGCCTCGACGCGGTTCTGTTCCTGGTCGGCTGCGACAAGACCCTGCCCGGCGCCGCCATGGCGGCGGCCCGGCTCGATCTGCCCAGCGTCATCCTCTATGGCGGCTCGATCATGCAGGGCCGGCTCGGCGGCAAGAACCTGACCATCCAGGACGTGTTCGAGGCTGTGGGCGCCTGCGCCGCCGGGCGCATCAGCGAAGCCGAACTGATCGAGGTGGAGAAGGCCGCCTGCCCCGGCGCCGGCGCCTGCGGCGGCCAGTTCACCGCCAACACCATGGCGCTGGCGCTGGGCGTCATGGGCCTCAGCGCCATGGCGCTCAATGATCTACCAGCCGTCGACCCCGGCAAGCCCGGAGCCGCCGAGGCCGCCGGGCGTCTCATCGTCGACGCGCTCCATGCCGGGCGCCATGCGCGCAGCCTGATCACGCCTGCCTCGCTCCGCAACGCCGCCGCCGCCGTCACCGCCACCGCAGGCTCCACCAATGCGATCTTGCATCTGCTCGCCATCGCGCGCGAGGCGGGCGTGCCCACGGACGCCTTCAACATTGATGATTTTGACGCCATCTCGCGCGCCACGCCGGTGATCGCCGACCTGAAACCCGGCGGGCGCTATATGGCGCCGGACATGAGCGCGGCGGGCGGCACGCGGCTGCTGGTCCAGCGGCTCCAGCGATCGGGTCATCTGACCGATGCGCCGACCATCACAGGCCGGACACTGTTCGAAGAGGCCGCCCTCGCCGTGGAAGCGCCCGGCCAGGACGTGATTCGCAGCGCCGCCGATCCGGTGAAGGCGCGCGGCGGGTTCGGCGTGCTCTATGGCGATCTGGCGCCTGAAGGCTGCGTGGTGAAGCTCGCCGGCCATGAGCGCCTGTTCGTCTCCGGTCCCGCCCGGGTGTTCGATAGCGAGGAGGCCTGTTTCGAGGCGGTCAGTCAGGGCCGCATCGCGAAAGGCGATGTGGTGGTGATCCGCTATGAGGGACCCGCCGGCGGCCCCGGCATGCGCGAGATGCTGGCGGTCACGGCGGCGATCCAGGGCGCCGGGCTCGGCGATGACGTGGCGCTGATCACGGATGGACGGTTTTCCGGGGCCACCTACGGCTTCATGGTGGGTCATGTCGCCCCGGAAGCGGCGCGCGGCGGGCCGCTGGCCTTCATTCGCGACGGAGACATCATCACTATCGATGTGGACGCGCGCCGGCTCGATGTGGACGCCGATCTCGCCGCCCGCATGGCGCGCGGCTTCATCGCCCCCAAGCCGCGCTATCCCACCGGCGCCTACGCCAAATACGCCGCGCTGGTGGCCTCGGCGTCACACGGGGCCGTGACCGGCTTTCCCTACGACGCGCCAGGCTGACGCGGCCTTTGCGCGAAGCGCTCGCCAAGGCGCGACTCGCCTGCTAAACGCTGCGCTCATGAAAACTGCTGTCATCGTCTTCCCCGGTTCAAATTGCGACCGCGATGCGGCCGTGGCGATCGAGCGCGTCACGGGCGCGTCGCCAGCCATGGTCTGGCATGGCGAATCCGCCCTGCCCGAGGGTCTCGACTTCATCATGATCCCGGGCGGGTTCTCCTATGGAGACTATCTGCGCTCGGGCGCCATCGCGGCGCGCTCGCCCATCATGGCCGATCTGGTGCGCCGGGCTGAAGGCGGCATGCCGGTGCTGGGCGTGTGCAATGGCTTCCAGATCCTCATCGAGGCGGGGCTCCTGCCCGGCGCGCTGATGCGCAATGCCGGCCTGCGTTTCGTCTGTGAGAAAACGCCGCTCTATGTGGAAAGCGCCAACACACGCTTCACCCGCGCCTATGCCGGATCCAGCGAGCTGGTGATGCCCATCGCCCATCATGACGGCAATTACTTCGCCGACGTCGAGACGCTGGACCGCCTGGAAGGCGAAGGCCGCGTGGCCTTCCGCTACGGCAATAACCCGAACGGCTCGGCGCGCGACATCGCCGGGATCACCAATGGCGCGGGCAATGTGCTGGGCATGATGCCCCACCCTGAACGCGCCGTGGACCCGGTCCATGGCGGAACCGACGGGCTGGGCGTGTTCGAGAGCGTCCTGGGGAAGGGGTGATGCTGGCCAGCCGGGAGGTGATCGCCAGGCTGGAAAAAGGCTGGCTGGCGCAAGGTCCGGCAACGCGGCAGCCACATACAGATGAAGAAGGACGGGCTGGCCGCGATTGTGACCGTTCCGCATCCGAAAAAAGACCTCAAGCGTGGTACGCTGCGTTCCATCAAGCGCGCCAGCGGCGTGCAACTGATCAAGGACTGACGGCGATGACCCTGCATGTCTACCCCGCCATTCTCGAAGGCGACGCCGAGACCGGTTTCAGCGTCTACTTTCCCGATCTCGACGGATGCGTTTCTGCAGGCCACAGCGCAAGCGAGGCCGCCCTGAACGCGCAGGAAGCCCTCGCCCTGCATCTCGAAGGCCTGATGGCGGAGAACCTGCCCGTGCCGGCGCCGTCCGATCTGTCTGCGATCCGCGCCGAACCGGACGCGCCGGAGGCCGCCCGCCTTCTCGTGACTGCCTATCTGCCTGACCCTTCCCCGCTCGATCAGCCGCAACGGACGCATGCCGAATGAGTGTTGAACCCAAATACGCCCCCGGAATCACGCCGGACATCGTGCTCGATCACGTCACGGCGGACGAGTACGAGATCATCTTGCGTGAGCTGGGACGGGCGCCGAACCTCGTCGAGCTCGGGATTTTCTCGGTGATGTGGTCGGAGCACTGCTCCTACAAGTCGAGCCGCGTGCATCTGGCCAAATTCCCCACCAAGGGCGAGCGCGTGATCTTCGGACCCGGTGAAAACGCGGGCGTGATCGATATCGGCGACGGCCAGGCGGCCATCTTCAAGATGGAGAGCCACAACCATCCCAGCTTCATCGAGCCCTATCAGGGCGCGGCCACCGGCGTGGGCGGGATTCTGCGCGACGTGTTCACCATGGGCGCTCGCCCGGTGGCGCTGATGAACGCGCTGCGTTTCGGCGCGCCCGATCATCCGCGCACCCGCCAGCTGGTGGCGGGCGTGACGGCGGGGATTGGCGGCTACGGCAATTGCGTGGGCGTGCCCACGGTCGGCGGCGAGACCAATTTCGACAAGGGCTATAATGGCAATATCCTGGTGAACGCCATGGCGGTCGGCATCGCCGACACCGACAAGATTTTCACTGCCGCCGCCCGTGAGGCGGGCTTCCCGGTGCTGTATGTCGGCGCCAAGACCGGCCGCGACGGCATTCACGGCGCCACCATGGCCAGCGCCGAGTTCGGCGAGGGGTCTGAAGAAAAGCGTCCCACCGTCCAGGTTGGCGACCCCTTCACCGAGAAGAAGCTGATCGAGGCCTGCCTGGAGCTGATGGCCGAGGACGCCATCAGCTCGATCCAGGACATGGGCGCGGCGGGCCTCACCTCCTCCAGCGTGGAGATGGCCTCGCGCGGCGGGCTGGGGATCGAGCTTGACCTTGACCACGTGCCCCAACGCGAAACCGGCATGACCGCCTATGAAATGATGCTCTCGGAATCCCAGGAGCGCATGCTGATGATCGTCAAGCCGGGCCGCGAGCATGTGGCGCAGGCGATCTTCCGCAAATGGGATCTCGATGTGGCGACCATCGGCGTGATCGCGCCCCATGGCCGCCTCGTGCTGCGCCACAAGGGCGAGGTGGTGTGCGATCTGCCGCTCGATCCCATCGGCGAAAAGGCGCCCAAATACCAGCGCCCTTGGTTTCCCGCCGAAGCGCGCGCCAGCATCGACCCCGGGACCTTGCGAGCCCCCGAACATCTGGGCGAGACGCTGCTGGCGCTGATGGGTTCCCCGGACATGGCGTCCAAGCGCTGGATCTGGAGCCAGTATGACCGCCACGTCATGGCCGACACCGCCGCCAGCTCCGAGGACCCGGCCGACGCCGCCATCGTGCGCGTGCACGGCACGAACAAGGCGCTGGCGATCAGCACGGACTGCACGCCGCGCTATTGCGCCGCGGACCCGTTTGAGGGCGGCAAGCAGGCCGTCGCCGAGGTCTGGCGCAATCTGACCGCTGTGGGCGCCGACCCCATCGCCATCACCGACTGCCTCAATTTCGGGAACCCTGAGCGGCCTGAAATCATGGGCCAGTTTGTCGGCTGCGTGGAGGGCATGGCCGAAGCCTGCCGCGCCCTGGCCTTCCCGGTCGTGTCAGGCAATGTGTCGCTCTATAACGAGACAGACGGCAAGGCGATCCCGCCCACGCCTGCGGTGGGCGGCGTGGGGCTTTTGCCCGACGTGACGGTGCGCGCCGGGTTTGGCGGCATGAAGGAGGGCGATGTGGTGCTGCTGGTGGGAGACACCCACGGCGTGCTTGGCGCCTCGCTCTATCTGCGCCATATCGAAGGCCGCGAGGACGGCGCCCCGCCGTGCGTCGACCTCAAGGCGGAAAAGCGCCATGGCGATTTCGTGCGCGCCGAAATTCGCGCCGGGCGCGCGCGCGTGGTTCACGACATATCCGATGGCGGGCTGGCCTGCGCCGCGGCCGAGATGGCGATGGCGTCCGGAGTGGGTATCAAGCTCGCCTATAGCGGCCGGCTGCCGCATTTCGCGTGGATGTTCGGCGAGGACCAGGCCCGCTATCTCATCGCCGCAGACGCCGCCACGGCCGAAACCATCCTCTCCAACGCACGCACGACCGGCGTGCCGGTGAGCGTGATCGGCCTTGCCGGCGGGCGTTACATCTCGATCAACGGAACGCACAGCATCGATCTCATCGGCCTCAGGCAGGCTCATGAAAACTGGATGCCGCGCCTGATGGCCGGCGAGCCGTCGGCGGTCGCGGCCGAATAGGCCCTGCGCGCCGCCGCAGGGGACACGAGAAAGGCCGGAGCGGCGCCGCTCCGGCCTCTTTGTTCTTGGTCTGTCTGAAAAAGCGTCAGCTGGCGCAGGCCGCCAGCGCCAGATTGGCCTGGACAGCGGTCTCGTCGCCGGCCAGTTCGCCCGCGCGCGCAAAATCTGCGCCCGCAGCGGCCTGATCGCCCGCGAGCCACAGGGCGGCGCCGCGATTGGTGTGGGCCTGCCAGGCGCCGCCGGTGCGCTCGGCGGCGTCATCGCAGGCTTGCGCGGTATCCGCACGGTCCTGATTGGCCAGCGCCGCGCACAGATTGACGGACGCCGCCGCCTTGTTGCGGCTGGTCGTGCCGGAGTTCAGCGCCGAGCGGGCGAAATGCTCTGCCGTGCTCCAGTCGCCGCGCTCGATGCGGCTTGCCGAAGCGCGCACATTGGCGTTGGCGGTGGTCATGCTGACGAAGGCCGGCGCGGCCGGGCAATCCTGGGACTGGGCCTGGGCGGCGGGAGCGACGGCGAGCACCAATACTGCACTTGCGAACAACGCACTGGAAAGAGCGGTCATGGGGAGGACTCCTGGTAAGTTCGGGCCCTTAGCGGCCCTGCCAATTGTTCCGCAAAAATAGCCCTGTCACCGCCACTTGAAAAGTGAACGCCGTTCAGTTTTTTATGAAATTCTTGTAATTCGCCGAATATTGCGCTGCATCAAGGACTTGGCCTGGCCGGACCGCTTGCCGGATTCGGCGCTTCGGCCGGCTAGTCCTTTTCCGGCGGCGCTGCGCGCGCCTGGCGAATGGCTTCCAGGTCCGGCAGCATCGCCTCGGCGCGAATCGCGACGTCGATCGCCGTTTCCACCACGGCGAGATAGAAGTCCGGCATGATGATGCCGAACGTGTCGGCAGGGGTGTGATAATAGGGATGGTCCTCCACCCCGAGATACAGGAAGGGGATGCCCTGAAGGTGGAAGGCGGCATGGTCGGACAGCAAGGTCCAGTCATCGCGCCGGTTCTCGGTCGGCCGGTCATAACCGGCCAGCAGCTCGATGGATGACTCCGCCGCCGCCGCCTCGATCAGCCCGACCAGTTCGGGCGTATGGTAGGAGCCAACCGCGAACAGCCGTCCATCCGCGCTATAGCCCAGCATGTCGAGATTGAGATTGAAGGCGATCTCGCCGATTCCGGCAGGCCGGTTGGCCACGAAATGACGCGCCCCGTCCAGCCCGCCTTCCTCGGCGTCGAAGGCGACGATCACCACGGTGTGCTCAGGCGGGTTGGCGAGGAAATGCTCCGCGACCGCCAGAAGCGCCCCGACGCCTGACGCATTGTCATCGGCGCCATTGTAGATCTCGCCGTTCTCATCGATTCCGAGATGGTCGTAATGGGCGGTGACCACCATGGAGATAGACGGATCGCGTCCCTCGATCACCCCGATCAGATTGACCGCGCTGACATCGCGCGTGAGGCTGGCGCGCTCGCGCAAATCCATCGGGCGCGCCACGGCGAAGTGTTGCTCATAGCCGCCCTCGGCCGGCGCCAGGCCGATCTCCTCAAATCGCGACAGAAGATAGGCCCGCGCCCGCGCGCCGCCTTGCGTTCCGACCATCCGGCCTTCCATGTCGTCGGCGGACAGGATGCACACATCGCGCAGCGGCCGGGCGGCGACGCCGCCGCAAGCGCCCGCAGCGGGGGCCGGGGCCAGCGCAGCGGCCGGTCCGGCCTCCGGCGCGGTCTGCGGCGCACACGCCGCCGCCAGCAAGGCCAGGGACGCAGCGATGAAGGACAGGCGTTTGGTCAGCATTTTCATGTCTACCCCATGGCGAAGCGCGCCCGCGCGCTCATATACTGTGCGTCATGCTTTAAGCCATGCCGGAGCGCCACGCCATGCCCATGCCCGCAGATGACATCGCCAATCTGATCCGCGAGGGCGTGCCCGGCGCGCAGGTGGAGATCATCGACCTGGCTGGCGACGGCGACCACTACAAGGCTGTGGTGGTGTCCGAGACGTTCCGCGGCATGCCGCGGGTGCGCCAGCACCAGCTGGTCTACAAGGCCCTGCAGGGGCGCATGGGCGGTGAGCTGCACGCTCTGGCGCTCGAGACCCGCACGCCGTAGAACTTGTTCCGCCGCATCCTTGAAGGACCTCTCCCATGACCGACCAGGCCACGCTCGACGCGATACGCCAGACTGTCCAGTCCAATGACATCGTCCTGTTCATGAAGGGCGATCCCACCTTTCCCCAGTGCGGGTTCTCCTCCGTCGTGGCGCGCGTGCTCGACCATCTCCAGGTGGAGTTCGCCTCGGTGAACGTGCTTGAGGACATGAATGTGCGCGAGGGCATCAAGGCCTATTCCGACTGGCCGACCATTCCGCAGCTCTACGTGAAGGGCGAATTCGTCGGCGGCTGTGACATCGTGCGCGAGATGTTCGAAACCGGCGAGCTGCAAGCTCTTTTGCGCGAGAAGGGCCTGATCGCGTCCTGACCTGCGCCAGCGAAAGCACGCCATGCCCCGCCTGAGCCCGGACGAAATCAACCGGCTACGCGCCGGCCTGCCAGACGACGTGGAGCGGATCGCCTTTCATGAAGGCACCGAACCGCCCGGCTGCAGCCCGCTGAACGCGGAAAAGCGCGCCGGAACCTATCACTGCGCGGTGTGCGGCGAGGCGCTGTTCTCCAGCGCCGCCAAATACGAATCCGGCAGCGGCTGGCCGAGCTTCTTTGAGCCCGTATCGCCCGAGGCGATCGGCACCAAGCGCGACTTCAAGCTGATCCTGCCGCGCACTGAGTTTCACTGCGCCAATTGCGGGGCCCATGGCGGGCACGTGTTCAATGACGGCCCGCGGCCGACCGGTCAGCGCTGGTGCGCGAACGGTCTGGTGCTGGACTTTCGCCCGGCGTCAGAGGAGTAATATCCCTTCGCCGCTATTGTTGAGGGAGCCGGGTTCGCCCGGACGCGCTGCTCATGTTCAACCCGTTTGTCCGCCTGATCGCGCCACTCGCCGGCGCTGCCCTGACCCTCGCTGCGTGCCAGGATACGCCTGAAGCGCCCGCTCCGGAGACCCAAGCCGACATGGATGCATCCCAGACCGCTGCGCCGAGCCTTCTGGCGCGCGCCCTCGACATCGCCGCTCCCCAAGCCGAACAACGGCCGGTCACGATTGAACAGCTGGGCCGCTCGCGCGTCGATGAATTTGCCTGGATGCGCGACGACAACTGGCAGCAGGTCATGCGCGATCCATCGGTCCTGCGCGCCGACATCCGCACCCATCTCGAGGCCGAAAACAGCTATTACGCGGCCGTCATGGCCCCCACCCAGGCGCTGCAGGAGCGCCTGTACGCCGAGATGCGCGGCCGGATCAAGGAAGACGATGCCTCCTCGCCCGAGCGCGATGGCGAGTGGTTCTACTACACACGCTACCGCGAAGGCGGGCAGTACCCGGTCTATGCGCGCCGCGCCGCTGGCGCGGACGGTGAGATGACCGGCGAGGAACAGATCCTGCTGGATGGCGACGCCGAGGCGGAAGGCATTGATTACTTCCAGCTGGGCGCCGTGGAGCACTCGCCCGACCATCGCTGGCTCGCCTATGCTGTCGATACCGCAGGCTCGGAATTCTACCAGCTGCGTATCCGCGACCTGCAGGCGGGCGCGGATGTCGCCACGCTCACCGAGGAGAGCTACGGATCGCTGGAGTGGGCCAATGATTCCCGGACCCTGTACTGGGTCTGGCGCGACGAGAATAACCGCCCGCGCCGTGTCTACCGCCAGAGCATGGACTCCCAAACGCGCGAGCTGATCTACGAGGAGTCCGATCCGGGCTATTTCCTCGGCGTGGGCAAGACCGACGGCAATACGTGGATCGTCCTGTCGGCCAATGACCACACCACGTCGGAGCTGCGCCTGTTCGACGCCAACGACCCGGCCGCCGAGGCGCTGCTGGTGTCACCGCGCGAGACCGGCGTTGAGTATGACCTGACCGAGGCGGGCGGACGCATCTTCGTGCTCACCAACCAGGACGGCGCGGTGGACTTCAAGATCATGTCCGCGCCGCTCGAGGATCCGCGCCGCGAAAACTGGAGCGATTTCATCGGCCATCGCCCCGGCGTGCTGGTGACCAGCCTGATCGGCTTTCAGGACTGGCTGGTGCGGCTGGAGCGGTCGAACGCCCTGCCCCGCCTGATCGTGCGCCGTTTCGCCGATAATTCCGAGCACGAGATCTCGTTTGACGAGGAAGCCTACGCGCTGGGCGCCTGGGGCGGCTATGAATACGCCGTGGACCGGCTGCGCTTTTCCTATGAGAGCCCGTCCACGCCGGCCGAGATTTATGACTATGACATGGCCAGCCGTGAGCGCACCCTGATAAAGCGTCAGGAAATCCCCTCGGGCCACAATGCCGACGATTATGTCGTGCGCCGCCTGATGGCGCCTGCCCGCGACGGCGAGGAAATCCCGGTGACCCTGGTCTATCGCGAGGGCACGCCGCTGGACGGCTCGGCGCCGGTCCTGCTCTATGGCTATGGCTCCTACGGGATCACCATTCCGGCGAGCTTCTCAACCTCGCGCCTGTCGCTGGTGGATCGCGGCATGATCTACGCCATCGCCCATATCCGCGGCGGCATGGCCAAGGGCTATCAATGGTATCTCGACGGCAAGCTGGAGAAGAAGGAAAACACCTTCAACGACTTCATCGACGCCGCCTGGATGCTGGTCGATGAGGGGTATACAAGCGCCGGCTCTCTGGTCGCCTATGGCGGTTCGGCGGGCGGGCTTCTGGTGGGCGCCGCGATCAATCAGGCGCCTGATCTGTTCGCCGGCGCCATCGCTGCGGTGCCGTTTGTGGACGTGCTCAACACGATGAGCGATCCGTCCCTGCCGCTGACCCCGCCCGAATGGCCCGAATGGGGCAACCCCATCGAGGACGAGGCCGCCTATGACATGATCCTGGCTTACAGCCCCTATGATCAGATCAGCGCCCAGGATTATCCGCACGTGCTGGCGACGGCCGGCCTCACCGACCCGCGGGTCACCTATTGGGAGCCGGCCAAGTGGATTGCGCGCCTGCGCGAGGCGCGCACCGATGACGGCCTCACCCTGATGCGCACCAATATGGGCGCCGGCCATGGCGGCGCATCGGGGCGGTTTGATTCTCTGCGTGAGCGCGCCGAGGAGTTTGCCTTCGCCCTGATGGTGGTCGGGCTGGCCGACGCGGAGGCCGCTGAGGCCGCCGCGCAAGCGGCTGAAACGCCTGCCTCCGCGCCCGCTGGCGAGCCGGACCAGGGCTGACGCGCCGCGGGCCAAGGCCGCTCTGAAAACAATCGGGGCGGGCTCCAGCCCGGAGCCCGCCCCTTTCATGCCCGCAGTCTGAAGGCTGCCAGCTATTCAAGCTGGAAATCAAGCCGGGTTTCGACGCCTCGGCGCACCACCTCGTCACCGGGCCAGCCGAGCTGCGACGCGTGGGTCCAGCGCGCCACCGCCGCAAGGCTGGCGCGCGCAAACCCGTCACTGTCACAGGCGAGCACCTGGGCATTCGCCGTGCGGCCTGACGCCAGGATATCATACCGCACCACGCATGTTCCCTCGATGCCGCGCGATAACTCCCGCTGGGGATAGACCGGATCGACCCGCCCCGTCAGCTGCGGGATCGACAGGGTGATCTGCGGCGTGGCGATGGGCTCGACCGTGTATGCGATGACGGGCGCGGGCAAAGTCATCGTCTGCTCGCCCGGCGCCGCCTGCGCCGTCCGGTCGATCACCGGCCGCGGGGGAGGCGGGGTGAAATCAATCTCAGGCGTGAGCGGGTTGGGCACTGGCTCATGCTCGGGAATGTCAAACGAGATGACGATGTCCGGCGCCGGCGCCGCCGCAGGCTCCGGCGGCGCGTCGTGGTGAATCAGCGCCCGCATGAGCAGGAACAGGCACGCTGTAATGATCATGGCGAGCGCGGCGGATACGAGAAACCGGAACAGCCCCGCTGCGGACAATCCCGGTCTGGCGTCGGCTGGCGAGTATGCGGTCATGTGCGTTCTCCCCTGACGTCGAGACGGGCTTGCCGCCCGCCCGGACCGGGAAGGATCATACGCGTTCGGGGCGAAACTGTGACGCTCGCTCGCGCGTGAATTGTTGCGGCGCACAATCCGCAAACGCAAAAGGAAAACCCCGCAGCGCAAGCTGCGGGGTTCGCCCGTCATCAAATCACGTCAGGCGCGGCGGATCTATCCGGCGGCGGTGCGCTGTTCGATTTCCTCGCGGTAGGCCGCCGCTTGCGCGTCGTCCATGCCGGCTTCACGGACCTGCTCGCCATAGATGTTGAAGTAGGGCTGGCAGCGCTCCGGGATTGATTCAAACTGCACCCGCCCGTCCTCATCCACCGATCCGGTCAGCACCAGCGAGCGGCGCTCGGAGTCCAGCGTCAGCCGGCACTCCTCGATCAGCACCTCTTCGCGCTGGATGGCGCGGGTTCGGGCGCCTTCGATCCGGCTATTGATGAAGCGTATCCAGCCATCGGCATTGCGTCGGCTGGTCGGATAGCGCATGGCCTCGCGGTAGGCATCGATCGCCGGCTGCACCCGGTCCTGGCTGTAGCGCACGCTGCCCAGCAACTCCCAGGCGCGGCCGGTTTCCGAGCTGGACAGTCCGCCACTGTTGATCGCCTGGGTCAGGATCTGTTCGGCCTGGGGCCACTGGCGCATCTGGAAGCGCGCCTCGGCGATCTTCAGCGCCGTTTCGCCCGACGGACGGGCGCGATTGAGCTGTTCCAGCGGTGCGATGGACCGTTCGAACTCGTCGGCCTGGCGCCACATATTGCTCAGAAGCGTCAGATGCCGCTCGGTCGCCTGTACCCGGCCCGCATTTATCTCGCGCTCGAGAATGCTGGCGCCGCGGAACGGATTATTGAAGTGGCTGTAATAGGCCACCATGCCGACGATCTCGCTTTCGTCCACGAGAAGGCCGTTGAGATACATCAGGCGCGCGGTCTCGAACGCGTTCTCTTCCTGGTCGAGGCGGGCGTAGAGCGCACGCAGATTTTGCCAGGACCGGCGCGACTGAGGGAAGGCGTTCAGCGTTTCGCGCACCACACGCAGCTCGTCGGGCACCCGCTCGAGCTGGTTGTAGTAGTACTGCAGGATATTGAAATCACCTTCGGTCTTGTTGGGCGTATTATTGTAGAAATACTCCGCATACCGCAGGCCATCATTCAAGCGTTCAGCCTGAATGTAGGCTTGAGCCATCATGCGCGCGAGCGGAGGCGTGAGCGTGGCTCCGGCCTCGAACGCCATTTCCAGCTGCCGTATCCCTTCAGCGACGCGCTCGGTGATCATCATCATCTGGCCGACATTCACCCGCAGCGCCACGATTTCATCGCGCACCAGCGCGTTGGTGGCCAGCGCAGCCAGGAAGTCGTCAATGGCGCGTGGAACGTTGTCGGCCGCATAATAGGCGCCGCCCCGCATGCGCAGCACGACAGAGCGCTCATACGGCGTCATTTCGCGGCCCATGACGGCATTCAGCACCGTAATCGCCTCGGCGTATTGCTCATTGGCGATCAATTCCTGCGCGCGCAGGACCTGTTCGCCGATGGCGGACGTCATCTGCCGGTTGGCGGCGGGATCCTCGTCTTCGCTCTGGCTCTGATTGCGCTGCGCCTCCGCCGGCGTGGCCGACGCAAACGCCAGCACGGCAGCCGCCGCGAAAATGCCCAGCGCCGCGAACGCTTGCACCGGCAGGGAACGGAGGTCGTGCGTCATGGTCTGTCTCCTTGAGCGTCAGGATGGCGATGCAGGCGCGGCCGGAGCCTCGCCGCCCTAGCCTTCCATTCTGTAGTCAAGCGTGGTGCGCACGCCTCTGCGCCAGACAGCGTTTCCGCCTTCAATGCGCGGCTCATAGCGCCACCGCTCCACCGCCCGGATGCTGGTTGATTCAAACAGGCTGCTGGAACAGTTGACGACACGGATATTGGTGGGCTGGCCGTCCGGCGTCACATCGAACTCCATCAGGCAGTTGCCCGATACGCCCCGCTCTGCGGCGCGCGGCGGGTATTGCGGCTCGATGCGCACCAGCGGCTGGGCGTCCCGGTCGGACACGTCGAAGCTCACCTGGGCGCCTGTCAGATTCGGCGCGTCAAAGTCGGGAATCTGCCCCATCGTGGTTTGCATGTCTTCGGTCGGCGCGTCGGCGGCCTGGCGCGGGATCTGCGGCGGCGGGGGCGGCGGCTCGGCCTGCTGCACGTCATCGAGCGTCAGGTCGCGCTGGCGCACCTGAATGTCCTCGGCCACGTCGGAGATGGTGATGCGCAACTCCTCGCTCGCTTCCTCGAGCGGCGCCTCGTCGTCGAAAATCAGAATCTGCATCAGGGTGAACAGCAGGAAAGTGATCACAGCCGCGATCGGCACACCGATCAATAGTCTCATCAAGCTCGCCATGACCTCAGAACCCCTGCTCGTCAGTGGACACGGTGACAGGAATGTCCATATCGATCATCAATTCCTGAAGATCGAGGACCGTTCCAGCCGGAGCACCCAGATCGCCCTGGATCATCGCTTCAGCGCGCGGGTTTTCGCTCCGCAGCTGCTCGATCTGCGGACGAACCTCCGCTATATCATAGACTGCCCTGTTGATCCAGATTTCCCCCGCCGCGTTCACGGCGATCAGCATGGTGGGCCGCTCGCGCTCCTGCGTGGTGGTTTCCGGGCGCTCGACATCGATCCCGGGCTCTTTCACGAACACGGCGGTCACGATGAAGAAGATCAGCAGGATGAACACGACGTCCAGCATCGGCGTCATGTTCAGTTCGACGTCTTCGTCGTCTTGCCTTACGCGGCTTTGTCGGCGAGCCATGTGCTTCCTCCTGCCGGATCAGTTGCCGGCGTCCGAGCCCGCAGCACGCGAGATCGACACCGGAATATTGTTGGCCCGCATTTCATCCCAGATTCGCACCATGGTGCCATGGCGGGCGTCCGGGGCCACTTCGATCAGCACCGCCGACTGAGGCTGCTCCGCCCGCAGACGTGACACGGCCGCCAGAACGCGGAACTCACTGGTTGATTCCTGGTTCACGAACACGCGGTTCTGGTTATCGAGCTGGACCAGGATCACCGGATTATCGGCTGCCGGCTCGTCACTCGGCGGCGGAGGGCGCATGTCCACGCCTTCTTCCTGGAGGAAGGTGGCGGTGACGATGAAGAAGATTAGAAGGATGAACACGATATCCAGCATCGGTGTCATGTCGATGTCGGATTTGTCGTTTCTCCGGCTGTTTCTGCGTCGCATGGCTCAATCCACCTCAAGGTCATCGGCGAGCTCGTCGATGCGCTGCTTGGCCATCCGCTCGATCTGACTCGAGAACATCAGGCCCGACAGCGCGGCGACCATGCCGGCCATGGTCGGGATGGTCGCGCGGGCGACGCCTGACGACATGGCGCGGGCGTCCGAAGACCCCAGGATCGCCATGACGTCAAACACTGACACCATGCCTGTCACCGTACCCAGAAGGCCGAACAGGGGCGCCACCGCGACGAGGGTCTTGATCAGCTCCACGTTCTGGCTGGTCTTCTGCTTGACCTCGCTGAGCAGCTGGTCGCGGATCGCCAGGGCGTGCCACGACTGATGATCGCTCCGGGCGCCCCACTCCCGGATGGCGCGGTTGCGCACCCCTTTGTGGGCGAAGCTGAAATAGGCCAACCGCTCCAGAATGAACGCCCACATCACGAAAGTCAGGGCCATGATGTAGTTCAGGACCGGTCCGCCGCGTTCCAGAAACATCTGGAGGTTATTGAAGGCGGTGGTGGGATCCATGATCTGTTCCTCTAGCCCCGGCTCTCTTCGGCATGGCGGGCGATGATGCCGGCCGCCTGCTCTTCCAGCGTGCTCTGCGCGCCGCGCGCAAAGCTGGCCGCGAAGGAGTGGATGAACAGCAGCGGGATCGCCGCGATCAGACCCATGACCGTGGTCACGAGCGCTTCGGAGATACCGCCGGCCATGATTTTCGGGTCGCCGGTGCCGAACAGGGTGATCTGCGTGAAGGTGCGGATCATGCCCGTCACGGTGCCCAGAAGGCCCAGCAGCGGCGCGACGGCGGCGGCGAGCTTGAGGAAGTTCAGACCAAACTCGAGCTTCGGCGTCTCGCGCAGGATCGCTTCGTCAATCTTCAGTTCGATGGTGCTGGTCGGGCGATCCTTGACCTCTTCATAGGCGAGCATGATGCGGCCCAGCGGGTTGGACGAGGACGCGGTCGAGCGGCGCTTCTGGGCATTGATCGCCGAGTTGACGCCCAGCAGGACGAACAGGCGGAAGATGCCAAAGGCGGCCGAGAAGACCAGCAGCGCCAGAATGATCTGGGCGACCAGCCCGCCCTGCTCGAAGCGCTGGGTCAGGGACGGCACTTCCAGATACACGCGCAGCAGGCCGCCGCGTGACGGATCGACGGGGCCCGACACGATATCGCCCGGCTCGGCATTGATCAGCGCGTTGGCGGCGCTCACCAGGCGGCCCGGCGGCTGCGTGCTCAGCTCTTCCATGCGGTAGCCGGCGGCGCGGTTGGTCGGCTCGACGCGCCACTGGACATATTGCGCGCCACCGCGATCAACCAACGCGATGAACGGCCCGACGCGGGTGATGGGAAGCGGCTGGCCGTCATTCTGGCCCACGACGCGCGCGTTATAGGTCACCACCTGGCCCTGGGCGCGCATTTCGTTGAGCTGGACTTGCCAGATCTGATCCAGTTCGCGGCGATCCGGCAGGGTGCGCGACTCGGCAAGGTCCATCAGCGGCTCATGCCGGCGCGGGAATTGCGAGGAAATCAGCGACCCCTCGATCAGCGCAGCCACTTCGCCGGCAGCCTGGCGCGCAGCGCCGAACAGCTCGCCATATTCGCCCTGGGCTGCGCGCAGCTCGGCGTCGAGCTGGGAGATGGCCGTCTGGTTGGCTTCGAACTGGACGCGGCCGCGTTCGGCTTCGGCCTGCAGGCCGGCGAGCGTGCCCTGGGCCTGACGCAGAAGCGCGGACTGCTCGTCGCGGCGCTGGCGGAACTCCTGCAGGCGGCGCTGGTTTTCAGCCGCCGCGTCCCGCGAGTCGGCGCGGACCCGGTCCAGAAGCTCCTGGATCGAGCGCACGGGCTGCTGTTCTTGCGCGGCCAGGGCCGGGGCGGCGAACACGCCGGCGCCGATCGAGACGGCGGCGATCATGCTGATCATCTTTTTCATGGCGGTAAGTCTCCGGTCTCTTTCCAGTTAGCGCGCGTCGGCCGGGCCAGGCAGAGGTGCAGTGAACACCTCCGGCGTGGTCACCTCGCGCGCAATGCGGAAGGCGCGCTCCACATCGACAGCCATGCTGCCGGGCACCGGGCGCCATTCGCGGTTGTCCTGCGTGAGAATGTCGAAGCTTCCGCCAATCTCGCGGATCAGCGCAACACGACCGATCTGAAGCACGTCGGCGGCCTGCGGCACGCCGTCCACCTCGATCTCCTCGCTATAGGCCCGCAGCGAGCGGCCATAGCCCATTTCGATCTCGTAGGCGTTCAGAAGGAGGCGGTAGCGTTCGGCGGCCGAGATGTTCGCGTCGCCCAGCGCGGTCTGGATATTGCTCAGGCGCTCCTGGCGCACGTCCATCTGGAACGGGAGGTCCTCGTTGATGAACTCCTCCAGCGCCACATACATGTCCAGCAGCATGGGAGCGAGGTCGACCTCGATGGACCCGACCCGCTCAAGCTGCGTGCGCAGGGCGTTCAGCTCGTTCTGCTGGGACAGCAGGAACACGCGCTGCTGCTCCAGGAAGATGCGCTGCGATTCGATCTGTTCCTGCGCCGCAAGGTACTGGCCCTCGGCGTTGTCGGCAGCGGTCGCCAGCTGCGTGATCTGCTCCTGGGCCTGCGCGCCTTCCTGAGTGGACTGACGCGCGACCCGAAGCGCCTCGTCAAGCTGGGCGTACGCGCCGCCCGCCGTGACGATCGCCGCAGCGCCCGCAATCAAACATGCCCGGATTGCCTTAAAACTCTTTGACATTTCTCGCCTCACAGTAGCCGGCGCGAGCGGTCGCCCGCGCGCTTCCGTTTCCCTCGCTTCAATGCGCCCTTGCGGATCAGCCGGAACGGCTCCCCCCGCGATGCAGCGCGCACCGTGCCCAATCGGCCTTTCGGCCACAACAAAATTGTGAGGACATAATGACAGCCATCATCCCCTCGATCCCGCAGCGTTCTCCGCTGTCTTGTCTCGTGTGATGCGACGCTAGCACCGGCCACGCGCATCAATCAACCGCTTAGACAGCAAACACCGTGCCGCAGCGCAGTCCGTTCGAGGGGTTTTTAGAGCGCATGCATTGCCAAATTAAGACAAAACAGCGCCCGGACTGCACAGACAATAGCACGCGGGCCCGCCGTCAGGGAACCCCCGGCGCCCGGAAAAATTCTCGCCCGCAACGCGCAATTGCAGCCGATTCTTGGAAGAAAGAAGGATGGCTGGGGCGCTAGGATTCGAACCTAGGAATGGCGGTACCAAAAACCGCTGCCTTACCACTTGGCCACGCCCCAATACCCTGCCGCTCCGGCGAAGGGCCGCGCTAGATAGCCCGGCTTCGAAACCGATGCAACGCCCTGTGCTGCAACACGCCGCTGCTGTGCAGGCGCCGGTGCGTTCACCCTGCCTCAGGGTGATTGCCACCTCTTGCGGCTTTGTCTATACACCGCGCCTCTGATCGGAGCATAGCTCAGCCTGGTAGAGCACCGTCTTCGGGAGGCGGGGGTCGCAGGTTCAAATCCTGCTGCTCCGACCAGCCCTTCTCCCGACCCGCGCCGCGATGAGGTGTCCGCTCCCGGCCCTGCCGGTGACGTCACCCGTTTGCAACGCCCGCGCCGGATAATCACCTCGCTCGCGCTTGCGTGGCTCGACCCGCCCGGGGCTCCCCTCTAGCTTGAGTCTGGCCGCCGGGGGCATGGGCGGCGCGCAGTCCCGGCGAAAGGATGGATGATGAAACAGTTCTGGATGTCGCTGTTCGGATCGATCGCCGGCGTCCTGATCGGCGTGATCCTCATCGGCGTGTTTCTTGTCCTTATGGTGTCCGGCCTGATCGCCTCCGCCGTACAGAATGCAGAGACGGAAGCCGATCGCGCCCTGCCCGCCAGCGGCATCGTGCTGGAGCTGGATTTGCGCCTGCCGCGGCCCGACCAGCCTTCGCGCTCGCCCTTCGCATTCTCGCAGCCTCTGGCCATTATTGACCTCGTCACGGCGCTCGATCGCGCCGGCGGCGACCGGCGCGTCGCGGGCGTGTTTGTGCGCGCCAATGAATTCGCCATGAGCCCTGGTCAGGCCGAGGAGATACGCGGCGCGCTCAACCGCTTCGCGGCCGCAGGCAAGTTCGTCACCATCCATGCCCAGGGCTTTGAAGGCGCGGGCGTGATGAACTATTTCGCCGTGACCGGAACCGGCGAGCTCTGGCTCCAGCCCACGTCCAGCTTCTCGGCCACGGGCCTGGCCAGCGAGACCTTGTTCCTGGGGGGGCTTTTCGAACAGTTCGGGGCCCAGGCCGATTTCGTGCAGCTCTACGAGTACAAGAATGCCGCCGACATCTACACCCGGACCGGCTTCACCGACGCGCACCGGGAAGCGACCCTGTCGCTCCTGGGCGATCTCTACAATACGGCGATCACCCGGCTTGCCCATGACAGCGGCCAATCGGCCGACGCGCTGCGGGCGCTCATCGAAGCGGGCCCCTACACCGCCGCGCGCGCCCATGAGGTGGGCCTGGTCGACCGGCTGGGCCAGGTCCACGAGGCGCGCGAGGCTGCGAGCAGCCAGGTCGCTGGCGCCGCGCGCTTCATGCCCATCGAAACCTATGGCCGCACGCCTTCGGGCGCGGCTGGCGGCCAGAACCGGCCCGTCATCGCCCTGGTGACCGGACAGGGTCCCATCGTCACCGGCGATCCGGCCGCCGGCTTCGGGGGCGAGGACGTCATCGGTTCGGACCGCATGGCCAGCGCCATCGACGCGGCCGCCCGCGACGCGGCGGTGCGCGCCATCGTCCTGCGCCTGGACACGCCGGGCGGCTCGGCGACCGCGTCCGACCAGATCTGGGACGCGGTGATGCGCGCGCGAGAGACCGGCAAGCCGGTCATTGTCTCCATGGGCGCCGTGGCGGCGTCAGGCGGATACTATATCGCCGCCCCCGCCGACATGATCGTGGCCAACGCCGCCACGCTCACGGGCTCTATCGGCATGCTGGGCGGCAAGATCGTCATCGACGGCGCGCTGCAGCGCATCGGCCTCAATCTTGAACCCCTGGCCGTTGGCGGCGACTATGCGCTCGCCAATTCCTCCGCAACGCCGTGGACCGAGAGCCAGCGCGCCGCCTACACGCGCCTGGCCGAGCAGGTCTATGCCGATTTCACCTCGAAGGTCGCACAGGGCCGGGATCTGCCCATGGCCCGGGTGCAGGACATCGCACGGGGCCGGGTCTGGACCGGCGCCCAGGCGATCGAACTCGGCCTGGTGGACCGTCTGGGCGGGCTGCAGGACGCCATCGCCGCGGCGCGCGAGCTGGCGGGGCTGGATGCGGACGAGCCGGTGCGCCTGCGCCGCTTCCCGGCCGAGCCCACACCGTTCGAGGCCTTCATGCAGATATTCGGCATGAGCGCAGAGGGCGTGAGCGCTCTGGTGCGGCTTGAGGCCCTGCTCTCCCAGCCCGAAGTGCGCGCCGCCCTGGAGGCGCGCAATCGCCCGCCCGGGGTTCAGCTCAGCGCCCCGGACGCCGAGTCGCTGGGCCGCGATCCGGGCTGATACGGACCCGGTCATCAGGTTTTCCACAGGCTGCTTGGCAGGCCGCGCTCTATTGGCGTGGGGCGCGGGCTGTTCATGCGCTGAAATCGGCGCCAGATGCGGCAGTTTCGAGCCGTGAATGACCTAGTCGGCCCGGCTCATCCCTCTGCAATCCCGGTCGCCGGCGCTCTTATAAATTGTTTTTATTGGCTTTTCGCGCCGCGCGGCATCATGTGCAGCGCCATCTTTTAATCCGTATCCGGATCGGTTACATTTTCGTGACGTTACCGTGACGGAGTAGTGACAAAGATCGGCTGACAGAGCGCGCCGCCGTCCGGGCGAACGACAGGAGAGTGTGATGATCAAATGCCTGATGAGTGCGGCCGCTCTGGTGCTGGCTGCCGCAACCTCCGCCCACGCCGTCGAATTCAAATTCGAGCTGGACCGCGCCAGCCTCACCAGCGCAACGCAGATTGAGCGCGCCTATGAGTCGCTTTCAGTCTCGGTGAGCGCCTACTGCGCAGAGGTGCCGCTGGGCGCCCAGACGCTGGTGGCCGAAACCGAGCAGCGCGCGCTGTGCGAGCGCCAGATGATGGCGATGTCGATCGAACAGATCGGCCATGGCGGGCTTCGCGCCATGCATCAGGCGCGCCGCGGAGACGGGACGCTGGTGGCGGGGTCCTGACCGCACCCGGCATGCCGGAGGGCGAGGCCGGCTCCGCTCAGGAGCCGGCCAGCCTGCCCGCCAGTCCGGCTTCGATCAGATCAATGGTTTCGGGCAGACCGTAAAGTGCGGCCAGCCCGCCAAAGCGCGGCCCCTGGGATTGACCCAGCAGCACTTCGTACAGCGCCTGGAACCAGTCGCGCAGGTTTTCAAACCCGGCGTCCTTGCCCGCGGCATAGACCTCGGTCTGGATCAGCTCCGCGTCCGTCTCGGCCGGGTCCAGCGCGCGCAGCCGGGCGATCAGGCCTTGCATGGCCGCCCGTTCGGCATCGGTGGGGGCGCGGTAGACCTTGAAGGCTTTGACCCGGTCCTCGTAAAAGCGCAGCGCATAATCCACGAGGCGGTCCAGAAAGGGCTCACGCGACGGATCGGCATCGGGCGCATAGCGCGAGATGAAGCCCCAGACCTGCTCGCGGGTGCGGGCATTGGCGGCTGAAACCAGGTTCAGCATGAGCGCAAAGCTGATCTGGGCGCCCACGGCCGGCGGCGCGCCGGCATGGATGTGCCAGGCCGGGTTCTCGATCTGCTGATCGGGCGTCTGTCCCGGATAGGCGGCCAGATGCTGGCGGTACTCGTCCACCGTCTTGGGGATCACGTCGAAATACAGCTTCTTGGCCGTGCGCGGCTTCTGGAACATGTACAGCGCCAGGCTCTCCTGCGGCGCATAGGCGAGCCACTCCTCCACCGACAGGCCATTGCCCTTGGTCTTGGAGATTTTCTCGCCCTGCTCGTCCAGGAACAGCTCATAGACGTATTGAACCGGCGGCTCGACGCCGAGAATCTTACAGATTTTCGAATAGATCGGCGCATTGGCCTGATGGTCCTTGCCGAACATCTCGAAATCCACGCCAAGGGCCGCCCAGCGCATCCCGAAATCGGGCTTCCACTGCAGCTTGGTGTTCCCGCCCGTCACCTTCAGGGTCACATCGGTCCCATCCTCATCCTCGAACGTGATCGTGCCGGCCTTGGCGTCGATGGCCTTCATGGGCACGTACAGCACCCGGCCGGTGCTGGGTGAAATGGGCAGGAAGGGCGAGTAGGTCTCCTGACGCTCCGCCCCGAGCGTGGGCAGCATCACTTTCATGATGTCGTCAAACCGCTCCAGCGCGCGCAGGAGCACCTCATCGAACGCGCCCGACCGGTATTGCTCGGTGGCGGAATAGAACTCATACGAGAAGCCGAACCCGTCGAGAAACGCGCGCAGGCGCGCATTATTGTGCTGCGCAAAGCCTTCATGGGTCCCGAACGGGTCGGGCACGTCGGTCAGGGGCTTGCCAAGATGCGCCTCCAGCATGGCCGCATTGGGCACATTGCCGGGGATCTTGCGCATTCCGTCCATGTCGTCGGAAAACGCGATCAGGCGCGTCGGGTAGGCATCGTTGGTGAGAACGCGAAACGCGTGCTGCACCATGGCGGTGCGCGCCACCTCGCCGAACGTGCCGATATGGGGCAGGCCCGACGGGCCATAGCCCGTCTCGAAAATCACCGCGCCGCCGGTCATGCCGAAGCGCTCGACCCGTTTGAGCACGGCGCGCGCCTGTTCGAACGGCCAGGCCTTGGCGTCGGCGGCGAGCGCAGCGAGATCGGTCATCGGTTCAGCGTCCTGTGAAAGGCGGGGCGGCGGGCTGCGAGTTAGGCCCGCCAGCCCGCCCGGTCAACCAGCGCCGACGCGATCAGGCGGCGTCCTCTTCATCGAATATGGCCTCGATGGACTGCCCGAACACCCGTGCAATCTTGAACGCCAGCGGCAGGGACGGATCATACTTGCCGTTCTCGATCGAGATCACGGTCTGGCGCGACACCTCCAGAAGATCGGCCAGATGCGCCTGGCTCCAGCCGCGCTCCGCGCGCAAGTCCTTGAGCCGGTTGTTCATGCGAAGCGCCGCGTCAGGACGAAAAGGGCGCCATAATACCCGGCGACAGCAAACATGATTGCGAACAACGGCTCGACCGATCCCCACTGCAACACCACCGCTACCAGCGCCAGAGCCGTGATGATCATCACCGTCCCGCCGCATCCGATGGCCAGCGCCATCATGTGAATGCGTTGTTGAAGTTCGTCGAGGGCCCGCATCAGGACAACAAACTCATAGACCCCGAACGCGAGCCCCGACACCACCAGTGCGGCGATCAGGATCGGCCATATCCCCTCGTCCGGCGTGAGCACCACCAGGGCAAGCACGCCGGCCATGACCGCCCCCAGCACGCCCATCGACCGCCAGATATAGCGCCGCCGCGCGGACGGCGGGGCGGTGTGGGTTTCCGGGACAAGGTTGATCATGCGCCGTGCTCCGCCGCCCTGGCCTCGCCGGAGGTCTGAGCGCCGGTGAACCGGCGCACCAGCCAGTGGCGGTTGGCCACGGCCGACCAGCCCAGCAGGAACATCACCGTCCAGAACGCCGCCTCGGTCGCGATCGCCGCGGCGATCACCGCAATCACGAAGACGCTGTCAGGCGCATCCAGCACATGGCTCGCCCCGACGCCCGTCCAGGCCGTCACCACCGCCGCCCCCGCCATCGCGGCCAGAGCCCATCTCACTGTCTTCAACCGCGCCATCACCGATCTCCTTTGTAAAGCGTGCTTTACCTTCTGGAGCAAAGGACCCTTTACGTCAAGCACCCTTTACCAGAAAAAACACCGGCCCCTCTTGGGGGCCGGTGCGGAAACCGCATCAAAGCGTTGAAACTGTTACTTGTTTGGCTGCGGCGTCGTGCGCAGATAGGGCTTGATCTTGGTGTAACCCTTGGGAAAAAGCCTGTCGGCGTCGGCGTCCGACAGGCTGGGAACCACGATAACGTCCTCGCCATCGGTCCAGTTCACCGGCGTCGCCACCTTGTAGCCGTCGGTCAGCTGCAGCGAATCGAGCAGTCGCAGCACCTCGTTGAAATTCCGGCCGGCGCTGGGCGGATAGGTGAAGGTGGCGCGGATCTTCTTGTTGGGATCGATCACATAGACCGCGCGCACCGTCATCTTCGGGTCCGCGTTGGGATGGATCATGTGATAGAGCCCGGCCACCTCGCGCTTTGTGTCGGCGATGATCGGGAAGTTCATCGTCACGCCCTGGGTCTCCTCGATATCCCCGATCCAGGCCTTGTGGTCCTCCACGCTGTCCACCGACAGGGCGATGGCCTTGGCGTTGCGCTTGGCGAATTCATCTTTCAGCCGCGCGGTGAAGCCCAGCTCGGTGGTGCACACGGGCGTGAAATCGGCCGGGTGGGAGAAGAAGATCACCCACTGATCACCAATCCAGTCATGGAAGCTGATCGGGCCGTCCTGGGTGTCGGCGGTGAAATCGGGGGCGATATCGCCCAGCAAAAGGCTCATGGCATTTCCTCCGTCAGAGTGTTTGCGGCCAGCGGCGAACACCGGGTAACGTGTTCATGCGCCGGGCGCCACACAAGAGGCCTCCCGCCCGGCTTTAGAAATGCTCACCCTTGGCCCTGGAAAAGCGACCATGCCTCATCTGATCCTCGTGCGTCACGCCAAAGCCGTCGACAGGATGGAGGCGGAGGAGGATTTCGAGCGCGGCCTGACCGATCGCGGCCGAGCCGACGCGGCGCGCGCCGCCCTGGCCATGTCCCAGGCCGGTCTGACCGCGGATCATGCCCTGGTCAGCCCGTCACGGCGCACGCGCGAGACCTGGGCCATCATCGGGCCAGCCTTCGGCGCGCCGCCGGTGTCCGACCCCATGGCGCTGTACCACGCCTCTTCCCCCATGCTGGAACGCGCGGTGCTGGACGCCCTTGATGGCGGCGCCCGGGCCGTCATCGTCGTCGGGCACAATCCGGGCATTGGCGGCTTCGCCCATACCCTCGCGGCGCAGGCGGCAGGCGGGCAGCGCATGCCGCCTGGCTGGCCCACCAGCGCGGCTGCGGCCTTCGAAGTCGCGCCGGGCGTCAAAGGACTTGACGCCATCGCCTTGACATTCGCATTCGACCCCAAAGCCGACAGCTGATTCGCCTTTCAGGCGTTTTTGTGCTTCCCTGTTCGCCTCATCGGGGCGCCGGGGCCATGGACGGGTCGCAATCAGCCAATCAGCGGCGACGCAGGCGCACGCGCGAGCCGCAGCCCTGCGCCCATCGCGCCGCCTTCGCCCTGCTGGAAAACCAGCCTCTGGCGAGCGCCGGCGCGCCCTTGCGCCCTCCGCTTGCGCTCCTCGCCGGCCCGGCAGCCTGTCTCGCCGGACTGGCGGTGCTTGCGCCGGGCCTGGCGCTCGCCACCGCGCTGACGCTCGCCTTTGTGTTCGTTCTCGCCATAACCGCCCTGCGCCTCGCCGCCAGCGTCTGGCCGCCGCACTGGAGCCCGCGCACGCCTGTCGAGGAGCATCGCCTGCCCGCGATCAGCGTGATCCTGGCGCTGCACAACGAGGCCGAGGTCATGCCCGGCCTCATCGCGGCCCTGTCCCGGCTCGATTATCCGGCCGACCGGCTTGATATTCTGTTCGCGCTCGAAGCCCATGACCACGCCACCCGCACCGCCGCCCGGACGGCCAGCCGGAGACTTGGCGCACGCGTGCTTGTCGCGCCGCCCTGCGGGCCGACCACCAAGCCGCGGGCGCTCAACTACGCTCTCCAGGCGGCGCGCGGCGAGCTGGTCGCTGTCTACGACGCCGAGGACGCGCCCCATGCCGGCCAGCTGCGCGCCGCCGCCGAGGCGTTCGCAGCGGACCCGGCTCTCGGCGTCGTGCAGGCGCCGCTGGGCTGGTACAACGCGCAGGACAACTGGCTGACGCGTCAGTTCGCGCTGGAATACGCCGCCCAGTTCCACACCCTTCTGCCGCTCTACCGGCGCCTGGGCTGGCCGATCCCGCTGGGCGGCACCAGCAATGTGTTCCGGCGCGGCGCGCTGGAGGCGTGCGGGGGCTGGGACGCGTTCAATGTCACCGAGGACGCCGATCTCGGCTTCCGCCTCGCCGCCCATGGCTGGCGCGCAGGGCTGATCGAGCCGGGCACGCTGGAGGAGGCCCCGGTGACGCGGGCAGCCTGGACCGGCCAGCGCTCGCGCTGGCTCAAGGGCCATCTCATCACCTGGCTGGTACAGATGCGCCAGGCGCGCCGGCTGTGCGACGCCGCAGGCCCCGGGGCGCTGGCCTGCCTGACCCTGACCATGCTGGCCAACGTGCTCAGCGCCCTGTTGTTTCCGGTGGGGCTTTTGATGATCGCCGGCGCGTTCATCCTGGCGTGCACGGGCTGGACCGGGGGCCTTCCCGGCGCCGTAGCGGGGCTGATGGCGCTGGCCTGCGCCGCCGCCTGCGCCCGCACGGGCGCGCTCAGAGCCGGGCTCAAACCGCTGTGGCGCGACCTCGCCGCCCTGCCGGTTTACTGGCTGTTGCAGGCGCCCGCCATGATCCGGGCCTTGCGCGAGCTTCCTGCCCGCCCCTATCTGTGGGTCAAGACCCGGCACGGCGTGTCGGCAGCCCGCCGCGAGGGACCTGATGACCATCACCCAGACGCTGCTCGCCATGGGCCTGACCGCAGCAGCGTTCGCCCTCTGCGCCTGGCGCGGCGGACGCCCCAGCAATCCCCTCAAGCCCCGGATGATCCCCTGGACCCTGCTGGCCATCC
Source organism: Alphaproteobacteria bacterium (assembly GCA_016124675.1). GTDB lineage: Bacteria > Pseudomonadota > Alphaproteobacteria > Caulobacterales > Maricaulaceae > Oceanicaulis. The sequence continues at coordinate 54,503 of WGNG01000011.1, forward strand.
TCGTCGGCGCCGGCTTCCTGTTCCTGCTCGCCCATCTGTTCGGCCATTTCGGCCTTGAAACGGGCGGCGGGATGAGGCGGTAGGCCAAGTCTCCGGGCTCTAATCTACACCGCGCCAGGTGGCAAAAATGCAAGCGCCCGGACAAAGCCGGGCGCTTGGGTCGGCTCTCGATGTGAAGGCGGACCCGGTCTGACGGGCGCCTGAGCGCCAGCCAGACCGGCCGTCCGTCAGCGCGGATCAGGCGGGTTGTGCTCCATCAGGAACCGGGTCGCCGCCTCCAGCGTGATCAGGCGCGTGCGCCGGAACAGGAGGTTATGACCGTCGCCTTCGATTGGCACGTACTCCACCGGCTTGCCGGCGGCGCGCACTGCATCAAACATCTGCTGGGACTGCGACGCTGGCACGATATTGTCTTCCAGCGGGTGGATCAGCAGCAGAGGCATGTTGGTGTTGGCGATATTCTGCAGCGGCGAGATGGCGCGCATCTGGTCGCGGTTCACACGCCAGTCGCCTATGTACTCGGTCCAGTAATCTACCGCTCCGCTGCCGCCGAGCTGGTCGGCCTGCCAGGACATCATGGTCTGGATATCGGACACCGGCGCGCCGGCGATGGCGCAGCGGTAGAGTTCAGGCGTCAACGCATAGCCCGCCAGCGCAGCATAACCACCATAAGACCAGCCCCAGATGCAGACGCGGTCGGCGTCCGCTATGCCAAGGTCGGCCAGGTGCAGCACCGCGTCGGACACGTCGTTCTGCATGGCCCGGCCCCACTGGCCGTGGCCGCGGCGCACAAACTCAAGGCCAAGGCCGGCCCCGCCGCGGAATTGCGGCTGGAACACCGCATATCCCATGTCGGCGAACGGCTGGGCGAACAGCGGGTCGAAGCCGTAGAAATCGCGCGCCTGCGGCCCGCCATGGGGCACGATCAGCAGCGGCAGGTTTTCCGGATCCCGGTCGACCGGCAAGGTCAGGTAACCGAAGAGCTCCAGGCCATCGCGCGCCGTGTAGTTGACGATCTCGACGGGATGCACGCGCTCGGGATCGAGCTCGGGATAGGCGGTGGTCAGATACGCCATCTCGCCCGTGTTGCGATCCAGCAGGTAGAATTCCGACGAGATTTCCCCGCCTTCAACCTCCACGATGATCCGCTGACCGCTGCGATCCCAGTTGGACAGGGTGATTTCCGAGGTCGGGAAGAGACCTTCCAGCTGATCCTGCAGGGCCTGGAATTCGGGATCGAACCACACCGTGCGTGTGCGCTCTTCAACCCATACGGCGCCGATCACCTTGCCGGTGCGCCAGTCTGTCCGGAAACCGCCGAAATCGAAGTCATCCTGGGGAATATCCGGCAGCGACACCTCGCCCGTGTCTGGATTGAACAGATAGGCCCGCAGGTGATTGCGGTTCTCCAGCTGGCTGAACCAGATGCCGCGGCCCTGGTGATCAAGGCCCACCAGGTTGGACATGGCCGAGATCGCGCGGCGTCCGGCGCGGCCGAACCGCTCGAGCGTATAGCTTTCCTCGTACACAAGCTCGGCCCGGTTGCCGGTCTGCCGGAACACCCGCCACAGCGTGCGCGACGGATCATTGTCCTGGCGGATATAGGGCTCGTTATCCTCGTTGAGCACCCAGTTGACCGTGTGCTCGGAGCCGATGAAGCGCCGGCGGTAGTCGCCGCTGTTCAGATCGTATTCGTACAGATTGATCGTCTGGCCGCCCCCGCGGCCGCGAGAGGCCGCAACCGACGTAGAGGCCCGCGCCGCCACCGACGCCGAGATCAGGATCGTGTCCGGTGAATCAGGCAGGCGCGATTCAATAGTGGCGTTGCGCTCGAGAAGACGCCCCTGCTGGGTGTTCAGGTTATAGACATAGAGGCTGCCGATATCGGCGTCCTGCAGGGTGCCGCCCGGCACCCGGATCCGCTGGCGGTAGGTGATCAGCAGATGCTCGTCCGACAGCCAGCTGACGCCGAACAGCAACGCATCGGAAATGTCCTGGGCGAAGCCCGGAATTCTGATGGCGTTTCCGCCAGATAGCGACGTCACGATGGCGTACATCTGGTCGCGTTCGGCGCCGGTGATGAAAGCCAGTCTCTGGCCGTCGGGCGATATCTGAGCCGACTGCACGTTCGGCAGCCGGGCATAGGCTTCCAGAGGCACGACCGTCTGCGCTCCGGCAGGCGACCACCAGGCCGTGGCCGCCATGACGGCGGCGGCGGCCATGGTTTTTAAGGACCGTATCATGGGCTCCCCTCTCTCTTTGATCGGCGCGTGGGCTCCATTGTGCCCAGCTTATGGCGCTGATCAAGCCGCTTGCGCGTTTGCCCGGCGGCGCGCCAGAGCCCGCGCCAGGCCCGCGAAATGGCCCGATATGGCCGATTGAGGGAAAGGGCCCCGTCCACAGCCTGCCTTGATCAAATCCGCTCCTTGCGGCGCCAGCGTGGAGAACGCCCGCGCCTGACGCCCAGCCGGCAGCGCTGGCGGTTCGGGCGATTGGCTCAGCGCAGGGCTGGAGCGGGTAGCGAGAATCGAACTCGCGCGTTCAGCTTGGGAAGCTGACAGGCTACCATTACATCATACCCGCATGCCGGCCTGATATGCCTTAGCGGGACCGGTTGAGGCAAGGGCGCGCGGCGCCGGGCCGTCGCATGGGGCGCTCAGGCGCGGCGGGCGAGATGCGACAGGCCGATGCGGTCGAAGAAGGCGTTGACATCGGTATTGCGCGCTTCAACGCGCACGCCGCGCCGGGCGCGGGCGTGGGGGAGCGGCTGGGCGGCGCCGGTCAGGCGCAAATGGTCTTCGGCGTGAAACATCGGACGGCTCCATGGGACGGGCCGGCGAAACGAAGCATCGTTCGGGCGCCGGCGAGGCGTGGATATGCGCCGCGTCCCCTGGCCCCGCCAGCGACGAAAACGCAGGGCGCCCTTGCGATTTTGCGCGGAACCTGACGGCGTCCGCGTGCCCGTCCGCCGCATGCAGCGATTGATCGGCGGGGCGCTCGGGATTACCGTCTCGCCCATGACAAAACCCATCCAGTCTTTCGACGTCAAAGGCGGCCCGCATCTGGGCCGCGACCACCTGCCCCGGCTGCGCGGCGTGCTCAAGGCCGCCGGGCTCGACGGCTTCATCATCCCCCATGAGGATGAGTACAATAACGAGTATCTGCCCGCGAACGCCGAGCGCCTGGCCTGGGCGACCGGCTTCACCGGCTCGGCCGGCGCAGCGGTGGTGCTCACGCACAAGGCCGCCGTGTTCATTGACGGGCGCTATACCGAACAGGTCAAGGCGCAGGTCGATGGCGTCCTGTTCGAGTATGCCGACCTGATGGAGCCCGGCCCGGACGGCTGGCTGAAGGCGAACGCGCCGCGCGGCGCGCGCGTCGGCTATGATCCGCGCCTGCATGCGCCCGACGCCCTGGCCCGCCTTGAAGACGGCGCGCGCGCCGCCGGGGCTGAGCTGGTCGCCGTGGACGCCAATCCCATCGACGCCGCCTGGCAGAACCGGCCCGCAGCGCCATCCGCCGCGGTCGTCCCGCACCCTGAGAGGTTTTCGGGCGAGGATCACGGCGCCAAGCGCCGGCGCATCGGGCAGGACATCGCCGCCAATGGCGCGGACGCCGCCGTGATCACCAGTCCGCCCTCCATCGCCTGGCTGTTCAATATCCGCGGCGGCGACGTCGCCTGCTCGCCCCTGCCGCTGGCGTCAGCCATTCTCGACGGGGACGGGCGCGCCACCCTCTTCATCGATGAAGCCAAGCTCACCGCCCCCGCCCGCGCGCATCTTGGCAATGAAGTCGCCGTGCGCCCCGAAAGCGAGCTGGGCGAGGCGCTGAAAGCGCTGTCGGGCAGGACGGTGCGCGTCGATCCGGCCGGCACGTCGGTCTGGGTGTTCCAGACGCTGGAGGGCGCCGGCGCGCGCATCCAGCGCAAGACCGATCCGGTCCTCCTGCCCAAGGCCTGCAAGAACGAGGTCGAGATCGAAGGCGCGCGTCAGGCCCATATCCGCGACGGCGAGGCTCTCGCGCGTTTCCTGCACTGGCTCGATACCGAAGCCCAGTCGGGCCATGTTGACGAGATCGAGGCGGCGCTGAAGCTGGAAAGTTTCCGCACCGCCCTGCCCGAACTGAAGGACCTGTCTTTCGAGACCATCTCGGCGGCCGGTCCCAACGGCGCCTTCCCGCACTACCGGGTCAATACCGCCTCCACGCTCAAGCTCACGCCGGGCTCGCTCTATCTGGTTGATTCCGGCGGCCAGTATCCCGACGGCACCACCGACGTGACGCGCACCGTGCCCATCGGCCAGCCGACCGCCCGGATGCGGCGCCATTTCACCCTGGTGCTCAAGGGGCATATCGCCCTGTCGGCGATCCGCTTCCCCGCCGGCACGCCGGGCGCGGCGCTGGATGTGCTGGCGCGCGCGGCGCTTTGGATGGCCGGGCATGATTACGATCATGGCACCGGCCATGGCGTGGGCAGCTATCTGGGCGTCCATGAAGGCCCGCAACGCATCGCCAAGGCGGGCAACGCCGTCCCCCTCAAACCCGGCATGATCGTCTCCAACGAGCCGGGCTATTACCAGGTCGGCGCCTATGGCATCCGGATCGAGAACCTCCAGGTGGTCACGCCTGCCTCGCCCATCGAGAATGGCGACCGGGCGATGCTGGGCTTTGAAACCCTCACCATGGCGCCCATTCATCGCGGCCTTATCGACTCCGCGCTGCTGACGCCGGACGAGACGGTCTGGCTGGACGCCTACCACGCCGAAGTGCGCAGGCGCGTCCTGCCCCGGCTGGACGGCGAGGCGGCGGCCTGGCTCATCCGCGCGACCGAGCCCCTGCTCGGGGCGGCGCCATGACGCCAGGCCTGGCGCGGGCTGCGGCGGCCGTTATCGCCGCGCTGGCGCTGTCAGCCTGCTTCTATTCGCACGAGGAGCTGATCGGCTTCTGGGGCGCCGACACGCCGCTGCAGGACGGGGTATGGGTGCACACGCCCACCCATCCCGACGGGACTGAATGGGGCGGCTTCACCTGGCGCGGCGAGCTGCGCGACCAGCGCCGCCGCTATGTCTCGCCCGACGCCAACTTCCCCCATCAGAACGCGCGCCTGCGCCGGCTGCACGAGGACATCTATCTCGCGCAAGTTCCCGGCGAGGCCGGCTATGGCTATGGCGTGCTGTTCGTCTATGCGGACGGCGCCATCGCGAGCTATCACATGCCCGACTGCAGCGCCCTCCATGACACCGCGCGCGAGGAGACGGGCGTAGAGCTGGAAGCCGAAGGCTATTGCCGCCTCACCTCGCTCGATCAGCTCGAAACGGTGATGCGCGCCTATCTCGATGCGCGCAAGGATGATCTCGTGATTGACGGCGTTTACCGGCGCGAGCGCTGACGTCGGCGCCGCACGCGTGTGCGCTCAGGCGGCTTCAGGCGCGCGAATCGGGCGCGCGCGCACCTTCACCCGGGCGCGGTCGCCCGTGGTCTTCTCCACATGCAGGCGCTCGATCCGGCTGCCGTCACGGAACACCACGCCACTCAGGCTGTCCAGCACGGCTTTGGCGACCTGGTCGACGTCATGGGCAGGCGCGTCGGCCGCGCGTTCAATCTCCACCACGATCTCGAAGGCGCCCTCGCGCGGGCGCTTGAACTCCGACGCGAAGAACGCCCCGATCAGCGTGTTGAAGCGATCGGAACCGGCGGTGACTGCATCCACGCGCAGATTGAGCGATCCCTTGCTGGCGGCGGCGTGCATCTGGCTCATCCTCCTGTCGGCGCGGTCATCACCGGCTTGATCTGTCAGGGCCGGGTGCTACACGTCCGACTCGTCCGACACCCCCATTGTCCGCCTGCGGACCTGATCAAGCAAGACCGGAGCGAGCCCGATGACCGACATGCGCACAGAGACAGACTCCTTCGGCCCGCTGGACGTTCCCGCCGACAAGCTGTGGGGGGCGCAGACCGCCCGCTCGCTGATCAATTTCCGCATTGGCGGCCAGACCCAGCCCCTGCCGCTGGTGCGCGCGCTGGGCGTGGTCAAGCATTGCGCGGCGAAAGCCAACATGGCGCTGGACAATCTGGAGCCGCGCCTGGGCGGCGCCATCGCCGCCGCCGCGCTGGAAGTCGCGGACGGCAAGCTTGATGATCATTTCCCGCTGGTGGTCTGGCAGACCGGTTCGGGCACCCAGTCGAACATGAACGCCAACGAGGTCATCGCCAACCGCGCCATCCAGATTCTTGGCGGCGTGGTGGGCTCCAAGGACCCCGTCCACCCCAATGACCATGTGAACCGGTCGCAGTCGTCCAATGACGTCTTCCCCACCGCCATGCATATCGCCACGGCGCAGGTGTTCGTGCGCGATCTCGTGCCGGCGCTGACCACGCTCCACGCGGCGCTGGACGCCAAGGCCGAGGCGTTCAGGGACATCATCAAGATCGGGCGCACCCACCTCATGGACGCCACGCCCCTGACCCTGGGTCAGGAGTTTTCCGGCTATGCCCACATGGTCAAAAACGCCATCCGCCGGGTCGAGGCGGCGCTGCCCGCGCTCTATGAGCTCGCCCAGGGCGGTACGGCGGTGGGCACCGGCCTCAACGCCAAGCCGGGCTTCGACGTGGCCTTCGCCATGGAAGCCGCCGCGCTCACCGGCCTGCCGTTTGTGACCGCGCCCAACAAGTTCGAGGCGCTGGCCTCCAAGGACGCCATGGTCGAGGCCCATGGCGCGCTGAACTCGGCGGCTGTTGCGCTGTTCAAGATCGCCCAGGATATCCGCCTGTCCGGCTCCGGCCCGCGCTGCGGCATTGGCGAATTGAACCTGCCGGAAAACGAGCCGGGCTCGTCCATCATGCCCGGCAAGGTCAACCCCACCCAGGCCGAGGCCATGACCATGGTCTGCGCCCAGGTGATGGGGAATAATGCCGGGGTCAGCTTCGCCGGCAGCCAGGGCCATTTCCAGCTCAACGTCTTCAAGCCCATGATCGCCTGGAACGTGCTGACCAGCGCCAAACTCCTGGGCGACGCGGCGCTGAGCTTCACCGAGAACTGTGTGGCGGGGATCGAAGCCAATGAAACCCGCATCGCCGATCTGATGGAGCGCTCGCTCATGCTGGTCACGGCGCTGGCGCCCACGATCGGCTATGACAACGCCACCAAGGTCGCCAAGACCGCCCACAAGAACGGCACCACGCTGCGCGAGGAAGCCGTGAAGCTGGGCTTCGTGACGGCGGAGGAATTTGACAAGGTGGTGCGCCCGGAGACGATGCTGGGGCCGAAATAGCCCCGCCCAAAAAAATCCCCGGCGGGCGAACCGCCGGGGACCAGTCAGGGAGGATCGGGTTGCGGGCGCCGTCAGGCGCTCTCGCCGTGCAGCGCGATGTCGAGGCCGGTGACCTCGTCCTCGGCGTCCACACGCAGTGTCATGAAGCGCTCCAGCACCCACAGGATGATGAAGGTGGCGATGGCGCACCAGGCCGCTGCCGCCAGCGCGCCCCAGGTCTGGGTCCACACGATCAGCCAATTGCCCTCCACCGCGCCGGCCTGGCCGCCCACCGCCGTTGCGGCGAACACGCCGGTCAGCACCGCGCCGGCAAACCCGCCAATGCCGTGCAGGCCGAACGCGTCCAGGCTGTCATCGTATCTGAGTTTGGCTTTCAGCAGGGTGACGCCCGCATAGGCCGCCGCCGCCGCCAGCGCGCCGATTACGAACGCCGCATAGGGCTCCACAAAGCCGGCCGCCGGGGTGATGCCCACCAGGCCCGCAATCGCGCCCGACGCCGCGCCCAGCACGCTGGGCTTGCCGCGCAAAATCCACTCAAGCCCCGCCCAGGTCAGGGCCGCCGTTGCCGCCGCGATCTGGGTGACCAGCGCGGCATGGGCCGCCAGCGCATTGGCCTCCAGCGCCGAGCCGCCATTGAACCCGAACCAGCCCACCCACAACAGGCCCGCGCCGATCACGGTGAGGACGAGGTTGTGCGGCGGCGCGCCTTCCTTGGGCCAGCCCCGGCGCGGACCGAGCTTCAGCGCCAGGATCAGCCCCGCCACCCCCGAATTGATATGCACCACCGCCCCGCCCGCGAAATCCAATACGCCCGCCCCGCTCAGGAAGCCGCCGCCCCACACCCAGTGGGCGATGGGCGCGTAGACCACCAGAAGCCAGATCGGCACGAACGCCATCCAGGCTGAGAACCGCAGGCGTTCCGCCGCCGCCCCGGCGATGATCGCCACGGTGATGATCGCAAAGGTGAGCTGGAACAGGATGAAGACGCTTTCGGGCAGGCCCGCCTTCTCGCTGTCCACCGTCAGGCCCGACAGGAAGAGCCGGTCAAACCCGCCAAACAGCGCACCGTCGCCTGCAAACGCGAAGGAATAGCCCGCGATGACCCAGGTGAGCGTCACCAGCGCCGCCGCGCCCAGGGACTGCATCAGCGTGGACAGGACATTGGTGCGCCGCACCATGCCGCCATAGAACAGCGCCAGCCCCGGCAGGGTCATCATCAGCACCAGGGCCGACGCGGTCAGGACCCACGCCACGTCTCCGCCTGCAAACGCCGTCTCGTCCATCGCCTCGCTCCCCTTCGCGTGTGCAGCAAAGCGGAGCGCGTGTCGGGCGCTTTGTCAGCGCCGGGATCGATTTTTGACGCGGCGCGCCGGCGCGGCGCCCGCCTCTGGAGCGCTCGCGCACGCCTTTGAGGCGCCGGTGTCAGGCGCGGACCGGCTCGGCCTTGATGATCCGGTAGACCAGATCGTCCCCGTCAGCCTCGTGGATCGTAACGTAATCACCGACCCGCAGCTGGTGATCGCCCAGGCGGAAGAGCGGCTCGTCCGGTCCTTCATGCTCTTCGTCATAGCGGAAAAACCAGTTGGCGCCGCGATGGCTGAGCCAGCCGTCGGCGAACTCGGATCTGTCCGGTGAGAAGCGGATCACGATGCAGGCGTCCTTGTGCGCGCGCCACAGATCCACATCCAGCCTTCCGTCACGATCCAGCGGGGCGGTGATGATATAGCCGTGACGGTCATCGCCGTCGGGAAAGCCGGCCTCGGGATTGCGGCCAAGATGCAAGGTCAGCCGTGTCAATGGTGTCATGTCAGGTCTCCTCAATGCGCGATCAGCAAGGACGGACCGTCCGTCGCGCTCAGCAGGGACCGCGTCACCCCGCCAAAGATGAACTGGGCGATGCGCGACTGGCCATAGGCGCCCGCCACCAGCAGGTCCGCCTGCGCCGCTGCGCCGATCAGCGCCGCGCCCAGCGGGCCGTCGGGCTTCACCTCCACCGTGCGCGCCTCGATCCCGCGCGGCCGCAGCCAGTTGGCCAGCCGGTTGGGCGCCGCTGCGGCGCGATCATTGAAGTCGAGATTCTTCGGGCTGTGCAGGATCGTGACCTCCACCCCTTGGGTGAAGAACGGTGTGGCGGCGAAGGCCGCGCGCGCCGCTTCCTTCGACCCGTCCCACGCCACGGCGATGGTTCGGGGCGCCAGCGCGCCGCGCCGGGGCACAAAGACCGGGCAGCCCTCGTCCACCAGACAGGCCGTGGTGAAGTCCGCCAGCGGCCCCTTGCCCGCCGCCGCATTGGGGCACGTCACCATCAGGCGCACGAGCCTCGCCTGCTGGGCGGCTTCCGACGGGCTGTCGGTGATGCGCCGGAAGCTCGCCGCCGGCGCCAGGCCCGCCTCTTCCACCGCGGCGTTGAAGCGCGCCTGGGCGGCCTTGGCGTAGATGTCGGCTTCCTCGCGCACCGCATCGAGCGCGCTGGACACCACCGACGCGCCCGCGGCGCCCGGGCCCGTCCACAGCATGTAGGCGGCAGGGTCCGGCTCCACGAACACCCCGCGCAGATCGGCGTTGAAAATCGGCGCCAGCGCAATCGCCGCCTCCAGCGGCATGGCGTCGGCGTCTGTGCCCTGCAGGGCGACCAGCAAGCGTTCCGGTCTCATGACAGCTCCTTTTCACCTTGGCGGCCACAGCCCGGCGCGAGACTGCGCCGGATGCGCGCCTTGAACTTACGCCGTTTCGCGATAGGACGGAACGCATAGAGCGATAACCCGGAGCCTGACCGATTGACCCGCGCCCCCAACCCGGCCCCGCCGCCGCGCGCCTGGCAGCGCATGCTGTCGGGACGCCGGCTCGATCTGCTCGATCCCTCGCCGCTGGATATCGAGATATCCGACATCGCCCATGGCCTGGCCCGCGTGGCGCGCTGGAACGGCCAGACCCATGGCGAGCATGCCTTCTCCGTCGCCGAGCATTCGGTGATCGTGGAGCGCGTGTGCCAGCGCCTGAAGCCCGACTGGCCCTATGCCTGGCGCCTGGCCGCGCTCCTGCACGATGCCGCCGAATACGTGATCGGCGACATGATCTCGCCCTTCAAGGCGGCTTTGGGCTATGACTACAGGACCGTGGAAGCCAGGCTCGAAGGGGCGGTGAACATGCGCTATGGCCTGCCCGCCCGCCTGCCGGACGACATCAAGGCCGTGATCAAGCGCGCCGACAAGACCTGCGCCTTCTTTGAAGCCACCCAGATCGCCGGTTTTTCCACCGAGGAAGCACGCAAGCTGTTCGGCCGCCCGCCTGCGGGCGTGCGCCTGACCATCAACCCGCTGCCCGCGCCGGAAGCCCAGGCCCAGTTCCTCGACCGGTTCACGCTACTGCTCGCCGGCGCCGAGCGCGAGCGCGGGCGCGCGCCATGAAGCCCGATATCGATCCGTCCAAGCTCGGCCGTCTGGTCGTCGGCCTGAACGCCGTGATCTTCGCCGCCGATGGCGAGGGCGAGCTGCAGGTTCTGGTGACCGAAAGCCTGGAGGGCGGCCAGACCGCCCTGCCCTTCGGTCCGTTCGATCCTGAAACCCACCGCACGTTCGAGATCGGCCTGCGCGAATGGGTGCGCGGCCAGACCGGGTTCGAGCTCGGCTATGTCGAACAGCTCTACACTTTCGGCGATATGGGCCGCGAGGCGCCGGTGGCCGCGCTCGCCGGCGCCCAGGGCGCGCGCGTCATCTCGGTGGGCTATCTGGGCCTCGCCCATGAAGCGCGCCCGCTCAAGAGCCAGGAGGCGCGCTGGGTCGCCGTCACCCGCTTCTTTCCCTGGGAGGATCACCGCGCGGGCCGCCCCGCCATCCTCACCGACATAATCGAACCGGCCCTGCGCTCCTGGGCCGACGAAGCCGCCGCGCCCGGCCGCCGCGCCGCCCGCTCCCAGCGCGTGCACGCCAATTTCGGGCTCGACGGCGCGCCCTGGAATGAGGAGCGCGCACTCGACCGCTACGAGCTTCTCTACGAGGCCGAACTCGTCGCCGAGGCCGCCCGCGACCGCGGCGAGGCGCCGGATGGCGCACGCCGCATTGGCGAGACCATGGCGTCGGACCACCGGCGCATCCTCGCCACCGCCCTCTCCCGCCTGCGCGGCAAGGTGAAATACCGCCCCATCGTATTTGAGCTGACGCCGGACCTGTTCACCCTCTCCCATCTGCAAAAGCTCGCCGAATCCATCTCCGGCTTCGCCCTGCACAAACAGAATTTCCGCCGCGCCCTCGACCGCGCCGGCTTCGTCACCGGCACCGGCCAGCTGGAAAGCCGCACCGGCGGGCGGCCAGCCGAGCTCTATCGCTACAAGCCGTCGCCCGCGCCCGCGGGCGCGCTGGGGATTGCGGTGCCAAGGTTGAAGTGAGGGGGGGTGCGCTCTGGAATTCCACCGGCGCACGTCCAGAATTCTTGACATTATCCATCATGTGATTTACAAAAACATCTCATATGGAGAGCGCCATGGTCGCCGCCACCCTTGCCGAACCGGGTGTGAAACCCGTCACCGACCGCGATGAAGTGGCCGTCATCGTCAAGGCGGTGGTGCGCGTCATGGAGGCCTGGTCGCTTTCAAACGACGAAGCAGCGGCCCTTTTCGATGTCGCTCCCGCCACGTGGGGGCGCATGAAGTCCGGCACGTTCAACGGCAATCTTGACCGGGACAAGGTCACGCGCGCCAGCCTGATCGTCGGCACGTACAAGGGCTTGAGGCTGCTTTTCAACGGTCCGCTCACCCATGGCTGGCCGACGGCGCCCAACCGGGGCGAGCCCTATCAGGGGCGCAGGCCGGTCGATTACATGATTGAGGGCGGCATACCGGCCATGGCCGGGGTCCGTCAGCATATCGACGCGCTCAGAGGCGGTGTCTGAATTGCCCGAGGCGGCGATCAAAGACCCGCCGCGCGGCCTGCCCGGCGTCACATTCACGCAGGAATCCACCGTCCGGCTGATCTCCACCGCCTATATCCGCGAACCCGCCATGGGGCCGCTTGCCGATGACGCAGCCAGCCTGGCGGTTCTGGAACGGCTTGAAGCGCTCACCTCGCGCCGGCAGGACCACGGCATGCCTTTGCCGGCCGGCCTCAAGCGCTCCGAACTGCTCACCGCCTCATCGGGCTACGGCTACACCTATGTGAACGCCGCCTTCTGTTACACAAGGCCCACCGGCAATCGCTTCAACGGGCCGGAGCGCGGCGCGTGGTATGCGTGCTGGGGCGACGCCATGAGCGAGACCGCACAGGCCGAAGTCGGCTGGCATCTGACGCGCGAGCTCGAAAACACCGGAATCTTCGAAAACGTCACGGACTACCGCGAACTCATCGCCGGATTCACCGCGCAGATGATCGACCTGAGAGCCTGTCCCGGAGCGCCCTTCCTCGATCCCGATCCCGCCATCGGCTATGGCGAAGGCCAGCGCCTCGCCCGCGAGGTGCTGGAGGCCGGGTATGCTGGTCTGCTGTACCCGTCAGCGCGCAGGCCCGGCGGCCTGTGCCTGGCCGCGCTGCGCCCCCACACCGTCCAGAACATCCGCCAGGGCGAGACCTGTCGCTTCACCTGGAGCGGCAGCCCGGAGCCGGAGATTGTCAGGGTTTAGGGGGTTCGGAGCGCAATTCCCGCCATCCCCCCTACCCCCCCAACAACACATCGCGCGCTTCCTGCACTTGCGCGGCCAGCGGGCCGGAGCCGCCGGCATCCGGGTGGAGTTTTTTCATCAGCTCGCGGTGGGCGCGGCGGATCTCGTCTTCGCTGGCGGTTTCGGAGACGCCGAGGATCCGCGCGGCTTCGCGCCGGGTCATCGCACCGGGGCGGGCGCGTCCCGGCGGCGGCTGGCGCTGGCCTGATCCGGCGCCCGAACCGGCATCTGCGCCCGGCCCGGTCTCCGGTCCTGACGCGCCGCCCTTGCCGCCCTGACCGCCCCGCGCCGCCACGCCCAGCAGGCCCAGCCCCGCCGCCAGGACCGGAAGACCTGCCACGGCCAGCCCCCGCAACGTCAGCACGATCCCGCCCACAACGCCCGCCAGGCCGAGTCCCACGCGCAGGAGCAGGGCGGCGTCTTTCGTCTTCATGCGCGAGAACGCCCAGGCGAGCACGAGCATCCCGGCGATGGCCGCGAGAAGGGGGATGATCAGGTTCATGGGTCGCCCTCCGGTCAGAACGGCATGCGCGCGCCCGCGAGCCCTGGCAGTTTGAGGATAATGATCAGCTCGCGCAACTCCTGGCGCGCGGCCACATGGCTCATGGTGAAGGGCGCCTTGGAGCCGCTTTCGGTGAGGTCGAGCAGGGTCAGGCCCGCAGGGAACAGCTCGCGATAGATCACCCGTTCGCAAAACCCCGGCGCCAGGCGGAAGCCGATGCGTTCGGAGAGTTTTTTCAGCCCCTCCCACACCCGGCGCTTGTTGAGCGCATCAAGCATGGAGATGCGGTTGCGCATCACCACCCAGTCGATGGTGCGCCGCTCTGTGCGCGCTTTCAGCTTGCGGCATTCCCATACCATGGCGGCGTAGACGCTGGGCCGGCCCACCTCGAACGTGTCCGGATCGACATCGGCCAGCAGGGCGAAATCGACAAAGCTGTCATTGACCGGCGTGACGATGGTGTCGGCGCTGGCATGGGCCAGGCGCGCATAATGGGTGTCGCCGCCCGGCGCGTCGACGATGATGAAATCGCATTGGGCTTTCAGCGCCGCCAGCGCCGCCTGCCAGGCGTCGTCCTCCTCGGCCTCGGCCTCGTCCAGCGAGCGCGCAGCCGGCATGGGCAGCGCCCGCTCCAGCGGCATAGGCAGCGCCGCTGCGCGCCGCTGCGCCCAGCGCCGCCGGTTTTCCAGATAGCGCGTGAGCGTCGCCTGGCGCAGATCGAGATCGATCACGCCCACCGTCCGGCCCATGCGCATCAGCGCCACGGCCAGATGAATGGCCACCGTGGACTTGCCCGCCCCGCCCTTTTCATTGCCCACGACGATGACATGCGCCGACCCGTCGGTCGGCTCGGGCTGGATCGAGCGGTCGGCGTTGGAATTGGACATGGGTGTCAGGCCCTTGAGGCGGGCCTCATGGATACACCAGCGCGCCGCGTTGAGAAGGGGTCATCCGCCGTCCGGCGTGGCGGCATAGGCCACCGGCTCGCCGGTGAAATCCACCGGCTGGCACCAGCGTCCTTCGGCCTGAAGCCGCGCGCACAGCGCCTGCGCCGCGTCGCGGCTGTCGAAGGGTCCCGCTTTCAGGCGCAGATACACGCCCCGCTCGCCCAGATCGGCCGGCGCCACGCGCGCGCTCAGGCCCGCCAGCGCCGGCATGGTCCCCTGCAGCGCCCGCCAGCCCGGCGCCACATGGGCCTGATCACGATAGGACGTCAGATGCACGCCATGCAGGATCGACCGCGCCCCGGCAAGATCGGGCGCGGGCAAGGGCGCCGGCGCGGGTTCCGGCTCCGGCGCCGGCGCAGCCCCCGGCTGCGCCAGCAGCGCCTGTTCCAGCGCCGCCATCTCGTCTTGCGCCGCGCCGAGGCGGGCAGGGTCCTGCACTGCGGTGTCCTGCAGCAGGCGCGCCAGCGCCGCCGCCCGCATGGCCTCGGGCGAGGCTGGGACGGATGTCGTGGCGGCGCAGGCCGGCAGGCAGCAGGCGGCGAGCAGGAGAAGCGCGTGTTTCATGACGCTGGCTGATACACCGAGTCGCGCGCTTGCGCGCGCGCCCCTGCTGCGCCTAGCGTGCTCGCCGAGTGAATTGCCGGAGCCCGTGCGCCGTGACCCTGCCCCTGCCTGCCGTCAGCGCCGTCAGCGATCTGCGCGCCGTCCTCGCGCGCTGGCGCGCCGACGGGCTCACCATCGGTTTCGTGCCCACCATGGGCGCCCTGCATGCAGGCCACATCGCCCTGGTAAGCCAAGCGCTGTCGCGCTGCGACCGCGTGGTGGCGAGCATTTTCGTCAATCCCGCCCAGTTCGCGCCCGGCGAGGATTTCGACGCCTATCCGCGGACGCTGGAGGCTGATGCGGACAGGCTCGCCGCCGCCGGCTGCCATCTCCTGTTCGCGCCGCGCGCCCGAGACATGTACCCGGAGGGCTTCGTCACCTCGATCACGCTCAAAGGCCCCGCCGAAGGCCTGGAAAGCGCGGCGCGCCCGCACTTCTTCTCCGGCGTGGCCACGGTGGTGGCCAAGCTGCTCAATCAGGTCCGCCCGGACGTGGCGGTGTTCGGCGAGAAGGACTACCAGCAGCTCCTCGTCATCCGGCGCCTCGCCGCCGATCTCGATCTGGAGACGGTCATCGAAGCGGGAGAGACCGTGCGCGAGCCTGACGGCCTCGCTTTGTCGTCGCGCAACGCCTATCTCTCGCCCGCCGACCGTCAGCGCGCCGTGCGGCTGAACGTGATCCTCGCCGATTTCGCCGCCCAGCTGGAAGCGGGCGCCGGCATCGCACAGGCCGAGACGGCGGCGCTGGACGCCGCACGCGCAGCCTTTGACAGCGTCGATTATGTTACGGCGCGCTGCGCGCAAACCCTGGCCCCGCTGGGGCCAGGACCGCTGGACCGGCCCGCGCGCGTGCTGGCCGCCGTGCGCGTGGGACATACGCGCCTCATCGATAACTGCGCGGCGCACCCCTCAGCAGATTAATTTTTGGTCATCACGCGCAGCGCGGGTGATCCGGTACGAGAGCCGGCGCGTATATCCGCACGTTCTACAGACATGAGAACCGCTGCCGCCCGTCCCGGGCTGCGGCGACCGGTATTCGATCAACAGCCCCTTCAAGGAGCCCTCCCCATGCGCCTCTCCACCCTTCTCGCCTCGTCCGTCCTCGCCCTTGGCGCCGTCTCCGCGACCGCGCTGGCCGACCATCATGGCGGCCACGCCGCTACCCCCGCCGAGCAGAACATCGTTGAAATCGCCGCCGGCAACGACGATTTCTCGACCCTGGTCGCCGCGGTCACCGCTGCTGGCCTGGTTGACGCTCTGTCCGGCGAAGGTCCCTTCACCGTGTTCGCGCCGAACAACGCGGCGTTCGCGGCTCTTCCCGCCGGCACCGTCGAGACCCTGCTTGAAGAAGCCAATCTCGGGCAGCTGACCGCGATCCTCACCTATCACGTGGTGTCGGGCCAGTACCTGGCCGCCGAAACCCCGGCCGGCACGTATGACCTGACGACCCTGCAGGGCGGCACGGTCAATGTTGTCGTCGGCGAAGACGGCACGGTCACCGTTGACGGCGCCAGCGTGATCGCCGCCGACATCCAGGGCGCCAATGGCGTGATCCACGTCATTGACGCCGTCATCATGCCGTAAGGCCTGATCCGGACGGGCGCGGAAAACTCCCCCCTTGCCCCGCGCCCGCACGTCAAAGCCCCGCAAGACCGTGTCACGGTCCTGCGGGGCTTTTTATGGCTCCTGCGCCGGGGACGCCTTCGCCCGGCGCTTGGGCGGAAGCGGCATCACCGTGCGCACATGCGTCTCCACATGCTCGATGATCAGGCCCGCCACATCTTTCTTCGATGTCGCCTCAATGCCTTCCAGCCCAGGAGAGGAGTTCACCTCCAGCACTTTGGGGCCAGTGTCCGAGCGCAACAAATCCACGCCCGCCACTGACAATCCCATGGCGCGCGCCGCGCGGATGGCCGCCGTGCGCTCGTCGCGGGTGATTCGCACGGGCTGGGCCTCGCCGCCGCGATGCAGGTTGGAGCGGAACTCGCCCGCCTGGGCCTGGCGCTTCATGGCCGCCACCACCTTGCCGCCCACCACGAAGCAGCGAATGTCCGCGCCGCCCGCCTCCTTGACGAATTCCTGCACGATGAAGTTGGCGTCGAGGCCCCGGAACGCGTCGATGACGCTCTCGGCTGCCTTGCGCGTGTCGGCCAGCACCACGCCGCGCCCTTGCGTGCTTTCCAGCAGCTTCACCACCAGCGGCGCGCCGCCGACATGCTCGATGAGATTGCGGGTGTCCTTGGGCGAGTGGGCGAAGGCGGTCGTGGGCATGCCGATCCCGGCGCGCGCCAGCAACTGGTGGGCGTAGAGCTTGTCGCGGCTGGCGCCGATGGCTTCGGCCGAGTTGAGGATATAGGCCCCCGTCATTTCAAACTGGCGCAGCACAGCCATGCCGTAATTGGTCATCGACGCGCCGATGCGCGGGATCACCGCATCAAAGCGTGACAGGCGCCGCCCGTCGAAATAGACCGCCGGAGCGAGCGTATTGATGGCGATGGTGACGCGCGCGGTATTGATCATCTCCGCTACGTGGCCACGCGCCTCGGCGGCCTGTTTCAGCCGGCACGAGGAATAGTTGCGCGGCTCGCGCGTCAGTATGCCGATGCGCAAGGGGCGGCGCACCGGCGGCTTGCGCGGCGCATCGCCGTACAAAGCATAGGACAGCTGGCCCTGCACGCAGGACTGGCCCGGATTGACCACCATGTCGTCTGCAATCGCCGACCGGCCCAGCAGCATGCGGTACTGCATGGTTTCGCGGTTCGTCAGCGTCACCTCGATGGGCCAGGTCCGGTCGCCGATGCGCACATCCACCCGGATCACCCAGCGCAGCTCGCTTTCGCCATTGGAGGAAATCACCTCGCGCCGGTCCACGGCCGGCGCCGCGCAGATGATCTCCAGGTCCGGGCGTTCCGGCACGGGATGCATGATGAAGCGCACCTGCGGGGCGCGGTCCGGCCCGAACGGTTCGACTGCGACAGCATGCAGGGCGCTGGTGCGCGCGCCGGTGTCCACCTTCGCCTTGATGGCGGGCAGGCCCAGGCCGGGAAAGGCGGCCCATTCCTCCCAGCCCAGAACAAACGGCTCGCTCGACATCATGCGGGTCCTGCTTTTGCTGTGCGCGAGGAGCCGTAGCCGCCCGCCGCGCGTCTGTCCATGCGCCGCGCGCCGCAAGGGCGGGGAGTGTTGCGATTGCGGAAACACACCCTCGCCGGCGCGCGCTCTCGCCAACGGCCCCGGGCGCCGCCATGCTGGGTAAAGCCGTCCAGATCACTGCAAGGAGGACGCTTCATGTCCCTTCGCCCCATCATCCAGACCACGCGCGGCATCCCGGCCTCCGACGGGGCCGGCGTGAAGCTGACGCGCCTGCTCGGAACGCCCGAACTGCGGGTTCTGGATCCCTTCCTGATGCTCGACAAATTCCACTCGGACAATCCGGGCGACTATCTCGCCGGCTTTCCACCTCACCCCCACAGGGGATTCGAGACTGTGACCTACATGGTCGAGGGCCGGATGCAGCACCGCGACAACAAGGGTCATGAAGGCGTGATCGGGCCGGGCGGCGTGCAGTGGATGACCGCCGCGCGCGGCATTATTCACTCTGAAATGCCGCAGCAGGCTGACGGGCTGATGAGCGGCTTCCAGCTCTGGGTGAATTTGCCCCGCGCCGAAAAGATGAAAGACCCCGGCTATCAGGAATTTGCGCAAAGCCAGATCCCGGCCGATATCCGCAACGGGGTTGAAGCGCGCATCGTCGCCGGACGCACCGCCACCAGCGTCGAGGGCCCCGTGCGCGGCGTGACGGTGGAACCCTTTCTGGCCGCGCTGCACATGGCCCCGGGCGGCGTGTTCGAGGAGCCCGTCGCGAGCGGCAAGACCGCCTTCATCGCCACCCATTCAGGATCGGTCACCTCGGGCGGCGTCAGCCTCGGTGAGGCGCAGCTGGGCGTTTACGGCCCCGGCGACAGGGTCCGCATCGAGGCGGGCCCGCAGGGCGCGCGCGTCATGCTCGCGGCGGGCTATCCCATCGGCGAGCCCATCGTCTGGGCCGGCCCCTTCGTGATGACCACCGAGGGCGAGGTGCGCCAGGCCATGCTGGACTACCAGCAAGGCCGGTTCTGATCGCCGCCTGGCCCTGAAGTCCACTCAGGTTCAATCCCGATCACACGAGGCGGCACGGTTACGAGAGCCGTGACAGCATCAATCCCGGCGCCGGCGCGCCCGCCGCGCCATCTGTCCATGGGACCGGCCGGCAAGGCTGACACCCCTGCACGGGCGCGGCGCGCCATGCTAGAGTCGCACCAAACGGCGCGATGACGCGCCGCATGACAGGAGCCCTCGCAATGATCCGCCTCGCCTTCGCCCTTCCCGTTTGCGCCCTTGTGCTGGCCGCCTGCGGCGCGCCGGATCCGGCGTCGGATACGGCGCCCGGCGCGGCCGCCCCGGAGCAGGAGACTGTGCTGGAGGCCGGAGCCGAAGAGGCGCTGACCGGGCCGGAATGGACGGTGACGGACATCGCCGGCCAGCCCGCCCTGGCCGACGCCGCCCCCACCATCGCCTTCCTGCCCAACGGCGTCACCGGCGCCGCAGGCTGCAACCGGTTCAATGGCGAGTATGAAGCCGACATGGGCTCGCTCACCTTTGGCGCGCTGAGCACCACGCGCATGGCCTGCTCGGAGGACCGCATGGCGCAGGAGCGCAGCTTCCTGACCCTCTTGAGCCTGGTCAACCGCTATGAAGCCAGCGAAGACGGAACCGGCCTCGTCCTGACGGCCGAGGACGGCCGCACCCTCACGGCCCGCCGGTAGGAGGAAGCCGCCTCATGCTGCGCGCCTTCGCCTTCGCCGTCACGGCCGGCCTGATCGCAGCCAGTTGCTCGGACGGATCTGCAGTCAACAGCCCGCGCGCGCAGGACGGCGCTCAACCCGCCCCGGCGCCCTCGGTCGAGGACGACGCCGCCGGGCCAGGCCCGTCCGACCCGGGCGATCGCGCCACACCGGACGAGGCCGGCGGGCCGATATCGGACGAGTACGCCGCCCTCCTGCCGCTGCGCGGGTATGGGCATGAGCCCAGCTGGATGGTGCGCGTGGAGCGCGACGCCGTGACCCTCTCCCGCCCGGGCGAGGTGATCCTCACCTTCCCCACCCGCCAGCCGGAGACCGGCCCCGCCAGCTTCACGTTCAACGATCCCGAAAGCCCGGCCCGCGCCGCATTCCAGCGCGAGATCTGCCGCGACACGGCCACCGGCATGCCGCATCCGTTCAGGGTGCGCGCCCATGCCGGGACGGAAATCTTCGAAGGCTGCGGCGGCGACCCGCAAACCCTGTTCGCGAACGCCAACTGGGCGCTGGCGCTCCTGGGCGGCGAGGCGCTCTCGCGCGAGCATCACCTGTCCATCCGCTTCGAGGAGGGCCGCGTCTCCGGCTCCGCCGGCTGCAACCGGTTCACCGGCGGCTACACCCTGACCGGCGAGAGCCTGACCCTGACCCGGCTGGCCAGCACCCAGATGGCCTGCGCGGACGGCGCCGTCATGGACCAGGAGACCCGGCTTCTGGCGCGCCTGTCGCAGGTGGTGATGTTTGATCTCACCGAGGATGGCGCGCTGGAGCTGCGCACGGGGGCCGGCGACACGATCACCGCCTGGCGGACCGAATAGATCACCAGGCGCCCATCTCGATCAGCTGGGTGCGCAGCGCGTCCGGCAACTCCTCTCCGCCGGTCTGCACCGACAGATCGGCGGGGGCGTCCTCGGCCTTGAGATAGCGCCAGCCTTGGAACGGACGGCGCGGCGCGGGCGCGGTGCGGATAAGCTGGGGATCGAGCCAGAGCGTGCAGCGCTTGACGCCGGTCTCATCGGTGAACTCCTCCAGCTCCACGATGCGCTGGCGCACCTGGATCAGCCGCTTGATCACCCAGTAGAGCGAGCCGCCATCGGTCAGCTCCGCCGCGCGCTTGGGCGTCATGCGGGTGGTGTGGGGCATGGGCCGTCCGCCCGGCGCAACCGTGTCGCGCCAGGCCTCGAGATCCTCGATTGTATCGGCGCCCACGCAGAGTTTGACCAGATGAAGCGGCATGCTCCTGACCTAGGGCGAGTCACCCGCCGCGCCAAGGTCTTGCGCCGCCGCGCTGCTGTCACGCCAGTCCACTGACAACAGCTCGATCAACAATGTCCGCTCAAACCGCTGAAACGCCGCAGAGCCAGCCATGCTCATTTCAAACGCAGCAAAGCGCGGCCCGTCGAGCGTGGCGTCATGCACGTAGTCCTGGCGCAATGAGAAACGTTCGATCCGCGCGGCCAGATTGGGCTTGAAGCTGTCCGAAGCAAACAGGCGGAACCTCCGCAGTTCGCCCCGCCGGGGATCAACGATCACCTCCCCGCGCAGCGCCTCCAGCATTGCCTCGGGGGTCTCATTGCCACCTGGCAAAGCCCTGGGCGCGAAACTGTAGACCAGCGCCCCGTCGGGCAAGGTTTGCTCCAGCGTCGCACTGCCTCCGATCGCCGCGCGCAAGCCGCTGAAATCAAACGACCCGACATTGACCCCGGCCCCGGGCCGGCTCGATCCCTCGTCATCGCCGGCGTCAGGGGTGCGCTCGCGCGTGACCGAGGTCCAGACCTCGCGCTGACGCTCGCTCAGCGCTGCCTCGTCCGGTTCCAGCAGGCGGTAAGCCGGCGGCCCGTCAGCGGATGGGCGCATCTCGAACGTGACGCTTTCGCCCTCCATGGTCCAGCGCATGGCCAGGCGCGCCGGCGTCCGCTCGGCAAGGGTCATGGACAGGGCCGCCTCAAGCGGCTCGGGCAGCTGGGCGTGCACGGCGGCGGACAGGCCTGCCGCCAGGCAGGCCGCCGCGAGGGCCTTGAAAAGGGTCATGGGGCGTCCCGGGGCTGATCAGACACCACGATGGCAGACCCGCCCAGCTGCCGCCACTTACAAACGTGTCAGGTGCAAACGCGTCAGCTCACGCCGCCGCAGCGCGATCGCGATACTTGGCGTCGGCGCCGAGATCGACGTCAAACGTCTCCTCGCTCTTGGGCAGGGGTTTGCGTCCGCCGGCGAGCTTCATCCAGGTCTTCCAGGCCTTGGAGAAGGCGAGCTTGGCCACCGCCTGCAGACCGTGCGGGCTCGACGAGCGCGGCTTGAAGCCCAGCTGGCGCAGCGCGCCATTGGCGTGCAGCACGGCGTTCTTCATCATCGAATCGCGCGTCACTACCTCGCAGGTGACCGAGACGTTCAGCCCGTCCAGATTCTCCACCCGGTGGGGCGCATGCAGCGGCCAGCTGACAAAGCTGCCCGGCGTCAGATCGATCATCGCCGCGTCGCCATCCCAGGCCCGGTCAAACGGAATGTCCTCGGTCTGGGTCTTGAGCAGGATCTGCTCCATGGACTGGTCGCTCAGCCAGGGCGCGCGCGGCGGGTAGATGCGGAAGCGCTTCTTGCCCTTCACGTGCAGGAGCAGCGTCTCCGACACGTCGGCATGATAGAAGACCTGCGCCTTGGGTGAGGAAATCAGGATGCCGCCATAGGCGCTCAGGGGCCGGTAGCCGGGATTGAGGCGTTTGAGCTGGGCGAACAGCGCCTCGAACAGCGGCTTGTAGACCGGGTCCTGGTTCATCGCCTCGCGCAGATTGATCCACAGCTTGCCCTCGCGCACCGCCTCGAGCAGCTGCATCCCGGACATGTTGCACGCCCGTCCGGCGCGCCAGCTGTCGCGGTCGGCCGGGTCGTCGCCCATGGTGCAGATATCGGTCAGCTCGCGCGGATGGCGCTCCAGGAGGGAAGCCAGCGCCAGGTCGCTGAACTCCGGCGCCATGTGAAGCCGGTGCCGGGCGGTCATCACGCCCTGTCGGAATTCGGCACGCTTGTCATCGCTCCAGTCGATCAGCACAGGCTCGGTCATATCCATCCCCGTCGCATATCGGCACGCGTCACCGCGCCTCCGCCTGCGCTCACGCACACGGCGTGCCATCGATCAGGGGGCGGACGGGTCCGGGGCCGGTGTCCGGGTCTGCGCCATCTCGCGCTCGAAATAGCCGAAGATCGTGCGCCACAAATGCACCTGCAGCGGCGGCGGGCGCACGCCATGGCGCTCGCCGGGATAGGTCATCATGTCAAACCGCTCGCCGCGCGCCTGCAGCGCCGCGAACAGGCGGGTCGACTGGTCGAACGTGACATTGTCGTCGGCCATGCCGTGAAGGATCAGGGTCGGCGTCTCATAGCCATCGAGATGGGCGAACACCGAACCCGCCTCATACCCGGCCGCATTCTCGTCCGGCATGCCCATATAGCGCTCGGTGTAATGGGTATCGTACAGCGCCCAGTCGGTCACCGGCGCGCCGGCCACCGCTGCCGTGAAGCGCCCTGGCGCCTGCAGCGTGGTCATCAGCGCCATATAGCCGCCATAGGACCAGCCCCACAGCCCGATCCGGTCCGGATCGACAAACTCCAGCCCCTGCAGGTAGTCGAGGCCCACGATCTGGTCCTGCGCCTCCACAATCCCCATGCGCCGGTGCAGCGCCGCCTCAAACGCGTGACCGCGATTGGAACTGCCGCGATTGTCCAGCTTGAACAGGATATAGCCGTGCGCCGGGAAGAGCTGGTCGCGCGGATTGACCCAGCCGCGCGTGACCGTCTGCACCAGCGGCCCGCCATAGACCTGCACGATGACCGGGCAGGGCGTGCTGGCGCTGCAATGATCGGGACGCAGCATGGACCAGTGCAGCTCGGTGCGCCCGTCCGCCGCCGTCAGCGTGCCGAACTCCGGCGAGACATGGGCGGCGAGGTAAGGGTGGTAGGGATGCCCCTCCGTAAGCGCATTCTCCTCGATCCAGGCGATGCGCGATCCGTCAATGGCGTAGAGCCCGGTATGGGGTGGCGTATCGGGATCGGAATATGTGCCGATATAGGCCGTCCCGCCCTCGCCCAGCGACGCGCTCCAGCGCCCCGCCCCGCTTGTGATCTGAACGGGCGATCCACCCTCGAACGCCACGGCGTAGAGATGGCGCTCGAGCGGCGTCTCCACCCAGCCTTCAAAATACACCGTCGCGCCATCGTCCGAGAGGCCGGTGATGCGGTCCACGGCCCACTCGCCCGCGCTCAGCGCCCGCACGCCGCCCTCTGCGTCCACGTGATAGATATGCCGGAAGCCCGTGCGCTCCGACGTCCACAGGAAGCCGCCGCCCTCCAGCGGCGTCAGGTCATCAGACAGATTGATCCAGGTCGGCGCCGCCTCGCTCAGCACGATCGCGCTGGCGCCTGTCGCCGGGTCGGCGCCCAGCACGTCGAGGCGCGTCTGCATCCGGTTCTGGCGCTGCACATACAGCCGGTCGCCCGCCTCGCTCCAGTTCACCCGCGCCAGATAGATATCGGTCTCCTCGCCCAGATCGACCTCAACCCGCTCGCCGCTGGCCACATTGATCACCCACAGCTCGACGAGCGCATTGGGCGTGCCCGCGCGCGGATAGCGCTGGTCAGCCACATTCACGCCCTCGGCCGTGATCCCGAACCGCGGCACGATATCCACCGGCGTTTCATCGATGCGCGCGGCCGCGATGCGCGACCCGTCCGGCGACCACCAATAGCCGGTGAAGCGGCGCATCTCCTCCTGGGCGACGAACTCGGCCACGCCCCAGCTCACCGGGCCGTCGCCCTCTTCGGTCAGGGCGCGCGCCTCACCGGTCTCTAGATCATGGACCCAGAGTGTCTGCTCGCGGATGAAGGAGACGTGGCGCCCGTCCGGGCTGATGCGCGCATCGGTCTCGAACTCGGGCGTCTCGGTCAGACGCCGGGCCTCTGCGCTCTCCACATCGACATAAGACAGATCGCCATCCAGCGGGACCAGGATGGCGCGGCCCTCATCATCCCAGTCATAGGACACCACGCCGGTCTCGCTGATGCGCGCGCGTTCGCGGTACTGGATCTCCGCCTCCGACAGCTCGCCCTCTTGCGGGACCAGCGCGCGGGCATCCACCAGCCGGTAGGTGCGCCCGCCGGCCACATCCATGGCCCACAGATCGAGCACGGTGCGGTCATCCTCGCGCGGGCGCAGGAAGCTGATGCGCGCGCCATCGGGCGAAAACCGCAAACCGCGCGGCGAGGGACCTGACAGGCTGGGTGATCCGAACACCCGCTCGATGGTCAGCGCCTCGCCGCGCGCGCGCGCCGGGTCCCGGTCCAGCCGCAGGTCCGGCGCGGAGCGGGCGCCGTCCCCTCCATTGTCCGGGCCGATGCTCGGCGCCGGCGCGCCGCAGGCGGCCAGACCGGCGGCGAAAACACAGGCGAAGGCAGCGATCAGCACAGCACGCATGAGGCAAGGCTCCAGGCAGTCAGACAGATGAGACAGGATCAGTCGGATGACCGGCGTGAACTCTAGCCCCCGGGACGCCGCCGCGTCGAGTGACGGGCGAGGCTGCGTCAGCGCCGGGCGATCGCGAAACCGGGGACACACACCTATTTCGCCCGCTTCACAACTGCATCCGATCGTTGCGCCATTTCCTCTGACATTGGCTCCTCCCTGCTTTCCCGGAAACCCCTCCTTGTTTTCCCGGAAACCGCGCAGCGGTTATCCGGGATCCAGCCCGACAGGATTGAACCGCCTCAAAGGCGGAGGGTTTGGGTGGATGTATCCCGGACCGGCTGCGCCGCCCGGGAAGACAGGTGGGGTGTTTCATCCATACACCGCCCAAAACCCCCACACCTGTCTTCCCGGAAGCCCCGGCCTTGAGCCGGGGCTATCCGGGACCCATCCCGACATGTTTGAGCCGCCCCGGCGGCGGAGAATTTCGGTGGCTGGATCCCGGATCGGCTTCGCCGTCCGGGAAAACAAGATGGGTTGAATTGCCGCCGCATCTCCTCCGCCCTCTTCCCCTAATTCACGCCACACCAAACCACCGCCCGGCCCTGCGGCCGGCGGGGATGGCGGGGTGCGCGCGGCGGGTCCTCAAGCGGACCGGCTGCGTGGCTGCAGCCCGCACAATACGCCCCCATCTCCCCGTCGCTCCTTGCCGAGCCATGTTCGCAAGCGTCGCAGCCTGTCAAGGACGGCCCTTCGGGCCGCCGCATGCGGCGGCCGGGCGACGCCCGGCCGTCCTTGACAGGCTGCGAACGCCTTGCGGGATCCTCCGGCATGGAGCGATGGGGAGGATTGAGCCCCGGGTCGTCCCGGCTGGAGGCCGAAAATGGGTGTGTGTCCCCGGTTTTCGCACCGGCGCCCACCGTCCGAACAGGCCTGCGTCGGCGGCCAGGCCGCCTCGCCCGCTCTTTTGCGCCGGGCGCGTCACCCGGACGCTCGAGGCGCCGCCCCCGCCCCGCGCAACTGCCGGACGCCTCGCGACAGCGCCCCCGCCTGCGGGGCGAGTGAGGGCAGTATGCACGCGGGCGGAAGGGGCGGGGATAAGGGGGATGTGGGCGTGGGGCCCTCTGTCCCTCCCCCGAAGTGGGGAGGGTGGCTGAGCGAAGCGAAGCCGGGTGGGGGCTCCGCCGAAGGCGGCTACTAAAATCTTGCAACGGCCAGCGCCTCACCCCGCCGGCGTGCGCACGCGCACCCGCACGCGCGCGGCCCGGCCCGCCGCGTCCACGGCGGCCAGCTCGTAAAATCCGGGTCCGTCCGGCGTCCAGACCGGCGATCCGCCGGCATCGCGCGGCACCGGCGCGCCGTCGGCGTACCAGGCAAGCCCCCGCTCGCCGCGCCCGGACAGCACGAAGCCCCGGCCTGGCTCGTCAGCCCAGATTTCCGACCCGTCGGGCGGAAACAATATCTCGGGCGGCGCATCGGCGCGCGCAAACCGGTCCAGCGGCGAGGGCGCGGCCACGGACGGCGCATGCCGGGGGCGGGCGCGCGCGGCGAACCGCCGATCAATGCGCGCCACGGAATCAAACAGGTCAAACAGCGCCGGCAGGGCCGCGGCGCGCCCCGTCATGCCGGGCCGGGGCGCGCCGTCCGGGCGTCCGGTCCACACCACGATGGCGTAGCCGCCCGCCACCCCCGCCGCCCAGGCGTCGCGATAGCCATAGGAGGTGCCGGTCTTGTAGCCGATGGCCGGCGCCCCGCTGGCGAGCTGCGCCGGCATCCGCCCCGGCGGGGCCGGCGAGCCTTCGAGAATGGTCAGCACCTCGCGCGCGCTGGACGCCGAGACCAGGCGCACCGGCGCCGGCGCGGGCTCGTCGAGCGCCGCGTGCGTCCACACCAGCGGCCGGGCGAGGCCGTCATCGCCCAGCGCCGCATAGACAAGCGCCAGATCACGCGCGCTGAGGCCCAGCCCGCCCAGGCCCACCGCCAGCCCCGCCTCGCCGCCATGGGCGCCGGGCACCAGCGGCGTGCCCCCCGCCTGCGCCAGCGAGGCGGTGAAGCGCGCCGCGCCCACACGGTCGAGAAGCCGCACGGCGGGCACGTTCAGCGAGTGCTGCAGCGCGTCAGCCACCGTCACCTCGCCGTGAAAGGTCCGGTCGAAATTCTCCGGCCGGTAGCTTGCAAACCGCGCCGGCAGATCGGCGATGCGCGTCGACGCCGCCGCCGCCCCGTCATCAAACGCCAGCGCGTAGATCAAGGGCTTCAGCGCCGATCCCGGCGAGCGGCGCCGGTCGGTCAGATCCATCCAGCCGCCCGCCCGGTCGCGCCCTGCCGAACCGACCGCTGCGCGCACGGCGCGCGTCTCGATCTCCACGATCAGGGCGGACGCCTGCACCTCGGGTCCCGCCGCCGCCACCAGCGCCGCCATCAGGCGTTCGGCCTCCCCCTGCAGGCGCGAATCCAGGGTCGAGCGCACCTCCGCCGCGCCGCCTGCGCCCGCCCGGATCGTTTCTGCCGCGTGCCAGGCGCGCGCCGGGAAGGCCTGGCGGCGCTCGGGCAAAGCCTCGTCAGCGGCGTCCAGCGCGCGCGCCTGGCTGATCAGGTCCAGCCGCACCATGCGCTGCAGCAGGCGGGCGCGCGCCGCCCGCGCCGCGTCGGGGCGCCGGTCCGGCCTGCGCGCCTCGGGCGCCTGGGGCAGCGCGATCAGCAGGGCGATCTGGTCCGGGGTCAGCTGGTCCGGCTCGCGGCCGAACCAGGCCCAGCTTGCCGCCCTTACCCCCTGCAGATTGCCGCCATAGGGCGCCAGGGTCAGGTAAAGCTCCAGGATCTCGTCCTTGCTGAGCCGGCGCTCCAGCTGCCAGGCGCGCAAGATCTCGGCGAGCTTGGCGCCGAGGGTCCGGTTGGGGCGCGGCTCCAGAAGCCGCGCCGTCTGCATGGTGATGGTCGATCCGCCCGAGCGGATGCGCCCGGACGTGACGGCCTGGCCGGCTGCGCGCATCAGCGCCAGCATGTCCACGCCGTGATGGTCATGGAACCGGCGATCCTCCACCGCCAGCAGCGCCTCGATGAAGGCCGGGTCGATCCGGTCAAGATCCGCCGCCAGGCGCCAGCGCCCCTCCTCCACCGGAAATGCGCGCAAGGCGCGTCCGTCCCGGTCGGCGACGACCAGCGAGACGGCGCGCCCGGCCTCGATCGGCGGCGGCAGGGCCAGATCGAGGGCCCGCAGGGTCAAAAACAGCGCCGCAAGACCCGACAGGGCCGCCGCAAGACCCCACAGAACCGCGCCATGTCCCCTCAGACGCGCCGTACGTCTCCAAAGCGCCGCCGCATGACCCCGTATGTCGGGATAGGGGCGCATCGCGATCAGGGCCGGACGGTCAGGCGGCCCGACCCTGTCCGCGCCGTCACGTCAGGCCTGTACATGTCTTCAGCCACCGCGCCGGGCAGGGCGAACTCGCCCGCTGTCACCGCCCGCACCACATAGGCGAAGCGCTCTGTCCGCCCGCGGCGCGATTCGATCGCGGCGATGAACCGGTCATCGCGCGCCTCGGCGATCTGCGGATAGCTCAGCTCGCCCAGGAAGGCGTACGGACCGTTCGGCGCCCCGTCCTCCGGGTCCAGAACCCCTTCAATTTCAAAGCCTGCGGGCAGGAGATCGGCGATCACATAGCTCGCCATCGCCTGACGTTCCGGCGTCAGGGTGAGGCTGATAACCAGCCGGTCGCCCTGCACCACGGCGGACGGATCGACCGCCTCGCCGCGCATGTCGAGCAGCGCCTTGTCCACGCGCAGCATCGATGCCGACGCGGGCGGCGCCTCGGCCGGCGCGCCCCGCGCCAGGGCTGTCACAAAGACAGGCTGGCTGCCGGTATTGGTGAAGGCGCCCGCTTGCGCCAGCGATCCGGCCTCAAACCGCACCGCCGCCGGGTCCGCCGCCACGCCGTCATAAGCGATTGTAACTGTTTCGCTTTCTCCCGTCAGCGCTTGAGCTGCGAGGATCAGGAACACCTTCTCCTGCGTGGTCAGGCCCGCCGGTTCGGGCAGGTTGATCGCCAGATCCGCCGCCAGCCGCTCGACGATCTCCAGCTCACCCGCTTCCGCCGCAAGCGCCAGCACCGCTGCGGTATCGCGGCGCACCGTCTGGTACCAGTCGCCCTCATTGCGATAGCCCAGCGCCTCGACCGCCGCCGCGAACGCGCTGGCCGCGCGCGCCCGGTCGCCGATCGCGGCCAGGCCTGCGCCGATATGGGCGCGCGCCAGCGGGCTCTCGATCTGGCGGATGCGCTCGTCGTGCATGTACCGCAAGCGCGGCCGGTCAGCCTGACCGTTGCGCGCCAGCACATACAGGGCATACGCCCCGCTGCGGTCCTCCAGGCGCTGCGCCGTATCCCGCGTCCAGCGCGCTTCGGGCACGGACGTGTTGTAGCCATAGGCGCGCCACAGCTCGCCCCGGGCGACCGGCTGCAGCTGGCTCAGCGCCCGCTCCAGCGCCGCACGCGGGACCGGATAGCCTTCCTCCGCCGCACGGCTCAGGAAATCAGTGGCATAGGCGCCAAGCCAGGGCGAAGCCTGACCATCACCCACCCGCCACAATCCGAACGAACCGTCGCCGCTCTGGCGCGACAGGATCTGCTCGATGGTCCGGCGGACCTCCGGCGCGGCCCCGCCGCGCGCCTCGTCGCCGGTCAGGTCGGCGAGCCTTTCCGCATACAGTAGCGGCAGGGCCCGGCTCACACTCTGCTCGGTGCAGGCGTAAGGGTAGGCGGCGAGATCGCGATAAAGCGCCCCCATATCAATCGGGAAGGGCGAGGCGGTGACGAGCAGGGAGCCCGTCCCGTCCACATATCCGGCGAGGGCATCGTCCGGCGGGGTCCAGCTTTCGCCCGGGCGCAGCGTGCGCCGCTCGATACGCGATTGCGCCAGCCAGGCCGAGCGGACCTCGATCGGGTAGCTGCGCGATGTCTGGTAATCCCCGGGTCCGGTGACGGCCAGCATCAGCGCCCCTGTCCCCGCCCCATCCGCCCTCAGGCGCACGCGCCGGTCTTCGCGTTGTCCGGGCCGGAGCGTCATTTGCACGGCGTCCGACGGCGCGGCGAGCGGACCCTCGGCGCTGACCCGCGCCGCAAAGGCGCCCGCGGGCAGATCGATGTTATCCACCGTCACCGTCGCCTCAGCCACATCCCCCGGCGCCATGAAGCGCGGCAGGATCAGTTCGGCCGGCGCGTCCTCACGCACCGTCACAGCCTGCGACGCCGAGCCAAGGCCGGTGTCCGACCACGCCACCGCCATCAGGCGCAGTTCGCCATTGAATTCAGGCACATCGAGCTCGATCGAACCGCGCCCCGCCCGGTCCAGCTGAACCGGTCCGGAAAACAGCGCCACCGTGCGCGTGGGCACCACGGACAGGCCCGCCGCCCCGATCTGGTCGCCGCCCGACCGCACCGGCGCAGCCGCGCCCTGATTGGGGTCCAGCACGCGGCCATAATCGTCCAGCAAATCGACGCCCAGCTCCGTCTGGCCGAAGAAGAAGGCTTCCGGATCCGGCGAGCGGAAATTGGTCAGCAGCAATATGCCCTCATCCACCGCCGCCAGCGTCACCCATGCGCGCTCGCCGCGCGGGCCGCCCCCGGCGCGGACATTCACCACAAGCGGCTGGTCAGGCATGGCGCGTTCGGGCGCATCCAGCGTCAGGTCGAATGTGCGCTCATCCACGTTTACCGGCACCCAGGCCACGCCGACGGCGCGGCGCGGGCGCGGCTGGTTCACGGCGTCGCGCGGGGTATAGACACTGACCATCACATACGCGCCAGCGCCCCAGCCTGCCGTCACCGGCAGGGTGATTTCCGCCCCCGCCTCGCTCACTTCAATCTGACGTGACATGAGAATACGGTCATTGGCGACAACGACTTCGGCAAAGCCTGCATAAGGCGCTCGCACGGTGATGACCGCCTGCGAGCCGGCCTCCGGCGCCAATTCGGGACCGGCCACGCGCACGGCGTCAGGCGCTTCCTCGCCTTCCTGGGCGCGGCCGCCATAGCCCACCCAGAACCCGTTGGAGGCGATGTCACGATCCCCGTCGGAGACGATCAGCGCATAATCACCCCAGGCCAGCGAGCCCGTGGCGATGGACGCCGGGCCGGCGCCATCAAGGCGGGTCTGTCCCGTCTCGATCGGCACCACTCGTTCAGACCGCCTCCAGCGCCATTCCCCGCCATCGGTGCGGTACCAGTCATAATCAAAATCCCGGCGCACCAGGCGCCATTGCAGCGACGCCTGAACCGGCGCGCCGTCGGCGTCCACGGCGATCAGGGAGAAGCGCGCCGGCGCATTACGCTCCACTGCGCCGTCAAACTCCGGCCGCAACCCGGCATAGCGCGCCTGGGGCCGGTAGGCGATGCGCACATCGTCCGCCACCGCGCGCCCGCCCGGCTCCTGCACCCGGATTACCGCGCGCAGGCGCAGCGGCAGGGAGGACTCCTCCCCCAGCCCGTTGGCAGACACCGGCACAGCCGCCTCGCCCCTGCCGTCGGCAGCGGTGCGCGGCAAATCCTCGAGGCTTTCGGAGAATTGCTCGTCATGCAGGCCGAACCGATAGCCGGCCCAGTCCGGAAAAGGATTGGGATCAGGCTCGATCCGCGCTGATCCTTCAATCGGCAGACCGGCGCCCGGCGCGCCATAGAGGAAGCGCACGCGCGCCTCGACCATGCGGGTTTCGCCCGCCCGCAACGGGGTGTCGGCGTCGGCGCTCAGGCTGAGCTCCACCCGTTGCGGCACGAAATCCTCGACCGCAAAGCGCGTCGATCCCGTTTCGCCTGCACCATCCAGCTCCAGCGCCAGCCGCCACTGCCCGCGCGCCGCGCTGCGCGGCAGTTCGAACCCGTGCGACAGCCCGCCCGCATTCGGCGCACCATCAAACCGGTGGCGTGCAAGCTCAAGCCCGTTGGGCTGATAGACGATGAGCGAACCGGCCCGCTGCGTGAGCGCGTCCCCGCTCAGATCGCGAAGCAGCACGCTGGCCTCTACGGTCTCGCCCGGCCGGTAGACGCCCCGGTCAAGATAGACAAAAGCGTCGCCATGGTCCGGGCGCTCACGTCCGGCGACGGGCTGGCCGGACAAATCGACCGGGTTGCGCGCCAGGTCCAGGATCGCAAAATCGCCATCCGGGCCATAGGCCGCCAGAAGCCGCGGCGTGTTTCCATCCTGGCCATTCATCAGGGCGGCGCTGAAGCGCGCCTTGCCGTCGGCGCCCGTCACCTGACTGGCCAGCACCTCGTTGGAGCGCGCGATCAGACGCACATCAGCGGCTTGAGCCGGGCGGGCGGTCTGGAGCGAGCGCACCGTCACCTCCATCCCCTCGCCGCTGCGCCAGGCGGTGAAGGCAAGATCGGTCACCATGATCCAGCGGCGCGCGCGCGCGTGGTCATAGCTGCTTGTTTCGCGCGCCACCGCCTCCGCGTCGTCGACCTCGATATAATAGGCGCCCGCCTGTAGCTGGCCGATCGCCTCGGCGATCGGAAATACCGTGGTTACAGAGGCGTTTGCATCGCCTGGCGTATCCATCTCCCCGCGCCAGATCTCGACGCCGGCCTCGCCCGGGGTCTCTTCGTCATAGGACCAGTTCCATTCCCCGCTGGAGGCGTTGAAGCCGGAGGTGATCTGACGGAAGGCGAGCGCCCGGTCGGTGACGCGCGTGACGATGATGCGCACGCGCGGCACGTTGACGGTCTGGATCGCCAGCCCGTCCGCATCAATGCGCGGCAGGACGACGCCCGACCCTGCAAACCCGACAAAGGCGGGCCGGTCGTCGAATGTGAGAACGGTCTGCTCGTCGGCGGCGAGGCTTGCGCCGTCCGCAGACGGCAGGCCCTGGCGCAGGGTCACGGTGCGGGTCTGCCCGAACTGCAGCCCGCCAAGGCAAAGCCGCTGGCCGTTCACGGCGAGGGAGACCGGCTCGTCTATTTCGATATAGGCCGAGTAATCCACCTGAGGGTCCAGCGGCGCGGAGAAAGTCAGGCACAGCTCGGGCGCGGGCGAGTCGGTGTTGATGGCGTAGCGCAGATATTCGAACTGACCAGGCGCTGCCTCGGCGGCGCGCGGAGCATCCGCGGCGCGTGGAGCGAGCTGCGGCCCCTGCGCTGCAGGGGCGTCCGGGCCGTCAGCAGGTTCGCAGGCGGCCAACGCCGCCCCCAGAATGAGCAGGCTTGCAAAGCGTAGCCAAGTGCGCGCGATCATTCCGGCGTCCCCTCGATGCCCAGTCCCTTAACCAATTCTCGCAGGTTTGGCGCGGGAGTCGAGAGCCTGCCCTACCGCTCGCGCCCGGCGCCGGCGAGAAAAGCCAGGGCGGCGTCCGCATCCTGGGACGCCAGCGTCGCGGTCAGCCAGGCCGCAGCGGCGCCTGGACCCTGACGCAGCCGTTTGAGCAATGACTGCGCCGGAGCCCGCGCCGCTGAGCCTGGATCGGGCGGGGGGGCGATGGGGCGCCCATCCGTCCAGTCATGCGCGGCCCCTTGCGCCCAGCGGGTAAGGCGCAAGGCCTCCATCCCGACCGTGAAGCGCAAACCGCCCGCACGCGCCGGCGCGGCGATCACGGCGCCTGCCGCCCCCGTCCGCCGGCCCGCGGTGACGAGCGGCAGGACCGTTCGGCGCACCGCCAGCCCGTCAGCCTGCGCGCCGGACGGCAGCGTCTGCACCAGGCGTTCGTGCAGCCGCTCGCCAGCCTCGCCCGGCGGCGCAAATCGCACGGCTTCGGCGAGCCAGCGTCCGTCCGGCAGGACATGGCGCTGCATGAAGGTCAGCCCCCCATGTTCCACCTGCGGCGCGGACAAGGCAAATCCCGGCGCCAATCCCTCCGCGCGCCCCTGGCAAGACAACACGATCTGGGCGTAAGTCCCTGCCGGTACAGCATGATCGGGCGCCGGACGGCAGTCGATGATCTGACCGGCCCGCAAGCGCCCCAGCCCGCTATCCACCTCGGCGCCGCCCGCCACGGGGCGCACGCCGTCAATGCGCACGCCGGTGTCCAACCTTGCGCGCACTGAAACTGCCAGCGCCTCCAGCGCGGCGGCCTGCACATCCTGCGCCGGGACCGTCCAGAGGGCGCTGGCGGTCAGGCGCGCATCGCGGCCGGCGAGGCTCACATCGCGGGTTTCACCCGTGGCGAACCGCGCCAGCGCGTGGCCTGGGGCGGCGGGGAACACCCACAGGCGCGTATCGGTCTTCAGTGCGCGCGGCTCCAGCACGATAACCGACAGATTGAGGCCCGGCCCGGTCAGCGCCCGCGCCAGAGCGAGACCCGCCATGCCGGCGCCCAGAATGACCACGTCAACGTCTGTTTTCATCGCGCAAATGAGCCGGCGGAACCGTCGTTTCGTCAAGGCGGGACGCGGGTACGGGAGACAGCCCGGGACGTCGCCCGGCAAGTTTATCCCCGGAAGATGATTTGCGCGCTAACCTTGAGTCTCCCGGCGCGCTAATCTGAGCTGAGCGCGTCATAGAAGGAACTCGTGATGATCCTTGCTGTCCTGCTGGTCCTGGCCCAGCTCGCCCCTGTCAGCCTTGACGACATCACGGTCTATGACCGGCTGGAGTGGCGCCGTGACATCACCGAATGCGACCGGCTGGCCTCCCATCCGGACGATCCCGAACGTGTCACGGACGGCGTGGCGCAGGGTGATGTGGACCTGGAGGCGGCGCGCGCGGCGTGCGAGGCGGCGGTAGAGGCGGACCCGGACAATCCCCGGCTCAACTACCAGCTGGCGCGGGTGAACGGCTATGCCGGGCGCCACGAGGAGAGCCAGGCCTTTCGCGACGCCGCCCTGCGCGCCGGCTATCCGCAATCGCTGTTCGTGGTGGGGTATATCCGCCTGACGGGGTGGGACGGGCGCGGCCAAGACCCGTGCTATGGTGGCGAGCTGATCCGCCGCTCGGCGCAGGCCGGCCGCTTCGCCGGACTGGTGGGATTTCCCCATTATGCGCTCAGCGGCGCGTTTGAAGCCTGCCCGCCCGACCAGCCCGTCATTGACCGCGCGCAGATGCTGGACTTTCTCGACCGCGCCGAGGCCGACGCCAGCGGGTTCTACCAGGAAGCGCTGGTCATCCAGCTGCGCGCCCGGATGGCGGAGTGATCACTCCGCCGCCACTTTCAGCGCCTCTTGCGGCGCGCTCCAGCTCGTGTGCCGCAGCGCCCGGCCCAGCGTCTGGCGCCCGGCAGCCTCGGTGAAACGCTCGCCGTCCCAGACCTCGACGCCGCTGACGAGGACCGCACGCACCACGCCATCAGACCGGTTGACCATCTGTTCGTGGCCATAGTCCTCACGCCAGATGAAGCGCGAGCGGGCCTCCGAATCGTAGGCGCGCAAGGCCTCGGGATCGATCACGACGAGATCGGCCCGGTCGCCGATCTCCATCGTCCCGGCATCCACGCCGATGAACTGCGCCGGCTCGCGGGTCATGCGCCGCACCTGGCTGGCCACCCGCTCCATGCCTTCGGCCTGCGCGATCTGCAGACCGCGCAGATTGCCGTCATAGAAGGCCATGTTGGTGATGTGTGCGCCGCTATCATTGAAGCCCGGCAGGATCAGCGGGTGGTTCAGCAGATCGCGCACAATCTGCGGATCGCGATTGGCCGACACCGTCCACCAGCGCAAGCCCAGATCATAGGTGCGCAACAGATGCAGCATGAAGCCCGGTTCCTCGCCGGCGCCTTGCGGCATGGCCTCAAAGGCGGCGCGTTCGTCCGGCGTGCGCGCCAGGGGCGGGTCCGCCCGCCAGGCCTGGAAGCGGCCCAGAACCTGGGCGAAGGTCTCTCCGGTCCAGATGTCCGGCCCGCCCGAATGGAAGACCATCTCGTTGAAATCACGGTCGAATGACAGGGTTTCGGCCTTGAACAGGCGCTTCAGGCGATTAAGCCCGAACCCGGTCTTGCCGGTCATCCACATCTTTGAAAACCGCGCCTGGAAGGCCGGATCGTCCAGCAAGGCGCGCCGGCCGGCGGCATCTTCAAGGTCCAGCTCGTTGAGCTCGCGCAAAGCCGGGATTTCCTCGGCCAGCGGGTTGATCGGGCCGTCCCAGAACAGCTTGAACGGCGCGGCCAGCGCCTGGAAACGGAAATGGCCGCCCAGAAGCGGCGAGTTGAACAGGCGCGTCAGCAAAAGAGCGAGGCGGCGCAGGGACTTGTTGGAGGCCACGTCCATCGCCGCCACCGCCGTGACTTTGAGCGGCCTGCCATGCAGGCGCCCCGAGGTCAGAGAAAAATTACGGATCACCGCCAGCGGGCTGTCCTTGGGCGGGGTGGCCTGCCAGAGCCGGTCATGGCGGCGCAGGACGTTCGTGAGGCGCTTGAGTTCGCGGTACTGGCCGAACTGGGAGGGGATTTTCACCCGGCGGTTCGGGTCTTCGGACAGGAAGTGGAAGGGCAGTGCGTCGGTGGAGAAGCCGGGATAGCCCTGCGTCATCGCCTGATCGAGAATGCCTTCCATCTGCTTGAGATCATTGTCCGAAGCGGGGCGGGTGACGGCGCCCTTGAGCCCCATCACCTCGATGCGCAGCATGGAGTGGGGGATCATCGGGATGACATTGCAGCCCAGCGGCAGATCATCGAGATGGGCGTAATACCCCGCCGGGCTGGTCCAGACCGCCTTGTCGGCGACCTTGCGCAGCACGGGTTTGGGCATGTTCTCCACCCGGGCAAAGCAATCCACCAGCGGGTCCTCGCCATTGCGGCGCTGATTGCCGAAGGCCAGTCCCAGCGAGCAGTTGCTCATCAGCACGGTGGTGGTGCCGTGGCGCACCGCCTCCTTCAGCGCCGGGTCAAATTCAATTTCGAGATCGAGATGGGTGTGGATGTCCAGAAGGCCGGGCAGAACCCAACATCCTTTCGCATCAATGACCTGATCGGCGCGCGAGCGATCAAGCCCCGGCCCGCGCGCGGCCACGCGGCCATCGCGCACGGCGACATCGTCAAGCGCCGGAACGCCGCCGGTTCCATCAATCACCAGCCCGCCGGCGATGATGCAGTCATAGCGCTCGCTCATGGCGCACCCTCCCGTCCCGGCCCTTGTGCTCAGGCCTTTTGCATACCCGACTGGAATTCAAGGAAGGCGTCAAGCACCTCGCCGGGGGCTTCGAGCTGCGGGTAGTGGCCGACGTGAGGAATGATCACCGTGTCGGGGTTCGGCACAAGTGACTGATAATGCTCAACCATATGGACGCCGGACACCGGGTCCAGTGCGCCGTCAATGACCCGCATGGGCACGGGCGAGCGGACCAGCGCGCCCACCCAGCGATCCCGGGTGGCGCGCCGTTCAGTGATGTAACCGAGCAGCTTGTGGCCGATGCGCGGCATGCCGCCGCCCGTCATCGCCAGCGACCAGAAGGCGTCTAGCATCTCCTTTGAAGGCCGCGTATCGGGGCCGAACACCTCACAAAGCCCTGATTCAAAACGCTGTCTTGTCATCATCCGGCTCAGGAGCGGCCCCAGCGGCGAGTGCAGCAGGCGCTGGGTGAGCGTGGCGCGGTGCTGCTCGGGGAAGAGGCCGCCATTGAGGAAGCAGACAGACAAAATCTTCAGCCCTGCCAGGCCTTTGGCCCTGCGATCAATCATCCGCGCCAGCAATTCCTGCGCGACCGTGTCGCCATAGTCATGGGCCAGGATGTGACAGGCGCTCACCCCGAGCCGGTCCAGCCAGGTTTCATGGAGATCCGCCTGGTCCTGGATGGAGTAGGCGTAATCGGCGGGCTTGGCCGAAAAACCGAAACCAATCATATCGATAGCCGCCACCCGGTAGCGTTCGCACAGGGCGTCCCACTGGTGGGCCCAGTCCCAGCTCGCCGTCGGGAAGCCATGGATCAGGATCAGGACCGGGCGGCCCCCATGGCTCCAATCGCCGCCGGTGCGCTGGAAAATCTCATGGCCGCGATAGCCGAAAACCGACCCGCCGGCGCGCCAGTCATCGAGGGATAGGGCTGGGGACATGGGTGGGATATCTCCTCGCCGGCAGGGGCCGGACAGGCCTGTTTATGTGACGAAACCGCCCGCGAGGGGGACATGAATCAGCTGTGAGGGGTCGTGGAAGGCATTCGCGCGTCCCTAGCGCACATAGCTCGCCCCGTTGACGTCAAACGTCGCCCCGGTCGCCGATGCGCAGGCGCCCGACAGGAGGAAGGCCGCGAGCGCCCCGATCTCGTCCGGCGCCGCCATGCGACGCAGTGGTATCTCCGCTTCGGCGCGCATTCGGGCGGCGGCGTCTGAGGGCGCCATGTCGGTGTCGATCCAGCCCGGCGCGATGAGGTAGGCGAGCAGGCCATCAGCTGCATGGGCGCGCGCCAGCGTCTTGACCATCGCGATGAGCCCGGCCTTGGAGGCAGCGTAGGAGGCATGGTCCGCATCATCGCCGCGATGGGCGGCGCGCGAGGCGATGGCCACCAGCGACCCGCCCTTCCCGCCGAGCCAGGCGCGGGCGGCGAGGCGCGCGAGATCGGCGCAGGACACGAGATTGACCTGCAGCGTGCGCGCCCAGTTGGCGCGCCAGTCAACCTCGTGCGAGGCGATCCCGGCGGCTTCAAAGATTCCGTGATTGAGCACCAGAGCGTCCGGCGCCCGTCCGCCGAGCTGAACCGCCTGGTCCCAGACAGCACGCGCAGCATCCGGTTCGGCCAGATCGCCGGCGATCAGCCCAGCGCAGCGCGGCCCCAGCGCCTCAGCCACAGCCCCGGCCGCAGCCCGGTTGCGCGCGTAATGAACCAGCACGTCAGCGCCCGCGTCCGCGCAGGCGCGCGCAATCGCCGCCCCCGCACCGCGTGAGGCGCCGGTGACCAGAACGAGTTGGCCATCAAGGGACGCCGCCACTCTCATCTCCCGCCTTCGAACAGGCGGGCAGTTGAGCCTGATGCGCGGCGCGCGGCAAGACGCGCGGCTGCGCGGGTCAGCTGATCTGGAAGCGGCGCCGGATGCTGAGCGCGAACAGGAAGATCAGGATCAGCGAGACGAATGACTGCGCCGACGAGGCGAGCTGCAGCCAGAACAGGGCTTCTG
This sequence comes from Alphaproteobacteria bacterium, assembly GCA_016124675.1. Lineage (GTDB taxonomy): Bacteria > Pseudomonadota > Alphaproteobacteria > Caulobacterales > Maricaulaceae > Oceanicaulis. The sequence goes on from WGNG01000011.1 coordinate 93,785, forward strand.
CCTGCTCGAACGCGCGCAGGGGGGGCGACGCCGCGATGCCATCTGGATCCCAGACGAAAAGCGGCGTCACAATGCTCTGTAATGATAATTGCCCCGCCCACAGCGCTTGCGTCCACAGGTCAGGCGTGAGTTTGAGGCATGTGATGGCGGCCCAATAGGCTGCGGCGAAGCCGACGATCACTCCGGCAAGCCACCCCACCGGCCTGAGCACAGAGAGACCATATTCGGCCGTCCCGCTATAGAGCCAGGAGACCAGCTTCTCGCCTGGCGGGGTCACCTTGTTCCTGCGCCGGGTCTCGACCTCAAAGCGGTAGAATTGCTGCTCCCTGAGGCTGTCGGCCTGGCGCGCCATGGCGTGTTTCAGGACGCGCGCGCCGCCTTCAAGCGCGCTCAGCGCCGCCGTGCGCTCCTTGCCGGGCGCCGAACGGGCTGGGCGCAAGGCCTTTTTGCGAAATTCATTGAGGTCATTACGTTCGCCGACGACCGGATAGCGCATCCAGCCTGACAGAATGGCGCCGTCAAACGCGCTGATGATATGGTAGGGGCCGCCGGCGAGATTGAAGAGCGCCTCAACGCGCGCGCCCTTGAACGCCGAGCGCCAGTCGCTCTCGTGTACAGACGTGACCTTGAGTTTGGAAAACTCGCACAATGCCTGATGCAGGGCGTCCGTGAACGAGAAGCGGCGCGCGAACGTGGCTTCGAGGAACGCCGACACGCCAAAAAATTCCACGCCGTCAAAACAGGCCGGGCCGTGAAACTGCGCGAGGTGAAAATCGGCTTTCTTGAAGAATGTCGCGTAGCTGAACTGGGCGAGGCCGTGAAATTGCGCCTCCTTGAACCGGCCGTATTCGTGAAACAGGGCCTCATTGAAATTGGCCTGTCCGTCTTCGAAGATGGCCTTTTCAAAGAATGTCCAGCCTTCGAACCGCACGGAATGAAAGGACGCGCCCGCGCCAAAGCGGGCGTCCCCGAACATGGCCGCGCCGAAAAATCGCGCTTTGGAGAAGTCGGCGTGAGCGTGAAATTGCGCGTGCGAGAAATCTGCGCCCGCCAGAAACTGCGCGCGGGCAAAGCTGGTCCCGGCGCCAAAGCGCCAATGGCTGAAATCGGCGCCGGCCTCGAATTGCGCGTCCGCCAGCGACACGCCGCAGGGTCTTCCGGCGTCAGCATCACCGCCCGTGTCAAGGCGCAGTGCTGAGCGCAGCACCGCGCCGTCGAGCAAGACGGGGCCGTGCCCGGGCTCTTGCGACTGAGCGAGACGCAGCCTGATCTCCTTGGCCAGCGCCTCCGGCATGGGATTGGAGCTGCCGGCTGCGGGCGCGTGAAGGGCGTGCCAGTGCTTGCCCTCCTGCTCCGTCAGCAGCCCGAGACCGCGCAATTCTTCGTCGCTGCGCAGGCGCCCGGTCGCCGGGTCCTGACGCCAGTAATCCTGCAGCGTCCGGATGCCGCCGGACAACTCCGGAACCGGCAAGCCGGCCAGCCTGGCCCAGCTATAGTCAGGCCGCGCCGCAGGCTGGATGACCGTTTCACCCATATCGCCCTCCCCTGAACAAAATTCAGGGTAGCAATAGATCAGCGATCTGCAATCTTAAATCAGTTCGCCCGCCCTACCCCTTGAACGGGTCCTGCATCAGGATGACGTCGTCGCGTTCGGGGCTGGTGGAGAGGATGGCGACGGGGGCTTCGATCAGCTCCTCGATGCGGCGCACGTATTTGACGGCCTGGGCGGGCAGATCCATCCAGCTGCGCGCGCCGGCGGTGGAGCCCGACCAGCCTTCCAGGGTTTCATAGACCGGCTGGACATGGGCCTGCGCCTCGGCGCCGGCGGGCAGGCGGTCATACATCTCGCCATTGAGCTTGTAGCCGACGCAGACTTTGAGCTCGTCAAAGCCGTCGAGGACATCCAGCTTGGTCAGCGCCACGCCATTGATGCCGTTGATCTTGACGCTCTGGCGCACCAGCACGGCGTCAAACCAGCCGCAGCGGCGCTGGCGGCTTGTGACAGTCCCGAACTCGCGCCCCCGCTCGCCCAGGCGCTTGCCGGTCTCGTCGGTGAGCTCGGTGGGGAACGGCCCCTCCCCCACGCGCGTGGTGTAGGCCTTCACGATGCCCAGCACATAGCCCACCTGGCCCGGACCCACGCCGGAGCCGGCGGCGGCCTGGCCGGCCACGGTGTTGGAGCTGGTCACGAAGGGATAGGTGCCATGGTCCACGTCGAGGAAGGCGCCCTGGGCGCCCTCGAACAGGACTTTCTTGCCATCGGCGATGGCGGCGTTGAGGGTTTTCCACACCGGGTCGGCATAGGGCAGGACCCTGGGCGCGATGGCCATCAGTTCGGCGGTCAGGACGTCGGCGTCGTACTCCTCCACGCCAAAGCCCCGGCGCAAGGCATTGTGGTGATGCAATAGCTCACCGATGCGCCGGCGCAGCTGGCGCTCGTCGGCCAGATCAATGACCCGCACGGCGCGCCGGCCCACCTTGTCCTCATAGGCAGGGCCGATGCCCCGGCGCGTCGTGCCGATCTTCATCCCGTCATCGCGGTTTTCGCGCAGCGCATCAAGCTCGCGGTGAACCGGCAGGATCAGCGCGGCGGTTTCGGCCAGGCGCACCAGCTTGGGCGTCACGTCGACGCCTTGCGCGCGCACTTTCTCGATCTCGGAGATAAAGGCCCAGGGGTCCACCACCACGCCATTGCCGATGAGCGACAGCTTTTTCTGCACCACGCCCGACGGCATGAGCGAGAGCTTGTAGGTCACCCCGTCCACCACCAGCGTGTGACCGGCATTGTGGCCGCCCTGGAAGCGCACCACCAGGTCGGCGCGGTGGCACAGCCAGTCCACGATCTTGCCTTTGCCCTCGTCGCCCCACTGGGCGCCGACGACCACCACGTTCGACATGGGGATGCTCCGCTATCGGCCTGAAACCGTGGCGAGGCTTAGACCCTCACGTGCTGGCGGGCAAGGCGTGAGGCTGGAGCGTGACCCGGCCTGACTGCGTCGGGCCGCATGCTCCAGGTCTATGATCCGGAGCGCAATTTATCCGAAAGCCGGTCCCCACTTTTGCCGATTGCGCTCTAACCACCCCAGATCTGGCGCAGGCGCTGGTCGCGCCGGCAGCCGAAGCGGTAGCGCTGGTAGCGGATCGGGTTGTTCACCGCATAGTCCTGATGCTCGGCGCCGGCCGGCCAGAACGTGTCGAAGCTGCGGATGCGCACGGCGATGTCGCGCCCGAACCGGTCGGCGATGGCGCTTCTGGACGCTTCGGCGGCGGCGCGCTGGTCATCATCCACAGGGAAGATCGCGGGGGCGTAGGCCGCGCCGCGATCGCAGAACTGGCCGTCACCGTCGAACGGATCGACATTGCGCCAGTAATGCTCGAGCAGCGCCTCATAGCTCACCACAGCCGGGTCATAGATGATGCGCGCACTCTCCACATGCCCGGTGCGCCCGCGCACCACATCGTAATAGCCGGGGTTGGCTTCTGAGCCGCCGGCAAAGCCGGACACCACCTCGATCACGCCGTCGAGTCCCTCGAAATCCTTTTCGGTGCACCAGAAGCAGCCCGAGGCGACAATGGCGTGAGACAGGCCGCCCGGCAGATCCGCGCCATCAGCCTGGGCCGGGCTCAGGTAATCGTCAGCGAAGCTCGCGGCGTTGAGCATCAGGGCGGCGAGCAGGGCAAGGGCGAAGCGGGCGATCATGGGGCGGGCTCCAATTGCGGGGCATGTCCTGACTTACCATGTGGCCTGATCCGCCGTGGCGCCAAGGCGCGGCGCGGTCACCTTTGCGTGTGAGGGCTGTGATCACGCCCGCCTGGCGCCCGCCTCGATCTTCGCCGGCTCGAACGGGACGACGTGGCGGAATTCGGGCCGGCGCGCCTCCCAGTCATTGAGGATGGCCGCAGCGTGGAGCGAGCCGGTGGCGGCGTAGTGAGCTTCGATGAGGGACCGGCAGCGGGCCTCGGCTTCGCCTTTCAGCTCGGCCAGGAACACGGTCTCGCCATTGAGGCGCGGCTCCAGGCGGCCGTCTTCATCGAGCACAAAGGCCTCGCCGCCCGTCATGCCGGCGGCGAAGTTATCACCCACCTTGCCGAGGATCACGGCGACCCCGCCGGTCATGTACTCGCAGCCATTGGCGCCGCAGCCTTCGACCACCACGCTGGCGCCCGAATTGCGCACGGCGAAGCGCTGACCCGCGCCGCCCGCAGCGAACAGGCGGCCGGAGGTCGCGCCGTAAAGCACGGTATTGCCGATGATCACGTCGCCCGCGCCGTGGCGGCGCGCGCCGCCATAGGGGCGGATGGCGATGGTCGCGCCCGACAGGCCCTTGCCGACATAGTCATTGGCGTCGCCTTCGAGCTCAATGCGCAGGCCCTTGGCGGAAAACGCGCCCAGCGACTGGCCCGCCGATCCGGCCAGGCGCAGGGTGAGCTGGCCGTCTTCGAGCCCGTCCGGGCCGAAGGCGCGGACGATGGCCGACGAGACCCGCGCGCCCACGGCGCGGTCGGTGTTCTTCACGTCATACACAAGCTGCATCTTCTCGCGCCGGGTGAAGACCGGAGCGGCGTCCTTGAGGATTTGCTCGTCGAGGCTCGCCGCCACCGCGTTGCGCTGGGTGCGGGTGGAGCGCGGCGGGCGGGCCTGGGGGTCGACGCGCACGAGGAGCGGGTTGAGGTCGAGATCATCGAGATGGTCGGCGCCCCGGCTGACCTGGTCCAAGAGATCGGCGCGGCCGATCACGTCTTCGAGCCGCTCGGCGCCGAGGCGGGCGAGAATCTCGCGGGTGTCGCGGGCGATGAAGGTCATCAGGTTGACCACATGGTCGGCCATGCCGGTGAAGCGCTGGCGCAGGTCATCGTCCTGGGTGCAGATGCCCACCGGGCAGGTGTTGGAATGGCACTGGCGCACCATGAGGCAGCCCAGCGCGATGAGGCTGGTGGTGCCGATGCCGAACTCCTCGGCGCCCAGCATGGCGGTGATCACCACGTCGCGCCCGGTGCGGATGCCGCCATCGGCGCGCAGGGTGATGCGCTCGCGCAGGCCGTTGAGCGACAGCACCTGATGGGCTTCCGACAGGCCCAGCTCCAGCGGCGCGCCGGCGAACTTGATGGAGGTCTGGGGGCTGGCGCCCGTGCCGCCCACATTGCCCGAAATGAGGATGACATCGGCATGGGCCTTGGCGACGCCCGCCGCCACCGCGCCGACACCGGCGGCGGCCACCAGCTTCACACAGACGCGCGCCTCGGGATTGATCTGTTTGAGGTCGTAGATGAGCTGGGCCAGGTCCTCGATGGAATAGATATCGTGGTGCGGGGGCGGGCTGATCAGCGTGGTGCCCGGCGTGGCGTGACGCAGGCGCGCGATCATCTCAGTGACCTTGAAGCCGGGCAGCTGGCCGCCCTCGCCAGGCTTGGCGCCCTGGGCGATCTTGATCTCGATCTCGCGGCACTGGTTGAGATATTCGGCGGTGACGCCGAACCGGCCCGAGGCCACCTGCTTGACCGCCGAGTTCATGTTGTCGCCATTGGCCATGGGCGCATAGCGCGAGCGGTCCTCGCCGCCCTCGCCTGACACCGACTTGGCGCCGATCCGGTTCATCGCGACGTTGAGCGCGCCATGGGCTTCGGGCGAGAGAGCGCCGAGACTCATGCCCGGCGTGACGAAGCGCTGGCGGATCTCGTTGACGCTTTCGCAGCGCGACACGTCGATGGACGGGCCCAGGGCGCGCGGCTCCAGGAGGTCGCGCAGCTGGATCGGGTCGGCGTCGCGGGTCTGCAGGGCGACATACTCGCGGAACGCCGCGTAATCCTCCTCGCGCACAGCCTTTTGCAGGGCGATGACGGAGCGGGCCTCCACCGCATGCACCTCGCCCGAAGCGCGCTGGCGGTAGAACCCGCCCACGGGCAGGCGCACCGCGCCGTCATCGCGCCAGGCCCAGGCGTGCAGCTCGGCGAGCGTCTGTTCCAGGCCCGCCAGGCCAATGCCGGAAATGCGGCTGGTCACGCCGCCCAGATACTCCATCGCCACGGCGCGCGAGAGCCCCAGCACCTCGAAATTGCAGCCGCCGCGATAGGAGGAAACCACTGATATGCCCATCTTGGACATGATCTTCAGAAGCCCCGCATCCAGGGCGAGCTTCATGTTGAGCGCCTTTCGCTCCGGCGTCAGGGCGCCAAGGCCCCGCTGGGTGCGCGCGCCCACGGTCTCAAAGGCGACATAGGGGTTCACCGTGGTGGCGCCGAGGCCGATCAGCACCGCCAGGCCATGGGCGTCGGTGACGTCGGCGGCGCGCACATTGAGCGAGCAGTAGGTGCGCAGCCCCTTGCGGGTGAGGTGGGTGTGCGCCGCGCCCGCGGCCAGCGCCATGGGGACCGAGCAACGCTGCGGCCCCTGCGCCTCGTCGGTGAGGACGAGATGCTCGGCGCCGCCGCGCACGGCGGCTTCGGCGTCGGCGCGGATGCGGTCAAGGGCGCGCATCAACCCGCCCCCGGCGCCGGTGGCCTCTTCAGCGGGGAAGGTGGCGTCAACCTCGGTCACCCGCTCGCCCAGCACGGCGCGCAGGCGCGCATACATGCCATTGGTCAGGACGGGCGAATCCAGCACGAACACATTCGTCTGGGCCTCGTCGGTGGCGAGGATATTGCCCAGATTCTTGAACCGGGTCTTGAGGCTCATCACCCGGCCCTCGCGCAAGGGGTCGATGGGCGGGTTGGTGACCTGGGAGAAGTTCTGGCGGAAATAATGATATACGGGCCGGTAGCGGTTGGACAAAACCGCCAGCGGGCTGTCATCGCCCATGGAGCCGACGGCTTCCTTGCCGGTCTCGGCCATGGGCGACAGGATGATCTCCACATCCTCCAGCGACAGGCCGGCGGCGGCCTGGCGGCGGGCGCGCTCGGCCTCGCCGAACAACAGCGCTTCCGGGCCGGGGCCGATCTCGGCCTCGATATTCTTGACGTTTTTCAGCCAGTCCTCGTACGGGTGCTTGGCCGCCAGCATGTCGAGCATCTCATGCTCGCGCATGAACCCGCCCTCGTGCAGGTCAACGCCGATCATGCGCCCGGGCGTCACCGCGCCGCGCTCGACCACCGCATCGGGGTCCAGCGGCGCCATGCCGGTTTCCGAACCCACCGCGAGCAGGCCGTCGCGCGTCAGGCTCCAGCGCAGCGGGCGCAGGCCATTGCGGTCGAGGCCCGCAATCGCCCAGCGTCCGTCGCAGGCGACCACCGCCGCCGGCCCGTCCCAGGGCTCCATCACCGAATTGCAGTATTCGTACAGGCCCCGCCACGCGCCCGGCATCAGCTCGGAGCGCTTGGACCAGGCTTCGGGGATCAGCAGCGTCTTGGCCATGGGCGCGGTGCGCCCGGCGCGCACCAGCACTTCAAACACCTCGTCGAGAGCCGCTGAATCCGACGCGCCCGCGCTGATCACCGGCTTGACCACATCCTCGGCGTCCCTGAACGCCTTGGCCGCCATGAGAATCTCATGGCTTTTCATCCAGTTGCGATTGCCCTTGAGCGTATTGATCTCGCCATTATGGGCAAGCATGCGGAAGGGCTGGGCCAGACGCCATTCGGGAAAGGTGTTGGTGGAATAGCGCTGGTGGAAGATGGCAAACGACGACACGAAGCGCGCGTCGCGCAGATCGGGATAGAAGGTGTCGATGGCCTCGGCCAGGAACATGCCCTTGTAGACCACGTCGCGCGCCGACAGCGATGCGACGTAGAAGCCCGGCAGGGCATCCTCGCGCGCGCGCGCCTCGATCCGGCGGCGCACCAGATAGAGCGCGCGCTCCAGCACGGAAGGCGCGCGTTTCCTGGGGTCTTCAAACAGGATCTGCTCGATGGCGGGCCGGGTGGAAGCGGCCTTGTCGCCCAGGCAGGACGGGTCGATGGGCGCCTGGCGCCAGCCATACAGGCGCAGCCCGGCGCGCAGCACCTCGGTCTCGACAATGGTGCGCGAACGCTCCTGCGCCGCAAAATCGGTGCGCGGCAGGAAGATCATCCCCACCCCGATGACGCCGGACCCCGGCGCATGGCCGGTGCGCGCCACCTGCGCCTTGAAGAAATCCTGCGGGATGCCGACGCGCAGGCCCGCGCCATCACCGGTCTTGCCGTCTGCGTCCACCGCGCCGCGATGCCAGACGGCCTTGAGCGCCTTGATCGCCAGCTCCACCACTTCACGCCGGGGCGTGGCGTGGATGTCGGCGATCAGCCCGACGCCGCAGGCATCGCGCTCGGAGTCGGCCTCGTAAGCGTTCGCGGCGATCAGGCGGTCGCGATTGCCGAGATAGCGCTGCGCGGCGTTCATTCGGCCATCTCCGCCACTCTGGACACAGCCATTTCACGCGCGCGGGCCATCAGATCGGCGTCAATCTCCGCCGCCGCGTCCATGCCGTCGCGCACCGCCCAGACCACCAGCGAGGCGCCGCGCACCGCGTCGCCGCCGGCATAGACGCCGGGGATGGAGGTGCGGCAGCGGCCCGTAACGCGCAGCGTGCCGCGCGGCGACATCTCAAGCTGGGGCGCGCCGTACTGGGCCGGAAAGTCTTCCGGTTCAAAGCCCAGCGCCGCAATCACCATGTCGGCAGGCGCGTCATGCTCCTGACCCGGGGACGGCATGGGGCGCCGGCGTCCGCTGGAATCGGGAGCGCCCAGCACCATGCGCTGGATGCGCACGCCGGTGGCCGTGTCCGCATCGCCCAGAATGGCGGCGGGCGCGCACAGCCAGTCGAATGTCACGCCCTCTTCCTCGGCATGGGCGACCTCGCGAGCGGAGCCGGGCATGTTCACCCGGTCGCGGCGGTAGACACACGACACGCTGGCCGCGCCCTGGCGCACTGCGGTGCGCACGCAGTCCATCGCCGTATCGCCGCCGCCGATCACGATGACGCGCTTGCCCTGTGCATCAAGGCGGCCATTATCGGCGATATCCTCGCCAAAGCCACGCCGGTTCGACGCTGTGAGATAGTCCAGCGCGGGCACCAGCCCGCGCCCGCCGCCGCCGGGACAGGTCAGCGCCCGCGCCGCATAGGCGCCCGCCGCGATATAGACCGCGTCATGCTGGCCGCGCAGCTCGTCGAGGCTCGCGTCTCGCCCCACCTCGAAATTGAGTTTGAAGACGATCCCGCCCTGTTCAAGGCGCGCGACGCGGCGCGCCACGACGGATTTGTCCAGCTTGAAATTGGGAATGCCATAGACCAGAAGCCCGCCCGCGCGGTCGTGCCGGTCATAAACCGTCACCTGATGGCCCCGCTCGCGCAGGCGTTCGGCCGCGGAAAGGCCCGCCGGTCCCGCGCCGATGATTGCGACCGAGAAGCCGGTGGCGACGCCCGGGCGCAGCGGCTTGACCCAGCCATTCGCCCAGGCGGTCTCGGTGATGTGGGTCTCCACCGAGCCGATGGTCACCGCGCCATGACCCGATTGCTCGATGACGCAGGCGCCTTCGCACAAGCGGTCCTGGGGGCAGATGCGCCCGCACACTTCAGGCATGGTCGAGGTCGCCGAGGACAGCTCGTAAGCCTCCTCCATGCGCCCTTCGGCGGCCAGCATCAGCCAGTCGGGGATGTCGTTGTGCAAGGGGCAGCCGGTCTGGCAGAACGGCACGCCGCATTGCGAGCAGCGCTCGGCCTGCTGCGCGCCGCGCTCGGGCGAGAAAGGGGCGTAGATTTCATCAAAATCCTGACGGCGCGCGTCCGCAGGGCGCTTGTCAGGATAGCGCTGACCGGTGGTCGTGAACTTCAGCACAGTCGCGTCTCCTCACCCGCCGGCGGCGCAAGTTTCCGCTGTTCAGGAATGGTCCGTCATTTGTCCGGACTTGTTGCATTGCAACAAATTACGGGCGCTCGCGCAAGGGGGCGTGAAAACCGCGCGCCGCCCGGCCTCGCCGCCTCAGCCGACCGGATCGGACGCGTCAGAGGCGAGGCGCGTCAGCGCATCATACAGGGTATCAGCCGCCTCGTCGCCCAGCCGCTCGTCCAGCTCGGCGTTGAAGGCGCGCAGCACGGTGTCGGCGCGTTCGGCGGCGCGGCGGCCCGCCTCGCTCAAGGCTACCAGCGCGCCGCGCCGGTCCCTGGCATCGCGCCGGCGCGTGACGAGGCCGGCCTCTTCCATGCGCGAGACAAGACCCGTGACCGCCGGGGCTCCCAGCGCCAGCACATCGCCGATGGCGCCCATGCGCCGCTCGCCCCGGCGCAGCAGCAAGAACAGCACGGCGGCCTGGCTGGCGCTGACGCCGGCCTCGGCGCGCAAACGCTGGTCGGCGTCCCGGCTGAGGCGCCGGGCCGCGATTTCGATCAGCAAAAACAGCCGCCGGTCAACGGCGCGAATGCGGGCCATTGCAATACCCTCCCCCGATTCCTTCGGGTGTGAAAGAGTTTTCGCGCCTTGTCACATCGGCGCCAGGGGCCTAGCGTGTGCCAAAGTTGAGTTTGCGACCGCGCACGCTCTTGCGCCGGCGGTCATTTTGAAGGGTGCAACAACATGAAATATATTGCTTTGGCCGCCATGCTCGGCCTGTTCGCCTCCGCCTGCGCCACCACGGAGGGCGCGACGCAGGCGCGCGCCGACGCAGCGGCAAGCCAGGCTGTGGCCAGCGCGGAAGACCTCGCCCGGGCCGAGCGCGAGGGCTATGACCCCTATGCGATCCGCTGCGAACGCCAGACGGTGCTGGGCTCGCGCCTGCCCGCGCGCCAGGTCTGCCGTCCCGAATGGGAGTGGCGCGCCATGCAGGAGACCAGCCAGGACGCCGTGCGGCACGTCCAGAGCCAAGGCACGCCCATGAACAGCAACTAGAACGTGGCCCGGCCTCACTGCGTCAGGGCGAACGCTCAAGTCCTTGATTTAAAACGCAGTTTTTCCTGAAGCCGGCGCCCGCTCCTGCCAGTTGCGCTCCAAGGCCAGCCGCTCACCCGGCGAAGCGCCACACGCGCGCCTGCCTGACCTCGCGATCCTCCAGATCGCGGGAGACAGGCGTGTCGTAGCGCGCCAAAGCCTCCAGCCGGGCCCTGGGCAGAAAGGTCCGGCCCGGGTCGCCGATCAGCACCACCGCGCCGCGCGCGTGCAGGCTGGCGAGCCAGCCGGCGATGCGCGCCGCGCCGGGCGCTTCGTAGAAGACGTCCCCGGCCAGCACCACGTCCCAGCCGGCGTCCGAGCCGATGACATCGGCCAGCTGCACGTCCAGCGTCACGCCATTGAGCCCGGCGTTGAGCCGGGCCGCCGCCACGGCGAAAGGATCAATCTCGCTGGCGTCGACCCGGGCCGCGCCCGCCCTCGCCGCGCCAATCCCCGCCACCGCGCAACCGCAGGCGAAATCAAGCACGTGCGCGCCGGCCACAAGGTCCGGGTTATCCATGACATGGCGCGCCAGCGCCTGCCCGCCCGCCCAGGCGAACGCCCAGAAGGGCGGCGGCAGCCCGATTTCGCCCAGCGCCTCTTCGGTGCGGGTCCAGATTTCGATGGTTTCGTCAGCGAGATGAAAGCGCAGTTCCGGCGTCAGCGGCGCGCTGGCGATGCGCGTGTGGCGGGAGATGAAGGCGTCTGAAGGGCCGGTCGGGATTGTCATGGCGCAGGTCTAGACCGGAGCCCGCCCGGGGGCCAGCGGTCAGTGCGCTCTACGGCGCCAGAGGGTGCACAAGGTGGGACCCGCCTCGAGCGGCGCTGGCTCTCGATCGCCCCCTCAGACGAAAGCGTGCCGCGCTGACACACTCGAGACGGGCCCCGGACCGGGCATCGCAAGGCACGTGCTAAATCTGCCCGGTCTGTGGCGCTGGCGGCGGGCGCGGCGCGCATGCGCCATCGGTGGGGAGGCCAGATCAGCAGACACCCGCGCCGCACCCACCGCCATGACAGGCACGGTGACAGGCAAGTGCGTCGCGATTTGATCCGGATTGGGGAATCTTCGCCGCCGGTCCGCCGCAATCGGGGCGCCGGCGTTCATCCTGGCGTCATCAATTGCGGTAGGGCTGAAGGCCGGTGAGTTCCAGCGTGTAGGCGGTGTCGGCCAGCTCGCTGTCCTGGCGGCGCGTGCGCATCACGCCTTCGGCGAAGACCGGCTCCCAAAGGCCCTGCACCGACACGCCGTCTGGGGCCTGGACATAGATGAGCTGGTTGGGCGGGGGCGGAGGCACATGCACGCATGCGCCGATGAACGGCACCAGCAGGAAGCGCGACACCTCGCCCGAGGCCGAAAAGTCGAACGGCAGCACGAAGCCGGCGATCCGCACGCGTTCGCCGTCGAGCGCCTCCACGACATTGAAGGTGCGGATCTGCGGCATCTGGTCATCGCCGAAATGATCAAAGCCGAATTCGATGGCCTGGACCTGCTCGAGCATGGCGATCCGCTCGGCTTCGCCCGGCGGCAGGAGATCGGCCCAGATGAGATCGCGATACGCCTCGTCGCGGCTCTGGCCTGCGAAGGCCGGCGCGGCGAGACTGGCCAGACACAGGGCCAGGATGGCGGCGATCATGCGCATCATGTCATGATACATGCGCGCGCGGCCGCCCCGCATCAAGACCGTCACGCTGTTACGGCGCGATCACCGCATTGCCGGCGGTGAGCGTCGCGGCCGAGGCGGAGCCGCCGCCGACAAAGCTCGCCTGAAGGCTCTCAAGCCGTTCAAACGCCGCAAACAGGCCGCTGGCGTCGAGCTGTGTGGCGCGCGCAGGGCTCTCGCACATGAAGGTCCAGCTGATCGCCAGATCGCTGACGCCGGCATAGCGGTCCCCGGCGGCGTCATCGTGGGCGTGGTCATCGCCGTGGTCGTGGCTGTGCTCGTGGCCGTGGCCATCATGATCATGGCCGTCGCCGTGGCCGTGATCATGCTCATCGCCATGATCGTGGCCGTGCGGCTCGCTTTCGCCGTGGCCGTGACCGCCGCTCACGCCCTCGACGTCGACGGTGGCCAGGCTGCAGCCCGCCTGCTCCGGGAAGGCGACCGGCGCGCGATCAAACGCCGCATAGGCGGCGTCGATGGCGGCGCGTTCCTCGTCGCTGGCGGCGGCGCGTTCGAAGCCGAAGAAATTATAGGCGGCGCCGCTGAGCACCACCAGGGCTGCGCCTGAATTGGCGTCGACGGCGACGTCCAGCGCCGCCGCGCCATGCACGTGCGCGCCCAGCTGGCGCATCGGGGCGTCATCGGCGAGCGCCGCGGCGCCCGACATCACCAGCGCCATCGCAGCGCCGCTCAGCAGTCTTGAAGCAGTCATGGGTTTGGCTCCTGTGGCAGAGGATGATCGTGGGGATCTGCGTGATCATGATCGTGATCATGCGCATCATCATGGGCGTGATTGTGGCGGTGCGCGCCTGGCCCGTGATGGATGTGGCCGCCATGCGGGTGATCATGGGCATGATCATGGCGGGCGTGGTCATGATGGGCAGGGCCGTGGTGAACGTGGTCGTGGCCCATGAGCATGACTGCCGCGGCGCCGGCGCCGGCGAACACCGCGCCGCCCCCGCGCAACACCCCGGCGGCCAGCGCTTCACTGAGCAGGTGCGCCGCGCCGACATGCAAAAGGAGCCCCGCCACCAGCGCCATCAGGATGGTCAACGGACCGGTGTCGAGCGCCGCCGCGAACGGGGCGGTGGCGACAGCGGCGGCCAGCATGGTCAGGCCCGCCGCGGCGAAGGCGAGCCAGGCCGCCAGCCGGTCGCCCAGCCCGGCGCGCTGCAACAGGATGAAGCACACCACCGCCACCGGCAGCTGGTGCGCGACGAGGCCGACGCCGGCGGTCGCGGCCAAAGCCGGCTCCAGCGCGTGGGTGACGGCGAAAATCACCCCGTCGAGGGCTGAATGGATCGCCAGCGCGCCGACTGCGGCCAGGGCCGCTGCGCGGGCGCGCGCCGATCCGGGCCCGGCGGACACCGACGCCACCGCCGAACCGCCGGTCAGGCCCTGCAGCACGAACCCGCCGGCGAATCCTGCCAGCACCAGCCACGGCGCATGTCCGCCTGCGGAGAGGGCTGACGGGATCAGCTCCACCACGGCCAGCGTCACGACAAGGCCGCCGGCGAAGGCGGCGAAGAGCGGCGAATGCTGGCGCGTGAAGCCGGCCCCGCGCAGCGCGAGCAGAACGGCAAGGCCCACGGCGCCAGCAGCGACGAGCCCGAAGGCCAGGGCGGACAGGGACGGGCTCACGCGGGTCAGGCTCCGGCTGTGTTATAAAGTTACGTGCATCTAGTGCTTCGCCTCGCCCGATGCAAGCAGGGCGCGCCTATCTCACCTCGCCCAGCGCGGCGCCCAGCGCAAGGCCGGAGCGCCAGGCGAGCTCGGCGCGCGGGCCGAGGCGCCAGTCCCCGCCGACGCCCAGAGTGCCGGACGGATCAAGCGCGCATTCAGACCCGGCGCCCTGCTGGACCAGCGCATAACGCCAGCGATGGGCGCTGCGCCAGACGGGGTGCGGCAGGCCGAAGCGGACAAAGGCTTCCTCGCACAGGGCGCGCATGACGGCGCCTGGATCGGCTTCGAGGAAGGCCTGCGACCAGTCAGGCGAGCCCTGCAGCACCCAGCATTCGGGTCCCTGCCAGCCGGGCCGGGCGTTCATGCGCGCCATCCAGCGGATCGCGCCGCCCAAGAGCTGGGCCCCGTCAAACCCGGGATCAAACGGAGCGTCATGCACGCTCATCACCGTCCAGCACGGACCGATCCGCGTGCGGCGCGCCTCCTGGATCAACCCGGAGAAATCGGCGTCGGTGCGCGCCAGGAGATCGATCAATTGTTCCGGCGGCAAGGTCACGGCGACCCGCCCGAACGGGCCTTCGACCGCCCCGTCCCCGAAATGCACCGCCCAGGCGCCCGGCTTGCCCGACAGGCGCAGCGCCTTCGCCCCGAAGCGGACATCAAGGCCATTCAACGCCGTGCGCACCAGCGCGCTCATGCCGGGCGTTCCCACCCAGCGGGTCTTGGGACGCAATGCCTGGGCGCCGCCAATGCGGTCGACCGATACCAGGCGCGCGTCCCATGGACGCGCCGCGCCGGCTGCTGCGGCTTCATCGATGAGGGCCTGAAACGCCGGCGTTTCGGCGGTGACGAACTGGGCGCCGTGATCGATCAGCGCCTCGCCCAGCGGGGTCTCGGCGCGCCGGGTGGAGAGCCGGCCGCCCGCGCCGCGGCCCTTGTCAAACAGCACCGGCTCGATCCCGGCCTGCGCCAGCGCGCGCGCGGCGGCCGCGCCCGCGAGCCCTGCTCCGATCACCGCTGCCCGCATGCTGCGCATCCTGTATTCTGCATCGCCAAGACCTATGTCTGTGTCTATGGAACATCAAATGCAAAATGCTGACGACTCCCGGCCCGCGCGCGCTGCTGACGCCGCGCCCGCGTGTGAAGTGTTCTTTGACGGCGCCTGCCCGCTTTGCCGTGCGGAGATAGGGCTTTACCAGCGCCAGGGCTCGGATGCGCGCTTCACCGATGTGAGCACGGGCGCAGGCGCGCCAGACGAAATCAGCCCGCAGGCGGCGCTGAAACGCTTTCACGTCCGCCGGGCAGATGGCGTGCTGGTGTCGGGCGCAGCGGCCTTCGCCGAGCTGTGGAAGGCCACGCCCGGCTGGCGCTGGCTGGGCCATATCGCCGCACGGCCTCCCTTCGTCTGGATCGGCGAAGGGCTCTACCGCGTCTTTCTGGTGATCCGCCCGGCCCTGCAGGGACTGGCGCGCCGCCGCGCGAACGGCTGACGGCCGGTGATGGGCGCGCAGCTCGTCTGGTTCAAGCGTGACCTGCGCGCGCATGACCACGCAGCGCTCGCCGCCGCGGCGTATGCCGGCGGGCCGATCATCTGCCTGTACATCATCGAGCCCTGGCTGTGGGCGCAGCCCGATTATTCCGGCCGCCAGTACGACTTCCTGACCGAGACGCTGGGCGATCTCGCCCTTGCGCTGCGCGCCCGCGGCGGGTCGCTGACCGTACGGACGGGCGAGGCGGTGGCGGTGCTGGAGGCGCTGCATCGCCGGACCCCCCTGGACGCCATCCACGCTCATGAAGAAACCGGGCTGATCGCCACCTGGGAGCGCGACCGGGCGGTGGCCGGGTGGGCGCGCCGGCACAGCATCGCCTTTATCGAGCACCGCCAGACCGGCGTGATCCGCGCGCTGCGCTCGCGCAATGGCTGGGCCAAGCGCTGGGAGGCGTTCATGAGCCAGCCGGTCATCCCGGCGCCCGCGCGGCTTCAGGATGCGGGCGCACCGCCGGAGCCGATCCCGGCGGCTGAAGCGCTGGGCCTCGCCCCCGATCCCTGCCCGTGGCGCCAGACCGGCGGGCGCCGGCAGGCCGTGGCGGATCTGGAAAGCTTTCTGTTTGCGCGGGGCCGCGACTATCGCCGGGCCATGTCCTCGCCGGGAACCGCGTTCGACGCCTGCTCACGCCTGTCAGGGCATCTGGCGTTGGGGTCCCTCTCTGTGCGTGAGGCGTATCAGGGCGCGGGCCGGGCGCTGGCCGCCCATCGCGCGGCGGGCGAGACGGGCTTTGCGCGCTCGGTGGAGAGCTTCATCTCGCGCCTGCACTGGCATTGTCATTTCATGCAAAGGTTTGAGGACGAGCCCGAGCTCGCCACCCGCGATCTGCACCCGGCCTATCGCGGCGCAAGGCCGGAAGCGGACCCGGAAACGCTCACGCGCTGGATCGAGGGGCGCACCGGCCTGCCATTTCTGGATGCGTGCATGCGCGCGCTGGACCAGACCGGCTGGCTGAATTTCCGCATGCGCGCCATGGCGGCGGCGTTTTCCAGCTATCACCTCTGGCAGGACTGGAAGCGCCCGGCCCAGGCGCTGGCGCGCCGCTTCACCGATTTCGAGCCGGGCATTCATTATCCCCAGTTCCAGATGCAGTCGGGCGTGACCGGCGTGAACACGCCGCGCATCTACAACCCGGTCAAGCAATCCATCGATCAGGACCCGGACGGCGTGTTCATCGCGCGCTGGGTCCCCGAGCTGGCCGCCCTGCCCGCGCCGTTCCGGCACCAGCCCTGGACCGCACCGCAAGGCGTGCTGGAGGCGGCGGGGGTGCAGCTGGGCATGACTTACCCGCAGCGCATCGTCGATCACGAACAGGCTGCGCGCGAGGCGAAGGTGAAGCTCACCGCCCTGCGCCGCCGCGCCGGGCACGGTCCCGCCAGCGACGCCATCCAGGCCCGCCATGGCAGCCGCCGGTCCGGCCTGAAGCAGACCGGATCGGCCACGCAGCGGCGCAAGGTGAAAGCCGCACCCGATCCGGCGCAAGGGAGCCTGTTCTAAAGCATGGCCAAGGGATCCAACCGCCGCAAGGCGACCGCCAAGGCCAACCTGCCGCAAAAGACCTGCGCCACCTGCGGGCGGCCCTTCACCTGGCGCAAGAAATGGGAACGGGTCTGGAACGAGGTGAAGTATTGCTCGAAGCGGTGTGGGGGGAAGGGTTAGGCAAGCTCAAGCGATTCCTGATATTTCTTAATATAAACAGATATTTCGCCTATTCTCAGATGATGGGCTTTGTCTCGGTTGCGAGGCACTTGAATGCACTTTGGCGTCTGTAGCCATTGCCACCGGAAGCACAACATTGGATGCTTCAGGAGGCAATGATTCCCCAATGGGGAGATTTTATGCCCATTCAGAGACGGCCCGCAGCCGGGAAGGTTTTCAATTGCGATTTTTCCGGTGCGGTTCCGCCGGAAATGCACTCGCCGCACTATGTGGTCGTCGTTTCGCAGAAGCGTCGGAACGCCCAGAAGCTATGCGTTGTCGTACCAATCACCTCATCCAGAGACCAGGGCGCCCCTCATGACAATCACGTCATACTACAATCAGGAGACTATCCATTCATTGATCGAGAATCCTGGATCAAACCGGAGTTGATAAAGGCGGTAAGCTTTGATCGCCTCAGCACTTTGCCTGATCGTCTAGGGGGTGAGGAGGCGAGGGTGTCACGCGAGTGCCTGGACGCGATCAAACGCCAGCTATGCAAGCTTTTTGTGATTAAAGCGGATCTGGCGATTGAAAACTGACGCGCTATAGAGTATCTGTAACGAGCAAGCCCCTTATGGGCGAATGAATAGCCTAGCCCTCTAACGGGCCCAACAGCCCTGCCTTGGCGGGGCTGTTCTCATTTCCGGCACAGGCTTGCCGACGATTCCCTCACCCCCACCCCCTCAACGCCGCATCGGCCGCGTGGTGCAACAGCGCATGCCGCCGGGCCAACGCCTCGATATCGCGGGCATAGCCGCCGCCCAGCACGCCGGTGACGGGAATGCCGCGTTTCAGGCAGGCCTCGAACACCATGGCTTCGCGCGCCGCCAGGCCCTCGTCAGTGAGCGACAACAGGCCCAGCCGGTCCTCGCGGTGGGGGTCAACCCCGGCGTTGAAGAAGACGAGATCGGGCCGGCTGGCCTCCAGCGCATCGTCCACGGCGGCGCGGGCGGCGGCGAGATAGGCGGCGTCTTCGGTTCCTTCAGGCAGGCCGATATCCAGGTCGGACAGCGCCTTGCGGCGCGGCCAGTTGTCCTCGCAATGGACCGACAGGGTGAAGACGCGCGGGTCACGTTCGAAAATGCGCGCCGTGCCGTCGCCCTGGTGGACGTCGAGATCGATGACGAGCACGCGGCTTACCGCGCCCTCGGCCAGAAGGAGCCGGGCGGCGACGGCCACATCATTGAACACGCAGAACCCCGCCCCGCCTGCATGATCCGCATGGTGGCTGCCGCCGGCGGTATTGCACGCCGCGCCATGCTCCAGCGCCAGCCTTGCCGCCAGCGCCGTGCCCGCCACCGCGCATTGCGAGCGCAGGGCGACGGCAGGCGTCATCTCGAACCCGATGCGGCGGGCCAGCGGCGGCGGGACAGCCGCGCCCAGCACCTGATCCACATAGGCCGGGTCATGGGCGAGCTGCAGCCAGGCGGCGGGCGCCGGCGCGGGCCGGTGAAACGCGTCCCAGTCCGCAACGAGCCCGCTGGTGATCAGCTCGCCCGCCACCGCCCTGAACTTGCCCATGGGAAAGCGATGACCGGCGGGCACGCCCGCCGCGACATACGCCTCGTGAAACACCACATGCACCATGGGCACATGAGCTAGCACGCGGGCGCGTCCCTGCAACGTCATTTGCCAAGGCGCACGCAGGCGATTACACCGCTGGGCCTTGGTTATCGCCTGCCTGCGGAGCGCTGAACGCCATGCGTCATTTCCTGAGCACCGAAGACTGGTCCCGCGACGAATTGCAGGCCATGATCGACCGCGCGCGCGTGCTGAAGGGCAGCCCCTTTGGCGATGCGCTGAAGGGCAAGTCCATCGCGCTGATGTTCTTCAACCCGTCCTTGCGCACGCGCACCTCGTTCGATCTGGGCGCCCGCCAGCTGGGCGGGCACGCCATCGTGCTGGACGCGCGCGGCCAGACCTGGCCGGTGGAAATCCATGACGGCGCGGTGATGGACGGCGACCCCGAAGAGCATGTGCGCGAGGCGGCGCGCGTGTTGTCGCGCTATGTCGACCTGATCGCGATCCGGTGTTTCCCGAAGTTCCAGGACTGGACATCCGAGCGCGAGGACCCGCTGATCACCGCCTATGCGCGGCACGCCACCGTGCCGGTGATCAATCTGGAGACCATCGTCCATCCCTGTCAGGAACTGGCGCTGATGATGGCGCTGCAGGACCGCATGGGCGATGTGCGCGGCAAGGACTTCCTGCTGACCTGGGTGCCGCATCCCAAGCCGCTGAACACGGCGGTGGCCAATTCCGCCCTGCTGATCGCGTCGAAATTCGGGATGAATGTGCGCCTGCTGATCCCCGACGCGGTCTATCGTCTGGACGAGCGCTATATGGGCGCGGCGCAGCGCTTCTGTGCCGAGGCCGGGACCACGCTGACCGTCACCACGGACCCTGAAGCCGCCTATGCCGGCGCCCATGCCGTCTACGCCAAGAGCTGGGGCGCCCTGCCCTTCTATGGCCATTGGGCTGACGAGGCGCCGTTCCGCGCCAAAGGCGCAGGCTTCATGATAGACGAGGCCAAGATGGCGCTGACGGACGGCGGCGTGGTGAGCCACTGCCTGCCGATGCGGCGCAATGTGAAGATCGCCGACGCGGTGGTCGACAGCCCGGCCTTCCTGGGCATCGAGGAAGCGGAAAACCGGCTTCACGTGCAGAAGGCGCTGATGGAGCGCATGATCAAGGAGCGATGAAGGCGTGAGCGCCCGCCCTCCCCGTCCTCGCGCCTGTCGTCAGCCGCCTGCCGCCGCCTCATCCGGGATGATCCGCCCATGACCCGTGAATCCACCTCTCCCGCCGCCCAGCCCGCGCCGGTGCGCGCCGCCATCGTGCAGCTTCTGTCCAACATGCGCGATGGCAAGGAGATCCGCGAATACCTCACCCGCTTCTCGTCGCTGGATCAGGAGCGATTCGCCGTCATCAAGGTGGGCGGGGCGATCATCGAGGAGGATCTCGACGCGCTGGCCAGCGCGCTGGCCTTCCTGCAGTCGGTGGGGCTGGCGCCCATCGTGGTGCATGGCGGGGGACCGCAGCTCAACGCCACGCTGGAAGCAGCCGGCTACCCTGAAGAGCGCGTCGAGGGCCTGCGCATCACCCCGCCCGGCGCCATGGGCGTGGTGCGCGACACGCTCACGGCGGTGAATTTGAAACTGGTGCAGGCCGTGCGCGACCGGGGCGGGCGCGCGGCGGCCATACCGTCAGGCGTGTTCGAGGCTGAACTCATCGACGAGGCGAGGCTTGGCCGGGTGGGTTCGCCGACGCGCGTGCGTCTGGAACTGGTCGCGGCGGCCGCGCGCGCGGGCCAGGCGCCGATCCTGGGCTGCCTGGGCGATACGTCCGACGGACGGCTGGTGAACGTCAACGCCGACAGCGCGGTGCGCACGCTGGTTCATGAACTGCAACCCTACAAGATCGTGTTCCTGACCGGGACCGGCGCCCTGCTGGACGCGTCCGGCGCGCCGATCTCGGCGATCAACCTGGCCACCGACCATGATGATCTGATGGCGGCGGACTGGGTGACGGGGGGCATGCGGCTGAAACTGCAGGAGATCAAGCTTCTGCTTGATGATCTGCCGCTGACCAGCTCGGTGTCGATCACGCGGCCCGAGGAGCTCGCCAAGGAGTTGTTCACCCATGCCGGCGCCGGCACGCTGGTGCGCCGGGGCGAGCGCATGCTGGAGCTGACCTCGGCGGACGAAATTGACCGCAAGCGCATGGCGCATCTCATCACCAGCTCGTTCGGGCGCAAGCCGGTGGCGGACTATTTCGACCGGCTGGATTTCGAGCGCGCCTTCGTGACCGAGCAATACCGCGCCGCCGCCATCACGGCGCACCTCGATGACGCGGTGTATCTCGACAAGTTCGCGGTGCTGGACGAGGCGCGCGGCGAGGGCCTGGGCGGGGCGGTGTGGAAGCGGCTGATCGCCCATGCGCCGCGCCTGTACTGGCGCTCGCGCAGCGATAATCCGGTCAATGAGTTCTATTATTCCACCTGCCATGGCGCGGTGAAGCAGGGGCGCTGGACGGTATTCTGGCGCGGCGAAAGCGATCTGACCCGCATTCCGGCCATGGTGGCGCGCATCGCCGCCCTGCCCGCCACGCTGGAGGATAAATGAAGACCGTCGGCCTGATCGGCGCGCGCGGCCATACGGGCCGCGAGCTGATCGCGCTCTTGGCGCGGCGCGAGGACATGCGCCTGAGCTTCGCGGTCTCGCGCGCCATGGACGGCGCGCCGGTGCGCGAGCTGGCGCCCGAAGCGCCCGCGGACCTGAAATTCGAGGCGCTGGACCCGGACGCCTGCGCTGCACGCGGGGCGGACGCGGTGATCCTGGCCATGCCCAACGGGCAGGCGGCGCCCTATGTGGCGGCGTTTGATGCGCACGCGCCGGACACGGTGCTGGTGGACCTCTCCGCCGACTACCGCTTTGACGAGAGCTGGGCCTATGGCCTGCCGGAGATTTACGGGCGGGAGGCGCTCAAAGGCGCGCGCCGCATTTCCAATCCGGGCTGCTACGCCACGGCGGGTCAGCTGTGCGTGGCGCCGGTCAGGCCGTGGCTGTCCGGCCCGGCGCATCTGTTTGGCGTGTCAGGCTATTCAGGCGCCGGAACGACGCCCAGCCGCAAGAATGATCTGGCCGCGCTCAAAGACAATCTCATGCCCTACATGCTGGCGGGCCATGTCCATGAGCGCGAGATGAGCCGGCATCTCAGCCATGCCGTGCGCTTCAGCCCCCATGTGGCGGCGTTCTTCCGCGGCATCGTCATGACCGCCCAGCTGGAATTTGCCCGGGCCGTCGGCGCGGCGGAACTGTGCGCCGCCTATGCCAGCGCCTATGAGGGCGAACCGCTGATCCGCCTGACTGACGCCATCCCGGAGATCGCGGATGGCGCCAACATCCCCGGCGCGGTGCTGGGCGGGCTGACGCTGAGCGAGGACGGACGGCGCGCCGTGATCGTGTGCGCGCTGGACAATCTCCTCAAAGGCGCCGCCGTCCAGGCCATGCAGAACCTGGCGCTGGCGCTGGACCTGCCGGAGTTTGACGAGCTGGAGACTTGGCGCCCTGCGTCGCGGTGACGCCCTTGTGGTCCGGGCTGGTCGACGCCACGTGCCCGGCAGATTATGAGTGGGGCGAGACTGTTTCCGCTCCACTGCATGGAGGCGCACGACCCATGACCCCCAAGACCCTCACAGACCAGCTTTGCGTGAGCACGCAGATCACGCCCGAGGACGTCGCGCAGGCGGCCGAGGCGGGCTTCTCCGTCATCATCGCCAACCGTCCTGACCATGAAGATCCGGGCCAGCCGGATGCGGCCACTCTGCGCGCGGCGGCCGAGGCGGCGGGGCTGAGCTTTGTGCATATCCCGGTGTCCGGCGGCCAGTTTCCGCCCGACGCGGTGGCGGCGTTCAAAGAGGCCTCGGCCAAAGGCAAGACGCTCGCCTATTGCCGCTCGGGCACGCGCTGCACGGTGCTGTGGGCGCTGGGCAAACCTGACGGCCTGAGCGCGGATGAGGTCATCGCCCGCGCCGCCGGCGCCGGTTACGACATTGCCGGTCTGCGCACCCACCTCGAAGGCTGAAGGCAAGCCATGCGCCTGTCGCGCTATCTGCCGATCCTCGACTGGGGCCGGCGCTATAAGGTCGAGACGCTGGCCAGTGATCTGACGGCGGCGGTGATCGTCACGATCATGCTGATCCCGCAATCGCTGGCCTATGCGCTGCTGGCCGGCCTGCCGCCCGAAGCGGGGCTCTACGCCTCCATCGCGCCGCTGATCGCCTATGCGATCTTCGGGACGAGCCGGGCGCTGGCCGTAGGACCGGTCGCGGTGGTGTCGCTGATGACGGCGGCGGCGGTGGGGCAGATCGCCGACACCGGAACCATCGGCTACGCCACGGCGGCGGTGACGCTGGCCTTCCTGTCCGGCGTGATCCTGCTCCTCATGGGCGTGTTCCGGCTCGGGTTCCTGGCCAATTTCCTGTCCCATCCGGTGATCTCCGGCTTCATCACGGCGTCGGGCGTGATCATCGCAGCCAGCCAGCTGCGCCATATCCTGGGCGTGCCGGGCGGCGGGCATACGCTGGTGGAGATCGCCTCAAGCCTCGCCGGATCGGTGATGCAGACCAATCCCTACACCCTGGCGGTGGGTGCGGCCTCGCTGGGTTTTTTGCTGTTTGTGCGTTCAGGGCTCAAACCCCTTCTGATGGCCGTGCGCGTGCCGGAAAAGGCCGCTGGCATCGTCACCAAGATTGGCCCGGTGATCGCGGTGGCCGCCTCCATCGGCGCGGTGCTGGCGTTTGATCTCGGCGCGCGCGGCGTGGCGGTGGTGGGCGAGGTGCCTCAAGGCTTGCCGCCCTTCACCCTGCCGAGCTTCGAGCGGGAGCTGGTGCAGCTCCTTTTGGCCTCTGCCATGCTGATCTCGGTGATCGGGTTTGTGGAATCGGTCTCGGTCGCCCAGACCCTGGCGGCCAAGAAGCGCGAGCGCATCGATCCCGATCAGGAGCTGGTGGCGCTGGGCGCCTCCAATGTGTCGGCCTCGCTCAGCGGCGGGTTTCCGGTGACCGGCGGCTTCGCCCGCTCGGTGGTGAATTTCGACGCCGGCGCGGCGACGCCTGCAGCCGGCGCCTTCACGGCGGCGGGCATATTGCTGGCGGCGGCTTTCCTGACGCCGCTCATTTATCACCTGCCCATCGCGGTGCTGGCGGCGACGATCATCGTGGCGGTGCTGTCGCTGGTGGATTTCGGCGCGCTGGTGCGGGCGTTTCGCTATTCCAAGGCCGATTTCGCCGCCATGGCCGCCACCATCGCCATCACGCTGGTCATCGGCGTGGAGGCGGGCGTGAGCGTCGGGGTGATCCTGTCGCTCGTGCTCTTCCTCTACCGCACCAGCCGGCCCCATGCGGCGGTGGTGGGTCAGGTGCCGGGCGGGGAGCATTTCCGCAATGTGGAGCGCCACGCGGTGATCACCTCGCCGCTGGTGGTGACGCTGCGGGTGGATGAAAGCCTGTATTTCGCCAATGCGCGCTATCTCGAAGACCGGGTCTACCAGCTGGTGGCCGAGAACCCGGAGGCGCGCCACATCATCCTGATGTGCCCGGCGGTCAATTTCATCGATATGAGCGCGCTGGAAAGCCTGGAAGCCATCAATACGCGCCTGGCCAGCACGGACATCAAGCTGCACCTGTCCGAGGTGAAGGGTCCGGTGATGGACCGGCTCAAACGCTCGCACTTCCTGGACGCGCTGTCGGGGCAGGTCTTCCTGTCGCAGTATGAGGCCTTCGCGGCGCTGGACCCGGAGACGGCCAAGCGCGCGATGGCGGGCGCCGAGCGATAAATTCGCCGCAGTCGACCCACTCTTGTGTGCCCGATATGCAACACCTACATGCGCTTTGAACCGGGCGGACGGGGCGCTTCAAGCAAGGTCCCGGCCCGCCTGTCTCGCTGACCTTCAGGAGACGGATAGCCAACATGAATATCGAAAAATTCACCGACCGCGCCCGCGCCGTACTGCAATCTGCGCAAGGCCTCGCCATGAAGCGCAAGCACCAGCATTTCGCGCCCGAGCACCTGCTGAAAGCCTTGCTGGATGACGAAGGCGGGCTGGCGGTCAATCTGATCCGCGCGGCGGGCGGGCGCCCCGACCACGTCGCTGATCTGACAGAGCGCGCGCTCGAAGCCCTGCCCAAGGTGGAGGGCGGCGGCCAGCTCTATCTGGCGCCGCGCACCGGCGAGGTGTTCACCACCGCCGAAGAGGCCGCAAAGAAGGCGGGCGACCAGTTCGTCACGGCCGAGCGCCTGCTTCAGGCGCTGAGCGTGGTGCAGGGGACGAAGCCTGCGGAGATTTTCAAGCAGGCCGGCGTGACGCCCCAGACCCTCAACACCGCGATCAATGATCTGCGCCAGGGCCGCACCGCTGACAGCCAGTCGGCGGAGGACACCTATGAAGCGCTGAAGAAATATGCCCGCGACCTGACGGCTGCGGCGCGCGCGGGCAAGCTCGATCCGGTGATCGGCCGGGATGAGGAGATCCGCCGCGCGGTGCAGGTGCTGTCGCGGCGCACCAAGAACAACCCGGTGCTGATCGGCGAGCCCGGCGTGGGCAAGACCGCCATCGCCGAAGGCCTGGCCCTGCGCATCGTCAATGGCGATGTGCCTGAAAGCCTGAAGGACAAGAAGCTCATGGCGCTGGACATGGGCTCGCTCATCGCGGGCGCGAAGTATCGCGGCGAGTTTGAGGAGCGGCTCAAAAGCGTGCTGTCGGAGGTGGAATCGGCGGCCGGCGGCATCATCCTGTTCATCGACGAGATGCACACCCTGGTGGGCGCGGGCAAAACGGACGGGGCGATGGACGCGTCCAACCTGCTGAAGCCCGCCCTGGCGCGCGGTGAGCTGCACTGCATCGGCGCGACCACACTCGATGAATACCGCAAGCATGTGGAGAAGGACGCCGCGCTGGCGCGCCGCTTCCAGCCGGTATTTGTCGACGAGCCCAGCGTGGAGGACACGGTCTCCATCCTGCGCGGGCTGAAGGAGAAGTACGAGGTGCACCACGGCGTTCGCATCGCCGACAGCGCCATTGTGGCCGCCGCGACCCTGTCCAACCGCTATATCACCGACCGCTTCCTGCCCGACAAGGCCATCGATCTGATGGACGAGGCGGCGGCGCGCCTGCGCATGCAGGTGGATTCCAAGCCGGAAGCCCTGGACGAGCTCGACCGGCGCATCATCCAGCTCAAGATCGAGGGCGAAGCCCTCAAGAAGGAGAAGGACGACGCCTCGCGCACGCGCCTCGAAACGCTCAGGAAAGAGCTGTCGGAGCTGGAGTCCCGCTCCAACGAAATGACCGCCGCCTGGCGGGCGGAGAAGGAAAAGCTCGCCTCGGCCACCGATGTGAAGGAGCAGCTCGACCGGCTGCGCGCCGAGCTCGCCGATGCTGAACGCCGGGGCGATCTCGCCCGCGCGTCGGAGCTGAAATATGGCCGCATCCCGGAGCTGGAAAAGCGTCTGCGCGACGCCGAAGCCGCCAGCGCCGCCAATGGTCAGGGCGTGCTGGTCAAGGAAGTGGTGGACGAGGAGCAGATCGCCGCCGTGGTCAGCCGCTGGACCGGCGTGCCGGTGGACAAGATGCTCGAAGGCGAGCGGGAGAAACTCATCGCGATGGAGGACGGGCTGCGCGCCCGCGTGGTGGGTCAGGACGACGCGCTGGAAGCGGTGTCCGATGCGGTGCGCCGCTCGCGCGCGGGCCTGAAAGACCCCGCCCGTCCCATCGGCTCCTTCCTATTCCTGGGCCCCACGGGCGTGGGCAAGACCGAGCTGACCAAAGCGCTGGCCGAGTTCCTGTTCGATGATGAAGGCGCGGTCACGCGCATGGACATGTCCGAATACATGGAGAAGCATTCGGTCAGCCGGATGATCGGCGCCCCGCCGGGCTATGTCGGCTATGACGAGGGCGGCGCCCTGACCGAAGCCGTGCGCCGGCGGCCCTATCAGGTGATCCTGTTTGACGAGGTGGAGAAAGCCCACCCGGACGTGTTCAACGTGCTCCTGCAGGTGCTCGATGATGGCCGCCTGACCGATGGTCAGGGCCGCACGGTGGATTTCCGCAACACCATCCTGATCATGACCTCCAATCTGGGGTCCGAATTCCTCCTGTCAGGCGATGTGGAGGCGGCGCGCGACAATGTGATGGGCGCGGTGCGCGCGGCCTTCCGGCCTGAATTCCTCAACCGGATTGACGAGATCATCCTGTTCAAGCGCCTGGAAGAAGCCCACATGGGCGCCATCGTCGACATCCAGCTCAAACGCCTGGAAAGCCTGCTCGCCGACCGGCGCATGACGCTGTCCATGGACGCGGCGGCGCGCAGCTGGCTGGCGCAGAAGGGCTATGACCCGGCCTATGGCGCGCGGCCCCTGAAGCGCGTGATCCAGAAGGAGCTGCAGGACCCGCTGGCCCGGCTGATCCTGGCGGGCAAGCTCAATGACGGGGACATGATCACCGTATCGTCCGAGGCGGGCGCCCTCACGGTCAACGGCCATGCGGTGAGCCGCAATGCGCGCCCGCCGGCGGAGGCGACGATCCAGTAGGGCTGCGGGGCAGAGAGCGGCGGGCGGGCGTTACGTGTTTGCGTGGCCCGGCCGTCCGGTTCCCTGGCGAGTCCTTTGAACGGGCCGGATGCGTCCATGTGCCGATCATGACCCCACCGCCCCGTCGATCCTTGCCGGGCCATTTTCGCAAGCGTCGGGGCGTGTCAAGGACGACCGGGCTTTGCCCGGTCGCCGCACGGCGGCGGCCCGAAGGGCCGTCCTTGACTGCCTGCGACCGCCTTGCGGTTTCCTCCAGCATGGAATGACGGGGAGGGCTGACCGCGCTGCGCCCCCTTTACACGGCTGGCGCGCCGGCAAAGCGCCACGGTTGATCGCACGCCCGGCAAGCAGGGTGTGACTTTGTCCCGGGCCGGTCTAATTTGGTCGCAAAAGACCGCTCCGGAGCCGCCATGACCGCCCAGCCCGCTTTCGCGTCCGATGTCTCGGCCATCCTCCATACGGACAACCGCACGCCGTTCGAGGACATTTTCGATTTCGAAGCCGCCGGAATGGCCCATCCCGTGCTCGCCAGCGGGCACGGGCCGGGCGTCATCCTGATGCATGAGCTGCCGGGCTTTGTGAGCGAGTTCTGGCGCCTCGCCCGCTGGATCGAGGCGGCGGGGTTCAGGGTTTATGCACCGGCCTATATGGACCCCGCCGGCAGTGATCTGGAGGAGGTACTGGCCCTGCATGGCCGGGTCGGCGGCATGGCGCGCGCCTGCGTCTCCAGAGAGATCCGCCTGTTCGCGCGCGAGGGCGGCAGCCCGGTGTCGGACTGGCTGCGCGCGCTCGCCCGTCAGGCCCATGCCGAGTGCGGCGGGCCGGGCGTGGGCGCGGTGGGCCTTTGCCTGTCGGGCAATTTCGCCTGGTCGGTGGCGGTTGATCCCAGCGTTCAGGCGGCGGTTGCCGCCGAACCCGCCGTGCCGTTCAGCAATCCCGGCGGGCTGCACCTCACCCGGGCCGAAGCCGAGGGGCTCAAAGCCCGCACGGACCTGCCGGTGATGGCGCTGCGCTTTGACGGCGATCCGTCCTGCAAGGCCGAGCGCTTCGCGGCGCTGACACAGCTCATCGGCCCGGACCGCGCCCTGACGCGCGTCCTCCCCGACGACGCCAAGAACCCCAAGGGCAATCCCTTCCCCCATGCGGTGCTGACCAAGGACCTGATCGCGGCGGACGGCCAGCCGACCTTCGAAGCCGCGCGCGAGGTGCTGGGGTATCTGAGGGATCGGCTGCAGGGGACAGACACCCCACACAGACTCTAGGCGCCGCGCAAGAGGCAGAGTAACGTCGCGCCGCATCATCCAGTTTTGGGGGCCCCGCCATGCTTCGTCCTATCGCCGCGCTCAGCGCACTCGCCGCCGCCTGCGCGCTTGGCGCGCCCGCCCACGCCCAGATCAGCGAGCTGCGCGGCGGCGTGGCCGGACACGATTTGTACAATGGCCGCGAGGACGGGGTTCAGATCATCGCCGAGGTGCTGTTCGAAAGCCCCGATTTCCTGGGCTGGGCCGGGTCGCCGCGGCCCTATCTCCAGGGTTCGTTCAATACGGCCGGCCTGACCAATCTGGGCACGGCCGGCCTGGCCTGGGAAGCCTCCCTGACGCAGCGCCTCAGCGTCGAGGGCTCGTGGGGCATCACCTATCATGACGGGGTGACCGATTATGTCGACCGGGCGCCCGATGATCCGGTGCGCATCCGCCTGGCCGCCACCCGCGCCGGGCTCGGCTCGCACTATCTGTTCCATCTGCGCCTGGGAACCGATTACGCCCTCAACGACACCTGGCGGGTGGGCCTGTTCTACGAGCACTATTCCCACGGCCAGATCCTGGGCAATGGCCGCAACCAGGCGCTCGACGAGATCGGCGTGCGGCTGGGATACCGGTTCGGGAATTAACGGCCGACCCTCTGGAACGGATAGAAATCCGATCCCAGCGCCATGATCTGAGTGAGCGCGTCCAGCGCGGCCCGGCTTTCATCCACCAGGGCCGGATCGCCCAGGTCCTGCGGCGCCAGCGTCTCGCGGTAATGGGTGTTGGCCCAGGCGGTCAGCGCCTCCTGGCGCTGCGCCGTCAGCCATGCGCCCGGATTGACTGCGGCGCGCTGGGCTTCGTCCAGCACCACGCGCAGGCGCAGACAGGCCGGCCCGCCGCCATTGCGCATGGACTGGCGCACGTCAGCGAATTCAACCGCACCGATGGGGCCATTGCCGGCGGTCAGGCGCGCGGCATAGGCGCGGGTCGAGGCGGTCTCCTCGGTCTCTTTCGGGGCCAGCAGGACCTGACGGCTCTGGCCCGGCCAGATCAGCAATTGCGAATTGAACAGGTAGGACGCGATGGCCTCGGACAGCGGCACCTCGGCGTCGGGCACTTCCACGAACACCGGCTCGAACAATCCGTCGGCGGCGCGGCGGATGGCGTCCAGCGCGGCGGGCGCATCCTCGAACGCGTGCTCGTGATAGAACAGCACCGGTCCGGTCCCCACGCACACCACATCATTGTGGAAGGCGCCCGCCTCGATGGCTTTGCGCGACTGGCGGATATGGACCGTGCGCGCCGGGTCGAGGCCATGGCGCCGGGCCACCGCCTCGCAGGCCTGAAGGGTCTGGCGGGCGGGAAACCTCGCCTGCCAGGTCTCGAAGGCATCTCTCCCGTGGACAAAAATCTCCACCCCGCGCCCACCATGCTCGGCGCACAGACGCACATGATTGGCCGCGCCTTCGTCCGCGAAATGGGCCTGGCCGGGCAGCGCGTCATGGACGGCGAAGCGCGCCTCATCGGCGAAGATGCGCGACAGCGCCATCCGCGTCTGGGCATGCTCGATGGAGCGGTGCAGCGCCGTGACCAGATTGGCCGGGGTGAAGTGCGTCCGCCCGTCCGCCGTGTCGGCGCCCGGCGACACGGTGGCGGCGTTGGCCGCCCACATGGACGAGGCTGACAGCATGTTGAGCGCCAGCTCGGGCGCGGCCTTGTAGGCCGCCTCCCATACCGCGCCGCCGGTGCGCCCGGCAAAGCCCAGCGCGCGCAGGGCCGGGATGTCCGGACGCTCCTGCGGCGGGAGCAGGCCCTGGGCAAGACCCGCATCGGCGAGCCGGCGCGCCTTGGCGAGACCTTCGAGGACGCCGGCGCGCGGACGCGCCACGGCGCCGCGGTTTTTCGCGCTGGCCAGATTGCCCGGCGCGAGCCCGCCATAATTATGGGTCGGACCGACCAGCCCGTCGAAATTGGCCTCCACCGCGCCGGTCATCAGTCCAGCCCCATGATCGCCTGGCGCACCAGGGTCGGCGCCGCCTGGGCCGCCACGGGATAGGCGCAATAATCCGCCGCATAGAACGCGCTGGGGCGCAGATTGCCCGACTGGCCCGGGCCCCCGAACGGCATGGTGGAGGCGGCGCCGGGCGTGGGCCGGTTGAAGTTCACGATGCCTGCCCGCACCAGCGCCCGGAAGCGCGGCCACAGCGAGGCGTCGTCACTGACGAGACCGGCGGCCAGGCCATAGGCGGTGTTGTTGGCCTCCCGGATCGCATCCTCAAAGCTCGCCGCGCGGCGCACCTGCAGCAGCGGGCCGAACACTTCCTCGTCAGGCGTTTTGACGCCCTCCACATCCAGAAGGCCCGGCGTGATGAAGGCCGGTCCGGGGCCGCGTCCCGCCTTCACGAAGGCCCTCGCGCCCAGCGCCAGCAGCCCGTCCTGGGCTTCAAGCACCTGATCGGCGGCATGGGCGCTGACCAGCGGTCCCATGAAGGGCTGGGGATCGGCGTTCCACACACCCTGCGTCAGGCGCGGGATCAGGGCGGCGATCGCCTCCACCACCGCGTCGCCCGCCTGGCCTTGCGGCACGATGAGGCGGCGCGCGCACGAACAGCGCTGACCGGCGGTGATATAGGCCGACAGGACCGCGACACGGGCGGCGGCCCCGGCGTCCGCCGCATCCCAGACCACGAGCGGGTTGTTGCCGCCCATCTCCAGCGCCAGCTGAATGCCCGTGCGTCCGGCGAAGTGCTTGTGGATGAAGGACCCGGTGGACCAGGAGCCGGTGAACAGCACGCCATCGAGATCGCGGTCATCCAGCGCCGCCGCTCCCGTGTCGCGGCCGCCCTGTATGAGATTGAGCACGCCGGACGGCAGGCCTGCTTCAGCCCAGAGCTGCGTCATCAGCGCGCCGATGGCCGGGGTCAGTTCGGATGGCTTGAAGACGATCGTATTGCCCGCCAGCAAAGCCGGGACGATGTGGCCGTTGGGCAGATGACCGGGGAAGTTATAGGGGCCCAGCACGAACATCACGCCCAGCGGCTTGTGCTCCAGCGTCTGCTCGCCGAAATCGGTTTGCGTGCGGGTGGACCCGGTGCGCTCGGTATAGGCCTTCACCGACACCGCGATCTTGCCCGCCATGGCGCCCGCTTCGGTGCGCGCTTCCCAGAGCGGCTTGCCGGTTTCGCGCGCGATCAGCTCGGCGATCGCCTCGCTGCGCTGTTTCAGCAGGTCGCCAAACCGCTCGGCGATCGCCCGGCGCGCGTCAAACCCCGCCAGCGCCCAGTCCGCAAAGGCGGCGCGCGCCGCCGCAAAGGCCTCGCGCACATCGCCGGCATCCGCCGCCGCGCCCTCCCAGACCGTTTCGGCGCTTGAAGGATCGATGGAGCGAAACACGCCCGCGCGGCCCTCGCGCCAGGCGCCGTTGATATGAAGAGACACGGTCATTGAACTCAGTCCTTGATCCAGAAGCGCACAGGGTCGCCCGCCGCCACATCCAGCGCGCGGCGCGCCTCGTCATCGAGGCCGGCATGCGCGCCGTCATGGGTCATCTCGGCATAGACGCAGCGGAAATCGCCGATGCGGTCATTTGAGACGAGCGCGCGGCGCCGGTCCCCGGGCCGGTGCGTATCCGCAACCGGCAGAACCCGGCTTTCACGGATGGTGCGCACCTCGTCCGCGCCGCACGACACCAGTGGCCCGCCGTCGAAAATATCCACATAGCGCTCGTAGCGCAGGCCCTCGGCCTCCAGCAGGCGCAGGGCGTTGACGCCATGGGGATGGGTCTTGCCGATCACGGCGCGCGCCTCACGCGGCAACAGGTCTAGATAGATGAGATGGGACGGCATGAGATCGAGGATGAACTGGTTGTCGGTAGCTGCCGAGAGCCGGTCGGCCTCGTCAAAGCTCATCCTGAAGAACGGGCGCGTGACATGCTCGAAGAAAATGGAATCGCCCTTCTCGTCCACCACGCCGCGCAATTCGGACAATATGCGCTTGCCGAAACGCTCGCGCGCGGAGGCGACCAGCAGATAGCGCGCCTTGGCGGTCAGGCTGCCCGCCCCGGCGCCGCGCGCCTTGTCACACAGAAAGAGCGAGCCGACTTCGGTGGAGCCGGCGAAGTCGTTGACCAGCAGCATGGCGTCCATATCAAAGCGCTTGCCCGCTTCCCTGGAGGCCTGGGCGAAGGTGAAGATCTTGAAGTCGAAATACGGCTTCTTGATCCCGACCATGGCCTTGACCGCCGAGGTGCCCAGGATCGCCCCGGTTTCGGAATCCTCCAGCATCAGCTGATAATTGCAGTCGCACGGATCGCTCAGCCGGCCATCAAACGCGGCTTCGGACGCGGCCAGCTTCTGCGCCAGGGCGTCATCAGGCAGGGACAGGCTGGTGAAGCCCGGACCCGCCGCACGGGCGAGGGCCAGAAACCCGTCCACATCGCCCGACCGGGCTGCGCGCACCACCAGCATGAACCTCGTCCCCCTTTTAATGACCTGGTCAGCCCTGGCCCGCCGCGAGGGCGCGCGCTTCGGCGGCGTTGAACCGGCCACGCGCAAACTGCATGAGCATCACCGCCGACAGGCAAGCGCGCTCGGGCAGGCTGGACAGCTTGGCGATCTCCCGGCTCGAATGAATGTCCGCGCCTCGCACGCCCAGCGTATCCACGTTCGGACAGCCCGACGCCCACAGATTATTGCCCTCGCACACCCCGCCGGTATCCTTCCAGCGAATGTCGAGACCCAGTGGCTCGCCGGCCGCGCGCGTCCATTCGAACATGCGCAGATTGGCCGGGCTCATGGGCTTGGGCGGGCGGGTGAAGCCGCCATGGAGATGAGCCTCAATCCCGTCGCGCGCATCGGTGAGCTTTACCAGGGCATCAATTTCGGCCCGCGCCCAGATCGCGTCGTCTTGGGTCTTCACCCGCACATTGAAGCGGCAAATGCCCAGCTCCGGCACCACATTGGGCGCCCCGCCCCCGTCAATGCGCGAGACATTGAAGGTGACGTCCTCGCGCTGGCCGTTGAGGGCGTCGAGGCGGCGGGCGAAATCGGCAGCGGCGACGATGGCGTTGCGGCCCAGATGATGTTCGCGCCCCGCATGGGCCGCGCGTCCGCGGCAGCGCAGGGAGAAATTGCCCGAGCCCTTGCGCGCGCCCGCCAGCGAACCGTCGACCAGCGCCGGCTCATAGGTCATGCCGACATGGGCGTTGCGCCCAAGCTCGGCCAGCACCGGGCCGGAGCCCAGCGAGCCGATCTCCTCATCGGGGCTGATCAGCACGTCATAGCCGATCGCGTCCGCCCACGGACTGCGCTCCAGCCCCATCAGGGCGTGCAGCATGACGATCAGCCCGCCCTTCATGTCCGCCGCGCCGGGCCCGTTGATGGTGTCATCGTCCAGCATG
Organism: Alphaproteobacteria bacterium; assembly: GCA_016124675.1. GTDB lineage: Bacteria > Pseudomonadota > Alphaproteobacteria > Caulobacterales > Maricaulaceae > Oceanicaulis. Next base: position 127,940 of record WGNG01000011.1, read on the forward strand.
CGCCAGTCATCGAACCCGGACCCCGGGGGAAACACTGTGTCGTGGTGGCCGGTGAGGACGATTCTCACCGGCGCATCGGGGCGCTGCGTCAGGCGGAAGGCCGGCGTGTAGTCGACATCGCGAATTTCACCGTCCAGCGCGATCGTGGTGGAGGGCGCGAGCTCCACCGCGCGGATCTCGCCGCCCAGCGGGGCGAAGGCCGTCTCCAGCTCTGCGCGCATGGCCTCCAGGCCTTGCGTATTGCGGCTGCCGGAATTGATCGCAGACCAGCGTCTTACCAGCGCGGTCATGGCGCCGGCCTCGCCCTCGATCCAGTCAAGGACGGCGCGTTCTTCCCGGTCGAGGGTCAGGGCGGTCATGGACAGCTCCGGCAGCGCAAGGCAGGGCTCAGGCGTGCTCGAGCGCCTGTTCAAGATCGGCGATCAGGTCGTCAGGGTTCTCGATCCCCACCGAAACGCGCACCAGCCCGCCGGTGAAGCCCAGGCGCTCGCGCAGGGATTCCTCCACCGCCGCGTGGGTGGTGGTGCCCGGGTGGCAGATCAGGGTTTCGGTGCCGCCCAGGCTGACCGCCAGCTTGAGCACCTGGAGCGCATTGAGCATGCGGAAAGCGGCGTCCTGTCCGCCGACCACGTCAAAGGAGAAGGTCGAACCATGATGCCCGCCGCTCTGGCGTTCATGGACAGCATGGTCGCGCGTGCCGGGCTCCAGGAAGCCGAGATAGCGCACCTTCTCCACTTTCGGATGGGTTTTGAGATAGTTGGCGACCCGGGCTGCGCCCTCGAACGCGGCCTTCATGCGCAGCGCCACGGTCTCCAGCGAGCGCGCCAGCATCCAGCACGTGTTGGGATCGAGATTGGTGCCCATGCCCGAGCGCAGCTTGCGCACCGGGCGCATCAGGGCGCTGGAGCCCATGGCCGCCCCGCCAATGAGATCGGAGTGACCGCCGATATACTTGGTCAGCGAATACACGGCGATGTCGGCGCCGAGGGCGAGCGGTGTCTGGCCGATGGGGCCCAGTATGGTGTTGTCCACCACCACGGGCGGGCGATGGCCCTGGCGCTCGCCGATCTCGTCAGCCAGGCGCTTCATCTGGGCCAGATCCACCACCTCATTGGTCGGGTTGGTAGGGGTTTCGCAGAAGATCACCGCAATGCGCCCCAGCTGCAGGGCGGCCTCCACGGTTTCGGCGATCTCGGCCTCGCTCGCCCCGGCGAAGAAGTCGGCGCTCTTGATGCCGTACTGGGGCAGGATGGCGCGGATCAGGGTCTCGGTCCCGCCATAGAGCGGGGTGGACTGGAGCACCACATCGCCCGAATGGGCGTGGGCCATGATCACGGTGGAGATGGCGCCCATGCCGGAGGAGAAGACCAGCGCCTCTTCGGCGCCGTCAAACAGGGTGAGCCGGTCCTCCAGCACTTCCATGTTCGGGTTGTTGAAGCGCGAGTACAAAAGCCCCGCCTGGGCCGGATCGCCCATGCGCGAACGCCCGCCCATCACGCGGAAGAAGGCTGCGCCCTCTTCGGCGGTGGCGAAGGCGAAGGTGGAGGTCTGGAAAATCGGCGGCTTGATCGACCCTTCAGAGAGCCTGGCGTCGAAGCCATAGCTCATCATCAGGGTTTCCGGGCTCAGCGAGCGCGCGCCCAGCGCGCGCTTGCGGTAGGGCGTTTCAGGTTTGCTCATGACGGGCTCCTGCCGGCGGCGCACGCAAGGCGCCCAGCGGCGACAGATGACAAGGGATCGGGTTTACCGTCCCTGTCTTGCGCCGCCTGCGCGTGCGGGTCAACCCGGCGCACGGCGCGCGCCCCTGACAATCCGGCGCGAAACCCTGCGGGCGCACCACTGCGCCGATTCCGGATGACGGGACCCGAATGCAGAACGGCCCGCCGGATTGCTCCGGCGGGCCGCCTGTTTCGTAACGGATCAGCCTGATTAGTTCAGGTTGATCAGGACTTCCACGCGGCGGTTCAGCGGCTCGCGCACGCCATCCGGGGTCGCAACGGCCGGGCGGCTTTCGCCGTAGGCGTTGATGGACACCGCGCCGGCGGGCACGCCCAGACGGACCAGCTCGTCACGCACCGCACGGGCGCGGCGCTCGGACAGGCCGACATTGTAGGCGGCAGAGCCCGAACGGTCGGCGTGGCCGTCGACGCGCACCGCAGCGACGCCGCAATCGCGGGCCGTGTTGATCGCGCTGTTGATCACGTTGCGCGACTGGTCGGTGACGTTGGAGCGATCCCACTCGAAATACACCACGAACTCGGCGTCCTCACACGTCACCGGAGGCGGCGGCGGGGGCGGCGGCGGGGGCGGGGGCGGCGGAGGAGGAGGAGGCGGGGGCGGCGGCGGCGGCGGAGCCGGCGGCGCCGAGAACAGATAACGCAGGCCGATCCAGGCCTCGTGACCGCGCAGGCCCTCGACGTCAATCGCCTGGCTCGGGTCGAACGTGGTCTCGAGGTGACCGAAATAGCGGTACTCAGTGTCGAGGATCAGCTGCGGCGACAGGGCCCAGCCAATGCCCGCGATCAGCTGATAGCCGAGCGTGCCGCTGGAGGAGCGGCCCTGGATGAAGCGCGGATCCGTCATCAACGAACCGACCGGACGCGTGCCGGTGTTCCAGCCCGAGAGCGAGGCCGTCACGTCGGCATAGCCAAGGCCGGCGCCGACATACGGACGCCAGAACGCGCCGGTGTTGAAGTCGTAAAGCACGTTCAGCATGCCGGTCCAGGTCTGGAACTTGGCGCGGCTGTCTTCGTGATTGCCGATCGACCCCAGGTCGTTATAGCGGTGAGCCAGCTCGCCTTCGATGCGCACGCCGTTGGCCCACTGGTAACCGACCGAGACCTTCTCGCGCCAGTTGGCCTGCCCGCTGATGCGCCCGCCATTGGCCGCGCCCGGTTCGCCAAGCGCGCCGGAGACTTCCGCGTCGCCAGGTCCGCCGTAGCCGACGCCTGCGCCCATGTACCAGCCTTCGTCGGCAGCCGCCATCGACGGCGCACCGAGCACAAGGCACAACGCCGCAGCGGTCATTAGGTGCTTTTTCATTCCAACCCCCTACGGGCGGGATGCCCGTCGTGTGAAAACAATTGAAGGTGACCAACACGGGCGAGTCAATATCATTCGCTCGCGCTGACCTCACCATGTGTTTTAGCCTCTATCGCCCGCCAGCGCCACAGGCGCGCAGACCAAAACGGGCCGATTCACCGCACAATTCCGGCCCGTTGCAGGGCAAAACAGGCTTTTTGATCAATACCGAGGCGTTCTTGCAACACCTCGCGCGTATGCTCGCCCAACCTTGGCGGCGCGGCGCGGTAGACCGGCGGGACGCCGGACAGGCGCATCGGATTGGCCACCAGCGGCGCCGCGCCGCATCCGGTCATCGGCAATTGGAAGGACAGACCGCGCGCCTGCGCCTGAGGGTGGGCGAACACCTGGTCGATGCTCTGGATCGGACCGCAGGGCACGCCCGCCTTGTTCAGCGCCGCGGTCCAGTGGGCGCTGGAGCGCGCGCTCATCACCACGATGATCTGTGCAATGAGGATTTCGCGATGCTCCACCCGGCCCGCATTGGTCTGGAAGCGCGGGTCCCGCGCCCAGTCAGCCCGCTCCAGCGCCCGCGCGAAGGCGGCGAACTGGCCGTCATTGCCGACCGCCACGGCGATTCGCCCGTCCAGCGTCGGAAAATCCTGATACGGCACAATGTTGGGATGGGCGTTGCCGCCCCGGCCAGGGGCCCGGCCCGACACCAGATAGTTCGACGCCTGGTTGGCCAGCATCGCCGCCTGCACATCAAACAGCGCCATGTCGATATGCTGGCCGCCCAGGCCCTGATCGCGCGCGATCAGGCCGGCCATCACCGCCCCGGCGGCATAGACGCCGGTGAACAGATCCACCACCGGCAGGCCGGCCTTGGTGGGCTTGTCCTCGCCGGTCACGCTCATCAGCCCGCCCATGGCCTGGATGAGAAAATCATAGCCCGGCTGAGCGCTTAACGGCCCGGTCTGACCGAAGCCGGTGATCGAACAATAGATGATGTCGCCGCGCAGCGCCTTCACGCTGTCATAGTCGAGGCCGTATTTCCTCAGACCGCCCGTCTTGTAGTTCTCGATGATGACATCGCTCTGCGCGGCCAGCGCGCGCAGGATCTCGCATCCCCTCTCCTCGCGCATGTTGACCGCGATGGAGCGCTTGTTGCGGTTGGCGCACAGATAATAGGCCGCGTCGGCGCGCGAGCCGTCCTCATTCTTCAGAAAGGGCGGTCCCCAGCCGCGCGTGTCGTCGCCACCATCGGGGTTTTCCACCTTGATGACGTCGGCGCCGAGATCAGCGAGGATCTGCGCGCACCAGGGTCCCGCCAGCACCCGCGACAGGTCCAGCACCTTGATGTGGGACAGCGCTCCAGGGCTCATGGTGGGGGGCTCCGTTTGTTCGGACAACTACCCTTCGCCTAACCCGGACACGCGCGCCCACGCAAGGGCGCTCACCCGCGCAGCAGGGCGGCCGGGGTTGAAACTGGCATGGCATGACGATCACACCACCCGGCGCCTGCCGACGTTCAGGAGAGACAGCGATAGAATTCCTGTCTGGTGATCTGACCGTCTTCATCAGCGTCGCACTGTTCGAAATACCAGTCCCGGGCGGCAGCGGCGTTCAATTCCTCGCCGTTTATGCGATGCGTGCGGCCTTCTTCTACGAAGTCCGCCGCAGTCAGGACGCCGTCTGCGTCGGTGTCCAGCGCATTGAAGACAGAGTCGAGCGCCAGGCGCTGCGGCAAGGCCGGGCCGTCACCCTCGCATGCGCCAACGGCAACGCATGCGGTCAGGCTCAGCGCTGCAGTCGGTATTCGCCCCCGCCTCACTGGCTGCCCTCCGCCAGCAGGCGCTGCAATTCGGCAAGCATTTCGTCCTGCGTAATGCGGCCGTCACCGTTCGGGTCAAACCGCTCCATCCAGGCGCGGGCCGCCGCCTCGCCCGTGAGCGATTCTCCCGTTTCACGATCATTGAATGTCATGCCGCTCGACCGGAGCTCATTGTAATCGATCGCACCGTCGCGGTTCGTGTCGAGCGAGGCGAACATGCCGGCGACCTGGGCTGCAACGCCTTCAGGCAAAGCATCACTCTCACCGGTCGGCGAGGACGGGCCGGCGTCTGCGCAGCCTGATACTGACATCAGAAGCCCGGCGATTGCTGCAAACTTGATGATGAATCGGCTCATAGTGCGCCACCTCAATCTGCCACTTTAAAAATCTCCCCTGAGGCGCCTTCGGTCAACAAAAAATTTCCTTAGGTCGCATTCTTCACTTGGCCTGCCGTGCAACCACTGGAATTATTATAGTGCTACTTTCTCTTTTCCGGGAAAAAATCAGCACAACCTCTTATGCAACTGATTGAGGAGACGAAGCATGTCCGTGATCAAATCTGCGGCGATGTCAGCCGCGCTCGGTGTCATGACCATCCTTGCTGTCCCGCAAACGGCACAGGCTCGGGACTGTCACACGATCGAAATCTGTTTCGACCTGATTGTCGTCAGCGGCTGTTACACGTGGGAGTCTTGCGGCGGCGGCGACGGTGGCGAAGAGAGCCAAGGTACAGACTAGGGCGCCGCGCGTCACGACCGAACTTGGAAGTCACTTACCCGGCAAAACGACGCCTTGCCGGGTAAGTGGATTTAAATTAAATGCAAATTCCAGACCTGTTAAATCAGTCTTCTACATTTGGAGACTGATTATATTTGATAAGGTGCAAAATATTTCTCTTAAATTCCTGACTGGATCAAGCTTTCCTGGTCCGCCAGTGCGATCGAATTTTGGGAATCACCCACGCAGCAGGGCGGCCGGGCTCATGCGCGCGATCATGACGGCGCCCAGAGCGAAGACGAGCAGCACCGGCGCCAGCAGGATCAGGCCGGCTGCAGCGATCGCCGCCGCCTCGGCCATGGGCCCTGCGCCCGCCAGCGCGCCGACCGAGCGCCAGGCCGGGCCGGAGACGGCGCTCACCCCCGCCGCCGCCGCAAGGCCTGCCGCGCCAGCCAGCAGAACCGGGAACAGCGCCTTGACAGCCAGACCGGCAGGCCGCGCGCCCAGAGCCAGCCTGACAGCCAGGCCCTGACGCCGGGTGGCGAGCGTTTGCAAGGCAAGCGCCGCGGCCACCACCAGGAACACCGCCGCCAGCCCGCCCGCCGCTGCAGCCAGCAGGCTGGCCATGCGCCGCTCGCGCTCATAGGCGCGCGCTCCGATTTCGGCCTGCGTGCGCGGCGGCTCCCGCACCGCCGGCCCGGCGAACGCCATCGCCTCCGCCATCAGCGCACGCGCCCGCGCCGGACTGACCCCGGGGCGCAGGCGCACGAGGACGCGGCCCAACGGTGCTCCCGTGCGATCCTGCACGGTGGAGCGTGCCGAACCTGTCAGGTGCACTTGGGGATCCTCGCTTATCGACAGTTTGGTGCGGCGCGACTGAGCGGCGACGGCGCGAACCAGACAGGCTGCACCGTCGTCGAAGCCATAATGGAGGTGGCGGCCTGGCAGATCCGTGAGCGGTCCGTCATAGAGGCGGCGCGCGGCGGCTTCGTCGATCACCGCCTGACAATAGGGCGCGTGTCCCTGCTGAGGCCACTCGCCCGCCAGCAGGGCCGCGCCCTGAAAGCGCGGCCACACATCGTCTCCGGTCAGGACGCTGAGCTGAACCAGATCACGGTCGCCCAGCCGCATCGGCCAGTTCAGGGCGAACGTGTCGAAAAAGGACCAGTTGACGATGATCGCCTCTTCCACCTCGGGACGGTCCATCACATGGGCGCGCAGGCGGCGTGCGGCCTCCTCAGGCAAAAACGGCGTGACCCAAACGCGGTCATCATCGGGGGCAAGCCTGGCGCCGGCGCGCATTTCGCCTTCGAACAGCATGGCGGCGTAGGCGAGGCTGGCCGCCCCGCCCGCCAGCACGGCCAGGCCGGCGGCGAGCGTCAGGCTGGCGCGCAGGCTCTGGCCGGGCGGGGTGAAGGCCAGCCGGGCGGGCGGGGTGAGCCACAGCGGCGCGAGGGCGGCCAGGACCGCCGCCAGGACCAGCACGCCCGCCAGCGCTGCGCCCGCGAGTACATCGGCGCCCAGCGCGTCCGCACCGGACTTGCCGAGCGCCTCCATCACGGGGCCGGCTGCCTGCCCCGCGCCCGCCAGCACGAGGCCGCCCGCCACCGCCAGCACGGCCGCTGCAGCGAGCGCGAGGCGCAGCGCGATTTCGCCCGGCGCCGCGCCCAGCATGACCCGCACGCCCAGCGCCTGGCGGCGCCGCGCGACCCACCCCGTCACCAGAAGGCCGAGCGCCAGCGCCGCCCCGCCCATGGCCGCCACAGCGCCGACTGCCGCAGCGTAGAATTCCAGCGCCTGGCCGGTCTGAATCATTTGCAAATCCCCGAACCGGGCGGATGCCGACCGGATTCGCGCGCCCGCAGCGGGTTCAAGCCGGGGGATGAAAAAAGGCGCGGCTGCGCCCAGCCGCCCCGCCAGCGAGCCCGAAAGCGACGGCGCCAGCTCGCGTTCGGTGTCGTCCAGCGCGCCCCGTGCACGAACATAGACCGCAGCCGTGTCGTCGCGAGCCGGGCGCCCCATGGCAAACACATGGTCTGCGAGGACCAGGGCCTCATACTGGATGTGGTCGCCCGGCGCGGGGTCCTCAATCACACCCAGAACCGGCAGGCGGCGGGGGCCGATGTCCACTTCGCGGGGGGGAACACCGCCGGCTACCGCCAGGCGCAGCGCGCCGCTGCGCGTCAGCCATACGCCCTGATCATCCGGCAGGCCGGTCAGTCGCCGCCCCGCCTGGCGCACCTCGAAGAAGCCGGGGAAGCGGGCCTCCACCGCCAATGTCTCCAGCACGACACGCTCGGCGGCGTCGCCGATCTGGGAGGCGCCGGGCGCGGCAGCAATCCAGGTGGCGTCCAGCACGGCCAGACCCGATTGCCGGGCGGTTTCAGCCAGATCCGGATTGAGCAGCCTGAAGGTCACGCCGCCAGTGCTGGCGGCCGCAATGTCTGGCCGCATCTGCGCCAACACCCGATAAATCTGCGCGTGATGGGGCAAGGCCCGGTCGCCCGCCAGATCTGCCGCCGCACTGGCCCACAGCACCGCCCCGGCGCCCAGACCGAACACCAGCGCCAGCGCCGCCGCGAGAAGCGTGATCAGGCCATGGAGTGCTGGCATGCGTGCACTCGGGGCCGGCTAGCCGGGCGAGCCGGACAGCGCCTGCCGCGAATGGGCCCGGCGCGTCCATTCGAGCATTTCCTCAAGCGTGACCTCCCCGTCGCCATCGAGATCATAACGCTGAAAAAAGGCGTCGATGGCTGGCCCGCCGGTCAGTGGATCACCGCCAGAATCCGACATTGAAAAACTGTCCACATTCTCCAGCTCGGACCGAGTGATCACGCCGTCCCGGTTGCGGTCCAGCAAGCCGAAGACCCTCTCAACGCTGGTAGCGGTCTGCCGAGGCATCTCTTCCCTGCCAGTACGCGGCGCGGAGGCCTGATCCATCCCGGCCCGGTCTGACCTGGTGGCGCCGGGCTCGTTCGCTGCGCTCCCGGGACGATCACAGGCTACAAGGGCGAGGGCGGCCAAGGCTACCAGTCCGGCCATGGCGTACGTACGTGTGGGGGCATGCGTCATGATTGCTCCGAAATCCAAAAGACTCAACTTAGGGGCGGCTCCACCCCTAGCGCCCTTTCGGACGCCTGATCCGCGCACGATGCCTTCAACTGACAGGGCGTAAACGAGCGGTAAATCCGCTCAAGAAACAGCACCAAATCCGCTGAGGGGCTCTTTCAAGAGTGGCCATCTCGGCGTGGGCACCAATGACCGCTTATGATCAACCCCAAGGATGGGCGTGCAGCCCAGCTACTGAAGCCTCCCAGCGGCTACCTCCTCCCCATAATGCCGGCGCGTCGCCTCTGTCATCTCCTCGCGAGTTACGCGACCGTCGCCGCTGAGATCAAATTGCTGCAAGAAGAAATCGACAGATTCCGCCTCGGACAGCATCTGTCCAGTCCGTGTGTCCATAGTGACAAATCCATCTACCGCCTCCAGTTCAGCCCGAGTGATCACACCGTCCTGATTGCGGTCAAAGGCGGCGAACGCCCGCTCGATGCCGGCCGCAATTTCGGGTGGCAGTTCAGCTTCAGCAGCGCGCGGCGCGCCGTTTTGACCAGTGTCGTTCCGGTCTGGGCCGCATCCTGTCATGGCCAATGCAGCGATGGTTATAAGGCAGGGCGCACCCAACCCCTTAAGCGGGAATTTCAACATCTCTTTCCACCTTAAAAGCCAAGCCGACAGCCTGCCAAACTTAATTCAAGGATGCAAGCGAATATAAATGAGGCGTTTTTTTCTTCCTTGAATTGCTTTTGATAGTTGACTCTGGTTGCATGGTCGCCATAGCTTTAGCTTGCGCATCAGGTATTTTTCGCTTTTTAGGGTGCGCATTAAATGGGAGGAGACCCAAATGTCACGCATTATCACACTTGGGCAAGCACTCGCTTGCTCAGCTCTACTCGCCCTGTCTGCGGCTGCCGCTCCCCGAGCCATGGCGGAAGATACGCAGGTGTGTACTACCTTTCAGGTGTGCATTAACTTGTTGATTATCTCTTTTTGCTGGTCGGAGACGACCTGCTCGGGTGGCCCCGGCGGTGAAAACGACGAAATCACCTGATTTATCGCGGTCATCCATCTGGTTTTCTATGTCATATCACGCGCCGATCAGGATCAGTCCTGGTCGGCGTTTGTCCAATATTGATTGGCCAATCAATTTAAATTTTCGCCCTTTTAGAAAGGCTATGGTTGCCTTGGGTCACTTTTCGCCCCCATTCTCTGCGTGAGCATTGAGCTTTTTATTCTCAAGTGATGCGCGCTACGGAAAGGAAATCCAACATGTCACCCATCACAAACCTCGAGCAGGCGCTGGCTTGCTCTTCACTACTCGCTATGTCTGTCGCTTCGGCGCCCCGCGCATTGGCGCATGAGGCGCCACAGAATTGTTACACCGTTACAATTTGTGTGTTTTTGATATTTACCACTTGGTGCGGGACCGAGACTGTCTTCGATGGCGGTGGCGGTAGCGGTGGCGGCGAAGACGACCAAATAGACTGATTGAGTGTGTTGCGGCCATCCATCTGGATTGTGCCGCCAGATTGCGCCAATCAGGCCAATGCCTGATTGGCGCGCCTTGACTTCCACCGCAAGGCATCGGCTAATTCTCTCATGACGCTATTGTTCAAAGCGGAAGACCAGCGAGCGCCCGCCCTCCACGAGCAGGATCGGGTGCGGCGCACCGTGCCGCGCGCGGTCTGGGCCGGGCTGGTGGCATTGGCCGTATTGGCGGCCGGCGCAGCGGCCTGGGGCGCGGGCGTGTTTGATGTGCGCCTGTCGGCTGACAGCGTAGTGATTGCACAGGTTGAGCGCGCCGCGTTTGCGCCGACCATTTCGGCCACCGGCCAGGTGGTGAGCGAAACCAGCCTGTCGGTCACGGCGCCCGAAGGCGGCAATGTCGCCGCTCTGGTGCGCCGCAATGGCGAAGAGGTTGAAGCGGGCGACATCATCCTGGAGCTGCGCAACCCGGCACTGGAGCGCGAGGTTGGCAATGAGCTCAGCCGTATCCAGCGCGACATCACCGCGCTTGAAGCCCAGCTGACCGAGCTCGACGGTCGGGTCAACGAGGCGGAGCGGGCGGTGCGCGCGCGCGCGTTCGATTACCAGCAGGCGCGCAATGAGCTCGATCGCAACACCGTGCTGGAAGAGCGCGGCTTCGCCTCGCCCGCCCGCATGACGCGCCTGCGCGACGAGGCGGAATTTCACGAGCGTGAACTGGCCATCGCCACGCGCCAGCTCGCCGAGGCGCGCGAGCAGACGGGGGTGCGGCGCGCGCGGCTGAATGAGGCGATCGAGGCGCTGACGGGCCTGCGCCAGCAGACCGCGGCGCGCCTGGAAGCGCTGAACGTGCGCGCGCCCGCCAGCGGCGCGATCTCCGGCCTGACGCTGAACGCCGGCGCGCCCGTGGCGCCGGGCGAGGTGCTGCTGCGCCTGTCCGGCGGGGATGTGGACGCCATCGACGCGCGGGTGTTCGACACGGTGGCCGGCCGGGTGGTGGAGGGCGCGGCGGCGCAGCTCGCCGAAGCCCCCGAGGCGCGCCTGCAGGTCACGTCCATCGATCCGGAGATCCGCGAGGGCGTGGTGCACATGCGCCTGGATTTCGACGGCCCGGCCCCGGACGGGCTGCGCGCCGGTCAGTCGGTTCAGGTGTCCATCGCCGCCGGGCCGGAGCGCGAGACCGTGCTGGCGCCCTTTGGCGAGCTGGTCGGGCCGGACACCGCCTGGGTGTTGGACCCCGGCGGACGCATCGCGCGCCCGGCGCCGGTGCGTCTGGGCGACCGGGCCGGCGGCGAGGTGGAGATTTTGGCCGGGCTGGAGCCGGGCCAGCGCGTGCTGGTGTCCGGTCCGCGCCCCCTGGACGGGCTGGCGCGGGTGCGCATCACCGGACAGATCGAACGATGACTCTGGCCCTGGAGCTGGACGAGGTCTGGAAATACTACCGCACACGTCATGTCGAGACGGCCGCCCTGCGCGGCGTCACCCTGAGCGTGCCGCGCGGCGAGTTTCTGTCCATTGTCGGCCCGTCCGGCTCGGGCAAGTCGACACTAATCTCGGTGATGGGCCTGTTGGAGCGTGCAGACCAGGGCCGCGTGCGCTTGCTTGGCGAGGACGTGACGCGCCAGAGCGCGGGCGGGCTGGCGCGGCGGCGGCGCGCGCATATCGGCTTCATCTTCCAGGCCTTTCACCTGATCCCCGACATGATGGTTCTGGACAATGTCGCCCTGGCGCTGGAGGGCATCCAGCCCAGCCGCCGCGTGCGCCGGGCGCGGGCGATGGCGGCGCTGGAGCGCCTGGGCGTCGCCCATCGCGCCAGGCATCTGCCCACCGAGCTGTCGGGCGGCCAGCAACAGCGCGTCGCCTGCGCGCGCGCCATGGTGCGCGAACCGGCCTTGCTGATCTGCGATGAGCCCACCGGCAATCTCGACAGCGAATCCGCCGCCCTGGTGCTCGACGCGGTGGAGGCGATTCACGCCTCGGGCGCCACCGTCCTCCTCGTCACCCACGATCCCGCGCTCGCCGCGCGCGCCCAGCGCACCGTGCGCCTCGACAGCGGCAGGATCGAAGCGGGCGGGTGAACGCGCTAGGTCTTGGCGATGACCATCCGTCCTGATTCGACGCTCGCGCCCGCAGCGGCGCGTCCCCGCCCCGGCCTCGACGAGGCGCGTGCGGCCATGCGCGAGGTGTTCGGCTTTCCCGATTTCCGTCCCGGCCAGGGCGAAATCCTGGACGCGGTACTGGCGGGCGAGGACGTGCTGGCGGTAATGCCCACGGGGCGCGGCAAGTCCTTGTGTTTTCAGCTGCCGGCCATTCTGAGGGGTGGACTGACGCTGGTGGTGTCGCCGCTGATCGCGCTGATGCGCGATCAGGTCGCCGCGCTTCAATCGGCCGGCGTGGAGGCGGCGAGCCTGACCAGCGCCGATGATGCGGAGGCGCGCGAGGCGACCTGGCGCAAACTCGATGAGGGCTCGCTGCGTCTGTTATACATGGCGCCCGAGCGCCTCGCCGCGCCGGGCCTCGCCCAGCGCCTCGGCCGGGCGGGGCTGAGCCTGATTGCGGTGGACGAAGCGCACTGCGTTTCCCAATGGGGTCATGATTTCCGGCCGGATTACCTGCGCATCGCCGAGCTGGCGCGCGCCGCCGGATCGCCCCAGATCGCCGCCTTCACCGCCACCGCCGACGCGGCGGCAAGGCGCGATATCGCGGCGCGCCTGTTCACCCGCGAACCCAGGGAGTTCGTGGCCGGGTTTGACCGGCCCAATATTTTCCTGGGCGTCGGCGCGCGCCAGTCGGGCGCGGCGCAGGTGCTGGACTTCATCCGCGCGCGGCCCGGCCGGGCGGGCATTGTCTATTGCACCAGCCGGAAGGGGTGCGACGACATGGCCGAGCGCCTGCGCAAGGCGGGGATAGACGCGCTCGCCTATCATGCCGGCCTTGAGAGCGCTGAACGCAGTGCGCGCCAGGACCGGTTTGTGCAAAGCGACAGCCTGGTGATGTGCGCCACGGTGGCGTTCGGGATGGGGGTGGACAAGCCCGATGTGCGCTTTGTCGTTCATGCCGGCCTGCCCAAATCCATGGAGGCGTATTACCAGGAGATCGGGCGCGCCGGCCGCGACGGGGATCCGGCCGATACGCTGATGCTGTGGACGCTGGGCGATGCGGCCCTGCGCCGGCGCCAGATCAATGAGAGCGAAAGCGACGCGGCCCGCAAGCAGATGGAGCTGCGCCGGCTGGGCGCGCTCATCGCCTATTGCGAGGCGCCGCGCTGCCGGCGCCAGACCCTGCTCGCCTATTTCGGCGATGCCAGCGAGCCGTGCGGGCATTGCGATCTGTGTCTCGACCCGCCCGAACTGATTGACGGCGCGGTGCTGGCCCAGAAGGCGATGTCAGCCATCGCGCGCACCGGCCAGCGCTTCGGGCTGGAGCATCTGGTCACCGTACTGCGCGGCGGCGACACCGACAAGGTGCGCGAACACGGCCATGACGCCCTGCCAACCTACGGCGTGGGCGCCGACCTGACGCGGACGCAATGGATGGGCGTGTTCCGCCAGCTCTTCGCTGCGGGCCTGATCGACCAGCCGGTGGACGGTCATGGCGAATGGGTGATCACGCCAGCAGGGCGCGAGGTTCTGTTCGGACGCGCGTCTGTCGCGCTTCGCCCGCCGCAAGCCGGGCGCGAGGCGGCGTCACGGGGCGGCCCGGCGCCCGAAGCGGCCGATGTGCTGCGCACCGGCGAGGCGCGCCGTCTCTATGCGGCGCTTCGCGCCAAGCGGCTGGAACTGGCGCAGGCGGCGGGCAAGCCGGCCTATACCGTCTTCGCCGACCGCACCCTGGTCGAGCTCGCCCAGAAGCGCCCGGCAAGCCTTCAGGCGATGGAAGGCGTGTTCGGCGTGGGATCGCGCAAGCTGGAGCGCTATGGCGCAGCCTTTCTGGCCGTGATCGCGGCGCATCGCTGACACCGGCGTTGAAGGGGCGGCGTGCAGATCGCAGGGAACCGCGGACGCTATCGCGCGTTATGGCTCGCAGTCTGGCGGGCTTTTCGTCCAGCGAGGGCCCTCAAGGGGCGGGGAACCAACATCATGAACCGGAACAATACTTTGTACTTTATCGTCGGCGCCCTGGTGGTCGTGACCCAGCCCCCTGATTTCCGGCCACTGAATGGTAGAGTCCATCGAGGAGAGGATGGACCATGCGAAAGAGCCGTTATTCGGAAGAGCAGATTATCGGCATGCTGCGCGAGCACGATGCCGGTGTGAGCACGAAGGAGG